>JAFRKI010000005.1 GCA_017431825.1 Erysipelotrichaceae bacterium | reverse complement strand
ACCACAGGTAGTGGCTGAAACGACTTTGATCACTACTTCACCAGGTCCGGCTGTCGGCTTGTCTGCTTCACCGATCTCCAGATGTCCAGGTCCGTAGTAAAGAACTGCTTTCATTTTTTCACTCATTTGGTTTTCTCCTTTTTATTTGTCAACTAAATGATAGCATACTTCCTCCTGTAATACCGTGCATAAGGCACGGATAATGGCCGTTTTGATGCTTTTATGAATGTTTGTGATGATATAAGGTCAATTTGTTAAATTTATGATTAATTGATTATTTTTGTTGAAATGCCCTAAAAATAAAGTACAATAATAGTGGAAAGCGCTTTCAAATGTAACAACTTCCGAGCGGCTTTCTGTTTAATTGTGAGGAGGATTATTAATGGCTAGAAAATTAAAAATCTTAGTTGCTTGTGGTAGCGGTATTGCTACTTCTTCTGTTGCTAAACATGAAACCGAGAAGGTTTGTGCAGCTGCTGGTTATGATGTAGATGTTACTACAACTTCAATCGCTGCATTACCAAACGAACATCAGAACTATGATGTAATCTGCACTACCTGCCCATATCATGGTGATTTAGGCAGACCTACAATCAGAATCTTCGGTCTGATTTCCAACATCAACAGAAAGAAAGTAGAAGAAGACCTGATCGCAGCAGTTAAGGAAGCAGCTGAGAAATTATAATAGCTAACGGGTAAGACCCTATCAGTAAATACTGAATAAGCGCTCTATGTGAGCGCTTATTTCATTCCTTAATGAAATCGATAAGGATAGTATTGAGTATCTCCCCGTCCTTACAGATGCAGTGATCATCCTTTATAAGCAGATGGTCCTTATTCTTTTCTATTGCGTCTTTATATTCATCAGTAAAGTCTATACCGTATCTTTCCTTAAACAGCTTAAGATCAAGACCGTAGATGGTCCTAAGGGACATCATGATGTTTTCGAAGGCTTCTTCCCTGGTGGCGATGTCTTCGACTTCCATGATGTCTTTCTTTTCCAGATAATCCTTAAGATCGGAAGTCATGGTATAGCGCTTATGATGGATCTTGCCTACGGCACCGCAGGACATGCCGCGGTAATCGTCATAGTTCCAGTAGCCGAGGTTGTGCCTTGACTGGAATCCTTCTTTTGCAAAGTTGGCTATCTCATAATGGATGTAGCCCTTATCCGTAAGTTCCTTCCCGATGTACTCATACATGTCGGCTTCCGTCTCTTCATCAAGCGGCTGATAGCCGAGACGGTCAAATATGGTTCCCTTCTCTATCGTCAGTGAATAAAGGGAGACATGCGGCACGTCAAGCTCCAGTACGTCTTTTACGGTCTTCTTAAGATCATCCATGGTCTGGGAAGGCAGGGAATAAAGCACGTCCAGGGATATGTTTATTAAGCCGTGCTTCCTTAAAAGCTCCACGGTCTTTCTGACGTCTTCAAATGAATGATGCCTGTTCATCAGTTTTAAAAGACGCTCATCCGAAGACTGCAGACCTATCGATACCCTGTTGATGCCGTATTCCTTCAGAAGAAGGACCTTTTCCTCGTCGATGCTTTCAGGATTGATCTCGATGGTATATTCTTCTGTCTTCCTGCTGAAAGGTCTGACGATATCCAGGAGCTCTCTTAACTGCCTGATATTCAAGGAACTCGGTGTTCCCCCTCCTATATAAACGGTGGAATATCCTTCATCTTTTATTTCGGCGAAGTCTTCTTCAAGTCTTTTCAGCCATCTCTCGGCCGTTTCTTCCCTGTATACCACATGACAAAAATCGCAATATGCGCATATCGTCTTACAGAACGGGACATGGATATATAAATGGTCAGTTCTTGTCATCATCAAGCGCAAGAACGGCCATGAAAGCTTCCTGCGGTATTTCCACGCTGCCTACTGCTTTCATCCGCTTCTTGCCTTCCTTCTGCTTCTCCAGCAGTTTCTTCTTACGGGAAACATCACCGCCGTAGCACTTGGCCAGGACGTCTTTTCTGAGGGATTTGATATTGGTACGGGCAATGACCTTGTTGCCGATAGCGGCCTGTACAGGTATTTCAAACTGCTGCTTAGGCAGCAGCTCCTTGAGCTTAACGGTTATCTTGTGTCCTCGGTCATAGGCGAAGTCCTTATGGACGATGATGCTCAAGGCGTCGATCACTTCGCCGTTTAAAAGGATGTCCATCTTGACCAGCGAAGACTGACGGTAGCCGATCAGTTCATAATCGAGGGAGGCATAGCCTCTTGATACCGACTTGAGCTTGTCGAAGTATTCGAAGATGATCTCGCTTAAAGGCATTTCATAAATAAGCTGATTGCGGTTGTCGTCGAGATAGACCATGTCCTTATAGATACCGCGCTTGTTCTGGGACAGTTCCATGACCGGCCCGATGAACTCGTTTGGCACCATGATGCTGGCCCTGACGTAAGGTTCTTCGATATGGTCGATCAGCGTATTGTCCGGCATCATCGACGGATTATCGATATAGACTTCCGTCTTGTCGGTAAGCGTTACCTTATAGACGACCGAAGGAGCCGTTGCGATAAGATTGAGCCCGTATTCCCTTTCCAGTCTTTCCTGTACCACTTCCATATGAAGAAGACCCAGAAAGCCCAGACGGAAACCGAAGCCCAGTGCCTTTGAAGATTCGGCTTCAAAGGTCAGGCTCGAATCGTTGAGCTGCAGTTTCTCCAGAGCATCTCTTAAGTCGTTGTATTTATTGTTGTCGGTAGGATACATGCCGCAGTATACCATCGGATTCATCTTCCTATAACCAGGCAGTGCTTCCCTGCAAGGTCTCTCGACTGATGTTATCGTATCACCGATAAAGACGTCCTTTATGGACTTTATCGATGCACAGAGATAGCCGACTTCTCCGGCTTCCAGTCTCTCTCTTTTCACTTCGTTAGGCGTCTTGACACCCAGTTCCGTCACTTCGTATTCCGTACCCGAATGCAGCATCCTTATATGATCGCCGACCTTGACGCTTCCATCCTTTATGCATATGAAGACGACGACGCCTCTGTAGGAATCGTAATAGGAATCGAAGACCAGAGCTCTTAATGGGTCGTCCGCATTGCCTTTCGGACAAGGAAGATGCTTCACTATTCCTTCCAGGACGTCTTCAACGTTTTCACCGCTCTTGGCACTGATGCACGGGGCTTCGGAACAGTCCAGTCCGATCACGTCTTCGATCTCCTTCTTGGTCCTTTCGATGTCGGCACTAGGCAGGTCGATCTTATTGATGACCGGCAGTATCTCCAGGTCATTGTCTAACGCCAGATAGGTATTGGCCAGCGTCTGGGCTTCGATGCCCTGGGATGCGTCGACGACCAGGATCGCTCCATCACAGGCAGCTAAAGACCTTGAGACCTCGTAGCTGAAGTCGACGTGTCCCGGCGTATCGATCAGATGAAAAGTATATTCTTCACCGTCTTTGGCTTTGTATTTGATCTGGACGACGTTGAGCTTAATGGTTATTCCTCTTTCCTGTTCCAGATCCAGGGAATCGAGGATCTGGGAATTGACCATCTCTCTCTTGGATACCGTATCGGTCAGTTCCAAAATACGGTCAGCCAGCGTTGACTTGCCGTGATCGATATGGGCAATGATGGAAAAGTTTCTTATCTTGTCATTCATAGTTTTCTTTAAAGCGTTCTCCGGTCAGTGATCTGCCGGCACCGTTATAAAAGCTTCGGGCATCCATACCGTTTTTGCCTTCAGGCTTTATTTTAAATATCTTTATGAAACCGTTCCGGCAGTCGACTCTGAGGTAATCGTTTTCCAGTCCCCTGAACAGTGACGGCTCACAGCCTTCACCGTATTCGAAGGATACCTTCAGGAACTTGTACTGCTTATCCTTCAGGATACCGTAGGCACCGGGGTCATCCAGCAGTCCTCTGATGTGGTCATAGACTTTTCTTACATCGTCATTAAAGGAAATGAATTCGTCTTCCTTTTTGAGATTATAGGCAAAAGTCGCCTCTTCTTCATTCTGTTGTACTCTTTTAAAATTACCCGCAAAAAAACCAGGCAGGAATTCCAGCAGAGCTTCCAGGGCCAGATCGCTGAGCTTCGCAAACAGCGTCGTATTGGTATCTTCGATGCCGATAGGAAGTTCCCTGGTATAAAGGATATCACCCTGATCCATGCCCTTGGTCATGAAGATGATGCTGATGCCGGTCTTGTCATCACCGTTTATTATCGAACGCTGGATCGGCGCTCCGCCTCTGTATTTAGGCAGCAAGGAACCGTGAGTATTGATGGCTTTGTATCTTGGGTATTCGATAAGTTCGACCGGTACGAACTGGCCATAGGCTGAAGTGATGATAAGATCGGGTCCCAGCTTCAGGATATCTTCATAGTCTTCCTTGATCTTATGAGGAGTAAAGACCGGCAGCGAGTATCTTAAAGCTATCTCCTTGACCGGGGACGGCGTCAGGATCTGTTTCCTGCCGACTTTCTTATCAGCCTGGGTAACGACGCCCACGATGTTATAGGAATGCTTGATAAGTCCTTCCAGCACGTTGGCGGCAAATTCCGGTGTACCCATAAAGACGATGCGTTCATTCATACCTTAAAATTATAACATGCCTTCCATCTTAAAAAATAAGCCTTTAAAATTGCATTTTTAGTATGTCTTATGTATAATAAATAAGCGTTATTGATAAGGAGGATCTATGGCAAATATTAAGTCTCAGAAAAAGAGAGCTCTGACCAATGCGAAGAAGAATCTCATCAACGTATCCAACAAGTCCAGACTGAAAACGGCCTTGAAGAAAGTTGATAAAGCTGTTGCGGAAGCCGATAAGGAAACTGCAGCAAAGGCCTTCAACGAAGCTAACTCTCTTTTAGATAAAGCTGTAAGCGACGGTTTAAAACATAAGAACTATGTTGCCAGGCAGAAAGCCCGCTTAGCTAAAAAAGTTTCAACATTAGGTTAAAAAAACAAAAGCTCGTAAGAGCTTTTTTTATCGGTAAAGAAAAAGAGCAGCTAAGCTACTCTTCTACGTTATGGAATACTTCCTGGACGTCTTCTACGTCATCCAGAAGTGTCAGCAGTCTGTTCCACATCTCCTTGTCATGCTCATCTTCCAGCTTGACGTATTCCTGCGGAAGCATCTTGATGGCACAGACCGAATACTCGCAATCCGGGATCAGGGCATCGATGGCTTCCTGAGCCTTATGGAGATCGGTAGGTACGACATAGACCGTCATTTCGCCGTCTTCCAGTTCGATGTCGTTGACATCGACGTCGGCATCGATCAGTGTTTCCAGCATCTTGTCTTCATCGTCATACTTGAAAGACAGTACGCCAAGGTTGTCATAATTGAAGGATACGGAACCCTTGACGCCCAGCTTGCAGTGGGCCTTATTGAAACACTGGTTCATGGCCGCCACGGTCCTGTTGGAATTGTCGGTCAGACAGTCGATGATGATGGTCGCGCTGCCCGGTCCGAAACCTTCGTATCTTAAGGAATCATATGATTCATTGGATCCGCCCTTGGCCTTTTCGATGGCTCTTTTGATGACGTCAGCCGGTACCTGGTTGGCCTTGGCTTCCTTTATCTTAGATCTGAGTGTCAAATTCATGTCGGGATCAGGAACACCACTCTTTGCGGCAATGTAGATCTCCTTACCGTATCTTGAATAGACTTTCGATTTCATTGCAGCAGTCTTGGCCATTGCTGCAGCTCTTACTTCATGTGCTCTTCCCATAATTTCACCTCTCACTAATTATATAATCTTTTAATTTCTGCACAAATTCTTTATTGTTGGAAACAAAGACTTTCGGTTCAAAGGTCTTCAGTTCCTTTATCTTTTCATTGATGTCATCGTTTTCCGACATTACCAGTATATAACCTTTTTGACGGTATGCCTCGGCGATCTGCAGCTGATGGTCGTTGTGATGTTCGCCGTATTTGGCCAGACGCGGTACCACCAGGACCTTCTTCCCGAAACTGAGGGCACTTACTATCGTCCCTACGCCGCCATGGCAGATCACACAGTCGGCCTTCTTTAAATATTCATCGAACTGCGGCTTGTCGATGTATTTCAGGACCTTCATCTTCCTGGATTCATAATCGGTATATCCGGCCTGAACGATCATTTCATCTTCGATGCTGCTGTTTTCCAGAAGATCCAGCAGTCTCTTAAAAGGTTTGTCCTGAGTTCCTAAACTTACGAATATCATCAGAACACCGTCCCCCAGTACTCGGCATCCGGATAAACTTCCAGCATTTCAGGCCACTGCACGATGAATTTATCCGTGTACTTATAGACCATCTGACCGGCTTTGGTACCGGTACTGATATTGGCCATGGTCTCGATCCACACCGTTTTCTTCCCGAACATATGAGCTATTCTGATCATCGGCACGGCCGTATGGGTACCGGTGGATACCACATAGTCCGGTCGAAATCTCAGGAAGATGAAGAAAGACTTTATGATATTGAAGGTAAAAATGAAAAGATACGAAAACAGATGAGCCTTGGTGCCATAGGCCAGATACTCAACGTTCTCGTATTTTTCCTTAAGATAAGCGGTCGTATCGGTCTTCTCGCTTATCAGAAGATAATCAACATCATCAAAGAGATCCTTAAGCGCCAGCAGTTCTTCCAGATGACCGCCGCCGCTGGATATGAATATCACTTTCTTCATAAAAAAACAGGGATGCTAAGCATCCCTATTATAGCATTATTTAAGTGTAGCCTTCACCAGTTCCATGACTTCTGCTTCTGTCTGACAGGAAATGGCTTTAGCTGCTAGCTCTTCCATATCTTTTTTGGATAGGCTACGGATGATCTTTCTAGCATTCAATATCGAAGTTGCAGACATTGAAAATTCATCAAGACCCAGACCCAGCAGCAACGGAGCGGCATTTGGATCACCGGCCATTTCGCCGCACATGCCGGCCCACTTGCCTTCCTTATGGGCTCCGTCGATAGTCATCTTGACCAGTCTCAGGATAGAAGGATTCAGAGGCTGATAAAGGTAGGATACCTTTTCAGACATACGGTCGGCAGCCATCGAATACTGGATAAGGTCGTTGGTACCGATGGAGAAGAAATCGGCGTGTTTGGCGAATTCGTCAGCCAGTACGGCAGCAGCCGGTATTTCGACCATCATGCCTACTTCGATCTTGTCGGCAACCTTGACGCCTTCGGCGATCAGTTTTTCTCTTTCTTCTTCATAGATGGCCTTGGCATCGCAGAATTCCTGGATCGTAGCGATCATCGGGAACATGATGCACAATCTGCCGTAGACGGAAGCTCTGATCAGGGCTCTTAACTGGGTCCTGAAGACGTCCTTTCTGTCAAGACAGAATCTGATGGCTCTGTATCCCAGGAACGGGTTCATTTCCTCAGGGAAAGTGAAGTAGTTGAGCTTCTTGTCTCCGCCGATATCCAGCGTTCTGACGACGACCTTCTTGCCGTTCATGCCTTCAAGGACGGCCTTGTAGGCTTCAAACTGTTCGTCTTCGGTCGGGAAGTCCAGTTCGGAATTCATGTACAGGAACTCGGTCCTGAACAGGCCTACGCCTTCACCGCCGTTGTTGACGACGCCTTCGACATCCTTAGGGCCGCCGATATTGCCGGCCAGTTCGACTTCATGACCGTCAGTCGATACGGATTTTTCATTTATGAGTACCTGTAAGGCTTTCTTTTCTTCCAGGAACTTCTCTTTCTTTTCTTCGTATTCCTTTATCTGCTCAGGAGTCGGATCAGTGATAACGACACCTTCCAGGGCATCCATGATGATGGTTTCTCCGGCCTTGACCGAAGCCATTACCGTAGCGGTACCGACGACTGCCGGTATCTCCAGAGATCTGGCCATGATGGCAGAATGGGAAGTACGTCCGCCGACCTCGGTACAGAATCCTAAGGTATATTTCTTATTGAGCTGTGCCGTATCCGAAGGAGTCAGATCTTCGGCAACGATGATGACTTCTTCATCTATAGTCGTTAAATCAGGAATTGTCAGGCCCAGGATATTGCATAACAGACGGTAGGAAACATCCTTGATATCAGCTGCCCTTTCCTTGAAATAAGCATCATCCATCGACTCAAACATGGATATCATCATATCCGATACGCTCTTGGCTGCATAATCGGCAGTATTGCCCTGGCCGATCATGTCCGTGATCTGGGAAGCGAATTCCGGATCCTGTGCCATCATCAGATGAGCGTCAAAGATGGCCAGTTCTTCAGCGGAAAGATTGTTGGCGGCTTTCTCCTTGACCTTGTTGATGTCTTCAACGGTCTTTTCCAGAGCCTTGGTGAATCTTTCCTTTTCAGCCTCGGCATCACCCTTAAAATCATTGTTTACTTCAATGACCGGTGATTCCAGCTTATAGACCCTGCCTATAGCAACACCACTTGAAGCAGCAATTCCTTTTAACATATTAATCCTCCTAAATCTATACTTAAATTTTATCATTTATTACTACAAACTTCTTAGGAAATTTGTATAGGCAGCCTTACGGTGACGGTAGTAAGTTGGTGCCGACATGTACTGATGGTACCAGGCGCCCTTCTTACCGGCTATCACTTCGTTGGCTATGATCAGTCTGTCATCTTCATTAAGGCAGGATACCACGGTCTCAATATGATAGACATTGAAACGGTAAGGTTCCAGATAGCTGTTGGACCTGTTGGTTATCCCCAGTTCGTTTTCCCTTAAGATCAGCTTGGATGACATGTAGCTTTTGGCAATCATATCTATAAGCCTCTTCAATAATCATCCCCCTTCCTGAAGAAGCGACAATAAAAAGTCTCCTAATCGGAGACTTCTATCAATCCGTAATTACCGTCGTTACGTTTATAGACAACGGCGATCCTGTCTGCATCGATATCTTTATAGATGAAGAACGAATGTGACAGCATTTCCATCTGCAGTATCGCCTCATCCAAAGCCATTTCATCAGCGTAAACCGTCTTGGTCTTGACCGGGATATCGTTATCACCGCTTTCTTCCTCAACGAATGTCTCAGCCAGAGAATCCTTGTGTCTGCGGGAAAGACGGGATTTCTGTCTTCTGATCTGATCTTCTATCTTGTCGATGGCCAGGTCGACGCCTGTTTCGAAATCGTCGTGCACAACTTCGGCACGACATAAACCAATCTTTGTCGGTATCGCAACCTCTATCTTTAATGAACCATTGTAAACCTTTACCGTAAAGCGGGCTGTCGTAGCTTCATCGACAGCAAAGTACTTTGACAGAAATGAAAGCTTGTCTTCGATCTTCTCTCTCATTTCGTCAGTGATCGTGACGTTCTCACCATAGATAGCAAATTTCATGATATTTCCTCCTTCTATATGGTGTATTAAATCAGCTCCAGGAGCCATTTATAGACCAGGTAGAGTCCGTAGGCATCAAGACTGCAGTATTCGATCAGTTCACTGATGGCCTCCTCTTCATCTATCTCATCATTTCCCTTGTCGATGTCCCGCCATTTCCTGACGGCCTTGATGCCGTCGGATATGGCCAGGTCGCCGTAGTTGTAGCTGGACACGATGTCGACGAGTTTCTTAAGAGTAAAGTTGCCTCTCATCCTGATATCATAGACCAGTCCTTCCACGAAAGGCACGGCCAGATCGACGAAGCGGTCATTGATCTGATCCAGCTGCTTCCGGTATTCCGGGAACTGTTCAGCCAGTTCACTGAGCCTGCGGCATTCAGCACCCAGGGCATTATAGGCGACGATCGGCCCTTCTTCAGGCAGGTGCTCGATCAGGGCTTCCACGAATTCCCGGCGGCAGTCGCCGCTGCCGATGAAACTGTGATTCTCCAGTTCGCCGTTTTCGTCCAGAATGTAAAGGGCATATTCGAAGGTCAGCACATCCAGGGGCCGCATCCCGTCATACTTAGGCACCAGGTAGGTATCCCATTCAAAGTCGATGAAGCTGACCGGTTTCTTATCAAGATTTTTCAGAAAGCTTCTGAGATTGTACCTGTCGACATAGAGACCGCCCTTTCTGGATGCCATGATCTGAGCGTACTGGACTCTGTTTCCTTCGATCCTTCCGATGTCCGCATCCTTCAGATGCACGATGCCTTCCTGATACATCTTCTCCTTGTACTGTGATGATACCAGGGTCAGGATCGAATCATCGGGCAGTTCCTCTTCATATGGGAAGCATTCATGGTAATAGGGACAGATCTCCCTTCCGTGACAGGCTCTGATCTTGCGGGCTTCGTAGGAATCGAGACTCGTAGCCTCGATCCTGCCGATAGTCTCCTTGTAATCGACGATCTCTTCATCAAAGAGATCGATCAGTCTTTTGCCTTTATAGTGATCGGTTATGATGAAGAGCTCATCATAATCCAGTTCATTCTCGAATACATAGTCCTTGTTTATATAGGCGATATAGACGTCGTCGACGGTGATACCGAGCTTTCTCAGTATCTCCAGATTGCAGCGGTAGTAATAGAGATCGAGATCCTTAATATTCACGCCGTGATAGGCGAAATACAAGTCATAGGCATCCTTGTCCTTATGCATGACGGGGATCCTGATCCTGAGATCATTGAGTTCGAATCTGGTCTTGACGAACCATTCATGACCGTCCTTTTCGCTGAAGAAACGTTCATTCATATCGCCGGCGACACCGCGAAAATAATCTTCCAGATGAAGATGCTTCACCAGCAGTTCTATTGTTGATTCATCAGATCGCAGATACTTGATCGAAGGACTGTTTTTTTCATTGGAAAAGAAGTAATAGCGCGGACAACGAACATACCTTTTTAAGTCCCCAATATGATACATAGTATTTCCTTGTCTTAATTATATCATTTATTGAAATTCAGATTAAACAGTTAATCCTTATAATATACCGGTACTCTGGCATTGAGGGTGCAGATCAGTTCATAGGAGATGGTGTCGATATTGGCAGCTATCTCTTCCAGATCGCCGTAGATCAGGACTTCGTCATAGAGCCTGCAGTCAATGCCGGTGATATCGATCATCATCTGGTCCATGCAGATATTGCCGATGATCGGTGCTTTTTTACCGTTTACCGTTACCGTGTTATGGGCTTTGTTGTACCTGAGATAACCGTCACCGTAACCGATAGGCACCGTAGCCACTACGGTATCCTTTACAGCCCTGTATGTGCGGTTATAACCCACATATTCCCCTTCCCTTACGGTCTTGATGTGGGAAATGATGGATTTAAGCTCCAGAGCCTGTTTTAAGCCCTCATAACCGCCTAAACCGTATAAAACGATGCCTGGCCTTACCATGTCCAGATGATAGTCAGGATAGCCGAAAACAGCCCCGGAATTGGCACAGTGCCTTATCCTGAAGGTGATCCCTCTTTCCTCAAGCTCCTTTATGTGTTTCATGAAGGTATGAAACTGCAGTGCGGTAAAGTCCTTATCGTCCACATCGGAAAAGTGGGTAAAGACGCCTTCAAAGGAAAGGTTTTCCAGCCTGCAGGCCTTTTCCATTTCGGCAGTATCCTTGAAACCGATACGGTTCATGCCACTGTCGATCTTGAGATGGCACTTTATCTTAAGGCCTTCATCGTTTACGGCCCTGGCATAGTCATATGAGTAGATACACTGGGTGATGTCATGATCATGAAGATCCTTTACCCTGTCAACAGGAGTATAACCCAGTATCAGTACCGGCGTCGTGATGCCGTTTTCCCTTAATACCAGAGCTTCCTCGATATTGGATACGGCGAAATAGTCGGCTTTCAGCTCTTCATAGAGCTTTGCAAGCCTAACGGCACCATGCCCGTAGGCGTTGTCCTTGATGACCGGACAGATCATGGCGTTCGGCGCCTTTTCTTTTATCAGCTGATAGTTATGTCTGATCTTATTAAGATCTATTTCTATCCATGTTTTTTCCATAACTAAATTTTACAATAAAAAAACGGCTGATAATCAGCCATTTCTTTTTTGAAACATGTCTAGATGATGGTCTTCGTACCGAAAGGTCTGACCTTGATCTCCATTATCGCATCTTCGCCGAAGACCGATGACAGCACCAGCCGGTAGGAATCCAGCAGTTCATCAGGAACGATGGCCTGGATGGTACCCGCAAAGCCGCCACCATGGATCCTGCAGGCACCCTGTCCGTTAAGGATGTAGTCGGACATAGCCAGACCGATGGCACAAGGCTGGACCTTAGGCAGGCTAGACGGATAGACGTTCTGCAGATACATGTAGCTGGACCGTCCTGATTTATTGATCAGATCGATTACCGCATCGATGTCCTTCTTGGCGATGGCTTCCCGCAGACGGCAGGCCCTTTTATCTTCGTTGTAGTAGTGGAAGGACCTTAAGACGGCTCTGTCATTCTTCACGTGTTCCCTTAATTCCTTCACATGGGTGATGAAGTAATCGGGACTCTTGTCTCTTAAGTATTCGACGCCCATGTCCTGGGCTACTTCCTTTATTTCGGAAGTGATGGCGGCATACTCATTGGTCAGATCCGCATGATCGCCCTTGGTGTTTATGAGCAGGAGCTTATAGCCGTAATCGGAAAAATCGAAGTCATAGGAATCGATTACCGGATTGGCCGGATCGTTGAAGTCCACGGCAACGAAACCGCCGACGGAGATGGCCAGCTGATCCATGAGTCCGCAAGGCTTGCCGAAGTAATTGTTTTCGGCATACTGGGAAATGATGGCTCTCTTTTCCGGAGAGATGGTTCCCGCATTATACAGAGCGTTGAAGATCTCGACGACCATCACCTCAAAACAGGCGCTGGAAGAGATGCCTGATCCGATCAGGACCTGCGAATCGCAGACGGCATCAAAGCCTCCGGCCTGATAGCCGTTTCCGGTAAGATAGGAAGCGATGCCTCTGATCAGAGATGCGCTGGTATTCTTTTCCTCTTCATGAACGCTCAGGTCATCGAGCTGGATAACGCAGTCGCTGAATTTAGGATCGATGAAGGTACACTTGCCTTCGTTCTTTTTGACACAGCAGAGATTATCGATGTCCAGAGAAGCCGCAACGATATGGCCGTGCTGATGGTCGGTGTGGTTGCCTCCGACTTCGGTCCTTCCCGGTGAAGATATGAAATGATAGTCTCCGTCACCGAAACGTTTGTAGGCTTCGTCCAGCAGGCGGTGATAGCGTCTTTTCTCTTCGTATACGTCTTCGATGCCCTTCATGGCTTTCAGCAGTTCATCTGCCTTATCGCTGTCAAGGTACTTGCTTAAATCGTTATAGTTCATTATCTCTTCCTCACTGTATATCTGATGTAATGGCTGACTTCCTCATTGGCTTTGATTATCGGTTTGATGAAGCCTTCATAGTTGATGCCGTTGGCATAGTAATCGCACTCCAGACAGATGCCCCAGTACTTGCGGTATTCCTTGCCGTACTTGCCGGTGAACCTGTCGATGAAATTGCTGGTATAGACATGGACACACGGCAGATCCGACCTGACTTCCAGTTCCAGCCTGTCGTTTCTTAAGACGGCGATCTCCTTGTCTTCCATGTTTTCAAAGACGTAGTTGTGATCGATGCCGCCGTTGGAGAAGTTTTCATGGCCTTTCCTGAAGTTATCGCCGATAACGGTAAAGTCCGTAAAATCAAAGGCTGTGCCTGTGACATCTATCACCTTGTCCGTTGCCATGCCGTCATCGTCATTGAGCGAGACTCTGCCGGCATACAGTTTCAGTTCGTGGTTGCAGATGTTTTCATCGGCGCCGTTAAGATTGAAATAGGAATGGCTGGTGACGTTGAGGATGCTGTCCCTGTCACAGATCCCGTCAAACCTGAACAGCAGATCGTTTCCTTCCAGCTTGTAGGTGACATCAAGTTTCAGGTTGCCCGGAAAACCGCCGGACATGTCGTTGTCTGTAATGGACAGAGTAATGGAATCATCCTTCACTTCCTTTACGTCAAAGGCCCGGAAACTGAAATCGCTGACACCGCTGTGAAGATTGTTGGGACCGTTGTTGATGGAGAGCTGATAGGTCTCTTCACCGATCCTGAACTGTCCTTTTGCTATCCTGTTGGCATTTCTTCCAACCGTTGCACCGATGTGGTCGCCGCTGTGTAAGAGATAGCCCTTCTCATCGTCATAACCCAGAACGATATCGATGCCGCTTTCCTTTTCGACCAGTGACACCAGCGTGGCGCCCAGGGTCGATACTTTCGCTATGAGCTTTTCGTTTTCTATTCTGCAGATCATACCTTGCCGTTTTCCTTTACTAATAGCGCTGCACCTAAGACGCCCGGTTCCTTGAGCTGAGCCTTGGCGACGTCGGCATATTTTATTCCGTTGAAATATTTATGGTAGTTCTCGATCATCTTCGGCCAGAACAGTTCAGAGCTTTCCGATACGCCTCCGCCTAAGACGAAGATGTGCGGATCGACGACCTGGCCGATGGTAGCCAGGAGACGGCCCATGTTGTCGGCCATCTCATCGATGATGGTGATGGCTTTCTCATCGCCTTCCTTGGCCTTGTCAAAGAGCATCTTTGAAGTGGCGTCTTCTCCGTAGAGCTCTTTCGCCTTGCGGCCCAGTCCCGTACCCGAAGATTCCGATTCAGCCGAACCGGCATTCAGATACTTGGAATGCTTAGGACAGTTGTCCCTGACGATGATGTTGCCTACTTCGCCCGCAAAGCCCATCTGTCCGGATAAGACCTTGCCGTTTACTATCAGGGCTCCGCCGATACCGGTGGAATGGGTCAGATAGTAGACGATCGGCTTGCCTTTGCCGGCACCGAGCAGCGCTTCCGCCAGACCTGCCATATTGGCATCGTTTTCGATATATACCGGTATCTTGTACTTGTATCTCTTTTCGATAAGTCCGGCTAAAGGATAGTCTTCGAAGTCCTTCAGATTGTTGGATATCGGCATGACCCGGTTGTAGATATCGACAGGACCGGGAACGGCTATGCCTATTCCTTCGCACTCTTCCAGTTTTTCGATCCTGTCCAGCATGGAAAAGATCGTGTCCCTGACCAGTTCCTTAG
Source organism: Erysipelotrichaceae bacterium (assembly GCA_017431825.1). Lineage (GTDB taxonomy): Bacteria > Bacillota_I > Bacilli_A > Erysipelotrichales > Erysipelotrichaceae > Colivicinus. The sequence goes on along the minus strand of JAFRKI010000005.1, from coordinate 54,881 downwards.
GTCCGGTGCTTCCATGAGACCTTTCGATGATATCCTGGATGATATTGCCTTCTTCATCGACCTTGGCCACTCTGACATTGGTTCCGCCCAGATCGATCCCCACATAATATTTCATTTCTATTACCTCGTTATCTTTATTTTATCGTATTATTCATGTCTTTACTTCCCAATATTAAAAAACCATGATCCTATTCATGGTTTATATGTTCACCGATAAGATCATAGTCCTTATAAGAGGTGATCTTTACGTCAGCGAAGTCGCCGGGTTTAAGTTCCTTATCGCTTTTAAAGTATATGACTCCGTCGATACCGTCCGGCGCCGACATGTAAGAGCGGCCGATGTAGCGGTCAAAGAGCGATTCGTATCTTTCCACCAGCACTTCATAGACACGGCCGATGCGTTCCTCGTTCTTCTTAAAGGCAATGCCCTGCTGCAAGGACATCAGCTCATCGTAGCGTCTTTCCTTGTCTTCCTCGTCAACCTGGGGCATGTCATAGGCCGGAGTATCCTCTTCTCTGGAATAGGTATAGGCTCCCAAGGAATCGAAGCCGGTCTCCCTGACGAAATCGAGCGTATCCCTGAAAGTCTCTTCGCTTTCGTAAGGAAAACCGATGATGATGGTCGTTCTGATCACGGGTTCCTTAAACATCTTCCTGATGGCAGTTATTCTTTCCTTTATCTCAGCCACAGTTCCCCTTCTGTTCATCCTTTGAAGCATCTCATCGTTGCCGTACTGGACCGGGATGTCGAAATAAGGAAGTATCCTCTTTGATGCTGCCATGACTTCCAGCAGTTCATCGCTTATCTCGTCCGGATACATGTACAGGACCCTTATCCATCTGAAATCGATCTTATCCAGTTTTCTTAAAAGATTTGCCAGAGAACTGTTTATGTCGATGCCGTATTTGGTGCTGTCCTGAGCCACCACATTAAGTTCCCTGACGCCGTTTGAATACAGCCTTTCGGCTTCCTTCACCAGTTCATCTTCCGGGTAGGAACGGTAGCTTCCTCTTATCAGCGGTATGGCACAGTAGGTGCAGCGGTTGTCACAGCCGTCTCCGATCTTGAGATAGGCGCTGTAGCTGTTGGTTATCAGTTTTCTGTTCCTGCCGTAGGAAGTATTGAATTCATGGTCAAAGAGCTTTCCTAATAGTCTGTCGATCTCAGGGTACTGGTCGATCCTGACGAAAAGATCGACTTCCGGGAATTCCTTCAGGCATTCTTCATAATACCTTTGAGTAAAACAGCCGGTAACGATCAGGTATTTGAGATTCTTTTCCTTGAGTTCTGCCATTTCCAGGATCGTATCGATGGTCTCGACCTTGGCGGATTCGATGAAACCGCAGGTGTTGATCAGTATCACATCGCACTTACGGGGATCGCTTTCGATCTCAAAATACGGATCAGAGAAAAGCCCGATCAGATATTCGCTGTCTACGAGGTTTTTGGCACAGCCCAATGAGATAAATCCTATTTTCATATCAGTTCCTTACCAGTTTCGTCAGGTCCTTTGCCCAGACATAAGAATTATACCTTTTTATCGTGAACAGTAAACGTATCACCTGTTCAAGCTGGACGATCAGCAGCAGTAAAGCGATATTCCTGACGCCCAGCCAGGCGCAGCCGAAAGCCAGCGGCAGGCCGATCAGATACATGAAGCCGGAATCGTAAAGATTAAGTATCCGGGAATCACCGCCTGCTTTCAGCGTTGAGAACAGCATGTACGTGAATGACCTGATGAAGGTCTTCAGGGCAAAGACATAGAGGATATTGCGGGCGTTATTGTATACGGAAGGATCGCTGATGTGGAAGAAGGAGAGATAGACTCCCGCGAAAAGACACATCAGGATACTTAAGACAGAGCCCAGCACGAAGGCGGAGCCCAGCTGATACTTGGCTTCTCTCTTGGCCTTTTCGATTTTGCCCTGACCAAGCGTCGTTCCGACCAGTACCGATACCGCGCTGCCGAAGCCCCAGATCGCAAAGGTAAACATGTTGAAGACCTGATTGGCGACATAGACGGCATCCATGGCCTTGGTTCCCAGAAGGCCGTAGGCCTTGTTGAATAAGGACATGCCCAGTCCGAAGAAGGTCTCGTTGATGATGATAGGCAACATCGTACTGATGACCGGTTTAATGAACCCCAGACGGATATCGAACATCTTATCCGGAATAAGGAAGTCGGCTCTGTATCTGATGATGATGAAAGCATAGATGAGCGCATTGACGGAAGTGGAGATAAGCGTTCCGTAAGCCGCCCCGGCGATGCCCCATTTAAGAATGTATATGAACAGATAATTGAGAAATACGTTGGTGAGCGCACCGAAAGATGAGATCGCAAAAGGAAGTCTGGTATTGTGTTCGGATCTGAACATCGTCGATACCGAGAAGCAGAATGCCGCCGGAAGCAGCGATATGATCTCTATCCTTATATAGGTCAGCGAATAGCCTAAAAGCTCCGTGTCATTTAGATAAAACAGAAGTATCTTCTCACCGAAAAGATAGACGGCGCTGATCCAGATGAGCGCATTGCCGAACATCAGCAGCAGACACAGGCCGAAAGTCCGGGCCGTGTTTTCCTTCTGACCGGCACCGTAAAACTGGGCCGCAAAGATGGCGATACCGCTGACGATGCCCCAGTTGATGCCGTCATTGAGCTGCAGGATATTGCCGGCATTGCCGACGGCCGTGACCATGCCGATACTGGAGACCATAATCGTATCGATGATGGACATGCATGACTGCAGCAGCATCGTCAGTGCCAGAGGTATCGCGACTCTTAAGAGGTTGCGGTAGTATTCTCTGTCTCCGAAATAGACTTCCGTTAAATTCATGACGTAATTATAGCACTGCTGTAATTTAAAAAGCAGACACTTATGTTCTGCTTTCCTTTGCTTTCTGTTTGTATCTTTCTTTCTTTTCTTCCCTGATCTTGTTTCTGATGAAGTCCCGGCGCTGTCTGCGCTTTATCTCTTCGATCGCTTTCTTCTTCTTTTTCTTATAGTTGGGCTTGACCTTTTCGTTCTTTCTGGTCAGCGTCCTGGCGATCTCCTTTTCGACTTCATCGTTCTTTCTTACCCGCTTGTAGGTAGGCGTCTTGATATCTTTAAAGCTTCCGCCTTTGATGTCTTTGGCGATGAACCTGATGTCCTGCTTCTCCAGGGTCCTGATGGTATTGATGTCATCTTCCCTGTATAAGGCATAGACCGTGCCGTCCTTGGTGTTGCGCCCCGTTCTTCCGGCACGATGGGTGTAGAATTCCAGCTTCTTCGGGAAGCCCAAAGAGATGACGTGGCTGATGCCGTCGATATCGATTCCCCTGCTTGCCACATCACTGGCTACCACATAGGTATATTCCTTGCTGTTAAGGGCTTTGATGGCCTTCTGCCTTTCCCTTGATTCCAGTCCGCCATGTATGAGCAGGGTCTTATATCCCTTGTCTCTGAGCTTCTGGTACGCTTCATCGGCTTCTGCTTTTGTATTGGCGAAGATCAGACAGATATAAGGATTGATCAGAGGCAGCACATCAAGCAGACGGTCGCTGTATTCCTTGTGCTTGCATGGCACCAGGATATGAGTGATCCTTGGATCTCTTTTCTTATCATCGACGGTAATGATCTTGGGATTATTGAGATACTTCTTTACGAAGTTCTGCAGTTCCTTCGGGAAGGTGGCGCTGAAACACAGGATCTCCGGATCCTTGACCATATGGGAAAAGACGGCATCGATGTCTTCCAGAAAACCGTATTCCAGGGTCATGTCCGCTTCATCGATGACGAACATCTGCACGAAATCCACTCGTATGAGGTTCTTCTCAAAGATGTCCCTGATCCTGCCCGGAGTGCCGATGATGATGTGCGGTGCGGCGTTGCCGAGCTTGTCGGAACTTCTCTTCCTGTCGGTGCCTCCGCTTAAAAGCGAGATCCTGAGATCGGGATATATGTCACAGAGCACCCTGGCATTCTGAAAGACCTGATAGGCAAGCTCCCTGGTCGGTACGGATATAAGGACCTGTGTCTTATCAGACCCCGGATTTATCATTTCGGCTATCGGTATCAGATAGGCATGAGTCTTGCCGGTGCCGGTCCTGGATATGGCGATCACATCCTTGCCGGAGCCGGTAAATTCCATGACTTTCTTCTGGACATTGGTAAGATCCTCAAAGCCGTTTCGTGCTATGAATTCTTCAGTCTTCTTTTTCATCTACCAAATTATAACACATGTTAAAATTGAGATATGGAAATCAGAAGGATAGTGCCCAGCGGCTACTGCAAGGGCGTCATAAATGCCATAAATATCGTTAAGAAGGCCCGGGAAGAACATGCCGGGGAAAACATCTATATCCTGGGTATGATAGTCCATAATTCCCATGTGACCGACGAACTCTCGAAAATGGGCATCATAACACTGGACGATCCTTTGAAATCCAAGGATGAACTGCTCGATGAGATCGATGAAGGTGTCGTTATCTTCACGGCTCACGGTATCGCTGATTCCATCAAGGAAAAGGCCATAGCCAAAGGGCTTACCGTCATCGATGCAACGTGTTCCGATGTCCTTAAGACCAAGGAGCTAGTAAAAGACCATCTGGATAAAGGGTATGACGTCATCTATTTCGGTAAGAAAAAGCATCCGGAAGCCGAGAGCATCCTTTCGCTGTCTCCGCTGATCCATTTCATCACTTCGAAGGAAGACATCGAACAACTTGATATCGATAACGACAGGATCATCGTCACCAACCAGACGACGATGTCCTATCTGGAACTGGAGGAGATGTTTGGACTGCTTAAGGAAAAGTACCCGCACTGCATCATTGAAAAGGAGATATGCAACGCCACTTCCGCCAGACAGAAGGCGGTAACGGATATAAAGGACGGCGACGTGCTTTATGTGGTAGGAGACGTCAAGTCCAACAACACCAGCAAGCTCGCTACCATCGGCAGGAACAGTTTCCAAAACGTCTACCTCATCTCTTCAAAGGATGACATAAATAAAAAAGACCTTACAGGTCAGGATAAGATCTACGTCACGGCCGGTGCCAGTACACCGCCGAAACTGATCGACGAAGTGCTCAATTACCTGAATGAACTAGCCGCGGAATCTCTTGAGTAACTCCTTAGGGGTTACTTTTTTGATGCCGAAGATGACCTGCGGCAGACCGAGCTTGGCGCTTACCAGATAATACAGGACCACTATTATGATGCCGAAAGGCATCATCCTTAAGATGTCCAGAAGTCTTGAAGTATAGCTGCACGGAACAAGCGAAGCCAATGCGCCGACCGGCACGATCGCGATCAGAGCGGCCGCCAGGATGAAGACGCTCCTTCTGATGGTCTTTACGAAACTGATATTGAATTTCTTTTTCAGTATCAGCAGGTAGGCGACGATGAGGATCGCACTGCTTAAGGCCGAGGAATAGGTCATGCCCTGAGCACCGAAGATCCTGACGAAAACGAAGAAAGTCGCCAGCTTTATCAGGATGGAGCCGATGAGAGCGATGACGGCTTCGTTACGGAAACGCAGCGTTATCATGATACTGGAAAGTATCGGAGCGATGGTATCGGTAAAGGCGTAGACATTGGACACTCTGAAGAGTCTGGTGCTGAGATCCAGGTTGGAGTTGCCGTACATGATGAAATAAATGTCCCGCGCAAAGACGACGAAGACGATGATTATCGGGATCAGGATGAACAGAACGGTATCGATGATCTGGATTATCTGCTTGCCCAGTTTCTTATAATCCTTCTGTTCAAGAGTCTCCACCAGAAACGGCACCAGACCCACACTGAAGCCCAGTGTCAGGACCTGCGGTATGGATGCCAGCTTATTGCAGTTGGCCTGCAGGATGCCCATCGATAACTTGGCGTATTCCATATCCATGCCGGCTTTGGTAGCCGTATCCAGGAAGAAGGTCGTATTGATCAGCGGGCAGATGCTTCCCAGGAATGATATGGTGAGATACGGTATTCCCAGAGATATCAGTTCGATTATCAGCAGTTTGGCAGCTACGGCCGGTTTCTCCTGCGTTCTGATCAGTTCGTTGATATGTCTGTCATCTTCCTTGGTCATGAAGAGGAAGAAGAATATCGTGAAAAGAGCCGCAATGGCAGCGGCAGCCATGGCACAGTAGATCGCATAGATGGAATCGAGCTTCAGTATCTTTACCGTTATAAAAGCCAGCAGAAGGATGAAAAAGACCCTTACGAACTGTTCCAGTGCCTGGCTTGATCCGTACAGGTCAAGTCTCTTTAAGCCCTGATAATAGCCTCTTAAAGCGCTCAGGAAAGGTACCAGGATGACGGCTATGACCAGTATCAGGAAGAGGACTCTTAAATGGGCTATGTCTTCGGCACTGGCGGCTGCACCCATGGACTGGGCAGCCAGCGGACCTGAGGCAAACAGGAAGATGAGAGCTACGATAAAGCTCAAGCCCATGATCAGGGAGATGCCCAGCTTCTTTACCAGCAGGACCGTCTTATAGTCTTCCTTTACATAATATCTGGCGACCAGGGCGGCAATCGCAAAAGGAATGCCGGCACTGGATATCTTCAGCAGTATGTCGTAGTAGGTATAGGTAATAGAATAAAAAGCCATATTACTTTCACCCGCCAGGGCACTTAAAGGTGAATAGTACAACAGGCCTAATGTTTTGGATATGAAGATACCGAAGGACGAGGCTAAGGCCGCGACCATCAGCGACTGCTTGACCGGTTTCTTACTCATTGCTTCCTCCGCCCATGTCGATCTTTATGAACTCGCGGTAGGTGACGGACATGTCCTTGTTCTTCCATTCCACCAGCAGTAATAACGTCGGTTTGGAACTGCTGCCGGTTCCGGATATGCTGATGCCCTTCACAAAGCCCTTTTGCGCATTGTACTGTCCGGGGATCAGTGAATATTCGGTCTCTTCAAAGATGCCGATATTGGCAGCCATGGTGCCGGTATAATCGACGTTCTCTTCGATAGCGATGGCCGTCACATCATACATGGCCGTTTTAACGTTGTCGATTATCACATAGTAACGGTAGCCGCCTTCGATCTGGGCCACGTCACAGGTCACGTCAAAAAGCTCACTGCTCCCGGCGAATCCTTCATGTTCCCGCAGCAGGACTATCATATCACTGTATTTTTCCCTGGCGCTGTCGTTTACCACGTCGCTGTCCTTGCAGGCACACATGGCAAACAGCAGCAGCACGATCAGCAGTTTTTTCATTTTAATTAAAGTTAACGGCGTACCAGTATTTCTTGCCTTTCTTGATGATGGCCAGTTCCCTGTTGAAGGCATCTTCCTTCTTCAACACATGATCGAGGTCGGTGACCTTGTTGCCGTTGACCGCGATCGAAGAACCGGAGATGAGATCTCTGGCTTCTCTTTTGGAACTGCACACCTTTAATGATACCAGAGCATCGATGAGCGGTGTACCGTCATCGATAAGACCCTTTTCAAAGTCAGCCGTTCCGGCTTTGAGCTCTTCATATGAAAGCTCTTTGATATCGCCCTTAAAGAAGGTATCCGCGATCCTGACGGCCGTCTTGTAGGCTTCCTCGCCATGGATGAAAGTGATGACTTCCCTGGCCAGGGCTTTGTGAGCCAGACGCAGATGCGGTTCTTCCCTGTTGGATCTTTCCAGTTCCTCGATCTCTTCCTTTGACAGGAAGGTAAGGAACTTGAGGTAATCGATGACCTTGTCATCTTCGGAATTGATAAAGAACTGATACATCTCATACGGAGAAGTCTTCTCGGCATCCAGCCAGATAGCCTTGCCGTTGGTCTTGCCGAACTTCTGTCCGTCGGCTCTGGTCAATAATGGCATGGTGAAACCGTAGATCTCCTCGTTCTGTTTCTTGCGGCACAGTTCGATGCCGGCGGTGATATTGCCCCACTGGTCCTGTCCGGCGACCTGCAGATCGACGCCCTTCTCATTGTGCAGATGCAGGAAATCATAAGCCTGTAGCGTCATGTATGAGAATTCGGTATAGGTGATGCCTTCTTCCAGTCTCCTTCTGACGATGTCCTTGTTCAGCATATAGCCGATATTGAAGTACTTGCCGACATCTCTCAGGAAGGTGATGATGTCAAGATCCTTGAGCCATTCGTAGTTGTTCACTACTTCAAAGCCAAAGAGCTTTTCAGCCTGTTTCTTCAGACATTCAAAATTGTGATTGACCTCTTCCACGGTGATCATCGGTCTTTCGGCATCGGGTTTCGGATCGCCGATGAGTCCGGTGCCTCCTCCTATCAGCAGTATCGGATTATGTCCGGCATTCTTAAGTCTCTTGGATATAAGGAAACTTGAAAAGTGTCCGATATGCAAGGAGTCGCCTGTCGGATCGGTGCCGATGTAAAAGGTCATGCCTCCGGCATTAAGCTTATCTTTAAGTTCAGGAGAAGATACGTCCTTGATCAGTCCTCTCCATTCCAGTTCTTCATAGATCCCCATAATTAGTTCGTTGTCTTTCTTTTCTGATAAATGTAGCCAAGTACTTTCAGCTTGTCTTCAACTTCCTCGTTGGTAAGCATCTTGGTCATGAGCCTCATGGCCACGGCGCCCAGATCATAGGTAGGCACTTCAAAGGCCGAGACTTCCGGTCTTACCATCGAGAGGTACTTGGTATCGTTGAGACAGATGATCTCCATGTCTTCCGGTATCCTGACGCTGTTTTCCCTGCAGGCATTAAGACAGGCCAAAGCCTGGGAATCACGGTTGACGATCATCAGATCGTGGCGGTGATTCTTGAAATAGCTCTTCAGGAACTTGTAGGTGGAACGCTCATCGTTGGAGAATTCCAGATAGCTGTTGAAGCTCATCTTATTGTCATCAAAGGCCCTCTTGGCACCCTTGACCATTTCCTTGGTCATGTTGCGGTTACGCCTGTCTTCAAGAATGGCAATATCCTTCTTGCCTTTCTTGAGATATTCGTCGACCGTTTCATAGGTGGCGCCTTCATAGTCTACCGATACGGAACAGATGGAATTGGCTTCGACCTTGTCGCCTACGACGACCATCGGTATGTTGTAGGCATCAAGGATCTTGGTCTCTTCTTCCAGGTCCTTATTGCAGTAGATGACGACACCGTCTACACGTGATTTGATGACTTCATCAACCACTTCCTGTATATTGGTTATACCCTGGGTAACGGCATGGAGCGATATGTTGTAGTCATAGATCTTGGCTACGTCGCAAAGACCGTTGATCAGCTGCCCGGCTGTATTCAATGGCTCTTCCGGAAAGATAAGACCGATGGTCGTGGTCCTCTGTAAGGCCAGACCCTGAGCTATCGCATTGGGCTTGTATCCCAGCTTCTTGATGGCTTCCTCGACCTTGTTCTTGGTAACTTCCTTTACGACATCCGATCCGTTCATTACCCTAGATACGGTCGCTAAAGAGACGTTGGCTTCTCTTGCGACATCATAGATAGTGACACGTTTCATAGGCTATTCCTTCGGCTGTGATTCTTCTTTAGGTTCTTCTTTCTCTTCTTTGGTATCGAGCTTCAGCCAGTCCTTAAGGGCTGCAACAGCCTTGTCGGCGATATCGACGGTCGTATCCTTGACCTTATCGAAAGTCTCCTTGACTTCCGGCTTGTTCAGGATGTCTTCAACGCCCTTCTTGACGTTGCCGTAGCCTTCGGATACCTTGCCGCCCAGATCCTTGAGCTGTTCGTTGTTTTTAAGGGAATCGACGGCATCGTTATAAACGGTAGTTACCTTGTCGGCTACTTTGTTGATGGCTTCATTGGCACCGCTTAAGGCCTTCTTGGTCTTTTCGTTTTCCTTGAAGCTTTCAAAAGCCTTGGTGGCGCTTTCGGAAAGATCCTTGGCCTTGCCCTTGACGAAAGTCAGGGTCTTGGCGATCTCTTCCTTGCTGGCGGCAGAATCATACATGCCTTTTACCTTAACGATGGCTTTATTCAGGACATCGACTGATTTCTCTTTTACTTCCTGAGCCTTGGCTGCCAGGTCACCTTCGACCTTATCGGCATTTCTGGAGATCTCTTCGATCTTCTTCTTCATTTCTTCGACTGTTTCATCGATCTGTTCTTCAATTTTCTTTTCTTCCTCGTTCATCTTATTCTCCTTTCAGAATGTCCTCAGGACTCGGTTCACTGATCTTTTCCTCTTTCCTGGCCTCCTGCTCTTTTCTGACCTCATTGGCTTTTTCCGAGAGCTCGTCGACCTTGGTCCTGATATTTTCAATGTTCTTGTTCACATAGACCTTTGCATCATCAATGGCCTTGACACCGGCATCATGGGCCTTGTCGATACTCTTTGATACCTTTACTACCGTATCGACCGGTTCCTGTACCTTTCCCAGTGTCGCTTCCACCAGCTTGATGGAGCCATGTGTCTTTTCTACAGTTACGTTGGCAGTATCCAGCAACCTGCCGATCTTGATAAGTACCACGATGAGTACCACCAGGACCACTACGCCGACTATCGGCAGCAGCAGGTTACAAATCTCATACAGATCCCAGATAAATGTATCCATAACTTATCACCTCGCATACTATATTGTATATAATTATGAAAAAATTTTCAATAATATTGAATGCCCTTACAAAGAAAATGGACTAGAGATATTTCTTAGTCCATTCAGCTATATTGTAGATGTCCTTGCTGGACATGAAGACGTAGATGCCCTTGCCTTCTGATGACAGGAGCCTGGCTCCGTTTTCGTCTTCGTCGAGGATCACGGAGTCCGGTATCATGTCCGCCAGATATTTGATGTTTATGTCCGTGCCGTCCTGTTTATCGTCGATGGAAGTGAAATCAAGGAGATACACGCGGTCAGCCAGTTTTAAGGCATCCCGGAATTCTTCCGCAAAATGCAGGACCCTGCTGGCCCGGTGCGGTTTGAAGATGGCGATGATCTTCTCGTCCGGGTATCTCAGTCTGGTTGCTTCCAGCGTCACCTTCACTTCGGTAGGATGATGGGCATAATCGTCGATAAAGGTGCAGTCATGATACTCTTCGATAACGTATCTTCTTTTCGGGCCCGTATAGCCGTTCAGGGCTTCATTGATTTTTCCGCTTTCAAAGCCCATATGGGTAGCCAGAGCAATGATACCTAAGGAATCTATCAGCAGGTGTCTGCCGATGAAAGGCAGCTTATAGGAAGCGATCTTTTCGCCTTTGAAGATCAGATCGAAACCGGTTCCCTTGTTGTCTTCAACTAAGTTTCTGACATGGTAATCGTTATCTTCACCGACACCGAAACTGTAATGTTCCTTATCGGCGAACTGAAGCTTTTTGCACCAGACGTCATCACCGTGATAGAACACGACGCCTTTGACGTTTTCCACGAATCTCTGATAGGAATTGAAATAGTCATCTTCATCCTTGAAGAAATCGACGTGGTCTATTTCGATGTTGGTGATGACGGCATAGTCCGGATAGTATGCCAGGAAGTGGTTGCGGAATTCATCCGATTCGACGCAGATGTATTCGCTGTCCTTGCTCAAATGTCCTTCACCGTCGCCGATCAGGTATCCGGTATTCACAAAGGCTTCCAAAACCGTCTTGGCCATCGTGGTCGTCGTGGTCTTACCATGGGAGCCGGCAATGGATACCGACTTGTAGTTCTTCATCAGTTCCCCGACATATTCGTGATAGCGGTAGCAGGTACAAGTCGGATTGTTCCGAGCGGCTATGACCTCCGGGAAGTCTTCCAGAAAGGCATTGCCGATGATGACGGTCGTGTTGTCCATGATGTTCGCAGGATCGAACTCCAGGATCTCTATGCCGTTTTCTCTCAGAAGGTCCTCAGTAAAAAAATGTTTACTCAAATCAGAGCCGATAACTTCATGACCCAGTTCTTTCAACATGATGGCCAGCGAGGCCATTCCCGTACCTTTTATGCCGATAAAGTAAAACACTATTTATCCTCAGTATAGAAATCGCTGAACAGGTCTATCTCTTCGGTATAGTTCTGTTCCTCTTCTTCGTTAGCTTCCTGCTTGAATTCGTCGCTACCGAAAATGTCGCCGAGATCTTCGGTGATGTCGAAATCGACTATCGTTTCTTCTTCCTTTTCTTCCGACTGCATCTTCGATCTTTCCTCATTGGCCTTCCTGGTGTCATAGCCGTAGATCGGTGACATCACCATTCCCAGAGGACTGTTGCCGGGTTTTTCAACAGAGGCATAATCAACGCTGACCGTTTCTTTTTTCTTGCCTTTTTTCTCGGTTTCGATCGGTCCGAAGATCGGACTGATATTAGGAGAACTTACATATTCGTGATATGCCGGTTCCGGTTCGGGTCTTGGGCTGTTTTCCGGCTTATAGTTGATGAAAGTGCTGTTATTGTGCACAGGTCTTTCTTTCGGTTCTTCCATATCGTCCTTGTCTTTGTTTTTGCCATACAAAAGATCCTCAGCCTTTAAACGGGGAGCATCATTCGGTGCTTTCTTCGGCTTTTCGGTATCGTTCTCGTCCGGTTCCGGTTCGAAGATGATTCCCAGGATCCTGTCTTTAAAACTAGTCTCTGCCATATTTACCTCTTCTGTATTTTACTACATTTATCGTCTCTGATATCATCAGTTATCGCCTTCTTCTTCTGAAGGAATCTCCTCGCCCGGTATCGTCTCATCTGCCGGCTGGCTGTCATCTTCCTCGATCTGTCCGTCACGGTAGATGCCGTCGCCGATGATCGCATCGTCGATCAGGAGATTAGCGATATCGCCGTTGTTCTGGATGCTGGTATCGAAGAGGTTGATCTGTTTCTTCTTATAGACGATAACGTCCTTGTTGGAGAAAGCGGATACGACCTCGTCGCTGTTTACTTCACTGTTTCTGGCGATGGTCAGAAGATGTCTGGTGACTATGCCGATGTCTTCTGCCGCTACCGTACCATAGTAATTCATGTCGCTGGTACAAAGATGCAGGACATAGGTGCCTTCATAGTCATAGAGACGGTAGATGTAGTCCTTCTTTTCACCTGTATATGTCTCATAGTCTCCTTCACTGATATAGATGAGATACTCCTCATTGAAAAAGCCTTCATCATTGAGGACCTGCTTCGGATAATAGCGGGTATTGATGATATTGGCGATATTGAGATTCATGATGATGCGGGAATCGCCGTACTTCAGGACGATACTGTCCGAATCAAGGGTCTCTTCCGACATGTCGCCCGGCAGATAATAGGAATAATAAGGCATGAAGTTATTGATGCGGTAAGTGCCGGCATCATAAAAAGGGGTGAACGTGTCATCGAGATCGGCCTTAATGCTGTCTGTATCTATACTCCTGCAGGCGCTCAGCGCCATTAATAAGCACAGGAAGAGAATGATCTTTTTCATACAGTCATTTTATCATAATAAGTTATTGCTTTTAAAACTGTAGTATGAGGTGCTGGAGATGATGATGTGATCCAGGAGCATAATGCCGATGAGCCTGGCGCCTTCGCTGATCCTTCTGGTGATCTCGATGTCTTCATTTGAAGGACTGCAGTTGCCGCTGGGATGGTTGTGGGCCACGACCAGCGACTTGGCCTTGCATAGAAGGGCGTTCCTTAAGATGTCGTCGATACCTATGACCGCTCTGTCTCCCGTTCCCTTGAACATGGTGGCAGCCTTCAGGATCTTCCCGCCGGCTCCTAAGAACACCACGAAAAACTCTTCCTGATCGCTGAACCCGAGATTGAATCTCAGGTAATCGACAAGTATCAGCGGATTAAGGGTCCGGTTCTCACTTACCGTGTCCACCCTGGCCAGTCTTTTCGATACTTCCAGGATAGCCAGTATCTCCAGCGCCTTGGCTTTCTTTATTCCCTTGATGGAGACCAGTTCGTCATAACTGAGACTGAAGAGATTATTAAAACCGCCGGCTTTCTCCAGTATTTCATCGGTAAGATCATATACGTTCTTTTCCCTGTATGCTGATTTGATGATCAGCGATACCAGTTCATTGTTGCTTAAGCTTTCAAACCCGTAAGCCAGTGCTTTCTCACGGGGCAGCATTCTTTCGCTCATTCCTTTCGAATCTTATGCCAGAAAAGAAAAGACAGAAGAGTTCCCAGACTGTCGATGAGACAGTCATTCAGTTCGCCGCTGCGGCCGTCGATAAAGAGCTGATGGAACTCATCGAAAAAGGCATAAAAGATACAGAAGACAAGGCAGATGAGCCGTGCCCTTTTAAGGGGATAGTCCCTGAGACATTCGTAGCTCAGAATGTAGAGTACGGCATATTCAAAGATATGGGCGCTTTTACGGACGAAATAGCTGGTGCCAAGCACGAAGGCTCTGACGTCTATCTCCCTGACTCTGTTTATTAGTAAGGCTATCCTCATCAGGATACCGTCGGAAAGGCTCTGGGAACTCGTACCGCTTTGATTGGACAGAGCAAAGATGAGTATCATCCACAGCAAGAGCACAAGAGCCTTAAGCAGCTTTTTCATGAGACCATTCTAACACTAATCAAGATATTCAAAAATAGCGGAACCCCTGTTCAATACGGACTTGACGTCTTCATAGGTACTGTCCCCTACGGTGATGCTTAAAGTTCCGATCGCCCGGGCTTTATTTAGATAGGCAACGCTTTCCTTAGGCACTGCCAGGCAGATGCTTTCCAGGATCGCTTCCCTGTCATAGTCCTTCATCTCATTGTGTTTGACGTCATAGAGACCGATGATGCGGATATTGTTTATAAGGAGGTCGCTCAGTACTCTTTCCTTACTGATGGTCAGATAGATGTCCACATACAGTCCTTTGACCAGATAGGCCTGGTTGACTCTGATGTCATTGACGTAGATGTCATAGCTTACTTCCCCTTCTTTCAGCTGAGCATCGATGCTGTCTTTCATGTCTTCGATATCATCAAGCGCTCCTTCGTAAAAGAACGATCCCTTGGGGATCAGGGTATTGATCTTTACATAGCGGCCGACGATGTCTTCCCTGTTCCTGCGGACTTCATCACCGAGATAAGCCAGCGGCATCCTTACCTTTTCGATCTCATCATCGCTTATCAGGGTCCTGCCTGAAAGATCATACCTGGCGATATAAACGTCGCCCATTTCCAGTTTACGGTCACAGTAAAGATATGCACCCGCCATGGTCAGTATCATACACAGGGGTATCAGCAGCAGCATCAGCAACGGCTTTTTCTTTTTTGACATAATTCTCCTTTCTAAATCATTATTGGCGGATAATCCGGAAAATCCTAAAATTTCATTCTTTTTTTAATGTATGGATATAATGATAGTGCCATGAACTTTTATAAGGAGATATTCAAGAGGAAATCGTTTCATCTTTTCAGGGATACGCTGAAGCTTTCCGATGATGAACTGAATAAACTCAGCGATTTCATCGGCAATGTAAAGCCGCTCTATCCGGACATCAGAACGAAGATCGTGATCGTACCGGAAAATAAGACCAGCTGTAAAAGAGGCGGTGAATACTGCATCCTTTTCTACAGCGAGAAAAAGGACGACTATCTGAAAAATATCGGCTATATCGGGGAACAGATCGATCTGTATCTGGCATCTGAGAATATCGGTGCCTTGTGGTTCGGAATAGGAAAGCCTGAGGAGAAAGAGCTTGACGGACTTGATTACGTGATCATGATTGCCATCGCCGGAATGTCTGAAGACAGGTTCAGGAAAGACATGTTCAAGTCTAAGAGGAAGGCACTGGAAGAGATCTGGAGCGGAGATACGCTGGGAATAGCCGAGATCGTCCGTTTCTCACCAAGTGCCTGCAATACCCAGCCCTGGATAGTCGAAAACGACGGTGAAGAACTTACCGTATACCGTTATAAGAAACAGGGCAAAAGAGGCATCATGCCCGTAAATGCGGTCATGTACTATAACCAGATCGATATCGGCATCTTCCTATACATCCTGGAAACATGCCTTGAACATGAAGGCTGCACATTTGAAAGGACGCTCTATCCGGATGTCAACGACGAAGATCTGGAAAAGATGCCAGCTGCTACATACAGATATAAGAAGGACGCTTGATATGAAAAAAGGATTACTTAAGGAAGCTCTGATCAAATATGTTTCAGGTCTCATACTTGTAGGTCTGCTGGTATTCGTGCCGGCCTGGACGCTGAAATGGTCTCATGGCTGGCTTTTCATGGCCCTGCTTTTTATTCCGATGTTCTTCGCGGGTATCTTAATGTACTATAAGGATCCCGCACTTCTTGAAAGCCGTCTTAAGGCCAAGGAGACGCAGAAGGAACAGAAGGACGTAATAAACTACAGCGGCATCATGTTCATGGCGGCATTCATCCTGGCAGGACTCAATTACCGCTTCGGATGGACCGTCTTGACAAAAGGAGCCGTCATCGCCGCCTGCATCGTCTTCCTGCTTGCATATCTGATGTTTGCGGAAGTCTTAAGAGAAAACTCTTTCCTTTCAAGGACCATCGAAGTCAAAGAGGAACAGACGGTCGTCGATACCGGCTTATACGGTATCATCAGACATCCGATGTATACGGCAACCATCTTCCTCTTTTTAAGCATGCCGCTCATCCTTGACTCACTGCCTTCATTCATCGTGATGCTGCTGTATATTCCGATCATCGTCAAAAGGATCAGGAACGAGGAAGAAGTGCTGGAGAAAGAACTTAAAGGCTATAAAGAATACAAGGAAAAAGTCAGATACCGTCTTTTCCCTCACATCTGGTAAAACGCATATCAAGCCCCGGATATCAGCCGGGGTTTTTGAACGGTAATGCTTATGATATGCTAAAAAAAGAAAGACGATATGTATATGCAGACACACGAAATGAGATGCAGGCTTCCGGAAATAAGCGATGAAAGCATCCTTCAGGAATATGTAAAGGAGCATTTCGACAACGGTGAAAAGAGCATCAGCGCAAGTATGGGATTGTCATCATCCGTTTATTCCGAATGGGTGGAAAAAATACATAGGAATGCCGATACCGGTGACAGCACATTCGGCAGATCCCTGCTGTATCTCTGCTTTGATGAAGACAGGCTTGTCGGCCTGCTGAGCATCAGATACGAGCTTCCTGAAGAACTGAGGAATAAGTACGGCGATATCGGCTACGGTGTAAGGCCTTCACAAAGAAACAAAGGCTATGCGACCGCGATGCTTAAACATGCCCTTTCCGTCTGTAGGGAGAAAGGAATGGACAAAGTCGTTATCGGCTGTTTCAAGGATAATCAGGCTTCAGCTGCGACCATAAAGAAAAACGGCGGAAAGCTCATTGCGGAAAACGGCAACTACAAGGAAGGACTGATCAGTCAGTATTATCTGATCGACATCCAGAATACGGATGACGGCAGAGTAATCGCCGCCTGCGGCAATGACTGCACGGCATGTCCGCGTTATGTGAAGCATCCTTACGAAAAGACCGATGAGGAACTTCATCACACAGCTGAATTATGGATGAAGATCGGCTATCGCGACTGCATCGTGACGAATGAGGAAATTGCCTGCACAGGCTGTAAATCGGAAAACAGATGCCGATATCACGTCATAGAATGCTGCTCAGTAAAAGGCATCAGGACCTGTGCTGAGTGTGCTGCCTATCCCTGTGAAAGAATGAAGGAATGTTTCAGGATCACAGGATCGTTTGAACCGCTGTGCCGTGAAGTCTCTAAGGGCAAAGAATACGATCAGCTCAGGAAAGCTTTTTTTGAAAAGAAGGAGAACCTGGACATGTTAAAGAAGTTAATTGAGGAGAACAGAAAATAATGATACATCTTGAAAAGATCACTTATATGAACATCTGGGACATTCTGGATCTGAAAGTGGCCGATTCCCAGAAAGAGTTCGTAGCTGAAAATGTCGACAGCATCGCCACGGCCTATGCAGCGCTGGGAACAGAGTGTTCTGCCTTTCCCTTCGGCATATATGACGATCATACGCCAGTCGGCTTTGTGATGATCGGTTTCAATGAAGCCATAATGTATGATGCATTCGACGACGTTGAACCGCCGAAGTCCTTAAGCAACAACTACAGCATCTGGCGTCTGATGATAGACGAAAAATATCAGGGCAAAGGATTCGGAAAGGAAGCCATTAAGCTCGCTTTGGACTTTATCAGGACCTGGCCTTGCGGAAAATCCGAATACTGCGAGATCTCCTATGAACCGGAGAATAAGGATGCCGCAAGGCTGTACCGTTACTTCGGTTTTGAAGAAAACGGGGAAATGGACGGCGATGAGATCGTTGCCGTACTGAAGCTGTAAGAAAACCAATATTAGCCAAGAGAAGGAACATGATCATGAATTACAGAGTTATTGATAAAGAAACATACTACCGCAAGGACGTTTTCCGTCATTTCTCACAGGACTGCAAGTGTTCGACATCGATAACGGCAAGAATCGACGTTACAGAACTGGCGGACTATTCCAAGAGAACAGGAAGCAGGTTTTATCTGAACTTTCTGTATATTCTTTCGAAAGTCATGAATTCCCGTGATGATTACCGGATGGGCTATCTCTGGGAGAGCGATGAACTGATCTGTTATGACGCCATCAATCCTATCCAGTATGTTTTTCATGAAGATACGGAAACCTGCACGCCTGTTTACACCGTTTACCATGAAGACTATGAGACGTTCTATGCGGGTGCTTTGAATGACGTGGAAGAGGCAAAGAAGACCCGTGAATACGGACTGGATACGAAAAATCATCCAAACTGGTTCGACGCATCTTATATTTCCTGGCTTTCTTATGATTCCCTTAACATCGAGCTGCCTGACGGATATCTCTATTTTGCGCCGATAATCAACTGGGGCCGCTACCGTGAAGAAAACGGAAGACTGATGATGCCCGTAAGCGTCCGTCTGAATCATGCGATCGCAGACGGCTATCTGATAGCTAACGTATTCCGCCTGCTGCAGGACGAGATCGGAAACTTCGTAAAACGATGACAGACATCGAAAAAACGCCTAAGGTGATGCTGCGTAAGATGACCGCAGATGAATACCTGCGCTTTAAAGGCTGCAACATTTCCGATTATGCCGAAGACCTCATCAGAGGCAAAGGCTTAAACAGGGAACAGGCGCTTGCCGCTGCCGGAAAGGAATATGAAGAGATGCTTCCTTTTGGTTTGGAAACAGAAGGACAATTTCTGATGAGCATCCTGGATGCCGAAAACAAGGAAGAAGTCGGCAGTATCTGGTTCTTCTATGACGATAAACATGGTCTTAAGCAGGTCTTCCTGGGCGATTTCCTGATATACGAAACAGAAAGAAGGAAAGGATATGGGGCAGCCGCCCTTGCGGAAATGGAACGGATGGCAAAAACTGACGGATGCACCGAGAGCGTTCTCTACGTATGGGATCATAATCCCGCCGGCTACAGTCTTTATCAGAAATGCGGATATGTGACTATCACTCATGAAGACGGCGGATCGGTCATGAAAAAGAGCCTGTAGATACAAGCCTGTCATACAGGAAATAAAAAACCTTAGATCTGCACTAAGGTTTTTGTATGCTTTATTCTTTGCCGAGAAGCTTGAACATCTTCTTCTTGTATACTTCGACACCCGGCTGATTGAACGGGTTGACACCGACCAGGTAACAGCTCATGCCGCAGGCCTTGAAGAAGAAGTAGATCATGTAGCCGAAGGCTCTCGGGCTGTTGTCTTTCAAGGTGATGAGGATATTAGGAACGTTTCCTTCCTCCGTATGAGCACTAAGGGTACCCTTCATGGCCATTTCATTGACCCAGGAGATGTTCTTACCGCTGAGGTAATTCATGCCGTCGAGGTTTTCCTTATCATCAGGGAAGACGATATCCAGAGGCATGTTTTCGATTAAGAACAGCGTTTCAAACAGGCATTTATTGCCGTCCTGGACGAACTGTCCCAGGGAGTGAAGATCGGT
Organism: Erysipelotrichaceae bacterium; assembly: GCA_017431825.1. GTDB lineage: Bacteria > Bacillota_I > Bacilli_A > Erysipelotrichales > Erysipelotrichaceae > Colivicinus. Next base: position 35,074 of record JAFRKI010000005.1, on the reverse strand, counting down.
AGAGTAGCAGACCGATGTCGGCAAAAGACCGTTGCCGTCCTTTCCTTCAGATTCGCCGAAGAGCTGCTTCCACCATTCAGCGATCATCGTCAGCTGCAGATGGTAAGTCACGAACATCTCACTCTTGTAGCCTGAATTATTCAGGATCCTTCTGGCTACCGCATATTTATAGGCATCGTTTTCCTTCAAGGAATCGCTCTTATAAGCTTCATGAGCTTCCCTGGCGCCTTCCATCAGTTCCCTGATATCGACCCCGGCCAGTGCCAGAGGCAGCAAGCCTACAGCGGTGAATACGGAATATCTTCCGCCGATATCGTCAGGTACCGCAAATTCCTCATAGCCTTCCTTATCGGAGAGTTCCTTTAAGGTTCCCTTATTCTTATCGGTAGTGGCGATGATCCTCCACCTGGCTTCTTCCTTGCCGTATCTCTTTTCGATGTACTGCTTGAAGATCCTGAAGGCTAAAGCCGTTTCGGTAGTGGTACCGGACTTGGAGATGACGTTCAGGATGACCTCCTTGTCTTCGATGTGCTTAAGCACCTGTGAGATATAGGTATGAGAGAATGTGTTGCCGATAAAGATGACTTCCGGTCCATCTGCAGGGAAAAGACCTCTGATCATTTCCAGGGCAGCTCTGGCACCCAGATATGATCCGCCGATGCCGCAGACCAGCAGGACATCGTACTTGCCTTTAAGCTTCTCGCTTAAGGCGATTATCCGGTCAAACTCTTCCTTGTCGTAATCGTAAGGCCATTCGACCCAGCCTACGTAATCGCTGCCCTTTCCGGTCTTCTCATGAAGCCATTTATGGGCTTCACTGACCTTATCCTGATAGGCATCAAGATCTTCATCAAGCTTTGCATAAGATAAATCAAGTTTAATCATAAGTTCCGTCCTTCTTTTGCGTTTTCATTTTAGCAAGTCCCATTCAACATAGGCAAATTAAAAAAGTCATAATGACTTTCAGCTCTTATCCTTGACCCATTTATCGAGGCTGTCGCTGAGGGAACCGAAGCCCTTGACGCTTTCCGGCATGCCCTCGAACCTGACGCGGCGGGTATGCTTACGGGTATTCTGTTCCAGAGCCTTGAACGAGAGACGCAGCTGTCTGTGTTCCCGGTCGATGTCGATGACCTTCAGCATGAAATAATCGCCGACCTGTACGAAGTGGGAGATGTTTCTGACGAAGCCGTTGGAAAGCTCCGATATGTGGATCAGTCCGCTGACGCCGTTATCAAAGGCCACGAAAGCTCCGTAAGGCTTTATGCCGGAGATCTTGCCGTAAACGGTCATTCCTACCTTGTACTCATCTATCTGGCTCATACACTGATTATACTACAATTTAAAAGGACTTTTACGGGCCTCTGGTGTATAATTATAACGTTATGGAATATTCAGAAAAAGAAAAACAGGTTATCAAGACGATCGAGAAAATACGTCCTTACATCCAGGCCGACGGCGGTGATGTGACTTTCATAAAACTTGAAGACGATATCGTCTATGTATCGGTCATGGGAGCCTGCATCGGCTGCATGGCTCTGGAGCAGACCTTAAAGGAAGGCATCGGTGCCCTCATCATGGATGAAGTCGAAGGAATAAAAGACGTCAGGCTCTTCGTCCCGGATCTTGATTTCTAAAAAGGAAGCTGTCAGTCAGCTTCCTTGTTTTTTTCTTCCAGACGATCGTCAACGGATTCCTTGATCATGTAGTAGAAGACCGAGAAGACCGGTACGCCCAGCAGCATCCCGTAGAAACCGAAATAATAGCCGCCGACGATGATCGCAAACATGATCCATAAGGAACTGAGTCCTACGGAATTGCCCAGGATCCTCGGGCCGATGATATTGCCGTCGACCTGCTGCAGGATGATGACCATGATGACGAAGATCAGGCAGTCGAAAGGTTCCACGATCAGCAATATCAGAGCACAAGGCACGGCACCGATGAACGGACCGAAGAACGGGATGATATTGGTGACGCCGATGACCATGGAGATCAGGGCGGCATACTGCTGATTGATGAACATCATGCAGATAAAGCAGATGATACCGATGATGATCGAATCGAGGATCTTACCGCTGAAGAAATTAGCGAACTTTTCAATGGAAAGATACATGATCTTTCTTCCCTTGACATACTGTCTCTGATCCAGCATGACGGTGGCAAGTCTCTTTAAGGAAACGGCCAGTTTCTGTCTGTCCATAAGGATATACAGGCAGATGATGAGACCGATAATAAAATTGACGATACCACTCACCGTAGCCACGGTCGCCGAAAGGATGGTCGGAATGAAGTCCTGAGCCACTTTCCAGATGGACTGGGCGATATTGTTGGAATAGGTATAGATGCTTTTGACTATGTCGTCAGGCAGATGCAGCGAGTTTTCGATATTGCTGATCCAGGCACTCGGATCATTCGCAAAGTTCTTGAGGACCGTCGATATGGAACCGATGCTTTCGACTAACGTCGGGGTTATGACGATAACGAATACCGTGATGACTATGATCAGCAGCAGCACCGAAATGATGGCACCGATGAATCTTCTGGTTTTATAGGAAAGTTTCGCCGGCAGGGATGTCTCTATCCTGATCGCCAGCTTGCCTAAAATAGCCGCAAAAAGGATGCCCCAGATAAACGGTGACAGAGCGGTAAACAGATTCCTGAGTATCTCCTTAAAATCCGTAAAATGCGTCAGAAGGATAACGAATAAAGAGATCAGTATTCCGCTGACCGTTATGATGGCAATGCTCTTTCTGATATCAGCATCCTTAAAGAACTTGTGCATATCTTAATTATAGCAAATTAATAAGAAGTGTTCCCACTTCTTATTAGTTCAGTTCGGCTTTACCGGTATATAACTGATAGTATCTGCCCTTTTCCTTAAGCAGATCGTCATGGTCGCCTCTTTCGATGATGGAACCGTGCTCGAGGACGATGATCGCATTGGCATTCCTTACGGTCGAAAGCCTGTGGGCAATGACAAAGGTCGTCCTTCCTTTCATCAGTTCATCGAGGCCCTTTTCGATCAGTTTCTCGGTATGGGTATCGATGGAAGATGTCGCCTCATCCAGTATCATTACCGGAGGATCGGCAACAGCACATCTGGCGATGTTGAGGAGCTGTCTCTGACCCTGTGAAAGATTGGCGCCGTTGGCACTCAGCATCGTGTTATATCCCTGCGGAAGCCTCGTTATGAAGGAGTCCGCATTGCAGAGCTTGGCAGCCTTTATGCATTCCTCATCTGTCGCATCCAGTCTTCCGTAACGGATGTTGTCCATTACCGTACCGGAGAAAAGATTGGTATCCTGTAATACCACACCGATCGATCTGCGCAGGTCATCCTTATTGATGTCCTTGATGTCGATGCCGTCATAGGTGATGGTACCTTTCTGGATGTCATAGAACCGGTTGAGCAGGTTGGTGATCGTAGTCTTGCCGGCACCGGTCGATCCCACAAAGGCGATCTTCTGGCCCGGTTTGGCGTATAAGGATATATTATGAAGGACCTTCTTTCCTTCCACATAGGAGAAGTCGACGTTCTTGAGTCTGACGTCACCTTTCAGTTCGACCAGTTCACCGTTAGGCTTCTTCCAGGCCCAGCGGCGGGTCTTTTCCTTGGTTTCGATGAGCTTCCTGCCCTTCTTCTCGACGTTGATAAGTCTGACCTTGCCGTTATTGACTTCACCGGCCATGTCCATCAGATCAAATACTCTTTCGGCACCGGCCAACGACATCATGAAGCCGTTGAACTGCTGCGACAGGTTGGAAACAGGTCCGGAGAACTGTCTTACATAAAGCAGGAAAGATGCCAGTACACCAAGGCTCATCTCGCCTTTTATGCACATATAGGCACCGATAACGGCTACGATCGCATAAGCGAAGTAAGCCAGGTTGGCATTTACCGGGAACATGATCGATCCGATCATATTGGTCTTGACCGAATTCTCATAGAGATCGTCGTTATAAGCTCTGAAACCGGCTATTACTTCATTTTCATGATTGAAGACCTTTACCACCTTCTGGCCGCTGAAGTACTCTTCGACATATCCGTTGATATTGGATACCTGTACCTGCAGCTTGGCAAAGTATTTATTGGAGCTCTTGGCAACCCAGGCAGTTATATAAACGATCACCAGCATGGAGGCAAAGACCACCAGCATCAGTCTGAAGTTGAGGATGGCCATCATTACAAAACAGCCGACCAGAGTCGTAACGGCCGTGATCAGTACCGGTATGGTCTCAGCGACCATCGGTCTGGTCATGTCGACGTCATTGGTGAAATAGACCATGATCTGGCCATGGGTCTTGGAGTCAAAGAAACTGACCGGCAGATCCTGCATCTTGTTGAAGAGGTCTTCCCTCAGGTCATCCAGCATACCTGTGGCAACCAGGGACATCATCTTCTGCTTGATGAAGGTGGCACAGACGCCTGCCACATAAATAGAAGCCATGACCGAAAGCATCTTCGCAAAACCGCTCATATCGACGCTGGTCTTGCCGATATAAGGAACGATGTAGTTATTGATGATCGGCGTGAAGAAATAGGAGCTCGCAACACCGGTCAGGGACGACAAAACAGTACAGATGAGGGCCAGGATGAAACGGCCTCTGTTGTACTTGGCGATATAGCTCAATAGTCTGCCGATGGTACCGCCCACGTTATGGGCTCTGGCAGTTCTGATCTGACGGTATCTTGTCTGGGCCATTATTCTGCCACCCCCTGCTGCTGTGTGGTATATAAGTCGCGGTAGACTTCATTACGTTTGAGCAGCTCTTTATGAGTACCGATATCTTCGATCATACCGTCATTCATGATGATGATGCGGTCGCACTCCTTGACAGAGTTGACCCGCTGGGCAATGATGATGGTCGTCATGTCAGCGAGCTTCTTCTTTAAGGCCAGCTGTATCCTGCGGTCGGTATCGGTATCGACGGCACTGGTCGAATCATCGAGGATGATGATCTTCGGCTTCTTCAAAAGAGCTCTGGCGATACAAAGCCTCTGTCTCTGGCCGCCGGAAACGTTGGTACCGCCCTGTTCCAGCATCGTATCATAGCCCTCAGGAAAACTCATGATGAAATCATGAGCCTGAGCATTCTTACAGGCCTCCACTATCTCTTCAAAGGAAGCGTCAGGATTGCCCCAGCGCATATTGTCTTCTATGGTACCGGAAAACAGCGTATTCTTCTGTAAGACCATTGATACGCCTTCTCTGAGGTTTCTCAGCTTATAGTCTTTGATGTCCTTGCCGCCGACTTTGATCTTGCCGGAATAGATATCATAAAGACGCGGTATCAGCTGGACCAGCGTCGACTTTCCGGCACCGGTCGGACCCAGGATGCCGATGGTCTCTCCGGATTTTATCTTGAGATTGATATTTGAAAGCGTCGGTTTCTCCGCTTCTTCGAAATACTTGAAATAAACGTTCTTAAGTTCGATCGAACCGTTCTTTACCATCAGATCCGGATCAGCCTCGGAATCATCGATATACGGAACCTCATTGAGCAGTTCGTTGGCTCTGTCGACGGAAGCCCGGGCATTTACTATCTGCATCAGGGCCATCGATAAGCCCAGCAGCGAGAACAGGATCTGTCTGACATAGGAAAGATAGGACATGAACTGTCCGGTGCTGAGGGATCCGGTGATGATGAACTTGCCGCCGAACCAGGCGACCGCTATCATGCAGGCATACATTACCAGTTCAAAGAAAGGCTGGTTCAGAATGACGATGCTTTCCGCAAACCTCTGGGTGACCATGACATCCTTGGACACGTAACTGAACTTGTCTTCTTCATAGTCGGCCCTGACAAAGGTCTTGACGACTCTGATCCCTTCAATGTTTTCCTTGAGGTTGGAATTCATGCCGTCGAATTTCTTCATCATGACCCTGAACCTTGGTCTGGCGGTCTTCAGTATGTATATGAGTCCGCAGCCCAGTACCGGTACGGCTACCGCAAAGATCAGAGCCAGAGTACTGTGCAGTCTTATGATCATAATCAAAGTAATAATGAGATTGACCGGGGTCCTGACCATCATCCTTACGATCGAGGTATAAGCCATTCTCAGCATCCGCATGTCGGAAGTCATCCTGACGACTACCGAAGATACCGGGAACTTTTCAATGTTTTTGAAGTCATAGGACTGGATCTTTTCCATCATGGCATTCCTGATATTGCGAACGAAGCGGCAGGATGCGATACTGGCGAAGATGCCTGAAAGCGCTCCGGCGATGCCGGCCAAAAGCGCCAGTCCCAGCATGACCAGTCCGATCCTCATGATGTAGCTGATGTCACCGCCTCTGGCGTTGATGCCCTGGTCGATGATCAAGGACATGGCATAAGGAATGGCCACGTCAAAAACGATCTCCAGGATGACCATTACCGGTCCCAGGATGGCAGCCCACCAGCCGTCTTTCGTATATTTAAACAGTAAATCGAACATATAACGGTATTCTTAACACAGTTAAGACATACAATATATTAACACAGATAAAAAGGTCCATCCAAGATGGACCTTTTGAATGATCGGTTAATCGATGACGATCAATTCGTATTCCTTGTTGCCGACACCGAGTTCATAAGCCGTATCGATGGTGTGAGTGCCATGTCTGGAGTTGACTCTTTCCATGAAGGTCTCCTTGCCCGGATCGTCACTGGCTTTGACCATATCGATGCAGGCCTGATCGATAGCTACCGGGTCAAGGGATACGAAGATACCGATATCTTCCATGCACGGATCGGCAGCCTGGCCGTCACCTACGCAGTCACAGTCGACCGAGAGGTTCTTGGCCACGTTGATGAAGGCGATATTGCCGTTAAAGTGTCTTACGACTGCTCCGGCCGCATCAGCCATGGATTCCAGGAAGATGTCCTGCGGCGTATCGAAACTGCCGTCAGTCATGATGTTGTTGCCTTTCTTACGGGCTCCGCCGGAATGGATGTTGGTCTTTCCGTTGGAAGATGCACAGCCGATACTGAGCTGCTTAAGAGCTCCGCCGAAACCGCCCATCGGATGTCCTTTGAAATGAGACAGTACCAGCATCGAATCATAGTTAAGCAGATCCTTGCCGACGATGTCTTCATCAAGCTGCTTGCCGTTTTCGATCGGCAGTGATACTTCTTCAGAAGCATCCATGATATCGACATCGAAATAGGAATCCCATTTGTGATCTTTGATAAGCTTTTTATGCTTGTCAGTAGTATCTCTTTCACCCGGATATGCGGTATTGCATTCTACGACCGTGCCCTTTACGGCATCGATCATCGGTTTCCAGAATTCAGGACGCAGATAGTTCTGATTGCCGTCTTCGCCTGAATGTACCTTACAGGCAACCCTGCCCGGAAGTTCTTTTCCTAAAAGTCTGTACATTTCCAGAACTTTTTCAGGTGTCAATTCTTTCGTAAAATAGACTTTTGCCTTTTCCATTTTTTATCCTCCTCACTTATATTCTATCTTATTGAGTTTAAAACGGACTATTTATCAAGATCAGCCAGTACGCTTACACATCTGTCACACAAGCCCTCTTCATTACTGCTTTCGGTAATGTTCCAGCAGCGCGGACAGACGACACCTTCGGCCTTGAGGACCTTGACGCCGCATACTTCGTATTTAGGCAGCTCCTCATCGACGAGACTTACCTTGGATACGATCAGCCACTGGTTGATCCTGCCACCGAAGTTATCGAGCAGTAGCTTCTTATCATCCTCATTTACCTGCAGGAGCACATGAGCCTCCAGGGACTTGCCGATCTCCTTGGACTGTCTTACTTCTTCCAGAGCCTTGAAGGCATCATCTCTGATCTTATGCAGTCTTTCAAAACTGTTTCTGATCTCATCGCTGTCTTCAAATTCTTCCGGTTCCGGGAAGTGGGTGTAGTGAACGCTTCCTTCTTTGCCTTTAGCGAATGTATATACTTCTTCACTGGTGAAGCAGAGGATCGGAGCCCAGAGCTTGACCAGCACATCGATCGCCTTGACAAGGACCGTCTGGACCTGTCTTCTTCTTAATGAAGTCTTACCGTCACAGTAAAGGATGTCCTTGGCATAGTCGCAGTAGTAGGATGAGAGCTCATTGGTCATGAAGTTGGTCATCGTTGAAGATGCCAGGACGAAGTCGTAGTTCTCATAGGCGTTTCTGACCTTTGTGAGCATGTCATTGAGGGCTACCATCATGAATCTGTCGATCGGTTCCAGTTCCTTATACGGTACCGGATCGCCTGTAAAGTCGCTGGTATTGCCCAAGAGGAACCTGAAGGTATTCCTGACCTTGCGGTACTGATCGGATACCTGTTTCAGGTTGGAATCGCCGATCCTCATGTCGGCTCTGAAATCTTCGCTGGCCGCCCAGAGTCTCAGGATATCGGCACCGTATTTGGCGATGATATCCAGCGGATTGACGACGTTGCCTACCGATTTATGCATGGCTTCGCCCTTGGAGTCGCAGACGTAGCCGTGAGACAATACGGATTTATAGGGAGCGCTGCCGTGAGTGGCGACCGATACGATCAGTGAAGAGTTGAACCAGCCGCGGTACTGATCTGAACCTTCAAAGTACAGATCACACGGATATTCATAGCCCCTGGCGATCAGTTCGTTCCAGGATGAACCGGAATCGAACCAGACGTCCATGATATCGGTCTCCTTGGTGAATCTGCCGTTAGGAGACTTCGGATTGGTATAGCCTTCAGGCAGAAGGTCTTTAGCTTCGGATTCGAACCAGACGTTGGAGCCTTTTTCTTCAAAGAGTTCAGCGATATGTTCAAAGACTTCCTCTTCGATGATCGGCGATCTGTCTTCGTTATAGATGATAGGGATCGGAACACCCCAGAGCCTCTGTCTTGAGATACACCAGTCCTTACGGTCCTTGATCATGTTGGTAAGACGGACTTCACCGAAGGAGTTCCACCACTTGACGTTTTTGATGGCTTCCAGAAGCTGCGGCTTGATCTTTTCGATAGATGCGAACCACTGAACAGTAGCCCTGAAGATGACTTTCTTCTTTAAGCGGTCATCATGCGGATAGGAGTGAGTCACCCATTCCAGTTTCAGTAAGGAACCCAGTTCATCGAGCCATACTGTGATGTCTTTATTGGCATCGAGTACGAACTTGCCCTGCAGTCTTTCACCGGCTTCAGCGGTAAATTCGCCCTTTTCGTCAACCGGGCAGACTGTCGGCAGACCGTATTTCTGCGTCGTATAGAAGTCATCAAGACCGTGACCGCCGGCGGTATGGACACATCCCGTACCGTCTTCATCGGTTACGTAATCGGCTAAGACGACGATGCTTCTTTTTTCCGGATACAGGCAGTGCCTGCATTCGACGAATTCAAGCTCCCTGCCCTTGAAGGTCTTCAGGACCTTTCCGCTTAATTCGAATTTCTCCAGGAGCTGATCCTTTAATGACGAAAGGAAGATCAGCTTGCCTTTCTCCGTATCCACGACGGCATATTCCAGATCAGGATGGAGAGTAATAGCCACGTTGGCCGGCAAGGTCCAAGGAGTAGTGGTCCAGATGACGAATTTCTCATCACCTTCCAGCACGCCCTTAGGATCGGCTACGTCAAAGGTGACAAAGATCGTCGGATCCTTGACGTCAAAATATACGATCTCCGAATCGGCGATGGCCGTCTCCTGATACGGTGACCAGTAGATCGGCTTAAGACCCTGGAAGATCATGCCGTCCAGCGCCATCTTCGCAAAGCACCTTACCTGACGGGCTTCAAATTCCTTGTTAAGGGTGATATATGGATTATCGTAGTCGGCTACCTGTCCCAGTCTCTTTTCGGTCGCCATCTGCTGGGCGATCTGGGAATGAGCATATTCTTCGCATTTTTCTCTGAATTCCTTCGGCGATACTTCCTTGCGGTTGACGCCGAGCTTCTGAATAGCATTCTCGATCGGCAGACCATGGGTATCCCAGCCCGGGAAAAACGGTGAATAATAACCGGCCATGCCTTTGGATCTGACGATGATGTCCTTGATGATACGGTTCATGGCCGTGCCCGCATGCAGGTTACCGTTGGCATACGGCGGACCATCATGCAACACAAAAGGCGTATGATCCCTGTTCTTTTCCAGGATCTTATGATAATGGTCGTCCTTTTCCCATTTTTCCAGAATTCCCGGTTCTTTGGTAGGCAGATTGCCTCTCATCTCAAATTCGGTATCAGGCATCTGCAGCGTGTCTTTGTAATCCATAATGTTTCCTCCCACAAAAAAAGGTGTCCCAAGGTCGCTTAAACGCGAGGTACCACCTTTGCTTATTACTCTTACTCTTAACGCGAGTGACGTCCTGCCCTACATGTCGGACAGGATGCTCCTGAGTGATATCCCGAATAAGTTCCATGTCACTTCCCACCAACGGTGACTCTCTTTGATTTCCTTTATTCGGGCTTGTCTCAGTCCTGGCAATTAATAACTGCTTGTACGATCTGAACTGATATTACCGGAGACCTGCAGGTTCTTCGGCGAGCACAGGATGACGTTGTCATCGATCTTCTTGATCGCACCGTCTACCCCGTAGATGACACCGCTCAGGAAATCGATGATACGCTGGCGGTATTCATTAGGCATGCTCTTAAGATTGATGCAGCAGGCTCTTCTGTGCTTGATGTGTCTGCCGATCTCTTCGGCTTCATCAAAGTTGCGCGGTTCAAATAAAACGATGTTGGCAGCAGCTGAGATCTTGCTGGCAGAACTGTCGCGCGGTTCCTCATAGGCGCTTAAGGCCTTGGCTTCATCTTCGCTGAGTTCCAGTTCTTCCTCTTCCTCAGCCGGAGCGATAAAATCCTTTAACTTATCAGTAAAACCCATAAGTAATCTCCTTTACCGTATAATTTTACCATAATCTTTTTATCATTTCACATTAATGAATCAGCTAAGATATAATTGATTTATGAAAATGTTCAGAAACTTCAAAGCAGTCAGACTGATCCCTTCGATGGTCATCCTGCTGGCCTATCCCACTGTCAAGTCCGTAATATCCGAACACAAGGCACTGGTCTTTTCCGATACGCTGTTCATCATGTCCATGTTCTTCGTGATAGTGGGTGTTATCCATAATCTCTACCTCAAAGGAAACTTCGATAATACGTCATTCGTCATCGACCGTTTCATGCACAGAGAAACCAGCAAGTCTTATGAGACCTATATGAAGGATGTAAAAGAAAGAAGAAAGGATAGCTTTAACTATCCTTTGCTTGCGGGTTTTATCGGAATAATACTTTCCGTTCTGGTTTCCCTATTTGTCTAATTCAGCTCTTTCCTTTTCCATCTGCTGGAGCTTGACTTCGTATTCGGCCATTTCGCGGTCGTTGGCGAAGACAAAATGTCCCGGACGGATCTCCTGAAGGATCGGCTTAGGACCTGAAAGGTCACGTTTAGATTCATCGTAGACCACCAGGTCTTTTTGTTTTTCGATGATCGGGTCCGGCATCGGTACGGCACTCAGCAGCGAGATAGTGTAAGGATGCAGCGGATACTTGAACAGATCTTCTGTCTCGGCGATCTCCACTATTCTTCCCAAGTGGATGACCGCGATCCTGTCGGATATGAATCTTACGACAGACAGGTCATGAGCGATAAACAGATAGGTAAGTCCCTTTTCCTCTTTGAACTTGTTCATGAGGTTGAGGACCTGAGCACGGATGGAAACGTCCAGTGCGGAAATAGGTTCATCCGCAACGATCAGTTCCGGTTCCATGATCATCGCACGGGCAATGCCGACACGCTGTCTCTGGCCGCCGGAGAACTCATGCGGATAACGGGACTTGTGTTCAGGCAGCAGACCTACGGATTCCAGTGCGGCATCTACCTTGGCGATACGGTCTTCTTCATCCTTATATAGATGGAAGTTGTAAAGGCCTTCGGAAACGCAGTACTCGATGGTAGCACGTTCGTTTAAGGATGCAGCCGGATCCTGGAAGATCATCTGAATGGAACGGATGACATCCATGTCTTCTTCCTTGGAGATCTTGCCGGATATCCTTTTGCCTTTGAAGATGATCTCACCGGCTGAAAGCGGATTGATACGCATGATCGCACGGCCGATGGTGGTCTTGCCTGAACCTGATTCACCTACCAGGGAGAAAGTCTCACCACGGTAGATATCGAAGTTGGCATTCTTGACGGCACGGAATTTCTTGCCGTCTTTTGCGAAGGAGATGTCAACGCCCTTTAAGGATAACAGTACTTCTTTATTGCTGCTGTTCGACATAGAACGCACCTCCTTTGCTGGTCATCTTCTCGATCTTTTCATGCAGGTTGTTGATGACTTCCGGTTTTTCTACCTTTGGAGCTCTAGGATCAAGCAGCCAGGTCTTGGCATAGTGGGTATCGGAAACCTTGAAGAACGGAGGTTCTTCAACGAAGTCGATCTTCAGTGCATATTTATTACGCGGTGCAAAGGCATCGCCGAGTATCTTATTGTAAAGTGAAGGCGGCGTACCGGTGATATAGTACAGATCCTGTCCTTTTTCACCTAACTGCGGCAGTGATGACAGCAGTGCCCAGGTATACGGATGCTGAGGATCGAAGAAGATCTCTTCCGCCGTACCGTATTCGATGATCTGACCGCCATACATGACGCCTACTCTATCCGCAACATTGGCAACGACGCCTAAGTCGTGGGTAATATAGACAGTCGTGAACTTGAGGTCACGCTGCAGTTCCTTGATCAGCTGCAGGATCTGAGCCTGGATCGTGACATCCAGGGCAGTTGTCGGTTCATCACAGATCAGTATCTCCGGATGGCAGGATAAAGCGATGGCGATAACGATACGCTGACGCATGCCGCCGGAATACTGGAACGGATATTCATCAAAACGGTTGGCCGCATTCTTGATGCCTACCTTTTCCATTATCTCAACAGCCTGGGCTTTGGCTTCTTCAGCACTGACGCCCTGGTGCTTGATGATTACTTCGGTTATCTGGGAGCCGATGGTCCTGATCGGGTTAAGAGAAGTCATCGGGTCCTGGAAGATGGTAGATATCTTCTTGCCTCTGATGCCTTCCCAGTCCTTATCGGTGACCAGTTTGGTAAGATCCTTTCCTTCAAACATGATGGAACCGTTGGATATCTCACCATTGCTTTCCAGCATGCCCGTAAAGGTCTTGGTGAAAACGGACTTTCCGGAACCGGATTCGCCGACTATCGCAAAGGTCTCGCCGTCATAAAGGTCAAGGGATACGTTTCTGATGGCTGTAAGGTAGTTATCTCTGACACGGAACTTGACTTCAATGTCTTTTGCGGACAGTATTATTTTTCTCTCGCTCATAGATGACCTCCTTACATATGTGTACGCGGATCAGCGGCATCGGAAAGCCTCTGTCCGACGATGTACAGTGATATGGAAATGGTTGCCAGGATAAGTACCGGGATCCAGAACAGATGCGGATATGAATTCATATAGGAGGTGTACTGGGAGATCAGCTTACCAAGGGATGCGTTCTTGGCGCCCAGTCCCAGTCCCATATAAGACAGGAATACCTCATATGAAATATATGCCGGAATAGTACGTGATACGTAAGTCATGATTACGGAGATCAGATAAGGCAGGATGTTCTTGGTGATCATGGTCCAGGTCTTGGTACCAAGGCACTTGGATGCCAGATTGTATTCCCTGTCTCTGATGATCATGACGTGGGTTCTGATGAAGTAGGCTACGAATATCCAGTCGGTACAGCACATGGCGATGATCAGCGATTTGAAGCCGGCGCCCATGATGTACTGTAAGATCATGGCCAACAGCAGGAACGGGATGTTGGAAAGGACATTGTAGACTTCGATCATGATACGGTCAAGCCTCTTCGAGAAGCCCCAGACAGCTCCCAGAGCGATACCGATCACCATGTTGATGAAAGTACATATGAAAGCGATGAACAGGGAGTTTCTGGCTCCTGACCATACGGCATCGAATACCGAGTTACAGACATTATCGGTACCGAAGATGAATTCTTTGCTAGGTGAAAGGAATCTCATCGAAGAGTTGTTGATATTCGGAGCGACCATCGGGTCATAACCGGATATCATCGGCTGAATCATCGCAAAAGCGACCAGGGCAATCAATAAGATCGCCGTAAAGACCGTGAACTTGTTGCGGATAAAGGTCTTCCATACTGATTTCCAGTAGGAATAACGAGGTGCAGCGATATGCTCTGATTCAGTTTCATCAAATTCTGCAAATTCAAACAGATCATCTCTGGTAGTCATCAGTTTCTGCCCTCCTTTTCCGTTAATGAGATACGCGGATCCAGCCAGATCAGGATAAGGTCACCCAGTAATACCGAGATGATGGATATGCCTGCAAACATGAATGTCAGGGCCAGGACCATTGCGTTGTTGTATTGTTTGATCGCATCAGGAAGCATCTTGCCCATACCACCGACCGAATAGATAGCCTCGGTAATGATGGCACCGACGATACAGGAGGCAAGAGATGCCGGAATGCCCTGGGCGATCGGAATTATCGCATTCTTTAAGATATGATTCTTGAATATTTCATGCTGATTGAGACCTTTGGATTTGGCGAACTTGACGTAGTCGCTCGACATCTGGTCGACAGCATATCTTCTCATCCATAACATAAGTCCGGAAATGGATGGAAGTGCCAATGATATAACAGGAAGTATCCAGGAACGGATGTCTTCGGCACCCAGCGTCGGGAAAGCCGACGGCAGCCCGAATAAGGTGGTTCCCAGATATCTGAAGATGTAGATATAAGCCAATGAAGGAACGGCGATAATGAAGATTATGTAGACCATTCCCAGCTTATCGATAAGTTTGTCTTTGTTTCTTGCCATGGCAAGACCGATCGGCAGACCCAGAGCATAGGCAATGATTATCGAGAAAATGCCCATGATAAAGGAAATACCGACCATCGAAGGCGTGGCCTTCTTGTACATACAGGAAGCATAGTGATCGGTAAACTTGTTCTGATCAAGACGGTCCAGAACGCTCTTGTAGCGGCAGGTGCCGAACATGATGGAAGATTCACCGGTCTGACCGGTTTCAAAAGTAACGGTCTTCTTAACTTCCTGTCCCTGAGTGTCAAAGATGACATCCAGGATCTTTAATCCTTTATAGGTAGGATAGGATTCGCCTAAATAAACAGTCAGGATATTCTGATGGATGAAAGGAAAACGGCTGTCAGTATAGATCTGATATTTGTACTCACAACCCGAGCATTTAAGTGCCACACCACCGGTCGGTGTCGTACCGAAATAGAGTCTTCTCTCCAGGTCCGGATTGGTCTCATCCTTGACTTTCCATGGATGGTCGATCTGTATCATGTTGCCGAACCAGGAAGCAAGTCTGCTGATCACCGGCAGATCCTTGTAGGCATATGGAGCACCGTTGATGAAATATTTGACCGTGTAGCCTTTGGATTCGTAAAGATCAACGAATTCCTTCGATTCCTTGGAACCGGCAAGCACACAGGCTCTGGTCTCATCGGTAGCTTCGCCATAAAGACCTGTACAGTAATAGCTCATATTCTGATAGTCAAGATATCCGATATTCTGCCAGGTACGCATGATATAGTCCGTCTTGTCATCCGGTTTGGCTGACAGTTTACGGAATGTATCATCGTTCTTGAAAATATTATCTCGAGGTACAAGTGAGTATACCATGATAAAGACTGCGGTTATGATGACCAGTATCGACAACAGCGATCGCAACAGTCTTTTCAGTATATATCCTTTCATTGCGCATCCCCCTCCTTTAATAAATCAGTTGAAAGGAGCCAGGAGAATATCCTGGCTCCTAGTAATTATACTTTTTTAGGAATTACTCACCCTTTAACCAAGCAGCCTTTGCAGCATCATGTTCTGCAGCAGTGATTGGATGATCATAAACTACCATGTACTTGAAGTAAGGAACTACGTTGTAAGAAGCCTGACCATACATACCGTAAGCGGCACTGTAAGGCTTAACGTTAGATACAACAAGACCTGCACCTCTGGTAGCGAATGGTCTTAAGATACCAGTAGCAAGTAACTTAGCTTCAGCCTGTGCGAAGTAATCTAATCTTTCATCACCGACAGCCTTATCACCGGCATCGATGAGTTCAGTGATTTCGTATAAGCCGATAGCTTCCTTAGCAGCGACCTGAGATTCGAGTTCGCCTGCTAAAGCAACGTTCAGACCAGAGTAAGCCATCATATCACCATCATTTGCATGGAAGCAATGTAAGTAAGTAAGAGGATCACCATAGTCAGGACCCCAACCAGCAGAGAATGCTAAGTCGATTGAGTTTTCTTCACCCTTATAGATTGAGTAGAAAGCAGCAAACATATCATCTGAAGAATCGAATAATACGAGGTTGATGACTACCTGACCGTCTAATGCGGATTCGATGCAGTCCTTCATAGCCATATCCATCTGAGTACCTAAAGTATCGGAAGAATCAGTTGGGTAATCTAATACGATCGGCCATTCAACACTGTCGCCTAATTCTTCTTTAGCCTTGGCTAAGAATGCCTTTGCTCTTTCAGGAGAGTACCATCCATCCTGACCATCAACCAGGTTGATATCAGCAAGGAGTTCGTCTTCTTCATGTAAGTACTGAGTGACCTTGTCACCATATGGAGTACCATCAGAGAAGGTTGAGAAAGTGTATGGAGTTAAAGTGTTACGAGCTCTGTCAAGAGCGATGTCGCCTAAAGCAACAGAGTAGTAAGCTTCTTCAGAGTAAGCAGCAAAGATAGCCATTCTGAAGTTCTTGTTTAAGATAGCAGCCTTTGCATCAGCGATCTGCTTCTCGTTCTTTTCAGTAGTAACTACAGAAGGATCTGTGAACAGAGCGAACTGCTGTCTGTCGAAGTTGAATGCGCCCCAGAATGAAGTGGCAGTAGTATCTGACTTGTAAATGTTGTCAGGGTACTTTTCCATAGCTTCATCATAGATCTCAGGGATAGCCTTCTGAACACCTGCATAAGTGGTTTCGCCGTTTACGTACATCTTCCAAGCTCTGGTTGAATCAGAACCGTCATCGAACATGACTTTAACATGCTGTACATGTACGTTTTCCTTATCGTAATAGTTAGGGTTTGCTTCCATTTCAACTACTGACTTAGCAGTGATGTTGGATAACAGATAGCAGCCGTTGTAAAGGATCTTAGATGGATCAACAGCACCGAATTCTCCACCTTCGCCACCGAGAGATTCAAAGAATTCTTCGTTCATTGGCCATAAGATAGAGTAAGTAGTCATACCATCGAAGTAACCACAGCCCTGAGTTAAGGTGTAAGTAAGCTTATTGCCTTCAGCCTTGATGCCGACATCTTCCCAAGCACCGGTACCTTCAGCATAGTCTCTTAAACCGACGATCAGGTCAAGAACTAATGAGAGGGTCTCAGACTTGCAGTCTGCAGCATGCTTTAAGCCGGTTACGAAGTCTTTAGCTTCAACCTTTGCATACTGTTCGCCACTGTTAGTTGACCACCAGGCATCATCTCTGATCGTGAATGTCCATTCAGAAGCATCTTCATTTGCGCTCCATTCAGTTGCCATACCGGCAATAAGAGCACCATGAGGGTCCTGAGTTAACAGACCTTCGATACAGTTAGAGAGGTAGTCACCATTAGAAGACTTATTGTTGAATACATAGTCCAATGTCGTGATATCGAATGAAGTGATCATTGCAAAAGTATCAACAGTACCTTCTTCTTCGTTGCCGCCATTGCCGCCTTTACCGCCGGTACAACCGACCAGGAGCAATAAAGCTAATAAAGCAACTAATAACTTTTTCATATTTTTCCTCCTTATTGCATGCACAAAAAAATAGTTTTTGCCGTGCATATGTTAATTATAAACATTATGAATGAATCCATCAACAGAAATTTCATAAATATTTCACATTAATGAAAATATTTTCACTATGTTTTCTTTCGCTCTGGAAGCTGTGAAAGAACGATAGCGGCAAACATCAGAAGACAGCCAATCATTTCCTTTATGCTCAGGATCTCGTGCAGTATCAGCCAGCCTCCAACGGCACCGAATACCGATTCCAGACACATGATAAGCGAGGCAACGGTCGGGTTTACTTCCTTCTGCACTTTTACCTGCAAGGTAACGCAGAAAGCCGAACTCAGACATCCTGTATACATCAGAGGAATGATGGCTGTTTTGACTCCTTCGATATTTACGGGTCTTTCAAATATCAGCATGAGGATGCTGGAACATAATGCACAGACGATGAACTGCGTAGCACAGAAGATGATACTGTCAAGCCTCCGGCCTCCTCTGGCTATCAGAACGATATGTATCGCAAAAACAAGGGCACAGACCATCGTCAGGATATCGCCTTTATTGATCGTGAAATCACCTTTGATGCATAAGAGATAAAGACCGATAAGTTCAAGAACGACGCAGAACCAGAGCTTTCTGTCGACCTTCCTGCCAAGAAGCAGATACAGCAGCGGAACGATGATGACATAAGTCGCCGTTATGAACGAACTGTTGGCAGCCGTCGTATAGGCAATACCGATCTGCTGGCAGATACAAGCTACCAGTTCCATCAGGCCTCCCAGCAGACCCAGTTTTATCGAAAAGACCGGATCGGTACCATGTGTGTCCCTTTTGATGAACAGAAAGAATACCAGCATGGTCGCTACCGCAAAGTAGTTTCGAAACGCAAAAAAAGTAAAAGGGCCTAAGACATCAGCTCCCAGTCTCTGGGCGGCGAACGCAAAGCCCCATATCACCGACATCAGCAACAATATAAGACTGTTCTTCAGTTTATTGCTCACCACTAAATCATAACACAAAAAAAGAAGCTTTCGCTTCTTTAATTAACGCATGTAGTACGGCTTTACGTAAGCCGGCACGCCGTTCTTATACAGGACGGTCGGAGAGCCTTTGATCAGCGGCTCAAGGAACCTGACGGCCTCTTCCGTTATGCCCTGATAGTTAGGCTTGATCCACTCGCTAGGGAAAGGCTTTACCTTGTTGCAGACTTCGGTAGCATCGACGGCGATGAAATCGACATCATACTCAGGAACATCCTTTCTTACCAGACCGACCATCTTGCCGGTGAATTCCTTATTGCAGCTGCGCATATGGGCAGACATGCCTAACTGGAAGGATTCATTGACATCGACCAGGGACTGCTGGGTAGCGAAACATCTCTGGGCCGTGGAAAGATCCTGGACCTTGCATCTTTCGGCGACACCGCTGTCAAGTATCAGCTGCTTGACCGCATTACCGGCACCGCCCAGCTGGGCATGACCGAAACCGTCATTCTTGGATGCGGCAGCAGCCACATAGGTACCGTCGGCATACTTGACGCCTTCGGATACGACGATATAGCACTTGTTCTTTTCTTCTACGCACTTCTTGACCTGAGCCAGGAAAAGTTCGGTATCGAATACTTCTTCCGGCAGTACCAGGATATCGACGATGCCCGATAAGCAGGCACTGGCAGCCAGCCAGCCCGCGTCACGGCCCATGGTCTCCAGTACGAACACTTCCTGTCTGGTATAGACGTTGACGTCCAGCCAGGTCTGTAAAGCCGTTGTCGAGATGAACTTGGCGGCACTCGCAAAGCCCGGGCAGTGATCGGTGATAACCAGATCGTTGTCGACCGTCTTAGGACAGCCTACGAAACGATGACCCTTGATGTCATGAGCCTTGGCATATTCGCTTAAGGCAGCAACGGTATCCATGGAATCATTGCCGCCGGTATAGAACATCGTTTCGATGTCGTACTTGTCGAGGATCTCGAAGAGCTTCTCGAAATCAGCGACATTGTCTCTTTTAAGTTTGTAACGGCAGGAACCTAAGGCACTTGAAGGTGTCTGTCTTAAGATGAGGTTCTCTTCATCGGTCATTTCCGTCAGATCGACGAACCTTTCCTTAAGGATGCCTTCGATACCGTTAAGTCCGCCATAGACCTTATCATAATAAGGATTCATCTGATTGGCCTTGACGACACCGGCCACGGTGGCATTAATGACGGCAGTCGGACCTCCGCTCTGCGCAACTAAACAATTAGCCATAATTCTCCTCCTGTAATTAATACATACTGAATATCCATCAATAATTATATCGTACTAAGACTATTTACCGAGCTTAAATTCAAGTTTGGATGCGATTTTGTGAATGACACAGGACAGACAGATGATGCCGGCCTTGGTCAGAAGATATAAGAGGAAGTATATGAGATCATTGTCAAAACCGTTCGCCAGCACATAGATGACGCATGCGATGATGCTTATGAGAGCGATCAGACACAGCAGCAGCGTATCGCTGATGAGCCTTTTGACAGACCTGTCGTATTCCTTTTTCTTCAGCGACATCTTCAGGACCGAAAAATGAAAACAGGCCCATAGCAGCAGCAGTATGAAGACAAGCTCGATACCGTAGGGGATCATCACGTAAGCGCCTTTGATCATTCCTTTGAAAGGAAGGATGCCGCCGATAAGGACGAGTACGAAAAGCGACAGTATAAGCAGCCACAGTTTCCTGATCAGCTGCCTGAAGTCGTTCTCGCTCATCTCGAGTCTGTAGTTTTCTTCATCCTTTATCATTTATTCTTGTTTTCTTCCTCTTCCATGGCCAGCTCCCAGATCTCGGTAGCCGCATGGATCCGGTTATGTATCTCGTCGATCTCTTCATCGAGTTCCTGCATCTTTCCCGAATCCTGATAGTATTCCGGTTCATATCGCAGATCTCTTTTTTCTTCCAGGAGTTCTTCCAGTTCTTCGATCTCCTTCTCGATCTTCTTCAGATTGTATTTAGGACGGTTCTTGACGTTCTTGAGTTCCGTCTTTTCGTTTTTCTTTTCTTCCTTAGGCTCTTCCTTTTTCTTTACGTCGATATAGTCCTTGTAGCCGTCAGGATAATAGGTGACACTGTTTTCGTCGATCACCAGACACGAAGTGGCTATCTCCTTGATGAAGTAACGGTCATGGGACACGAAGAGTATCGTTCCTTCGTATTCCTTCAAGGCATCTTCCAGAGCTTCCTTGGAGTTGATGTCGAGGTTGTTTGTAGGCTCATCAAGTAAAAGGAAGTTAGCCTTCTGCATCATCAGCTTGGCCAGTGACAAACGCACCTTTTCGCCGCCCGATAAGACGGTCACTTCCTTGAAGACTTCATCGGCACTGAAAAGGAAGGCTCCTAAGACGCTCCTTATTTCATAGAGATCCTTGTCCGGATATTCGTTCCACAGTTCTTCCAGAACGGTGTTGCCGGTCGTGAAAGAGTCGATGTTCTGATCGAAATAGCCGATCTCGATCTGGTGTCCCAGCATACTATATCCGCCAAGCGGCTTGATATCGCCGACGATGGTTTTAAGTAACGTGGACTTGCCGGTGCCGTTATCGCCCATTACACAGATCCGCTGTCCTCTAAGGATCTCGAGAGTCACTTCACATAACGGCCTGTCGTAGCCGACTTTATAATGATCCAGAGTCAGGACGTTCTTTCCGCCTCTTACCCGGCAGGTAAAGTGGGCTTTAAAGGCTTTGGTGTCGGCTTTCCTGGGATCTTCGAGCTTGTCCATCCTTTCCAGATACTTGATCTTGCTTTGGGCAAAGGCGGCCTTGTTCTTCTTGTAACGGAACTTCTCGATCAGTTCCTCGAGACGTTTGATGTCCTTCTGCTGTCTTCTGTAGGCTGCTTCATCCTTAAGGAAATCAGCCTTCTTCTGATTGACATAAGCCGTATAGTTGCCGGCATACTTCTTAATATGCCCGTATTCCAGTTCATAAACGGTCTGAGCTATCTTATCAAGGAAGATACGGTCGTGAGATACCACGACGATGGCTTTCTTATATTTTGCAAGATAATTCTCCAGCCATTCGATGGTGCTTAAGTCCAGGTGATTGGTCGGTTCATCCAGCAGCAGCAGATCGGGCTTGCTTAAAAGCAGCTTAACGAAAGCCAGCTTGGTCTTTTCGCCCCCCGAAAAACTGCTTACCGGTCTCTCCAGATCTTCTTCCCTGAAACCGAAACCGAAGAGGATGGTCTTCGTCTCGGAATAATAGGTATAACCGCCCTTGTAACTGAATTCCTCTTCCAGACGGGCATAGTCTTCGATCTTCTTATCGTCATGATCGGTCTTAAGCTCTTCCGAGAGATCAGCGAGTTTTCTTTCCATCTTCAGAAGATCGCTGAATACTTCCAGCAGTTCGTCCTTTACGGTCTTATCGGAATCCAGGAGCGAATTCTGATTGAGATAGCCGACATTTATACGGTTGGGTCTGATCAGCTGCCCGGAACTGAGTTCCACTTCACCCATCAGTACCTTCAAAAGGGTCGTTTTACCCGACCCGTTTCGCCCTACCAGGGCTATCTTTTCATTTTCCGTTATTGAGAAATCGATGTTCTCAAATACATCATTGGCACCGAAATAAACGGTGCCATTATTAACTGAGAGCAGCATACTAGAATATAAGGTTTTTCGGTGTTCTAGGATACGGCAGGACATCCCTGATGTTTTCCATGCCGCTTAGATACATGATCATCCTTTCAAAACCCAGGCCGAAGCCGGCATGCTTGCAGCCGCCGTATCTTCTTAAGTCAAGATACCATTCAAGGGTGGACTTATCCATGCCCAGTTCGTCCATCCTCTTCTCCAGGACGTCGAGCCTTTCCTCTCTCTGGCTGCCGCCGACCAGTTCGCCGACGTGTGGTACCAGCAGGTCCGCTGCCGCAACGGTCTTTCCGTCATCGTTCTGGCGCATATAGAAGGCTTTGATATCCTTAGGATAATCGGTCAGGAATACCGGCCCCCTTACGACCTGTTCGCAGATATACCTTTCATGTTCGGTATTGAGGTCGATGCCCCACTCTACTTTGTTTTCGAACTTGACCGGCGCCTTCAGAAGGATTTCGATGGCTTCGGTATAAGTCATCCTTCTGAATTCGGAGTTTTTAACGGCATTGAGCCTTTCCAGCAGGGTCTTATCGATCATAGTATTGAAGAAATTCATCTCTTCCGGAGCATTCTCCAGACAGTATTCGATGCAGTACTTGACCATATCTTCGATGAGGGACATATCGTCATCAAGATCGGCAAAAGCGATCTCCGGTTCGATCATCCAGAATTCGTTCGCATGGGTCTTGGTATTGGAATTTTCAGCCCTGAAAGTTGGACCGAAGGTATAGACATCTCTGAAAGCCATTGCAAAGGCCTCGACATGTAGCTGGCCGGAAACGGTCAGGGATGCATGCTTGCCGAAGAAGTCTTCCTCATAGTTGCCGTCATCCCTGCTGGTAACGGTAAAGACTTCTCCTGCACCTTCGGCATCATTGCCGGTGATTATCGGCGTATGGACATAGACGAAGCCCTGGTTCTGGAAGAACTCATGGATGGCCATGGACAAAACGCTTCTGAGCCTGTAGACGGCCATGAAGGTATTGGCTCTCGGCCTGATATGCGGTATCTCCCTGAGATACTCAAAGGTATGTCTTTTTTTCTGCAGAGGATAGGATTCGTCGCACTTGCCGAGTATCTCGATATCGGTGGCTTCCAGTTCAAAGATCTGCTTGTTTTCCGGAGTGTACTTATACAGGCCGGTGACCTTGATGCTGGTGCCCGTCAGCATCTTTGACACTTCATTATAATTAGCTAAATTATCGTGATAGACGATCTGGGCATTCTTAAAATATGTCCCGTCATTGATCTCGATGAAGCCGATGGAACCGGAATCACGGTTGGTCCTTACCCAGCCTTCGAGTTCCACATACTCGAGCTGGTCAAGTTCCATCTGACTGGAATTGTTGGATAGATCATACAATTCTCTCACTGTGTAAAAATCTAGCATAATATATTTCTCCTATCTGTTTTCGGAATTGGTCTCGAATACCAGTTCCTGAATAGTACTTACGACGTCGGTATTGCGGATTATCATTCCTTCCGGAACGTTGTAATGGACATGGGTGAAATCAACGATGCCCTTGATGCCCACTCTGGCTAAAAGATCGACCGTTTCCTGAACATCGTTTTCGGAAATGCACAGAAGCGCGATCCGGCAGCCCACAGGCAGTTTTTCTTCGATGTCTCTGATGTCATAGACCGGTACGGACGCTTTGTCCCGGCATCCTTCCGGATCAACGTCAAAAGCACAGACTATCTCACCTACGACATTCTGCCACTTGTTATAGTTAAGCAGCGCTCTGCCGAGGTTTCCGGCTCCGACCAGAATGATCTTCTCGTCATAGTTGACGCCAAGCTCGTGGGAAAATATCCTGATCAGTTCATCGACATTGTAACCGTAGCCCTGTTTGCCTAAGGAACCGATCAGGGAGAAATCTCTTCTGATGGTCGTCGACTTGATACCGACATAGGAAGCTAGCTCACTGGACATGATCTTTTCCTTGCCTTCTTCCTTGATCTTGGTAAGAGCCTTCAGGTAAACGGGATATCTTCTTAGTGTTGCTTTTGGAGTCTTATTCATAAAAATCACCTGTTTTATAATTATAAACTATAAACAGGTGATTTGTGAATATTATTTCTTTTTTAACTTTTAGAGAATGATAACACCATGTTCCTTTGCTTTGGTGATGGTGTCATCATCCCACAGCGAAGACTGCACTTCACCGATGTGGGCTTTATGCATCAGCAGCATGCACAGACGGCTCTGACCGATGCCTCCGCCGATAGTCAGCGGCAGTTCATCGTTAAGTATCATCTTATGATACTTATACTTTCTTCTTTCGTTATGACCCGATTCATTGAGCTGGCGGTCAAGCGATAGCGCATCGACTCTGATGCCCATCGAAGAAAGCTCGATCGCACAATCCAGCACGTCGTCATAATAGATGAGGTCGCCGTTAAGATCCCAGTCGTCATAGTCAGGCGCCCTGCCGTCATGGGCTTCCCCGTTGGAGAGCTTATTGCCGATACCGATGATGAAGACCGACTTCTTTTCTCTGGTGATCCTGTTTTCTCTTTCCTTGGGATCAAGATCCGGATACCTCTGCAGCAGCACTTCACTGGTGATGAAATACAGTTTCTTATTGATCCTGGTCTTTAGCTGCGGGAATTTCTTCTTTACTTCTTCAAGTGTCTCCAGGATACAGCCGTGGATATCTCTGGCATATCTCCTTAATGTCCTCAGGTTCCTTTCTTCCCTGGTAATGACCTTTTCCCAGTCCCACTGGTCCACATAGATGGAGTGCAGATTATCGAGCTTCTCATCCTTGCGGATGGCATTCATATCGGTATACAGGCCGTTGCCCACGAAGAAATCATAGTCATACAAAGCCATGCGCTTCCACTTAGCCAGCGAATGAACGATGGCGCCCTTCTTGCCGGCATCGGGTATCTTAAAGCTCACAGCCTCTTCGATACCGTTGAGGTCGTCATTAAGACCGCTGTTTGCCTCCACGAATAAAGGAGCGCTGACTCTTTTCAGGTGCAGGGTCTTACTGAGCTTTTTCTGAAAGGTCCTCTTTATCAGTGAAATGGCTTCCTGCGTCTCATATAAGGACATATCAGGATGATAGTCATCGGGAAAATAAGTCTTCATATCCTAATCCTCTATCGACATGTTAGGTCTGCTTTCGGCATTTAAAGGCACGAACTTGTCGTGTTTTAGATAATGGAAAGCTGCCACGCCGATCATGGTGGCGTTATCGGTACAGTACTTTAATGGCGGAAGTATCACTTTAATATCCTTTATTTCGCTTTCAACGAGTTCTCTCAGCCTTGAGTTGGCGGCTACGCCGCCGGCCAGCACCAGCATCTTACACGGATACTCTTCAAGAGCCTTCTTCGTCTTTGTTATGAGACTTCTTAAAGCCGTTTCCTGGAAGGAATATGAAAGGTCAACTTTATTGAGTTCTTCACCGCTGTTTTCGATCTTCTTTATCAGCTGTAAAGTCGCATTCTTTAATCCCGAGAAAGAGAAGTTAAGACCTTCGACCTTTGGTGTCGGCAGTTTATAGGTCATCTTTCCTTCTTTGGAAAGCCTGTCGATCTTGGGACCGCCCGGGTATTCAAGTCCTATCACTCTGGCGACCTTGTCGTAGGACTCGCCTACCGCATCATCAAGAGTGGTGCCGATGATCCGGAAATGGTCGTCGTCTTCAAGATATACCAGTTCGGTATGACCGCCGCTTACCACCAGGGCCATCAGCGGATATTCCAGCGGAGCCAGCAATTCGTTGATGAAGATATGCCCTTTCAGATGATGAACACCGATCAGCGGCTTGTCGTAAAAGAAAGCCAGCGTCTTGGCCGCAATGCCGCCGACGTGCAGCGAACCGATCAGGCCCGGGCCTATCGTATAGGCAATGGCCGTGATGTCTTCCACCTTTTCATCAGCCTGCTTGAGAGCTTCGTCGATGATGGTCGAGATCTGTTCCACATGCATTCGTGAGGCGACTTCCGGTATGACACCGCCAAAACGCGCATGCACATCGATTTGCGATGTTACAACGCTGCTTAGGATATTCAGATCTTCATCGATGATCGCACAGGCCGTTTCATCACAGCTGCTTTCGATCGCAAGAATCTTCTTCACTTAAACCCAACAGTCCTTTCACCATGTCTATACCGTCTTCACCGTTTTCGTAATAACCCTTACGGATCCGCGTTTTTATGAAGCCCAGTTTCTCATACAGATTCTGAGCCTTTATATTGGAAACTCTGACTTCCAGATGCATGAACTCACAGCCTTTTTCGATAGCTCTGCTTATCATGAATCTCAGAAGTTCTTTGCCGTAACCCCTGCCCTGATAATCCTCTCTTATCGCAATATTGGTAAGGTCGCAGTTTTCAAACATCTGCCACATGCCGGCGTAGCCGGCAATCTCGCCGTCTTTTTTTAAGACGTAGTATTCTGCAAATTCGTTTTCCAGTTCTTGCAGGAAGAAATGTTTTGGCCAGGGATCAGAGAAGAGCTGCTTTTCCAGCTCCGCTACCGTTTCGATATCTTCCTTTTTCATCAGTTCGATGCTCATCGGTAATACTCACTGCTTTCCTTAAGATACTCCGGAGCCAAGAAATTGATCTCTTCGACATGTTCCCATTCTTCCCTGGTGTTAAGGAAACACTCCGGAATGTCCGGCATGACGCTTTCCTTTCCGATCAGTTCCCCGTCAAGTACTACGTTATAATCTTTAGGATCGATGTCTTCCAGCGGTAATGCCTGATCCTTCAGAATACGTTCTCCTTTGTCATAAACGCCCACATAGGCTCTTTTAGCTCTGGCATCCATGACGACCATCGTCTTTTCCCTGTTGCCGGCATAGAGTCGCAGTGTGGAGATCTTATACAGACCGATATCCGCTATCTTTGCATAGACCTTGGCGATCGTCATGGCTATCCTGACACCCGTATAGGAACCCGGACCCGAAGATATGCAGATCGAATCGATATCTCTTTTACTTATGTCTGCCTTTTTAAACAGTTCCTCGAGCACCACAAAAACCTCTTCCGACTGTCTCTTGAAGCATTCGTTCGAAATGGCTTCGACTATCTCATCATCTCTGATCAAAGCCACCGTCAGATATTTATAAGCTGTATCGATGCATAGTGTCAGCATAAGTCCCTGTATTTATCTCCTACCGCTCTGTATTCTATTTCACGGGTATTGTCATCAACGTATTTAAAGGTTATTTCCAGATATTCCTTAGGCAGATAATCCTCATAGTATTCCGGCCATTCCACTACCATGACGCCTTCATCGAGATACTCATCCAGTCCCAGATCATATTCGTTTCCTTCCAGACGGTAAGCGTCGATATGGAAGAGTTTAAGGTCGCCTTCATAGATCTTGAGAATGGTAAAAGTCGGGGAATTGATGATCCCCTTGACGTTGAGAGCCTTGCCGATGCCCTTGGTGAAGGTCGTCTTGCCTCCGGCCAGGTCGCCCTTTAAAGCCAGACACATTCCCTTCTCGAGTTTCCTGCCGAGCTCATAGCCCAGTTCTATCGTTTCTTCTTCGCTTCTGCTTAGCACTAACCCATTATATAACAAAATGCTAAAATTAAATTATGTTGCCGGACACATACCTCCACAATATGAAAGACCTTTTAAAGGAAGAGTTTGATGACTATCTTGCCTCCTTTGATGATGAACCGGTAAAGAGTCTCAGAGTCAATACTTCCAAGATTTCGGTCAGTGATTTCCTGAAGTCTTTTCCTTATGAACTGGAAAAGGTTCCCTGGACTGAAGACGGTTTCTGCTATAAGGACAATGAAGTAAACAAGCATCCTTATTATTATGCGGGTCTTTATTATATCCAGGAAGCATCGGCCATGCTGCCGGGAGAAATGCTGCCGGTGGATGAAGGCGACATCGTCCTTGACGCCTGTGCGGCACCCGGAGGCAAGTCATTGAAGATCCTCAACAAGCTCAACGGTACAGGACTTCTTGTCTCCAACGACATATCCGCATCCCGATGCAATGCCCTTTTACGAAACATCGAAAGACAGGGTTATGTCAATTATCTGGTGATCGTTACCGACATGAAGAACCTGGCTGTCAGATATCCCGGATACTTCGATAAGATAATCCTCGATGCCCCTTGTTCCGGTGAAGGAATGTTCCGAAAGGATCCTTCCCTGATCGAGGCCTGGGTCAGAAGAGGAAACGAATACTATGTGCCGGTCCAGAAGGAGCTCATAACGGCAGCCGTAAAGCTTCTAAAGGAAGGAGGCATGCTGCTGTATTCAACCTGTACCTTTTCACCTGAGGAAGACGAAGAGATCGTCAGATATGCATTGAATGCATTTGCGGATCTGAAACTGCTGCCGATAAAGATGCATGAAGGTTTCACTAAAGGAAAAGACGGCATCGGTGTGAAGCTCTTTCCTCATAAGGTCAAAGGTGAAGGCCACTTTACCTGTTTGCTCCAGAAAGGCGAAAAACGCCCTCAGGAACACATAAAAAGAAAAGCTGACCTGCCTGACATCGGTTTCCTTAAACACCTGAAGAAGGACTTCTATAACGGTGAATTCATGACTATTAACGATAAGCTCTATTTCGTGCCTGACTTCGATCATGCCGGTATCAGGACCCTGAGATCCGGCCTCCTGCTTGGAGAGATCACCAGATATCTCTTCAAACCGTCACAGGCTCTGGCAATGTCTTTACGTCCCGATGAATTTGATCAGTCGATAAATCTCGATAACGGCCAGGCTTTACGCTATCTCAAAGGCGAAACGATCAGGACCGGTACGGATCTGGAAGGATACGTCCTGGTCTGCATCGACGGTTATCCTTTAGGTTTTGGAAAGGCTGCCGGAAGCAGTATAAAGAACCTAATCGACAGAGGCTGGATCATAAGATAAGAATAACCGATGATCATAAATAAAAAAGGGGACCCTTGCGGGTTCCTTTAATTATTGGTTATTGCACTTATGAAGCCATCTCTACCTTAAGTCCGTCTCCTTTGTCTTCTTTATCCTTCTCTTTGTGTCTGGTGAAGTAAGCAAGCAGGATGGTGACTGCCAGCAGGATCAGCATCAGTAAGGTCCATTTATCGACTAAGATCATCGGTAAACGCATGTCTTCAGTCAGGATAAAGGCGATGATCGAACCGATCGAAGGGATCAGACCGAGGAGCTTGGATCTCTTCCTGTCGTTCTCTTCTTCCTTTTCTTCCTTATCGTCCTTTATTTCCTGTCTGTAAGCTTCTTCCTCTTCCTCATCTTTTCTCTTCTTTATCGTGACGATCATGCAGATGGCGATCAGACATGATAAGACAGTTGAGATCAGATTGACCAGAGCCCAGGCTCTTCCGCCAGGCTGTGTCGTCGGAGTCGGATCGGTAGTGATATCTACAGGACCGTCAGTCTTAGGAGCAGGATCGGTAGTGATGACCTCGATCACCGGATCAGGATCCGGAGTAGGATCGGTCTTGGTAGGTACCGTCGGATCTGTCGGAGGATCGGTAGGAGGGACACTGTTGCCTAAAATAGCGAAGAGTCCGTCTTTAGTTACAAACTTATAGTTGGTAGACTTGAATACTCCCGAACCGCCGCCGGTAGTCGAAATCTCTATCGGTTCCGGATCGTATGGGATCGGATCATGCGGATGATATGGCAGTTCTTCGCACATGGAAGCATCCTCGCATTCGTACTCCGGCCTTACGTATATTACAGTTTCTTCTTTATCAGAGATCCTTTCAGCAGTATCTGCAGCTACAGCTTCTCTTGTCCTGACAGACTTGGCTGCATATTCAGCTACTTCTTCATAATCCCTTTCCACTTCTATATAGCAGTTATCGCAGATGATCGCGCAGTCCAGACAGATGATAGGCTCGTCCGGATCGTCGATCGGCGGATATTCAGGATTCTGATAGTTGTCAGGATCCGCAAAGATATGAATAACATAGTCGTTACGGATGGCCTCACCCGGATCACGCCATTCCTTATAGAAATCGCTTGGAAGGTGTTCATTGCCTACCAGACCCGTAATAACAGCTGTGAACACAGGGTCATTGGTGCCGTACCACTTGGAATCATCAACAGCCGTAATGGTTACAGTTGCCGGATTGATGGTAAGCTTGCCTTCGGTGTTCTTGTAGTAGACGGTGATGTTGGAATTGGTCTGAGCGGCCTGATCACCGGCCTCATCTGAAGCTTCTTCGTCTATTAATTCAGCATATTCGCTGAGCATTTCTACAGCTTCAACGGCCTTTACGGATTTAGCGGATTTCTTTTCGTCATCTTTGATGACTTCACCGCCGCCTCCGCCGCCGCCGGTAGAAATAAGAGATACGGTAAACGGATATTCACCGACATCTTCACCGGCTTCACGTCTGATCCTGAAGAGGCTCTCAACAGACTGGCCTTCGGTCAGACCTTCGACGATGATCCAGGTCGAACGGTCAGGATCGGCTTCGCCGTAGGTCTTCTTGACGTCGGTCCTGAGCGTTACGGTCAGTACCTGCTTGTTGATGGTGAATGTTCCACCGGTATATTTGAAGCTTACCGTGTCACGGCAGTTGATGCCGCTGCTGTCTTCAATGGAAACGATGCCGTTTGGCATGCTGCCAGGAGTTGCACTGTATTCGCCAGCTCCGGTCTTGGTGACCGTAGTGCCGAACCTGTCAGGATCGATGGTAACTGTATAGTATACTCCGTCGCTGCCCTGTACACGTATCGTGTTGTCTTCATTCAGACCATTGATTTCCGCTTTGAATGACTGCGGCTGACCGTTATATGTGGTTGAGCCTGAAGTGAGATCCAAAGTCAGATAGGTGATGGCTCCGGAGCCCGGATATCTGATCAGCAGAACGATCAGTCCGTCACCGTCGAACTTGAATTCAGGAGCATAGTTGGTATTACTGGTACCGAAATTATCAAGATAAAGCCTGCATGTGTATCTCTGCGGAGGATTGATGCCGCCGAACTGGCCTTCAGCATGATCCTGGCCGTCATAAGTAATATCTTCCTTCGTGAAATCATAGCTGTTGCCAGGATTGCCTTCAACAGTGACAGTGTAACCTGCTTTGTAAACGTAGTTTCCGTTTCCGCCGATGATCTTCTTCTTCTCGGCCTTTACAGTTACGGTAACAGGACGAGGAGTGATGATCAGATCAGCAGTTTCCTGAACGTCGAACTCACATAATTCGGTAACATCAAAGCCGTTTTCATCGATGATTCTGATGTCTTTCTTGTTTACTTTAACGGTATAATTACCGGCATTGACAGGAGCGGAAGTTCCGATCTCCTTTTCACCGTCATAATAGACGAATTTGATACCGCTTAAGGTATAGGTCTTGCCGTCCTTGGTGACAGCAGCATTGAAACTTGCCGGATGCTCTTCGCCGTCAAAGACGAATTCTCCGCCCGTATAGCTGATGGTGCCCAGCTCGATCGGATCGGCATCGGCAACGATCTTCAGCATGCCGTTGATCTTTGTGACAGTTACGTCATAGACGCTGCTGCTGAATACGAAATCAAGACCGCTCAGATCCAGCTCATAATCGCCGATCTCTCTTCCCGTTACTACCGGGGAAGCAGGCTGCTGGATCGTATCCTTGATCTCTTCGGAATAAGTAACGGTGTAGCCTGAAAGGTCATGCTTTTCACCGTCATATTCGATTGTCTTCTTGGCACCTTCAATGGTTATCGTTAACGGTCTCTTAGTAACGTTAAGGAAACCGTTCTTTATTTCTGTTACTTCGTAGATATCGGATTTCTCAACGATATCGGCGAAGATCTCATAGGTTCCGATATGATCAACTACATCTTTCAGATACAGTTTGAACTTCGGACCGTCGATTCCATCGACCAGTCCCTCATAATGAGCAGTCAGTTCATCCTTATCGCCATATCTGATGGTAAGATTGTCAATGACCAGGGTCAGAGGCGTCTTGTCGACGACCAGTGCGATGTCATCTTCGATGATATAGGAAATATCGATATCCTGGTTGAAATTACTTAAGTAGTTCAGCCAGTTGCTTACATTATAATAACCGCGTTCCTGTCCGCTGACTGTCAGTGCCTGTCTGAAATAGAGATCAGAAGCATTGAAGCTTACACCTTTATCGGCTTTGACATCGATGATCTCGAATGCAGGCATGCTCTGCTTCTTGGTGTCAATTGAGACACTGCCGTCAGTATTCACTGTGAGAACATGATTCTTTTCATCATACGGAACGTGGAATTCATTACCTTTAAGGGTAACGACTACGCCCGGTCTGGTGATCGTCAGTATCGAAACATGATTTCCTAATGAAGTGAATACGAAGTCGACATCGAAGTTGTCATCGGTGTTATCGAACATTTCTTCGGTCAGAGCTTCCCAGTACATGCCGTAATCGGTTCCTTTGAGTTCCTTCTTTCCGCTGAAGACGATGTTGGAAGTGTCATATGCAGGTGCATTCTCATCATTGTAGTTTATTTCAAGGATCCTGTATGACGGGATAGAGAATTCTTCACCGGTATACAGATGCTCTTCATTTACCTCTTCGATCACTATGGATGCGGAAGCCTTGGTCACATGCAGCAGGGCTTCGCCTTCCATGACGAATTCCACTTCGAAACGGCTGTCGGTATTTTCAAAATCTGCAGCATTTAATGCGAACGTATAGTCGCCGACATCCTTGGCAGCGACTGTCAGATAGCTCTTTTCGCCAAGCACCAGCTCATTGCTGCCGTTGTATCTGATGTTCTCGATTCCGTAGCGTGGATTGTCTATAAATACTTCCACAGGGATATTGATATACTGGGTATCGCCGCTGTACGGGACCTTATCTTCAAAAGGTTTGATGACGACCTGAACGGCATACTCGGAATAGATAGCCAGCGTTCCGAATTCGTATGCGATCTTATAGTTGGCGGCAATGTTTTCATCAGTCACTTCAAATACACATTCATTCAAAGAGCTGCCGATACCGACCTGTTTTCCGGTCCAGGTTACTTTGAACAGACCGTCATAATATTCGTTAAGATAACCCTCAGCCGTGTATTTCTGACATTCCAGAACCTGGGTATCAGTGCCGTCAGACATCACTCTTGCGCTTTCGGTCTTAACGGTAATGGTCGCCTCCTCGATCTTCAGCGTACCCTGATCGGCTACGAACGTAACGTTGAAATTGCTGTTGGTGTTCCTGGCGGTGCTGTCCAGATATTTCTGGGTAACGCCGGTCTTGTAGCTGCCCACATTGATATAGGTGATCAGCTTATCGGCTGTTGACTTATGGACGATGTATTCTTCCTTGTAAAGACCCAGTTCGTCATCATCTATATAGCGGTCATAACCAGGGTCAAAATGTTCCTTGGCATCATAGGTGACCGTTTCATCTTTGCCTTTATAGGTTACGGTTACCGGAGCCTGCTCGATAACGAGGGTGACCGTGTTGCCGTATTCGCCTTTGGTATCGTATCCTTCGACTTTACCCTTGATGAATACGACTACGTCAAAGAAGTACTTATCATGATCAGTACCGCTCACATAGAAGTTCTCATCAAAGCTTCCATCCATATGGCAGGCCTTGACTTCCACATCGAAACCGAGGGCTTCGATATCTTCCCTGCTTACTTCGGTCTTGTCGAGATAATAGTGGATCACATAGGTATCGGGTCCGCCGTAAGTCTGTTCCTTGCCGTTGTATACATAGCCTTCGCTGTTAACGGTTTCGATCTCCGCATGGACATAGATAAAGTCCTGCGGTTCCTTTTCCTTTTCTGAAACTATGACTTCCTGCTTTTCCGCAGTCTGTTTTACGGCTTCTTCAGATTCCTTGACTTCAGCCTTTACTGACTTTACATCGGAAACGTCATAAACTGCTTCGGCTGAAGCATCATCATTATCTTCCGCGGCTTCATCTGCGGTATCAGAGCTTTCGTTAGTGTTCTCTGTTACCGGAGCTTCGCCTGTCTGTCCTTCGTCAGCATAGACGTTTCTTGCCGGTACATGAGCCATTACCAGCAGTACGATCATTACTGAGACAAGACATCTGGAGAGAAATTTTCTCATACTTATTCTCCTTTCATAAACATGATTCTTTATAAGGTCAAAATACGCAGTTTGTATTATAAACGGCTGCATATGGAAATAGACGTCCATATTCCGCCATAGCTATTCTATATAAAGTACAGTCAATAATACAGTCAAAAAACAGCTTAAACAAGGGTAATTATTTTTCTTACAAAAAACGTCATTTTTTCTTTCATAAAGTTTTCTGAAAAATATACAAACGGGCACAAAAAAAGGATCCTTACGGATCCTTTTAACCGGCAACGTGCTTGATTCACTATCTATACAGGTAGCTATGCTCGCCGATGAAGTGCTTAACTTCTGGGTTCGGGATGGGACCAGGTGTGACCACTTCTCCATTGTCACCGGATCTGAAGGATTTGTTCCTTCAAAACTAAATAACACTGCAATGTGGGATTAACGTTTTCTTATTTTATGATAAAATCTCGGGCTATTAGTATCAGTCAACTCAACGTATCACTACGCTTACATCCCTGACCTATCAACGTCATAGTCTATAACGGCCCTTAAAGGGAAATCTCATCTTGGAGTCGGTTTCACGCTTAGATGCCTTCAGCGTTTATCCGATCCGTACTTAGCTATCCAACTATGCTCTTGGCAGAACAATTGGTGCACCATAGGTACGTCCATCCTGGTCCTCTCGTACTAGGGACAGCGCTCCTCAAATT
>JAFRKI010000004.1 GCA_017431825.1 Erysipelotrichaceae bacterium | reverse complement strand
GCATTTCGGCGTCGATGAAGAGACAGCCTATGAGGATTCCTGTCTGATCGAACATGACCTCTCCGACAAGAGCTTCAAGGCCATCAAGAAAGCTACGAAAAACATAAAGCTGTGATTCATCAAGATCCGACAGAACAAAAATTCGATAACTAAAGTCAAGAGGTAAATCTAAGAATATTCAGATTTCCTCTTTTCTTGTTCCGGCTATGACGAAAACAGGAGAATCTCCTCCCTGATCGTCGTCGTATGGTTTATAATTCAGTTAAGAACGATACAGTTCGCCGCTTTTGGACAGCGAATAGATTATGGCCAGTAATTTATGTGCTGCAGCGGTATTGGCAGCTTTGGACTTCAATGGTGATTGCGACTGCTGCCTTTTCTTTTGGTTGAATTTATAGAGTATGTCATCTTTCTTCAAGCGGTAATTGCACGATGCGCCAAGATAAAGAAGACATCTCAGATGGCGGTTCCCTTTCTTGGATATCCTTAAGTGGATGCCATCCACATCTCCCGATTGTCTGATCTTGGGATTAAGCCCCGCAAAGGCGGACAGGGTCCTGATATTGGGGAATCTCGACATGTCGCCCAGTTCGGCTATGAGTCTGGCTGCCAGGTTCTCGCCGATGCCGACAATGGAGACCATGCAGGGGAAGTATTCGATCTTCCTTGCTTCCTCTGTCAGCTCTTTCAGAATGGACTGGCACAGTTCCGTCTGCTTCTGCAGTTCTTCGATCATATCCGGAAGTTTCAATACCTCAAGATCATTGCTGTCGCAACCTGAATAACAGTGCAGTGCACACTCATACATCTTATGGACGATGTTTCTGATAAAAGCCGGTTTGTGATCTGTTTTCTTTTCAACCGCTTTGACGATTGTCTCTTCCTTATGTTTTAACAGTAATGAAGGATGAGGATATTTCTTTAATATCTCCATCGGAACCGGATCATATAAGGAAGCTTTTCCTTTAAAACACCTATCCATCAAAGGATAAACGACGTCCAGTATGCTTCTGAAAGCCACTTTACGCTTTTTCAGATGGGTAAGCTCATCTTCGTAGTATCTGTTCAGACGCTGTAATCTGATGAATCTGTCTTCCTGTTTATAAAACGGAAGCAGGCAATCCTCGTTGTAGTAAGCCTTGGCAATATGAGCGCAATCCAAAGAATCCGTCTTATTGGCGTGCAGACTGGTATTGCGGTAG
This sequence comes from Erysipelotrichaceae bacterium, assembly GCA_017431825.1. Lineage (GTDB taxonomy): Bacteria > Bacillota_I > Bacilli_A > Erysipelotrichales > Erysipelotrichaceae > Colivicinus. The sequence continues at coordinate 41,261 of JAFRKI010000004.1, read as the reverse complement.
GCAGCTGATAGTAAGGGTGAGATGATGTAATAAGGGATATCATGATCATCAAGATACTTCTGCAGACAACGGTGATAGACTCCTGTTGCCTCGAAGATAACAGATACACTTTGTGATCCGGATTTCTCTTTTGTTTTCTCAATCGTTTCTTTCAGTTCTTCAAAGCCCTCGAAAGTATCGTGCAGTACTCTGGGCTTTCTTAAAGGCGTGCCTTTTGTGATAAAAGGCTGGTAGTGGCAGTTTCCTTTGGAGACATCCACCGTAATGATTGGCCCGTCCATTTAATGATTCCTCCTTTTTGTGATGAACGCATAGAATCCAGGCAAGACTTCTCTGCACTTTGTATCCGACCATTTTTCTAGGTTATATACGGCATTCCAATATGAATCCTTGTGGATGACCATTTCGATAAAGCGGACTTGAATACAAAAGGGAAGCAGGACGTTTTTTGTTGCTGACTATGATTCCTCATGTCTAAAAAAGAGCACGTCCTTACTTTGCCCGGACCTTTCGATCTATATGTCTATAGAAAGAAAGGTCAGGAACATCTGGTGATCCTGACCCTTTTATCATAACGATGAATGAGTAAATACTTCCACTATGATCAGGTACAGATCTTCCTGATTTCATAATAGAAAAAAGAGCGTCCATCTTAACCTCCGAAGAGATCAAAATGAACGCTCAAATCTTATTATTCAGTTTTGGTTACTCAGCGATAAATGAGAATTTATCAGTCTGCCAGATGAAAAGAAGGTACTAGGTCGTGACTCCTGTATTTGCTGCCATACCGGAAACCTGTTTCTCTCTCCTGATTGATATATTCCTTGATTTCACTAAGCGTGTACGTATCCAAACCTTCCTTGCACAACTGCGTTTCAGCATATATAAACTCATCATTATCAGGATCCTTATATCCACCACTTCCTACAGATTCTTTCAACTGTTTTCTTGTACAGTGATCCCACCAAAGGATTGACGAAATCCGACCGCCTTCAGCATAAAGAAGATTGAGAAAAGACTCCCAATCCTTAAAGATGTATTCTGAACAGAAGGCATGATCATCTATATATTTCTGTATTCTTTCATTTATCATCGTTGTCCTCACAAACTTGAATTTGTATAATCAATCAGCACTTACAGGAATCGACATATCACATGCATAATCTTCTGGAAATGCGTCCTCTATTACCTTCAATTTTCAATATGTTCTCCGGTAATCACACCACTTATTTGACCATTAAAACATTCATTTAATATGTTGATAATTTTCTCGTCACGAAACGCATTGTATTCTGAGTTAGCATAATCAAGATTGTACAGGCTTGAAGTTATTGACCATGCAAGATTGTCTTCATAAGGGGAATCATATGGATTACATCTGTAGTTTATTAATGCAACAGCCATATCTCGATCAATATCTAATTTATCCAAAATCGCAAACCAGAATACTTGCGCTATCGAGACATAATCTTTCTTTGGTTTTTCATCTATAAGAGCTTGAAATAAGGACTGCTGAACTTCATTCCACCCATACTCTCCTACAAGAAATTGATAAATCAAATCACTTCGAGTAAAGTCCAGAAGTTCATTACCATCGATATCCATTTTCAATATCTCATTTATTCTATTTTGAAGATCCATTTGCTGCCTCCTCTGAGTCAATAGTTTCCAGAGCAATAAATCCCGATTTTACGCTCTGTTTCTCTTTACGGAATCTCTGGCTGATTCAGCTTCTTCTTTTGAAGCATACAGCCTTGATTCCCTGACTCTGGTTCCTCCGTCAGAATCTGTCCATTTGATTGTATAGAATCCTCCGGAGCACTTCAGTACCTTAGCTTCTTTGATCCAATTGACAGAAGAGATCAGATATACTGTCTGACCAACCTGAAATCTGCCTTGAGCCATATCTGATCCCTGCCTTTCTGTAATTGATTATCCCATACCTGTGTGAAACAAATATGTAATTCCATTTTACCCTTTTACGGTTTCGATTACACCTCCAAGAATCTGGAATATAAGTGCGAAGCCTCCGATGATTCCTCCCAACACAACATCCAAAGCAAATACTCCGAGAGTGCCGGCAAGATCATACTTATGCGGCACAAGCCAAAGAAACATCCTTCGAATACCGTACGGTACTCCGATGCAGATCCACATCAGGAGTATGTTCAGCTGATTGTCTTTGTAATAGACGGGACGGAACAGCATCGCTAACAGTACTGCCAAAGTTACAGGCAGCACTACGCTTCGCAGAAAGATCTTCATTCTGCGCATGTTTCCTCCTTAAATCGACCATTAGTCTCTTTTGTGGGCTAAACAAAATAGGACTAAGCTTCAAAAAACCTTTATCTGCCGAGTCTTTTGAATTTAGTCCTATTATTCCATACGCATCTTTTGTCAAAAGTACCGCTACATGGTCAGACTCGATTTCGTTAAGCATGGCCTGGAAGCCGGGACGGTCAAAGTCGGTTCCGCTGTATCCGTCATCTACGAAAAATACCGGATTCGGGAAACGGTGCTCCTTCGCATACGCTTCAAGTATACGTTTCTGGTTTTCGATGGAAAGCGACTCGCCAAGTCTTTCATCTTCCTGGGACAGACGGCAGTATAGTGCTGTGATTTTATCAGTTGCCCTTAACATTTCTGTTTCCTCCTTTTCGGGGGCAACTGTCTGCACAGGATTGGCTGGTGCCATTATAACCGAATTGTTCTCGTTTGTCATTTGGCATCCTCCACATTTTTCAGAAGGATGCGGGTGAGCTTCTTTTCCAGAAACTCATTTCCCTCAAAGCTGCCGGTGACGGTGTAGACTGTTCCGTGGATCTCACGTTCCACACGAATTTCCGGGATCCAGTAAGCCGAAAGATTCCTGACCGTGATGTGACCGGACTCGTCAATTCTTGTTTCTCTCATTTTGGCTGTTCTCCTTTTTCTCATATTTCCGGACAAAAAGAGCCGGGTCACATAGATACGCACCGACAGACGAACTCGAAGAGTCCGCCTTGATCGATATGTGTCTATGTAACCCGGCAGTCAAACAGCCGGCAGCTGCCCTGATGCAGCTAACTGTATCTATCCTATCCGACAGATACTCTATATGAGCCGATAACCCACCCCGTCATGGGGAGAGAACCGGCAACGAATCGGGATGAACCCGATTCCCCCAAGATCCATTTTCAGGACCGATACAAATATACCAACACGGGTTTGAACTGTCAATACGCCAGAAAGCAGGTGACGGTTTCAGGCGTCAACATCCTGCTTTGACAGACCTTCAGTACTTGGCAAGCAGGGCATACCCGTAAGATTATGCAGATTTTCGTCTGGAACCGTCCTTACCTCGGTAACTGGCGAGCAGTGTACCGATGGACGGTTCCAGAACTTGGCGAGCAGTGTTCCGATCCGGATCGGAACAACTTTCGCCAAACCTGGCTTGTTGGGATAATCCCAAACCCTTATGATCGCACAAGTGCGAGCTGCGCGTTTTCACGCTTCTGTTATACTCTTTTTTTGCGAAAATGAGTATCGCTCTTCAGAGATAGTATTCTTTTTTCTGTTTTCATGATTGTATGACGAAGGGATTTTGCTCCTTTTACATATTTCGAGTTATTGAAAAACAATGCTTTTTATGATATGCTGCACTCGTTGTTTTCGCGCACCTGTGGAGGATGACCTTGAACTTATTAGTTAAAATAATCCTAGCGTACTGAGGAACATTTCAGCTCGCATAGCGACCAGATATTGCGAAACCGGAAGAATCCCGGGAGCAATTACGAACATTATCCAGTTTACCGGGGCGATGTGTGGTATGCTTATATCAGCACATCGGGCATTTAGAAAGGGAAACATATGGAATCGCTGCAGACAGACAGCTTGATCAACAGCTTTGTCGAACAATCAAAGGAGATCCTGCGAGATAATCTAGTCGGGGTGTATTTGCACGGCTCTTTGGTTATGGGATGCTTTAATCCCCAAAAGAGCGATATCGACCTGATCATCGTGGTCGAACAGCCTTTGACGGATACCGTCAAAAGAGCATACATAGAAATGACGGTCGAGCACAACGCTTTGGGCCCCGCGAAGGGGATTGAAATGAGTATCGTTTTGCGGGAGGTTTGCAAGCCCTTTGTTTATCCCACACCATATGAGCTGCATTTTTCAGCAGGCCATCTGGAATGGTTTGAAGAAGCTCCCGATGAGTATATCCGCGAGATGAACGGCACGGATAAAGATCTCGCGGCTCACTTTACTATCATCAACAAAAGGGGAAAGTGCCTTTACGGTGCGCCGATCGAAGACGTGTTCGCTGAGGTTCCGAGCGTCGATTATATGGATTCCATCTGGTTCGATGTTGAAGGTGCCGCAGAGGAAATAACGGAATATCCCATGTATTTGATCCTGAACCTTGCAAGGGTTCTTGCCTATAAGCAAGAGGGGCTGGTGCTTTCAAAAAAGGAAGGCGGCGATTGGGCGCTCGGACGCCTGCCCGCCGAGTACCGTCCGCTGATCGCGGACGCCCTGCGCGAGTATTCCGAAAACGCGGAGGTCGTCTATGACGACGTCCTTGCCAAACGATATGCCGAATTTGCAATACGAAAGCTGACACAGTAAAGCCGACCCGATAAAATCGAGTTTGTCGGGATGACCGAAAAAACGTCACGGAAGGAGATAAAATATGGAGATACGATATGCCAAACCAAGCGACCTTGAAATGATTGCGGAGTACGACGATGACGTCTCGGAGGAAGTGCTTAAGGATGCGATCGCGATGAAAAGGATTATACTCCTGTTCATCGACGGTGAATACGAGGGCTGGCTGAGATTCAACCTGTTCTGGGACAACATCCCGTTTATGAATCTGCTGTACCTTTCCGAAGATCAAAGAGGCAAAGGCTACGGCACAAAAATGGTGGAGTTCTGGGAGCGTGAAATGGCGGAGCAGGGCTTTGGGTTTGTTTTGACCTCAACTCAGTCGGATGAAGAAGCTCAATTCTTTTACAGAAAGCTCGGCTATACCGACAGGGGAGCGTTGGTGCTGCCCGATGAACCGCTGGAAATCATTTTTTATAAAAATGTGAGTGAAAATAATGAGTAAAATGCAGTTTCTGTAAAACAACCCGGCAGATCCGAGTTTGTCGGGACAATGATAATCCCGGTCTGTTATAAAATCGACAGACCGGGATTTCTTTTGCCAATCACGTCAGACAGACACCCCAAATTAGTATTGAATCAAAACTTTCTTATGAGCACCCGCCTCAGCGCAGCCGTTTTTCTTTAGAGATTTCTGATCTTGTCTTTGATGATATAAGCCGCATCCTTGAGTTTATCCATATTCACCACTCTGAAGAATTCATAGCCGAAGGTCCTGAAGATGTAATCCTTCATCAGCTTCTCGCCTCTGGCATTCATGAACTCTTCCGGTTCATCGACTATTTCGATACCGGCGATGGCTCTTCCTTTTTTATACAGTACGAAATCGATCAGCACGTCTTTCAGAAGATATTCGCTGCTCCCGAGGACCAGATCGATGTCTTCTCTTTCATCATAAAGTTCGCCGATGCTGATCTTCTGACGGATGCTGATGTTAGAGAAGCGAAGGGCTTTTTTCAGGTATCCGAGAAACTCGGCTTCTTTTTCCGTTAGATCTGCTTTCATACTTATATTTTAAGGTATCAGCTATGATTGGAAAAGCCTTTGACAAAGCGTTCGATGACAGTTCTGCTTTTTTATGAAAGTCTTTTCATTTATTGAAAATGATATCAGTCATAATATACAATAAAAGTTAATAAAGCACTTTTTATCGTGCTTATTAGTGGGGGACTTTATATGAAAAAGCCAATGAAAAAACTATTGGTAATTCTGCTGGCTCTTTTCCTCGTTGTATCAAATACCCTTTCAATATTTGCGGAAGGTGATGATGCCTACGAAGGAGAAGACGGCAGCGGTTCGGTGACTGAAGTTTATGATTATGATGCCAGTGAGCTTCATGTATCAAAGCTCGGAAAAGCCGATAAAGAAGAAGATATCGTATACAAGAAACATTCTGACGAACGTAAGAGAAGCGCTGCTTCAAAGACTGTCAGAGTTTCTATCGTACTTGAAGATCCGTCGACATTATCCCTGTTCGATGCGGAAACGGTAGCCGAAGATCCGGATGCTATCGCTTACCGTGAAGAACTGTTATCCGAGCAGGAAAAGATGACAGAAAAGATCGAAGACGAACTTGGTAAAACTCTGGAAGTTGAATGGAATCTTACCTTAGCCGCAAACATCATTTCTGTCAATCTGAGCGAAGATGATATTGAACAGGTCGAAAAACTCGATGGTGTAAAAAGCGTTGAAGTCGAAACGCTGTACCGTCCGCTTGATGATGATGCGGTCGATCCGAATACGGCTTTCACTACCGAATATATGGTAGGTGCGACCACAGCCTGGGCTGACGGTTATACCGGTGTTGGTTCAAAGGTAGCCATCATCGATACCGGCACCAACCAGGATCATATTTCTTTCGCAGGCGACGGCCTTTTATACTCTTTGGAAAAGGGCGGTTATGACGAATCCGTTCTTATGACTGCCGATGACGTTGAAGCTGTAAAAGATCAGCTGAACGTTGCAATAGATCCGCAGCTGACATATAAGAGTTACAAGATACCTTATGCCTATAACTATGTAGATGACAACTATAAAACCGATCATAAGGACGATGATGAAGGCGAACACGGTTCACACGTTTCCGGTATCGCTGCAGCCAACCGTTATGTTAAGGTCGGCGGCGAATTCGTAGAAGCTGTTACCAGTGATGTCGTTTATGCAGTCGGTGTAGCACCTGATGCCCAGATCATCACCATGAAGGTCTTTGGTGCCGGTGGCGGTGCCTATGATTCAGACTACATGGCAGCTATCGAAGATGCCATCGTTTTAGGTGCTGATTCGATCAACCTTTCTTTAGGTTCGGGATCTGCCGGATTTGCTATGGCCGGAACCTATCAGGAGATCATGGATTCCCTGCCGGCAAGCGTATCGGTGGTAGCCATTTCTGCCGGTAATGCCGGTGCCTGGACCGATCATCTTGATGAACATTACAATCTTTATGCTGAAGACGTAAATCTCGATACCGGTGGTTCACCTGGTTCATTCGTTAATTCTCTGACCGTTGCTTCTGCCGACAATGTCGGTACCAGCGGCATGCCTCTGTACTTTAACGGCACTCAGCAGGTCTTCTATAACGAAAGCACGACCAACGGTGCCTGGATGGCCGGTATGGGCGGTGACTATGATTATGTATATATCGACAATGTTGGAGATGGCGATGATTATGCTGCTGTAAATGAAGTCGTTTCTTTGGCAGGTAAAGTCGTTATCGTTAACCGTGGTGATATCAGTTTCTTTGTAAAGGGAAACAACGCTATCCCTTATGCTCCGGCTATTCTGATAGTTGCCGATAATGTAGAAGAATCATTAGGCGGAATGCAGCTGGATGATTATGAAGGCTCTTTCCCGATGCTTTTCATCACGCTGGCTGATGCCGAAACCATCAAGGAAAATTCCACAAGTGCCGAAGCCGACGGTTACACATACTATACCGGTACGGTCAAAGCAGTCAGCGTCATTGAATCTGAACTTGTCGGTACAAGAGAAGATGCAGTGATCTCGGATTTCTCTTCTTGGGGAACTTCCGGTGCTTTACTGCTTAAGCCTGAGATCACCGCACCTGGCGGTAACATCTGGTCAGTAAACGGCTTGTCCGATGAATACTATGAGAGCATGTCCGGTACTTCCATGGCTGCTCCTCATATAACCGGTATGGCCGGCGTTCTTGGCCAGTATCTGCGTGATGGCGACGAAGGCGAGACAATCTTTGATCTGGCAAAGGAAGCCAGCGGCAAGGATCTTAAACAGCGTAATCTCATCAACAGTTTGCTGATGTCAACGGCAACACCGATGAAAAACAACGGTGAATACGTTTCACTGTTGCAGCAGGGTGCCGGTCTGGCTGATGTCGGTAAAGCTGTCAGAGCCAATGCTTTCATTCTGATGGGCGATGATGCAACTGCTTCAGCAGCTGACGGTAAAGTCAAAGCCGAATTTGGCCAGGATGCCAAGAGAGAAGGCGTTTATACTTATACATTTACCGCAAACAATATCTCTGATGAAGATATCGTTTACGAACTTGATACAGATCTGTTTACCCAAACCATTTCTAATGGTGAAATGTTACAGAGCACCAGGGAACTGGATGGGGATGTTGAATATGAATTTGAACTTCCACCTCTTCTGGGTCATGATGTCAATAAAGACGGCACGACCGATTATGCCGATGTTCAGGCAATCCTTGATTATCTGACCGGTATCGAAGACGGTGAAGATTATGATCTGCCGGCAGGTGAGATGGACAATGATGATTCCCTCACCACTTATGATGCTTACCTGCTTGGTTTATGGATCAAAGATGAGATCGGCGTAGAGGAAGGACAGTTACTTGTACCTGCTCACAAGAATTCCAAAGTGACTGTGACCATCACCTTATCCGATTCTGAAAAGGAAACCCTTGATGAAGAGAACGCCGGTGGTGCCTATGTTGAAGGTTTCACCATTCTTTCTCCGGTCGCTACTGAAGAAGGAGTACTCCTTGATGTTGAGCACAGCATCCCGTTATTCGGCTTCTATGGCAGCTGGACTGATGCCTCGATGTTTGACAGCTTCTCTTTGATAGACGGCTATTACGGTTCAGAAAAAGAGCCGTATATGGGTGATTATGAAACCAACTATATGACGGTCAAGTATCCGGGGTCTACAGTTGCAAGTGAATATACCGGTAATCCGTATCTGATCGAGAACGAATTCCCGTCAGACCGTCTTGCCTTAAGCAACGGCACGACAGTCAGCAAGTTCTATTACACCCTGATCAGAAGTGCAGGTACAGCAGGCTGGGTAGCCATCAAGGAAGACGGAACAGTCGTCGGCAACGGTAATCTTAAGGAACAGGTAGAAGGACCATGGTACTACAGCAGTGGCAGCTCATGGCAGAATGCCAAAACAAAGAAAGAATCCGTAAATGCCAAAGTATCGGAGTTCGGTCTTGAAGAAGGCGACCGTTTCACATTAGGTTACTTCGCAATTCCTGAATACTATTCACTGATGCTGGAGAATGGTTCTGAAAAGGGTTCCGTATCTGCTGATGAGATCGGCAAACTGCTGGCTGAAGGCGAACTGGGAGAAGGCGCATATATCGGCTATACCTTCACTGTTGATAATACTGCTCCGGAATTCGATGAAGACAACTTCATCTTGGAAGACGGTGTCTTAACATTCACCGTAACCGATAATCAGTACATTTCCATGCTTGCCATCCTGTCTGCTGACGGTGAATATCTCTACGACTATGCAGATCCTCTTGATATCGGCCAGTCTGAAGCAGGAGAAAAAATAACTTATCAGTTTGATGTAAGTGAATATGATGATGTAGCGATCGCTGTCTTTGCGGCTGACTATGCCGGCAATGAAAAGGCTGTTCTTGTAAAGATAAACGAAGGAACCATGACTGTTCCTAAAGCCGTTTATAAGTTGACCGATAAGCTTTCAAATGGTGACGAGTATGTTATCGCCAGCACTGATAAAGCCGGTGATGCTTATGCCTTATACAGCCAGGGAAGCGGAAACTATTCTATCGAAGCTCCTTCACTGGTAAATGAGGATGAAGAAAACGGCATTTACATCGACAGCGATTATGTCTATGACGAAATGGTCTGGACAGCTTATGACTATAATTCATTAGGATATATTTTAGTGAATAAGGCCGACGGAGGCTATTTACAGGCTTTGGGCGACGGCTACAGACCGGCATCATATAACGGCAGTCTGTGGACTTATGGAGAAGGCGGACTCGTAGCATCTAATGGTCTTTACATAACTTACCTTCCGGACTATGAGACGTTCCTCACTCTTTCCGGTGAAAACGTTGAATTATACGGAGGATTACCGGTATATATCTACGTTAAGGATTATATCCAGGTCGAATATAATCCTGATGTAGCATCCGCAGTAACGATCACTCCGGCATCCGATACGCTCATTCTGAACGTCAAGGAAAGCACCGATCTTTATGCCAGCGTATCACCGATCACTTTAGATGACAGAACAGTGACCTGGGCTTCAGAAGATGAAGATGTAGCTACCGTCGATCAGAACGGTACCGTAAAAGCTGTTGGTACCGGTTCAACTACCATTTTTGCATTCTCTAACAAGACTCCTGCAGTCTATGGAACCGCAACGATCAATGTAGTTGATTCCAATCCGATGGATGCTTATGTATATGCTCAGGTAGCAGGAAAGGATGCTGAAAGCGGAGAAGAAACCGTCAACTTCGTCAAGATCGATCTCAATGATATGAGCATCGATCCGATAGCTGAAGCAGAAAGTGTCTTTGTGGGTGGCGGCCAGAGCGGCAACTATATCTATGGTAATGACGCCGATAATATATTCGACAGATACGAAATAACCGACAGCGGTATTGAACTTGATGAGGATTTCGAATTTGAGATCAATCCTAACTATGCTTTGATCGATGCCGTTAATGTTCCTGATTATGTTTATGGAACAGAAGAAGGAGAGGTTTTCCACTGTACGGTCGGCGGTTTCACTGAATCAGGACTGATGCTGCTGTTCTTTGAAGATGGCAGTCTCAATAGCTGGAATCTGACAAGTCTGGCCAATTTCGTCGCCGGTACCTATGCAGGTGTATACGAAGAGGATGGCGATGAATACTACCTTATTTATGCCTTGACTGATGATGGAGCACTGTTTGTTCTGTATATCCTTGTTGATGAGGCAGGTGCCACGCATCTTTACTATGATGTATTAGGTCAGATCAACAGGCTGACGATGAGCGATGATGCAACGGCATACTCTATGACACATGCCGGTTCCATGACTTCAGTGGATTCTGTCTTTATCGCCGATAATACATCTAAGGCAATATACTATGTTGACCTCAGCTCTTATGAAGGCGAAGAAACCGAATTTGATGCAACGTTCGTCGGCAGACTTCCGTCAGCCACTAACCTCTCAACACTGTTCAATAATGATTTCGATAGCGCTAAGGAACAGGATAGTGATGCCTGGACAAATGGAACTGTTTCTAAGAATGCTTCTTTAAAACCTCTTGATGATCAAAAGATCGATCTGACCGGAGACAAAGGCGAAGCAGCGGAAGAAACCGCAAATAATGACGAAACAGACGAGGCTACGGATAAGGTTCAGACCGTTGCTTCCGCTCCTACCAAGGCAACGACAGCTGGTTTTGGTTCATTGAATTCTGTCAAGGATTATGTCCCATCATTGGTCAAGAAGGCTTCTGCTCCTGTCGGTTCCGTACTGAAGAAGGTAAGTTCCGAAGTAGCTGCTTCAGGTGATGTTACTATCACGATAAGCGAAGAAGCCACAGCTACCAACGGTTTATACACCATTACCTATGATCCTGATAAGGTAGCTTATAAGGACGATTCCGAAGATGCAAGATTCATTTCGATCGCCATCGATCAGGAAAACGGCGAGATCAAATTTGCCTTTGTTGACCTTGATGGTATCGAAGCAGGTAAAGTCATCACTACGATCGAATTCGAAGCTCTCTGTGAGGATTCTGAGATCGTTACGGAAACCAAGGAAAGAAACAATGCCCTCGATCTCAGTGAAAAGATCAACACCCCTGTCGAAGGTATCGGCCATGCCTGGGGCGAACCGCAGTGGCAGTGGTCCAACGGCAATACCGAGGCGACAGCTACCTTCACCTGCGGCAACGATCCTGATCATCAGGAAGTCGTACCGGCTACGGTGACCAAGACAGAGCAGCTGCCGACGGAAACCGAAGACGGCTGGCGCACATTCACGGCTACGGTGACCTTGGAAGGCAATACATATACCGCTACCAAGACCATCAAGCTTGATAAGCACGGCAAGATACCTGTACCTGATACCGGCAGAAAATAATACCTTCTGCTTATTCAGGTGAACATTAAATCGATCAGGATGCGTACATAAACAGTACGCATCCTTTGTTTTGATATAATTATTGAAAGGGAGGTAAGAGTATGAAGAAGTTTTTGATATGCCCTTTATTAGCCCTGCTTTTAGCCTGTTCAGGAGGCTTAAATACCCTAAGCAGCAAGAATATTCAGGCAGATGAAAACATCGCGGAAGAGGCCTCTATTTACGTTACAGAGGGTGATGAAATAGGTGACGGAATAAGCGTATATGCTTATGAAGACGGAGAGTTTAAGGAAGCTGATCTTGCCTTGTATCCCATATACTCTGGTGATGAACTTACATCATTGTTCCTGTATGGAGAGGATGATGTGAGAGTCATCAGTGATGATAAACTCAACAGTATTTTCCTGAGTGATGATGCCCATATATTCGTATTGTGTGACGATAAGCTGTACTGCTGCGGCAGTGAAGACATATATTCACCTGAAGGGCAGGAAGAAGATATAAAAGAGATATTCAAGGATTATTCGATAGAGAAGGGAGAAGAGATGATAAAGAGAAGGCTGAAGATAAACAGAGCTTCCGATACGGTAATCGTAGATGGCAGTGAATATGCCGGTAACAGGATAGTAGTCGTATTCAATGAAGGTGATGCGGAAGAGATGATCAAAGTCTATGAAGAGTTCATCGGAGGCCATAAGAAGTCTTCCCTGAAGTCTCTTGGTGCTTACGTCTTTACTTTTGAAAAGAAGAGCGCATCACAGCTGAAGGAACTCCTGGATGCTACTTTGGAACTTGATTACGTGAAGAATGCCTGGCTGGATAAGGTAAATCATACCACCGGTGGCAATGATCTTTACGGCTATGCGGAAAAATAATGGAATTCGTTCAGGCCAAGACTATACTGTCAAAAGTGAAATACGGTGATGACTGGTATGGCGTCGATTATAACATGAATCTTTACCGGGGCTGCTCTCACGGCTGTATCTACTGTGACAGCAGGAGCAGCTGTTACCATATCGATGATTTTGACGTTCCCAAAGGCAAGGAAAACGCACTGGCGATACTGGATAAGGATCTCTCCGGAAAAAAGAAAAAAGGCATCGTAGGTATCGGTTCGATGTCCGATACCTATAATCCTCAAGAGAAACAGCATGAACAGACCAGAGGTGCCCTGAAGCTGATTTCGAAATGCGGCTTCGGTGTTTCCATCGATACGAAGAGCGATCTGATCTTAAGAGACCTTGACCTGCTTAAAGAGATAAACGCTAAGAACAACGTCATCATTAAGCTGACGATAACCACACCTCACGATGATCTTTCAAGGATCATTGAACCGCGTGTATGCGTATCATCCAGAAGATTTGAAGTGATAAAGACGCTCAATGAAAACGGGATCTTTGCGGGCATTATGATGAATCCGGTCCTGCCTTTTATCACCGACAAGGAAGAAGACATCAGGGAGCTGGTCAGACTGGCATATGAGAATAAAGCCAGATTCATCCATTCCTATATGGGCATGACCTTAAGAGAGAATCAGCGTGACTACTATTACGATAAACTGGACGAACACTTTCCGGGTCTGAAAGAGAAATACGTCAGATATTATAAAGACAGCTATATGTGTCCGATTCCGGACTGCGACCGTCTTTATAGGATGTTTGCGGCCGAATGTGACAGGTATGGCATACTCCATGAAATGAAAGACATCATCAAAGCATATAAAAGAGAGATCAAGGATGGCGAACAGACTTCCCTGTTCTGATCATGAATATAAAGGAACAAGAAATGAACATATACGAAACAGAACTTAATGATAAGGTACTGAAACAGCTGATCGATCTTTCCATAAACTGGGAAAAGGAAAACAGCTGCCACGGCTACCGGGCTAACGGAAAGGAAGACATCGAAGGCAACCGTATCTTCCTGGCCGAAGAAGATGGCAGAGTCATCGGTTATCTTTTCGGTAGGACTTTCCAGTCGGAGAACATGACCTCGGTCATGCCGGAAGGAACGCCTTATTTTGAAGTCGAAGAGATCTATGTGATACCGGAAGAAAGGTCAAAAGGCATCGGCAGCAGTCTCTTTGAATATGCCGAAAAGGCAGTAAAGAACGAGGCTGAATATATCGTATTGAGTACGGCCACCAGGAACTGGAAGGCCATCTTTCATTTCTATCTTGAAGAACTGGGAATGGAATTCTGGAATGCCAGACTGTTTAAGAAACTGGAGGACTGATCATGGCTTTTGACTACAAGAAGGAATACAAGGAATTCTACATGCCTAAGGATAAACCGGGTATCGTAAAAATACCGAAGATAAACTATATCGCGGTAAGAGGCAAGGGCGATCCCAACAAGGAAAACGGAGAATACAAGAACAGTATCGGTCTTTTATACGGTATAGCCTTCACCATCAAGATGAGCTATAAGGGGAGCCATAAGATAGACGGTTACTTCGAATACGTCGTACCGCCGCTGGAAGGATTCTGGTGGCAGGGCGGAATAAAGGGAATAGACTACGGTCATAAGGAAAAGTTCAGTTTCATATCCGTCATCAGACTTCCGGATTTCGTGACCGAGGAAGACTTTGACTGGGCCATAGAAGAAGCTACCAAGAAAAAGAAACAGGATTTCTCCAAAGTCGAGTTCTTTACCTATGATGAAGGCCTGTGTGTACAGTGCATGCATCTGGGCAGCTATGACAAAGAACCGGCTACCGTTGAGCTCATGCATGAATATATGAAGGAAAGCGGCTATGAACTTGATATCAGTGATAAGCGATATCATCACGAGATATACTTAAGCGATCCTAGAAAAGTCACGCCTGATAAGCTTAAGACGGTCATAAGACATCCGATAAAAAAGATGTGATATACAAAAAGGTCCTGTTAAGGACCTTAATTATTCGTATATGGAGCAGGTGATGGCATCTGGGATATTTTGCCATTGTTACTCAATCGTTTTAAACCCTTTACTTAAGGCATTTTAAACAATTAACGCTTTTTCGATTTTTCTCAATAATGCTGAATAATTGATATTGTTTTCCCCAAATTTTCCCAAATTTCAACTCCAATTTTACGTTCTATTCTTTATAATCTAAAACTATAATAAAATAATTAAAAAGGATATTAGTCTATGAAAAAAATTATAAGAGCACTATTATATTTTGCTTTGTATTGTTTATTAGAAGTATTGCTTTTTAAAGTCATAGAAAAAGTTTTTACTCAAGAAATTGTTGACTCTCATCCTATATTGTATATTTGCACTTTTTTTGCTGCACTTATTATTCCTATCGTGTGCTTCTTAAAACAAGAAAAAGCAATTAAGCTAAAAAACAAACAAGGGAATGAACAAAGAAAAGCACAAAAGTATGAGTTTGAAGTCGATTACAAAGGAAAACAGTGGAAATACGATGTTGAATTGGTGGACAATGATCCTCGGATTTTTAAAAATACAAATAATGAAAACGCTGAAAAAGACATTACAAAATCAGATTTAGTTAAAGCAACAATCAATGCCTATAACAAAGAATTTAAGGCTAGAAAGCATCCCGCAGATTTATATGAATGCTACGCAAACATCATTCCTTTATTAAATTATTTGATTGAACACGAAGGAAACAATGATGATTTTGTCCGAAGGATAGATGAGTTAAAGAGGGTATACCAAGAGCGATTAGTAGAATACTTTGAAGAAGAAAGAGAGAGTTTTATTGAGCTGAATAAAAAAGACAATAGAAGGGTAATGGTTGATTATTTTAAAAACCAATATCTACCAAGTTACCGCAATCTCATCAAATATGAAGCAAACGAAGAAACAATCGATTATGCAAAAAAAGCAGTTAAAGATGTTGGGAAAAGAATAGGATACATATTTAAAAACAATGAATTGGCCCTGTTGTATGACAATGCTGAAAACCGTAATGAATCAGGATTTAAAGACTTCGATGATATGAATGGCACTGAATTTGAAGAATATTGTTCTTTTTTATTGGAAAAGAATGGTTTTAACAGGGTGTCTTTAACCAAGGCAACAGGAGACCAGGGAGTAGATATTATTGCATATAAAGATAACGTGAAATATGCAATACAATGCAAGTGTTACAATAACGATCTGTCTAATACTCCTGTGCAAGAAGTTTCTGCCGGCCTTAAACTATACAACTGTGATGTCGGTGCGGTATTAACAAATCGATATTTTACAAAAAGCGCCGAAGAACTTGCAAGAGCAAATAGAATACGATTGTGGGATAGAGATACCTTGATGACACTGATCAAGAATGCAGAAAAAGAGGATTAAAGAAGGAAGGAAATGAAAATGCTTTTTGTAGATAATTTTGAAAGATACGAAAACAACCCTGAAGCTTTCTATGATGACTATGGAATTAACTACGATGATTATGTTTCTATGATCGAAAAGAAGCTGAAGGGAGATAGTCTTCTGGAACTTCCTTCGGATTATACCGTTATTGATTTAGAAACAACAGACTTATCCTGCCAATTTGGTGAGATTATTGAAATGGCCGGTATTAAAGTCAGGAATAACGAAATTGCCGATAGGTATCAACAACTTGTTAAGCCTAATGATCTCATACCAGAGTTTATTACTCAAATAAACGGAATCACTAACGAGATGGTCGAAAACTGTCCAAGAATCGATGAGGTACTAAAGGATTTTTTGGACTTTATAGGCGACGACATAGTCATAGGACATAATATAGTTTCCTTTGATTCAAACTTTATTTATATGAATGCTTATGTACTATACAACAGGTGGTTTTCAAATGATATGGTTGATATTCTAAGAATAAGCAGGAGACTTTTTCCAAGAGAACACAACAGATTATCAGACTTAATCGTTAGGTTTAACCTTGAAGGTAATCAAGAGCACAGAGCTTTAAGCGATTGTGAATATACAAAGAAATCATACGATTGCCTTGTGTCATATATCAATGAAAACGGAATAGTATTTGATTCGGTAAAAAGGCATTATCATAAGAAATACAATCTAAAAGACTTATCACCAGAGTCATTTGATTTTGATGAAGACAATCCGTTTTATAACAAAGAAGTTGTCTTTACGGGTACATTAGAAAGATTTATAAGGAAAGATGCGGCTCAAATTGTTGTGAATTGTGGAGGAAGTGTTGGGAATAACGTTACAAAGAATACCAATTTCCTTGTTATAGCAGATACAGGATATAGAGAGCAAACCAACAAAATGAAAAAAGCAAACGAATATAAACAAAAGGGATATGATATTGAAACGATACCAGAATCACTGTTCTATCAAATGTTGTTTGATTATTGATTTTATAGATCAATAGCTTCTCATAAACATCCAGATTTCTCTGCTGGCTTTATCATCACTGATGCCATATTCTTTGCTAGATAGTATGTCATACCAATGATTCTCATATTTAACATAATGAAATGCAATAACGGTCTTGTAACCAACCGCCTTTTTCATTGATTTTCCATCAATGGATCTATCAATCAGAATATATTGACCATCCTCGATATTTTGAACAACCATTCTATTAAAAGATGGTTTCCACAACTCATACAGGCTATGTGGCTCTTTTATAAAGTCATAATACCTTCTTTGTTCTTCAAGGTATTCAGGATCAATAATAGGTGCGTGAAAAACCGAGCGGTAATTTCTGATATACTCTATAAATTCTTCTGAATTGTATATACCTGCAGGATAAAAACACCTTATCGTAGATTTAAATTCATTGTCTATTTCTTTTCTATCAAGATAGTTAATCCTATAGATCAGTTTGTCTTTTGCCTGAATGAAAACGCCTTCCATCAATAGATTCATTTGGTTTTCTGCGATCTTGAAGAAGCCTTTTGCATTATTTTCCAGGATCTGATAGGATCCATCAGCTTGTAGTTTAACGTTAAGGCCGGTCAGATCATATAACCAGAAAGTATCAATGCCAAGCTCTCTATAAAATGCATTTCTTTCTTCAAAATCATTAGCTATATAAGAGTGCTGAAACTCTACGCAAATCTTTGTTTCCTTAAAGAAAGCATCTGCGATTTTTCTTTTCTTAGTTTCAGGATTAATGATAACTTTTTCAATTTCTGCATATGGTTCAAACAAAGCCTTCCAGTCTCTGTGCCAAGGAGTTTCTTGGTAATGCCTCATTTCAGACAGAATATCATATCTCGTTTTTTGTTCGGGAGACAATTCTTTATAGTCTTCTAAAGAATAATATACTCTAAAGTATGGACGGCCATTGTTTTTTGCTTTCTTGACGAAGGTTACTTTGAAATCTTCCTCGACATCAACAAAGTCATCGTTCTTGTTGATTTTGCCGTCTAAAACATCTTGGGCAGTTACTATCTCATTGGTTTTGAATATCCTGGCTTTATCCATATTGTTTCCTTCACTTAAATTATACAGAAAATTTTAAGAACGATTTATTGGGGAAGAAAAGATTGTTGGATATGCACAATAATCGTAGATTGCACACCTCCATAAGATTTATAGTAAGTAAAATTATTGGCTGTTCATCGGTCTTCTGAAGCACTTTTTTGCAATTTTAAAGGGGAGTTTTACAACACGATAAAGAAAGAGCAACCGTGAGATTACCATTTACCAAATTATAAGATTTAGTTGAGTGTATAATTAAATAAAGGAGAATATGTATATGTCAGGTTATTTCTTTTATGATTATGCACCGTGGATTTTACTTGCGGTTGTTATTCTTGCCTTGGGTTTTAACATTTATGGCAGAATAGAGAAGGCGAAAACTAATAAAAATGCAGTTTTACAAGAAGATGCGACCATAAGTAAATGGGTGGTAGCCAACGCAAATAATGTCCATCATCCAAAAGCGGAAATAGCTTTTGAGTTTTCTGATGGGTGGCTATATACGACTTACAGAACAGGAGAAGGTATCAGTACACCTATGACAGGTGCGATGACTTATAAATTAACCCTATCCGATTCTTTAAAAGAAGAGGTTTTTGCGGAAGCTTACAGGGCTCATAAAAGAGAGTACGAGAGAAGGAAACAGGAAAAAGGAATAAAAGTTAGTAAAGAAAAGACAGAGTAATCTGTCTTTTTTAACCCCCTCATATAAGAGCAATCTTTAAATAAGGAGTACCTGTTCCACCGTTTCTTCCTAAATAAGCAGGATCTGACCAGTGGGGCGGTGTCAATCATCAATGGGGCTGAACGGATCAAAGACATTAGAATCAGGAATCATCTTTGATACTTCAGCAAGGATCTTCTGATAATTCTTAATGGTATTGTTATAGCTCTTCAAGGCTTGACTTTCTCTGATGAAGTTCTGCTTACCATTGATGAAGTTTTCTACTACCCCATTTCTGCCGATCTCTTCCTGAAGCTGATCGAGCACCTTTTCCATAAAGATAAGCCTGTCCAACAGGTTAAGGGCAACGGTCTTCTCATTGCCCCTTAAATACCTGTTGGCATTCTCCAGCAACAGATCCAGACTTTTATTCTTCTTCTTCATCTTCAGTCAGTACTGCACTGTCAAAGTCAAAAGAGATGGTGTTTTCCAAGTGTTCTGCCGGCTTTTGACCTATGGTGTCTCTCAAGACAACAAAGCCCTTATTGCTTGTTTTTGCCCTTTCAATCGCACCTCTGACAACGGCATCCCAATCTTCCTCTTTCATAGATTCAATGATGCCTTCCTTCAGGATCTTCCTTTTCTGTCTTGCCAGGGCAGATTTCCTGCCGCCGCTTGATCCTCTTCTCTTTGCTTCCTCTCTGGTAAGCTGCCCTTTCTGTAAAGGCTTAAGGTTTTTCTCGTTCATCATCTTTGTCCTCTAAAAGTCTGACATCAGCATCTGCTGAATCAGAACCATATTCTTCTGAAGTCAGTTTTCTGATATTATTACTTATAGAAGAAATCTGAACATTTCTTTTATGACTTTCTGTAACAGATCGGTAATCTTGCAGAAAGTCTTTTTTGATGAACGGAAGGTCAGCATCTGAACTATTAGCGATACTCTGTAATAGATCAAAGGTGACAATAGGCTTTAGATATTCGGGAAGTTTCTTCAATTCCTCATAAGCTGAATCTGGATACAATGAGGCTCTTCCTGCTTTCAGAACGATTGCCCAGGCTTCTTCTCCTGAAGGCAGTTTAGAATTGCTCATATCGTATAAGATGCCCTTTATGTGTGCTATAGTAGGCGGATATGGATTAGTAGAAATATGGCACTGTACAGCCACGTAAATTGCTTTATAAGGCATTTGTTCTAGTTGAAGCGTCCATTCACTAATTAGCAAATCTAGATCGCTGTCAGAATAATCCTGATATATATGAGGGTAATTTAATTTGATAAGTGCAATGATTTTAGCAGTTTCATTTTTGTTCATATTTACTCCTTTCCTGCGTATCTTTGCATAATGCTTGTCGGCGAAATGCCCTTTGAACCATTAAGTGAAGGCTTCTGATTGAGAGGATATATATTTGGATAACCAGCAAGGATGCTGTACTCCAGTATCTCGATCATAGTATCAACATCGCCGCCTGAATATTCGTGAAGTTTTTTCAGGATCGTTTTTCTTGCCCGATCTGTAATGGGCTTCTTGATTTGTTTTCTCATAGATTCAAAGTCATTCAGAGCAGAAACCAACGAGGATGGATAGTCTTTATAAATCTCTTTGGGAGTATTAATATCTGTTTTAGTATCTTTCTTAATATTATTGTCTATCTTCGATTCGTTTTCGTTTCGTTTTCGTTTCGACTTCGTTATCTTGGATCTTCCCTTGCTTGAAGCCTCTTTCCTTTGATCGTATTTCCTAATAGATGAATCGATATTTGGGGTTACACAGGTGAAGACGCTCTTGAGGTAAACGTTATCTATAGAGGGCTTTTTGTCAAGCAAGGCATATTCGATAATGCTTCTATAGAAGAGATCCTGCTCATCTTCAGAAAAATCTTCTACAGCCAAATAAAAGCTTTTATAAAAGGTAAAACCGTCTCTCTTGACCTCAGTCATAAATGACCCCATCTTTCGTTATTTCGTGCCCTATATTTCTTGAAATGAAATTTTCCAATTCCGCAACAGGATAAATGAAGTATCTTCCGGCTTTAATTGCTCTTATCAAACCAGCTTTCCTGTAAGAATCAAGAAGGCTTCGGTTGAAGCCGATGTATTCACAAGCTTCTTTAGTGGTAAGAGCAATTTTACTCAGTTTTTGTTCTTCCATACACAGACCTCCGTATAAGCCCCATAGGAGCTATATTCTTAATGAATGAGAGTTTCAAAGAATTTATACCTCGCTTTCTTTTCTCTTTGAGATTTCATCGATTACAGACATTATTCTTGAAATTTCTTCTCTGGATAATTCAAGTCTTAGCTTTCTTGTCATTGTTGCTTCAGAAATGCGCAGAGCATTGGCGACTTCCCACAGATAGACAGATTTATCCCGAGAGTAAGATCTTAATTTGTTGTTGGCCATTTAATCTACCTCCTTTCTGATGATGATTGACATCTTTTGTCTTATTACATAAAATGTAATCGTAATCATCATAATTATATTATCAGTAATCATATGGATTGTAGAAAAAATAATTATTGTGATTGATTCCATCAGGAATAACGAGAGGAGTAATAAATGATTGAAATTAAAGAAGGCCACGACAAGATTGCAAGGAGAATAATCAATAAGGCAAATGCTCTTGGTTACAGAGACCAAAAACAATTAGCCAAGGATCTTTTTGGTGATGAATCTAAAGGATCTTATCTAACAGATATCTTGGTTCAAGGGAGAAGGAGGACTATCGACAATATGATACAGATTGCTAAGACTTTGAATTGTTCCCTTGATTATCTATACGGATTAAGTGATATCGATGATGTAAATGTACACTTATCAATCGGCTCATCTCTGGGTTTGGAAGATGAATCCATAATGAATGTTCAAGATTTAGATAAACAGGAGAAGTTTGTACTAAATCAATTATTGAGCTCCTTTGGGTTTTGCGATTTTCTTCATTCATTCTTCAATCTCTTTAAGGTAGACATTTATAGTATCGATTCCGAGTCATTAATGGTGTTGAATCACTATTTAGAGGGAAGGGTGCCGGAAATTGTTCTTTCTGATTTGGAAAGAATACTTAGTATAAGGGTTTTTGATGAGATCAAGAATATAGTAAATCTCTCACCTTATAAATATGAAACCAGCAAAAAGAAATATGATGAGATGCTGCCTAAGTTTAAAGAGCTTGAACAATCAATACACGATGATCCCGATTCAATAGGTGCTTATTACGAGGAATATGTTGACTTGAAGTTTGCTCTTTCAAAATATGAAGAGATAATCGGTAAATACGAAAAAGCCCGTAAGAATAAGGAGAAAGAGCTGCAAGAGAGACTCGATTATGAAGAGGTTTTAGAACAGGAGAACAACTATGGCAAGGAATAACGAATATATAGAGAAGCGAAAAGAGTCATATAGAGTTAAGATACCTTATTGTGATTCCCAGGGACAGAAGGGCTATATATCGCATACCTTCACTTTGAAGAAATATGGATCAATGCCTAAAGCCTTGGAGATGGCCAAGAAGTTCAGAGATGAAGCCAAAGTCAAGATCGCTAACGGAATGGTTATTAAAGAAAAGCACTATACCCTTGATCAAGTTTTCAATGGAATGATGGAATTAAGGAATTGTTCTTTAGGTACCAAAAAGAAAGAAGCGGGAACTTATAACAGGTATATAAGGACTTTTATCGGGGCTGACAGAGTTTTCTCTAGCATCAAGTTTGATGACATCCAGAAGTGCCTAAACAATATGGTAAGTACCTGCAAAGATGACACTATCCAGAGAACTAAAAGCATATGGAATAGGCTTTATAGGTATGCCATAGCCAAAGAGATCGTCATTAAAGACGAGACCTACAACGTTGTAATTCCAAAGAGTGATATCATCACTATCAAGAAACCGATGGAGACTTCTTTTGATGAAGTGATGGAAGCCGTTAAGCTGATTGATGAAAGGATAACAAACAGAAGGGACAGTATACTGATGCAGGGAGCATTGTTGATAATGTGGTATACAGGAATGAGACCTGGTGAGGTAATGGCACTAGACAAAAGAAACATAGATCTTGACTGCAAGACTATATTTGTCTGCCAATCTGTAGGAAGCACCTCAACAGAAGCGATCACGATCAAGAGAACAAAGAACGAGTACTCGATAAGGTATGTTCCTGTTGTCGAAGATCTTCTGCCTGTTTTCGATAAACTCTATGCTATATCCAAAGGAGACTTGCTTTTTATGAGAGACAATGGAGAAATGATGACCGGCAACTTCCTTTCAAGCGTTTGTCAGAGACTAACTCACAATACGTTCAGGCCTTATACGATCAGACACCAATTCTCTACAGACCTTATAACCAATGGGGCTGATCCTAGGACTACTCAGGAACTGATGGGGCATAAGGAAAGCACTATGACAATAGGTTATGCAAGATCCAACGAGGAGTTGAAAAGAAAAGCTCTGGAAATGAGGAAATATAACTAAAAAGCGTTCCTTTTCCCCAAATCCTTCCCCAAAATCGATTTGACAACTAAAAAAGCCCTTGTTTTAGGGCTTTTCTTAATCTTATATGGAGCAGGTGATGGGAATCGAACCCACATAGTCAGCTTGGAGGGCTGAAGTTCTACCACTGAACTACACCTGCATATCGAGTGGTGACCCGGCGGGGAATCGAACCCCGGACCCTTTGATTAAAAGTCAAATGCTCTACCGCCTGAGCTACCGGGTCGACTGGCTGGGATGGCTGGGATCGAACCAGCGAAATGACAGAGTCAAAGTCTGTTGCCTTACCACTTGGCTACATCCCAATCACCTAAGAATGGTGGAGGGGGGCAGATTCGAACTGCCGAACCCGTTGGGAGCTGATTTACAGTCAGCCGCGTTTAGCCACTTCGCTACCCCTCCAGTTGCGCTTATTTATATTATCAAAACTTGGTGGTTTTGTAAAGGTAGAGACCCTTAAAAATGATAGAATTATTAAAAAAGGAGAGACTTATGGATAATTACGGAAAGATACTCGGAGGACTGCTGGCAGCTGCTGTCGGCGATGCCATGGGAGCGGCTACCGAGACCAGAAGTACCGCTCAGATCATCGAAAGATTCGGAGGACTGGTAAAGGATTTCATCACTCCTCCGGATGATGTGTTTGCCAGAGGTTTTGCCAAGGGAAGCGTGACCGATGACTTCTCACTGGCTTACTGTACGGCTTTAGCCATTCTGGACAATGAAGGCAAGGTAACTGATGAAGTTGCCAAAAACGCCCTGATAAACTGGTCCAGAACACCTTATTATGTGCTGGCAGGTCCGACTACCATCAAGGCCGTCGAAAGGATGCTGGGACATGAAGTGGAAGAGAAGCAGAGTTTCATCAAGTATGATTCGTCCAAAGGATCGGACGGCGGTGCTATGAAGATATCGCCTGTAGGCCTCTTAAGCGGAGGCAATGTCGACAAGGCCATCGAGGATGCGATCACGATCTGCCGGCCGACACATTTCAATTCAACGGCTTTATCCGGAGCCTGTGCCGTTGCGGCCGCTGTTGCGGAAGCACTCAACGAAAACGCCACAGTCGATTCCGTTATCGAAGCCGGAATGAAAGGCGCTTTAAAGGGCGAAACGGTAGCCAAGGAAGCCGGTAAGGAACTGGCTAATCCGAGCGTCTATAAAAGGATTGCTCTGGCTGTGGAGATAGCCAAGAAATGCAACGGCGATATGGGCAAGGCCATGCAGGAACTGGCCGATATCATCGGAGCAGGATTGAGCGCCTCCGAGACCGTTCCTTGTGCCTTCGGTATCCTTAAAGCCGCAGAAGGCGATACGATGAAGACCATCATCGCCGGTGTGAATATCGGCAACGATACCGATACCGTAGCTACCATAGCTGCAGCCATGGCCGGTACCCTGGAATCTTTCTATAATGAGGATTATCTGAAACTGATAAATGAAGTAAACAGCTATGATCTGGAAGACACAGCCAGAAGGATAGCTCAGGTAAGCAATGGCTAAACATCTTGTCTATCTTTCCGGTGCAGCTATCGATTATTTTTATGAGATAGAGACCTTCCTCAAGGAAGGCGACGCCTGCAAGTGCGTACCTTTAGGGGTAAAGACAGGCGGCTGCGTACTGAATGCGGCTACCGTTTCTTCGAAGCTGGGAAGTGAAGTAAAGGTCGTTGACTATCTAAAAAAGAACGACGAAGGAACGCAAATGCTTCTTCAAAGCCTGAAGGAAAAAGGCGTTGATACCTCTCATATACGATTCGGAGAGGATGTCGTCAACGGCAGCTGTCTCATAATGAAGAAGGGCGACGAGAAATGCATTTACGTCATCGAGCCGGTAAGACCTTTCTTTGAGGAAGATGAAAGCCTCAGGGACATCCTGTATAACTCTTCCTATATCTATACTCTGATGCATCTGGTAAAGAAGGCTTTCAGGAATACCGATATTTTAAAGGAAGCCAGAAAACACGGTGCCAGGATCGTCTTTGACGGCAGCAGCCAGTATCAGGAAGAATATGAAAAGGAAATGGTACTGGATCTTGCGGATGCCTTCTTCATGAACAAGGAAGCCTATGAGCGTTTCCATGAAAGCTGCGGCTTTGATCCGATAACGCATCTTCTTGAAAAGGGTGCGGAATTCTGCTGTGTGACCGACGGTTCCAGAGGCGCATCCTGTTACAGTAAGGAAGGCGTTTATTCTTTACCTGCCTATAAGGTCAATGTAGTTGATTCCACCGGAGCCGGTGACAGCTTTGCGGGAGCCTTCCTGCATTTCCGCAATAAAGGCATTTCACTGAAGGACTGTCTTGAATATGCGAGCGCCTGCGGCGCCTATGCCTGTACCAAAGAGGGAGGCATGGCCGGAGCCATAACGGAAAAGGAATTACTTAAGTTTCTCGATGAAATAAAATAAGCGTTTTCTAGTATAATAATATTGTTTTATAAAAGGGGATAAATATGAAAAAGATAGCTAAAAAGATCCTGGGCTTCATAGCCTTAGTACTTATCATCGGCGGTGTCCTGGTCCTTGGCTGGGAATACTTCCGCAACAAGCAGCTGTTTGAAGTTCTCATGAACAATTCCATCGTCAAGGGATCGGCCGTCGTACTTAAGAAGATGCTGATAGCCACCGGCACCATCATCCTGGGTCTCATCACTTCTTCCGTTTACTTCAAACTGGGCAGCTCCATCAGAAGGGACGAAAGAGAAAAGAGACTGCTCCAGAAGGAAAGAGAAAAGGAGCAGGAAGAGCTCAACAAGCAGCTGAAGAAGGAAGCTGAAGAAGCCAAGGCCGAAGCCGAAGCAGTCAAGAAGGAAAACGAAGAGCTGCAGGAAAGCCTTAAGGAAGAATAAGAAAAAAGAAAAAAAAGATACAGCAGCAGCCGTATCTTTTTTTATTTCTTATTTGATAATAACTTATTTCATTTTGAGATCGGCGTAATCCTCACCCACGAAGATATGTTCGCATTCCCTGGCCAGGAGCGTGAATTCCACGCCCTTTTCAAACATCATCACGATGTCGCTGCCGCCAAACAGGAAGTAACCCAGCGGATCTCCCTTACGGACCTTATCTCCGACTTTCAGATGATCTTCAAAGTTGCAGGAACAGACCTGGGACATGCCTACCGGAAGAACGGCGACCTTGCCGTAATCGGTATCAAGGACCACAAGGTCTCTGGTTTCTCTTGCCTGCCATGAGGTATCGCCGCAGTCGCAGATATAATGACCGCTTTCCTTATCGAACAGGGTCCTGCCGCCTACCGCATTGAAGGCATCGATCTTTTTAAGTTCAAGGATGGTGCCGTCGATCGGGAAGTGATAACGGTGATAGTCATTAACGTTCAGGAAGGTGTGAGTAAGCATTCCGCCGTCTCTCCAGACATCAGGCCTTTCCGGCCAGATCATCCAGATGCGTGCCTGAGGTTCAAATTCACCCGGCCAGCGGAATCCGTCTTCTCTAGGAGTAGTTCCTTCAATTCTTTTTGCCATAATTGTTCTTTTCCTCGTATGTAAGCGTTTCCGATTATGAATATACAAAGGTTTTTCTTTAGCCTCTATTCATTATCTGAAAACGATTTCTACAATTAAAAAATACCATTTTACGGTATTTTCTCTCAATAAAGGCAGGCTATAAAGGAACAGCAGGAACAGATTTAGCAAACTGTTACAGTTTAGGTAACATTGTTCCTCTGGCGATGTATCTGTACATCAGGGTCTCCATGATGGCGATCATGCCGATACGTGAGGTGATATCTTCACCCTCGTATTCGATCTCATCCGCAAAAACATAGAAATTGAGGTCGGACATGTTCTGAATGGCGTTGTTGTCGGAACGGGTGATGGAGATGATGCTTGGGGTCGATATCGCAAAGATCCTTTCGATACGGTGCAGAACGCTCTGGTTGTTTCCGTTGTAGGAAAGCACCAGCAGAACGTCGTCTCTTTTGATCTTTTTCAGTACGCTCTTGAATTCATATTCCTCGCCCGGGATCTCCGCATTGTAGCCGCAGGAAACCAGCAGTCTCTTGAAATAGCCGGCAACCTCAAAACTGAGGCCTTCCGCCAGGATGTAGATGTTAGGATTACGGGACATCAGCTTGTCGAACTTGTCGATCTTTTCATCGGTAATGACCTTGACGGCTTCGATGACGTTCTTGAGATAAGAGTCACGGTAGTCATCGCTGGTAACGATATTCGGGATATCGATCCTTCTTGATTCGTATTCCGCTTCCCTGACATCGTCGATGAAATCGGAATAGCCTTCATAACCCAGTTTCTTGACGAAACGAAAAAGGGTGGTAGTCGATATGAAACACTTGTCGGCCAGCTGCCTGATGGACATGTTCTTGACCACGTGCAGGTTCTTGATGACATAGTTAAAGATCTCCTGCTCGGCAGAAGTCAGCGTCGGAATGACATTGCTGGTCTTTTCATAGAAATTCATCGCTTATATTATAACTTACTTATTTCTCAAATAGGGGATAAAGAAAAACCGGCAGGACCGGTTTACTCTTTATTGGCATCTGACTTTTCGGCAATCTTATCCATCAGCCACTGTCCGGCTTCGGTAAAGTCATCTCTTTCAAAGCCCTTCAGTTTCATGCAGTCTCTTCTGATGGCTGAACAGGCTTCCGGAGCTTTGGACAGCTGCCACATGACATAGGAGATATTCCTGTCTTCAAGGAAATCTATCCAGACGTCGGCTTCATCCTTATCATAAGGGAAACCGCCGTTGGAAGCGGTGATGCCGAATTCGGTAACGAATAAGGCCAGTCCTTTACTGACGGCGACCTGTGCCTTGTCTCTTAACCACTGGCCGTGAGTTGCCGAATAGAAGTGCAGGGTATAAAGAACGTTATCATATTCAAGCGGGTCTTCTGCTGCCGCATCGACGTCCTGTGAATAGTCAGGCGTGCCGACGATAACTACAGCCTTCGGATCATTGTTATGGATTATCGGAATTATCGTTTCCGCATAGGATTTTATATCGGACCATTCGACTTTGTTTGGTTCGTTGCAGATCTCGTAGAGGACGTGCTTTTCATTCTTGTATTTAGCAGATACCGTTTCAAAGAAATCCTTGGCTTCTTCAATGAACTTGTTGGGATCGCCGTCATCGAGTATATGCCAGTCGATGATCACATACATGTCGCTGTTCTTTGCGTAGCTGACGCCCTTGTCGATGGTCTCCAGCAGACCGTTCTTATCGCCGCCGGTACAGTAGCCGGCAACGCCCATGCCGCTGGTATACATGGCCAGTCTGATGACGTTGGCACCGATCACATCGGCGACATCGCTGAAACATTCCTCGTTGATGTACTGTTCCGATACCAGGATGCTGTGGGTCGATATTCCTCTTAACATCACCGGTTCGCCGGCTTCGCTGCTGAGCTTGCCGTCAACGACCTGCAGCTTGCCGGAAACGGAAGGGCGGTCCTTGCCGTCGGAAGTCTCAGTTCCGCAGGAACACAACATCAAAACAGTAAGCAATAAAACGATTATCTTTTTCATAGTCTGATCTCCATCTTATGTGTTTTATTATCGTTCGGAACGGAAATGGTATTGCCGCATTTCTGTCCGTCATATTCGTAAGTGCTGTTTTCATCGCATCTCAGCTTTCCGCCCGTGATGATGTGAACCTCTATCCTGCTATCTTTGATGTTCAGGGCGTAATTCAGTTCATCTTCGCTGATGATCGGATCGAAGCTTATCTTATCGCCTTTGATCTCAAAGCCCAGTATCTCATACATGGCCAGCGTCAGCCAGGAAGCCGTACCCGACAGGATAGGCCCGATGCCTTCACCGGTCTGGGAGTTGTTGTACTGAGTGCAGAAGCGTGGATTGCCTTTTAAGACGTACGGGTCTTCCAGAGTCTTGTATGGAAGGGTCTTATCGATCATAAAGAAGGCCAGTTCCTTAAGACGTTCGGCGAGCTTTTCGTCCCTGGTCGTCTTGGCTTTCTTTAAGCAGGCTACCACACACATCATGGCCGCATGTTTGAAAACACCTCCGTTTTCTCTGTCGCCCGGGAAATAGAAGGACGAACCGGTAACGATGCCCAGCTTGTCATAATCGACCGGCGTTACCAGTTTTAATCCGGCAGGGGTCTTGAGGTACTTATCGATGATGTCCAGCATGCTCTTCGTCTCTTCATCAGTCGCGATATCTGCCAGCAGCGGCCAGGAGAAACTGTTCAGGTAATAGGTTCCGTCGATCTTCTCATCAAGAGACAATCCGTCACCTGTCGAACCCAGGTAAGAGTATCCTCTTCCGTCATTGATGAGACATCTGGCGAAGTAGTCTTTCTTCCAGGCATTTTCCTGCAGGGAATCACAGACTCTCTTCGATACGAAATCACAGGTCTCTTCAATGTCCTTAAAGCCTAATCCTTCAGCCATTTCCTTCAGTTCATCAGCGGCTATCTTCAAGAGACATGCATTCATTACCGATTCGCTCTGTTTATTGTCCCAGTCCGAACCGAATTCCTGACGGTTTTCCTTAAGCTGTTTATGATACGCTTCTTCCTTTTCCGGACCTTCCAGAGTATCCTTATCAAGTCTTAAGCAGTCGTTCCAGTCGGCCTTATCCAGCAACGGCAGATGATGCCTGCCTACGGATATCTTGCCGGAATAGACGATGATGCTTTCAAGAGTCTTGTATAATGGCCTTTTCTTATCAGAACCCGCTATCCTGAATTCCTGCTTGAGGAAATCATAGTCGCCGGTCAGTTTCACATAACGGTATACCGCCTGTAAGAGCCAGAGCTGATCGTCTGAACACATGCCCGGCTCCTTGCCTCTCGTGGTGAAGTTATGGTAGGCATAGCCCAGTTCAAAGACGTTTTCGATCCAGGAGGCAAGCAGTCTTTTTATCAGATCGTCCTGATCATTCCCATGCATGTAATACATGGAAGCGAAGATATCCTGGATCTCCCTGAATCCTGTTTCCCGGTATGATTTCTGGGTCCAGGCGAATGATCTTGAAACATAGGTCTGATACAGGACCTGGAAAGGCAGATTCTTTGAAAGGTATGCATCCTTCAGCGGTTCACCGCTGTTTACGGTGATGAAAGAATAGTATCTGTCGTTATCTTCGATCATCCTGTTTAATGTGGCAGTCAGTTTATCTTTGTCTTTATATTTTTCATAGAGATTGTTCAACTGCATGTCGAAGGCTTCCCTGACGTCATCTTCCTTATCACTCATACCTGCAAAGGAATCGATGACTGTTTCCTTTTCAAGACAGAAAGATTTGGCCATCGCAAAGAAAGCGGCCTGTCTGCGGGAATGCTTATTGGACAGCTGTAGCAGCATTTCCGGTCTGTCCAGACTTCCCTTGCCGATGAAGTCGTAAAGGCTTGAACAGTATTCGTCCATTCCTTCGCCTTCACAAAGCAGCATCGCAAAACGCTTTTCGCCGTCACATTCCTTAGGCTGATGATGCGGGCACATGGCCAACGGCTTGCCGTCCCTGCAGTAGAGTTCGCTTTCCACGACGACGTTGGCATAGATGATGTCGCCGGCCAATGTCGCCGGATCGGTAATGCCGAACATGCCGGTCAGTACTATCCTCAGGTCTCTAGGTTCATCTTTAAGATTCTTGATCTCGATGCGCTGAACTTCCACGGCATCCGGCATGTCCTTTTCCTGAGGCAGGAGGAAGATGGTCCTCTTTATCTCCAGACCGCATTCCGTTACATAAGTGATCACCGTTCTGTTCTGGCTGTGGAGACATTTTGCACTTACGACATTGTGATCGGTATCCAGAGAGTAGAAGATCTGTCTGCCGTTTTCGGTAAGATAGAACTGTCTGTTGGCCGGTTCGCCGTTTTCTTCAGGAGATAGCACGTATCTCGTGGCCAGGACCTGTTTTTCCTGTTTGCCTCTGAAAGAGCCTCGGCCCAGTTCATCGAGGACCGATTTAGGCGTAGCCTGCAGACAGTCGTCATAACCGCTCCTGTCTCCCAGCAACAGGTTGACACCGTAATGGGAACCGACACGGTAGCTCTTAAGGTCAAGTTCCAGTTCGCCTTTCTCGTTGAGGCTGCCCGATGAAATAAGAGCGGTATCACAGATGTCGGATATCCTCTTTTCTATTTCTTCAGGGAGTTCGATATATCCGTTTCCGTCATTTAAACGGTATCCTTCTTCTTTGATGAAAAGCAGGTCTTTATCCGTACCTTTTATGAAATCATAGACCAGCGGATCATTGATGATATGCATGCATACCGGCATCTGATACTCCAGCCCGGAAAAGGCGATGATCCTTTCCCTGGAGGCATCGGTATACAGGGCGTCGGCGGATCCTTTGATTTTATTGCCGAATAGTTCTCCTGCTCTTTCCTGAGCGCTCTTTTTTTCAGTTCTGCTTCTTTCGATCTCAAAGTTCATAACAATACTCCTTTTAGTGAAAAAAGGCGATGAATCGCCTTTGTGTTACATGATAACTTCAACGTCTACTTCTTTCTTTCTGCTTAAAGGAAGAACGTCACTGTTTATCTCCTTACCGTCGACGATCATCCTTGAAACACCTTTTTCCTTCTTATGAGGATTCTTGACGGTGATGTGATACATCGTTCCCCGGTAAAGTCTGTTTACCTTATATTCCTTTACCTTTGAAGGTATGCATGGATCTATCCTCAGGCCGTCATAGTCAGGCTTGATGCCCAGTATTCCCTGTGTGAGAACGGTAAAGGTCCAGGCGGCCGTGCCGGTCAGCCAGGAGTTCTTGCCTTCACCGAAAGTCGGTGCATCCTTGCCGGCGACCATCTGGCAGTAGACATAAGGTTCCGTGCGATGGATCTCGGAGATATCTTCCAGGAAAGCAGGACAGGTCTTCTTGTATAAGTCAAAAGCTCTGTTGCCGTGTCCCATCAAAGTTTCCGCAAAGATGATCCAAGGATTGTTGTGGCAGAAGATGCCTGCATTCTCCTTGTAGCCAGGAGGGTAGGAAGATATCTCGCCCAGATTCAGCTTATATGATGTATAGGCCGGATTGAGTAAAACGATGCCGTATTTGGTCTCCAGTCTTTCCTTTACGGAATCAAGAGCCTTCTGGGCTTCGCCCGTTTCCCTGCCGATGCCGGCCATGACACACATGCCCTGCGGTTCGATATAGATCTGGCCTTCCTTGGAGGTCTTTGATCCGACTTTCCTGCCGAAAGCATCATAGGCTCTTAAGAACCATCTGCCGTCCCAGCCGTCCTTAAGGACAGCCTTTTCCATTTCTTCTACGGCTATATAAGAGTGAGCTGCTTCATCGGCCCTGCCAAGATGCTTAAGGATGTCGGCGTAGGCTCTGCCGTATTTCACGAACATGCCTGCGATGAATACGGATTCCGCTACCGGTCCTTCGCTCGGTCCGGTGATCTGGAAGGATTCGCCCGGATGCTTCGAGAAGCAGTTGAGATTGAGGCAGTCGTTCCAGTCGGCTCTGCCGATGAGCGGCAGTCTGTGCGGACCTAGGTTATTCAATGTATAGTTAAAGCTTCGTCTTAAATGTTCAAGTAACGTAGCGGCCAGCTCCGGCTTATTGTCGAAATCGACCTTTTCCTTAAGAATGTTCCAGTCGCCGGTCTCTCTGATATAGGCATCGACAGCCGCGATAAGCCACAGCGGATCGTCATTGAAACCGCCGCCGATGTCGGAGTTGCCTTTCTTGGTCAGAGGCTGATACTGATGATAGGCGCCGCCGTCTTCCTTCTGGGTGGCAGCGATGTCGAGTATCCTCTGTCTGGCTTTCTTCGGTATCATATGCACAAAACCCAGAAGATCCTGACAGGAATCCCTGAAGCCCATGCCTCTTCCGATGCCCGATTCATAATAGGAAGCGGAACGGGACATGTTGAAGGTGACCATGCACTGGTAGGCATTCCAGATGTTGACCATGCGGTTGACCTTATCGTTTCCGGTCTTTACTTCAAAACCCGACAGAAGGTCGTTCCAGAAGCCGTGAAGTATCGAAAGACCTTCATCGAATTTCTTATTCGTATCATATTTCTTTATTAAGGCTTTGGCCGGTTCCTTGTTGATGACTGAGTTCTTTACGAACTTTTCCTTTTCCGGAACTTCCACATAGACCAGGCCGAAGATCGCATCATAGCTTTCTTCAGGTTTCAGATCGACGTGCAGGTGATGGGCACCGACAGGCTGCCAGCCGTGGGCGATCGAGTTGGAACACTTGCCATTCAGGACCGCTTCCGGAGCGGCCGGCGAACCATAGGTACCTGTAAATTTGTCCCGGGAGGAATCAAATGAATCTACTTTTCTGTTAACGAAGAAAGCCGCATAGTGGTTTCTTCTCTCTCTGTATTCGGTCTTGTGATAGATGACTGATCCTTCAACTTCCACTTCACCGGTGGAATAGTTACGCTGGAAGTTGGTGGAATCATCCTGGGCGTCCCAAAGGCAGAACTCCACGAAGGAGAAGAGATCGAGTTTCTTTTCCTTTTTAGAGTTGTTGGTCAGAGTCACTCTCATTAAGAGGATATTGTCATTCTTAGGGACATAGAGCTCCTGCCTGGCTTCGACGCCGTTCTTTCTGCCGATGATCGTGGTATAGCCCATACCATGATGGCATTCATATTTATCGAGCTTCGTCTTGCAGGGCTGCCAGCCCGGATTCCAGATCGTATCCTTATCCTTTATATAAATATGGAAACCGTCCTGGTCCAGAGGCAGATTATTGTATCTGTATCTGGTGATCCTTCTTAATCTGGCGTCCTTATAGAAGGCATAGCCGCCGGCGGTATTGGAAAGAAGCGTGAAAAAGTCATCACTTCCCAAGTAATTTATCCAAGGAAGAGGCGTTTTATAGTCGGTTATGACATATTCACGGTGTAAATCATCGAAATACCCGTATTTCATATAGTACCTCCATTACGTATCTTAAACGATTAAGTTCAGTATAGCCGTTATTTAAGTAAAAAACAAGCCCATAAATAAGGGTTTGTAAACGTTTTCGTAAAAAACGCTTGACTATTTTAAAAATGTGATATACTTAAGTTAACGAAAACGTTTAAGTAATCCGTAAAGGCTTACATTAAAACGGAGTTCTAAACACTATGCATTTTTTCGGAAGATGCATATCCTACTTAGAAGGAAAGGAGAAATGATGAAAAAACTTTTAAGTATCTTATTAGCTATTCTTATGGTCTTCACCCTTGCTGCCTGCGGTAACGGCGGTAACGGCGGTGAAGAACCTGCTGAAGAAGGCAAAGTATTAAACCTCTGGACATGGAACGATGAATTCTGGGGATTCTTATGTGATTACTATGCCGACGAAGTTATCGATGAGTTCACAGCCACTAAGGGCGATGTAACCATCAAGCGTACCACTTACATCTCTGATAACATGGCTTACCAGGATGCTCTGGATGCTGCCCTGTTAGCTCAGGCTGATGCACCGGCTGATGAAAAGGTCGATATGTTCCTTGCTGAAGCTGACTACATCATCAAGTACACCAACTCTGATGCTACCATGGATGTCACTTCCATCGGTGTAACTGATTTCTCTAACACTTACAAGTACACTGTTGAAGCTGCTTCTGATGCCAACGGTGTCGTAAAGGGCGTTTCCTTCCAGTGCTGCCCGTCTGCTCTTATCTATAGACGTTCCATCGCTAAGGAAGTATTAGGTACTGATGATCCTGCTGAAGTACAGGCTGCATTAGATTCCTGGGAGAAATTCGATGAAGTAGCTGCTATCGCTAAGGAAAAAGGCTACTACATGGTTCCTACTCCATTAGAGACTTACCGTACTTTCTCTAACAACACCACTTCCGGTTGGGTTGTTGACGGCAAGCTGAATATAGACCCTGCTATCCAGAACTGGATGGATCAGGCTGAAAAGTATATGGCTGAAGGTTATGCACCGTTTGCTGCCGGTATCTGGGATGCTGAAAAGAACGATCAGATGTTTGCCGATGGCAAGACCATGTGCTTCTTCGGACCTGCCTGGTACTTCAACTTCTGTATGGGCAATGCTCAGGATCCTGAAAGAGGATGCTACGGCGACTGGGCTATCTGCCAGGGTCCTCAGGCTCACTTCTGGGGCGGTACCTGGATGTTAGCTGCTACCGGCACTGACAATCCTACTATGGTTGCTGATATCATGAACACATTCATCAATGATGAAGAAGTATGCTCTAAGCTGGTTTCTGAAAAGGCTCAGTTCTCCAACAATCAGGCTGTAAACAACAAGTTTGCTGCTGACGAGTCCTATGGTAACGACTTCTTAGGCGGTCAGAACGATACTGCAGTATTCGCTGAACTGGCTAAGTACATCAAGTTCCAGAACGTAACTCCATACGATCAGGGCTGCAACGAAGGCATCCAGAATGCTTACCGTGAATTCCTGAACGGTACCGTTACTAAGGAAGAAGCTCTTGCCAACTTCAAGGATTCTATCAAGACTACTTACCCTGGCATCACTGTTGAGTAATAGTCATTAAAAGTTAGTTATAAGTTCTGTGGCAGGTCAAAAACCTGCCACAGTTTCTTAAATAAATAAAGTCGGAAACTTATTTAAGAAATATGAGAGGTAGTAATATGGAGAAAATGAAAAAACTTTCCAAGACAAAATCCATATCCTATGCAAAGTGGGGCTATATCTTCATCATCCCGTTCTTCGTGGTATACCTGATCTTCACTTTGTATCCGCAGCTGCTGACCATCTATAA
Organism: Erysipelotrichaceae bacterium; assembly: GCA_017431825.1. Lineage (GTDB taxonomy): Bacteria > Bacillota_I > Bacilli_A > Erysipelotrichales > Erysipelotrichaceae > Colivicinus. The sequence continues at coordinate 5,065 of JAFRKI010000004.1, read as the reverse complement.
CAGTTTCTTTGAGTACTACCGTGACGGTCTTAATGTCATCGGTCCTAACTTCGTAGGTCTGCGTAACTACAAGGAACTGTTTACCATCAACAATGCCGGATATGTGCCTATTGTCAAATATTCACTTAATACGCTGATCCTTTGGATCATCGGTGCCGTGCCGCAGTTCCTCATTGCGATGCTGCTGGCACTGTTCTTCACCAGCACCAGACTGAACATCAAAGGACAGCAGTTCTTCAAGACAGTCATCTACATGCCTAACCTGATCATGGCATCCGCATTCTCAATGCTGTTTTTCGCCCTGTTCTCACAGGTCGGACCGATCAATCAGCTCCTGCAGAGCTGGGGTGCCGTAAATGAACCGATCAACTTCCTGGGCATGACGATATCGGTCAGAGGACTGATCGGACTGATGAACTTCCTGATGTGGTTCGGTAATACCACCATTCTGCTGATGGCCGGTATCCAGGGCATCGACGAAAGCATGTTCGAATCCGCCAGACTTGACGGTTCCAATTCGACTCAGGTCTTCTTCAACATCACGATGCCTTTGCTGATGCCGATCTTCATCTACGTATTCATCACTTCCATGATCGGCGGTATCCAGATGTTCGATGTACCGCAGGTATTAACCAACGGTAAGGGTACTCCTAACCTGACGTCGACGACGCTGATCATGTATCTGAACAACTTCCTGGGCGTATCGAAGAACTTCGGTATGGCCGGTGCCGTATCGGTACTGCTGTTCATCATAACTGCCGTACTGTCCGCCTTCGTCTTCAAGACGATAACCAGAAAGTAGGAGGGGGAAGAGACATGAATAGTAATGCTAATAGAAACGCCAAGATCAAGCTCTTCATTTCCAGATTCGTGGTCTATGCGATCCTGATCTTCCTGGCCTTCCTGTGTCTGTTCTTCTTCTGGCTGATGTTCGTCAATTCGACCAGATCGAATGCGCAACTGCAAAGCGGCTTCGCTCTGTTCCCGAAGGAGAACTTCCTCAAGAACTTCTATAATGCCTGGCATGACGGTACCATCGATATCCCGACAGGCATGAAGAACAGCTTCATAGTTGCCATCTGTTCAGCGCTGCTGACGACATATTTCTCAGCCCTGACGGCATACGGTACCTATGTATACAACTTCCGTTTCAAGAAGGCCGTTCATCTGTTCATCCTGGCCATCATGATGATCCCTTCACAGGTCTCAGCCGTCGGTTTCATCCAGCTGGCCTTCAAGTTCCATCTGACCAATAAGCTCTGGCTCCTGATCGTACCGAGCATTGCGGCTCCGGCGGTCTACTTCTATATGCGCCAGTACCTGCAGGCAACATTGCCTCTGGAAATGGTCGAAGCCGCCAGAATAGACGGATCCAACGAATTCAGGATCTTCAACCAGATAGTCCTGCCGATCATGAAACCGGCCATGGCTGTTCAGATGATCTTCTCGTTCGTCGGTTCCTGGAACAACTACTTCATGCCGTCACTCTTGCTGAATGACGCCAAGAAGAAGACCGTTCCGGTCATGATCGGAACACTGAGAAGTGCCGACTTTACCAAGTTCGATATGGGCAAGGTATACATGCTGATGCTGATGGCGATCTTACCGGTAATGGTGATCTATATCATCCTTTCCAAATCTATCATCAAGGGTGTAACATCAGGATCTGTTAAAGGATAAAGGAGAAACAAAATGGCAGAAGTAACTCTTAAAAACATAAAGAAAGTATATCCGATCGGAGATACTGAAAAGAAACAGCGTAAAGCTTTAAAGAAATCAAAGGAAGAGAATCCTGAAAGCAATAAGGCCAATCTGCAGATAACTGACGAAGGCGTCGTAGCCGTACAGGAATTCTCCCTTGACATCAAAGACAAGGAATTCGTCGTACTGGTAGGACCTTCCGGATGCGGTAAATCCACTACTTTAAGAATGGTAGCCGGCCTTGAAGAGATCACCAGCGGTGAACTGTATATCGACGGCAATCTCGTGAATTCCGTCGAACCTAAGGACAGGGATATCGCCATGGTCTTCCAGACCTATGCCTTATATCCGCATATGACAGTCAGAGACAATATGGCTTATTCCCTCAAGATCAAGAAGCTTCCGAAGGAAGAGATCGAAGCCAAGGTCAACGAAGCGGCCGAGATCCTGGACATCACCCAGTATCTTGACCGTAAGCCTAAAGCCTTATCAGGCGGCCAGAGACAGCGTGTCGCCATCGGCCGTGCCATCGTCAGAGATCCTAAGGTGCTGCTTATGGATGAACCTTTATCGAATCTGGATGCCAAATTAAGGAATCAGATGAGATCGGAGATCATCAAGCTGCGTCAGCGTATCAACACTACGTTCATCTACGTAACCCACGACCAGACCGAAGCCATGACTTTAGGTGACAGGATCGTCGTCATGAAGGACGGCTTCATCCAGCAGATCGGTACGCCTCAGGAGGTTTATGATCATCCTAGCAACCTCTTCGTATCCGGCTTCATCGGCACTCCGCAGATGAACTACTTCGATGCGAAACTGGAGGTCGAAAACGGCAAGTACGTCGTAAATACCGACGGCTACAAGGTAGTTCTTTCCGAAGAAAAGCAGGTCAGACTCAAGGAAAAGGACGTCAAGCCTCAGGATGTGACCTTAGGTGTCAGACCTGACCACATCGTCTTAAGCGAAAACGGTCTTAAGGGCAAGGTAGATGTATCCGAACTGATGGGACCTTCCTGCCATCTGCATATGACTGTCGACGGCAAGGATGTCATCGCCATCGTTCCTACCGAAGGAAAGAAAGTCGACTACGTTAATAAGGAAGTAGACTTCGGCTTTAACGGCAATGTCTGCCACATCTTCTCCAAGGAAGACGAAAAGAACCTGGAATATTAAATAAATGAAAGAATTCAGCGGATACAGAAAAGGTATCAATTTCGGCGGCTGGTTTTCACAGTGTGACCACAGCGAAAAAAGATACGATAACTTCATAAAGAAAGACGATTTCCGAAGGGTAGCCCGATGGGGACTGGATCACGTCCGGATCCCCGTCGACTATGAACTGTTTCTTGACGGTTCACTGAACTACAGGGAAGAAGGCTTTAAGAGGATCGAAGACTGCATCAGCTGGTGCCGGGAATACGGTCTTAATATGATACTCGATCTTCATAAGACCGTCGGCTTCAGTTTCGATGACGGAGAAAACGAAGAAGGTTTCTTTGACAGTGAAAAGTATCAGCAGATCTTCTATGATCTGTGGAAGGAATTCGCCAAAAGATTCGCCAGAAACGACAATCTCGCCTTTGAACTGCTGAATGAAGTGACGGATCCGAAGTATTCATCCCGATGGAATGAGATCGCCGGAAAAGCGGTCGAGGCCATCAGGGAATATGCGCCAGATATCAGGATCCTCATCGGCGGCTATCATCACAATTCGATAACGGCCTTAAAGGATCTGGATCTGCCGCATGATGAGAATATCGTCTACAACTTCCACTGCTATGCACCGCTGATCTTTACCCACCAGGGTGCCTACTGGATAGAGAAGATGGACAGGTCCTTCCGGATGAGCTTCGCTTCATCCTATGAAGACTATACGAAATACACTGAAGAACAGATCGGTTACAATTACTTCACCGATTACAGGAAAGACGGCATAATGGGCATCGAGTACTTTGAGGAAGAATTCGCGGAAGCGATAAGGATCTCAAAGGAAAGAGACGTACCGTTATACTGCGGTGAGTACGGTGTCATCGATCTGGCAGATACGGAAGATACGCTGGAATGGTTCCGATGCATAAACAGCGTATTCGAGAAATACGGTATCGGCAGAGCTGTCTGGTCCTATAAGGAAATGGACTTCGGCCTGACCGATGCCCACTATGACGACATAAGAGATGATCTGTTAGGATTGTTATAAAAATGGTTTCCATAAAAGATATCGCAAAAGAATGTAACGTATCGGTAGCTACCGTCTCCAAGGCTCTCAATGACCACGATGACATATCGGGTCCGACCAAGGAGAAGGTAAAGAAGGTCGCCAAGAAACTGGGATACAGGACCAATATCGCAGCCAGAGCTTTAAAGACCAATAAGACCTATAATCTGGGCATTCTTTTTGCGGACGACAGGGCCGGGCTTTCCCACGAATACTTCTCCCTGATCCTGGAATCGATCCAGCGGGAAGCGGAGAAATACGGCTATGACATCACCTTTATTAACCATGCGATAGCCGGGGAAAAGACCACCTATCTGGAACACGTGGAATACCGCAGCTTCGATGGTGTCGTCATCATGACCGCTGATTTTACCGATCCGGAGATAGTCGAACTGGCATCTTCCGGCATACCGGTAGTCGTCATCGATGAAGTGCTGGACAACTGTGCCGCCGTCCTTTCCGACAATACCAACGGTCTTAACGAGATAGTAAGATACGCGTATAGGATGGGACACAGGAAGATAGCCTTCATCCATGGCGACAATACCGCCGTCACAAAGGAAAGACTGAGTTCCTTCTACAGCGCCTGCAGAGAACTCGGGATAAGCGTGCCTGACGAGTACGTCCTTGAAGGCCATTATCATGACATCCAGTGCTGCAAGGAAAAGACCATTGATCTTTTAAGCCTCAAGGACAGACCGACGATGATCATCTTCCCTGACGATTATTCCTATATCGGCGGGCTGGATGCGATCAACTCGAGCGGTCTGAGCATCCCCGATGATATCTCAGCTGCCGGCTATGACGGCATAAATCTGGCCAAGATCATGAACATCACCACTTATGAACAGAATACCCTGGAACTGGGAAGGATAGCGGTAAGGAAGCTCCTGCAGCTGATAAACGTACCTGATCTCCCGGTGGAAAGAGTTATCATCAGCGGCAACATGATCTACGGCAAGACCGTAAAAGACATAAATGAATAAGCCCGATAGGGCTTTTCATTTGATATATCAAAAAAGCATCTTACGATGCTTAAGCTCCAGGAATAAAAATGGTACCGACTACAGGAATTCATTATATTTGTTCGTATTAAGTATTTGTTTCTTCTAAACCAGCCTTTATTAATATCTTTTTCTCCTG
>JAFRKI010000003.1 GCA_017431825.1 Erysipelotrichaceae bacterium | reverse complement strand
TCAAACTCTCCGTTTGATGACTCTTATTATAGGTTCTAAAACCTTGATTACTTAATGAATTGACGTTTGTTTAATTGCTTCTTATTCAGTTTTCAAAGATCAAGTTCTCCTGCGTTTTAAACGCACTCTAAAGCATCTCTCAACCGCGGTGCTTATTCATACTATCAAAATTAAATACCTAAGTCAACACTTTTTTTAAACTTTTTTTACTTTTTTTTAAATCTTTTAAAAAGCCGGTTTTAAAAGCGTTTTCACAGGTTTTTCAGCACTGTTTTCCAGGGTCGAGCCTCATCAATATATCACATTATTTATGAAAATTCTCAGTAAATTTTCAGTATTTATCATCTGTCTGATAATCTGTTTATCAGGGCATCAGGATCGCACTCATATCCCTTATCCTTATAGGAAGGATATTCCTTAAGATATTCAAGGTAAAAGTCCCTGGCCAGCTTAAATGCCAGCTCCCTGTTTTCCCTGCTCAGATCGCTTATGACGCCCTCTGACGCCACATTGAAACCGGCGGCGATATTGGCCAGGATGGCGGTCATGAGCGGATCGCCCGTATTGAGCCAGGCCCACATGGCGGCAGCCGTCGAGGTATTGCCGCAGCCCGTCGGATCCTTGGCTGTCTCTCCCGGGATATCGATGGCTCTTACGAATACCGCGTCATTATCATGAAGGACGCAAGAGCCCTTATTGCCGCAGCGGTAGAAAAACATGTCGAAACCCATGTCATATATATTATTGAAGATCTCTTCAGTGTTTTCCGTTTCAAAGAATTCGCAGGCTTCGTTATGGTTGAGCGAAGCCATCTCCGGTTTCAGGATATTCAGGATCTCTCTGATATAGTCACGGTCATAATCGTCTCCTTTGAGGATGCCGATCTCATACATGACCTTGAAGCCGTTTCTGTCCTTTATCTTCTTGAGCTCCTTATAGAAATGCTTATAGTATGGTTCGATGAAAAGATAAAGCCCTTCACAGTCCTTTGAGTGTCTGTCGATCTGTTCGGGCCTGACGTTGGTCCAGCCGTATTCGGTGCCTCTGTTGGTTATCTGCCTGACGGTATAATTGGGCTGTATATAAATATAGGAACCGTCTTCCCGGTACGTGCATTCAAATAGATGGGTCTTATCGTAACAGGTATATAAGGCATCGGTGTTAACATCGTTTCTTCTTATCCAGCTGCCGTAATAATGATCGAAGTCTTCGGCGGTATTAAGTATCATCTGCACGTCATCGTCAAATAGCCTGATACCGGCATAGCCGAAAACGCCCGGTCCGCCGATGTTGGTCCGGCCGACAGTGCCGTCTTCATGCAGCACTCTGTCGATCGATGCCTGTCCTACTGTCACGTATTTCATTTCCGTTCTCCTTTTTTCTAATAAGGATATGCACTGTTATTATAACCGCCATTAGGATAAACGGCATAAGTAATTAATGCCGGCATTTCCTGTTATAATCTACTTGACAGAGGTAACGAATATGAATATGAGAATCGTCATTTATATCACCACAGGAATAATTCTGCAGGCTCTTTTCATCAAGACCGAACATGAAGAGAAATACGTAGCAGCCGTCATCCTTAAAGGACTGGCTTCGCTGTGTTTCGTACTGATCGGCTATTATGCCTTTACGCATGTCAACAATGCCCTGACACCAAAGATCTTCTATGGTCTGGCCTTCGGCATGCTGGGAGACATTCTTCTTAATCTGCGCTTCGTCTTCAGGGAAGCGGGACAGAAGATCTTCCTGATCGGCATCCTGGCTTTCCTGATCGGGCACATCCTCTATCTTGTGGCACTGATCGGTGCCGCTCAGCACGTCTGGATCTGGTACTGCATCATCATCGGCGGTTTTATTGCGGCTGCCTTACTGGCATACATTTTCAGAACGATGGAAGTCAAGAAGGCCTTTAAGATCTTCGGCGTCTTTTATCTTGGCGCAGTCATCATCATGACCTGCATCGCCATCGGCATCGCCGTCTTCATGCCTTCCAGGGCATCGCTGATGTTTGCGGTCGGTGCCGTACTGTTCACCTTATCGGATATCGTGCTGATCTTCAACACCTTCTCCGGTACCACCAGGTTTTCACTTCGAATCACCAATCTCAGTCTTTACTATTTAGGTCAGGTGCTTATCGCCTGCTCACTGCTGTTTTAATGGATACATACAAGGAAGACATCTATAAGATAATCGAATATTCCCTGAAGGAAGTCCTTCCCGACAAAGCGGTCGTTAAGGCTCTTGAAGGAAGAGACTTTTCCCATGGCCGGATCATTGCGGTCGCCATCGGCAAGGCCGCCTATCGTATGGCATATGTTTTAAGCAGGCACATCAGAGTTGATAAAGGCATCGTCATCACCAAGTACGGTCACCTTAAGGAAGCGCTTGAAAACTTCGAGTTGTATGAAGCCGGTCATCCTTTACTGGATGACAATACTATCAAAGCCACAAAGAGAGTCCTGGAGATCACGAGCGATCTTAAAGAAGACGATCAGATCATCTTCCTGGTATCCGGCGGCGGTTCCGCCTTATTCGAAGATCCGCTCATCTCTCTTGAAGAACTTATCGGCATCAACGATCAGCTGCTTAAATGCGGTGCCGATATAAAAGAGATCAATACCGTCCGCAAGCATCTTTCCAAAGTCAAGGGCGGACGCTTTGCGAAGCACTGCGCTCCGGCCAAGGTCTATCAGATCGTTCTTTCTGACGTTCTGGGAAACAGAATCGATGCGATCGCTTCCGGTCCCTCTGCTGCCGATACCTCCACAAGCCGGGACGCTTTTGACATCATCAGGAAATATGATCTTCATTTAAGTGATGAGGCCCTGAAGATGATCGAAAAGGAAACGCCTAAGGAAACCGATAATGTCGAGACCTTTATCGGCGCTTCAGTCATCGATCTCTGCGAAGCTGCGAAAACATGCGCGCAGTCTCTTGGATACGAAACGCTTATCCTTGATACACAGAAAGAAGGTTTCGCCAGAGATGCCGGAAAAGAACTCGCTGAAGAAGCCATCAAAAGACTCAACAATAAAGAAAAGACCTGTCTTATCATGGGCGGCGAGACCGTCGTTAAGATCAAAGGCAAAGGTCTGGGCGGACGCAATCAGGAATGCGCCTTAAGCGCTGCCGAATATATAAAGAATAAAAACATCGCTATCGTCTCCATCGGCTCTGACGGTACCGACGGACCGACGGATGCAGCCGGGGGATACGTCGATGGCGATACATACGATAAGCTCAAGGAACTTGGCATCGATATCGATGCGGTCCTTGAAGACAACGATTCCTATCATGCCTTGAAAAGGATCGATCAGCTCATCTTCACCGGGCCGACCGGCACCAACGTCAACGATCTGATGATCGCACTGCTCAGCAAATAAAAAGAAAACGGCTAGATGCCGTTTTCTTTTTCATAGTTCATTTCAAAGTATTTCATTATGTAGTTATTGATATAGGTGAAGTTGAAAGGATCTTCCTTCCTTTCGATCATCCCGATCAGTTCCTTCAGCTCCTTGTCTATAATCTCCTTGATGCTGTCGGGATAGTTCATCTTTTCCTTATGGTAATCATATTCGTTCTGATCGAGGACGACATATGTTTCATCAGGGAAGACCTTGACGTCGAGATCGTAGTCGATGTTCTTGATGGCTTCCCCGTCATAGAGACTCGGTGAGGCGATGTTGCAGTAATAATAGATGCCGGCTTTCCTTACCATCGAGATGATGTTGAACCATCTGTTGTCATAATAAAAACAGATCGCCGGTTCCTTGGTCAGCCATCTTCTGCCGTCAGCCTCCACTACCCAGGAGTGGTCGGTAACGACGACCGTAAAATCTTCCCTGACATCGATCACCAGGGCCTTGGACCAGGTACGATGCAGGGAACCGTTGTGTTTATAGGACTGCACAAAGACATTATCACCGATCTGCAGATTCATACGAAGATTATACCAGGTATCTCCTGATGGCTCTCAGGACTATCGGAACCACTGCCGCCAGCATGACCATCGTCAGCAGACAGTACGGGATATTGTAGGCAAGAGAACCCATCCAGGCTGCCGTTGAACCGCTGGCTGCTTCACCCGGCCAGTAGATGGCGCCGGAAACAAGGATACTGACCGTTCTTATCAGCATGGCAAAGACGATGCCGATGACGGCTTCGATGGCCAGTTTATGTTTATAGAATATGGAACTGAGTCCCACGATAGCGCTTGGGATGATGTAGTCAAGAAGATACTGCGGGACGCTGATGAACCATCTGTTGAGGCCCAGAACGAACGTCAGCAGCCACCAGACTAGACCTACCAGGATGCCCTTCTTCCAGCCTAAAACGAAGGCTGCCGTTACTACAGGTATCAAAGCTATATTGATGGAACCCCCGCTTGGCATATTAAGAAAAGGTATCATTTCCTTTATGTAATCAAGCACGATGGCGAGGGCAACAAACAATGCAACAAATACGATCTCTCTTGTTTTGTTTCTCATATCTACTCCTTCCGCTAGCATTACCTAGGTCAAGTTTTCGGGTCTATTCTCAGCTTTACAGCACCCCGTTTCGCCAAGATAATTATAGTATTATCTTTTTTTCTTCTCAAGACATATAATAGTACTATGAATACCGTTTTAGTAAAACAGGTCAAGGAATTGCTTAAGGAAAAGGACAGACTCTCGGCTCTTTGCAATGTCACGGCCGCCATCTTTTACAGTCTCGATGACATCAGCTGGGCAGGATATTATTTCTATAAGAACGGAAAGCTCCAGCTCGGTCCTTTCCAGGGCAAGGTAGCCTGTACATCGATAGAGCTGGGCAAGGGCGTCTGCGGTACGGCCTATGAAAAGAAGATGCTCTTAAACATAAATGACGTTACGAGATTTGACGGCCATATCGCCTGCGATCCCGATTCCCGTTCGGAACTGGTCGTGCCTTTGATCCACGAAGGCAGGATCTTCGGTGTCCTCGATATCGATTCGCCCAACTACCGCAGGTTCGGAGTCGAGGAAGAGGAGACCTTCGAAGCCATCGCTTCTCTCATTTCAAAAAAACTGGCTGACGGATAAGCGTCAGCCTTTTTTCTTTTAATGTAATGATCTCAGTAATTCTCTTTTTCGATACTGATCTTTTCTGCTTCTTCCCTGACGAAGTTTACCGTCATCTCTCTTACCGGCATGTCGGTATCGACTGTCAGTATCGAGGCGACGATACCCAGTTTGGCGGCTTCATCGGTACCTAGGCCTCTGGCCTTGGCATGCGCATAGTATGCGATCAGTGAATCGCCGGCTCCGGTAACGTTGACCGGCGCTTCCCGGTAGGCATTGTGGATGTACTTATGGACACCCTCCTCATTTCCCACGAAGAGGAAATTCTTTCCGGTGATGAGAACTTCTCCGGTGCCTTCCCGTAGGAGCTGTTTGATGTAGTCGATGGTCTCGGTCTCGATGAACAGCGGCTTCCCGCTTAAGGCTTCCGCTTCCAGAAGGTTGAGCTTCAGGGTATCGAGTTTGCCGGTTAGGCCCTTGAGCTTGACGACCTTATTGGCAGAGATCGCATCACAGATCTTGGTGCCCTTGACGGTATCCAGGATGTATTCGATCAGTTCCCGGTCAAGATTGGTATCAAAGATCAGATAGTCTTCGTCCTTGACGTACTTCGCCAGGAAATCGATGTTCTCCTTCGTGAGCTGGCTGATGACCGACATGTCGTTCATGCCCAGGAAAAGATCGTCGACATTGAGGACGGCCATATAGGTCGAAGTCGCAAAGCCCTTGCATCTGACCGCAAAGGAAAGATCGATGTCCCGCTTCATCAGTTCGTTGATCAGGGCATCCGCAAAATAATCATCACCGAAGGCCGTCATGAAGCTGACGTCCTCTCCCGCAAAACGAAGATTCTCGGCTATGTTTCTCGCAACACCGCCATGAGTAAAAGTCATCTTGCAGGGATTGGAATCCTTCATGATCAGTTCCCTGTTGGATTTGCAGTAAATATCGATATTCGCTCCGCCGATGACAAAGAACATGATTATCTCTTCTTGATGGCGTTGATGATAAAGATTACTACGATAGCACCGACCAGGCTGGCGATGATGTAGCCTACCAGATTAGTGGTCGCAAAACCCAGCAGACCGAAGATGAATCTGCCGACGAAACTGCCGGCAATACCGATAAGACAGTCGAATAACAGACTGCCTGAACTCTGTTTCATGATCATACCTGCACAGTAACCTACTAAGGCACCGACAGCTAAAGTAATAATAATTCCGATTAACATCTTTATATCCTCCTTTTAGATACATTAATTATTATACAGATATTCGATGATATTATTAACATCATTGAAATGATACAGCTGGCCGGCATAGGGATTGCCCGGAGCACCGGCGAGTATCAGCAGATATGAGCGGTCATCATGGGAATAAAGGACCATGATGTTTTCTCCGGCCTCTCCGGTAAAGCCGGTCTTTCCACCGTAGACAGTAACGTTTCCGATATCGTTCAGACTTTCAAGTGTCGATCTTAGAACGGTACCGTCTTCCAGTTCATAGCGGAAGCATTTCAGCACGGCCTTGCCGTCATCATTCAGCAGGGTATCGACGACGATCCTGGCATAGTCATCGAGACAGGTATAAAGATCATCGTCATGAAGTCCGGCGGTATTGGTGAAATGCGAGTCTTCAAGACCCAGTCTGTTTACCAGCACGTTCATTTCTTCGACGAGATCCCTGCCGTGAGCCTTGAAGTAGTTCTCAAGGGCCCTGCCCGCATCGGCGCCGCTTGGCAGGACCAGTGCATAGAGCAGTTCCCTTATCGGGTATTCCTCATTGATTTCAAGTCCGGCCACCGAGGCGTTAGCATCTATCAGTTCATAGTAATCATCATAAGTATAGGATGAGGTATCGCTCAGGTCATTTACGTTATTCAAAACCGTATCCATCGTCACGATCTTGGTGAGACTGGCAGGATAGATCCGGGAATTGATGTTCTTGCCGTAAAGGACATGGAAGTCATTGAGTCTTATCAGCATGTATGCATTCGAATAAAGATCGATGTCCAGCATCTTCATCTCGCTGTAATCGAATTCGTTGATGGAAAGACTGTTCTTATCAAAAACATATCCATCATCAGAAGGACCGATAACCTTTATCAAGACCGTGACCGAAGCGCCGATAAGCGCCAGCAGGACCAGCACTACTATCAGCAGACGGCCGGGTCTAACTCTTCTTTTCTTCTTTTTCATTCTTTTCGATAAGGATGGAAGCGGAGATATCTCCCGTCACGTTAAGCGTCGTATAGCACATATCCAGCAGCTTGTAGATGCCGCTGTAAAAACCGATGAAACCTAATGGCACTCCGAAGATCTGCAGATACGTAGCACCGACGACCACTCCGCCGTTAGGGATGCCCGGTGCCGCCATGTTGATGAGCAGCGATGCGACGATCATCAGGATGTAGGTATAGATGTTAAGATCGATGCCGTAGATCTTCAGGCAGAATATTCCCAGCAGCGCAAAACTCACGGCACCTCCGCACATGTGGATGGTGCAGCCCAAAGGAACGACCACACCGGCAGTCTTGTCGCTGATGCCGAATTCCTCCTTGCACAGTCTTACGGTAAAAGGCAGCGTGGCCGCGCTTGAACAGGTGCTGACCGTCATGATCCAGATCTTGTAGACCTTGGAAACATACTCCTTTAAGCTGATGCCCGCAAAAAGCCTGACCGGAAGCATCATGACGACGATAAGGCAGACCAGCGCACACAGATATGCCGTTAGGATATATTTTAGTCCGACACCCAACAGCACCGCTCCGTATTTATAAACCGTATTGGCCATTAACGCAAAGGTCGCAACAGGCGTCAGATACATGATCACTTCCATTATCCTAAACAGGAAGTCCTTGACCTCATTTATTCCTTCGAACAGTCCGTCGGCATCAAAAAGCGATCCGATCTTGCCGAAGAGGAAACTGAAGACGATCACGAAGAAGACCTTAGGATTGATGAAAACATCATTAAGACTCTTAGGCAGCAGATTCAGGAGCATTCCTCCCAGACTGAATTCCGCCGTATTGCCTTCCCAGGCAACGTCTTCCATAACGAAACCTCTGGCCGGATCTATCAGAAAGATGATCACTGATGAAATGATGAAGGTTACCGTAAACATCACCATGAAAAGCGCTATGGCCTTAAGTATGAGCTTATCTTCCCTCTTGCTGGTCTTATAGACCGTATAAGCGATGCTTGTAAAGATGACCGGTGTGATCATCATCTTCAGCAGACTGATGTACCAGGTGCCTAAAAACGCTATCTGAGCGCATTTCTCTTTTAAGATAATCCCACAGAAACAGCCAAGCACCAGGGCAATAAAGGTCAGCAGTCCTATCCTCTTTTTCATGATTAAGATTATATCATTTACCTTAAGGGTAATGCAGAAACTGATCAAGACCTGCTCATAAAGAACGGCCGTTCGGGTTTATAATGAAAACGAGATATGAAAAACGATTTCATAAACGATCATAGTATACAGGGAGGATGTTTTAGTTATGGCAGAGAATGACGGTTTGATGTGGGCTTTAGTCAAAGACAGGGCCGACGTCGGTCTGGCGATGAAAAGAGTTCCGATACCTAAAGTCGGGACCAACGACATAAAGATAAAGATCCTGAAAACGGCCATCTGCGGCACCGACGTTCATATCTGGCAGTGGAACAAATGGGCTCAGCATACGATCGATATCGGCAGAGTCGTCGGACATGAATATGTCGGTATCATCGAGGAAGCCGGTCCCGGCGCGAGAGGCTTCAAACCCGGCGACTACATATCCGGTGAAGGCCATATCACCTGCGGAAAATGCCGTAACTGCAAGGAAGGCCACAAGGAGAACTGCAAGGATGCGGAAGGTGTCGGCGTAAACCGTGACGGTGCTTTTGCGGAGTATCTGGTCATACCTTACGTCAATGTCTGGCCCTGCAGTCCCGATATCCCTCTGGAACTGTATTCCATCTTCGATCCTTTCGGCAATGCCGTGCATACGGCGCTCACATACGACGTTCTGGGCGAAGACGTCCTGATCACCGGAGCCGGTCCTATCGGCTGCATGGCGGCAGCTATCGTCCGCTTTGCGGGAGCCAGGAACGTCGTCGTCACCGACTTCAATACTTACCGTCTCGATATGGCGAAAAAACTCGGTGCGACCACCGTGGTCGATCTCAATAAGGAGAAGCTCGAAGATGTCATGAAGAAGATAGGCATGCTGGAAGGCTTCGACGTCGGACTGGAAATGTCCGGAGCTCCGGCAGCCCTCAATTCAATGATCCATAACATGAAGCACGGCGGTAACATCGCCTTATTGGGATTGCAGGAAACGGATACGCCGGTCGATCTGGAGTCAGTCATCTTCAACGGTCTCAATCTCAAAGGCATCTACGGCCGTAAGGTCTGGGATACCTGGTATAAGATGACAATGCTCTTACAGGCTGGCCTTGTCATCTCGAAGATCATCACCCACCGCTATGATATCCGTAATTATGAAAAAGGCTTTGAAGCGATGATATCCGGGCAGTCCGGAAAGGTCATTCTGGACTGGACCCGTATCCATGAGGAGGAAAGTCATGAATAAAACAGAGATCTTAAAAAAATACGCCCAGGAAGTGGAAACGGTCAGGAAGAACGGTCTCTTCAAGGGAGAACTGCCTATCGTATCGGCTCAGGGAGCACATGTGAAAATCGCTGACGGCAGAGAACTCTTATGTATGTGCGCCAACAACTATCTGGGTCTGGGCAATTCCCCAAGGCTAATAGAAGCAGCGGAAAAGACTTATGAGAAACGGGGCTACGGAGTGGCTTCCGTACGCTTTATCTGCGGTACGCAGGATATCCATAAACAGCTGGAAAAGCGGATCTCTTCCTTCCTGGGAACGGAAGACACCATCCTCTATTCCTCCTGTTTCGATGCCAACGGCGGGCTTTTCGAGACGCTGCTGGGACCGGAAGATGCCATTATCAGCGATGAGCTCAATCACGCTTCGATCATCGACGGCGTAAGACTGTGCAAGGCAAAGAGATACCGCTATAAAAACAACGACATGGCTGATCTGGAAGAGAAACTTAAAGAGGCTGATGCCGACGGCGCTCAGATCAAGATGATCGCTACCGACGGCGTCTTCTCCATGGACGGCATCATCTGCAATCTTAAGGGCATCTGCGATCTGGCTGATAAATACGATGCCCTGGTCATGGTCGATGATTCCCATGCCGTAGGCTTCGTCGGCAGGAAAGGAAGAGGAACGGCTGAATATAACGGTGTCGAAGGAAGAGTCGACATCATCACCGGAACACTGGGGAAAGCTCTGGGAGGCGCATCCGGAGGCTATACGTCCGGCCGTAAGGAGATCATCGATCTGCTGCGTCAGAAAAGCCGTCCGTATCTTTTCTCCAATTCCCTGGCTCCGGCCATAACCGGTGCGGCGATCGAGCTCTTCGACATGCTGGAAGAAAGCACGGAGTTAAGAGACCATCTGGAAGAGATCACCGTCGACTACCGTAAGGATCTCGTCGATAACGGCTTTGACGTCATACCGGGAACTCATCCATGCGTTCCGGTCATGCTGTATGATGAAGTGCTGACAGCGGAATTCGCCAGAAGGATGGTCGAGAAAGGCGTCTATGTCGTTGCCTTCTCTTATCCGGTAGTCCCGAAAGGAAAAGCCAGGATCAGGACTCAGGTCAATGCCTGCCATTCGAAGGAAGATCTAAAATTCGCAGTAAAATGCTTCGTGGAAGTCAGAGAAGAAATGAAGAAAGACGGATGGTTCGATAAGAAGTAAACTGTCAATCATATAACATACAATAAAAAAACGGATGATCATTCCATCCGTTTTTTTCTTTCTGCTTAAATCAGCCGTTATCAGTCGTCGCTGCCGCCGAAGGAGATGGCTGAGGAACTCTCGCTTTCCCTTCTGGCTTCCAGCATCTTCTCAAGCTGGATGACGATGGCCACCACTACCTGTTCCTGTTCAGGCTGGTAGAGGTCGATGCAGTATTTGTCGCGGATCGAGAGCAGTTTCTTGCCGATAACGGCAACCGGATTTCCGGACTCATCGATAAGATCGAAATTGAGACCGACGATATCGCCCTGGATCTGCCAGCCCAATCCTTCGATATTGGTGATGTCCTTAACCACATGGAACAGTTCGTTGGACAGGGTAAAGTTCCTGCCGTCTGCCATGGTGATGAAATGCTTCTCATGAAGGCTGATCGGCTTCTTCTCCAGATGAGCGATCACGTTGTCGTTCGCATCAAAGATATCGGTCTTGCCTTTGAGGGCAAAGATGCTCGATTTGGTATAGTACTTTACGTTTTCCTGCTCATCGGTAATATCGATGCGCTGATGAAGATCTCCGAGATTCAAGGCCGTATACAGAGAATATGCAGGTTCACCGAAATCCTCTACGTTAAAGTCCTTGGCTTCTTCTCCGGCTTCATGAAAGCTCTGAATGTCTTTTAGTATTCCCATATCTTTCCTCTTAAACTTCTTTTATTCTACAAATTCAAATACCGCAATGTATTCGGCGTCTTCGGTAAACTCTTCGGTGATCTCCAGTTCTGCAGAGTAGTCTTCACCGTTCTTCTTCCATTCGGTAAACACATAGCCTTCACCTGCCTGGGCAGTAAGGGTATAGGTAGCCGGTTCCTGAAGATTCAGGATCATGGAAGAAGTCGAGAAGTCTTCATCCGTCTCGAAATTGTCAGAGTCTGTCAGGCAATTGAAGTATCCGTAACCTTCGGTATTGATCGTTATCGTGAACGTTCTTTCAGCGATGTCGGACGGAGCGAACTTATAGGTCTTGCCGCCGTCTACCGTAAGAACGAGGTTCTCACCGTCTTCGGAGATAGTGATCGCCGTTGCGCCAGCCTTGGTCTCAAGGTCGGTATAAACTTCACCCTTCAGATCGTTGCCCTTCTGCGGAACATATCCTCCGTACATTTCCTCTTCCGGCAGGAACATGACATACCAGCCGTCTTCCGTCTGGTCTTCGAACTTGTCCACGTAAAGGAAACAGCCGTTTTCATCTTCGAAATAACCGGTCTTGTCCCATTCCTTGGCAGGTTCTTCTTCCTTCTGGGTTTTACCGCAGCCCGCTACGGCAAACACCATCAGTGAAACGAGTAATACAGTAATGATCTTTTTCATTTTCTTTACCTCTTCTATTAATAATCTTTCTTTTTAGTCTTTAATGAGATGAATACAACGAAGCACAGTACCGTGATCACACCGATCATCATCGCGCCACTATATCCGCTATCGGAAACATTGCCGTCAGATGAAGTGTTAGGAACCACATGCTTGTCTCTGTTACGGATAATGAACGTGGCTTCCGGATCGTTAGCGTCTAAGAAGATGGCGGTTATGGAATGTTCGCCCAAAGAGAGCGTCTCCAGATATGACGGTTTCAGTCTGACGATGACGCTTCCCGATTCATATTCATAGTTGGATTCATCTACAGCAACACCATCGACCTGGATACCGCTGAAATACTCGATTGCATCATCGTTCTTGTAGGAACGGATGAACTTGAAGACGGCTTTGTTGCCACTGGCTTTGTACCAGATAAGGCCGTTGCCCTGGCTGACGCTGTAGCTTATCTTAGGGATAGGTCTTGTTTCCAGGGTATCACAGCGGCTGCATCTTCTTATTTCCACTCCTTCGCTGTCTCCTGTCGGTTCGGTACTTACTGTCCATTCACCGAAATCATGGCCCAAAGGCTCGATGTTTTCTTCGATCAGGGTCTCAACGCCGAACACTTCGTTTTCAAAAGCGGCAGTATAAGTGGTCTCACCCCAGGTATCACAGGTCGGCTGTTTGGTGACCTTCGGTACCGGTACGACCGTTTCACTGTCGGTATGGTCTTCATTTCTCTTACAGTGACGGGTAGCGGTACACTCGCTGTTATCGGCATTCCAAGATACCGTGATCGCTTCATTATCCCAGTCATGCCCCAGAGCATCCTTATCGAAACCGCGGTATTCCTCTTCGATATGAGCGATTCCGTCAAGCGAATCGCCGGCACTGATGCTTACGGTCCAGACGTCTTCTCCGTTTTCCGTACAGGTCGGAGCCTTGGATCTTTCTTCGTTGATATAGAAATCGGCTGCTATGTCATTGACATAGTGGGTCGGTTCAATATTGCATATATAGGTCGCATAGGCTTCAGTTATCTTCGTAACGTCTTCATCGGTATTATAGATGAAACCGGTAAAGGTCCAGTCGTGGATGTGCTTTTCAAAAACGGCTACGTAGTATCCGCAGAAATCCACGGTAAAGGTATCCGTGGCGCTGGTGCTGATGAAGTCGCTGTAGCCTTCTGCGTCAAACTTCTTCCAGCCCAGGAATATATAGTTTTCGTCAGCTGCGGCCGAAAGCGTTACGCTGTCTCCGTAAGTGACTTCGATCACATGCATAGGCTGGTATTGTGCCGGCTGGCCTTCGCTGTCCAGATAGCTAACGGTACCGCCAGCATTCATGGCTTCTTCCGTCTGGTCATAGGCCACTATCGTCAGTTCATATGAATAGCCGGCATATAAAGTCATGGCAGCCGTTACCGGCGTGTCAAAATCATATGCCTGCTGGAAAGCAGGATCCTTATACCAGCCCGCGAAGGCAGCTCCGGATACCAGGGGATCGGCAGGTCTAATGACTTTGCTTCCTTCAAAGACCGTCTGGGTCTTGTCTTCATCAGGCATCGTACCGATGCCCGGATCAAAGGTTACGGTTACCGGCTGTGCCTGTCGGAAATAGGCTTCAGCATAGATGTTGTCGGTATCGTTTTCATAATAAGTATAGGCAGGTATCACATACGGATTGTCGCTGTACCTTGTAAGGAATCCCATCGGACCGGTCGTGGAGATCTTCCAGTAGTCAAAGACGTAGCCTTCTTTGGCGAATGCACAGATCTTATGTTCATCAGGCGTTGAATAGTAGCCGCTGGAGCTCGTGCTCTCGCTGCTTTCAACATCGACACCGACATAGCCCATGTTAGCACTGCCGGCACCTATGACGACGTTGACCGGATATACCTGGTAAGCCCAGTCAGGTTTGATCACCGTATCACCGGTGATCGTAATGTGCTCTCCGGCATTTTTATAGAACGGCTCACCATCGCCGATCTTTATCTCATACATATGGAATTTCATGCCGTCAGGTACCGTAAAGGCATCATTTCCAGGCAAGGTGTAGTCATAGTCGTATGCTACATATTCATCAGCAATATGTCCTTCTGCATCCGTGGTGTCATAACTGACGAGCCAGGCCTGTTCGTACAACGGATAATAAAGGATCGTCTCAGTCGATGTGACCGTGATCATTTCATCGTAACTTAGAATGTCGCCGGAAGGATACAGCAATCCTTTCATCCAACCGACGAACTTATATCCTGACTTGGCTCTGGTATAGATGTTTACCGAGTCGCCCGCTTTCACAACGGCTCGCGTCATATAGGTGGTATACTCGCCTTCATCGCCGATCCTGATCTCGCCGCAGACGCCGGCGCTGTCATAATTATCGATGACATTGTTCCAGACAGCAGACATGATGGTAAAGCCCCAACCGGCATAGATGGTTGTATCTTCATTGATAACGGTGTTTTCGAAATCAAAGACCTGCGTCAGATCTTCATCCGCATACCAGTCTATAAAGGACATTGATACAGGACGGTACTTATCCGGATCGTTTTCCGGCCTTGTGGCTTTGCCTCCGACATAGACTTCCTGAGTATTGGGATACTCATCCGGGAATACTCCGCCGTTCAATTCAAAAGTTACCGTATATTTATCGTTCTCAGCAAAGTGAGCATAGTATATGTAATTAGGTGCCGTCGGATCGACATCATAAAAGCTGAGGTTATATGCCGTATCGGTGCTGACGATGTCGCCGTCTGTCGGCTGTGCTCCAGAAGACCAGCCGATGAATTTATACTCGATATTGGTCTGCTGTGCAGAGATGACAGTTTCGCTGTTTATAGGAATGGCATATATATCATAAGTACCGAAGTCTCTTTCGCCGATCCTTACTTGACCGCAGCCATTTCCGGAACTTGACATCTTATCGTTATAGGCTACGACAAGCAGCAGGATATCCCATCTGGCGTAAAGGGTGATATTCCCGGTGACCGGTGTATTAAAATCATATTCCTGAGTAAGACCTTCATCGCTGTACCAGCCGCCGAAATAGAGATCACCGTAATCAGGATCATCCGGCTTTTCAGCCGTCAGACCTGCCTCTATCGTCTGCGGATCGACGTTACTGCCGCCGTTGGAAACGAAAGTAACAGTTACCTTTTCAGGGACGGTCACTTCACATTCTGCTGTCTTTCCTCCGTCTTCAGCAGTAACGGTAATGATGGCTGTTCCTGGAGAAACGGCAGTGACCACGCCGTTATCGACAGTGGCTATGGAAGTGTTGCTGCTGCTCCATGACAGGTTCTTATTATCGGCATTAGTCGGAAGGACGGTCGCTGTCAGCGTTTCCGTTCCGCCATAGACCGTGACTGACGTCTTATTAAGGGATACGGAGCTGACGTGGATAGGATCGCGGCTTACCGTAAGATTGAACTGATAGGTTCCGTTTTGGAAATTCAGATACATCGTCGTCTGACCTTCTCCGATGATGGTGCAGTTTTCTCCGCTAACGGTCGCCACAGAAGTATTGGTGGAGGTCATGTTTCTGAAAGCCGACATCGGACGGGTCGCTCCGGTAAGGCTGAACAAACTTGAATAAGAATAAGTCTTTCCGAAACTTATGCCCGAATCGTTATAGGCACCGATCTGCGGCTGAGTCACGCTTTTGATCGAAACGGTGTAGGTCGGTTCGGCCTCGCCTTCTGCATAGACATTAAAAGACAATGCCGTTATCAGCATCATCACTGACATAATTGCCGTCAAGATATTCCTTATTTTTCCAGATCTTTTCATAGCCGTTTCGCTCCGTATCGTTTATGCCTGATAAAAAGGTCAGACATCCTCCTCTTATACTCTATAATTATATTTTGTTTTCCCGGCAGATACAATGAAAAAACCGTTTAAAAACGGCCTTTATTCTGCTGAATAAATGTTTGGATCCTTCAGTCAAACAGTTCCTTATAAAGCTTTTGGGACCTAATGTTTATGTCACTGTTTTCCTTAAAGAACTCCATCAGCAGATCGAAGTCCTGCAGGTCGAATTCCACGTCTTTTATCAGCGGAAGCTTATCGAAATCGGCTTTATTGATGAGGCGGAACTTCTTGAGCCTTTCGACTTCCATGGGTTCTTCCTCGCCCAGATGATCGGCGCAGAGAAAACCGCCCAGACGCTTGGATATGCTTACGACTTTGCTGTTACCGCAGACTACACAGCCGTCCACATTCGGATTGATGCCGTAAAGCTTCAGGAGATAAGAAAGATATAAGGAACTCAGCAGGTACATATTGCCGTTATCGAGTCCGCTTAAGCAGGTGATGATGTTCCTGTACATCTCTGTCTCATAGAGTTCTTTTGACTTCAGCGTAAGTTCGATCAGGACGTTCTTCAGCGACAGCATCTTCAGATCCTTATCGTCATAGAAAGAGCTGATGAGCTTGGAATTGTGAATGGTATAGATGTTTTTGTTGTCCTTATAGTCGATGATGAACTCATAGACGCAAAGACAGCTGAAGTGCTGCTTGCCGCTCAGCTTCTTGGCACCTTTGGCGATCAGGGATAAAAAAGACTTATCCTCGCTTATGGTCTGCAGGATAAGATCGTTTTCCCTATAATCGTTTATGCTTAAGACTAAGGCTTTGACTCTGTCGTTCATTGTCAGTTCTCATTGAAGTAGCCCAGGTCAAAGAGCTTCTTTTCCTTGTTGAGCCAGTCTTCTTCGACCTTCACGTATAAGGAAAGGATGACTCTCTTTCTCAGGAGCTCCTTTATATCCCTGCTGGCAGCCATGTTGATCTTCTTGAGCATCGATCCCTGCTTGCCGATGATGATGGCCTTATGGGACTGCTTGTTGACGATGATGGATGCTTCGATCAGGGCCTTGGAATCGGTCTCCTTGTATTCGTCGATCTTGACGGCTGTAAGATGCGGCACTTCCTCAAAGGTATTTAGGATGATCTTTTCTCTGATGATCTCGCTGATCTTGAACTCTAAGGTCGATACGTCTTCCTGATCTTTCGGATAGTACAGGATGCCGTCATTGAGATATTCCTCGCTGGTCTTTAAAAGCTCGTCGAGGTTTTCCTTTTCCAGGGCAGAGATCGGGATGATCTCTTTGAAATCGTAATGAGTGGAAGCGTAGCTGCATCTTTCGATCAGCTTGTCACTGCTGATCTCGTCGATCTTGTTGAAGATGGCGAATATAGGTATGTCATAGGAGAAGAGCTTATCCAGCACCTTCTTATCATCGTTGTTCAAGCCCTTGGTGGCATCGATCATGTAGTAGATCAGATCGGCACCGTTGGCCTGCGCATAGGCTTCCTTGTTCATGTAGGAGCCAAGATAGGTCTTGGCCTCATGGATGCCCGGAGTATCGATGAAGACGATCTGCAGGTCTTCCTTATTTAAAATGCCCAGAATGGAGTTTCTTGTGGTCTGGGCTTTATGAGTGGTTATGGCCAGCTTCTTACCCAGCAAGGCATTCAGCAGCGTGCTCTTACCGGCGTTAGGTCTGCCGACGATGGCGACGAAGCCTGACTTCATCAGTCGAGATCCTCGCTGGAGAAACTGTAAGGCAGAAGCTCTTCGATATTGGTGATCATCTCTTCCTTGCCGTTGCTTAAGATGATCGGCGTGTCTTTATTGAGAAGCTCGCTCAGTACCTGACGGCACATGCCGCAAGGCGTACCGATGCGGTCACCGTCGCTGACGATAGCCAGCGCTTCGATAGAGTCTTTATTATAGCCGTTGGCATAGGCGTTGAAGACGGCTACTCTTTCGCCGCAGACTCCCACCGGATAAGCGGCATTTTCGATGTTGCAGCCTAAAAAGTAATTGCCGTCCTTGGTAAGCACGCAGGCACCCACATGATAATTGGAGTACGGCGCATAGGCATTGCCCATACCGATAAAAGCGTTCTTTAAAAGTTCGTCCTTGTTCATACGATCCTCCTCAATACTGCGATCACACAGACCGCCAGAGCCGCCAGGGCGGCTACCAGTACACAGGCACTGGCGATGTCCTTGATGCTTTTGACCTTTTCATCATACCCGTCGGTATAAAGATCACAGAGCCTTTCGAAGGCGCTGTTGATTATCTCCAGGCTTATGACCAGCCCGATACATATCACAAAGGCCAGCCATTCATATTCGTCAAGCCTGATGATGATGCCGCCGATAACAGCCATTACGCCTAAAATGCACTGGGTCTGTACCGACCTGTCCTTAAGCACTTCCTTCAATCCGTTAAACGCATCAGTAAACTTTTTCATTTAAGATTACCCACTATCTTTTCCTGCAGTTCGAACATCGTCTTCTCTGCTTCCTTGTCCATGTGGTCATAACCGAAAAGGTGCAGCAGTCCATGGACAAAAAGGAAGACGAATTCCCTTCTTACGCTGTGTTCATATTTATGAGCCTGTGTCAGGACTCTTTCATAATTGATGAAGATGTCACCGAGGTTGATGCCGCTTTCCAGGAAGTCATAGTCTTCGGAATCGATGTTGGCGAAACTGATGACATCGGTCTCCTTGTCGTTATTGCGGTAGCTCTTATTGATGCTGCGGATCTTTCCTTTGCCGACGATGATGAGTGCTGCTTCAAAGTCATCATCAAGTTCCAGTACACTCAGCGTTTTCTTATAATACTTCCTGATGTCCTTATGATAAGGTTCCAGGATCTTCTTTTTAGTCAGATCGTATATTTCAACCATATATTAATTATACAATTTATATTCCCTTATAAAAACCGCTTCATCTTCCCGATGAAAAATTTCGGAAACGTAAAATGTAAACTGTCGTGTTACATTCTGCGCATGAGAATTTCTTGAAGACCACAGAGATGGCATCTTAGAATTAAGGTATAACGAAAGGAGATATGCCTATGATGAACAGACTCGGAAACAAGATAGCCTCGAAAAGAAAGGACCTGGGACTGACCCAGACCGATTTTGCCGACAGGCTTTCCGTCACCAGACAGACTGTCAGCCGCTGGGAGGCCGGAACGGTCCTGCCGGATATCGAAAAGATAAATGACATCGCCGGAATACTGGGTGTTTCCTGCGATTATCTTCTTAATGATGACATCAGGGAAGACGATATAACTTCTTCACCCGTCAGCAGGATACTGCAGAAAGCCAAGGGAAAGACGGTCCGTCTGACCTTCTTCGATGAGGAAGCGGACATTGACCTTTTCGACAGAGACTGCAGGATAGCTGATTTTGAAGGCAACTGGATGAAAGTTGAATCCAAAACTAAAAACAGACAGATAGAAAAGCTTATACCGGTATCATCCGTCCTTTCCATTGAAATAATGAAGGAGGACGAATAAATGGAATATATTGCCTATGTGTTCGCTGTTTTCGGCCTCATGGCCTATCTGGAAGTCCATTCGCTTAAAAAAAGGATATCTGAACTTGAAGGAGCCATGGCAGATCTCAAAGGTACTCAGTTCCATGAAGATCGCAACGCTCTGCTGAAAGCAGCCTCCTCGTATATCGGCAGGAAGGTAAAGATCGAACTCAAGGAAGACCGTCAGGATTACGATATCGTGATGTACGGCAATAACGGACACGGATCGAACACGATAGCCGACATCGACCGCGAATGGCTGTTGTTGGATATCGAAACTCCCAAGGGAAGCAAAGAAAAACTTATCAGAATGGAATCGGTCCGAGGGATCAGCCTGACCGATAAATAAAACCGCTGTATGCAACAGCGGTTTTTTAGTGATCTGCCAAGTACTGAATGATCTGCTTACTTGATCAGCGACTTGAACATGTCTTCGATCTGCTTGACGGAGACGTCTCTCGGGTTGCCCGGACGGCAGGCATCGGCATAGGCAGATTTGGCCAGAGCCGGGATGTCTTCAGGCTTTACGATACCCTTGAGGTTCTGCGGGATGCCTACGGACTTGGAGAGTTTCCTTACGGCATCGCAGGCTGCCTTGCGGTATTCCTTCTGGGACATCTTTTCAGTGCCCTTGACGCCCAGTGCCTTGGCGATGTCTCTGTACTTAGTACCGGTCTTTGGAGCATTGAATTCCATGACGGTAGGAAGCAGTACGGCACAGGCCATGCCGTGCGGCATATTATAGTAGGCAGAAAGCGTATGAGCCATGGCGTGGTCGACGCCCAGGCCGACGTTGGAGAAGCCCATGCCCGCAACATACTGGCCCAGAGCCATACCTTCTTCGCCTTCCTTCTTGCCGTCGACGGATTTCTTCAGGCTTCTGCCGATGATCTCGATGGCCTTGATGTGGAACATATCGGAGAGTTCCCAGGCACCTAAGGTGATATAGCCTTCGATCGCATGAGTCAGGGCATCCATGCCGGTGGAAGCCTTTAAGGACTTAGGCATGCTTGCCATCATATCCGGATCGACGAAGGCAACTACCGGAATGTCGTGAACGTCGACACAGACGAATTTTCTCTTTCTTTCGATATCGGTGATGACGTAATTGATGGTTACTTCAGCAGCCGTACCGGCCGTAGTCGGGACTGCCAGGATCGGAGCGCAAGGCTTCTTGGTAGGTGCGACACCTTCCAGTGATCTTACGTCCTTGAATTCAGGATTCTTTACGATGATGCCGATGGCCTTGGCCGTATCCATGCTGGAACCGCCGCCGATGGCTACGATCGCATCACACTTTTCCGCCTTGAACATCTTGACGCCGCCCTTGACGTTTTCGATGGACGGATTAGCCTGGATGTCAGTATATACACAATAAGGGATCTTGGCTTCATCCAGAAGATCGGTGACCTTCTTGGTCACTTTGAATTTGACCAGATCAGGTGTAGCTGTAACGAACAGCTTCTTGTAACCTCTTGCCTTGATCTCGGGAACGATCTCCTTGATGGCTCCCTGGCCATGGTAAGAAGTCTCATTTAACACAAAACGATTTGCCATAAATTATTTATCCTTCTCCTTATACCTTAATGATACCATCATCAGAAAAATAAAAATCAGGATTATTCCTGATTTTCTGTTTCCGTAAGGACATCGATGACAAAAGCCCGGGCCTCTTCTTCCGTAGGGAAGTTGGCGATAAACATGTAGTTGGCCATGGCTCCGGAAAGGGCTTCTTCGACCCTTCCTTCCTGCTTGAGTACGGAAGCGTATTTCTCCCTTACTTCTTCAGGAGAGAGTTTAAAACTGCGGCCGTCCCTTCTTGAGGCAAAGGCACAGACTTCCTTGGATACGCATTCCTTGTCGGTCTTATCGTAGGCTATCATATCGGCCCAGATCTCATAGACGTCGGTGCCGTTGGCCCAGTTCATCATGGTCGGCGAGATGCCGCCGCTTGGACGCATGTTTACTTCCAGGGCCACGATATCGCCCTTCTTGCCCAGATACTGGTCCTTGGTCAGACGGAAGAATTCGAAGTGGACCATGCGGCTCTTTACTTTGAAGGCCTTGACGGTTGCTCTGCCGGCTTCAAGGATGTCCTCAGGCAGGATGCTTCTTTCATATAAAGCGGAATTGCCGTTCTTGGATACGGTCTCCATCAGGTCTGCCAGGGTAACGTTGCCGTTTTCGAAAATCGGCTCGCCTTTTGAATTGACGATCGCATCATAGGTCTGCACTTCACCGGTGATGAATTCCTCCATGATGTACTGAACGTCCAGCTTGGTCTCAAAGAAGTTTTTCAGATCATCTTCACACCTGATCTTATGAGTATCGGAAGCACCGACGCCGTTATCCGGTTTTGCCACTACCGGGTAGCCCACTTCTTCGATGAAGGCCTTGCAGTTATCGAAGTTATCTACCATGTGGTATCTGGCTACCGGGATCCCGGCCTTGCGGTAAGAGTCCTTCATCTTGGATTTGAACTTGACCTTCTCCATGTCTTCCACATGGAAACCGGTGGTGATGTTGAACTCGGTACGGAGCTTTGCATCTCTTTCCAGCCAGTATTCATTATTGGATTCCAGCCAGTCGATCTTGCCGTGCTTGTAGGTAAGGTAAGCCACAGCTCTGAAGACTTCGTCATAGTTCTCCAAAGAGGATACCTTATAGTATTCGTTAAGCGAATTCTTCAGATCGTCGGTAAGAGAGCTATAATCCGCATCGCCTATGCCCAGGACATTGATGCCGTTATTTTTAAGATGATGACAGAAATTCCAGTGATTGGCCGGAAAGTTCGGTGATAGATAAATGAAATTGGTCATGTTATTCGCCTCCCAGTAAATACGGCAGGAAGTAAGGCACCTGCTTATGCCACCACGGCCAGTCGTGATTGACGTCCTGGCCCCAGTAATCGACCCAGATGTTGATGCCCAGTTCATGGAACTTCTGATCGATGAACTGCGTGCTCCACGGTTCTTCCCAGGCTCCCAGGCCGACGCAGACTACGGCCCGGTTGTTGTTGTAGCGCTCGATGAACGGATGGTCCTTAGACATGTTGCCGATATAATCGGTAACGGAATTACGATAGACCACTTCATCCATATAGTCGCCCAGGAAATATGACGCGTTGTATATTCCGCTCAAAGCCAGACACCTGTCAAAGAGATCCGGAAAACGCAGATAGAGGTTCAGCGCATGCGTAGCACCCATCGAACAGCCGAAGGTCATGATGCCCGGATAGCCGTCCCAGCCGTTTTTCTCATTGACGTATTCTCTGATGAAAATCACGACTTCCCTGGTTATGTAGTTGATCCATTCCTCATGATGTCTGATACGGTGATAAGGATCGCCGTTCTTGTCGCTCCAGGTCTCCAGATCGATGGTATCGATGGAAAAGACGATGCATTCCCCTCTTTCGATCCAGGGCGAGAAGGTGCCGGTCATGCCGAAGTTCTCAAAATCGAAGAACCTGCCGTCCTGACAAGGTATGAACAGTACCGGCCTGCCGTGATGACCGTAGACCTTGATCGGCATGTTGCGGTTAAGGTTGTTTGAATAGTAGTCAAAGTAATTGGTTTCCATAAGTCTCTCCTATAAGCGATAGAACAGCGTCTCCATGAAGAACGGTATCGCCTTCTCCCAGCTGGCCTCATTATGATTGCCCTTAGGCACGATCCTGCTGTCCAGGAGCACCTTCTTCTTTATGAGGGCAGCAGTCACGTCTCCGTATACTTCGCGCGTATTACGGTACTTTATTTCATTCTCACCGTAATCCATGTAGAGGATGGTGTTACGGTGATACTTCGTCTTCTCTATCATATCCGTGACCTTTTCCGGCGCAAAGATCAGTGACGGCGATAATGCAGCTCCTCTTGAGAAGACGTCATTGTATTCGCTAAGGGCATATAAAGTCATCAGACCGCCCATGGAAGATCCCGCAATGAAGGTATAGCGTCTTTCAGCCAAGGTCGGATAGTTGTCATCGATATAAGGCTTGAGCTCCTTTGTATACCAGTCCATGGTTATCCTGCCTCTGCCTTTGATTTTTCCAAAATCGGGATCGTCGAAATCGAAAGGACTGTATTCGGATAATCTGCCTCCGTACCGGTGATTTTCAGGATGATGGTTGCATTCGACGCCCACGACGATCAGCGGCACTTCGTTCTCTTCCAGGAACTTCAGCATGCCCCAGGACTTGCCGTAAGTGGCCTCTTCATCATCAAAGAGATTGTGTCCGTCGAACATGTAAAGGACCGGGAACTGTCCTTCATAGTCCGGCACATAAACATATACTTTTCTTTTTTCCTTCTTGGTCAGCTGAGGAATATCTGTCTTGAATATATCCAGCATAAGTTTTCCTTTAAACAATATACGCTTATTTTATAACAAACCCTTTCATCATAAAGAAAAACTTGACATAAACCTCAGATGAAAGCGCTACATAAATAAATAAGATGTGTTCATACACATCTTATTTGCTGTTCTAAACTCCCAGATGATATATCAGCGTTTTGGCATCGATGCCGGAACTTTCCTTTACGGCTTTCCGGTACGCATCAAGCTGAGCCTTATACTTTTCATCCAGATCGCTCGGATCTGCATTGGTCTTGTAGTCGAGGATATACCACTGATCGCCTTTCCTGTATAAGACGTCGATGATGCCATTCCACAGTTCATCATCTTCCATATAGGAGAAAGGAACTTCGCAGTATGCTTCATCGGCATTAAGCAGTTCATTCAGGATGTCTTCGCACGCCTCGCCTTCCTGCTTAAAGCCGCCGTTACGGATGGCGGTCCCTAGCATATGCAGAAGTTCATAGTACTCATCATCGTCACAGTATTCGCCGATTATTTCTCTTACGGCTTCATCCAAATCAATCTTGTTTCCGGATAAGACCAGGACTTCCATCAGACGGTGAGCCAGCGTACCGATAAGGGCAGCATCCTTTTTAAGTGAAGGTACATAGTCTTCGCTCAGTTTCGTCTCGACTTCCTTGGAAGGCCTTGCGATCCTGTATGAACTCTTCAGTGAGGAGCTTTTATCAAGCACTTCGATATCTTCAGGATATTCGATTTCCTTCTTTTCATTTAAACAAACTGTTTCTTCAGGAAGGTATTTAAAGATGTCGTCTTCGATATACGAAACGGCCTTGGCCCAGCGTGATTTGGCCGGATTGCCGGACTTGGTGAGCGTTTCGTTTACGATCAGGACGTTTCCGGCTCTGGTAGCCGACACATACAACAGGCGGTCCTTCTCGGCGGCATCGGCTTTCTTCTCTTCTTCCTTCTTTTCTTCATGATCGTTACAGGAAAGGACCTGGAACAGCCTGTTCTTTATCTCAAACACGTAGCAGCGCTTATCCTCCCTTTCCACTCTTATCACAGGAGCCCTGTCCGAAGCCTTGCCGTCGATCAGGATGACTACCGGAGCTTCCAGTCCTTTTACCTTGTGGGCGTTGGCCAGGTGCACCTTGTCTTCGGCCCTTGACAGGGACATGCATCTTTCGATGTCTGCTTCGCTGTGCAGAAGGCTTTCCAGGTAATCACAGGCTTCCCTGATGCCGGAGATCTCGTTATTCATTTCCTTGTCTTTTAGCAGTTCCAGACCGTAATAAACGTATTCCATATTGAGGGTATCGGTATGCCTGAATATCTCGAACCTGTCCATGATGTATTCGTAGAGTCCTGAAGGAGTAAGAGTCTTTGCCTGCCTGAGCGTATCCTTAAGTTCGTTAAGCTGTTCGCATTCAGCATCCAGATTAAGATCGAGCTTGACGTCATTCTTTCCGAAGACGGTATAGATTTCGCTGTCGGACATTCCGAAATACTCGCTTATCAAGGCATTATAGACTCTGATATTATCCTTAGGATAAGCCAGGGCACCATAGATCTTAACCAGCAGTATAAAGGCCTTGCAGTCGTCAAATAGGGTCTTTCCTTCGACCCTGAACGGAATACCGTTTTCTCTTAAAACCTTCATATATGAGCTTAAATGCGTCTTAGCCGGGCTTATCAGCATGAAGTCCCTGTACTTCAGATTCCTGATGATTTTTTCATTGTTTTCCTTTACTTCGATCTTCAGTGATTTATCGTTCATCATCCTCAGGATGATCTCCTTTACCCTGCAAGGATCGCATTCCGGAAGCGAAGGGTCATCCTTATCTGCAGGCAGCGAACGGTATTTATAGACGCCCGTAAAGGCTTCGTCTTTCTTCTTGCGTTCAAGCGGTATGGCACTGTATCCCGCCTGATCGTTATCATCATTCACCAGTATCTCTTCAAAGGCCTTGTTGAACCAGGAGCACAGCGTTCCTGTCGAACGGAAGTTCTGGGAAAGGCAGAGGACTTCACCGATCTCTTCATGAGTAAAGAGTTCCCTGATGCTCATGAACGAGGAAATATCGGCACCGGAAAAGCGGTAGATGGACTGCTTAGGGTCACCGACGATGAATAGAGAACCTTTATACGGAACGCATTTCCTGAAGTCTTCATGAAGCTCCCTGGCACAGAGATAGAAGAAGATCTCTATCTGCAAAGGATTTGTATCCTGGAATTCGTCGATCAGGAAATAGCTGTGACGTTCATAGATATGCCTTATGAGACCGCCTCCGTTCCTTGCGTCTTCCTTAAGGGTGTCTCTTAAGTACAGTATGTAGTCAAAGAAGACCAGATCTCCGTTTTTCTTGAGCTTATCCGCAAGCGGAGGTATGCATTTCGACATGAATTCCATCGTCACGGAGAAGCGGATGCTCTGAAGTCTCTTCAGGATGTATTCCTCTTCATTGAAGATATAATGAGTGAATTTATTTCTTGTCGTTCCTTCCACAAACAGTTTCGTGGCATAGGTTCCGTATGACGAAAGAACGACATCCGGACTTAAGCGCAGATCTTCTGTCTTCTTGAGATAGGAGACCACTGCCGGGATGTTCCTTACAGGGCCGTTCATTATCGCTGCCTTTTTTATAAGGGCGTCCTTGGCTTCTGCAGATTTAATGCTCCCCTCAAGTATCATCTCCGGTTCCTTAACGATCTTCTTTAAGACATCAAAGGTCTTAGGGAGCTCCTTATCGATGACTTCCCTGATCTCTTCATCGCTCACCGGTTCATAGATGAAGTCATTGGTCCTTTTATCCATAAGAACGGAGATGATGCTGACGAAAGTGGTTTCAGGACTGAAACTGAAATCGATGAAACGGCGGCAGAGCCCCTGAAGCTCTTTCCCGTATTCTCCGGCTCTGATCCTTGAGAATTCCTTCTTATAGATCAGGTCCATCTCATCCTTCGACCTGTTGGTGACACTGCTTGGTACGCCCACAAAAGAAGGATGCTCGGAGATGATCATGTTGCAGAAGGAATCGATGGTTCCCATGAAAGCCAGATCGATGTCCTTGAGAGCCTGGGCACATCTTTCATCATCTTCCTTGGCCAGGGCCTTCTCGAATCTTTCATAGAATTCGTTGGCAGCTGCCTTGGTATAGGTTATGGCCGAGATCTTTTCGACCGGTATGCCGCTTTTGACCATGTTCACCATACGGGTCACAAGAGAGGTGGTCTTGCCTGAGCCGGCACCAGCTTCCACGAAGAAGTTCTCGTCGATGTTTTCGGCTATCTTCTTTCTGGCTTCTTCATCCAGCAGCAGTTCCTTACTCATCGTCTTCTCCTTCCTCTTCCTTGCCGCAGATGGCGGCGTAATGGCAGTATCGGCAGGCTTCTTTCTGTTCTTCCTTCTCAGCACAAGGGAAGTTATTGGTCTTTAAGGCGTGCCTGAACTGTACCATGCAGGCCGCCAGTTCGTTCTTGTTATCATCGTCGTATTCGCATCTCACGATGGTATCAAGACGCGGATAGCGGTATTCGCAGTAGCTGACCTCATGACCCGTTTCCTTCTCGGTCATATAGGCATATAAAAGGACCTGCAGACAGCTTACCGGATCATCCGCATCATGTTCGAGATTGCGGCCGGTCTTGAAGTCCGGGATCAGGTATTTTCCCTGAGGATCCTTTTCGATACGGTCAGGGAAACCTTTCAGCTTTACGCCGTAGCAATCGCAGTACTCACGTTTTTCGCTTGCGATGACTTCGTTTCCCGGATCCTGCCTGTAGCCTTTTTCGCACATGTCCAGGAAGTCTTCCCTGGCCCTTTCCCTGGCATCCTCATGGATCTCGGGTCTCGTGTCCATGTATTCGTCAAAAGCCTTTTCACTAAGACTCATGAACTCATCGAAACTGATATCATTATTGGCTTTTCTTTCCATCAGTTCGTGATAGATGATGCCTGAATCCTTAGGACTGATGATGCTGTAAGGATCGTCTTCTTCGAGGGCTTCGATGCCCAGGACATAGTTCAAATAGAATCTGCGCGGACAGCTGAAATAGGTCAGGATCTGAGTTGGTGAGAAGCGCTTGTCGATATCCGGAAGAGTTCCTTCGACAGCCGTCTCTTTTTCAGGTATCCTGATCTGTTTTCCTTCGATGTAGGCCTTGCCAAGTTCTTCATTTCTTTTTAAACCGTGGTCAAAGTACGAGGCCTTTGTGAAGGCCTTCAGGTAGGCGTCATAATCCTTATCCGGATATTCCTTTTTATAGGTATCGTAAATAAAACTTGACGGATTCTCGTCCTTAAGAGAAGCGATGTTGAAACTGCTGAAGGACATCCTGATATGACAGCCAAGACTGCCGGCAGTCCTTAAAAGATCGTTCAGACTGTTTATCCTGTCGAGGATGACGTTGCCGGAAGTGTGGCCGTTTTCATCGAACAGGACGACGTCGCTGTCCAGCAGGAGGTAATTCTCCTTAGGCAGTCCCGGGAACAGTTCCGAAGAAAGTCCCACGATGAAGACGTATTCCCTTAAGCAGGACGCTGCGCTTCTGATGTCGGAGACATGAAGATATCCTTCCTTTGATATCTCCCCGGCTACGTATCTTCTGCTTAATACAGGCAGCAGTTCTTCGATGTCCCCGCCGACCTTTTCCAGATACTCTTCAACGCTGTTGCATACCACATTGAGTCCGGCAAGATCCAGACCGTTTCTGATGACTGCGTATTCTTTAATAAAACTGACCAGTCCCTTATTGAAGATGCCCTTGAGCTTCTCTATGGAACCCACATGACGCTGCTTATACCTGTCGTTTAAAGCGACCGGCTCAAATCTTTCATAACGGAGGTCATTTACCTGATCTTCAAAGGAAAGCCTTAAGCTTCCGGCTATTTCTATAATGCTTTCCAGATCCTTTTCTTCGGCTTTGATATCAGCTAAAAGCTTTTCCCGGTCAATGAGACTGCCGGTCAGAAGCGCTCTTAAGGTATCGATGCCGTATTCGTTGTTCCTGTGGTCTGTTATCTGTTTAAGAAGGATGAAAGCCGAGGAATTGGTGATGGACAGGCCGCCGCCGTAAGTTATCGGCAGATCATATGCCATCTCCAGATTACGGATGTACTGCTTATAGGAATCCTTAGGCGTGACGATAAGGCACTTATCGAAAGGTATCTTCTTTTTATAAATGAACGAAAGCAGGTCTTCCAGTTCATTTACTGTGCCGTAAGCACTGACGTATTCGTCTATCTTTATCTTCTTCTCTTCCTTGCCAAAAAGTTCCAGAACGGATATTTCCTTTACTTCATTCACGGACAAGGTACCTATGAGCTTTCTTTCCAGCGGCTCTATCGGGTATTCTTTCAGGATGATGAACTCACTGTCGATCTTATCCGATACTTCGATAGCTTTCCTGATCAGGCCGATGGAATCGATGAGACCGTTGTCTTTTAAGAAAGCGGTATATTTCAGATAGATCTCGCTCAGAGCTCTGTTCTTGTCTTTGAATTCACCGCTGGCCAGAGTACCGATGACCGTCTTCTCTTCATCCTCTTTGACCATCATCCTCATCCTGTATAAAGCAGCCGCAAGATTATTTGAATCAAGGAAGGATGAGACCTTAAAGTAAGCGTTTTCTTTGATGAATCTGTCTATGATATATACTTCTTCATTCCTGCTTAAAAACGTTTCATTAAGGGCCTTTCCTGACCTTATAAGGCCTTCTCTGGCGAGTTCTGCAGAGCTCATTACCCGCAATAAAAACTGCCTGGAATCGAACCTGGCCAGGGTCCTTATCAGTTCGGTACCGCTGATATTGTTTACAAGTAATATTCTTTCTTTCATCTAAGTATTATTATAACTAAAACATGCGCAAAAAAAGGTACAGGCTAATATAAAGATCTCCTATGGGAGATCTGATCATTCAGCCGTTTTCTTGCAGTATTTTTCGAATTCCAGCTGCTTATCGTAAGACTCGAAGCTGTATTCCTGGAATCTGCCCTTATCCTTTTTCCAGTAGATGAAAAGCCATGGCCCTCTTCCGCCGCTTTCCAGGTGTTCCTTCCTTTTCTCGACTGTTCCACCTTCGAGCAGTTCATAGAAATTCTCCCATTCTTCTTCGGAGAGTTCCTTTTTTCCGGATATGGTCACGTCGCTTTCCGTCAATGGCCAGTGGTCTCCTTCTCTTTTCTCATGATAAAAGTAGTGTTTCCCTTCTTCCAGGTAAAGACGGTATCTTTGAAAATACGGCGGATTGGTGGAACTGTCATACGTGAAATAGAAGTCCGTTATGTCTTCCTGGCTGATATTTTTTCCTACGATCATGGTCTTACCTCCGATTATTCCGCTGTTATACAGCATAAAAATGATGCCCAGTATGATCACACAGATGATCCCTGTGATAAGTTTCTTCCTGTCTTTTATCATATTCATCCGGTCTTTTCGATTATCAGTTCCGCAGAACCGTCTTCCAGAGAATTGTATTCGTCAAGATGAATATGGTCTCCCTTTTCGCCATCGGCCAGTTCCGTAAGGATGGCAGCCAGGGAAAGCAGTCCTTCCCTGTTGGCTGAGATCGTTATTGCATCATTGCCGGTCATTGCGCTGATCTTATATCCGTCTGTCCATTTTATTTCCATGTCAGTATCCCCTTACGATGCAGTATCTGCCATCGTCCGTTCTTTTTATTCTTTTCGCATGAATGAACTCATTCATGATGTTGTGGTTCCTTAGGCCGTAAAGATTCAGATCGAGAGCCTTGTCTTCAGTTACGGCATCGTGTCTTGCCAGGATATCGATGAACATCCTTCCTTCCAGATAGACGATATCGAACGACTCATCCGGCAGTTTTCCGGCAAACATCAGCAGCCTGCATATCCCTTTCAGATCATATTCGTGTCCGCACTGGGAAGTGAGCGTTCCCCCGCTTTCTGCCAGCTCATAAAACTCTGAAATATCAAAGGCGTTATGTATAGTGGCCGTTGTGCCGTCAGGTCTGTGTATGTAAGTGCAGGGCTCATAATGGCGTGACGATATCCTGTAAGGAATGCAGAAATCTATCAGATAAAGATCGCCGTCCAGGTCCGCAAACAGAACGTCTTCGTCATGGAAAAGGACCGTTATTTTCCTTACGTCTCTGATATGCGCGTATTCCAGTATCTCCTTTATTTCCATGGCTTACTTAAGATGCCAGAGTTCTCCATTCGGCATGATATGGATATCACCGGACATCCTTTCGATGATCTCTCCGGTAGTAATGTCTCTTACTATCGTCTCTTCCCGGTAATCGGGATCCTCATACCAGATATTGAAATACAGCCTGCTGTCTTCTCTGTAGAAGAAGCTTTCTTTCGGATCGGTACTGATGGTCTTTTTTAACGGCCAGACGATATCAAGATTCCCGTGATTATCCTGTCTGGTGAGCGTGAGCGGATGCTCGAAAAGCCTCAGGTTGTAGCAGTCCTTCACATCCGATAAAGGCAGCACTGCTCTTTCTTTCAGGATCCTTTTATCACAGTCAAAGCCGTAAATACGTATCAGCTCTTTCACGAAATCAACGGTCAGGATGGATATCATGCCGTCATGATAAACGGGTTCGCCTATTGCCGTTCCATCTTCTTTTTCAATGGGCCTGATAACTTCACCATCCGGATAATGGATGAGAAAAAGGTCATTGCCTTTTACTGTTTTTCCCAGGTCATGGAGCTCTTCCGCTTCATAAAGATCGCCGTCAGGATAATCGAGGCAATAATACCATTCATCGGTCCCTTCTCTTACGGGCCGCAGATAAGTTATTCCGTTCAGATCAAATTCTTTCATTACCTTAATTATACTGAATAAGCCTTTTGTTGCTTCAGACAGATGCTGCATATCATCCTGATGAAGCGTTACTTTTTCATACAGCTGTTTTCCAGATATGTATTGAAAAGATAGGTCTTATAGTCATCAAGACTGAAGACTCTGTCCGAATCCTTGTCACCGAAGCTTTTCACTAGTTCCGGCCAAGTGCATTCCTTAGTCTTATTCAGGGCATAGGTGTCACCGCTTATTATTCTGTTTACCAGTTCTCCGGTATCATCTGTTTTGAGATTACCGATGATCCATTCTCCGGTCATGTGGGTGAAATTGTAATAGACATCATATGTGTTAGAGATATTGAGCGTTATCTCATCTCCTATCGGGAATTCAGGATGGGAATCATCATTCATCAGGATTTCCACACATTCCTTCTCGCTCAGGATCTCTTCATAATTGAGGTAAACGGGGATCAGCTCTTCAGGTATGTTTTTCTTACAGATCCTTATCGGATAGAGCTTCCGGTTTTCGCCTTCACAGGTTCCTTCATGGACGAAGAATTCCAGTTCCGGACATTTCTCTTTCCTTAAGTTCTGCGCCATTTCGTAAAGCTGCACTATCTCGTCTTTATTCTCTTCGTTGATGAAACACTGCCAGCGGGGGATGATCCCTCCCTCTATCAGAAGGCCAGTAGCTTTCATTATCTCTTCATAGGCGCCTTTTCTGCCGACATATCTGCCCTGAGTTTCCTCCAAGCCAAAGAACGTCAGCTGGATTCTCTTTACTCCGACAGATCTCAGAAAAGGAATATAGGTAGGATCTCTTACGATACGGTAAAAACTGGCCAGTTCAAAACGTTCAGGCTCACAGTTTTTAGAGATGGCTTTATCCCTTTCCCATCTTTCCTTATAGGCATCGCAGTAATCCGGTTCCCTGAGCCAGCTGTAATAGGCGATCTTTTCAAAATACGGATAAAAGCAGTTCATGATGAAACTGTCCGCATCCTCTTCCATTATCCTGTTGGGCATGTGTCCCAGCCAGCAGTGCCTGCAGCGGTTGGGACAGCCGTTCATGTCGACGACTAAATGAAGCTTTTTATCATACATAAGACAACGTAATGATAACACGGAACACAAAAAGAAAGAGCACCCGGTATTCATGCGGGTGCTCTAAGAAAGGGTGATCAGTGTTTTCTTTTTTTATAGTCGGCCTTGATCTCATCGGCCCAGTCTGCAGGAACCTCATTATTGGTTCTCATGCAGGACATGACACCGGAAATGGAATCATAATTCTTTCTGATACCTTTACGGTCATTGATGAAACTCACACTTCGGTCTTCACTGATGCCATAGGCCCTGGCCGTTTCCACGGCATCGATGTTGGCTCCTAAGAAGATGAATTCCCAGCCCTTTTCCTTCTGGGCTTCGACCATTTTCTTGACCTCGTCACTGGAATACTTATGGGATGAATTCTCATAGCCGTCAGTAGTGATGATAAAGATGGTATGTTCAGGCACGTCTTCTTCCCTGATGTATTTGTGGACGTCTTTGATGTGTTTGATAGCATCACCCATGGCATCGATCAGAGCCGTGGAGCCGCTGGCTACATATTCCTTCTCGGTCATTTCTTTAACTTTTTCGATCGGGACCCTGTCATGCAGGACTTCGCTGCAGCTGTTGAAAAGGACCGTCGATACCAGACATTCCCCTTCGCCTTCTTTCTGTTTTTCCAGCATGGAATTGAAACCGCCGATGGTATCAGCGGTCAGACTGCGCATCGATCCGCTCCTGTCCAGGATAAATACTGCTTCTGTAAGATTCTTTTTCATTTCTTTTCCTCCTTGTGTACGTCTTCATGTTAAGGAAGAAAAGAATAAAAAAGGTTGCTTCGCAAGCAACACTTTTTATCCTAAAGTCTCCTGATCGTTTTCATAGAGGACTTCGTTTATTTCAAAGACGTTATACTCCCTGTTTCTGATACAGTAGATTATAATCTGGTCGAAGACGAAGCTGTTGGACAGCACATAGCCGGCCTTACTCAGGAGTTCGTTGGTCTCCTTCAGATCCAGCTTCAGGCCGATGGCCAGAGCCACGCAGGTCTTCTTCTTAGGTATCTTTACTTTATTATTGATGATCTTGTTGAAGACATCCCTGTTGATGTTGGCTCTTTTATAGACGTCGGCATCCTTCATATTCCTTTCATCGATCAGTTCTACGAGGTATTCGCCGAAACTCCGGTCAGGCTCAAACTCGATGCTTTCAATAATGCTTTCCGGACCGTAAGATGAACTATTATAGCAGATCGTTTCTTCTTCGTCAGAGATGATCTCTTCTTTTGTTTTTCTCGTGTCTGAAGGAATACTGCCATACAATGGCGGAGCCATGTTGGTGATCTTTTCTTTCTTTTTTCTCTGGACGAGATCGCTCTGCATGGATCTGTATTCGACAGTCCTTCTCCTTTTCTCTTTTTCGGCATTGTCCAGAAGATAATCCCTGACGCCCACGAAAAGCTTCGATGAGGTATCATAGGATTCCCTGTCATATACCAGCAGGTTGACGTCCAGCTCTTCTTCAAGGAGAAAAGCGGCTATCGTATCGACGGCTATCCTCAGTGCCTTTCCTTTAGGGAAGCCGAAAGTACCTGATGATATCAGCGGGAAAGTGATGGACTTGAAGGAAGAGTCCTTGGCTATCTTCAGACAGTTTTCGTAGCATTTCCTCAAGAGGCCCTCTTCACCGTGTTCACCGTCGATATAGGTCGGTCCGTAGACATGGATGATACAGCGGTAATTCCTGAAGTCATAAGCCTGTGTCAGTACGGCCTGTCCGACTTTCAGTTCCGGCATTTCCCGGCATTTTCTTTCCAGCTCTTCACCTGCTTCTTCCAGGACCGTCCTGTCCACGCCGCCGCTGTGTGAAAATACGGCATCGGTCGGATTAACGAGGATGTCGCTTTGAATACTGCGGATATCATTTCTTAATATACTTAAAGGCATACTGTAATTATAAACTGAATAACAGGCTTGTTTTCAAAGCCAAAGAGGCAATTGTATAATGTTTGTAAGAGATCAGAAGAAAGACGCTTCCTTATTGCTGTTGATGATATGCGGGAAGACCTTTCCGTAGGAATCCTTATCCAGATCGATAAACATGAACAGATAAGCCATATCCATGGAAAGTCCCCGGTCTCTGATGATGCTTATGAAGACGTCCTTGTCTTCACTGACTTCGACGCTTTCAAGGGTGAGCCTGTTGGCACCGCTCCTTTCATCGGAAAACATCATCACGAGACTGTATTCAAGGAAGAAGCCGCTGTCATATCTGGCAAGGAGCTCATTGACGTATTCCTCAGGAAGATGGAGGTTGGGACAGAGTTCCTCGACAAGAAACTTCGTGAAGTCCCCGTGTTCGTTGAACAGCTTCGCAAAAGGTCTCTCCAGAGAGATCTCATAGTCGCACAGGGAATCAAGATAATCATATTCTTCGTTCCCGTAACTTAAATGAATGCGGTCGATACTTAATTCTTTCATATCTCTATTATAAAACAGGAATAAAAATGACAGAAACCGGTGAGATCAGATATCCTGACGGATCAGTGTATTCAGGAGAAATAATCGAAAGTCTGCCTAACGGCAAGGGTGTTTTTTATGATTACCGCGGAGATGTCTATGCGGGCAGCTTCATCGACGGTGATAAACACGGGAAGTTCCTGGTAAAGACAAGAAACGGCGACCATATCAGCTGTGAATTCGACAGCGATGCGCAGTATTCAGAAGGCATCATCATCTATCATAACGGTGATGTCTATATCGGCTACATTCAGGAACTGGAGCCTAACGGCAACGGATCGATGCATAAAAGCGACGGCACTATCTTAAGGGGACGTTTTATGGACGGTAAACTTGCTGATGATCAGAAGGAGCATTTATGACAAGAGCATACATCAAGGATGAACAAGGCAGAGAATACATCTATGCCGAACAGTTTGAAGGATTCCGTTACGAAGTGATAAGAGACGACAGCCGTTACAACGGCTACGGTTTTCCTTTCAATTTCAAGATCAACTGCTGGTCGCCGGACAAGACGGCTGTACTGGCTTATTTCTGTCCTTTGAGATATATCGATGATGACTACTATCTTCCAAATCCCAGCAATGAATTCAAACGTGACGATTACGGAAGGATCATCAGGACCTTCAAGACGGCCGATGAGTTCATCGATAACTGGATGTCCGATTTCAAGAAACAGTACAATCCGACGCTGGTCAGAAAGGTCTATCCGACCATCGACGGTCAGCAGCAGAAGGAAAGACAGCAGCAGGAATACGATGAACTGGTAAAAAACAAAAAGAAAGGCGAGACCATCGATACCCACTATCACTGGGCCGTCATCTATACTTATGATTATGAAAAACAGGGCGTAAAGCGCAAAAAAGTCGTCGAATGTGAAGTCAAGGGAACCAAGAAGACTCTTTACATGGAATGCGACATGCGTCTTTATTCTCCTTTCAGCATGGATATCTTCAATATGGCCTATCCTAAGACCGTAAAAGGATCTGACGGCAGGCTCTGGGCGCCGTACAACACCTACCGCATCTGGGAAGTCACCCATATGATCATCATGGACTGCAAGGCCGAGGATTATGAAAAGTACTATCCGTCATACTTCAACGAGCTCTTTACCTGGGAATGCAACTGGTCTCCTTCCTTAAGGAAGGAATGTAAGACCCTGCAGGCACAGGTCAGCGAAAGATACCGTCTTAAAAGGGAAAAGGCTGCAGCCGCAAGAGCCGAACAGAAAAAGATCGATGAAGCCAACAGGAAAGCTCAGGAAGAAAAAAGAGCCCGTGACAAGGCCTTCTATGAAAGCATCCGCAAGACCACACAGGAGACTCATGACATCATCAATTCTTCCTATGAGAACTCCAGAAAGGCTCATAATAACGCCTTTGAAATGTGGTCCGATGCCTTTAATGACAATACGAGATTCGTCGATAAATACGGTAAAGAGCACGTCATCAGGACCTATGATAACTACGCCTATAAATCAGGCGATACCTATGTGACCAGCGACATCGACTACGGCGATTCACTGGACTGGGAAAGACTGGAAAAGAAAAAGTATTAGCGTCAGCTAATGCTTTTTTTTAGAGATATTCATGGGCTTCTTTAAGAAGCTCTTTTGATTGCGTAAAGCTCAGCAGATCATATGCTTCATCATATCCAA
The DNA here is from genome assembly GCA_017431825.1 of Erysipelotrichaceae bacterium. Taxonomy (GTDB): domain Bacteria; phylum Bacillota_I; class Bacilli_A; order Erysipelotrichales; family Erysipelotrichaceae; genus Colivicinus. The sequence goes on along the minus strand of JAFRKI010000003.1, from coordinate 6,939 downwards.
GGAGCAGTATTTCCCTGGCTTCCCCGTCATTGATGAACGGTTCACCCGTGAATGTTCCCAGAAAATAGTGTACGGTCTTTCTGACGGCATTGTCCTTTATCGGATATGAAAACGAGAAACAGAAATCTTCATCCAGCAGGGCATCGACACCGGTTTCTTCCTTTATTTCCCTTAAGGCCGTTTCCCTGAATGATTCGCCTTCTTCCACGTGACCTTTGGGAAAGCCATAGTTGCCATTGCGGTCAAGTATTATCAGATACCTGACCACATCTTCTTTTCTGTAAAGAACTGCTCCGCAGCTTGTTTCCTCAGTCATGCCACTTGCCTTCCTTTGTGTATAACGGATAACTTCCGTTATCCTGCAGGAATTCATAAAAGCCGGCTTTCACGTATTCGCCGTTACATAAGACGCTGACGGTCCTGAACTTATAGAGATAGCCTTCACCTTCGATATAATCCAGTTCCCTCTTCTTTTCTTCACTGACCAGATAGAGTTCGCCATAGACCTTTGAACCCTCCTTAAAAACGGCACCGGGAAAGGAACCTATTTCCAGCAGGCCATAGTCCTCGAGAAGGCCCTCTCCCACGTACTTCGAATCGTCCAGGACGTGGCTGCGGGACCTGCCTTTCATAAGTGTTCCATAAGTAAATACCAGATATTCCATACAGTTAAATGATACTACTGCAGCATCATAAGTCCATAAAGTCTGTCTTTAATCAGGGACGGATAACTAAAGTAAAACCGGAAATAAAAAGTGCACCGTTTCGGTGCACTTTGGATATTGCTGATAGGCTTAGTCTTCGTCGTCGTCCTGTAGATCCTTGGCGGCAGCAGCTACGACCTTTTCCGTAACGTTCTGAGGAGCCGGTTCGTATCTGTCGAAATCGATGACGTAAGTGCCTCTGCCCTTGGTCATGGAACGAAGTTCGGTGGCGTACTTCAGCATTTCAGCCATCGGTACGTCGGCCTCGATCTTGGCTTCGCCGTCTTCGGTAGTGCCGGTATCCATGATCATGCCACGTCTCTTATTGAAGTCGCCGATGATATCGCCGGTATATTCTTCCGGACATAATACGGTTACCTTGCCGATAGGTTCAAGAAGGATCGGATTGGCCTTAGGGATACCGTTCTTGAAGGCGATCCTGGCAGCTGCTTCAAATGAGTTAGGCTTGGAATCTACCGGATGGTAGGAACCGTCATACAGGGTAGCCTTGACGTTTACGACCTTGCAGCCGGCTAACGGGCCCTTGTTCATGCAGCTTCTTAAGCCTGCTTCAACAGATGGGAAGAAGTTCTTAGGAACGGATCCGCCGAAGATCTCTTCTGCGAATACCAGTCCTTCATCATCAGGGTTGTATTCGAATCTTACCCAGACATCACCGAACTGTCCGGCACCGCCGTTCTGTTTCTTGTAACGGCCCTGGACCTCGGATTTGCCTCTGATGGTCTCACGGTACTGGACCTTAGGTTCCTTGGTCTCGATCTCGACTTTGTATCTTGATTTGAGCTTGGACACTACGACATCCAGCTGCTGGTCACCGACGGCATATAATACCTGCTCACCGGTCTCGCCGTTTCTGACGAAGTTGAGGGATTTATCTTCAACTAATACCTTCTTCAAGGCATCGGACATCTTGTCTTCATCGTCCTTGGTCTTAGGAGAAATAGCCATGCCCAGCATCGGTCTCGGGAATTCGATCTCGGCGAACTTGACCTGTTTTTCCTTGGTACATAAGGTATCGTTGGTCTCGGTAACGTTCAGCTTCGTAAGAGCTACGATATCGCCGCAGGATGCCTTGGCAACAGGCAGCTGCTGCTTGCCGCAGATAACGAAGATACCGCCGGCCTTGTCGGCTGCATCCTTGCTGGAATTGTATAAAGCGGTAGTGGCGCTCAGCGTACCGGACATAACCTTCAGGTAGGAGATCTTACCTACGAAGGCATCGACTACCGTCTTGAATACCAGGCCCGAGAAGGCTTCGCTGTCATTGGTCTTTAAGACGACGTCGCCGGCCTTGACTTCGCCCTTTTCACAGTAAACAGGCGCATAGTCACATAAGAAGTCCAGTAAGGTATCAACACCATTGGAGTTGATGGCGCTGCCGCAAAGTATCGGCTTTAAGTCTCCGGCGATCAGGGCATTCTTGACACCGCTCTGTAATTCGGCATCGGTGAATTCTTCGCCTTCGAAGAATTTTTCCATCAGTGATTCATCAGCGGTCGCGATGGCTTCGGCTATCTGATCATAGTAAGCGGCGCCGTCGCCTTCCTTCTTCAGTGAACTTGAGCCGTCAGGCAGGATGAACGGTACGACACCGTTGCCGTACTTGGCTTCCAGATCCTTGACGACCTTGTCATAGTTGGCGTTTTCGTCATCGAGCTTATTGATGAAGAAGACTACCGGAATGCCCAGCTTAAGAGCCAGCTTGACTGACTTTTCGGTACCGGATTCGATGCCTTCCTTGGCGCTTACGAATACCAGAGCCAGATCGGCAACGGCTGCACCGGAGACCTTTTCACCTTCATAGTCCAGGTATCCCGGAGTATCGATAAAGTTGATCTTCTTATTCTTCCATTCGACCGGTGCCAGAGCCGTGAATACGGATAAGCCTCTCTTGGCTTCTTCCTGGTCAAAGTCCATGGCCAGAGATCCGTCTCCGGCCTTACCCATACGGTCGATCGCTTTGGTCATAAACAGGGCTGCTTCGGCCAGCGTGGATTTACCGCTTCCCGAATGTCCCAGTAATACGACATTGCGTACGTCTTTTCCTGCATATTCTTTCATAATTTCTTCCCCTCTTATTTGAATGTGTCCTTTAGTCCAGCAGGTATTTCACCTCTGAAGTAATCTACGGCCATCTTGCCGTTGTTGTCCTTGATGTCTGTCTTCGCTCCCCGGTTAAGGAGATATACGATCTCGTCCTCATAGCCGGCGTAGCAAGCCCGCATGAGACAGGTACAGCCCTTGTTGTCCTGAACGTTGATGTCGGCTCCCTTGCTTAACAGCAGATGGAAGGTTTCAACCTTGGAAGCGTTGATAGCTTCGATCAGGGCCGTTCTGCCCGATTCGTCTCTTCCTTCGAGATCGGCACCGCTGTCGATCAGCAGTTCGACGACCTCCACCTGGCCCTCATAGGCCGCTCTTATCAGCGCCGTTCTTCCGTGATTGTCATGGGCATTGATATTCACCCCGGCATCTATCAGCATCTTGCAGATGTCATATCTTCCTTTTTTGGCAGCACCCATCAGTGCTGTCTTGTTCTTATCGTCCCTGGCTCTGACGTCGGCACCTTTTTCCAGCAGGTATTTCACGACATCGTCATAGCCTCTTTTGCTGGCACGCATGAGGGCCGTTCTTCCTTCGGTATTGGTCGATTCCATGTCTGCACCCTCTTCCAGGTATTTCTTTACCAGCGCCAGATCTCCGTCCTTACAGGCCTGATAGAAATTCTTGTTGAGCTCTTCTTTATTCATTCCCGTGCCTCCTTGAGATAAAAAAGTGAACGCAATATATCCGTTCACTTAAAAACATCATATTTTAATCACGAAACAATGAAGGCAGTTACCCCATCATTATTTATAAATGCTGCTTCATTGACGTATCTCATAATCAAATTACCTACTTATATTCTAATATCTAAAGGTACTATACTCAAGGTATATTTTGTGAAAATATTTTCAGTATATGCTTTTGACAGTCTGCTTGTAATCGGGCATGTGATACTCCAGAACTTCATGGAATCTCTTGGAATGATTTGGTATCACGAAATGCAGGAGTTCATGCCATAAAATGGCTTCCAGACAGTGTGTATCGAAGTGGATAAGACGCTCATTTATCACGATGAGATTCTTTTTCGTATAGTTTACGCCCCACATGGATTTGAGGATCTTTACCCGGTATTCTGGTTCCAGATCATAGCCGTAGTCTTCGATGATGCCCAGATAGCGGTTCTGTTTTTCGTATATCAGTTCCAGGAGCCTGGTCTTGTTGGCTTTATAGAAGACCTTGGCGGCTTCTTCCATATCCCCGTTCTTGCAGCGGATGACGATGCGGTCTTCTTCCAGTTTGAAACTTGCCCTTCCTTCAAGGACCAGCAAAGGATACTCCTTGCCCAGATAATAGACGGTACTGCCGAATACGAGTTTGGAATCCCTGAGCTTGACATCAACCTTGTTTACGGTCTTTATTATCCAGTCGCTTCTGGAGTTTATAAAGGAAAGGACCGCTTCCTTGCTGACCCATCGCGGGCAGCTTACTTCCAGAGTGTCGCCCTTGATCCGCAGGTAGATGTTCTTGTTCTTTTTTCTTATTATCTTCAGATTGAAATATCTGTCGCCGATCTTTATCATCATTACCATTTTACTATAATAGTCATCAAGCTAATTCTGTTAAAATGAAGTTGAGAAAGAAGGATGTACATATGAAACTGATGATCGCTTCCGATATCCATGGCAGTGCTTATTACTGCGAAAAGATGCTGAAAGCTTTTGAAGAGGAAAAAGCCGATAAACTGCTTCTGCTGGGAGACTTCCTTTATCACGGTCCGAGGAATGATCTGCCGAAGGATTACGATCCTAAGGCTGTTGCGGAAATGCTGAACAGGATGAAAGATAAGATCCTGGCTATCAAAGGAAACTGCGACAGCGAAGTCGATCAGATGATGCTGGAATTCCCGATAATGGCCGACTATGCCCTGATCGAAGCTAACGGCATCACCATCTATGCTACCCACGGACATATCCACAATATGAAGAATCCTCTGCCGATGAATAAGGGTATTCTTTTATGCGGGCACACTCATGTTCCGGCACTGGAAGAGATGAACAGTTTCACTTATCTCAATCCGGGATCAATCGCCATTCCTAAACAGGATTCCTCGTTCAGTTACATGATCCTGGAAGATAAAACGTTCTTCTGGAAGGATCTGGAAACACTGGAAACTTATAAAGAATACAAGTTTGAACAATAAGCCTTATTACCTTTACTTTTATACCTTTATAAAGTAAAATTAATAAGCACACGGCGGTTGTGGTGAAGTTGGTTAACACACCAGATTGTGGCTCTGGCATCCGTGGGTTCGAGTCCCATCAATCGCCCCATTGAAATTAAAAAGTACAGAATTGTCTGTACTTTTTTAATACCGGAATTTCTTTTAACGATCAGTTCTGACCTCTGGTCATCATGAAGATACCGTAGGCTTCTTCAGAGATCCAGAAGGTTCCCAGCAGGTATTCTCTGCCGCTGTAGTCATAGTATTCTTCGAGATACATGACACAGTTATTGCCGATGAGCTTGAGCTGATCGTTCTCGTCGAAGCCGCCTTCGAAAGGCTCGTATCCGACTGATTCATCTGATTCTTCCCAGGTCTCATATCCGTCATTTGCCAGACGCGGATGCAGGACGATGATGACCGTTTCCTTGTCATAATCAAGGCTCAGATCCGCATAGCCGATCTCGTCGAAGTAATAGCCTTCGTAGGTATCGTAACGGAATCGAAGATCATACTCCCATTCGCCGACGGCATATTTAAGTGACGGATAATAGGCATCCTCAGGAACACCGTTGGTTGGAATATCATTATAAAAATCAAAGTCATTGAAGCTCAGCTCGTCTCCCAGATAATAGGAAGGCATTCCTTCATCGGGAACATAGTTGCCGCCATCAGTCGTAGGATCGACGGTAGTGTCGAACTGTCCGTAGTCTCCGTCATCGGCAGCCTGTGAGGCAGGACTGTCATTATAGCTGCCGGCAGTGCCTGAAGAAGCGCAGCCGGTAAGGGCAAAACAGACCAGGATCAGGATAATAATCAGATTTCTTCTTTTCATAGTTGCTCCTTATCAAGTACGTGGATCCTCTGTAAACAGAGAATCCTTTTTACACTTAGAATTATTGTTTATTCAAACACATATCCTTAAGAAAATTATATATGTTTGTTTGCGCTTAAACAAGAAAGCCGACCCTTACAGCAGCTCTGCCAGACCGGCTATGATCGCAGCCAGTAACGGAAAGCCGACAAGCGTACCGGCCCATTTACCGATAAGCGTCTTTTTGGAGATATAGGGCTTCAGGTCTTCGGTGCCCTCTATCTCCCAGGCTTTTGTATGCCCTACCCAGTACCAGTCGATAAAGAGCCTGTCAAAAAGTCCCATTATAAGAAAGATGGCACTCATCTGGATAAAGGCATCCATGAATCCTTCTGCACCGTTCAGGCAATAGACAAAAGCCGGAACAATAGTCAGTTGCGGCAGAAACAGAGCGATAGCCGTAATTATCGATGTTTTTCTGATCTTCTCTTCTGTTGTCAGTCCCAGTTCGGTCACTCTTTTCTTTACGTCTTCTTCATAGAATACCACCAGTCCCACAGGGCCATTGGCGATGCCGACGACGCATATCAGTAAGAGCCAGAAAGACATCACAAGGCCTTCCAGGATAATAAGCATAAAAACATACCTCCGTAAATATGATACAACCCATAAATAAAATGATTATCATTATTGATAATCATTTTTTTAGAAATAACTATTTTATTTTTTATTCAAAAATATCGCAGCGGATCTCGTTCTTTACGACTTCGCCACGGCCATGGGAATCAAGAGCTTCCTGAGCCTTGGAAAGAGGATAGGTTCCGCCGATGAAGACATCTTCAGGGACAAGACCGTTGCAGATCATGTCGAAAGTGGTCCTGACGATATCAGGAGTGGTATGGAAGAGACCCTTGATGGTCAGCTGGTCATAGTGCAGTCTTGCACAGTCGAAGGTGACGGTAGCTCCGCCCTTGCAGCCGCCGAATTCCATGACGGTTCCGCCTTTTCTGACCATGTTGACGTTCATTTCCCAGACTTCCGGATAGCCGGTACAGTCGATGGCACAGTCGACGCCTCTCTTGTCAGGAGTGCAGTCTCTTACGGCCTGTACCTGATCTTCCACGGTCTTGAGG
>JAFRKI010000002.1 GCA_017431825.1 Erysipelotrichaceae bacterium | reverse complement strand
CCTCAAGACCGTGGAAGATCAGGTACAGGCCGTAAGAGACTGCACTCCTGACAAGAGAGGCGTCGACTGTGCCATCGACTGTACCGGCTATCCGGAAGTCTGGGAAATGAACGTCAACATGGTCAGAAAAGGCGGAACCGTTATGGAATTCGGCGGCTGCAAGGGCGGTGCTACCGTTACCTTCGACTGTGCCAGACTGCACTATGACCAGCTGACCATCAAGGGTCTCTTCCATACCACTCCGGACATCGTCAGGACCACTTTCGACATGATCTGCAACGGACTGGTACCGGAAGACGTCTTCATCGGCGGTTCCTATCCGCTGTCCAAGGCTCAGGAAGCTCTTGATTCCCATGGCAGAGGCGAAGTGGTCAAGAACGAGATCCGCTGCGATATCTTTGAATAATAAACAGAAAGAATGAGTTTAAGGAATGCCTGATAAAAGTATTAAACTGATATGTTTTGATATGGACTGTACCATGCTGAACGAGGAAGGCAAGGTCAGTGACTACTCGATGGAAGTGCTCAGAAGGGCTCATGAAAAGGGCCTTAAGCTGGCACCGGTGTCGGGAAGATCGCTCGATGCCCTGCTGATAGGCATCAGCGACCTGTCGTGTTTCGACTACGTCATCTGCACCAACGGTACGGTCATCCATGATGCCGGGACTCTGGACATCATCAAGAGGCATTCCCTGAAAAAAGAAACGGCAGTAAGATATTACGATAATTTCGTGAGCTGCAACCGGGACAACTACGTCGTCGTCAACGGTTTCTATCTGGGGAAATACGGTTATACCCAGTTCCTCAGAAGCATAAAATACCGCAATGAGACCGAATTCGAATCGCTTCTGAAGCTTTTCAGAGAACAGGGTCTGCCCGAAGTCCTGAAGGATGAGAAATATCAGGTCGATAAGGTCATTGCCAACTTCGACGATATTCCTTTAAGAGACAGGATGTATGAGGAACTGATAGCAGAGAACCTGAAGGAGAGAAAGGCCATCATAACCTCTTCCTTTGAAAACAACATCGAGATCTTCGACAAGGATTCGGGAAAGGACGTCGCCGTTAAAGACGTTGCTGATATGTACGGCTTCACGATGGATGAGGTAATGGCCATCGGCGATAATGATAACGACGTGGAAATGCTGAAGGCTGCCGGGCTTTCCGTAGCCATGGGCAACGGTACCGACAGCGCCAAGGAGTTCGCCGACTACGTCACCTTAAGCAATGCACAAGACGGTGCCGTCAAGGCGATCGAGAAGCTCGTCCTTGCGGATATGAAATAAGAAATCAAGCTGCTGATATAACTGTTACGCAAAGGCCGGTAATACCCGGCCTTTTTCAATAAAGTCACAGGTATTACAAAATCAGCGGTACTTATGTTAAAATCATTCATGTTGGAGGTCGTACTTATGCTCGTAAAGAATTATCCGGTAGTCCAGAAAAAACTCAACCAGATGAAAAGAACTTTTTATTTCTTTCTGTTTGGATCAGTATGGTGCTGGGGCATTACCATTTACAGATTCGTTAAAGGACTTCCTCTCAAGTGGATGTTCATAACCAGCGTGGTGGCTACGGCATTCGCTCTGGTCTACTATATGTGGCCAAAGAGAGCTCACTTTACCGTTGATGACAAGAACATCGTCGATTACTGTGACGGTTTCATCAAGCATTACCGTTTCGATATCACCAAGTGCTACAACTTTTCCTATAAGAAGACCACCCAGAGACTTCTGGGAATGGATGAGCATTACTACCGTATGACTATGAACTTCATCTTCGGTGAAGACAACTTCGACGACTTCGTCAAGTTCATCTACTACAAGAAAGTCAAAGCCATGAATGCCGATGCGGCTGACGACAAGTGGCGTGAAGAGATGAAGGAACAGGAAGAATACCGTCAGAGACAGAAACTCAGGAAGAAGAAACAGAAAGAAAAGGCTAAAGCCAGAAAGCTGGCCGAAAAGGAAGCCAGGAAAGCCGCCAAGGAAACTGAAAACGATGTTAAACAGGACCAGTAATGGTCCTTTCTTTTCTGATGCTGATGATATTCAATGAGGATCCGAGTGATCTGCGGATGTCGTGAATTATGTGTTGGCATCACATAATTGCTTGTAAATTATCTGACAATAATATACAATTAAACCAGTAGATCGATATTGTTTTTTGAATGGAGAAAACAAGAAGGAGAACTAAATGAGCGAAACCAACGATATGCTGCATCATTTTTCCAAGGACCTGATCCTGGATCACTGTGACTGCAAGACTTATGACGATATGCTTAAGTTTGCTTCTGACTATCTTTGTGAAAGAGGCTATGTCAAGGATACCTTCAAGGAAGCCATCCTTCAGAGAGAATCGGAGTATCCTACGGGATTAAGATGTGAACTCTTCCATGTAGGCATTCCGCATACTTATCCTGAACACGTCAATACGCCGGGCGTATTCGTGATCAGAATGGACGAACCGATCAGTGCCAGAGAAATGGGAACTGATGACGGTACTGTCGATGACGTAAGATTCATCTTCATGCTCTTACTGGAAAAGCATTCCGACTCCCATCTTAAGATGCTGCAGGGTCTGATTGCCATGTTCCAGAATGAAGACCGCATGAAAGAACTGGCTGAAGCCAGGACCGTTGATGAGATCTACGCCGTGATCGAAAGAAGCTTCTCATAAGGATCTTTATGAAATACGGGATTATGTACGGACGGGAGATCGGTCCGCTCAAGATGTATAAAGAGATTCCTGTAAAACGAGGAGATTATCCGGAAGTGTATGATACTCCGGAAGAAGCACAGGCCCGCGCCGATGACCTGTCCGCCAATAATCCGATAGCCCACGGTACCTACAGGGTATGCGAGATATCGGATGAGGAACTGGCCGGGTACGGACTGTGATCAGACTGTTAGATAACAGGTCGAAGTTCCGATCATCACGCCTTTAGGGAAGAAAGGAAAAACAGATTATTAATAATTAAAATAATCTGTGTGATGCAGGAAATGATATCTGTTTTCTAAATAAAACACTTTTTAAAAAGGGGGAAAAAATGGGCGCACTTTATAATGCTGTTCAATTCGTAATGAATTTAGGTGCTTCAATCATGCTGCCTATCGTACTGTTCTTAGTCGGTATCGCATTCAAGATGAAACCACTTGAGGCACTTAAGTCAGGTTTATTCGTAGGTATCGGTTTCATGGGTATTAACCTGGTAATCGGCTTACTGAATACTGCTATTGCTGGTCCAGTTGCTTACTACCAGACATTAGGTGAAGGCTTCACTATCGTTGATGTACCTTGGTCTTCAATGGGTGCTGCTTCTTGGGCTGGTCCATATGCCGCAATCGCAGTTGTTGTATCTTTAATCCTCAACGTTGTATTAGTTGAATTAAAGGTCGTTAAGTGCTTAAACGTTGATATTTGGAACTACATCCATATGTTAATCCCTGCTGGTGTACTTTATGCATTCTTCCACAGCTTCTGGCTGTCATTTGCATATGTTGTATTACTGTCAGTATTAGCATGTGTTTGCGGTTATGCCGGACGTAAGAGATGGCAGGAACAGTTTGGTCTTGAAGGTACCTGCTGCTCCACTCTGTCTTACTGTATGTGGCATGCTCCATGGTGCAAAGTTTGTAACTTAATTTTCGATAAGATCCCTGGTCTTAACAAGGTTGATGTCGACATCGCTGGTCTGAACAAGAAGATCGGTGTCATCGCTGACCCTTGCTTCATCGGTCTGTTCGTTGGTCTGTTACTTACTTTAATCACCAAACAGCCAATTGGCACTATCATCACTTCTGCTGTTCAGATGTCTGCAGTTATGGTACTGCTTCCTAGAATGGTTAACGTATTCATGGAAGGTTTAGCTGGTATCTCTTCTGCTGCTACTGAAGTTATGATGCAGAGAATGGGTCCTGATACTGATGTTGTTATCGGTATGGATATCTGTTTAGGTCTTGGTGATCCTTGTGCCTTAACAGCTACCACAATCATGATCCCAATCACTATCGCATTAGCATTCATTCTGCCGATCAGCTACTTCCCAGTTGGTACTTTAACAGCAGTATGTTACGACTCAGTTATGCCTACAGCATACGGCCATGGTAACCTTGTAAGAGCAGTCTTAGCTCATACAATCCTTTACCTCTTCGTATTAACAATGGCTAACTGGTGCTCACCTGAAGCTACCGGATTCATCAGAGCTATGGGTCTGGAAATCGCTGGTAACGGCGCTTACATGGGCTTCGGTTGTCCACAGTTCTTCATCCCATCTATCATTATCAAAGCTCTGGGATTAACTGCTTAATCTAAGTAGTAAAAGAGGAATGATTAATTGGGCTTAGGCTTTGCCTAAGCCAAATTATTATCTTGAACAAGTTTTATATTTAACAAGCATCTCGTTGCCTCCATCAGCAGATGTGGATGGTAATGAAAAAGAAGATAATTAGAAAGGTAATGAGTAGAATATGAAAGCTATACTGCAATATGGTCCTAACGACCTCCGATATGAGGATATTCCTTATCCTGAGTGCGAACCGGGCGGCCTGATCTTAAAGGTCGTTGCCATCGGCTTATGCGGATCGGATATCCGTAATCTGACGACTGATTCAAGACCCGGACATTATCCGCAGATCTGGGGACATGAACATGCCGGCATCGTCCACGAAGTCGGTCCGGAATGCACGGCCTTCAAGGTAGGCGACAGAGTAGCCTCCATCGCCGGTTCTCCTTGCGGACAGTGTTCCGAGTGCCGTGCGGGTAACAACAATTACTGTCTTAACCCGATGCCTTATGCCGACAGGCAGGGCGGCTTTGCACAGTACATGCCGATACCGGCCGAATACATCAGAAGGGGAGCCATCAAGCATCTTCCTGACGATATTCCGTTTGAAGCTTTCGGTGTAATCGAACCGCTCTTATCCGTAAACGGAAGCCATGACCGTATGAACATCAATTTCCGCGATACCGTAGTTATCTGCGGTGCCGGTCCTTTGGGCGTCATCCATGCGCGTAACGCCAAGATCAGAGGCGCCAAGAAGGTCATCATGACCGAGATCTCTTCCAAGCGTCTTGAAGATGTCGAAAGATTCGGAGTAGACGTCAAGATCGACGGATCCAAGGTAGACCAGGTGCAGGCCGTACTTGATGAAACAGGCGGCAGAGGAGCTGATAAGATCATCTGCGCCAATCCGAGCACGATATCCCAGCAGCAGTCACTGCTGATGGCCAAGCCGGGCGGCATCATCTGTTTCTTCGGCGGCGTAGCCAAGGGTGCGATGACTGAGATCGATTCCAACATCATCCACTACAAGGGTCTTACCATCTTTGGTCAGACCGGAGGCACTTCCCTTGCCTATGATACCGGTTTCGAGTTGGTATGTTCAGGACGCTTTAAATGGGATGACATCATCACGGCCACCATGCCTCTGTGCAAGATAAGCGAGGCTATAGCCAGATGCAAGGCCGGTGAAGAGATCAAGATCTCTCTCCATCCTTGGGAAGACGAGAACGGAAACGAGATCAGGGAATAACCTGGTATCCGTTTCTGACTTATACGACAATTAACATCTGTAATGTAAATAAAAGAGCCGGTTTTCTGAAACCGGCTTTTAACTTGCCTGTTTTTAGGCTTTTTAGGTCTCAAGGAAGGCCTTTTTTATGGTATAGTTAAAGTGTCAATGAAGATAACAGACTATCATTGGATTAAAAGGAGAAAGAGTAATGAAAATGAAAGCTGCAGTAATGTATGGTCCAAGTGACATCCGTCACGAAGATGTCGAAAGACCTGCATGCCCGGAAGACGGTCTGATCATCAACGTAAGAGCAATCGGTCTTTGCGGATCTGATATCAGAAACCTTACAACTGATTCAAAGAAAGGCAAATATCCGCATATCTACGGCCATGAAGTAGTAGGTGAAGTCGTTGAGATAGGAGCCAAAGCCGAAACTGATCTCAAGATCGGCGATAATATCTATGTTTATCCTGGCGAGCACTGCATGAAGTGTTACTACTGCCGTACAGGCCACCATGAGATGTGTGTATTAGGCGCAAGCTACAATGACAGAATGGGCGGTTTCGCCGATTACTATGAAGTAACAGCAAGACAGCTGGCTACTGATGCTATTTACAAGATCCCTGAAGGTCAGAGCCTTATCGCTGCAACTCTGGCAGAACCTCTGTCTTCCGTATATGCCTGTGAAGATAACATCAACGTCGGTTTCGGTGATACCGTTGTCATCATCGGTGCTGGTCCTATCGGCTGTTTCATGATCCGTTTAGCCAAGTTAAGAGGAGCTGAAAAGGTCATCATGATCGAACTGAACGAGACCAGACTTGAACTAGCCAAGCGTTTCGGTGCCGATTACTACATCAACGGTTCTGAATGTGACCCGGTCGAAGAAGTCAAGAAGATCACGGGCGGCGTAGGTGCCGACAAGGTCATCTCTGCCAATCCTTCTACTCAGTCCCAGAATACTGCCCTTTACATGTGCAAGAAGAACGGTATCGTCGTCTGGTTCGGCGGTGTTGCCAAGGGTTCCATGGCTGAGATCGATTCCAACTATGCCCACTACAACGGCATCTGGATCTACGGACACTTCGGTGCAAACTCCATCCAGGTCCAGAGAGCATTCGAACTTGCCTTATCCGATAAATTCGATGCCAACATGTTTATCACTCACGTACTGCCATTAAGCAAGATCAACGAAGGTATCGAGCTGACCAGATCCGGTGAAGCCATCAAGGTCGTTCTGATCCCTAACGAGGAACTGAACAAGGATCTGCTGCCGCAGGGTTAATCAGGTAACAATTAAGCAAATATAGAAAAAGGAGAAAATCATGAACATTAAAGCTGAAATTTGCGCAATCGCCAAGATGATGGAAGAAAAGGGTTACGTTGACTATTTCGAGGGCAACATCTCTATCCTTGACAGAGAGAACAACAAGCTCTACATTACTCCTACTCAGACAAGAAAGCTCACTCTTACTGAAGATGAAGTAGCAGTTCTGGACTTTGAAACAGAAGAACAGCTGGAAGGCTCCAAGAAGGCATCCAGTGAATACAGACTTCATAAGGCCGCATTACTTGCAAGACCTGACTGCAACGCTGTCGTACACTGCCACTGCAAATACTTAACGGCTTATGCCGTACAGGGCAAAGAGCTCGTTATCAAGTCCAACAATCTCATGCAGCTGGTCAAGGGTGTCATTCCATGCATCCCGTTCGGTAAGGCCGGAACTACTCATATCGCTGACGGCTTAGCAGAAAAACTGCAGGAAAAGGATGCCTGCCTGCTCGGTAACCACGGTATGGTCGCAGTAGCTAAGGATCTTTCCAGAGCTGCAGCTTTACAGGAATCCCTGGAAAAGGCAGCTGAGATCGACTGGCTCGCACGTGCTAACGGCGGTCAGCCAATCGACATCCCTGATCTGTTTGACTAACTGAATAAACAGCATATTAAAAAAGAACCGGATATACCGGTTCTTTTTTATTTTATTAACAGTGCTTCTTTATCTTGTGGCGAAGTCGGTACTGTCATTTACGGAACGGACAGTCTGTTCCAGGAGATCGATGCCTTTGATCATGTCGTTAAGATCAGCCGTTTCGATCTGGGAATGGGCATAGCGCATCGGTATGTCGAAGTCGATGCCGGCGATACCCATGCCTTCGTTCTGCATATAGGCCAGCTCTGTAAGGGAACCGACACCCAGTCCTCTCTGCAGGTTTATGCCGGCTTTTTCTGCCGTTTCTTCAAGCAGTCTTACAAGGCTCGGATGAGCCATGGCTCCGTTAAGAGTACCCCGGCCATGGAAATTGTACAGGGATATGAACGGTCCGCTGCCTACGATTATTTCACCGGTCCCGCTAAGATCCGGCGTATCGGTAGCCAGACCGCCGTCGATACAGATGATCGCATCCGGGTTTACCGCTCTGGCCACATGGATGGCGCCTCTGATGGAGAATTCCTCCTGTACGGTACCCGCCAGAATGACGTCACAGTCCGGAGTGTCCTTCGAGAATCTTTCCGCAAGTTCTATTAAGCAGGTACAGGCTATCCTGTTGTCCAGAGAAGTGGCTGATACCTTATCCTTCTGCAGTCTTACGAACATCGGTTTATAGATGATTGCCGAACCGATCTTTATACCTAAAGCCGTTACTTCTTCCTTACTGTCGCAGCCGATATCAATGTAAAGATCCTGATACTTATCTACTTTGTATTTCTCTTCAGGAGATGTCTTATGATGAGACTTTACTCCTATCAATCCTTCCACGTAAGTATCATCCTTTGCTTCCACAAGTACTCTTAAGGAAGAAAGGGTCTTTTCCGGTATTCCGCCGACTCTTTCCAGCTTTATGAAGCCTTTTTCATCGATGTACTTCACAAAGAAGCCGATCTGGTCCATATGCCCGGTTATAAGCACCTTTTTTGAGGAGTTTTTACCCTCTATACGGGTGTATGTGTTGCCGAAGGTATCGACGGTCACATCGAGTCCGAATGACTCGAATTTATCCTTTAGAAGCCTGCTGACGAGCTTTTCATGGCCTGAAAGACCAGGTGTCAGACACAGTTCTTCCAGGACCCTGCATATCTTATCTTTCATAAATAATGTCCTCTATATCCTTATGATATCTTAAATCATTCGATATTTGGATTAATAAAGATTCATCCCTTGTAAGACATTGTATAATAAACTTGAGTTTACCATATTTCATGTCGTAAAGGAGGAAGAATAATGGCAGAAAAAAACTGGTTAAATGAATTGTTTGGTGTAGAGAAACCTATCATCGCAATGTGCCACCTGCAGCCTTTACCGGGTGACCCTAATTATGATGAAGAGGGCGGACTGGAGAAGGTCGTACAGTGTGCCAAGGCTGATGTACTGGCTCTGCAGGAAGGCGGAGTAGACGGAATCATGTTTTCAAACGAATACTCACTTCCATATCTCACAAAGATCGAACCGATAACCATCGGTGCCATGGCCTATGTGATCGGACGTCTTAAAGACGAAGTCATCAAGATCCCTTACGGTGTCAACTGTCTGTGGGATCCTATTGCCTCACTTGATCTGGCCAAAGCCGTAGACGGCAAGTTCATCAGAGAGATCATCTCCGGTGTCTATGCTTCCGATTTCGGTATCTGGAACACCAATGCGGGTGAGACCGCCAGACACAGACACAGGATCGGTGCCGATAACGTCAGGATGCTATACAACATCGTACCGGAAGCTGCTAAGTATCTTGCCGATAGAGACATTTCATCGATAGCTAAAACGACAGAGTTCAACTGCCAGCCTGATGCCTTATGCGTATCCGGTCTGACTGCCGGCGTTGAGACGGACACTCAGGTCCTTACTCAGGTCAAGAATGCCGTTAAGCATACTCCGGTCTTCTGCAATACCGGCTGCAACAAGGACAACATCATCAGACAGCTGAGCGCTTCCGACGGTGCTGTATGTGCCACGACCTTTAAGGTAAACGGTATCTTTGAAAACCCTGTTGACGTCAACAGAGTCAGGGAATTCATGGATATCGTAAAGGATTACAGAAAGACCTTATAATCCATGGGCTACGAGATAGATTTCAATAAGGAAGTTGTCATCATTACCGGAGCGGCCATGGGCATCGGCGCTGCCATGGCCAGGGTCTTTGCGAAGGCCAATGCCCAGGTCGTTATCTTTGACGTCGTGGATGAAGAAACAGCGAAGGAAACGATAGCCGCCTGCAAGGAAGTCGGTCCTGAACCTCTGTATCTGAAGGTCGACATTTCCGATGAGGAAGCTGTTAAGACAAACGTCAAGGCCGTGGCCGATAAGTACGGACATATCGATATGCTTATAAACAACGCAGGCATCAACAAGGACTGGGATCTGTCCTTTGCAGTCAACGTCAAGGGCACTTATTACATGTCTGAAGCCTGCCGTGAGTATCTGGCCAAAGTCGGAGGCAGGGTGGTCGTCGTTACCAGTGCTTCCGTATTTTCCGGTGGAACCGGTTTCCCGGCATACAATTCCACCAAGGCCGGCAGCTATGCCCTGGGTATGTTCCTGGCAAAGAATTACGCTAAGGAGGGCATCAGGGTCAATACCATCGCTCCGGCTGTCATCATGTCCAAGATGATGGTCGACCGTTTCGGCAGTGAAGAAGCGGTCCGTGAGCATTACCGCAGTATCATGCCTTTAGGCAAGATGGGCGAAGCCGAGGATATCGGCAATGTCGCTCTGTTCTTATGTTCGCACATGTCGGATTATCTGACCGGCCAGCTGATATATGCTGACGGCGGCAGATCCGCAATAGGATAGGAGAAAACCATGAATACGAAACTTTTGAAATACTTATGTGACACACCGGCCATCAGCGGTCATGAAGACCGTCTGATCAAGTACGTGAGGGATTACTGCAAGAAGACGGCAGACGATGTCCATGTCGACAAGCTGGGCAACGTTACCGCCACTTATAAAGGTACCGACAAGAAAGCCGGTTCCATCGCTTTCTTTGCACACCTGGATGAGATAGGACTAATCGTCAAGAAAGTCGAAGACGACGGTTACCTCAGAGTCGAAAGACTTGGCGGTGTTCCGGAAAGAACTTTAGTTGCGTTAACAGTAAACGTTCATACTCTCGACGACAAGAAATACTATCCGGGCGTTTTCGGTACGGTATCCCATCACATCACACCGGCCGACAAGAAGTACCAGGTAGCCACAACCAGTGAGCTCTACATCGATTTCGGTGCCCATTCCAAACAGGAAGTACTGGACATGGGTGTTGACGTAGGTTCCGTCGTAACTTACGGTAACAGCTATATGGAACTCAATGACATGGTCTATTCCAAGTCACTTGATGACAGGATGGCCGTATACAATCTCCTGGAAGTAGCCGATTTCCTGGCTAAGAAACGTCAGAAGGCCACAGTCCATCTGATCTTCACCGTTCAGGAAGAATTCAATATCCGTTCCGGCACCCCGACTTTCAACAGGCTTCAGCCGGACTGCGCTATCTGTGTGGACATCACGCCTTCCTGCGATACGCCGGAAACCAAGGGAAGATTCGATGTCAAGGCCGGCAGAGGTCCTGCGGTCATGTATATGAACTTCCACGGCAGAGGAACTTTAGGCGGACTGCTGTGTTCGCCAAAGCTCAACCAGTTCATGCTGGATGTAGCCAAGGCGGCCAAGATCCCTACCCAGAAGGAAGTCATCATCGGCGTCATTACCGACGACGCCTTCACTCAGCATGTGGGAACCGAAGGCATTCCGATGTCTCATATCTCCATACCTTTGAGATATACCCATTCTCCGGTCGAAGCGGCAGCCAAGAAGGATATCGAACTTACATCCAAGTTCCTTATCGAAATAGCCAAGAAATACGCTGCCAATAAGGTCGACCTCAGCAGAGGATAGGCGGCAGATCATAACGATAATAAGATCAGTCCCGTATAAGCGGGACTGATTTTTATTGGAAGTGTAAATGATTTCAACTATGGTATAATACTTGATATGGCAGAAGAAATACAAGCACAAAATATCTACGGTTTAGGCATCTTTCACGACAAGCTGAAAAGGACGGTCTATTCGGGACCTTTCATGAAGGACGGTTACGTAATATCCGATAAGAATGCCAAGGTATTCAGATATTACCGCATGCGTCTGATGGGTGCTTTCCTGGCCATGGTCGCCGGAGCACTGGTCTTCGATAAGAACTACCTCGCAGGAACGATAGTGGGCGTCATCTTCTACATCGTTACCACGCTGATGTTCTACTTCCTGTTTTTGCCTAAATGTCCGGTCATCCACAATTACCTGAAACCGAAACAGAACATTATCAAGAATCTGGCCAATGCGCAGTCGATGAAGAGGATAATCTTCACGGTCGTATCCATCGTGGTACTTGCGTCGATGCTGTTCATCATCGCAACGACCATGACCGGCTATGACAAGTTCTTCTGTAATGTCATAGCTATCGCGGCAATGATCTTTGCCTATGCCAACGTTCTGGCGATCTTCTATAAGATCAGGCACAAGGAATACGACGAAGGTGAACATCTTACCGAAGAAGAGATCCAGAGAAATAAGAAAATCAAGAAAGTCAATGATCTTTGATTTTCTTTTTTTATATTCAGGAAGGTAGATTATGAAAGGATTAGTCAAAGCCGGATTCACTAAAGACACTTACGGTGTTAGGTACGATCTGGAAGAACCGGCACCGGGATACGGTCAGGTCAAGATCAAGGTAGCCGCCGGAGCCATCTGCGGCTCGGATATCCATCTTTATGACATGGAAAAGACGGCTGACGGACGTTACCGTTTTCCGGTAGTCATCGGTCATGAAGGAAGCGGCGTCGTAACGGAAGTAGGAGAAGGAGTCAAAGGCATCAGGGTCGGCGACAGAGTAGTGGCGGAAACGACCGTCGAATACTGCAATACCTGTGAATACTGCAGAGAAGCCTATTACAACTGCTGCAACGAAAGAAGGGGCCTGGGATCGGCGGCCAACGGTTTCTTCGGTGAATACGTCGTATCACCGGAGCGTTTCGTACACGTGCTTCCCGATCACATCAGTATGGAAGCCGCGTCTTTGATGGAACCGCTGACCTGTGCGGTACATGGCGTTCTTGATCAGTCGAGCGTTCATGCGGGACATGTGGCTGTAGTTTCAGGTCCTGGTCCCATCGGTCTTCTGACGGCTCAGGTAGCCAAAGCACAGGGCTGTATGGTAGTGCTGCTGGGCAGAACTTCAAGCATAGAAAGATTAAGGTTTGCCAAAGAAGTACTGGACATACCTTACGTCATAGACATTAAAAAAGAAGACCCCAAGAAGTTCATTATGGATCTCACGGACGGTTTAGGCTGTGATGCCTACTTCGAATGCGCCGGTGCCAGAGACTCCATCCTGCTGGGCTTTGAACTGGTCAAGAAGATGGGTGAATTCATCTGCAACGGTGTTCTCATGAACGAGCTTCTGGAATTCGATTTCGGCTCCGTCCTTTACGGCAAGGAGCTTTCCATCAAAGGTGTGAAGTCCACCAATCCTAAAGCCTGGGATGAAGCCATGCGGCTGGTAAAGTATAAACTGGTCGATCTGGAATCGATGGTCTCCTGTGTCCTTCCGGTAGAACAGTGGCAGGAAGGCTTTGACCTGATGCGAAGCCGTAAGGCCATCAAGGTCGTACTGAAACCTTAGTATTGAAAATCATTTCAATAACTGATAATATAAATAAGCATTGTCACTGAGTCAGGAAAAACTCCGGTTCCTGACCCGGTCTCAATCGAAAGAAAAGAAGGAGAAAAAGAACTATGTTAACGAAACAGGAAAAACAGGCCATCGTTAAGGAATTTGCCCTTAAGGAAGGCGATACCGGTTCACCGGAAGTACAGATCGCAGTATTAACTGAACAGATCAACCGTCTGACTGAACACATGAAACAGCATCCGAAGGATTTCCATTCCAACAGAGGTCTGCTCATGATGGTCGGCAGAAGAAGAAGCTTCTTGGAGTATCTCAAGAGAAAAGACGTCAACAGATACAGAGAACTGGTCAAGAAGTTAGGTTTAAGAAAGTAGTTCATAAAGGCTTATCAAAAATAAGCCTTTTTTATTGCCGTTTTAATAAACAGGTGTTTACTTTTGATCATAGTGTCATATAATGAAATTAGTAAACATACGTTCATTTATGGCACAGATATTAAAAGAAGAAATAAGAAATAAAATAGTAGAAGCAGCCAAGGAAGAATTCCTGGAAAAGGGTTATAAGGACGCTTCCTTAAGGAGCATCGCCCAGAAAGCCGGCATCACCGTCGGCAATCTTTACCGTTACTTCAGGAACAAGGAAGACATCAATCTGCAGATAGTGGGACCGACTCTGGATCTGCTGGAAGCCATGCTGAGCGAGATGACTGACAACAAGGTCTCCTTTGAAGCCCATGTCTTCAGCATCAGGATGGATACTAACGAACTGATCGGATCTCTGGACAGACTGGCCGATGAAATGGTCGAGATCTACCGCGGACACAAGATCGAGTTCAATATCCTGATGATGCATTCCAAGCTCAATGATGAGATAACCGACTGGTTCGCCAATATCTGCAAGACCGTAATCCTGCAGAACTATCCCGTAAGCATACCGGAAGCCGATGTCGAGAAGCTGGCTCATTCCTATGCATCTTCGATCTTTGCGGGTATGCGGGATCTTTTCGGCAACGAGAACAGGGAACTGGACAAGCTTAAGTTCTATATAAAGATATATTTCCGTTCCTACGTGTATATGCTGGACACCGATATCAGAAAGTACCTGGGAGAATTATCATGAGTTACATCGAATTTGACAAAGTATCAAAGATCTATCAGATGGGAGAAGTGGAGATCAAGGCTCTTGACGAGATATCCTTTACCATTGAAAAAGGGGAGTTCGTGGTCATACTGGGCGCATCCGGCGCCGGCAAGACGACTATACTGAACATACTCGGAGGCATGGATACCGCCACATCCGGAAGGATCGTCGTCGATGACAACAACATCTCCCTGGCCGATGAGAAACAGCTGACGGAATACCGCCGTTATGACATCGGTTTCGTCTTCCAGTTCTATAATCTGGTCCAGAATCTGACGGCCAGGGAAAACGTGGAACTGGCCTTGCAGATCTGTAAGTTTCCTCTGGATCCCGTAAAGATCCTGAAACTGGTGGGACTTGAAGAGCGTATGAACAACTTCCCGTCTCAGCTTTCCGGCGGCGAGCAGCAGCGGGTAGCCATCGCCAGAGCGGTAGCCAAGAATCCGAAGCTTTTACTGTGCGATGAACCGACCGGTGCTCTTGACTACGTTACCGGCAAGCAGGTACTTAAGGTACTGCAGGATCTGGCCTTTGAAGAAAGGATGACCATCGTCGTGGTCACCCATAACAGCGCATTAGCCAACATGGGCAACAAGATCATCAACGTTAAATCCGGAAAGGTCGAATCGATAATCATAAACGAAAACCCGATGAACATCGAGGACATAGAATACTGATGTTTAAGACTGACACATACCGGCTTATCAGGAAGACCTTCAAGAGGTTCTTCTCGCTTATTATGATCGTACTGATAGGTGTGGCCTTCATGATGGGCCTCTTTTCATCGAGCGCCATCATGCGGGACAGTGTCGATATCTATGCGGATCGGGATTCCCTGCACGACGTTCAGCTTTATTCACCGTACGGTTTCTGTGACGAAGATATCGAAGTGCTGAAGGAAAGCGAAGGCATCGAAGACGTCTTCGGATCGAAATTCAAGGACGTCTACTGCAAGAAACCGGATGGGGAAGTCATAGTTGCCCGCTTTGAAGAGATAGACAAGAGCATCGATAAGATAGAACTCTCGGAAGGAAGGTTGCCCAAGTATGATGATGAAGTACTTATCCTGGTCAATCTGGAATCGCAGAAGACTTATGAGCTCGATGATCATCTTGAGATCTATCTGGAAGATGAAGAAGTAAGGGATTATCTGCCATACAGCAGATACAAGATAGTGGGTTTTGCGGCATCTCCGGCTTATATGGCCAAGACCCTGGGAACATCCACTCTGAACAATGAAGAACTGGAACTAGTCGTCTACTGCAAGAACCGGCTCTTTAAAGCCGATTATTATACGACCGTTTATCTGACGCTTGAAGGCGCCAGGGATACGCTGTCTTTTTCCGCTTCTTACAGGAAGTTCATCGATGAGCACATCGTCGATGTCGAGAACATTGCCGCCGAACAGCAGAGTTTTCACAGAGACAACATCGTAAACGAATATCAGGAAGAGCTTGATGAAAAAAAGGAAGAATTCGAGACGGCCAAAGCCGACGGGCAGAAGCAGTTGGACGATGCCAAGAAGCAGCTCGATGATGCCAACATCAAGATCATCAGCACGGAAGCCGAGATCGAAGTATTGAAGAATATGATAAGCACCCTGGAAGGAAAGATAAGTACCTACCAGGAAATGCTGAGTCCGTATTACTCGGCAGAAGACATCGAATCATGGATTAACGATCCTTCGGCTATAGAGCAGTACATAAGCGGGTCCGGCTATGAATCGGATGTGATAAGAGACCTGTACAGGGATGCCGCCGATCTTTTGAGCGATACCAGAAAGAAGCTGAATTCTGCCGAATATCAGGTAAAGAAAGGCAAAGCCCAGTATGATCAGGGCATGATCGACTATGCGGAAGCACTGAAGACTTTCAATGATGAAATAGAAAAGGCCCAGGCGGAAATAACCAAGGCCCAGCAGGACCTTGATGCGTTGCCTGATGCCAAGTGGACGATACTGGACAGGAGTTCCCATCAGTCCAGTTTCATGTACGATGCCAACTGCAAGCAGATGGAAGCCATCGGCTATGCGCTGCCTTTCCTGTTTTTCCTGGTGGCGGCTCTGGTATGCATGACGACGATGACCCGTCTCATCGATGAACAAAGAGGTCAGATCGGCATCTTCAGAGCCCTGGGCTTCTCCCGGAAGCAGGTCGTTGCCAAGTATCTGGTTTATGCCTTCCTGGCATCGATAATCGGCTCGGTGATCGGTATCTTCGTAGGACAGATGATATTCCCGACGGTCATCTATCAGACCTGGAGACTGCTCTACGATCTGCCCCCGATTAGGCTCATCTTCCCGATAAGATTCCTGATAATCTGTGTAGTATCCTTCACGGGACTGATGATGGCCGTTACCTATTTCGTACTCAATAAAACACTGAAGGAAGTTCCTTCTTCGCTCATGAGGCCTAAGGCTCCTAAGAACGCCAAGGCTACTTTCCTGGAAAAGATACAGCTCATCTGGGAAAGGCTTTCCTTTACATCCAAGATCACGGCCAGAAATCTCATCAGATATAAGTCAAGATTCTTCATGACGGTTCTGGGAGTTGCCGGCTGCACGGGTCTGCTGGTAGTAGGCTACGGCATCAAGGATTCGATAGCGGACGTCATTGAACTGCAGTTCTCCCAGATTTTCAACTATGAATACCAGATAGCGCTGGAAGACGATCATCATCTGGAAGACAATCTGAAGATCCTGGAAAATGATCTCAGCAATGAAGTCATAGCTCCGTTCATGTCCTATACGACAAGGGTCTATTTTGAGGGTGATGACGATACCGCCTCATTGCTGGTATTCAACTTAAGGGATGCCAACTTCGTGCTCAACTTAAGACATACCGACAGAAAGACGCCGCTCAATATCGACAATTCCGGTGTCGTCGTATCCCAGAAATTCGCCATCAACAACGATATCCATAAAGGCGACTACATAACCGTGGAATCCGTCAATGGCGTAAAGGCTCAGGTAAAGGTATCGGATATCTGCGAGATGTATTTCCAGCACTATATCTTCATGTCGGAAAGATGTTACGAAGAGACCTTTGACGAAACGGTCCATAAGACGATGATCGCCATCAAAACGGATGATCCGGCATCGCTTAAAAGAGACGTCAGACAGCTTACAGGCTATGAATCGCTGCTGGACTTCACTTCCATGATCAATCAGTTCGAGGTCATGATCGATGCCCTGGATCTGATAATACTGGTCGTCATCCTGACTTCCGGCGCTCTGGCTTTCGTGGTACTGTTCAACCTAACCCAGGTCAATATCTCCGAGAGGATCAGGGAGATAGCCACCTTAAAAGTCCTCGGCTTCAACAGTCATGAAGTCAACACCTACATCTTCAAGGAGATCATGATCCTGAGTATCATCGGTTCTTTTATCGGCATACCTTTGGGCACTCTTGAACACCACTTCATCATGAACGTCATAAACATGGAGATGGTCATGTTCGGAATGAACATAAAGGTTCTGTCATATTCGCTGGCTTTCATCATCACCATCGGCTTTACCCTGATAGTCTTCCTCTTTGAGATGAAGCCGTTAAGGGAAATAAAGATGGTGGAATCACTTAAGTCGGTAGAATAGGTAGTCATAATTATCAACAATACTATAGAAAACCAGCCTTTTCATACATTATCATTAAAATATGAAAAGGTTTTTATTGTTTCTAATTTTGATATGTCTTATTTGCTCCTGTTCTTATAAGACAGTCGAAAGCGGATCAGATTCTGAATTGGATAAAACAATTGATTATTCACAAATATGGGTCGTTGATCCAGTATTTGAATTTGATGATATAACAGTTGACTTTAACTGTAATAAACATTTAAATATCGATTATCTTGAAAATGAGTTTATAAGAAACGTTAATACTCCGTATGAATTGTATGAAAACGGTGGTTTGATTGTGTCAAAAAAAGGATTAATCGGTGTTTTGGACGGTTCGGGAAATCTGAAGGTTCAGATTAATAACGAAAGCTATTTTAAAGTTGATAAGGGTATTAATGATATGTGTTTATTCTTTGTCAGCCCTTATAATAATCTTGGTCCTAATTCCCGTGAAGGATGGTTTTATTTAAATAGCGATTATTCAGTAGAACCTACTATTAAGACTTATGGGGCGATTGGACCAAAACAACATTTTACTGTTAAAAATGACGGCACAATGTATTTGTTTTATGTTGATGATTTTACATTTGGTATAGTAGAAAATGATGCAGCATACACGGACCAGAGCTATACCTATCTGATCAAATCATATCTTTATGAAGACGGCGGTATAAGCGAAGGGAATGGCTATATTGATGGCTATGTTGTACTTAACAAAAGCAGTTATAATCTCTTGAATGTAAGCGAAGAAATGATGGCTAGAAACTTTACATCTAATATCGCCAGGTTTTCGTATGAAGATGGTAAAAACACCACTTATATTGATTCAAATGGAAGGGTAATAGTTGAAGGGTATGATGATGGTGGCGATTTCTTTGAAGGTATAGCCCCAGTAAAAAAAGATGGAAAATGGGGCTATATAGATACTAATGGCAACGTTATTATAGATTCTGTTTTTGATAAGGCTACAGAATTATGTGATGGTAAAGCTTGGGTTATATATAATGGCAGAACCGGAAGAATTGATATAAGTTATATACTTGATAACGACATAACTTTAGACGAAGAAACATTAAGAGTTAGCAATTATAAAGTAGATGACCTTGGAATGAAATATATCTGCATATTAGCAGATTCAATCAGATTAAGGAGCGAACCATCAACATCAGGCAATCTCATGGGCAGAGTTGAAAAAGGAAACATCCTACCTTATTTCGAAACTGTAAAAGAAGATGATTACACATGGTATCGGATAGGAATAGATTGCTGGGTCGCTGATAAAAACGGCGAATGGGTAGAAGAACTTGAATAAAATAATACTAAAGGATGAGTTATAGCATTTGTAACTAATACTGGCATATTTTTAGCCCAGCTGCTTCTTTACCATAAAAACTGAAGAAAGGGGAGAGAAATATGCTGGAGATCATCATCGTCATCTACTGCACGATCAAAGGATTGAAGTTCGTTCTTAGAATGTTTGGCTTTCATTAAGATATAATAAGTCTGTATGTATTTTTCAGTCGGCGCATCATTCATCCTGACCCTGTTTGCGGCAGCATTATGGGGCAGCTGGATGCAGACAGCGAAACATCTTAAAGGATATCCGATCAGCGGACTCATTTTCTGGCTGTATGCCTTTTCTTTTGTGTTTATCTGGATAATTACTTTGATACTGGCACCATATCTTTTGCCTGAAGGAATCGTTGCTGCTTCAAAAGCCTATTTAGATATCATTCCCAGGGTAATCCTGGGCGGAGCCATGATGTCCATGGGTATCTTCTGTAATGTTACGGTCATAAGGGATGTGGGAATGATACTGTCCACTACCGTAAGTTCAGGAGTAGGTGTGATACTGGGCATCATAACTTCGATCATCGAAGAAGGAATACCGGAAAAGGGTATAGGACTTATTATCCTGATCTCCATCGTTTATATAGTGGGTGCCATAACTTCCGCTTATGCATCATATATGCGCAACATCGACAGAGGCATTAAAAACAGCAGGAATACCATAACTCTAAGGATACTGATACTGATGCTGATGGCAGCATTCCTGACCAATGGGTGGTCCATAGGTGTAGCTGCCGGTACGGCTAATGGTATACCTCCGATCCTGACCTGTGCCTATATGGCTACAGGATCATTCATATCGGTGCTGATACTGTCATTATTCTATTTCTCATACAAAAAGATGTGGAGTACGGTACTGTGCTTAAATGAAGACAAGAAGCCTCTTATCTATGGTGTTATCTGTGGAGCATGTCATTACGGAGGCAATCTGATATCGATCTATTCGATGCCGGCTTTAACAGCTACGATATCTTTCCTTTTAGGAAGGACATCGAGCTTGTGGACCATCTTCTGGGGCATGTACTATAAGGAGTTTGCGGGCATATCAAGAAAAACAAAGATCCTCTTGGCAAGTTCGATAGGACTGTTTATTGTAGGGACGTTGCTGGTGGCAATAACCAAGTAAAAATGTTGTTGTTTTGACCGTTAATCGTTGTACAATAAGCTGTTAAATAACGGAGGAATATATGACTGACAACAAAACAAAAAAAGAATGCATAGAATTACCTGAAGATATTGAAGACTTAAAAGCTGCTGAAGAGGCACTGAAAAGCGTTGATTTAAACGACACAGTTACTCTTGAGGATCTATGCAATGAAGAGGGGATCGATTATAAAACGCTTTAATGAGAATCGAATTAAAAGGAGGGGAACGATGAAAACCGAAATAATAGATATCATTGAAAACCTAAACGAAAATTATTTCGATGAATTAAAAGAATTTAGTAATGAGGTAATTACCTTTGATTATCTTACTAAGGATGATGTTACAAAGAAGAATTACATTGAAAAGGTATGCAGTTACATTGAGGCGTTTTGCATTAAAAATACAGTAAAGGAAGTTGACCTTTATGATGTTTTTGCCGAAAGACTACAAATGGCGGCCTCTTTTAAACTTATTAAAGGCTCCAGAGAAGAGAAGTATTTTAACAAATTAAAAACGACTGTTAAGGAAATTAAGAAAGCAAAAGCAGCGAATATTGACCTTCTTAAAAATGTGAGTAGAATCTTTGTTTCTTTATATCATTATTGTCTTATAGATAAAAAGACTTTCAGTTTTGATCTCTCGATGGACTATCTGAAATCAACCATAAGCAGATTAAAAGAAAGTAAGACATATAAAGATTTGCATAAAAGTAACAGAAAAACAGATTACGATATTAAGTACAATAAAATTCTATTCGTTGATTTTTTACTAGTGCTCTTATATCTAGATATGTTAATGAATGCACCGCAAAGCGAGGTGGAGGATTGATATGGCAAACAAAGCAATAGAGATGACCATGGAAGAGTTTGTGAACAAATACGGTAAAAAGGTTTTTGAAGTTGTCACTAGGCAGGCAAAAGGAAAATATAAAGACTTTGCCAAAATAATTATTAAGGAATCAAACAAAGATTCTAAAGAAGAAGTTCAAAACTTAGCGCAATCTCTCCTAAAAAATGCAGAAAAACTAAATAATTCCGCAGTTGATTTAAATAAGATAGCAGAAATTAGCGGTGCGTTACTTAAATTCAGTTCAATTGTTGGCATAGCAAATTTATGTTCGACAGTTGCCGGTTTTTATATCATCGATAAAGAATTGAAAAAAATGAGCGATGATATTAAGGGTGTTGCAAAAACAATCTTAGACGTTAATGAAAACGAAACTTTCTATAAGTTTGACAATGTTTTAGAAGATTATAAAGATATGCTTGATTCAAGGAAAATTGGCAAAGAGTACTCTGAAGAAAAGTATAGAGAGCTTATTTCCAGTGAAAACACAGTATTAAAACTGATGATTAAAGTGTTTATGAATGAAACATGTAACAATAGGGGTGACGTGTTATATGCAATTATGGCTCTCTCATCAATGATGGCATGCACTCTTGTTAACTTCGATGAAATATATTACTACAATAACAGGGATAAGCAAAAATGGCACATGAGTCATGATTCCTGGATGGAAGTCTTCGATAAATTAACAACGGGCAAGTTTGTTGAATGCTTACAAGATTATGCATTCATAGAGGAAGGCAATAATCAGTATCAGACGGATCTATTAGTAACTGCAATAACCGATGAATTCAAGGAAGCAAAGCAGACCGTATTGGATAGACAGTTTCTAATTGAAACAAATGATACTAGAAAACAGTATAGTGATATGCTGAGTTATATAAATCAGGGTGTAATCAAGGACATCAATAGCTCAATTGCGGAATTAAATCTTGAGAATGATGCCGAAGTTCAGGAATTAGTGCAAACAGCATCCAAGAAATTGGATTTATATAGTTAAGGAACTGTCAAAGATTTGGAGACAAATATAAATAAAGGATAATCGTATGAATGATTATATCAATGATGAAATATACAAATACCAAAGTCAAATTCCCAAGCTTATTAAAGAAGAAAAGAAATTGGATAAGATCAGACAAACGTTCGTGGATGATTATAGTGTCGATCATATTAAAGGCTTGTCAAAAGAAGAGTATTGTATAGGTTTTAAAACTGCCGGATTTAAAAATTATCGAACCTTTTGCTACCGTATCGAAAACGAATTAAATGAGTTAGGAGAAATACACGGATCTCCTTCAAGAAAATTCTGTGTTTATTATGGAAAACCAAAAAGAGGAAGTAAAGAAAGAACTTATTTAATTAAAAATGGTTATGGAAGTGATTTGAACGATGCGCTTGAAATAGTTAAGGGGGAAATATGTGAACTAATAGAATTTGGAGCTAAGAATGATACTGTAGCTATTACACAATCTCCTTTAGAGCCGCTATTCAAATACAAAATACTTAACACTTATTACCCTGATCGCTTTTTTGCAATTTATAACGAGAATCATATTGATGAGTTTCTGACCGAATTTGGGATTTCGTTCCCAAAAGAAGCCAGTTTCTTAGATAAACAGCGATTATTATTCGCAGAAAAGAATAAGAATGTATTATCTAGAAAATGGTCAAATTATATTTTTATGTGGTTCTTATATGAAAGAATTAGCATACCTTCAAGAGAAGATAAAAAGGTTAAAGATGAACAGAAAGAGCTAGATAAACAATATAGCAAAAAATACCAATACAATATTCCAATAACAAAAGAGCAATGGAAAATAATGCTTAAGAATAAGGACATATTTCATGAAGAAAACATTCAACTGATGAAAGACATATATTTTTGCCATAACCATGCATCGACTTGTAAAAACCTTGAAATAATGAACGGCGTTCCTGCCCAATCATATAATAAACCAGTAGTTGCTCTTGCAAGGAGAGTGCTAGAATACACAAAGAATAAAGCACATGTAGAGAATGGAAAAGAAAAATATTGGGATGTTTTATTCTGGGGCAATTATGTAGAAAACAATCGATTTGAATGGAAACTAAAACCAGATTTAGTTGCTGCAATAGAGGAAGCTTTTCCTAATTTAAAGAGTTTAGAAATAAACGAAGAATTAGACAATAAACTTAATGATGATTTAAGAAAAAATTCTAATTTTTCCAAATTATCAGGAGAATATAGCAAAGATATAAAAGATCGGCCTAAAGAAAGCTTTATAAATGGCCAAACAGTCTACAAAAGAGATAGAAGCACAGCGTTAAACGCTTTAAAAATCGCAAAATTTGAATGTCAATATGACCACACTCATAAGTCATTTATTAGAAAGAACTCTGGTATTAAGTACACCGAACCGCATCATCTGATTCCAATGGCTGCCCAAAGAGATTTTGATGTAAGCATCGACATTGAAGAGAACATAATATCTTTATGTAGTGACTGTCATAATAGAATCCACTATGGTAAAGATGCAGAAATGCTTATTAGAAAGTTATATAGCGAAAGAAAAGAATTACTGGAGAAAAAAAGAATATACATAACAATAGAAAAGCTTTTATCATATTATGGGTATAAATAACTGCCAATTTATAAAGGCTGAAAGATACATAACAACTCCCTATATCAGGAAGTTGTTTCTTATTTATAGGATATTATGCTAAAATTAAACAGTTAATATACAGAAAGCGAGAAACGAATGAAAGAAGTATTTACTCTTGATTTCTACGGTCGTAAGTTAAGCGTCGAGACCGGTGAAATCGCAAAACAGGCTGGGGGGTCTGTTCTGGTCCGTTATGAGGACACTGTTACTTTATCTACTGCATGCGCATCAAATGTCGCCAAAGATACTGACTTTTTCCCACTTACAGTATCTTTTGAAGAAAAACTCTATTCAGTAGGTAAGATCCCGGGTGGTTTCCTTAGAAGAGAAGGAAGACCGTCTGAACATGCTACGCTTACCGCAAGGCTGATAGACAGACCTATCAGGCCTTTATTTGCCGAAGGATTTCGAAACGAAGTACAGGTAGTCAATACCGTCCTATCAGCCGATACCGACTGTTCTGCTGAAATGGCGGCTTTATTTGGTGCTTCACTTGCCATCTGCATTTCCAACATTCCGTTCAACGGTCCGGTCGCCGGTGTCAAGGTCGGTTATGTCAACGGTGAATTCATCGTCAATCCGACGGTTGCCCAGGCTGAAGAATCTCTGATCGATCTGACGGTTGCCGGTACGGAAGAAGCACTCGACATGGTCGAAGCCGGTGCCAAGGAAGTATCGGAAGACCTGATGCTGGATGCCCTGATGTTCGGTCATGAAAAGGTCCAGGAACTGTGCCGTTTCCAGAAAGAGATCATTGCCAAGGTCGGCAAGGAAAAGATGGAAGTCGTGCTTTATGAGATCGATCCGGCAGTCAGGGAATACATCGATGCCAACGGCAGGGAAAGACTGGAAGCAGCCGTTTCCATCCATGACAAGCTGGAATCCTATAATGCTCAGGAAAGCCTCACTCAGGAAATGAAGGATCATTTTGAGAATGATGAATCATTATCCGAGAAAGACAGAGAGAAGCTGGTAAAACAGGCCGGTGAATACTGTACCGAGATCATTGCCGGTGAAGTCAGAAGACTGATCAGTGTTGAAAAGATCAGACCTGACGGCAGAGCTCTCGATGAGATCAGACCTCTTGATTCCCAGGTAGATCTGCTGCCTAGAGTTCACGGTTCAGCCATGTTTACCAGAGGACAGACTCAGGTCATTTCCGTTACGACCTTAGGTCCTTTAGGCGATAATCAGATCATTGATGACCTGACGGAAGTCGATGAAAAGAGATTCATGCATCAGTACAACTTCCCTCCTTATTCCGTAGGTGAAGTAGGCAGAATGGGTTCACCTGGCAGAAGAGAGATCGGCCACGGCGCTCTTGGCGAAAGAGCTCTTAAGCAGGTCATTCCTTCCGAAGAGGAATTCCCTTATGCCATCAGAACGGTAGCGGAAGTCGTCGAATCCAACGGTTCCAGCTCCCAGGCTTCGATCTGTGCCGGTTCCATGTCCTTAATGGCCGCCGGTGTTCCGATCAAGGCTCCGGTAGCCGGTGTGGCTATGGGTCTTATAGAAGTCGGCGATTCCTATTCGATCCTTACCGATATCCAGGGTATGGAAGACCATTACGGCGACATGGACTTCAAGGTCGCCGGTACAAGAGAGGGCATCACGGCCTTACAGATGGATATCAAGTGTACCGGTATCTCCAGAGAAGTCTTCCAGGAAGCTCTGGCTCAGGCCAAGAAGGGCAGGATGGAGATCCTCGACAACATGGAAGCCTGCATCGCCGAACCTAGAAAAGACGTATCCAAGTATGCACCTAAGATGGATACCTTCATGATCCCTGTCGACAAGATCAGAGACGTCATCGGCAAGGGCGGTGAACAGATCAATAAGATCATCGCCGAGTGCGACGACATCAAGATCGACATCGACGATGACGGCAAGGTCGTACTCTACCATATGGACAGAGATACCATCAACAAGGCCAAGGCCATCATCGAAGACATCACCAGAGAAGCCAAGATCGGTGACATCTATGATGCGACCGTCGTAAGACTCGAAAAGTTCGGTGCTTTCGTGGAACTCTTCAAGGGCACTGACGCTTTACTGCATGTATCCAAGATCTCCCATGAAAGAGTCGAGAAACCGGAAGACGTTCTCAAGATCGGTGACAAGATCAAGGTCAAGGTCATGGAGATAGACGAAAAGGGCAGAGTGAACGTATCAGCCAAGGAACTGCTTCCTAAGCCGGAAAAGCCGAAAAAGGAAAAGAAAGAAAAGACCGAAGAAAAGGCTCCAGCAGAAGAGAAAAAGGAAGAGAAATCCAAGGGTGAAAGAAGATTCTTCGGTAAAAAGAAAGATTAATCATAAAGACAATTCCCAGGAATTGTCTTTTATAATAAAGATATGAGAATGCGTAAGAAGAAATGGGTAAGACCCTTTCTGGAAGAAGAAGACACCTATCTGCTGGAAACACCGGATGACCTTGATATCGACAGGCCCTTATATCTGGAGATAGGGATGGGCATGGGTGATTTCATAACGGAATCCGCAAAGGAAGATCCCGGCATCTTTTATATAGGCCTGGAAAAGGATGAGACCTGTGTGGCCAGGGCCATAAAGAAGGCTGAAGAACTGAAACTCGAGAATTTAAGGATCATGCTGCTCAATGCCGATCTCATAAACGAATACTTCAGGGAGAAAAGCGTTGACCGCATCTATCTGCATTTCTCCGATCCCTGGCCTAAAAAGGGGCATCACAAGAGAAGACTGACTTATCCTTCCTTCCTTGAAATATACAAAAGAGTGCTCAAGGACGACGGCATCATCATCTTCAAGACCGACAATGCGGATTTCTTTACCGATTCTTTGGAGTACTTTAAGGAAGCGGGTCTTAAGACCCTTGATATCAGCTATGATTATCACAGCGTCCCGAGAAAGGAACCGCTGACGGCCTATGAGCGCAAATTCAGGGATCTGGGTGAGCCGATTTACTGGATCAAACTGTCAAAGTAGCCTGATGAGGCTGCTTTTTTGTTGTATAATTCTTATATGAAGATTTTTAGAAAACTCCTGTGTGTGATCATGGTTCTGATGTTATGTGCCTGCGGTAAGGAAACGACCAATATCAGGACCTATTATTCATATTCGATATATCCGGTAGGCTATCTCCTGAACAGGATAGGCGGAAACCGTATCAATACCATTTCTGTACAGAGCAATACCATCGTCCAGACGGCGACGGTCCTTGATAACTACAAGGAGATCCTTAATGAGTCTTTATATTTCTTTCATATCGGCGATCTGGAGCCATATCTCGAAGTCTGCGGCAAAGAGATCGATGAAAGCGGAGTGAACCAGATCGATCTGGGAACCAATTCCATCTATGCCTTCAAGCGCTATACGCCTATCAATATGAACGGTACTTTGAGTTTCGTGGAATCCGACTACTATGAAGGCGACGCCTTTGAGTTTGCCAATACGTATAAGGACGACCTCTTCATATGGCTGGACCCTATCGGCATGCTGTCTATGGCCAAGAGCATCTGTAACAGCCTTTCCAGCAACTATGTCGAAGCTTCCGAGTATTTCAATGCCAATTACGAGACGCTGGAAAGCGACCTGATCGCTCTTGATGCCGCTTACCAGAACCTGGCAACTTCCCTGCAGAAGGAAGGCCGTACCATAAAATTCGTATCCATGACTCCGTCCTTCGGTTCCTGGCAGAAAGCCTACGGCTTTGAAGTCTATCCGGTATGTCTGTCAAGATTCGGAGCCATACCTACCCAGTCTCAGCTGGAAATCATCAAGGAAAGAATAATAAAAGACGGTGTTGAGTACATCGCCTATGAACCTAATATGTCTTCGGAGATGCTCAATCTCTTTACGAGCCTGGAAAGCGAACTGGGATTAAAGAGAGTCAACCTTTCGAATCTTTCGTCACTGACCGTTACCCAGCAGACCGACAACAAGGATTATCTGACCATCATGTACGAGAACCTGGCAGTGCTGGAAAACATTGCCACTTCCATCAGGGAAGCATCAGCAGAAACCCCGACCGAGGAAGGTGAATAATATGAAGATATTATTGATTGACGGAAACTCTGTTCTGTTCAGAGCTTTTTATGCGACCAGTTATGCCAATATGATGAAGACGTCATTCGGTGTCCATACCAATGCCGTCTATGCTTTTGCGAATATGATGAACAAGGCTCTGAAGATGATAGAGCCCGATTACTGCTGTGTTGCTTTCGATAAAGGCAAGGAGACCTTCAGGCACCGGATGACTCCTGACTACAAGGCCGGCAGAAGGGAGACGCCTCCTGAACTGGTGGAACAGTTTGCCCTGGTAAGGGAAATGCTGCAGGCCTACAACATACCGTATTATGAATACGATGAGATAGAAGCCGATGACATCATCGGCACCTTAGCCAAGAAGTTCGACATCGAGACCTGTATCTTTTCCAGTGACCACGATCTCTTTCAGCTGATCGATGATTCGACTTCCGTCTACTGCATGAAGAAGGGCATGTCGGAAATAGGCGTCATGGATGAACAGGCCCTTTATGACGAGATGGGTCTGAAGCCTTATCAGATCATCGACTACAAAGGCCTTGCGGGAGACAAGTCCGACAACATCAAAGGCGTTGCCGGAGTAGGCGACAAGACGGCTGTGGATCTCCTGCAGAAATTCGATACCTGTGAAGGCATCTATGAACATATCGATGAAGTTAGGGGAAAGCTCAAGGACAAGCTTTTGAATGACAGGGAATCCTGTTTTCTGTCCAAGAAACTGGCGACCATCGTTACCGACGGTGACGTGCCGGTCGAGCTTGACGATATCAGGCTCAATATCGATGAAGAAGCCCGTAATGCCTTCTTCGACAAGTATGAGATGCGCTCCCTGATCAGGGATGCCGGAAAGTTCAGAAAGGAAGTAAAGACCAACGGCAAGAAGGTATCGAAACTGTCAAAGGAGATGTATGATGATCCTTTCGTCTACTTCGTTTCCGATGATTTCTCCTATTTTGAAAGATCGCTGTTTGCACTGTGTTTCAATAACGGAAAGCAGCTGGAATACATTACGCTGGATGACTTCAGAAATGACAGGGAAGCTGTCGATTTCCTGGCAGGTGACAGGCACAAGATCGTCTACGGTTTGAAGGACATCAGGCATCAGCTCGATTTCAACGGTCTGAAGATCGGTGGCAATACCGACGATCTGCTGCTGATGTGTTTCCTCATCAACAACAATCACAACGAACTGCCGCGTATCGCCCACGAATACGGCTTCAATATGACGAGAGTCCTGAAGGACGTTTTCGGCACGGAAAAGAAGCCGATCGCCTTCGATGAAGCCAACGTCATGTCCTATACCTATGAGGTCTGTACCTATCTGTATAAGATCTACGAGAAGGCCAAAGAAAAACTGGACGGATACGGGCTCACCGATCTTTATAAGAACGTGGAACTGCCGCTGGTCGATGTCCTCTACGACATGGAAAAGACCGGCATCATCTGCAATGAAGAGATACTTTCAAAGATAGCGGATGAGACCATGGAAAAGATAAAGATCCTTGAAGAAGACATTTATGTCCTGGCCGGCAGGAAGTTCAATATCAATTCTCCGGCCCAGCTCAAGGAAGTTCTCTACGACGAACTGGATCTGCCTGATCTCAAGAAGGGTTCCACCAATGCGGACGTCCTGAACAAGCTGGCCGATTACCATCCGATAATCGAGAAGATCCTGGAATACCGAAAGTATTCAAAGCTCTATTCGACCTATGCGGAAGGACTGAAGAAATACATCGCCAAAGACGGAAAGATCCATACCGTCTTCTCCCAGACCATCACTGCCACCGGCAGGCTTTCGAGCTATGATCCTAATCTGCAGAACATCAGCGTCAGAGACGATGAAAGCAGGGAGATCAGGAAGGCCTTCCTGCCAAGTGAAGGCAACGTCATCCTTTCCAGTGACTATTCCCAGATAGAACTGAGAGTCCTGGCATCCTTGGCCGATGAGCCGAAGATGATCGAAGCCTTCAATAACGGCATTGACATCCACACCAAGACCGCCATGGACGTCTTCGGCGTAAAGGAAGAGGAAGTTACTCCTTTAATCAGAAGACATGCCAAGGCCGTCAATTTCGGAGTGGTCTACGGCATCAGCGATTTCGGTCTGGCCAATCAGACGGCTCTGTCCTTCAAGGAAGCCAAGAAGTTCATCGA
Organism: Erysipelotrichaceae bacterium; assembly: GCA_017431825.1. Classification (GTDB taxonomy): domain Bacteria; phylum Bacillota_I; class Bacilli_A; order Erysipelotrichales; family Erysipelotrichaceae; genus Colivicinus. Next base: position 333,349 of record JAFRKI010000002.1, on the reverse strand, counting down.
CGATTACTTCAATACCTATCCGAACATAAAAGAATATCTTGATTCCCAGGTGAAGTTCTGTGAAGAAAACGGCTATGTAAAGACCATGCTGGGCAGAAGAAGATACATCGAAGAGATCAAGTCCACCAAATGGAACCTCAGGGAATTCGGTAAAAGAGCGGCCATGAATTCCACCATTCAGGGCTCGGCTGCCGACCTCATAAAGATCGCCATGATCAGGGTCTTTAACGCCATAAACGAAAAGGGCCTGAAGTCGAAACTTATTCTGCAGGTCCATGACGAACTTATCTTCGACGTACCTGTTGAGGAACTGGAGACCATGATCAAACTGGTCAGAGAAAACATGCTCAATGCCTATAAGCTCAAGGTGAACCTTGACGTATCGATATCCTCCGGCAAGGACTGGTATGAGGCCAAATAATGCCTGAACTGCCGGAAGTCGAAACGGTCTTAAGGACCCTGGAAGAAAGGATAAAGGATGCCCGGATAAACGGGATCGATATTTTGTATGCACCGATAGTGGAAGGTGACGTAAAGACCTTTAAGAATAAGCTCATCGGCCAGCATTTCCGCGAGTTTGACAGAAGAGGCAAGTTCCTGATATTCGGAATGGACGATATCACCCTGGTATCCCATTTAAGGATGGAAGGAAAGTACTATATCCTTACCGATAAAGATCCGATCGATAAGCATACCCACGTCATCTTTCATCTTGATGACGGCAGACAGCTGCGATATCACGATGTGCGTAAATTCGGCAGGATGGAGCTCATCCCTAAAGCTGATGACTATTCCGTTTTCAAGGGACTGGGTCCTGAACCTTTCAGCAGGGACTTTTCGCTTAAGTACTGCAGGGAATATCTGAAAGACAGAAAGAAACCGGTAAAGGAGGTCCTGCTGGACCAGAGCTTCGTTGCGGGTGTAGGCAACATCTATGCGGATGAGATACTCTGGGATATCAGGGTCAACCCTTTAAGAAGCGCCAGTAAGCTTAACGACGAGGAAATAAAAGACCTAATCGCATCCACAAGGAAGATACTCAGAAAAGCCATCAAAGCCGGAGGCACCACCATCCGTTCCTATACTTCATCATTAGGCGTAACGGGGCGCTTTCAGCTCTCACTCAACTGTCATACCGTGGAAACATGCAGAAGATGCGGTAAGGACATCAAGAAGATCAGAGTAGGAGGAAGGGGCACTTATTACTGCCCTTCGTGTCAGAAGAAATGAAGATAGCCATCACGGGAAGCATCGGATCGGGAAAGAGCACGGTATCGGAATATCTCAGGGATAAGGGATACCATGTTTTCGACTGTGATGCCTACAATGCCTTGCTGCTTAAAAGAGGCAATGAAGGCTATAAGAGAGTCAGGGAAAGCTTCCCTGAGGCTTTTGCAGGCACAAAACCGGATAAAAAGAAACTATCGGATATCATCTTCCGTGATCCGGATAAAAAGGCGGAACTGGAGGCTATCCTCCATCCCCTGATAATAGAGGAAATGCTGAAGGAATCCAAGGAATACGATCCATTCTTTGCGGAAGTTCCGCTGCTGTTTGAATGCGATCTGGAAGGGCTCTTTGACCGGAACCTGCTGATAGTCTGCGACGAGGACATAGCCATTGAAAGGCTCATCAAAAGAGGCCTGTCGGAAGGGGAAGCCAGAAGAAGGATAAACAGCCAGATGTCCGTGGAAAAGAAGATTTATCGGGCTGATGAAATAATATATAATAATGGTAATTTGTGGGATCTATATAAAGAAACAGATAAATGGTTAAGACAGTATGCTGGGTAAGGATTTGTTTAAAGTTGAATCAAAAGTCGATCTGAGCCAGAAGAGATATGAAGCCCTGATCCTTTTCTATAATCATCTTATCGGCAATGACGCCCATTATCTCTATGAATTCCTGGTCTTAAAGGGCTCCAGCGCCTCTTTTGAGGAACTCAATAAGCTGCTCAATTCCCTGGGTATCTCCATCGATTCCTTCGAGGAAAGCATCAGCAGGCTCAATGAATACAGGCTCGTAAAGACGCTTAAGAAAAAGGATGAAGACAGCTACGTCTTCGTACTTAATAACCCGCTCACGCCGGAAGAATTCGTCAAAGACGATCTTTTCGTAAGAGACTTCATCCTCAAGACCAGCGGGCTCTATTACCAGTCCCTTATCGCCGATCTGCGTTTCGGCAGCCATCATGAAGGCTATGATGACGTCAGTGCCAGATTCGACAGTTCCGTCCTCAATGACTGGACCAGCGATGACGAATCCTATCTTAAACCAAGGGAAAAAGAGACTTATTCCTTTGACACCATGTTCGATATAAACGTATTCCTTAAGGACATCTCAGGCACGATGTTTCCTTTAAAGTACCGTACATATGAGAACCTGAGCGAGATCGCCAGACTGGCCGATCTGTACAATATCTCCTATGACAGGATGCGTACCTATATACCGCAGGTATCGAAGTCCGATTCCAGCACCTTTGATCTGAATCTTTTAAGATACCTGTGCCAGAATGCCGTTGCCGACTACCGGGAGATCGGAAATGATATCTATGACGTTCCTTGTCTGCTGTTCCTGATGAACAAGCAGGAAGGCAAGGAAGTGACTCCTTACGATAAGAAACTGATCTACCGTCTGGCCAATGACTACAAACTCAAACCGGCCGTCATCAACGTCCTTCTGGAGCATTCCTTAAGAAACTGCGACAACCGCCTGCTGGAAAACTACATCTATCCGATAGCTTCCGATCTGCACCGCAATAACATCGAAACGGCAAAGGCAGCATTGAGCAGGCTTGAACGCGAAGCAACAAGAGGCCGGATCGTCGAGGAAGACGAAAAATATGACGGTTCCGACAATCCTTTATATGATGAAGAAAGAAGAAAAGCCCTCATGGAACGGAGGAAGAACAATGGACAATAAACAGGAAAAGATAATGGAAATGCTGAACAATCCTTACATCAGGGCCTTCTGTGAAAAGCATTCTCTTTCGGCTTCATACCTTCTTGAACACAGCAGCAGCTTTGAAGCCTGTTATGAATCCATCAGCAGATGCAGGGGCTGTAAGGGCTTATATACCTGCAGCCAGGAAAAAAGCGGCGAGATACTGACACTGGTGTATGACGGTGAAGCATACAACGACATAACCTACTGTCCTTACTACCTAAATAAACTCAAGAAGGATAAGCAGATAAATTCTTTCATAAGAAACGACATACCTGATAATTATTCCGACGTTTATCTTGACAACATCAGTCTGCCGGATAACGATACCGAGAATCTCTGTGCCCTGTGCTATGACATCCTGGACGGCAAAAGAGAGAAAGGTCTCTACATTTCCGGAGACCTGGGCGTAGGCAAGACCTACATGTGCATAGCCCTGGCCAATTCACTGGTCAGAAAGGGCGAGAAGGTGGCTTTCGTCAAGTCCAATTACTTCGTCAATGAGATGCGCAAGCTCATAGCCGAGAACTCATCGGAATATGCGGAAACGATAGATAAGATCAAGAAGGTGAAATACCTCTTCATCGATGACATCGGCTCGGAATCGGTAAGCGCCTATTCCAGGGACGACCTGCTGTTCAACATACTAGATTACCGGATGGAGAATAAGCTCTGTACGGTCTTTACATCCAATTTAAGCAAGGATTCGCTGATGAAGCATTACACATTCGACAAGAACGACAACTCTTCGGTAATAAGAGCCAGAAGGCTCCTGGAGAGGATCGATATATTAAGCGACAATTTCGTCTTACAGGGAAAGAATAAACGCAGGGGGTAAGATATGATCAGAAAAATAGGTGTATTGACTTCGGGCGGTGATGCCCCGGGAATGAACGCGGCCATAAGAGCGGTAACAAGGACCGCCCTTAGCAACGGCATCGAAGTCACGGGCATCCTTGACGGTTACAAGGGCCTGGTGGAAGGCCGTTTCATCGATCTTAAGAGATCGAGCGTTTCCAATCTTCTGAATCGCGGCGGAACGATACTGGGCAGTGCCAGACTTCCGGAATTCAAGAATGATGAGGTGGTAGTCAAAGCCTGCGAGACCCTGCAGGCCAATGAGATCGACGCCATCTGTGTAATAGGAGGAGACGGCACATACAGAGGAGCCGTATCCCTTACCAATAAAGGCATCAACTGCATCGGCATACCGGGAACCATCGACAATGACATACCAGGAACCGATTTCACCATCGGTTTCGATACGGCTCTGCATACGATAGTAGACTGCATCGATAAACTGAGAGATACCAGTTCATCCCATCACCGGGCTTCGATAGTCGAAGTAATGGGCAACAGGTGCGGCGATCTGGCCATCTATGCGGGTCTTTCTACCGGTGCCGAGATCCTGGTAACACCGGAGACCGGCTTTGACGAGGACGCGGTAGTCGAGAAACTGGCTTATCTTGAAAGACAGGGCAAGAACCATGCGATCGTCATCGTCACCGAAAAGCTCGTAGATGTCAACAATCTCGCCTCCAAAGTCACATCCAAGACCGGCTTTGCGGGCAGAGTCACCGTTCTGGGTCATATCCAAAGAGGCGGATCCCCGACACCTAACGACAGGGTCCTGGCTTCAAGGATGGGAGAAAAGGCCGTCGATCTGATCCTTCAGGGAGTCGGCGGACACTGTGTAGGCGTCGATGACAGTGCCATCGTCCATATGCCGATAGATGAAGCTCTCAATATGCCTCGTGAATCAAAGAAGGATTTCTACCGGCTCTTTGAAAGGCTGGTATAGACATGATAGATAAACAGACCAAGATAATCTGCACGATCGGACCGGCCAGCAGCAATTACGATACCATCCTTAAGATGGCCAGGGCCGGTATGGACATTGCCAGACTCAACTTTTCGCATGGCGATCATGAAAGCCATCGCAAGAACATAGAACTGATAAGACAGGTCGAGAAGGAGAACGGCCTGAATATCGGCATCCTGCTCGATACCAAGGGACCGGAGATCAGACTCGGCGATTTCGCCAACGGCAAGGAAACTTATGAAAAAGGCGAGATCGTCACCATCTGCAAGGAAAAGATGATGGGTACCCATGAACGTTTTCATATCAAGTGCCCCGATCTTTTCAATGACGTGAAAGCCGGAAACCTGATCCTGGTGAATGACGGCAAGATGCAGCTTAAGATACTGGAGAATACCGGTGAGGAACTGAAGTGTGAAGTCATGGTGAACGGCGAACTTGCCGACCACAAGGGCTGCAACGTACCGGGCGTAAAACTGTCCATGCCTTTCATATCCGAAATAGACGACAGCGATATCAGGTTCGGCTGTGAGATGGACGTCAACTTCATCGCGGCTTCCTTTACCAGAAGAGCCGATGACGTCCTGAAGATCAGGAAGATCCTGAGGGAAATGGGCAAGCCGAAGATCAACATCATCGCCAAGATCGAGAATCAGGAAGGCGTCGACAACATCGACGAGATCCTGGATTTCGCGGACGGTGTCATGGTGGCCAGAGGCGACCTGGGCGTCGAAGTCAAGACTGACAAGGTGCCGATCTATCAGAAGACCATCATCAGAAAAGCCAACGAATGCGGCAAGCCGGTCGTAACGGCCACGCAGATGCTGGACTCGATGACGACCAATCCGCGCTGTACCAGAGCCGAAGCGGCCGACGTGGCCAATGCGGTCCTTGACGGCACCGACGCGGTCATGCTGTCAGGAGAGACGGCAGCCGGACAGTATCCGGTAGAAGCCGTAGAGACCATGGCTGCCATCGCGAATACGGCTGAAGAGATCTATCCATACCGCGAGCATCTTGACCATATGAAGAACTATACCAACAACTCCATTCAGGATGCCATCGGTATCGCCATTTCCGATGCTTCGCTGTCACTGCCTATATCGGCCATCGTCGTCTTTACCCAGGGCGGTACGACGGCCAGGGTGATATCCAAATACAGACCGCTTTGTCCGATCTATGCGGTCACCTTCACCAGACAGACCCAGCACGCCCTCCAGGATTACTGGGGCGTCATACCGGTACTGTCCCAGGTCCAGAACGACATGACCAACGATGACGAACTGGCAAGTGCCGTATGTAAGAAGTACGGTTTCAAACCGGGCGAACTGATCATCCTTTCCGCCGGTTATCCGACAGGTGAAGGTTCTGCCAATATGATGAAGATCATAAGCATCAAGTAAGGAGAAAGCCATGATTAAACTGAATGATCATCTTAAAAACAGGGCATTAAGAGAGCTTAAAGAAAAAGGGTCTGTACTTCCTGAAAAGATCCTGATAAGCGATGAGGCGACCGAAAAGATCCCTGCCTTTATCAAAGGATCAGATTACGGCAGAGTAATGCTCATAGGAAGTCAGGACCGCAGGGAAGCAGCAGACAGGCTTTATGAACTGTTCCAGAAGAAAAACATCGAAACAGACTGTCATATCCTTGAGGAAGGTTTTACTCCGGACAAGGAGAAGGTAGGCGAACTGATCGTCAGTACTCCTGAAGATACCGGTCTCATCATTGCGGCCGGAGGCAGACAGATCAATGACCTGTGCAAGTATGTAAGCAGCCGCTTAGGCATTCCTTATACGTCTTATCCGACTTCACCGTGTATTGAAGGTTTCATAAGCGACAGGGCGATCCTTTTATCTGACGGTGAGGAAGAGATCCATGAAACGGCAGGACCTGTGGCCCTGTTTGCGGATACGTCATACCTCAACCGCAACTGTCCTGTTGCCAGAGCCCAGCTTTACGGCATCCTGCTCAACCTCTTTGAATGGAAAACGAAGGGACTGGTCACTGACGGTACTTATGACAGGATCCTTACGGCTGTAAAGGAAGCCCGGTCCGATAAGAACATCAGAAAGATAATGAACGCCATCATAACAAGAGACATGGCCATCCTGACCGATAAGGAAGGAAAGCTTGACCTTTCCAGCGCCAGCGATCTGGCACAGTATCTTGAAGCCGAAACATACCGCAAAGGAAAGAAACCTCTTTTAAAGGAACGCTGCATGGCCCTGAGCCTCATCTCCTGCCTTAAGATGTATGAAAAGCTAGCCAAAGGCAATGAAGACGCAAAAGATTTTCCGGATACTGAAGAGTGCGAAAAGGAACTGCTGGATCTTGGCGCTGCCATCAATCCGGAACAGCTGAGTCTTTCCAAAGCTTCTTTGAAAGAAGGACTGGAAGCGGTCTTTGACGGCAATACCCTGACAGGTGAAAAGGGCTGCACCGAAGAAGCTGCTTCTTACTTCGACGATCAGAAAACATATAAGGAATATAAGAAAAAAAGAAATCAGGAAATGATCGATAAGGTAAAGATGTTCGTCCTGGACATGGACGGAACCATCTACCTCAGTAACGATCTTTTCCCGTTTACCAAGGACTTCCTGGACAAGGTTAAGGAAAGCGGCAGGGAAGCCTACTACTTTACCAACAACTCTTCCAAGAATCAGGGCGACTACCTCAGCAAGCTCGAAAGACTTGGCATTCCGACCGACGAGAAACACATGATGCTGTCAACGCAGGTCATCATCGAATATCTCAAGGAAAAGGGTCCGAATGACACTTACTATATCGTCGGTACCGACAGTCTCGTAAAGGCCTTCAGGGATGCCGGACTGGCCCTTGACGATGAACATCCGGATACGGTCATACTGGGCTTTGATACCTCGCTCAATTACGAGAAGCTGGAAAAGGCCTGTACCTTCCTGAGACACGGTGCCAAGTACTACGGTGTAAACATGGACTACAACTGTCCGGTAGCCGGCGGCGAGTATATTCCGGACTGCGGTTCGATTGCCAAGCTGGTCGAAAGATCGACCGGACGTTTCCCGGAATTCTTCGGCAAGCCGTCCCATCATACTCTTGACTACATCATCAAGGAAACAGGCTATAAGGAAGACGAGATCTGTGTCATCGGCGACCGTATCTATACGGATATCAAGGTAGCTGACGGCAGGGACACGCTGTCTATCATGGTCCTGACCGGTGAGACCCAGCTGGAAGATCTGGAGAACTACGATTACCGTCCGGACATCATCATGGAATCGCTGGCTGAAGTGACGGAATACTTATAATAAGATTTCAAAGATGCGTTCTACGTCTTGCGATGTATAAGGCATCTTTTTTATGAAAGAGGTGAAACATGGAATATACGTTTGAAAGCATCAGGGACATCGTTGAAAGACAAAGGGCTTATTTCAGCATAAATGAAACGCTCGATGTGAGCTTCAGGATAAGTCAGCTGAAGAAGCTTAAGCAGGCCATCATCAGCCATCAGGAACTGCTGGAAGAGGCTCTGAAAAAGGACCTGGGCAGGGATGATTTCGAAGCCTATCTTACCGACATCGGTCCCTGCATCCTCGAGATAAACGAGACCATCAGGGGCTTAAGAAAATGGGCCAGACCGGAAACGCATTTCTCCGGTCTGATGTGCTTTCCGAGCATCTTCACCAAAGTATACAAGATGCCTTACGGCGTTACGCTGATCATTTCACCGTTCAACTTTCCCATCCTTTTATCATTGGGCGTCCTTACCGCCAGCATGGCAGCCGGCAATACCGCTATCATCAAGACTTCTTCCAAATCGGAAGCCTGCAGCGCTGCCTTAAGGAAGATGATCGAAGAGACCTTTCCGGAAGAGTATATCACGGTAATAAACGGCGGCCATGACGTGGCCGACATGTGTCTGGATCAGCGGGTAGACAAGATCTTCTATACCGGATCGCCCTCAGTTGGCAGGCATGTGCTGGAAAAGGCTTCAGGGAAGCTCATACCGGTAGCCCTGGAACTGGGCGGAGAGACCGGCAACTGGTGCATCATCAGAAAGGATGCGGACATAAAGGACGCTGCCCGAAAGATCGCTTTCTTCAAGATCCTCAATGCGGGTCAGATCTGCATCAACATCAATCAGGTCGCGGTCGCAAAAGAGATAGCCGGAGGATTTGTCGAAGAACTGAAGAAGGAATACGACAGACAGATCGGCGATAAGAAGATCTATGACAGCGAGTATCCGCGTCTGATAAACAGAAAGGCCTTTGACAAGTGCCTGAAGGAAGCGGAAGGATATAAGGACCGCATCGTTTACGGCGGCAAGGGCAACGAAGAAACACTGAGATTTGAACCGACCGTCATTTATCCGGTAGATATCGATGAAGAGATAGTAAAGCACGAGCTCTTCTGCCCGCTCTTACCGATAGTGGAATACGAAGATGACAGGATAGATGATCTGCTTAAAACGATAAGTGAAAGGGAACATCCTTTGGCCATGTATCTTTTCACGAAAGACGTCAGCTGGGCCAGAAGGATCATGAGCACCCTGCAGTTCGGCGGAGGCTGCATCAACGAAGTATGCATACACCTGATGGTCAAGGGCGTACCGTTCAACGGCACCGGCCATTCGGGCATGGGTGCATATCACGGCGAATGGGGCTTCCGGGAATTCTCCCACCCGCAGACGGTACTGTTCGGTAAGAGCGGTTTCGATCTGCCTTTGCGGTATCATCCTTATTCAAAGAAAAAGAAGGATATGATAAAGAGATTCGAAAAGTAGTAGAATAAAAAGGCATTACGGAGGAGTTTTTATGAATTCAAAGAAAATAGTTAGAGGACTGAGCTGGGTATATGTGGCTTTCGCTGTCATAACGGTCTTTCTGGGAGTATACGGCATGCGTTCGACGGAAGCCGCAACGGCTATCGCCAACAGCAGAGGCGCCACTAATCTCAAAGGCTATAATCCAAGAGCCATCGTGGCCATCATCTACGGTGTGGAAGCGCTGTTCTATCTCTGGTATGCCTGGCTGCTTTCCAGAGTTGCCGAAGGACACAGCAAGGGCACGCTGATCCTCGTCCTGGGCATCCTGGGCGTCGTCGGCGGCATCTTCTCTCTTTTAGGTGCCTTCAATATCCAGACGGCCGTTCATGTGGTGATAAGCGCTCTGATCGTGTTCTTCGTTTTCAAGCTCAAAAGCGAGGCGAACGCCTATGACTATGACGAAGACGATGAAGATGAAGATGATGACGAAGAGGAAACAGTATAAAAGGGCAGTATGACTGCCCTTTATTCTTTATGATCCTAAAGATATCTACTGATATCTTTTTTTGGCTACTTCCACGTTATTCAGGATGACCGGAATGACGATCGGATTGCGGTTGGTATGATCGTAAAGGAACGGCTCGAGGGTATTCTTGATGCAGTTCTTCAGATCGTTGAAGGTGACTTTTTTCTTCATGGTCTCCTTCAGGGCTTCATATACCAGACTCTCGGCTTCCTTGATGAGGCTCTGGTTCTCCTTGATGTAGATAAAGCCTCGTGATACTATGCCCGGACGGCAGAGGATCTTGTTGGTCCTAGAATCGATGCAGACGACGACGGCCACCATGCCGTTATCGGCCAGGATCTGTCTGTCCTTTAATACGGAAGTCGAAAGACCGGAAATGTCTCTTCCTTCGACATAGATCGCATCGGTCTGTATCCTCGTATTGGCTCTGAAGACTTCCTCGTTCCTGAGCACCAGAGCGTCACCGTTGGCGCAGATGAAGCAGTTCTCTTCCGGGACACCGGTCTCCATGGCGGTCCAGGCATGCAGTTTCAGCATCTTATATTCGCCGTGCACCGGCATGAAGTACTTAGGCTTGATCAGCTGCAGCATCAGTTTCTGTTCCTCCCTGGAGGCATGTCCTGTCGTATGCAGGGACTGGAAAGTGGCGTTCTCCATTACTCTGGCTCCGTTCCTTACCAGCTGATTGACGATGCCGGATACGTTCAGGGCATTGCCCGGTATCGGGTTGGATGAAAGGACGATGCTGTCGCCCGGTATGATCTTGATGTTCTTATGGGTGCCGTTGGCTATCCTGCTCAAGGCCGCTAATGTTTCACCCTGGGAGCCGGTACAGATTATGCACAGTTCGTTGGCCGGATAGGAATCGACGGCTTCCGCACTTATGAAGGTATCTTCCGGTACGTCAATGGTCTTCAGCTGCTTGCCGATCTCCACGACGTTTTCCATCGATCTTCCCAGTATCAGGACCTTTCTGCCGCATTCCTTGGCAGCCTTGATGATCTGGGCGAGCCTGTGGACGTTGGAGGCAAAGGTCGATACGATAAGTCTGCCCGTAGTCTTTCTGGTTATATCGAGGATCGACTGGGCCACCTGTTTTTCGGAGATGGAGAAACCTTCGACTTCGGAGTTGGTGGAATCGGACATCAGCAGGGTAACGCCGGCCGCACCGATATAGGCCATCTTCTGATAGTCCGCATTGATGCCGACAGGGGTCAGGTCGAACTTGAAGTCGCCGGTCTCGACGATCCTGCCGTTAGGCGTATTGATGAGTACGCCCAGGGAATCAGGAATGGAATGGACCGTATCGAAAAAGCCCACCCTGAAGTACTTGGTCTCGATCCTTGAATCTTCGTTTATTTCTATGATTTCAGGATTATTGGCCCTTCTTCTTTCGGACAGTTTCTTTTCGATCAGCGCCTTCGCAAAACGCGGAGCGTAGATCTTCTTGATCGGACAGGCCATCAGCAGGAAAGGTATTCCGCCGATGTGGTCTTCATGTCCGTGGGTTATTATCAGAGCCTGTATCTTCTGCTGGTTCTTGATGAGATGGGTATAATCAGGGATGACATAGTCTACGCCTAAAAGGTCATCGTCAGGGAACTTGACTCCCGCATCGACGATGATGATCTCGTCGTCCTGTTCAAAACAGTACATGTTCTTGCCGATCTCACCCAATCCTCCCAGCGCATAAACCAGCGTGTCTTTTTCACTATCATAGTTTATGCCACTATAAACATTGGCCTTTTCTTCTCGCATTATTCCTCCATGATATTTATTTCACTAGTTGTAATGATATTTTAAAACAATCGGAATGATTATTCAATACAGACGGCATCCGGATCTTCGTAGAAAGGGTCTTTCTTATTTATGTGGTCATAGAAAAGGACTCCCTTGAAATGGTCGAGTTCGTGCTGCAGGACGATGGCCAGATAGCCTTCGGCCTTGATGAGGACGTCCTTATCGCTGATAAGGTCGTAGCCTTTGACCTTGCAGCGGGCCGATCTGTAGATATAGCCTTCATGTTCGTCTTCGACGGAAAGACAGCCTTCACCGTTTTTAAGATAAGCCTGTTCCACGGAAGAAGAGATGATCTTGGGATTGACCAGGGCATATTCGGTCTCGACGTTGCCTTCGCTGTCCTTGAGGATGATGGCAGTCATCTTCTTGGGAACGCCCAGCTGAATGGCGGAAATGCCCACGGCCGGTCTCAGGTTTTCCTTTTCCGCTATCTCTTCGATAGTGGAATCGTAGACGTATTTATGCATATCCAGAAGGAGCTTTCTGTCTTCTTCAGACAGCGGCAAAGCCACATCGGAAGATCTCTTTCTGATGATCGGATCACTGTCTTTGATTATGGTCTCGTTATTGATAATCATCCTTAACCATTATAGTACAGATGAAACCTTTTTTCTAACGCCCTGTGATAAAATTATTGTATGCAGAAGAAGAAGCGATTCTCCTTGTTTCCGGCATACTGCGACAGATTACTGATACTTGCAACACTGGGCCTGGTCATCTTCGGCTCTTTTATGGTGGTATCGGCGGAAATGGGCTCGGCAGCCGGAGACGCTTCAGTAATAATAACTTCAGCCGGAAGGCAGGGGGCCTATTTCCTGCTCGGACTGATAGGCATGATCTTTTTCACAAGACTCGGCGCTATCGAAAGGATCAGGCTCGAACTGTACTGGATAGGCTATTTCGTTCTGCTGGGAAGCCTTTTGATATGCCGCTTTTTTCCTTCGGCCAACGGCGCCTATGCCTGGATAAGACTGGGGCCTGTTTCGATACAGCCTTCAGAACTGGCCAAGGTCTTCATGATGGCTTTCGGCGGTAAGCTCCTGGGCCATAACAGCGCAAAGAATAATATCGAGAACTTCAAGAAGTTCTGGATCTGCACCGTAGTCTATTTCGTCATAATACTCTTTATCCAGAAGGACCTGGGTTCAGCCATCATCTTCCTGGGCATCTGCTACTGTGTAGCTCTGGTACCGCCGTATAAGGACTATACGAAGTGGCATCTGGGCATGCTGCTGGGGATACTGATACTGCTGAGCCTGGTGCTGCTGCTGCTTTCGCCGTGGTTCACGACCTTCCTTGAGAAACATGCCGGCCATTACATGATCGGCAGATTCCTGGCTTCCGCCAATCCTTTCGCATATCAGTATGACACCGGCTATCACCTGATCATGGGCCTGGTATCCTTTGCGACCGGCGGCTGGTTCGGACTGGGTTACGGTCAGTCCATCCACAAATACATGAACTTCCCAAATCCGGCTACCGACTTCATCCTTCCGGTCATCGTCGAAGAACTGGGCATCATGGGTTTCATCGTCATCCTGATCGGCTACGGAATCATATTCTATAAGCTGTGGAGACATTCTCTGGACTGTACCTATACATCGGGAAAGATGATACTCATGGGGACTTTCGTCTTTCTGGCCCTGCATTTCGTGCTCAATGTCGGCGGCGTATCGGGGCTGATACCTCTGACCGGCGTACCGCTGCTGCTCATATCATCGGGCGGTTCGTCCCTGTTTGCGACGATGTGTGCCATCGGCATCTGTGAGAGCGAAATAATCCGCTATAAGAAGGAAAAGGAAAAACATGCGCATAATAGCCGGGAAGTATAAAAGAACGCCTTTAAAGACCCTGGAAGGCCTTGATACGAGACCTACCAAGGACATGGTGAAGGAAGCCCTGTATTCTTCGCTTTCCATCGATGAAGGAAGCAGGTTCCTGGATCTTTTCGCAGGCAGCGGTGCCATCGGCATCGAAGCCATATCCAGGGGCGCCTCGAAAGTCGTATTCAACGATGCCAATCCGGAAGCCTGTAAGATCATCAAAGAGAATCTCCGCAAGATAAACGAAGATGCCAGGGTCTATGATCTTCCCTATGAAGAATGCCTGTTCAAACTGAATGAATACCCTTTCGACTATATCTATCTTGATCCTCCTTATGCCTTTGAGGAATATGACAGGCTCTTTGAACTGATAGAGACTTATCCTGTGCTGGCAGCTATGGGTATAAGAATAGCGGAAGTAAGAAAGAACGTCGATCTCAAAGATCATTACGCCGACCTGTATCTCTATAAGGAAAGAAGGTACGGCATAAGCAAGCTCTTATACTACAGAAGGAGAAACGAAGATGAGTAAGGCTATTTATCCCGGTACATTCGATCCGATAACCGAGGGTCATGTGGATGTCATCAGAAGGGCAGCAAAGACCTTTGACGAAGTCTATGTGGCCGTCATGCAGAACAAGACCAAGGTCTGCACCTATACCCTGGAAGAAAGACTGAAGTTCATCAGGAAGTGTACGAGGAACATAAAGAACGTCCATGTGGTAAGCGATGACGGACTGACCGTGGATCTGGCAAAGAAGCTGGGCTGCAGCGTCATCATCAGAGGCATCAGGGCCGTTACGGACTATGAATACGAACTGGCTCAGGCTACCGCCAACATGATGCTGAATGACAAGGTCGAGACCTATCTGATGGTCGCCAAACCGGAGCTTTCCTTCATATCTTCCAGCATCGTCAAGGAAATGGCCTACTTCGGCGGAGACATTACCAAGTACATCCCCAAGGTCATCTATGACGATGTCATAAAGAAACTCAAACATTAAAAAACAGCCCCTGAACGGGGCTTTTTTCATAAGAAAAAACAGCTGACAAAATATTAGCACTTTCTATTGACAAGTGCTAATATTGTTGGTAAGATATTAGCAGAAAAGGTTTTAGAGTGCTAAAAGGAGGTGAAAACATGCTGACACAAAGAATGGTGGATATCTTAAGATCCATAGTAGATGAATTTGTCGAAACGGCCGAACCGGTGGCCTCCAAGACCCTGGTCGACAAGTATAAGCTTCCTTATTCCAGTGCCACCATCAGAAATGACATGGCCATCCTGGAAGCCGAAGGATATATCGAAAAACCGCACACTTCAGCCGGCAGAGTGCCTTCGAACAAGGGATATAAGTTCTATTGCGAACACCTGCTCAACAAGGACATGGATGAAGAGATCAAGTATGCCGTCAGCAACATCTTCTCCGATTCCAGCATGAACGTGGAAGACTGCGTCAGGGAATCCTGCCGCATGATATCGGATATGACCAACCTTACCAGCGGCGTTCTGGGCCCTAATTCCAATACCCAGACCCTGGAACACATCTCGGTGTTCCCGCTGGATGCCAAAACGGCGGTCTGTGTCTTCGTGACCAATACCGGTCATACCGAAAACAAGACCTTCAACTTCCAGAGCGAAGTGTCGGCTGATGACATCAAGATCTGCACCGATATCCTTAACGACAGGTTAAAGGGCACGCCGGTCAATGAACTTAAGGAAAAACTCGAATCCATAAGACCGATACTGGTCCAGAGCGTCAAAAGGCATGAGATGCTGTTCAACGCCTTTATCGGAGCCTTCTCGCGATTTGCCTCCGACAGGCTCTACTTCTCCGGTACCAGCAAGCTGATGTATCAGCCGGAATATTCCGATATCGAGAAGCTTAAAGGACTGATAAAGATCTTCGATGATCCGGAAGCCATCAGGGAAGTCGTCGACAACAAGGACGTAACGGACGTTGCCGTCATCACTCCCAAAGGAACGGAACTGTTCTGGAAGGATGATATGGCCATCGTCACCAGCGAGATCAAACTGGCCAACTCCGATGTGGGCAGGCTGATGGTCGTAGGACCTAGAAGGATGGAATACAACCGCGTCATTTCTCTGGTCGATTTCATCGCCAGACAGATCGAAGAGATATACAAATAGAAAGGAGTCTCATGAGCAAGAATAAAAACAGGAAAGAAGTAAAGGAAGAGACGAAAGAAGAGATTCCTGAAGAAGTCGAAGAGGTCAAAGAAGAAACGGAAGCGGAAGCTGAAGCGGTAGAAAAGACTGACCCCAAAGATGAGGAGATAGCAGATCTTAAGAAGGAAGTGGAACGCTTAAAGAATGCTTATGCGAAAGCCTACGCGGACACCGAAAATCTTAAGAAGAGACTTGAACAGGAAGCTGCCAACACCAGAAAATACCGTATCCAGAGCTTCGCCACCGAGATGCTGCCGGTAATCGACAATCTCGAAAGGGCACTCGATGCAGCCGAGGATAAGGAAGAAGGCTTCTATAAGGGCGTAAGGATGATCTATGATCAGCTGCTCGCATCCCTGAAGAAGGAAGGTGTTGAAGAAATAGATTGTCTGGGCAAGCAGTTCGATCCCAATTTCCAGCAGTCCATCATGATGGAAAAGAAAGAGGGGGAAAAGCCCGGAATCGTGCTTGAAGTATTACAGAAAGGCTATATGCTTAAGGACCGGGTGCTCAGAGCAGCCATGGTCAAGATAAGTGAATAAAGGAGGAATTCATAATGAGCAAGATTATTGGAATCGATTTAGGTACTACTAACAGCTGTGTATCCGTAATGGAAGGCGGTGAAGCGAAAGTCATCACCAATCCGGAAGGAAATAGAACAACTCCATCCGTAGTTTCATTCAAGGACGGAGAGATCGTCGTCGGTGAAGCTGCCAAGAGACAGGCCATCACCAACAAGGACACCATCTCCTCCATTAAGAGACTCATGGGTTCAAAGGAAAAAGTCGAGGCTGCCGGCAAGAAGTATACGCCGCAGGAGATCTCGGCCATGATCCTGCAGTATCTTAAGAAATACGCCGAAGACTATCTGGGTGAACCGGTCAAGAAAGCCGTCATCACCGTTCCGGCTTACTTCAATGATGCGCAAAGACAGGCCACCAAGGATGCCGGCAAGATCGCCGGACTGGACGTCGAAAGGATCATCAACGAACCGACGGCTGCAGCGTTAGCCTTCGGTATCGATAAGACCGACGTCGAACAGAAAGTCCTGATCTTCGACTTAGGCGGCGGTACCTTCGATGTATCGATCCTGGATCTGGCTGACGGTACCTTCGAAGTACTGGCAACAGCCGGTGATAACCATTTGGGCGGTGATGACTTCGATGATGTCATCGTTAACTGGATGGTCGAGGAATTCAAGAAGGAACATCACGGCATCGATCTGTCCAAGGACAGAATGGCTACTCAGAGATTAAAGGAAGCTGCCGAAAAAGCCAAGAAGGACTTAAGTGCGACTGTCCAGACTCATATCAGTCTGCCGTTCGTATCAGCTGACGAATCAGGACCTCTGCACTTCGAAGCCGACCTGACCAGAGCCAACTTCGATAAGATGACCAAGCACCTGGTAGACAGGACCGTCGGTCCGGTCAGACAGGCCCTCAAGGATTCAGGCTTATCAACCAGCGAGATCGATCAGGTACTTCTGGTCGGCGGTTCCACAAGGATCCCGGCAGTACAGGATGCCGTCAAGAGAGAACTGGGCAAGGAACCTAACAAGTCCGTCAACCCTGATGAAGTCGTAGCCATGGGTGCTGCCATCCAGGGCGGAATCCTGGCAGGTGAGAATCCTCATGACGTGCTGCTGCTGGATGTAACACCGTTGTCACTGGGTATCGAGACTTTGGGCGGCGTCATGACCGTTCTTATCCCAAGAAACACCACGATCCCGACATCCAAGTCGCAGATCTTCTCTACTGCTGCCGATAATCAGCCGGCTGTCGACATCCATGTATTACAGGGTGAAAGACCGATGGCTGCCGACAACAAGACTCTGGGCAACTTCCAGCTGTCCGGTATCGCACCGGCCAGAAGGGGCATCCCGCAGATCGAAGTCAAATTCGATATCGATGTCAACGGTATCGTTCACGTATCAGCTACCGATAAGGCTACCAACAAGTCTCAGGACATCACCATTTCCAATCCTAACGGATTATCCGATGCCGAGATCGACAGAATGATGAAGGAAGCCGAAGAAAACAAGGAAGCCGACGAAAAGAGAAAGGAAGAGATCGAACTCAGAAACAAGGCTGAACAGTTCATCGCTCAGATCGACCAGACTTTAGAGGCTGACAACCAGAACGTCACTGAGCAGCAGAAGTCCGAAGTCAAGGCTTTAAGAGACGAACTGCAGACGGCTATCGATCATAACGATTACGACACCTTAAGGACCAAGCTGGATGAACTGGAGAAGGCTGCCCAGGCCATGGCTGAAGCCATGTACAGACAGCAGGCTCAGGGAAATCCTAATGCCGGCTATAGCGACGCCAGCGATCATAACGATGACGTAGTCGATGCCGATTTTGAAACCAAGAACTAAAATAATAAATGATCTGCAGTCCCGCTCACCCGGGACTGCAGGCAGGTGAAAGGAGGTATTTTGGGCTAAGAAAGACTATTATGAGGTATTGGGCCTCGCCAAAGACGCCAGCGCGGAAGATATCAAGAAAAGCTACCGTAAGTTAGCCAAGAAATATCATCCGGATATCAATAAGGAAGCCGGTGCCGAAGAAAGATTCAAGGAAATAAATGAAGCCTATGAAGTCCTGAGCGATCCGCAGAAGAAACAGATCTATGACCAGTACGGTCATGCGGGTCTGGAAAACGGCGGCATGGGCGGTTTCGAAGGCTTCTCCGGATTCTCCGGAACGGGATTCTCCGATCTCGGTGATATCTTCGAATCCTTCATGGGCGGCATGGGCGGTTTCTCCAACTTCGGTTTCGGCGGAAGCTCCCGAAGTTCCCGTAACACCGGACCGGTGAAGGGCGAAAACCGCTACATGCAGATGAACATCGAATTCCTGGAAGCCGTCAAGGGCATCAAGAAGACCATCTCCATCTCCGTCGACCGCAAGTGCGAGAAATGCGACGGCACGGGCGCCAAGTCCAAGTCCGATATCGAGACCTGTCCGACCTGTAAGGGAACCGGCAGGATCACCAGACAGACCAGGACCGCCTTCGGCGTCATGCAGCAGGTAGTCGAATGTCCTGACTGTAACGGTACAGGCAAGAAGATCAAGAACAGGTGCCCGCACTGCAACGGTGCCGGATATGTCAATAAGAAGGAAAACGTTGAAGTGAACATCCCGGCCGGCATCAATTCCGGCCAGCAGGTAAGACTTGCCGGCTATGGCGAAAGAGGAAGGAACGGCGGACCTAACGGCGACCTCTATATCGAGATCTACGTCAAGTCTCACCGCTACTTCACCAGGGAAGGAAACGATATCTACATCACTGTTCCGGTATCCGCCATCGATGCGACACTGGGATGCAAGATAGACGTTCCTACCTGTAACGGCGATGTTTCCCTTACTATTCCTGCCGGCACTCAGCCGGGTCAGAAACTGCGTATCAAGGGCTATGGCGTAAAGAGCTTAAGAAGCAACAACGTCGGTGACCAGTACGTGGAGGTCAGGGTGGAAATACCGACCAAGTTAAGCAAGGAAGAAAAGGAGCTTTACCAGAAGCTGCAGAGCCACGGTAAAGACAGCGTATTCAATAAATTTAAGAAAGCATTTAAGTAAGGAGCGATCCTTACTTAAAAAAGCAGAACTGTTAGCACTGAATTATTAAGAGTGCCAGAAAGGAGTCGATTATGAATTTTGAAAGCATGACTGAAAAACTTCAGAAGATACTGATCAACGGACTGACCATCTGCAAGGATAATCATAATCCCGAGCTCACCAACGAGCATCTGATGAAGGCCTTCCTGGATGATGACGACGTAAAAAGCATTTTAGGCAAGCTTAATACCAATATCAATCCGCTGGTCAACCTGACCAACGACTACATCGAAAGGCTTCCGGTCAACGATTCCAATGCGGAGCCGACCATCAACAGATATGTCCTGGAATCCTTCAATGAAGCCGGCAGAGTTTCAAAGGAAAGAGGTGACAGGTATCTGGGAGCTCTGGATTACTTCGTTACCCTGCTGTTCAACGAGTCCTCTTTCTGTAAGGACTTAAGAAAGCTCATAAGCTTTAGCAGGAAACAGCTGGAAGAAGCCTGCAGGAGCGAAAGGGGTGATACCGTGATAAATGAACAGAGCGATGAAAACAATCTCAACCCTTTGGAAAAATACGGAAGGAACCTGGTCCTGGACGTAAGAGCAGGCAAGGTCGATCCGGTCATCGGCAGAGACGATGAGATCAGAAGGGTCATCGAAATACTTTCCCGTAAGACCAAGAACAATCCGGTCCTTATCGGTGAACCGGGCGTCGGCAAGACGGCGATCGTCGAAGGTCTGGCCTGGCGTATCTTCAACGGCGACGTACCGGTAAGTCTCAAGGACAAGGACCTCTATGAACTGGATATGGGCGCCCTGATCGCGGGTGCCAAATACCGCGGCGAATTCGAGGAAAGACTGAAATCAGTATTAAAAGAGATCAAGGACAAGGAAGGACAGATCATCCTCTTCATCGATGAGATCCATAACCTCGTCGGTGCCGGCAAGACCGAGGGCGCCATGGATGCGGCTAATCTTTTGAAACCGATGCTGGCAAGAGGCGAACTCAAGTGCATCGGTGCCACCACCTTCGACGAGTACCGTCAGTACATCGAAAAGGATGCTGCTCTGGAAAGACGTTTCCAGAAGGTAACGGTCGATGAACCGAGCGTTGAAGAGACCATCTCCATCTTAAGAGGCCTGAAGGACAGATTCGAAGCCCATCACGGCGTCACCATCAAGGATGAAGCCATCATTGCGGCTGCCACACTGTCCAACAGATACATCACCGACAGGTTCCTGCCCGACAAGGCCATCGACCTGATCGATGAGGCCTATGCAGCTACCAGAGTCGACATGGATTCCATGCCTAACGAACTCTATGAACTGGAACACAGGAAGAAACAGCTGGAGATCGAAGAAGTATCCCTGAAGAAAGAAAAGGACGATGAGAAGGCTCTCAAGAGACTGGAAGATCTGCAGAATGACTTAAAAAACGTAACGGAAAAATACGAAGAGTTATACAAGAAATGGCTAGAGGAAAAGGAGACGCTGAATGCCTCCAAGACCGTCAAGGAAGACCTCGAAAAGGCGAGACTCGAATATGCCTCAGCCGACAAGGAAGGCGACCTCAACAGAGCTTCCGAACTCAAGTACGGTATCATACCGGATCTTGAAAGAAAGCTCGAAGCTGCCAAGAATGCCGACAAGGAAGGCAGGATGATCAAGGAAGTGGTCGACGAGGAAAGCATCGCTTCCGTCGTCTCCAAGTGGACGCATATCGAGGTCACCAGACTTCTTTCCACCGAAAGGGAAAAGCTCCTGAAGCTCGATGAGATACTGGCCAAAAGAGTTATGGGTCAGGATGAAGCACTGGATCTTGTGTCCGATGCGATCTTAAGAAACAAGGCCAATATCGGCGATATCAACAGGCCTATCGGTTCCTTCCTCTTCCTGGGTCCGACCGGTGTCGGCAAGACGGAAGTAGCCAAGGCTTTGGCCGAACAGCTCTTTGACGATGAAAACAAGATCGTCCGTATCGATATGTCCGAATACATGGAGAAGTTCTCCGTGTCGAGACTCATCGGAGCTCCTCCGGGATATGTAGGCTACGAGGAAGGCGGACAGCTTACCGAAGCCGTCAGAAGGAAGCCTTATTCCATCGTCCTGCTGGACGAGATCGAAAAGGCCCATCCGGATGTCTTCAACATCCTCCTGCAGATCCTCGATGACGGACGGATCACCGATTCCAAGGGCGTTACCGTCGACTTCAAGAATACGGTCATCATCATGACGTCCAATCTCGGTTCCGAATTCGCCTTCGAGGAAGACGAGGAAAAGAAACACAGGCAGTACGACATGATCGTCAAGGCGACCTTCAAGCCGGAATTCGTCAACAGGATCGACGAGATCGTCATCTTCAATCCTCTGAACGAGACGGTCATCAAGGATATCGCCAGAAAGTTCCTCAACCAGCTGATAAAAAGGATGAAGGAAAACGACATCGAGCTGACTGTTACCGATAAGGCCGTCGAACTCATCTGTGAGGAAGGATTCGACGAGACCTACGGTGCCAGACCGATGAAGCGTCATATCCAAAGAGAGATCGAATCAAAGCTTGCCAGATACGTGATCGCCAATCCTGACGTCAGGAAGATCACGGTCGATACCGACGGCAAAAACTATACATTAAAGGCTTCTGAATAGAAGCCTTTAATGTATTAGAATAATAGTATGGAAAGATATAAAAGCAGTGATCCTCATTCCTACATCCTGGGCATTTCCCTGACGATAGAAGCCATAAAGAACGTGCCTTCCTATATCGAAAAGGTCTATCTTTCATCAAGGGCGATAAGAAACTCCCAGTATGAAAAACTGCAGGAACTCTGCAGGAAGAATGATATCGAAGTAATCGAAGACGACAGGGTCATAAATACCCTGTCGGTAAAGGAAAACTGCTACGGCATCGGCGTCTTCAGGAAATTCAAACATGATCTTAAGAGCGATGCCCACATCATTCTCTACGCTTTCAATGATCCGGGAGAGCTGGGCACCATCATGCGTTCAGCCGTATCCTTCGATTTCCGTGATATCGTCCTGGTAAACAGCGACATCGATTACTTCGACCCCAGAGTCATCAGGGCATCCATGGGTTCCATCTTCCATCTGAACATCAGAGAATACAGCACTCTGGACGAATATCTCGATGATTATAAATACAATATCTATCCCTTCATCAGCAGGGGCTCCAGGGAGCTCAAGACCCTTAAATTAAAAAAGCCGTACAGCATCGTCATCCCTCAGGACTATTACGGTCTCGATGAGATATACGAAGACGGCTATTATCTCGGACATAAGGGAGACGGAGAAATATCCCTGTCCTCCTTATCCAGCATCGTTCTCAACTATGCGTATGGCCAAAACGCAGCCGGTAGGAACAGTGCCGGCAAAGACTGAGCGAAAGCTTATGGGCCATGAGGTCATCATAAGCCTTAAGATACTTATCGCTTTCAAGGATCTTCTTAAGGGGATCCTTTTTTAAATTACCGAAAGCATTTATCCCCCTGGGATCCAGGCAACAGGAAGTGACGGTACCGTCAGAAAGGATGGCCAGCTGTTCAGAGATCCCATGGCACAGACCTTCTTCCGGAAGCTCCTCATCGTTCATATCGGGCCAGCGGAAAAGCTCTTCGTAATAAACGTAGGTCTTTTCTTTCAGTTTGAAACTGTCAGGCCTGCTGGTTTGAATGAAAGGATATCTTTTCTTAAGAGAATCGTGATAGTTCCTGATCTTCTCATCGAGGTTCTTAAGATCGTAAAAACGCAGTTCGACGCTGCAGCTGTGCTCTTCTTCGATGAGCCTGTCGATGGTCTCGAAATAGCTCTCAGGCACATCGACGCTGTTTACCGAATGGATGGAGACCGATAGCTTTCTTAAGCATTTATGGCTTAACAGATCTGGATGCTTATCGAGTAGCACGCCGTTGCTGACAAGCTGCAGCTTAAGGTCCTTTTCGTCAAGTATGTTTAAAAACTCATCGAACTGCGGATGCAGAAGCGGTTCTCCCAGCACATGAAGATAGATGTAATCGGTATATTCCTTTATCTGGTCCGTGTAATCGTCGAAGTCTTTCATGGACATGAAAGAGTTCCCTTTGGCTATCGTGCAGAAAGGGCAGTCGAGATTACAGGCGTTTGTTATTTCAAGATAGATCTTTTTCATTACTTGGCTTTGGGTTCTATGTAAAGGTTGACCTTTTCGTGGTTGTATAAAGACAGAAGGAAGTTCTCCTTTGATCCCGGATACTTATGATAAATGGAATGCAGGAGCTCCTTTACTTCCTGACGCTTGGTATAACCGTCATTAGGACAGCCGGACTTTATTACCGGTATCTCAAGTTCCCGGCAGGTCTTGGCGATATCCGATTCAAAGCAGAGACAGAAAGGCCTGATGAAGGCCGTCTGCGTATTGGTCAGGAACATCTTCGGATCGAAGGTGGCGATACGTCCGCCGTAGATCATGTTCAAAAAAAGCGTCTCGATCGCATCATCTCCGTGGTGGGCAAAGGCCACCTTATCGTAGCCGAGTTCCTTGGCAGCCTTGATGACCGAGCCCTTCTTCAGCGTCGAGCACAGAGAACAGTCGATCCGGTCATTGTTCTTATTGAGTTCCAGGATATCGGCGATCTTTGAATCTTCCTTATAGTAGTTTATGTCATAGCGCCTGAAGAATTCCTCCAGCTGACTCGCATCGTCTTCACCGAAATTAAGATCGATATGGATGCCGGTGAGTTCAAAGGACTTGTTTAATGAGTTTTTTGCGAGGTACTGATAAAGATGCAGACAGTATAAAAGCAGCGAGGAATCCTTGCCCCCGGATACGCCTACGGCTATCCGGTCACCGTCCTCTATCAGGCCGAACATCTCGTCGGCTTTTCTCACCTGTGCCAGTATCTTCTTAACGGACATATCCTTATTATAACAGTTTGCCATCTTTGGTATAATGCAACTATGGGCAGGATAATACTGGTCGATAAACCCAAGGGTATCACATCGTTTGATGTCTGCTTTAGGATGCGGAAGATCTTCGGCACGAAGAAGATCGGTCATACCGGAACTCTTGATCCCAACGCGACGGGACTGATGATGGTACTGACAGACAATGCGACCAAGATAAACCAGTTCGTCGTGACTTCAAAGAAGGAATACGTCGCGACAGTCAGGATCGGCATCAGGACCGACAGCGAGGATATCGACGGAGAAGTCCTGGAAGAAAAGAAAGAGACGATGCCTTCAAAGGAAAGGATAAAGGAAGTCCTTTCATCGTTTCTGGGAAAGTCATCACAGATACCGCCTATGACTTCCGCCATCAAGGTCGAAGGAAAAAAGCTTTACCAGTACAAAAGAGAAGGAAAGGAAGTCGAAGTAAAGCCCAGAGATATCGAGGTCTTTTCCATAGAGCTCATGAACATGGATGAAGACACCTTTACCTTCAAAACGACGGTATCGGGCGGTACCTACATTAGGACCCTGGCCCAGGACATCCTGAAGAAGCTCGGCATCATCGGCACCTTATCCGACTTAAGAAGGACGATGATCGACGCTTTTTCCGTAGAGAACGCATCGACGATCGAAGAGATAGCTGAAGGAACCTTCAGGAGCCTTACGGTCCTTGAAGTCCTTGAAAGATACTATCCGGTATATGAAGTTATGAACAGGGAAGACATCGTCAACGGCAAGCCCCTAAAACTGGACAGGGAAGACGAATACATCCTCTGTACCGATAAGGATGAGGCACTGGCCGTATACAGAAAGGATAACGGTGTCTACCGCTGTGTAAGAGGTCTTTTATGATAAACGTCATCGAATATGAAAAGGGAATAAAAGTAAAAAGGAACGTCGCCTGCATCGGCTATTTTGACGGTGTCCACAGAGGCCATCAGGAACTGATAAAAAGAACGGTCGCTCTGGCATCCTCCAAAGGCCTGGAAGCGGCTCTGATCACGTTTAAGCCCGATCCCGATGAAGTGATACACAGGACCAGAAACAGCCATATAAACAGCTTTAAAAAGCGTATAAAGCTGTTTGAGCAGTTCGGCATAGAAACAGTGATAATAATTCCTTTTGACGAGGAAACGATGAGGATGTCTCCGGAAGACTTCTGTCATAAGATCCTCTCAAAGCTCAATATCGATACCCTGACCTGCGGCTTTGATTTTTCATTTGCCTATAAGGGACAGGGAAGGGCTGCCGATCTTGAAAGACTGGGAATGAAGGTCGAAGTGGTACCGGAACTGAAGTACTATGGAAAGAAGATATCCAGTACCAGGATCAGGAAGGCCATAGCCGAAGGAAAGACCGAACTGGCGGAGAAGATGCTGGGATATGAATACCGGAAATAAAGAACTCTTCTATCAGAGATGCAGGGAATACTTCGGCGACAGGGCCGATGAGCTCATCAGTCTGCTTAACGAAAGAAGCAGATCGGCTTTTTTTCTTAATGAGAAGAAAGCCTCGAAGCAGGAGATCCTTGACATCGTCGACTTTAAATACGAAGAAGACCCTCTGGCAGATAAAAGCTTCAGCTGTGGAAGCGAAGGCATCGGCAGAAGCAAAGCCTATGAACTTGGACTGATCTATCCCCAGGACATCGAATCATCACTGCCGGCTTCATATGCCGCTTACAAAGACGTAAGACTGGCCATCGATCTTTGCGCCGCGCCGGGCGGCAAATCGATCAACGCTTTAAACAGGATGAGCGATGACGCTCTGCTCATCTGCAACGACGTTTCCTATAAAAGGGCATCCATCCTGGGCAGCAATCTCGAACGCCTCGGCTTAAGCAACGTCATCGTCACTTCCTTAGACCCTAAGCATTTTCTTAAGGATCTTGCGGGCGTCTTCGATCTGGTCATCCTCGACGTACCATGTTCAGGGGAAGGCATGATCAGAAAGTATCCGGAGATCCTGGACGATTACTCTATTTCAAATATTCTGTCTCTTTCAAAGATACAGTCGTCATTGCTGGATACGGCTCATGAACTGCTTAATAATGAGGGGCAGCTGTTATACTCTACCTGTACCTATGCCTTTGAGGAAGACGAGGACCAGATAAGGAATTTCCTCGAAAGACACGAAGACATGGAACTCATAAAGCTGCCTTATCTTGATAATTCCTCAAAACTGGAAGGAACCCTAAAGCTTTCACCATTAAACGGCACGGAAGGCCAGTTTATGGCCCTTTTGAGAAAGAAAGGCAATAAGACACATCTGAATATCAGATACAGGAAAACCGCTAAAAATGACCTCGTTACGGCCTTTATAAAGGATGAACTCGATATCGATGATTATTATCTCTATTCCAGTGCTGAACACTATTATCTTTCCTTCATTCCTTTACCGGATATAAAGACAAACGTCTTAAGTCAGGGCATATATCTCGGCAGCATCAAAGGCAAAAGATTCGAACCTTCTCACAGCCTGTACAGGTCCAACATCCTTAAAGGAAAGTACAGACATGTCCATGAACTGAACGATAAGGAATATGAAGACT
Organism: Erysipelotrichaceae bacterium; assembly: GCA_017431825.1. GTDB lineage: Bacteria > Bacillota_I > Bacilli_A > Erysipelotrichales > Erysipelotrichaceae > Colivicinus. The sequence continues at coordinate 306,445 of JAFRKI010000002.1, read as the reverse complement.
ACATAAGCGGAAAAGAGCTTAAGGCTGAACTGGAAGATGCATATTATCTTCTTACGTATAAAGGGATGTCCATAGGACACGGCAGGTGCAGCAAAGGCATCATAAAAAACAAGTATCCTAAAGGACTCAGAAGGGTGGTATAATTGACCTATGAAAACAGTAAATGAATACGGAAGCGTCGAGATCTGCAATTCGGCATTCGAAGACATTGCGAACATCGCCGCATCCAAGATCAAAGGGATCTATCCGAATAAGAGAAACAGCGGCATCGCCGAATGTACGATGAAGGATGATGAACTGATCATCGATCTCAATATCAAAGCCAAAAGCGGTATCGATATCAGCAAGGTATCGAGCCGTCTGCAGTCAAGGGTCCATGAACTGGTAGAGGAAATGACCGGTATCGACTGCAAGAAGATCAACGTCAGTATCGTAGGTTTCGTGAAGTAAGAAAATAAAACTATCCCGGAGGATAGTTTTTTTTAATGAAAGAAAAGGCGGAATCCATATTCCGCCTTTATTATCATTCCGTTATTCGTAATGTTGTAGTAGCCGTTAAACCATTGCTTGTTCTTGCGGTTATTGTAATTGTACCTGCTTTAGTCTGACCACCGCCATCTACCCTTAGTTTTCCAACGGTATTCGGAACTTCATAAATGCTGACATTTAGATATTCAATAGTATCCTGTCCTTGTTCATCATCAGCATCGACAGTCCATGTCCAGGTAACATCGACAAGGAGTCCGTTGTTGCTTGTAGCACTGATTTCACAGGTACCATTGCCAGAAACCGACAAAGCCGTCTTGGAGAGAGAAATAGTTTCCTGCGGTTCAATATACTTTACGATCTTGAAAGTGGTCTCATTTAATTCTGACTGATACATTTCATGAGGCTCGCTAAGGTTCAACTCCTCTGTTCCATTGAATACCGAGAAGGTATCGACGCTATGATATTGATCAGCAATAGCTGTTTCGACAACGACAGTTGCACCCAGATTTTCCAAATAATCCTTGGCATCATCAACCGAAGTCGCAGGAATAATGAAGGTAATCTTCTTATCATCAATGCTCAGTTTCACACAGCGTTGAGTAGAAGAGTTGCCCGCATTCTCATAGGCGTAGAAGGCACAGGCTGTTACTTCATCTCCAGCCTGGGCGTCGATCTTATAGGAGTTCTTTTCCGTCTCTGAAGATACGGTGCTTACGGTGTTGTTATTGATCTTGATCTCAGCCTTGTATCTGATCGGACCGTATACCCAGGAGTAGTCGAATAATCTCGTTCCTTTCCACTCGGTTATGATCGATCCGTCGTTCCTCTTAAGGGAGATATCCATTTCCTGATCTGCCACATGCAGGGCTTCTTCATTCGGATACTTAGGCCATTCGATGGTCAGTTCGCCTTTCTCGAAGCTGATCTTAGGATCACTGTTCATGGCTTCTACGGCTCCGGCAGCTTCCGGATCTACGAGGTTGGCGAATTCCCTCTTAATGAGACCGGTAGTCACGAACTGTTCGTTCATGCCCTCGATCGGAGCGGCATAAGGGAAGGTAGCCAGGATATGGGTCAAAGAGACGAGGCCTTCTGGTTCCTGCAGGACAGCCGGTCTGCCATAGACGTCGACCGTCATGTCCAGGATCGCATTGGTCGTCTTGCCCTGGATATTGGTAAGATAGTCATGGAGCGTGATATAGGACTGCTTGTCCTTCTGCGCCCGTTCATAGCCTATCCAGGTAGCTACCGTGTATTCGGATGTCGAACCGATCATCCAGGCATCCTTGATGGCACCGACAGGAATGCCGTAGGAAACACCGGAATTGCCCCAGTCGGTGGTACCGGTCTTGGCATAGACCGGATAGTCATCTATCAGTACCTGCATCAGGTTGGCATAGCCGCCCGATACGTTGGAATTGAGCAGTGTCGAGATCATGTAGGCGGCTTCGGCCGATACGGTCTGCGTACTGGTGTAGGCAGGAGTTATCGGTGCCTTGCCGTCAAGGAATTCGATACGGGAAATGGTATGCGGCTTGGTGTAGTTGCCGTAATTGAGGAGCGCTCCCTGGGCACCCGCCATCTGGAGACATGAAACCTGCAGCTTGTTACCGCCGATACCGCACTGGACATCGAAGTCTTCCAGAGCGATGTCGAAGCCCATGGAATTCATATAGTCGACGACATACGGATAGCCCTTGGCATCTAGTACCGCCTCCAGGGTCTGTATAGCCGGCGTATTGAGGGAATTACCCAAGGCATCCTTCAGTACTACCTGACCCTGATACTTGCCGTTGGAGTTGGCGATGATGACGCTGGTACCCGGATAGGTTATCGGCTTATCAACAAGGACATGGTCGGTAGCCCAGCCCAGATTCTCGAAAGCCAGGACATAGTCCAGGATCGGCTTGATGGAAGAACCAGGCTGCTTGTACTGGTCGGTCGCATGGTTCAAAAGTAATGAACCGCCGTCGGCATAGTTCCTTCCTCCAAGGATTCCCACGATCGCACCGGTCTGGTTGTTTACCGCGATGGAAGCCAGTTCGAATTCCTCATCCGGGAACTCGATACGCTCATAGGTACCGTTCTGGATGGAGTCCATCAGTTCCTGGACTTCCCTGCTCATGTAGGTATAGATACGCATGCCGGTGGTATAAGGATCCTTGCCGGTGATCTCGTAGACTTCCGCTACCACCTGGTCGATATAGGCCTGGTAAGGGATGGCGACGCCGTTCGATGAAGAACGGGTACTGCCGTCAGCCAGCAGGTCTTCGACCTTGATGGATCTGGCCAGCTGATATTCCTCTTCGGTTATATAGCCGTGGTACATCATCTGATAAAGGACCTCGTTACGCCTGTTGGTGGCTTTTTCGAGATTATAGTAAGGGTTGTAGGCACTAGGGGCGTTGATGACGCCGGCCAGAAGTGCCGATTCCGCAAGATTGAGTTCGGTAACTGATTTATTGAAATAGTATTCGGCCGCCTTTTCGACACCTCTGATGTTTCGGTTGCCGCCGAAGTTCAGCTTGTTGAGATAAAGCTCCATGATGATCTTCTTGTTGATCTCGGAGCTGTTCTCCAGTTCCATGGCCAGAGCTATTTCCTGGACCTTTCTGGTAACGCCGGAAACACCGGACCTCGATGCCATCTCGCCGGTATCATCCTTCTGGAAGTAGGTGTTCTTGATCAGCTGCATCGTAAAGGTGGAACCGCCCTGGGAGAAGGACAGCGTCCTCAGGTTGGAAAGGAAGGCCTTGGTGAAACGCGGTACGTCAAAGCCGTTGTGCTCAAAGAATCTCGAGTCTTCGACGGCTACGAAGGCATCCACGAGACAGTTAGGCAGATCCTCAAAGGATACGTTTTCCCTGATGGTCGTACCCAGTTCCGCTATCTCGTTGCCGTCGCGGTCATAGATGATCGATGACTGGGAGTTGGTGAAGTCGTTGACGTCCAGGGTCGGCTTGTCCTTCAGCATGCCTACTATCACTACCATTCCGGCAGCCACACAGATCAGGCCTAAGCAGGCTATGCAGGAGATGATGACAGCCCAAAGGTTGACTTTGTTGATCTTTCTTTTCTTCTTATTAGGTGACTTTGCAGTCGTGTTTCTTCTCAGTGTTCTTTTCTTTTCCATAATTACAGTCCGTATACCTTGTCTATTACGTTCAGATAATCACAGGGCCTCTGATACTTATAGGCTATCTCATGCCCGTTTTCCTTTATCCATTCATAGGACAGCGATTTGCGTTGCCTGCTGTCATAATAATCGATGAAGGTCCTGGCATCGATCAGGTAGTCCTTTTCATAATGGGACATCCTGATGATGAGGAAGGCGATGGCACCGTGCCTTTCCACGGCATCCAGATGTCTTATCTGATGAGGGTGGATGCTCGAGAAGGGGAAGGATGTCTTCGAATGACATTCCTTGGCTTCAAAGTCGATGTATCTTCCCTTGTAGATGCCGTTGTAGTCGGTGGTGCTCGGGATCTTGAAATAGGCTTCGGTTATCTTGGCCAGTTCTCTTTTGGGATAATCTGTTTTGACGATCGTTATCGGCGTCGGTTTCTTATGAATGACCGCAACGTCCATCCGGAGATAATCTTCGTTGGTCGTATTGATGTCGGCTTCCAGCGACATGCCTCTTCTCGAGGTGCTGGCATTCCTTACCGTTTTCGTTTCTGTCTTTTTTCCGTTGGGATATTTCATAAAAAACTACTTAATATTATATAATAAGGTCACTTAAATATCTAATTACCGCATGTTTTATCAGTTATAAAGTGCATTTAATACTGAAGTTGTGGTAAAATATCTGTGGAGATTTTTACTATGGAAAAATTAAACGTTAGTCCGGAAGATGTTTTGAATTTTCAGCCAAAGGTAGATTTCAAGGGATATTCACCAAGTGAAGTCGATGCTTTTCTCGATCTGATCCTGGCTGATTATCAGACCACTGAAGCTAATATTCAGGAACTGCTGGATGTCATCTCCTCCTTACAGGATGAGATCAGCAAGCTGAATAACGAGATCGTGGAACTCAAGGGCAAAGCCAGAAGTTTTGATCTGTCCAACACCACATCCTATTCTTCAGTAGATCTTTTAAAGAGACTCTCCCGCCTGGAAGAAGAAGTATACGGAAACAACAAATAACATCAGACAATCGCTGTGAAAGCAGAGGAAAGTCCATGCTCGCACCGTCTGTGATGACGGTAGTGTTTGTGCCCTGCGAAAAAATAAGCAGGGGCAGCTTAATGCTGACGGCCGGCTGATGCCTAAGGGAAACTATGGCTAAGGCCTGTAAAAGTGTCAAAGAGACGAGCTTAACGGAAACGTTAAGAGTGGAACGTGATAAACCCCGCAAGCGAGAAACCCAAAATACGGTAGGGGAACCCGGATAGCGAAGCGAAGCGAATCAGGGCTAGAAATAGAGATAAATGATTGTCCAGTACAGAACATGGCTTATTGATGTTATTTTTTTATTAAATGGAGGTACCCATGAACGAGTTTATTAAGGGGATCAAAGACAGAAGAAGCGTCCGCAAGTTCAAGGCTGAAGTTCCGAAAAAGGAAGAACTTGAAGCCATCATCGAAGCAGGACTTGCCGCACCAAGCGGCATGAACAGGCAGGGTGCAGTCATCCTGGCCATCACCGATAAGGAGATCAGGGACAGACTTGCCAAAGACAATGCTGCCGTAATGGGCAGGGAAGGCGATCCTTTCTATGGTGCTCCTGCAGTGCTTGTAGTACTGTCCGATAAGCAGTATCCTACCTATCTTTATGACGGATGCCTGGTCATGGAAAACATGCTGCTGGCAGCCCATTCACTGGGTCTGGGAGCAGTGTGGATCCACAGAGCCAAGGAGACCTTCGAGATGGATGGATGGAAGGCTTTCTTAAAGGAAAAAGGTCTTGAAGGAGATTATGAAGGCATAGGCAACTGTGTCGTAGGCTATCCTGACGGAGAACTGCCTCCGGTCAAGGAAAGACTGGAAAACAGAGTCTACTGGGCGGAATAAGAACGATAAAGGCCCTTAAAGGGCCTTTTATTATGGTCTTATATCTTTTACTTGAAAATAAATCAAGTAATATATTAAAATAGAATATGTTAGAATTAAGTTATGAATTTACCTAATAAATTAACGCTTTTAAGAATAATACTGGTGCCTTTGATGGTCCTGGTGTGGCTGTTTCCTTACAGGTATCTGGGCTTATCATTCGTTACCTATGAGATAGGTCCGGTAGGACTGCCTTTAGTAAATATCGTCGTGCTGGCCATCTTCTGTATCGCCTCATTTACGGACTTTCTGGACGGAAATATCGCCAGGAAACGCAATATGGTGACCACATTCGGCAAGTTTGCCGATCCGATAGCCGACAAGCTCCTGGTAAACATTACGCTCATTATACTGGCCTGCAAGGGCATGATACCGGTAGTCTGTGTCATCATCATGATCGGCAGAGACATCATAGTCGACGGCTGCCGCATGATCGCTTCCCAGCACGGTGTCGTGGTGGCTGCGGGAATGCTGGGCAAGGCCAAGACGGTGCTGCAGATGCTGGCGATAATAGTAGCCCTTTTAAACAATCTGCCGTTCGAACTGTGGTCCTTGCCGGTAGGAGACCTGCTGATCTGGTTCGCATCCTTCGTATCCCTTACTTCGGGATATTCGTATTTTGCCCAGGTCAAGGACTATATTTTTGAATCCATGTAGGAATTTCAGGATTACCTGTCAATAATAGTGTAGGAGGTTATTTATGGCTAAAGAAAAAGAAATGGAAGTAAGCGACGAAAAACGTGAACAGCTGCTTAATGAAGCCTTAAAACAGATCGAAAAACAGTACGGTAAAGGATCGGTCATGAAACTGGGGGACAGGGGAAATGTCGATATCGATACCATCTCGACCGGCTCACTGGCTATTGACTATTGTTTGGGCGTGGGCGGACTGCCTAGAGGAAGGATCATCGAAATATACGGTCCGGAATCCAGCGGCAAGACCACCCTGGCTTTACAGGCCATTGCCGAATGCCAGAAAGGCGGCGGCAAGGCGGCCTTCATCGATGCGGAACATGCGATCGACCCCAGATATGCGAAGGCATTGGGCGTCGACGTTGATGAACTGATACTTTCCCAGCCTGATTCGGGTGAACAGGCTCTGGAGATAGCGGAAGTGCTGATCAGATCGGGAGCCATCGACCTGATCGTCGTCGACTCCGTGGCGGCCCTGGTACCGCAGGCGGAACTGGACGGGGAGATGGGCGATTCCAATATCGGCCTCCATGCCCGTCTGATGTCCAAGGCCATGAGAAAACTGGCCGGTGCCATGAATGCGAACAACTGTACGACCATCTTCATCAACCAGTTAAGAGAGAAGGTCGGCGTCATGTTCGGCAATCCGGAAACGACCACCGGCGGAAGAGCCCTGAAGTTCTATGCGACGATCAGACTGGAAGTAAGAAAGTCCGAAGCCATCAAGAACGGCTCGGAGATCATCGGTAACAAGGTCAACGTCAAGGTATCCAAGAACAAGGTAGCTCCGCCATTCAAGTCATGTCAGGTCGAGATCTACTACGGTGAAGGCATCTCTCATCTGTCTGAAATAGTAAGCTTAGGTGTCGATATGGGCATCATCGATAAATCCGGTTCCTGGTTCTCCTACAACGGAGAAAAGATCGGTCAGGGATCTGAAGCTGTCAGGGCTTACCTGCAGGCCAATCCGGAGATCGATAAGGAGATAACCGAAAAGATCAAGGCTGAACTCTTCAAGAGAGATCAGGATTAATAAGCATAATATACAAACACAAAACAAAAGGGCTCTTTATGAGCCCTTTGACAGTCTTACAGAGGTATCAGGATATCAGGATACCTTTTCCATATAGAACTTATAACCGCTCTGTTCCTCGATGACGATGATCTGGCCGTTCTTGTATTCGAACTTGACGTCCTGACCGTAATCGACGTCTTTTATCAGTCCGTTTTCAAAGTCCATCTCTATCCGGTAATCCTCACCATATGAATGCATATAGGAAACATCCTTGCCTAAGGTAAGGGTAAAGAGCTGACCCTGTTCCTTAAGTGCCGGGATCATGGCATCCAGGATCTCCTGGGATATCTGACCGCTTGGATCTTCTATCTTAACTATTTCCCATTCACCGTATACGTTTTTGACGCTGCCTTTGGCACAGGCAGTCAGGCATAAAGCCATAAGTACAGTAAGTATTATCGTTAACAGTTTTTTCATAATGCATCTCCGTTTCTTTTATACGTTAAAGAATAACTGATTTTATTTTAACATGATATGCTTAATTATCTAATTTATCAGGTACTTCGAAGTCAATGTGGTATTCTTTAGGAACTACATTATCCAGGAGGATATCAAACAATAACGTTCTAAACTCTTTGCCAGTATTCTGATTAACAACTTTTGACTCACGCATGTTTGTGAATTTTCCTGTGCCAAAATAAGTAAATGGAAGGATTATTCCATCTTCATCGTCTGCTTTTCTGACAAAAACATATACCTTTTTAGTGTTTAAGATTTTTTTTCCTATGTTATTATTGACGGTTGTGTTATTTTCTGATTCCCATTGAAAAATATAAGGACTGATGAATTTGTCTTTGTAATTAGTACGTATTTCTTTTGCTTTATCTTTTTTCAAGCCCACGTAAACATATGTGTTTCCATTGTCTGTATCAAAATAAGTACCTTTAAGTTTAATATCCATCGAATACTGTCTGCTTACCGATGTCATTGTTTGCTCTTTAGTGTAGTTAGCATATAGTTTGTATTCGCCTTCAAAATCACCAAACTCCATTTCATATCTACTCAAACCATAATCAAGAAGGTCCAAGAGATAGCCTTTTATATTTGAGATATTACTGATATTTAATTCATTCCCCTTTAGGATTTCTTTTGAGTTGAGGTATTCAATGGCGTTACTCAATGAAACATGACTAACCCTGGAGTTATAATTTTCCAGTTCATCAATAATAAGATTCTGATTCTTTACAAGATAATCAATGATCAGATATTCATCTGGTCTCACAATTGGAAGCATTTCTTCGATGTTATCAATCAGTTTGTTCTCTTCTTCAGTGAAAATTGGTAAATCTTCCTCACCAATGGCTTTCAAGAAATTGTAATAAGAAATCGGCTTCTTTCCGTTTGCAACTTTAGACTTAAGGAATCTGTCCAAGTTAGGTGAAATCTCTGATTCGAGATAATCCATATGCGTTGGAATCTTGTTTTTATTCAGATAGTTTTTAAAGTTTTCATAGTCTTTTTGCAGGAAAGAACGCTTATTGAAGTTTTCTTTATCGATGTATTTAAGAATCTCTTTCTTAGAAAGCTCATCCATATGAATTTCAACTTCAGGAATTCCAAGCGTTTTATATTCCGACTCGATCAATTGCTTAAGATACGACTTTTCCGTATACGCTGTTTTTCCCAAAGTTCCTAAAGCTAATGCGATTTGAACTGAACGGCGGTAATCATTACCTATAAAATCTAAAACAGTCAGATAATGCTTGTGCGGATATTTTCTTAAGCCTCTTCCTAGCTGTTGCAGGAATATAGTTGAACTTTCGGTTGGCCTAAGAAAAAGAACCATATTAATGGCAGGGATATCAACGCCTTCATTAAGAATATCAACCGCACAGATAATCTCTAGATCATTGTTGTTGTCCTGAAGATCGTTAAAAGCTTTTATTCTTTCACCGGTATTATCACTTCCGGTTAAGGCAACGGTCGAGTAACCCTTCATGGCTAGTTCATTAGCCATTAATCGACAATGGGCAATATTGGTACAGAAGGCGATAGCTTTTAATTTCTCATCATTTGGCCTGTATTTCTCTATCTCTTGAGAAATGAAATCAACGTTCTTTGCTTCCGCAATATTAGTTGAAAGTTTGTTCTTATCATCAATTCCGTAATCGATAAGTTCATCTCTGATGCCATAGTAATGGAAAGGAACAACCAGATCATTCAAAATGGCATCTCTTAGCCTTAGTTCAAATGGAACGTTCTGTTCAAACAGTTCAAAGATATCCTGATTGTCCATTCTTTCTGGTGTTGCTGTTAATCCTAAGAGAAAGTCCGGACTAAAGTAATCCAGGATTTTCCTTCCACATTCGGCTACAATATGATGCACTTCATCATAACAGATATAGTCAAATTCATTTTTGTCAAACTGATCCAGATGTCTTGCAAGCATCTGACTGGAAGCAAAAACAAAATCAGCATCCAGATCTTGCTGATTGCCAGTAAAAAGACCACAGGTCTTTTCGGTACCAAAAACGTTCAGAAAAGTATTCCTAGCATCCTTTAAAATCGGTTCTCTATGTACGACAAACAGAACTCTCTTAGCATCACAATTCCTTGCGTCGAAAGCTGCAAGATATGTCTTTCCTGAACCTGTAGCACTTATTATAAGAGCTCTCTTAACGCCCATGCTACGGTATCTGCGTAGTTCTTTCAGAGCCTTTCTCTGCATGGAATTAGGGATTACATTCTGTGTCAGAGGATTGAAGTAATCCATATCCCATCTCTCGATAGCGTAATCAAGGATAAGTGTATACTCTTTGATGATGTCATCAGTCAAGATAAAGGTTCTTTCCCATAGGAATCCGAATTCCTTTAAAGCATCGTTATAAGATTCGATATTTTCTTTCGAAACCAAAGAAATATTCCATTCATAATTTTTCAGTAAAGCAAATCGGGTTATGTTACTTGATCCGATTATTATTTCTATTGAATTCTCGTATTCAAAGAGATAACCCTTCGTATGAAAACCATCATCTCCAAAACAATTCTTTTCAAGATGGCAGAAGAAATTCGGATACTTTTCTTGCCAGAAAAGGAAGGTTCTAAGCGAAGCTATATCGGTAAAGTTCTGATAGGTGGAAGTAATGATTCTTCCTGTGGCACCTCTTTCTAGTGCTTCCTCCATTTCTCTTTCGATCAGCACCAGTCCGGCTTTTTTGATAAAACTCACAGACAGAGAAAAAGATTTGCAAGTCTTAAAACAATCCTTAAGTTTGCTTAAGAAGAGAACATCTGAATTGTTACTGAGAAATTGATCTTTCATATACTAAAGTCTAGAAACAAACTCCGCCAACGGCACATCCGCAGGGCATAAGTCATAATCCAGTATCTCATCCTTTGAGACATACCTGGATTCAAAGTGATCATGGAGATGAAAGTCTCCGCTTATGTATTCACATTCATACAATCTCAGATCTATGGTCTTGGAAGGGTAGACACAGATATTGTTGGTAAGATATCTTAAGGCTCTTACATCCATGTCGAATTCTTCCTTTATTTCTCTTACGATGGCTTCTTCTTCGCTCTCGTCAGGCTTTACCTTTCCTCCGGGGAATTCCCACTTGCCAAAGACTTCAGGAGAGCCTGTCGACCTTCTGGCTATGAGGTACTTATCATCTTTTCTGATGAGGGCTGCAACTACTTTTATCATATCTTTATTATGGCAGCTTTAGCTCTTTCATGACAGTATTTTCTTCTATGAAAAGTTTACATTTGTGAAATCATGAAAAAGATAGTACAATAATACTGGTTTATTATGACCATAAAGTGTTTTCAATAGGAGGTAATTTATGGGATTCAACATTACTTCCGTTTTATTAGGTTTAGCTGTCGGCGTACTGTCGATGCTGGTGTACAACAATACCAAGCTCAACACAGCGAAGGCCAAGGCTAATAATGTCTTAGAAGAAGCTAACATTCAGGCTAAAAACACCGTTAAACAGGCTGTTTTAGAAGGAAAAACTCAGGTTCATGAACTGAAACTTCAGGCAGAGAAGGAAATTAAAGAAAAGAAACAGGAACTTCAAGATCAGGAAAATAAGATACTTCGAAGAGAAGATTCTTTAAACTTCAGAGATGAGAATCTTACTGCTAAAGAACAGAAGTTAGAAGAGAAGTTAAGAAGAGCTGAAGATAAGGCTGCCCAACTGGATAAAATGGAAGCTGAACTGCAATCGCGAATAGACGGACAGATTGCACTTTTGGAACGTGTATCGAACATGACTCAACAGGAAGCACATGATGAACTCATGGAAGCCGTTGAGAAGAAGATGCAGAATGAAGTAGCTGCTTACATCCGTGAACAGGAAGATGAGGCCAAGACCAAGGCCAGAGAGAACGCCCGTGAGATCATAGCTACGGCTATCCAGAGATACTCACAGGAAGAGACCTTCGACCGTACCGTATCGGTAGTACAGCTGCCGAACGAGGAGATGAAGGGCAGGATCATCGGACGTGAAGGAAGGAACATCAGAGCCATCGAACAGGCTACGGGTGCCGACCTGATCATCGATGATACCCCGGAAGCCATTACCGTTTCCTGTTTTGACCCGATCAGAAGGGAAATAGCGAGACTGGCTCTGGAAACGCTTATCAAAGACGGCAGGATACAGCCGGGAAGGATCGAAGATGTCGTTAATAAAGTATCCAAGGAAATGGATGAGAACATCTTCAAGTTCGGCGAAGAAGCCTGCTTCAAGCTCAAGATCGGCAAGATGGACAAGGAACTGGTCAAGCTGATCGGACGTTTGAGATACAGATATTCCTATGGCCAGAACGGCCTTGAACATTCAATGGAAGTCGCTTCCTTTGCGGGTATGATGGCCGCTGAACTGGGTCTCAATCAGAACCTCGCAAAAAGAGCCGGCCTGCTGCATGACATCGGCAAGGCCGTAGACTTCGAACAGGAAGGAACTCATGTCGAACTGGGCGCCAAGATAGCCAAGAAGTACGGTGAGAACAATGTGGTAGTAAACGCCATCGAATCCCACCACGGAGACAAGGAACCTAGCAACGTCATTTCCTACCTGGTAGCTGCTGCCGATACCCTCAGTGCCGCCCGACCTGGCGCCAGATACGAAGGTATCGAGAACTACATCAGCAGACTGGAGAATCTGGAAAAGATCGCCAATGACTTTGACGGCGTCGATAAGGCTTACGCCATCCAGGCCGGCAGAGAGATCAGAGTAATGGTCGTACCGGAGAAAGTGTCCGATGACAAGGCGGCAGTTATCGCCAGAGAGATCAAGGACCGTATCGAGAGCGAACTTACCTATCCTGGTCAGATCAAGGTCACTGTCATAAGAGAAACAAGAGCTAACGAAGTAGCCAAATAATGAAAGTATTGTTCTTAGGAGACATCGTAGGAAAAAGAGGTCGCGAAGCAGTTCGCGACCTTTTACCGAGATTAGAGGACAGATACGGGGCCGACTTCGTCATCGCCAACGGCGAGAATGCCGCCCACGGCAAGGGTCTTACGGAAAAGACCTACCAGCAGATCCTGGATGCCGGTGTCGACTGCATAACCATGGGCAATCATGCCTTTGCGAAGAAGGAGATCATCGAACATCTCGATGAAATGGACAGACTGGTCTGCCCGTTAAACCATGTATCGCATCTGGGAGAAGGCTGCCGTCAGTTCAAGGTAAACGGTAAGCGTGTGCTGGTGATAAACATCCTGGGCGTCTTCATGCAGGAAGAGTATGCCACCAGTCCTTATGAGGCCATGGACAGGGTCCTTAAGGCCACGGAAAGATACGGAGTCGATTACTACATAGTCGATTTCCATGGCGAGGCAACGGCTGAAAAGAGGGTCTTTGCGGAGTACTACAAAGACCGGCTCAATGCGGTGATCGGTACCCATACCCATGTCCAGACGGCCGATGAACAGATAATAGACGGCATGGCCTACATCACCGATGCGGGTATGTGCGGCCCTTTCAGGTCGATAATCGGCCGGGACATCAACGAATGTATCCAGCGTATGGTCAACAACGAAATGACCAAATACGTCATTTCCGAGGCCGATCCGATACTTTGCGGACTGTACACGGAATTTAACGATGATACTAAGAAATGTGTCGCTATCGAAAGGATACAGATAAGACCGGAATAATACGGAAATAAAAAACAGCTGCATCAGCAGCTGTTTTTATTTGGATCATAAGTTATGTCTATTTGCACATCTTGAGGATGTTTACGACATCATCCTTTTCCAGTCTAACGAAGCCGTCGATAGCCCCGCCGTTCCTGCAGGCATTTTCAGCCATCTTTTCGAAGTCTTCTTCCTTAATACCGACTTTGGTAAGGGTATCGGTGAGTTTGAGCTGATTGAAGAGAAAATCGTAGGTCCTGGCTATGGCCTTCTTGGCTATCTCGAACTTGTCGAGATAAGGATCGATGTCAAAGACGTTTGTGCCGAATTCCACATAGGTATCGACCGTCTTTTCATTAAGGCAGTATTCCATCCATCTAGGAGTAAGGATGGCCAGACCTAAACCGTGAGTGATGTCATAGAAGGCTGAAAGCTCATGTTCGATCGGATGGCAGGACCAAGGGATGCCGTCACCGCACTTGATGAAGTCATTGATGGCCCAGGATGAAGTCCACATCAGGTTGGCTCGGGCTTCATAGTTTTCCGGTTCTTCCACGGCTATCGGACCGTATTTGACCAGCGTCTTGAACATGCCTTCCATGAATCTTCTCAGCATGTAGAAGTCGCTGCCCAGGTTGAAGTAAACTTCACAGATATGGGAGAAGATATCGGCCGTACCGCAGGCTGTCTGATACTTAGATACCGAATAGGTGATAGTCGGATCGAGGAAGGAGGCTTTCGGTCTCAGGATCGGATTGCCGCTGCCCAGCTTCTCCCTGGTCTCAATGTTGGTCAGGACACCGCCGCAGTCCATTTCCGAACCGGTAGCGGATAAGGTCAGGATGCTCACCAACGGCAGTGCCTTGGTGACCTTGGCCTTGCCGATGAAGTAGTCCCAGGGATCTTCCACGTCATCGGCCGCATTGGCACAGATGAACTTGGAACAGTCGATGGTGGAGCCGCCTCCGGCTGCCAGTACCACGTCGACGTTATTTTCCTTGCATATCCTTGCGCCTTCCTTTACGGAAGTGATACGCGGATTAGGATCGATGCCGCTCAGTTCAAAGACGTTGAGGTCATACTTTCTGATCTGTTCCATGATCTTGTCATAGACGCCGTTTTTCTTGATGGAACCGCCGCCGTAGGTCAGAAGGACGTTCTTGCCGTAGCTGCTCAGTTCTGCACCGAGATTGTCCAGCTGTCCTTTGCCGAAATAGACCTTGGTCGGGATACTGTAGACGAAATTCTTCATATTATCTCCTTTATTATTGATAACTGATACTTACCTGAATTATAACATCATAATAAAAGCAGGCATCCGTAAATGCCTGCTTTTGATACTTTATGCAACTATGAATCTATCTTTTTGAGTACTTCTTCCAGATCGAATTTGTTTTCCCTGAAAGAGAAGGATACGGTATCGTTTTCATCGTATCTTGGGATGATGTGGACGTGGGTATGTAAGACGCTCTGTCCGGCTACCTCACCCGTATTGATGAGGATGTTGCAGCCTTTGGCATCAAGATTCTTAACGATCCTGTTAGCCAGAACGTTTACCAGTTCCATCAGCCTTCCGGCTTCTTCCTTTGGCATCTCCAGGTAATTGTCGTAGTGCTTCTTAGGCATTACCAGGGTATGACCGTATGTGGTCTGGGAGATGTCGAGGATGGCCAGGAAGTCTTCGTCTTCATCGACCTTGGCTGAAGGGATGTTTCCCTTGATTATCTCACAGAAGATGCACATTACTTCAGTACCTCGTAGGCTGCAGTCAGCAGGTCATAGGCTCTCTGATCGTGGATCGATACGTCGTACTTGCTTAAGAGATTGGTGATCACCATGTTGGAATCAACGGTGCTTACCATCAGGTCAGTGAACTCATCCCTGAAGTCATTGACGTCCTTGGAGATGAGGTTTACCAGGTAATAGCGCGGATTGATGACGGAATTGCCTTCGGTATCGGTGATGGTCGTGGATGTCTCGATGATTCCGGATAAGCCCGGCTGATTATTGGCGACATAGTCCTTGACTTCGACCGGAAGATTGGTATCGTCATCGGTGTAGATCGTCTCGCTTACGACGTCCGTATAGCCGTTTTCGCTGCAGGCATAGGCGAAGGTGTTCTCACCGCTGTTTACGGCTTCGATAACAGCCTGTGCGGCTTCCAGATCATCGAAATAGACGATCTCGGCCTTGTATGGGATATAAGAGCTCACATAGGTATCGAAGCTGTTTTCAACTTCCCGCTTGCACAGAAGATCGAGAGCCTTATAAGGCACCATCTGCTTGATGTAGTTTTCGACACTGCCGTAGTAGTAAACAAGATAGTATTCCTGTCCGGCATCGACGGCTACCTGAGCGTCCTCTTCGGCTTCCTTCTGCAGTTCATCAAGATCGAGGCCTTCAAAACCGGCTATCTTGGTGATGAGGCTGCTGGAAAGGTAGGTAGTGAAGTCATTGAGTTTCATGTCTTCATATAAGGACTGCTTGGTATAGGCCTTGCCCTTAGGATCGGTATAGATGACTTCTTCGCCATCGCTTACCTTGGAAGAATGATTATCACTGCCGCAGGCACATAAGAGCAGCAGAGCAGCTAAGACTATAAGAAGTTTCTTCATTATTCATTCACCTCGCTTTCTCCTGAAGCGATCTCGCTCTTGGCCAGTTCAAGATATTCATCAACGGCTGACCTGAGCTTTTCGTCGACTATCTCAAAACCCAGCTCATCGGATTTTTCCTTGATGGCCAGGACGTTGGAATAGGAGTAGTAATTGCTGACTTCGGACATGAACTGGGTGTCTTCCTTGATCTCGTCGGCACTCGGTTCTTCGACTCTGATGAAGTGGTAACCGAATTCACTTAAGACCGGTTCGCTTACGGTACCGTTTGGCAGAACGATGACCGCATTGGCGAATTCGCTGACCATGGTCGAGGCGATGGTATCGTCATCATAGATGCCCAGATATCCGCCGTTATCCTTGGTGGAGTCTTCATCGGAATACTGTGCACAGACGCTGTCATAATCCTGGGTCTTCAGTGCCTCGATAACAGCGTTATACTTAGCTTCCTCTTCGGCAGTCATGTTGGCGACCTTGACGGTATTGCCGGCTTCATCGGTGATCTCCTGAACGTCAGCAACCTTGACCAGGATGTGGTAGACCTTCTTCGGATGCTTGGCATCGACTACCTGTTTGACATAGGTGTCATAGTTATTGGAATAGAATTCCTTGTATAAGGCATCGGCCTTGACGATATCCAGGCAGTACTGAGCCAGATCGTCATAGCCTCCGGCATAGCCGTAGGACTTAAGGGTCGAATCGATGGTCGCCTGATCATTGTAGTAGGCAATGTATTGCGCATAGTTGTTGGCATAGGTCGTGATGTCATCGGTATTCTTGACTGCAGCATCGATGACTGCCCTTGACCACTTGGAATAAGCGGTATAGGCACCTACGTCATTGTAGAGATCTTCATAGAGATCGTCAGCCAGATAGTTCTCGCCGTTGATGGAATAGACTATCGACTTTCCTTCACCGTCAGTTTTGGTATCAACGTATACCGGACGGGCATTATAGGACTGAATGGCATAGACGATGAAATATGCCAGCAGGCCCAGTGCGACGATGCCCAGAAACCAGTACTTTTTAAGTAATTCCTTAGAATTCATAAGTCGCCTCCTAAAACTACTTAATTATATATTATGAGTCTTCCTAAAACAATTTAAACATCACGGTTTCAGTTAAATTTCAGACAGGGGAGGATAGTATTTTAAGCAGGAAAAAGGGAAGATGTTATAATTAGCACGAGGTATTTTTATGGCAAATGTTCTGGAAATAAAAGACCTGCACGTAAGTGCCGGAGAAAAGGAAATACTTAAGGGCATATCCCTTACGGTAAAAAGCGGAGAGATCCATGCGATCATGGGTCCTAACGGCAACGGCAAATCGACGCTCCTGCAGACCATCATGGGCAACCCGAACTATACGGTAACATCAGGAAGCATCACCTATAACGGTGAAGACGTTTTAGCCATGCCGGTAGACGTCAGGAGCAGGAAAGGCCTGTTTCTGGCCCTGCAGTACCCGCAGGAGATATCCGGTGTTACCAATTCCGATTTCCTCAGAGCTGCCATCAATGCCCGTAACGAGAACCCGGTATCGATCTTCAAGTTCATCAAGGAGATCGAAAAGAACATCAGGGACCTCAAGATGAAGGACGATCTGGCTCACAGATTCGTCAATGACGGTTTTTCCGGAGGCGAAAAGAAGCGTAATGAGATACTGCAGATGATGATGCTGAAACCGGACATAGCGATGCTCGATGAGATAGATTCCGGTCTGGACGTCGATGCCATAAAACTGGTATCCGATGCCATCCTGAAACTCAAGGAAGAAACGGATCTGGCGCTCATCGTCGTATCCCATTACGAGCGTTTCTTTACCTCGATCAAACCTACTCATTCCCACGTCATAGTTGACGGAAAGATCGTCGTCGAAGGCGATGACGAACTGGTATTCAAGATCGACAATGACGGTTATGACTGGCTCTATGAAGAGCTCAAGATAGAACCTCTGAAGGAAGACAGGCCGATGGTCTATTCCCTGGGAGTATGTGCCAGAAACACAAGGAGTCTTAATGGCTGAGGTATATAAGGACCTTAAGGGAAGGCTCGACCTGAAGCTTGACGGCGGAGAGACCGTAACGGTCTTCGTCGAGGACGACCTGGAGATAAACTACGAACTGAAAAACGGCGACTACAGGATCCTCGTCTTTATCAATACCGCCAGGGACATCACCCTGAAGGAAAGGGGCTTTATCGAAAACAGCAATGTCGGGATAGATCTTCTGGAACTCGATCAGCACGCTTACGTTCAGGACAGCAGTATCGATGTCCTGAAGGGAAGTTCCCTGACCGTCAATACGACGTATCTGGGCGTTAACGTCAAGAAGATCGATTACCATCTCTTCAACAAGGAAAGGGATTCCTATATCAAGATCTCCAACAACGTCGTCTGTCTCGATGATGCGGATTTCGTCCTGAACGTCGTCGGCAAGATCGTCAAGGGTGCCAAAAGCAGCAAATGCTTCCAGAAATCCAGGTGTCTGACCTTTGAAAGCCCGAAACAGTCCAAGATACTGCCGGTGCTGGAGATAGACGAAAACGATGTCGAGGCTTCGCATTCCCTGTCTTCGGGAACCATCGATGAAGACGTGCTGTTCTATATGAATTCCCGGGGTCTCTCCAGAAGAGATGCCCTGTCTTTGCTGCTGGTGAGCTATCTGATGCCGGACGAGGAGTTTTATCAGGCATATGAAGAAGGCCTGGCCATAAAAGAGATCGCTGATAAGAAGGTGGAGAAGATATGTTCGATGTAGATAAGATCAGAAAAGACTTTCCGATATTCAAGAACGATCCGGGATTGGTCTATTTTGACAGTGCCGCCACTTCTTTCAAGCCGCAGTGCGTCATCGATGCGGTAAACGACTTCTATACGAGGCACACTGCCAACATCCACCGCGGTGACTACGATAATTCCTTTATCGTATCCAAGGACTATGACGATACCAGAAAAGTCGTGTCGAAGCTTTTACACAATGACGATCCCGATCAGATAGTTTTCACAGCCGGTGCCACCGCTTCCCTTAATCTGGTCGCCTACGGTTATTTCCTTGATCATTTAAAGGAAGGAGACGTCATTTTACTTACGTTGGCCGAACATGCCTCCAATATCCTGCCGTGGTTCGAGGTGGCAAAGAAGACGAAGGCAAGGATAGAATACATTCCGCTCAATGAAGACGGGACTTTCAATATCGATAACTACAAGGAATGTCTTGATAAGTATAACGTCAGGGCCGTTTCCCTGCCGTATGTGTCCAATGTGCTGGGCTACATCAATCCGATAAAGGAGATCTGTGCTCTGGCCCATGAAAAAGGAGCTTTGGTCAATGCCGACGGAGCTCAGGCCGTACCGCATATCAAGGTCGACGTTATGGACCTGGATGTCGATTTTCTGGGTTTCTCGGCCCATAAGATGCTGGGGCCAAGCGGCATCGGTGTCCTTTATGCAAAGAAGAAGCTGCTGGAAGAGACGACTCCGATGATGAACGGCGGCGGTGCCAACGCCCGTTTCAACAAGGACGGTGAAGTGATACTCAAGGAGATACCTGTCCGCTTTGAAGCCGGTACACCGAACATCGAAGGTGTTCTGGGACTTAAGAAGGCCTGTGAATATCTGATGGATCTGGGTATGGATAACATCCGGAAACATGATGATGAGATCGTCAGATATCTGATCGGAAAGCTTTCGACCCTGGATAACGTGAAGATCTACAATCCGAGATCGGAATGTTCGATCGTAGCCTTCAACGTGGAAGGCATCTTTGCCCAGGACGTTGGTTCCTATCTCAACAGCTTAGGCATAGCCGTAAGGACCGGCAATCACTGTGCCAAGGTGATAGACAACATAATCGGTACTACCGAGACCATCAGGGCTTCGGTGTATCTGTACAATACCAAAGAGGAAGCGGATAAGCTGTATGGCGCCATCAGGGACGTCACACTGGAAAAGTGTATCGGAGCGATAATATGATATTTGACGACAATCTAAAAAGAAGCATCCTGCTGGATCACTATCAGAACCCTCACAACAAGGGCTTAGTCGATGATGAAAGATATCATCTCATTCATAATGCCTCCGAGTCCTGCATCGATGACATCAAGGTGCAGATGCTGATGGAAGAGGGGAAAGTAAAGGACGTCAGATTCGACGGCGTGGGCTGTACCATCTGTTTTGCGTCCACTTCCATCATGTCCGATCTGATCAAGGGCAAGAGCAAAGAGGAAGCCCTGGATATCATAAACAATTACTATAACATGATCGAAGAAAAAGACTATGATCCCGATCTTCTGGAAGAGGCCAATGCCTTCGACACCCTGTCGAAACAGGCCAACAGGATCAAGTGCGGTACCATCGGCATCCATGCGATGGAAGACCTGATAAAGAGCTATGACGGACAATAAGGACATAATAAATTCACAGGAAGAATACGCTTATGACTTCAAGGACGAAGACGTCTCGGTTTTCAGGACGGAAAAAGGACTTAATGAAGACGTCATAAAAGCCATCTCGAAGACCAAGGGCGAACCGGACTGGATGCTGGAATACAGACTGAAGGCCTATCACAAGTTCATGGAGATGCCTTTGCCTGATTTCGGACCGGACCTGAGCGATATCGATTTCCAGGATTTTACGTACTACATAAAGCCAAGCGACAAGGTATCCAAGGACTGGGAAGAAGTTCCGGAGACCATCAAGAACACCTTCCAGAAGCTGAAGATACCGGAAGCCGAACAGAAGTTCCTGGCCGGCGTTTCCACGCAGTATGAATCGGAAGTCGTCTACCACAACATGCTGAAGGAAGTGGAAGAAAAGGGCGTCATCTTCTATGATACCGATACGGCCTTGAGGCTGCATCCGGAGCTTTTCAAGGAGTATTTCGGCACCGTCGTATCCTATGCCGACAACAAGTTCGCAGCCCTCAATGCGGCCGTATGGTCAGGAGGATCATTCATCTATGTGCCGAAAGGCGTAAAGCTCGAGAAGCCTTTACAGTCCTACTTCAGGATAAACTCTGAACTGATGGGCCAGTTTGAAAGGACGCTCATCATCTGCGATGAAGGCAGTGACCTCCATTACGTGGAAGGTTGCACTGCTCCTAAGTATTCCAAGGATTCCCTGCATGCGGCAACAGTGGAAATAATCGTCAAGAAAGACGCCAAGTGCCGTTATTCGACCGTCCAGAACTGGTCCAGCAACATCCTTAATCTGGTCACCAAGAGGACCATGGTCTATGAAAACGGCATCATGGAATGGATAGACGGCAACATCGGTTCCCATCTCAATATGAAGTATCCGTGCTGTGTATTGAACGGTCCTAACGCCAAGGGCGTATGTATCTCTATAGCCGTAGCATCCCATGAACAGTTCCAGGATGCCGGAGCCAAGATGATACATCTGGCACCGAATACATCGAGCACGATAATATCCAAATCGCTGTGCCGGGTCGGCGGTAAGGTCAATTACCGAGGTCTGGTGCGGATGTCAAAGGAAGCGATAAACTCCAAAGCCAAGGTCGAATGCGACACGCTGATCCTCGACGATCAGTCCAGTTCCGATACCATTCCTACCAATATCGTTTCCAACAACTCTTCCACGATCGAACATGAAGCAACGGTATCCAAGATATCAGAAGACCAGCTGTTCTATCTTATGTCGAGAGGCCTGTCCCTTGAAGAAGCCACTCAGATGATAATCCTTGGCTTCATCGAACCGTTTACGAAAGAGTTGCCGATGGAATATGCGGTAGAGCTTAACCAGTTACTTAAGATAAACATGCAGGGATCGGTAGGATAATAAGAAGGTTTTTAGCTGTTTTACTGGCATTAATGTTTCTTATTGGCATATCGTCTGTAAATATAATAGAAGCCGAAGGAAATTCATCCAAAGGAGGCTATGCTTTTGCGGTGCTTGATGGCGACGGCAATCTGGTTTTTTCAGAAGCAAGTGGCCTTATATCAATAAAAACACAGGCACTTTTGTCGATTTGGAAGGCAACGAATATACGGGTACCGTTTATGCTGATTTTGAAGATTACCCTTATGGAAATTTATGGAACTTTGATGGAGATCCGTCAGATCCTGACTGCCGTATCGTTCATGAATACTGGGGAGATGAAGAAATAAAGACCGTAAGGATCGCGGAAGGACAGTCCATCCATCCTGCGTCCACTTATTCGTGGTTCCATATGTGTGATTCCATCGAGTCTCTCGATCTGTCACATTTTGACACGTCTAAGGTCATCAGCATGTCATCATTGTTTTATGGATGTTCCAAGCTTGAATCTCTTGACATATCAGGCTTTGATACGGGCAACACAATAAATATAGGCGGAATGTTCTGCGGTTGTTTATCTTTGACTTCAGCAGATGTTTCAACTTTAACATATCCAAAGTCATCATCCTGAGTGACATGTTCGAAAACTGTCCGTTAATGGAACGCCTTGACCTTTCAAATTTTGATACACATAACGTTATGGAAATGGTATCCATGTTTGAAGGATGCATATCTTTAAAGGAACTTGATATCAGCAGCTTCGATACCGGTAATGTCTTTGAAAAAGCAGACGGTACGGAAGAAGAGTTTTCCGGCTTGCTGAACATGTTTCAAAGCTGTCCGTCGCTTGAGAACATACATCTTGGGAGCACTTTTTCCTGGTATCCTGACGCAGGCCTTCCTTCTGGTAACTGGACCAACGGTTCTGTTACCTACACTGTTGGAGGACTCTATGATAACTGGGATGCAAGCCTTGCAGGGGTCTGGTCAAGAGAGATCACGCCTGTTCTTCATGCGGTCGAATATCTGGCAGGTCTGGTAAAGTGCCAAGCATTAGATTAATAACACTTATAAAAGAATAAAAACGATTCACATATAAACAGGACGGTAAAGGTCCTGTTTGTTTCTTTATGGGACAGAATCAGATTTGGGAGAATGCTATAATTAAGGCATGTATGTCTGTGAAGTCTTCGTGACCAACTCATCACTCAATGTCAATCAGCTGTATTCCTATTACTATGAGGAATACATCGAAAGCTTCAAGCGGGTGGAAGTCTTTTTTGCCAAGGGAAAGACCACGGCACTGGTCGTAAACTGCCATGAGATCGCTGATCTTAAGGCGGAAGAAGAAAGGCTTGGCTTTAGGCTCATAAAGATAATCAGAGTGATAGATGAAGAACCGATCATTTCTTCCGAACAGTTCGAACTGGCCAAATGGCTTTCAAGGATAACCGTATCTCCTTTCATCAGCTGTCTCAATACGATGCTTCCTAAGGTCTTAAGGACTTCCAGGAATATCAAAACAGCCAAGGAGATCGAATACATAAGAGTCAATAAAACTGATGAAAAACTGACTAAAAGACAGGAAGAAGTCCTGGCCTCTTTAAAGGACGGCATGACCGCAGCTGAGGCCAGAAAGATCTCCGTCTCCATCATTAAGAAATTCATCGATGCCGGTATCGTTGAAGTCTATAAGGAGGAAGCTTCCTACAGGGATTCAAAGCTTACGATAAACGACAATTTCAAGGAACTGACACCTGATCAGAAAGAAGCTTATGATACCCTGATCAGGACCGATAAACTGGTCACTCTGCTGTTTGGCGTTACCGGATCGGGCAAGACGGAAGTCTATCTGCACCTGGCCAGACATTATCTGAATCTTGGTAAGGAAGTCCTGATCCTGGTACCGGAAATATCCCTTACGCCGCAGATGATCGAGAGAGTCAGGGAGCGTTTCAATGACGTCATCTTCTATCATTCCGAACTCAGCGATCAGGAAAGATACGAACAGTACAAGAGGGTCAAGGAAGGGGAAGTCAAGATCGTCGTCGGCACCAGATCTTCCGTCTTTCTGCCGTTCAACGATCTGGGACTCATCATCATCGATGAGGAACATGACACTTCCTATAAGCAGGACAATACGCCGTGCTATCACGTGAAGAACGTAGCCGTTAAGAGAGCTCTGGCTTTTGGCGCCAAGGTCCTGCTGGCAAGCGCCACACCTTCCCTTGATTCCTATACCAGGGCTTTAAAGGGCGATTACGGCTTACTGAAACTTACCCAGCGTATCAACAACATGCTGCCGGATATCGAGATTGTCGACCTGATAAAGTCCATCAAGGGCAGACAGTCCTACATCATAACCGACAGACTGAAGGAAGAGATAAGCAACGTTTTAGAGAATAATAAGCAGGTGATCATCCTCTTAAACAGACGGGGCTATTCGCCGATCATCAAATGCGGCAGCTGCGGCACTACCCTGATGTGCAGCGACTGCGATACGCCTTTGAATTACCATTCGTCCATAAATATGCTGAAATGCCATCAGTGCGGCCGGACCTACAGAGTTCCGGAAAAGTGTCCTAAATGCGGTGAAAAGGCCCTTATCCGCTACGGTTTCGGCACCGAGAAAGCGGAAGAGGAACTGCAGAAGCTCTTCCCTGAAGCCCGGATCGAGAGGATGGACAGAGACAACGTATCCCAAAAAGGAGCCCACAAGAACATCCTCAGCCGTTTTGAAAGACATGAGATCGACATCCTCATCGGTACCCAGATGATATCCAAGGGACTGGATTATCCGGATGTTACGCTGGTCGGCATCCTCAATGCCGATGCGGGACTGGCTCATCAGGACTACAATGCGGCCAAACTGACCTTCGATCTGCTGATGCAGGCATCGGGCCGAAGCGGCCGGGCCCATTCCATGGGCAAGGTCATCATCCAGGCCTTCAATCCCGATCACTACGTTCTCAGATCCGTGCTGAATCAGGATTACGACTACTTCTACAATATCGAAATGAACTACCGTTCAAAGACGAATTATCCGCCATATGCCCATCTGCTGGAGATCATCGTTTCCGACGCCAATACGGAACATATCGAGAATTCCCTTAAATATCTTGAAGAAAAACTAAGCGGTCTTCCGTATAAGCATTACCGGCCGACGGAACTGAGCAGGATCAAAGGCAGTTACCGTTACAGGATACTGCTGGCCAACCGGGAACTTAACGTCATGATCGACGACGTCTGGAAGATCATCGACGACTATCTCAGACAGCGGCAGATGGCCAGGATCAAGGTCGACGTCGATCCTTTATATCTGGAGTGATATGAACCAAAGAGAGTGTGCACTGGAGATCATCCATAAGACCATCAGCGACAGTTCATACACGAACCTGCTGATGCGCAAGAAACTGGAAGAGCTGCCGAAGATCCGGCGGCCTTTCGTCACGGCTCTGGTCAACGGCGTCTTAAAGGAATATGATTTCCTTTTATATCAGTTTAAGGACAGCATCGACCCTAAGACGTCTTTAAAGAATAAGATCATCATTGCCATGGCACTTTATGAAAGATTCTTCCTTGGCGAAAAGGAATATGCGGTCAATAACGAATATGTGGAACTGGCCCACGGTAAATACGACAGGTCCTTCATCAATGCGGTCTTAAGGAACACCGGTGAACTTGTGAAGAGTGAAGACGGATATATAAATGAATCTTTACCGGAATGGCTCTATAAGCTTTTAGACAGACAGTATGACGAGGAAGACTTCAGGAAGATCCTCGCCAATTATAAAAGGACGCCGAAGCTTTATTACCGCATCAATCATAAGAAGGCAAAATTCACCGATTTCGAGAAGATCGAAGTGATCAGCGATGACGTATTCACCTGTGAAGAGAACCTGCTCGCTTCCCCGTATATGAAGGACGGATTCTTCTACGTCCAGGATCTCAATTCGGCAGGCCTTTATAAACATCTTGATCTTAAGGAAGACGATCGTCTTCTGGATGTCTGCAGCGCTCCGGGATCGAAGCTTTTCAACTGCCTGGACATCATAAAGCCGGAAAACGCCTATGCCAACGACCTTCACGAACACCGTCTGAAACTCATAAAAGACAAGGCGGAAGTTCTGGGATTTGAGGGAATAAACTATCTCTGTCATGACGGCTGCGATCTGAAGGATATACTTGACGTCAGATTCGATAAGATCATGCTGGATGCACCATGCTCGGGTCTTGGCACTATCGGCAGAAGGCCCGATCTTAGATACCATATCAGTCCGTCATCGCTGGATGAACTGGAAGAGATACAGAGAAGACTGCTGGACAGCGTCGGAGGTCTTCTGAAGGAAAAGGGCATCCTTTTATACAGCACCTGTACGCTCAATAAAAAGGAAAACGGCCGGCAGATCGAACGTTTCCTGAAAGATAATAAGAACTTCAGACTTATTGAAGAGGAGACCATCATCAATGAAGAGGGGGACTGCTTCTACTACGCCGGACTCTTAAAAGAGTATAATGAGTAATATGGATCTGATCTATGACCTTTCGCTTGAAGATCTTGAAAAGTATCTTACGGATATCGGCCTGAAGCCCTACAGGGCCAGGCAGATTTTCAAGTGGCTTTACGATAAAAGAGTAAAGAGCTTTACGGAAATGTCCGATATTTCCAAGGACCTTCAGGAAAGGATGAATAATGATTTCATCCTGGAAGAAATGGAGATCGTCAGGAAACAGGAATCGAAGGACGGAACCGTAAAATTCCTTTTCAAGCTGAATGACGGCGCCTACATCGAATCGGTGCTGATGGTCTTCGATTACGGCCTTTCGGCCTGCCTATCATCACAGGTCGGCTGCAATATGGGCTGTACTTTCTGTGCCTCGGGTCTTTTGAAGAAACAGCGTGATCTGAGCGCCGGAGAGATAGTGCTTCAGGCTTTAAGCATCCAAAGATATCTCGATAAGGAAGAGAAAAGGCTTGACAATATCGTCGTCATGGGAACGGGCGAGCCTTTCGACAACTATGACAACCTGATGAAGGCCTTATCCATCATCAACAGCCCGTTCGGACTGGAGATCGGCGCCCGCCACATCTCCATATCGACCTGCGGTCTGGTGCCGATGATCAGAAGGTTTGCGGAAGAAAACGTTCAGTACAATCTGGCGATATCGCTCCATGCGGCCAATGACGAATTAAGGAACAGACTGATGCCGGTCAATAAGGCCTATGACCTGGAAGAACTCATGGATGCGGTGACTTACTATTCGACACTGAACAGCCGGCGCATCACTTTTGAATATCTTCTGATAGCCGGAGTCAATAATTCCGTTAAGGATGCGGACGATCTGGCGAAATATCTAAAAGGTAAGAATGCGTATATCAATTTAATACCTTATAATGAAGTTAAGGAGAACCCTTACCGGTCCACCAGTCCTGAGGAGACTCTGGATTTTTATGATATGCTGAAGAAGCGGGGCATAGCCGTTACCCTGAGACAGAAAAGGGGTACGGACATCGATGCGGCCTGCGGACAGCTGAGAGCGAAAGAGATGCTTAATGAGTGAGTACTACGCAAAGAGTGATGTGGGTCTGAAAAGGTCCATCAACCAGGATTCCTATCTGACCATTGAAAATAAATATGGCGATTTTTTAGGTATCGTCTGCGACGGCATCGGCGGCGCCAATGCCGGTGAAGTGGCCAGCGGTGAAGCCGTGAAGTACTTTGCGGACATCTTCGAAAAGTCCGGTCCTTTTACGACGCTGGAGGAAGCCGCTAAATATCTGAAGGAAAACCTCGATGCCGCCAATAAGCGCATCTATACGCTGGCTCATAAGAACTCCTTCCTGAAGGGCATGGGCACCACCGTTACCGGAATCCTCATGACCAAGAACGGCTGCCTTTCCTTCAATGCGGGTGACAGCCGGGTATACGGAGTGCTTGATGACAAGCTCTTCCGTCTTACCTATGACCATACGCTGGTCAACCAGATGCTGGAAAAGGGTGAGATCACCTATGAGGAAAGCATCGATCATCCGATGAAACATTATCTCGTCAGAGCCCTGGGCATCACCGACAAGGTCGACTTCGACATCCACGCCGTCAAGGACATGGATCATTATCTTCTCTGTTCGGACGGACTGTGCGGATATGTGAACGATGACGAGATAATCGAAATACTGAACGATCCTGGCAACGACAGCTGTCAGAAGAAATGTGACGAACTGCTTAAGGCAGCTTTACTTAAGGGGGGCTATGACAACATTACCGTCGTCGTAGTAAGGAAATTATGAAGATAGCTAACCGATATGACGTGATCAAGGAAATAGGAAAAGGCGGCATGGCCAATGTCTACCTGGCTTTTGACACGATCCTCAAAAGACCCGTAGCCGTCAAGGTCCTCAAAGGTGACATGACTGATGATCCGGTCGCTCTGGAAAGATTCAAAAGGGAGGCCAATGCGTCCACCAAGCTTTCCCATCCCAATGCCGTTGATATCTATGACGTCGGTGAGGATGAAAACAACCACTACATCGTCATGGAATATGTCAAGGGCCATACCCTTAAGCAGCTGCTGAAAAGAAGGGGCGCCTTAGGCCCGAGAGAAGCCGTCTGGATCATGAAGCAACTGGCCAGCGCATTGCTGGAGGCTCATAAGAACGGCATCATTCACCGTGACATCAAGTCCCAGAACGTTCTGATCAAGGATGACGGAACGGTCAAGCTGGCTGATTTCGGCATCGCCGTAGTGAATAATGCGATGCAGATAACATCCAAGGGTTCGGTCCTTGGTTCCGTGCATTATCTGGCACCGGAACTGGCCAAGGGCGGACAGGCGACCATGCAGTCGGATATCTATTCATTAGGTATCGTCTTCTACGAACTGCTGACCGGAGACGTACCTTTCAAGGCCGATACTCCTATCCAGGTAGCTCTATTACATGTGAGAAACAACGTGCCTTCGGTAAGGGAATTCAATCCCGATATACCGCAGGCAGTTGAGAATATCATCATTAAGGCCACGGCCAGGTCGCTCGAAGACCGTTACGCCAATGTGGCCTTACTGATAAAGGACCTCAACAGATGTCTTTCTCCGGAAGCGGAGAACGACGAGAAGGTGGTCCTGGCCAAGTCCGATCAGACTACCTATGAAAAGGTTAGGATAGCGGGCAATGCCGATGAGACGATAAAGAAGAAGAAAGACAAGAAAGCCGACACCTTCTTCAATGTGCTCTTCATTACGATCATATCCATTGTCTCGGTCGTTGCGATACTGCTCATCCTGCTGCTGACGGGCGTCATCGGCACCAAGAACAAGATGGTCGAAGTCCCGGATATCTCCGGTCTTTCGCTTACTGTTGCCAAGGACGTGCTCTCGGCATCGGGCTTATCGATCGATGATTCCGAGATAACCTGGATGCTGACGGACGACGTGCCGGCCAACCAGATAATATCCTTTACTCCGGCTGAAGATACCAAGGTCGAAAAGGGCACCAAGATCAAGGTAACGGTATCGGAAGGCACCTATCAGACCATGGCCAACTATGTGGGCAGGGATCTGGAAGAAGTCAAGGCCGAACTCAAGGCTCTCAACTTCAACGTGGAGACCGTAGCCGTTGAATCGGAAGAAGCCCCGGGCACCATCGTCGCCCAGGAAGGACTGCTTCCTGACGACAAGTACAACCCGAACGTCGTCAATACCGTCAGGTTCTCATACAGCGCCTATAGGTCCAGCGTCATACCGTTTGGTACCTTGGGCAGGAACGTCAATGACGTCTACAACGAATTCTCCTATGCGGGCTTCAAGGTCACCAAGGAGAAGATCGACTACAATACCCTTACCGAAGAGGAAAAGGCCTACGGTGCCGGTACCGTCGTAAGAGTAACGCCAAGTGAAGGTTCTCTCTATACTCAGGAAGAGGATTCCGAGATAACCCTTTATTACTTTGATTAGAAAGGCAAGATATGATAATAGCTCCTTCAATACTGTCACTGGATTATACCGACTTCAGGAATCAGCTGGAAGTCCTTAACAGCAAGTGCGACTGGATCCATTTCGATGTCATGGACGGTCATTTCGTGCCTAATCTGAGCTTTGGTCCGGACATCTTCAAGGCTTTCCGGAACAACTCCGATCTTTACATGGACGTCCATCTGATGGTCACCGATCCCGACTATTTCAGCGACGTTTTCATCAAGGCCGGAGCCGACGGCGTCACCTTCCATGTGGAAGCTTATGAAAACATGATCGACAGCCTGAAACTGGTCAGAAAGATCAGGAGCCGCTATGTCAGGGCCGGCATATCCATCAAGCCGGGAACCAGTGTCGATTCGATCATCCCTTTACTGGATGAAGTGGATCTGGTGCTGGTCATGTCGGTGGAACCGGGCTATGGCGGACAGAGCTTCATCGAGGATACCTACGACAAGATCAGGCAGCTTAAGGACTACAAGCACTTCCATAATCTCGACTATCTGATCGAGGTCGACGGAGGCATCAACGACAAGAATGCCTACAGTCTTTTCAAGTACGGTGCCGATGTTCTGGTCGCCGGATCCTATGTATTTAATGGCGATTTGGCCGAAAATATCGACAATATCAATTTTTATGAATGATTAATTGTTTCTTTGCGTATAAGTAAACGTTTTCATTCAGTAAATATAGACTTATATGATTTTTCAAACATTTTTATGAACTTCTTTTTGTATAATTAAGATATACAAAACCGAAAGGAGTTCTTTTATGAGTGGTTTGTTGATCGTTGTACTGTTTGCCTCTCTGCTAGCACTGGCTTACGGTGCCTTCAACTTCGCTTCCGTCAAAAAGATGGAAGAGGGCACTGAGAAGATGTCAGAGATAGCTGATGCCATCAGAGTCGGTGCAAATGCCTTTATCAATTACGAGTATAAGATAGTACTGATCGTAGGTATCGCCATCGCCATCCTGCTGTCGATACTGGTTTCCTGGCACTGTGCCATAGCCTTTGTAATGGGTGCCTGTTTATCGGCTTCTGCAGGCTATGTAGGCATGAAGATCGCCACCTACTCCAACGTCAGAGTTTCCAATAAAGCCCGAGTCACCAAGAATCTGGGCGAGACACTGAAAGTCGCCTTCCAGGGCGGTTCCGTCATGGGCCTTTGCGTAGGCGGATTTGCCTTACTGGGCGTCGTTCTGGTCTACCTGATCTTCGGTCTGGGCCTGGGACAGCTCAATGAACTCGAACACTTCACCAACTGGCTGGGCATTACCTATATCCCGTTCACGATGACCTTCTCCGGTTATGCCCTGGGCTGTTCGGTAATCGCCATCTTCAACCGTATCGGCGGCGGTATCTATACCAAGGCTGCCGACATGGGTGCTGACCTGGTCGGCAAGACCGAAGCCAACATTCCGGAAGACGACCCTCGTAACCCGGCCACCATCGCCGATAACGTCGGTGATAACGTCGGTGATGTTGCGGGTCTGGGAAGTGACCTGCTGGAATCCTATGTCGGTGCCATCTCATCCTGTGTCATCCTGGGCTTCCATTTATATGCGACAAGTGCCGCAACGACCAAAGACCTTTCGGTCGAACTGTTAAAGAAGCTATACCTCTATCCGGTAGCCTTCGCAGGCTTCGGTCTGGTCGCCTGCTGCATCGGTATCGCTTCCCTGTTATTAAAGAAGAATATGTCCGATAATCCGCACAAGGAATTAAACGGATCCACATACATCGCAGCCGGTATCACCATCGCAGCCGGTTTCGTCTTATCGAAGATCATGTTCGGCAATATCGATACCAGCGCCGTCAATTTCCGTTTGGGTTATGTTTCACCGTTCATCGGTGCCACCATCGGTATCCTGGCCGGTATCCTCATCGGTATCTTTGCCGAGTACTATACCAGT
The DNA here is from genome assembly GCA_017431825.1 of Erysipelotrichaceae bacterium. GTDB lineage: Bacteria > Bacillota_I > Bacilli_A > Erysipelotrichales > Erysipelotrichaceae > Colivicinus. Next base: position 274,773 of record JAFRKI010000002.1, on the reverse strand, counting down.
GCCGACTACCGTCCGACCCAGAAAGTATCTGAAGCATCAGTCGAAGGACCGGCACTGACCATCACTCAGGGTCTGGCCCTGGGCATGAAGTCCTGCATGCTGCCATGTATCGTTCTTGGCATCGGCATCATCATCGCCTATACCGTTTCCGGTTTCTACGGCGTTTCGATGTCCGCACTGGGCATGCTGTCATTCGTTACCGCGACCGTTGCTGTTGATACCTACGGTCCGATCGCTGACAATGCCGGTGGCATCGCCGAAATGTCGGAACTCGGCCACGAAGTAAGAAAGATCACCGATGAGCTCGACTCCGTCGGTAATACGACAGCTGCCATCGGTAAGGGCTTCGCCATTGGTTCCGGCGGTCTGGCTGCCTTAGCGCTGATGATCTCCTACCTCTTCTCCTACAACGATCCGCAGACTCCGCTGGTCCTCAATCTCATCGAACCGATGACTCTGGCCGGCGGCATCATCGGTGCAGCCATTCCGTTCATCTTCTCAGGCATCCTGATCGAAGCTGTAGCCAAGGCTGCCAGAAAGATGGTCGAAGAAGTAAGAAAACAGTTCAGACTCTATCCTGGTATCCTGACCGGTACGGAAAAGCCTGACTACAGGACCTGTATCGAGATCTCATCCAAGGGCGCCATTGCCGAAATGAAGGCTCCGGCTCTGATCGCCGTTATGGTACCGGTAGTTACCGGCTTCATCTTCGGTCCGGAATTCGTCGGCGGTATCCTGATCGGCTCGACCTTATCCGCCATCATGCTGGCGATCTTCACCGGCAATGCCGGCGGTGCCTGGGATAACGGCAAGAAGTACATCGAGACCGGCGGTGTCGAAGGACACGGCAAGGGCTCTGAAGCTCATAAGGCCGGTGTCATCGGTGATACCGTAGGCGATCCGCTTAAGGATACCGTAGGTCCTTGTCTTGATATCTTCATCAAGATCATGGCCAACGTATCACTGGTAGCCGTATCGATCTTCTCCAAGTACAACATCTGGTCGATCATCTCAGCCTGGCTGAATAAATAATGAATGAAAGGCTTCCTGTTAAGGAAGCCTTTTTTATGTATAATGGAACATATGAAAAAAGTATTCAAGTATATAAGTATCCTGATCCTTATCGGCATCATCCTTAGCGGCTGTACCCGTACAGCACCAGGTAATGATGAAACTCCTGCACCTGAACCGGTAGAAGAAAACAGGGTGCTGGTAGCTTACTTCTCGATCACCGGTAATACGGCTAAAGTGGCCGAAGAGATCTATGCCCTGACAGAAGGCGACATCTATGAGATAGTGCCTTTATATCCATATGAGGAAGAAGACCTGCAGTATTATGTGGAATGCCGCAGTACCGTCGAACAAAGCGATCCTACCATCCGTCCGGAGATCGGCAGTCCTGATCTGGATATGAGCTCATATTCGGTGATCTTCATCGGTTATCCTATCTGGTATGGAGAAGAGCCGAGGATCCTGGATACCTTCGTCGAGAAATACGACTTCGAAGGCAAGACCGTCATCCCGTTCTGTACCTCCGATAATTCACCGATAGGTGATAGCGGTAAGAATCTTGAAAGCAATGCCGGCAGCGGTTCCTGGCTTGAAGGCATGAGATTTCCGGCAGACTTCAGTAAAGAAGACGTGGAAGACTTCGTCAGGGAAGTAATGAAATAAAAAGAATATGCTCAAGGCATATTCTTTTTATGGATTAAAAAAGATTCTTGCGAATCTTAATTAAGCTTTACTAGCCTGTGCTTTCAAACTTCTTAAGGCACGTGCAGAGGCTTTTACCTTTTTAGGTTTGCCATCTACCATGATAGTAGCAGTTTGAAGATTAACGTTCCATTTACGGCGGGTAGCACGTAATGAATGGGAACGGTTGTTACCGGATAAAGGTCTTTTACCGGAAAGTTCGCATACTCTGGACATGGATACTAGCCTCCCTTCTTTAAACTACGCTTTATAAATTTACCATACTCTTTATCAAAAATCAACAAAATATCCTTAATTGTTGCGTTTTTCAGTCCTTATCGCTTCAGATAAATTTAACTCTATTTATCAAACTATTGTATAATTACATGTATGAGCAATAAAGCCAAACAGGTATATGCCACTTTAAAGTTCGATGATGATAAACTGCAGATTTTAGTCGCCGAGTATTTCAATACTCGTTTTAATATTATCGGTACCTACAGTGCCGATATCGAAGGCATCGCCGACTATAAGATCATCGACGAAGCAAAGCTCATCGAAGAGATAAGGACCGGCATCGATGCCGTATCCGTAAAGATCGGAGCCAGGCTCGAAAAGGCCGTCGTGATCATTCCGCCGTTCAATTTCAAGAGGATATCCCTCAAGGTATCGGTGGTCACGGAAGACGGCCGGATCAGGAAGTCCGATGTGGCCAGGGCCATAACCAATTCCCTTAAGACCAACGTCGGCAATGATCTGGTGGTCATCAATACGCTCATATCGAAATATACGATCAACGGCATATCTTCCAGAAGATTCAACGAATTCGAAGTCTGTGACGATGCGCTCATCGATATCGATCTGCTCTGTGCCGACAAGGAGATGACCTATTCCTATGTAAGGGCCGTTTCCGAAGCCGGACTGGAAGTGCTTGATCTTACCCTCAACAACTACGCCATCTGCAAGGAAAGCGTACTGCTGGACAACTCCATCAACCGCAACATCATTCTGCTGGACATCGGCAGAAACATCACCTATCTGACCCTGCTGTCCAAGGGCAGGCTCATAAGCTCGGAGATCATCTATGACGGTCTCGGTAACCTGTGCAACGAGGTATACAACGCCTATCATCTGCCAAGGGGCATAATCCCGCGGCTGGTGAAATACAGCGTGGACTTCGACTCCCCGCATCCGGGCGATGCCGTCTTTGCGTGGAACAGTGAAGACAAGCCGGAAAGCATCACGGTAAAGGAGCTTTCGGATTTAATCGAAAAGCCGCTCAACGATTTCCTGGACAAGATCATGGTCATGTGCAAACCGATAATCGAAGAGGGTGCCGACCTGTGGATCTGCGGTGAAGGCTCTTCCATGGAGGCTCTGGTAAAACGCCTGCGGGAAGCCTCCGGCTGCGAAGTCAAAGCCTACTATCCGGATACGATAGGCGCAAGGGATACGGAACTGTGTGCCGTATACGGCGCTTTATACGTTTATAAGGAAAAAGCCAATATGAACAGTCTTAACGTGAACTGTGTGGATATGATAAGATACGAAAAGATCGTTGATCAGATAGAGGAAGATGTCGAAGGAGAATCGATAACTTCCAAGATAAAGAGTCTGTTTGAAATATACAGAGACAGAGATAAGGAGGACATCTGATGACAGTAAAACCCGAATATAACCAGGTAGCCAGGATAAAGGTATTCGGTATCGGCGGAGCCGGATGCAACGCTGTGAACAGAATGGTCAATGACGGCGTTAAAGGCGTTGAGTTTTTCGTATGCAACACCGATCTGCAAAGCCTCAACATGTCCAAATGCCGCAACAAGCTGATCTTAGGAAAAAATACTACCAAGGGTCTGGGATCCGGAGGAAATCCGGAGATCGGACAGAAAGCCGCTCTGGAATCGGAAGAAGACATCCGTAAAGCCATGAACGGCGCCGATATGGCTTTCATAACGGCCGGCATGGGCGGGGGAACCGGAACCGGTGCCGCACCGATATTCGCCAGACTGGCCAAGGAAGCCGGAGCACTGACGGTAGGCGTCGTTACCACGCCGTTTGATTTTGAAGGAAGAAAAAGGACCGATCAGGCAGCTGTCGGCATCGAACAGCTCAAGGAATACATCGATTCCCTGATCATCGTCTCCAACAATAAACTGTTATCCGTCATCGGTAAGATACCGATGGAGGAAGCTTTCAAGGAAGCCGATAATGTATTGAGGCAGGGCGTCCAGACCATCACCGATCTGATCGCCGTTCCGGCTTTCATCAACCTGGACTTCGCCGACGTCCGTACGGTAATGGCCAACAAGGGCACCGCTCTTATCGGTATCGGCATGGCCAACGGTGACAACAAGGCCAAGGAAGCTGCGGCCAAAGCCATCAAGTCGCCATTGCTGGATGCCCAGATCAAGGGTGCCAAGGCTGCCATTATCAATGTTACCGGCGGTCCGGGCATCTCCATCTACGATTCCAGCATTGCCGTCGAATTCGTCAAGGAAGCTGCCGGCAACGACATCGACATCATCTACGGTGTCGCCATCAATAACCAGCTCGGTGAAAACATCATCGTTACCGTCATCGCCACCGGTTTCGAGCTTCCTAACACCAAGACCACCAAGGCGGCTACGACCTTCTTCGTGCCTTCTGCCGACAAGCGTCCGGTGCTGAATACCGAAGAAGAGATCAGGAGCCAGTTAAATGAAGGAAGGAAGGAAACGAGGACAGAGGAAGTAAGCGTCGTCGAAGACGGCGAGGACGTTCCGTCCTTCTTCAAGAACAGAGTCTGATAAAGCTGCACATGCAGCTTTTCTGTTGCGATATTTTGATATTGATTTAGAATCTGTTATGATTATTGTATTGAAAGAGAGTAGTTAAATTGGAAGTTCCTTTATCGTGCATATCCTATATTGACCGTTTCACTCTTCGGGAGTGTGTTTATGAATAGCAGTACAATCATCGTAATACTAATAGTTCTTGTTTTTCTGAGCGCTTTTTTCTCGGCTTCCGAGACGGCCTTTTCATCGCTGAACCGGATCAGGCTCAAGTACCTTGCGAATAACGGAAACGCCAAGGCCCAGAAGACGCTGGACATGGCCGAAGACTTCAGCTCGGTGCTCAGCACCATCCTGATCGGAAACAATATCGTCAATATCCTGAGCGCCTCTTTGGCGACCATCCTTTTCGTTTCCCTGTTCCAGGAAAACGGCGTGGCGATATCGACGCTGGTCATGACCATCGTGGTGCTGATCTTCGGTGAGATAACGCCTAAGACGCTGGCCAAGGCTCAGCCGGAAAAATATGCCATCGCAGTCACCGGCATCCTGTCGGTACTGAGCTTCATTCTAAAGCCGCTGGCCTTCATCTTCAACGGCATCGGCTCCTTCGTATCGAAGATCTTCAAGGCCGAAGATTCCGATGAATTCAGAAGCGAAGAGTTCATCACCATGGTCGAAGAAGCCCAGGAAGAAGGAGACATGGACGAGGATGAGGCCGATCTCATCACCAATGCCATCGAATTCAATGACCAGGACGTCGGTAAGGTCTTTACCCCGAGAGTCGACGTCATAGCGGCCGAGATCATCGATCCGCTGGATGAGATAGACAGGATCTTCAGGGAATCGGGCTATTCACGGCTGCCGATCTATGAAGACTCCCTCGATAATATCCTCGGTGTCCTCCATGAAAAGGATTTCTATTATCTCTACTATAAGGAAGGCAAGACGGACATCCGTCAGGTCCTGCAGAAACCGGTCTATACGTCGGAACACGTCAAGATCTCCGCTTTGCTGAAGCAGCTGCAGCAGACCAAATCCCACATGGCCGTGGTCCTTGACGAATACGGCGGTACCGCCGGCATCATCACCATGGAAGACGTCCTGGAAGAGATAGTCGGTGAGATCTATGACGAACACGATGAGGTCGTCGAATATTTCACCAAGCTCGACGATACGCACTATATCGTAAACTGCGATGCGGATATCGAAGACATGTTCGAATACTTCGACATCACGATGGACGATGAATATGACTTCAATACGGTATCGGGCTGGGTCATCCACATGATGGACAAGATACCGGAAAAGGGCGAATCTTTCAGATACAAGAATCTGCAGGTCGAAGTCAGCGATGCGGATGAAAAGACGGTCAACGAGATCAGGATCGAAAGAGTCGACGAAGAAGAAAAGGATGAACAGTAGGACATTTGTCCTGCTGTTTTTAAGGTATAATTAGCGCATGGCTATGGATTATGAATACATCGGCGATCTGTGTCTGGTAAAGACCGGAAAGTTCAAGACCGTTGAAGTCTTTCTGAACTTCTCTCTTCCGTATGACCGGAAGACGTATCTCTGCCTGCGCCTTCTTGATTACTACATGGGCGATTACTCCTCTAAGTATCCCACCAAGGAAGCCATGTACAGGGCCAGGGACGAACACTACGGTGCTTCTCTTTCCTGTTCCAGCAAGGTCAGGACTAACCTTATCGAAGTATTCATCAAATATTCCTTCATCAATCCGGCATTTCTTAAGGACCTGAACAGCGAAGACTTCCTTGATTTCTTCAGGGAGTGTTTCTTCAACGTCAGCCTGGATGAAAGGCTGTTACCGGAATTCAAACGTAATTATAAGGACAGGATCGGCAGGTATCTCGATAAACCGGCCAATCTGGCTCATAACCGGGTCATGGAGATCCTGGGTGAAAAGGAAGAAAGACTTAAGAACTATGACGTCTTGAGGACCGATAAGCTCGATGAAATCGGCATAGATGATGTCAGGGATGTCTATGACCGTCTCTTAAGGGATTTTGCCCTGGATATTACGCTGATAGGAGACTATGACGATATTCTCCTTGATTACTTCAAAACGCTCGAAACAGGCCGCCGCTATTACTTTATAAACGATCCTGTGGCCATGGATGACATCGGCGACATCACTGAAGAGAAGGACATTTCCCAGTCCGTTCTCAATGTGGTCTATACCACTCCGAACAACAGATACAATGAGGATTTCTACGCCTACGTGCTGGGAGTGGTGCTTTTAGGTGTGGCGCCTACTTCGCTTCTTTTTGAAGAGGTCAGAGAAAAGTTTTCCCTGTGCTACTACATCAGCGCTCATGACTATAAGAACGAAGGACTGGTCAGGATCAGTACGGCCATCGACGCAAAGGACAGAGATAAAGTCATCGAAGAGATCAACAGACAGATAAAGCGCTTAGTCGATAAGGACTATGATCACGGGAAACTTGAGCTCGCAAGAAAGCTCTTTACCGATTCCCTTAGAGCGGCAGCCGATGATCCGGCTGACTATGAAGAATACCTTTATCATAACGTCCTTAACGGCCTTGACGTTCCGTTCAAGGAGTATGAGGAAGGCCTTATGAAGGTCACGGTAGATGATATCAGCAGGGTCTTTGGAAACTATAAGCACGTACTGACGTATTTTCTGAAAGGGACAAAGAATGAAGAAGGTCTGTAACCCTTATTATGATGAGACATACTATACGGAAACACTGGTCAACGGTCTGAGGGTCATCATTTTTCATAAGCCCGAATACGTCTCGACGATGGCGGCTTTCGGCACTTCCTACGGTGCCCTGGACATTGCAGAGAAGTTCAAAGGCAAGGACTACGTTTTCGATCCGGGCGTTGCCCACTTCCTGGAACACAAGCTCTTCGAGACCGAAGACAAGGACATCTTTTCCCGTTTTTCGGCCATGAGCTGCAACGTCAACGCCTTTACCAGCTACAACGAGACCGTCTATCATTTTTCCACTACTTCGAAGGATATCAGAGAACCTCTGGAACTGCTGCTGGACTTCGTCCAGGATCTGAGCATCACCGAAGAATCGGTGGAAAGGGAAAAGGGCATCATCATCCAGGAACTGGCCATGTATCATGAGGAAGCGGACAGCCGTCTTCTCGATGAGACCTACAAGTCCCTGTATTACGATCTTCCTTTGATCCATGACATCGGCGGTGATGAAAAGAGCGTCAGGAACATAACGAAAGAGGAACTGGAGCTGTGCTATAAGCTCAATTATCATCCTGCCAATATGGCACTGGTCATCATCGGACCGCTCGATCCGGAATACCTGATCGCCATCGTCAGGGAGAACCAGGCAAAAAAGGATTTCGAAGAAGAAGAAAGACCGCTCAGGAACTGCCGGGAGACGAAAACGGAAGTCAGAAGAAAAGAATACTCCTTTAATATGGATATCAGAAAGGCCAAGCACGTCTATGCGATAAAGCTGAAACCGGACTTCAGGGATCACCGGGACTGTTCCTATCAGGAATGGTGCGAGAACATCTATCTTAAGGCTTATTTCTCTCCTCTCAATCCTTCCTATCAGAAATGGCTGGATGAGGGAATCATCAACGATTATTTCGGCTATGAAGTGGATTTCGACATGGAATATGCGAACATCCTTTTCTACAGCGAGTCTAACAAGGACGACCTTAAGAAACTGATAGATGAGGAACTGAAGAAGGACCTTATCAGCGAAGATATCCTCAGACAGATCAAAAGAAGATACATCGGGGGATCCTTCAGGACCTTCAATGACATCAGCAGCTTCGGCATCGGCTACATCCGTGACTATCTCAACGGCTACGACTTCTTCGACAACATCAGCATCCTTTCAGAGATCACGCTCGATGATCTGAAAAAAGTCCATAAGAGTCTCGACTGGTCGAATCAGGCACTTATCCACATAATCCCCGGTGGAAAACGATAGGAATATGATAGAAAAATGAGAAAAGAGGGCACCTTTAAGGTGCTACTTTTTAGTTACAGGTAACTAGAAAGGAGGAACATGAACGAATTTAAGTTTTTCGGAACGGCACTGGAAACGCCGGTACTGATGGAGTCGGAGAACGGCAACAAGTACTGCAACGTCTTCCTGTCAGTCGAAAAAAACTACAAGACCCCTGAAGGCGACAGCAATGACAATTTCAAGATAACCTGCTTCAGATCTACGGCCGAAGATGTCTGTGAGAAACTCACGAAGGGCGGGAAAGTCATCATTAAGGGACGCATTCAGGAAAACAGGTTCAATAAGGACAGCGGCGAACCGAGCTACCGTCCGGAACTTGTGGGCGAGAGGATCGAGTACATTTAAAACCATCATAGGTCTCTGACCGGCAGCAGACCGATTCCCTAATCCTTGTCTACGGACAGGGATTTTTCTATAATTTATGTATGGCTTTTGATTCATTACAGGAACGTTTAACTAAATCATTACGTAACATTGCGGGCAAGGGAAACCTCTCCGAACGCAATATGGAAGACACTCTCAAGGAAATAAGAGTGGCGCTTTTGGAATCCGACGTCAATTATACGGTCGTCCAGAACTTCCTTAATTCCGTCAGAAAGGAAGCGGAAGGACAGGACGTCCTGAATGCGATAGACCCGGGACAGCTGCTGGTCAAGATCGTCCATGACGAGATCATCAGACTGCTGGGCGACGATGACAATTCCATAAACTACAATCCTCACGGACTTACGGTCATCATGGTCGTGGGTCTGCAGGGTACCGGTAAGACGACCCAGGTCGCCAAGATCGCCAACCTGATGAAAAAGGAAGGAAAGAAGGTCCTGATGATAGCTGCCGACGTCGTAAGGCCGGCGGCCATCGAACAGCTCAGGACCCTGGGCGAACAGACGGGCACCGAGGTCTTCTCCAAGGGCATTTTCGTCAATGCGCTCAATACCTCAATTGAAGGCGTTAAGTACGCCAGGGACAACGGTTTTGACGTGGCTCTCATCGATACGGCCGGACGTCTGCAGATCGACGACGAGCTGATGAAGGAACTTGAGGACATAAAGGAAGCGGTAAGACCGGATGAGATACTGCTGACCGTCGATGCTCTGACCGGTCAGGATATCGTCAGTGTCGCCGGCACCTTCCATGAAAGACTCAACGTAACGGGACTTATCGTCACCAAGTTCGACGGCGACGCCAAGGGCGGTTCCGTACTCTCCGTCAAGTCGGTGACCGGTGTTCCGATCAAGTATACCGGTGTCGGTGAAAAGATTAACGACATCGACGTCTTCTATCCGGAAAGGCTGGCCGACAGGATCCTGGGCATGGGTGACGTCGTATCCTTAGTCGAAAAGGCTCAGGAAGAATTCGACCAGAAAAAGGCCGAAGAGATGACGATGAGACTGCTCCAGGGCAAGTTCACCCTGGATGACATGCTTTTCTCCCTTGAACAGTCAAGAAAGCTGGGACCGCTGTCCTCCATCATGGGCATGCTGCCGGGAATGAGCGATTTTAAGGGACAGATAAACGATGAAGTGGCCGAGAGGGCTTCCAAAGTGACCAAGGCCGTCATCCAGTCGATGACGCCGGAAGAAAGAAAGGATCCGTCCATCATGATGAATTCCCGTAAAAGAAGGGTCGCCAAAGGCAGCGGAACTACCGTCGATGACGTCAACCGCGTCATCAGCCAGTACGAGAAGTCCAAGAAGATGATAAAATCGCTGTCTTCTATGACCAAAGGACTCTTCTGATGTGCGGAAGATATCATTTCGGCATCTCCGATTCAAAGAAGGGACAGAAGATAAAGGAAAGAGCCCGGAAGATAAAGCTCGTTTATAAGACCGGCGAGATCTTCCCGAGCGACAGGGTCCTTTGCGTGATACCAGTGGGCTCCGACCTCGATCTGGCGGTTAAGAAATGGGGCATACAGAGAAAGTCCCTGCAGATCAACGCCCGCATCGAAAGCATCGATGAGAAATATACCTACAAGGACATGAGAAACAGGCACTGTGCGGTGCTCTGCGACGGCTTCTATGAATGGGACAGGGATAAGAATAAATACTTCATATCCTTCAGGGAAGAATACATGTATCTGGCCTGCATCTTCAACGATGAAGACGAACTGCTGATCATCACCAGGGAAGCCGGTAAGGAATTCGAAGGCATCCATGACCGTCAGCCTATGATCCTCGATGAGGAAGAGATGAAGAAATACATCCATCACGAAGACTTCGTTGTGAAGGAAAAGGAACTGGTCATCAGAAAAGAAGAATACGAAATGAAACTGTTTTAGGTGTCAAGTAAAAATACTTGACACTTCTTTATTTATGTGCAATGATATATAGGCAAAAGGAGGTAATATATGGTTAAGATCAGACTGAAAAGAATGGGTGCTAAAAAGTCTCCTTTCTACCGTGTAGTCGTTTCCGATTCAAGAGACAGAAGAGACGGTAGAGAAATCGAAGTTGTAGGAAACTATGATCCTAAGACCAATCCTGCCACTGTAAATATTGACGAAGAAAAAGTTATCAAATGGTTAAATAATGGAGCACTTCCAACTGATACCGTTCGCAGTATCCTGTCCAGTCAGGGTATTATGAAGAAGTATGCAGATGGTAAAAAAGCTGCCAGGTAATGATCGATCTTGAAAAAGTATTATTGAACATCGTCAAGCCTATCTGTTCCGACCAGGACTCAGTTATGGTGAAACAGCTGGAATCTCTCAATGAAAACGAGATCCTCATCTATGTTTACGCACCGAGCGATGACATCGCCAGACTGATAGGAAGACAGGGTTCGATGGCTAATTCGATTCGTCAAATGTTACAGGTAGCTTCAAAGATCGAGAAGAAAAAGATCTCCATCAAGTTTGAAGCACTATAGAGATGTCAAAACATCTCTTTTTTAATATAATTGTAAAGATGGAATATGTACTTATCGGCAGGATAGTCAATACCCACGGCATAAAGGGCGAACTTAAGGTGGAATCCTACACCGATTTCGTCAAGGAAAGATATCAGAAGGGTTCGGCCGTCTATGTGGGCGAAAAGCATCTGCCTTTCACAGTAAAGAGCTTCCGTGAACACAAGGGTTTCATCCTGGTGCTTTTTGAAGGCAACGAAGACATCAATCTGGTCGAAAAGTACAAAAACGAGTATATCTATAAAGCGGATGAAGACATCGCGCCTTTAAAGGACGGCGAATACTATTTCCGTGATCTCAGGGGACTTGATGTCTATGTGAACGGTAAAAAGACCGGTACGGTCATCAATGTCGAAGAAGGCAGCAGATACAATTATCTGCGGATCAGAACCGATGACGAAGAGAAACTGGTACCTTATCTTAAACAGTTCGTCCTTAATGTGGATCTCGAGAATAAAAGTATCGACATCGTCGATATGGAAGGTCTTTTATGAAGATAACGGTACTGACATTATTCAAAGAACAGTTCGAGTCCTTCCTTAATACGTCCATCATCAAAAGGATACTGGACAAAGGACTGGCGGAAGTAAGGATCGTCGATATCAGAGACTATTCCTTCGATAAGCACAGACATGTCGATGATACGCCTTACGGTGGCGGAGCGGGCATGCTGATGAGAGTCGATGTTCTCTCAAAAGCCATCAGACAGAACAGAAATGATGATACCTACGTCCTGCTGACCTCTCCTAAGGCAAAGCCGTATACCCAGAAAGACGCTTACAGACTGCTGGAAAAGGAAGATCTGATGATAGTCTGCGGTCACTATGAAGGCGTCGATGCCAGGATAGACGACTACATCGATGAAAACATATCCATCGGCGACTACATACTCACGGGCGGAGAGATACCGGCCATGGCCGTCATGGATTCGATCATGCGTCTCATCGATGAAGGCATAAGTCCCGACAGCCTGAAGGAAGAATCCTTCAATAACGGTCTGCTGGAATACCCGCAGTACACAAGGCCTGTCGTATATGAAGGAAAGGAAGTGCCGTTCGTGCTTACCAACGGCAATCACGAAGAGATCAGAAAATACAACCTTAAGATGTCCTTAAGAGACACTTACTTATACCGCAGGGATCTGCTGGAAAAGAAAGAACTGAATGAAGAAGAAGAGAAACTGTTAAGGGAGGTCATCGATGAGCTTGAATGAGAAGATAAAAGCGTTTCTGTTCGATATTGACGGTACTCTGGTGAATCAGGAGCTGGAAATGTCTCCAAAGCTCCGTGAAGCACTGAAGATACTTAAGGAAAAAGGCTATCATGTCTCCATCAATACCGGGAGACCTTACCGGGCCAGTGAACAGATCATGATAAATAACGGTGCTTCCGACCTGTTCGAATACTACTTCGGCTCCAACGGTGTGGAGCTTTACGATACCTTCAAAAAGGAAAAGACCTATGTGGCAGAGATAGCCCCCGAGACTTTAAAGGATCTCGATCCGCAGTTCCGGGAAGACTATCTGGCGCTTATCACCTATGACGATAAGGGACATATCCTGTTCAACCACATGCCAAAAAGCAAGGAACACGTCGATTTCTGGTGCCGGGTAAGGTTCAGCACCCCTGTTTTATACGATTATCAGACCAACGAGAGAGCTTTTCCTAAGGCTGCACTGCTTTTTGAGACGGAAAGAAGACAGGATTTCGAGGAAAAGATGAATAAATTCACCGATGACAGAGTAGATGTCTTCTTTTCCGGCAATCACGTCATGGAGGTGGTGCCTAAGGGCATGGATAAGGGACGCTCCGTCTATGAATATGCCAGGATCCTGGGCATCGACCCCAAAGAGATACTCTGCATAGGCGACCAGGAAAGCGACCTTTCGGCCATGTTTAACGGGACAGGGTTATTCGTAGGTGATGAGACCCCTGAAGGAAAGGAAAAGGTGCCTTATACCTGTGAAAGCGTCCACGAAGACGGCATTTATAAGTTTCTTAAAAGGGAAGGTTTCCTCGATTAGAAAAAAAATAAAAAAACCTAAAGAACTGTTCAATATGTGAAAACTGTGTGATATAATTTATGGCGTATAAGTATGTTTTTTGTTATGTACGAGTATTTTAGGGGGACTATTATGAAGAAGAGAATGAGTATCCTTACACTGTTTATGGCATTACTGTTACTGGTAACGGTAGGTGCCGGAAAAGTGGCTAAAGCAGAGAATCAGACACTGACTGATTATGACGGCGCTTATGAAATTGCGGATATGCTGATGTTCAATTTCGACAAGAGCACGCTCGTAACACCAGCAGGTTTTGAAGGCGCAACCTCAGAGTCCACCAAGAAAATTCCGGATGGAGCGGTTGATTTTGTATATCCAAGTTATTTGGACTCTGACGGTAAAGTGGTTGGCGGTTTAAACTATTTTGGTGAGCCTGTAACAGTTACGATTACTGTCGAATACAAAGGCAAAAACGGTTATTATGACGGTATGAGAGAAATCTGGCCTTATGCAGAAGCTAATAATCCACCATATCACGATGATGGTGGCGTTTGGATTACTGCTGATAAAGATGTCGAAATCGAGACGTTCGGTACTAAATACGATATAACCATCTCTTTCACAGATAAAGACGGAAAACCATTTAAGTTTACCGGTGCAACTGTCATCTATGACCCTGATGAAGCAGATTTTGTGGGATTCACTTCTGATGAAATCTATTACCTGAATTCTAACTTTACAGCTCCGAGCTGGGGATCTTCTCCTGCTTCTGCAGTTCTGTCAGATTATTATGAGTATGATTCTTCCAGAGGTCTCATCCGTAAGGATTCTATATATGATCAGCTCTCGCCAAATGGTGTTAATGTCAGATGGATGGCATTTGAAAACACTGGTACGTTTGGAGTTCTTATCAAGGATTCAGACACATTCTCATATACGATCGACGGAAAAGATGAGTATCTGATCATGCCTAATTTCTTCATCGTCTACGTTCCTTACAACATCGAATACTACTATATGGTAGATGGCGAATATCTTGATGAGCCGGACGATGCTGAAGAAAGAGGTCCTGTTTACATACTTGAAGAAGATGATGACCATGTTTTACACGTCATGAATCCGTTACCAAACGTAGAGACTATAGAGGGCGATCTTGACCCTCAGAAAACGGGTTATGTTCTGGATAGCGATTATAACGGAAATGCCTGGTTACTCCGGCTCAAAGCTGACGGTTCCACTACCTTAAAGGTATACTTCAAGCAGGTCTACGAAGTAATCTACCACGACAACGGCGACAGATACGGCTGGACTCCTGGAGATGCCTTCGCTGATCAGAAGAAGAGCGACTACGAATATCCTGAAACCGTAGTTTCCTTCGAAGGAACTCCGACTAAGGAAGGTTACACATTCTTAGGCTGGTCAAAGGATCCTAACGACAAGACTACCTTATATACCACCGAAGAAGTTATGCAGTTCTTTGCCAGAGACCATCATGATTACTGGGCTCAGTGGAAGAAGAACGAGAACTACGTAGTTCCTAATACTTCCGTACGTTAATTCATAAAAACAAAAACAAACCAAGCACAGGATATGATCCTGTGCTTTTTATATGCTTACTTTAGCGCAAGGTAAAAGATGATAGAATAATAATATGGTCAAGATCCTGATGCCGGTATATAACGGCGAAAAATACCTTAAAGAACAGCTTGATTCGCTTATCAGACAGGATTTTTCCGACTGGCATCTGACGATATCCGATGACGGCTCAGACGATTCCTCAAAAAGGATAATAGAGGAATATGAAGCTGAATATCCCGAAAGGATCTCCATACATGAATCGGGAAAGCGTTTCGGTGATGCCAAGGATCATTATCTTCATCTGTTGGAAAACTGCAAAGCGGAGTATATCATGTTCTGCGATCAGGACGATGTATGGAAAAAGAACAAGATCTCGCTGACATACAAAAAGATGAAGGAAGAAGAGGAAAAAGACAAACCATGTCTTATCTTTACCGATCTGATCCCCGTAGATGAGGATCTCAAGGAAATATCCCCATCAATGATGAAACTGCAGGATCAGGATCCTTATGATCCAGGTTTTAAGAAACTTGTCTTCAGGAATGTGATAACGGGTAATACAGTCATGATAAATAAGCCTTTACGAGATCTGGCTCTTAAGTTCAAGGGCTCTGAAGGCATCATCATGCATGACTGGTGGCTGGGCATCGTAGCTGCAGGGTTTGGAAAGATCGCCTATATAGATATGGCTACCGTCCTGTACCGTCAGCACGGTCATAATCAGATCGGTGCCAAAGACACAAAAAGCGTTTCATATATATCCGGCAGACTTAATGATCTGGATTCCGTTAAGGAAAGCGTCATAAAACGCAAGAAACAGGCCGGTCTTTTCCTTGAGACATACGCTGACAGGCTGTCTGATGAAGACAGAGCGTTTCTTGAGGGGCTCAGTAAAGAAAGAAGCGGACTGCCGTTCTATATGCATTACAGTAAATACATCCACGGTCTTTTCCGTCTTATGGGAATGATCGTTTACGGTTAAGGGGAACTGTTTATGAAAAAACGTCTGGGAATATTCATGTTTTATGATCCTGAAGGCATAGTCTTTGATTATGTAACTTATCTTTTGAATGACATTTCGAAGATCCTTGACCGTCTGATCATCGTCTGTAACGGTTTTATCGGTAAAGAAGGAATAAAAAAGTTAAGTAAATATTCGAAAGAGATAATAAACAGGGAAAACACGGGTTTTGATGCGGCCGCCTGGAAGGAAGCGATCGTAAACCATCTGGGTAAAGAAGAACTGAAGGACTACGATGAACTGGCCCTGTTCAACGATTCCTTTTTCGGACCTTTTGTATCCTTCAAGAACATCTTTAAGGAAATGGAATCAGGGAATGCGGATTTCTGGGGACTGTCAAGTCATGGAGCCGTCGGCGATAAGGAAGGTAACGTCTATAGACCAAGATATATCCAGCTGTATTTCCTTACCGTAAACAGCCGCATGCTTCACAGCGATGAGTTCTTTGATTACTGGCAGAAAATGCCGCTGTTCAAAAGCTTTGAAGAACTCGGGGAGAAGCATCAGTTCATATTCACTAAGCACTTTGAAGACTTAGGATATTCATGGTCAGTCTACAGCGATACCTCCGATCTTGAAGATGAAGATTTCAGCAGGAACCTTTCCCATCACATGTTCAATACCTATGAAATGGTCTCAAAAAGAGGCTTCCCTGTGATCAAGAGGAAGTGCTTCACGATGCCCAAGTCCGTATATCTGCGCTACGGCAAGGCCGATACACTAAGGCTTGCGTTCGACTATATTAAGGAAAACGGTCTTTATGACGTTGGTCTTATCTGGGATTACCTGCTGGCTAAATATAATGTGCGCGATATCCATGAAAGCCTTGATCTGGTACGTGTCCTGCCTGCATACTTTTCGGACAGACTTCCGAAAGACAGAAAGATCGCGGTTACGGGTTATCTTTTCTATGATGACCAGTTCGATTACTATCTTGAAAGGCTTTTTGCCTTAGATAAAGAGATCGATGTCTATCTGGTGACCGATACGACGGAAAAGAAGAAAAAGCTTGAAAAAAAGACTGAAAACAGGCCAAACTGGCATATCCTGCATATGAAACATGCGGGCAGAGATCTGGCTGCCTTACTTATAGACCTGAAAGGATGCATCAGGAGATATGACTACGTCTGTTTCTTCCATGACAAGAAGTCCTACACGAAGGAACACATCACCGTCAGCAATGATTTCCGTGATCTTCTGATAGACAATACCTTATACGGCAGAAACTATGTGCGTAACATCATAAACGCTTTTGAAAAAGATCCGCGTCTGGGAGTGATGGTCCCGCCGGGAGTCTTTCACGGTTCCTATTTCTACTCCCAGGCCAATTACTGGACGGAATGTTATGAAGGGACGAAGAACCTGCTGGCAATGCTTGGAGTGGACGTACCGCTTTCAGAAGACAAGGCTCCGCTGTCTCTTGGGACCTGTCTGTGGTTCAGGCCGGAAGCTCTTCTGCCGCTATGGAAGCATCAGTGGAAAGAAAGCGACTTTTCGGTGGAACCTTTCCCGAGGGATGGCAGCATCAGCCACTGTCTGGAAAGAGCCTTCCCGTATATCGCCCAAAGTCAGGGCTATTACACCGAGACCGTCATGAATGACAGGTATGCCGGTACCGAGATAGCCGATTACCGGTACATGCTGGAAAACACCGTCAAAGCCGTAACAGCCAGGGAAAGGACCGATCTGCGTAGTTTCGAAAGTTTCGAAAGATCGGTAAGCAGAAAAGGCGTATCCGGTATAAGCGGGCTTTTTCACGGTCCTTTATATGAGAGCCTGAAGAAAACAGCCAGGAAGATCCTTCCGTATGAGACGTGGATGAAACTGCGTTACTGGAAGAACAGACATGAGTGAGACCATGAATGATTTTGAGAAACAGCTGCTGGAAGAACTGAAGTTCAATGTTTCCTCTGACTCATTGCGAAGAAAGAAAAAAGACAACGCCGAGATCAGAGCGCTGTCTTTAGTGCGCCATAACTGCGTCGACTGGCTGAAGATCGATAAGAAGGAAACCGTACTTGATCTTGGAGGCACTTATGGGGACCTGTGCGGCAGCATAGCTCCAAGATGCAGAAAGCTCTATATTTTACCGATAGATGAGGCTCATCAGGCGATCATCGAAGAAAGGATAAAAGCTCTTAAAAACGCGGAAACCGCCGATATCGAAGAGATCCTCAATAATAAGAAGATAAAGATAAACAGAGCGATCATCCATGATCTGCCGCTTGTCTTCAAAGACAGGGAAGAACTTTTTGAAATGATAAGCACCCTTATGGATAAGGGCATCGGGAAGATAGCCGTTTTATGTGACTGTCCTGAAAGCTGGCGCAGTCATCTGAACATATCCATGAAGAATAAGGAAAAAGATGAGATAAGGAAGAGATACAGTGATCTCTGCCTTATCCCTGAAGAAGTTACCGCAGGCATCAGGATGCCGGAAGGATATCATAAAGCCGTATTTTCCGCCTTGCCGGACAACACCTTCGTAAGGGCAGTGGCCAAAGAAAATGCGGATACCTATGAAGGCACGTCGTTTACAATGCTGCTGGAAAAGGAAGAAACTCCTTATGATGAAGTCTACCGCTTCTCCAATGACCGGGCCGAAAGATACTCGTTAAAGACCGTAATAAGCAGTGACAAGGTATCTAAAACGGCCTGTGGCATATACAGCATAGACTTCCTGTTCAGGATGCTGAAGATCGGAAAGGAGCTGAACAGACAGTATCCTGATAAGTGGCAGTGCATACCATGTCACCGGGAAAAGGACGCTCTTGTTTTTGACACAGCGAAAGGAGAAAGCCTCAGGGATATGCTCGTAAGGCTTCTTGGCGAACGGAATGAAGAAGAGTACTTCTCTCTGATAAAGGAATACTGCGAGTTCATCAGAAACAGTCACGGTATTTCATATTTCTGTCCGTCGGAACGATTCAGGGAGATGTTCGGCGATGTCAAGGGGCTGGAAGAATGCCTGAGCGGCACCCTGAACAATATCGATCTGACCTTCGACAATATCATCGTCAATAAGGACCAGAGAACGGTCATCGACTATGAATGGGTCTTTGATTATCCGATACCGCGTGAATACATTATGTACCGTGCCGTCTTCTATTTCTATAAGGAACTGCCTGATAACGGCTATTACCGGAAGATGAAAAAGGAAACATTGAGGATCTTTACGATCGATAAAAAACAGGAAAAAGCCTTCATGGATATGGAGGAGCACTTCCAGGAAGCCATCATGGGCGGACTAAAGAGAAGCTATACCATCAACTGGTCTTTATAGATGCGTTTTAAGTTGATTTAATGCATCGTTTATAGTATCATAAATGAGCGTTTCGCATTATTGTTCCGCTTTTCTTAACGATTATGAACAGTAATTATATACATGTTAAAGGAGAAAGGTATGAATTTAAATTTAGTTAACGAAATTACTAAAAGTCAAATGAAGACTGATCTTCCTGAACTGCGTCCGGGCATGACTGTCAAAGTAGGCGTTAAGATCAAGGAAGGCGACAAATCACGTATCCAGGCATTCGAAGGAACGATCATCAGGATCAAGGGTTCCGGAATCGGCGAGACCTTCACCGTCAGAAAGCTCTCCAACGGCGTCGGCGTCGAAAGAACGTTCCCGTTACATTCACCGATCGTTGATTCCATCCAGATCGTCAGAGTCGGTAAAGTAAGAAGAGCCAAGCTCTATTACCTTAGAGGACGTTCAGGCAAATCTGCCAGGATCAAGGAAGTCCGTTAAAATAAGTCGTCTAAAGACGGCTTTTTTTAATACAATAGTGTTATGGAAAAAGTTAAGAAGTTTCTGATAGACATTTTAGAATCGGTAGGCATAGCGCTGCTGGTGGTTTTCATACTGAACAAGTTCGTCATCGTATCGGTGGAAGTAATGGGCTCCTCCATGGCACCGGGACTTGAGACCGGAGACCGAGGCATAAGCCTGCTGGTGACCAGAAACAACATCGAACGTTTCGACATCTGTGTGATCGAAAGCGAAAAATCAAGCTCCCTCCTGGTAAAAAGAGTGATAGGACTGCCGGGCGAGACTGTCGAATACAGGGACAACAAGCTCTACATAAACGGCGAATATGTGCAAGAGGATTTCCTTACGGATACCGTGACCGCCGATTTCTCCGTCGTACTGGGAGAGGATGAGTATTACTGTCTAGGCGACAACAGAAGAGTATCCCGTGATTCCCGCTATTACGGTCCTTTTACCATGGAAGACATTAAGTCAACGAACTTATTCATTTACTATCCTCTGAATCATTTCGGAATAAAGAAGTAAGATGACTGATATAAACTGGTATCCCGGCCATATGGCGAAAGCCAGAAGGCAGATGGAAGAAGAGCTGAAACTGGTAGATATCGTGATAGAACTGCGGGATGCCCGCATGCCTTTAGCGTCTGCCAATCCCTTATTGGAAGAGCTGGCCAGAAATAAGAAAAGACTGATCATACTGAACAAAGCCGATATGGCTGACGAGGAAGAAAACCGGAAATGGCTTTCCTTTTTTGAAAGGGCCTTACCGGCCGATTCCGTAAACGACAGGCTTACGAACAGAGTCGTGAATGAAGTTAAGGACATCCTGAAGGACAAACTGGAAAAAGCCAAAGCCAGAGGCATAAGGAAAAAGACATTGAGAGCCATGGTGGTCGGCATTCCCAACGTCGGCAAGTCCACCTTCATCAACAACATCGTAAAGAAAAAGGCAGCCAAAGCCGAGAACCGGCCAGGCGTCACGAAGAATCTGCAGTGGATCAGGATCAACGAAGACGTGGAACTGCTGGATACGCCTGGCGTCTTATGGCCGAAGTTCGACGATCAGGAAAAGGCCCGGATACTGGCGCTTCTGGGAAGCATCAACGATGACATCCTCGACAAGGAAGCTCTCTGTGCTTTCGGCATAAACTATATAAAGGAAAACTATCCCGGTTTACTGAATAAACGTTACGGTATCGATGAATCGAAGGAAGATCTGATAAAGGAGATCGCCCTCAATAGAAAATGGCTGGTGAGCGAAGGGGAACCGGATATCCAGAAGACCTGTGAGATGTTTCTGAAGGATGTCCGCGGCGGCAGTCTCGGACGCATCACCTTTGAAAGATATGAGTCTGCTCAATGAATATGAACATCTGAACTGGCCGGGCGGCGACCTCGTCATGGGCATCGATGAAGCCGGCAGGGGACCTCTCTGCGGTCCTTTGGTGGTGGCATGCTGCGTACTGCCTTCCGGTTACAGTAATGATCTCATCGATGACTCCAAGAAACTGACTGAAAAGAAAAGAGAAGAGCTCTTTAAGGTCATCATAAAGGATGCCGTATACTTCGCCTTTAAGATCGTAAAACCGAAAGAGATCGATGAACTGAATATCTATGCCGCTACCAGGAAGGCCATGGCTGAACTGGCAAAAAGCTATGACGTGAAACAGGTGCTGACCGATGCCATGAAGATCGAGGAAGACCCAAAAGTCATACCTATCATCAAGGGCGATGCCAAGTCGATCTCCATCGCCGCAGCCTCCATCCTGGCCAAGGTCCTGAGGGATCATATCATGTGGGGCTATGACCATCTCCATCCCGAATACGAATACATCAGACATAAAGGCTATCCTACCAGAAGACATCTTGAACTGATGGAGAAATACGGCATCTTTGACATCTACCGGATGTCCTATAGACCCTGTCAGAATAAAAAGTTTAGGAATTTTCAGAATACCTGTCAATAATAGTATGTGAACAACAGGGAAATACTGATAAGCCTGGCCATAAAGTATAAGGGCAGCTACGACCGGATCAGACACGCGATCATAAACAGGGAAGACGTCGAATATCTTCCCTGTGAGAGCTGTCTGACCGTTTTTGACAATGATTACCCGAAGGAGCTCTATGACCTTAAAGAGCCTCCTTTCGTGCTGTTCTACAAGGGTAATAAGGAACTGCTCAGGGAAAGGAAAATAGCCGTCGTAGGGTCCAGAAAGCCCTGTGATTATGCCCTTGATGCGACGAAAGCTCTGGTAAGACACTTTTCCGATAATGTCGTCATATCGGGACTCGCAAGAGGCATAGACGCTCATGCCCACAGGAATGCAGCCAGGACTATCGGGATCCTGGGCTGCGGCATCGATTACATCTATCCCAAAGAAAATGAAGGGCTTTATGAAAAGATCGAACAGGAAGGACTGCTACTGTCCGAATATCCCGGAAAGTGTATGCCATACCCTTATAATTTTCCTTTCCGTAACCGGATAATAGCCGCCTTGGCGGGTACCGTCTACATCATGGAAGCCCATGAAAAAAGCGGAACGCTGACTACCATCAATGCCGCACTGGAACTGGGAAAAGACGTCAAAGTCCTGCCCTATGACGTATTTTCAACAGAAGGAAGATACAATAACTATCTGATAAATGAAGGCGCCATGATGATAAGCGACGAGGATATTTCCATTTGACATATCAATGACGTTTGTGTAAAACTTTATATTTAGAAAAGGAACATTATGAAAAAACTAGTAATCGTAGAATCACCGTCAAAGTCCAAAACCATCGAAAAATATCTGGGAAAAGACTACAAGGTCGTATCCTCAAAAGGGCATATCAGAGACCTTTCCACCAGAGGAAAAGGAGGACTCGGAGTCGATATCGAAAACGACTTCAAGCCTGACTATGTGGTCAACAAGGACAAGAAGGATGTCGTCAAGGAACTCAAGAAACTCTCGTCGTCATGCGATGAAGTTCTCCTGGCAACCGACCCCGACCGGGAAGGAGAAGCCATCTCCTGGCATCTGGCAGATGAACTCGGACTCAATATCGGTGATAACAATAGAATCGTCTTTAACGAAATAACGAAGAATGCGGTACTGAATGCGATAGACAACCCGCGCAGTATCGATATCGACCTGGTCAAATCGCAGGAAACCAGAAGGATACTTGACCGTATCATCGGTTTCAAGCTGTCTTCGCTTCTGAAAAGAAAGATCAGATCGCAATCCGCCGGCAGAGTACAGTCCGTAGCCTTAAGGATGATCTGTGACCGGGAAAAGGAGATCGAAAACTTCGTACCGGAAGAATACTGGACCATCAAGGCTTTATTAAAGAAAGACAAGGCCAAGTTCGATACGACTCTAACAAAGATCGACGGCAACAAGGCCGAGATCAAGAACGAAGAAGAAGCCGACAAAGTCCTCTCAAGAGTAAAGGATCCTTTCATCGTAAAGGACGTCATCGAAAAGAATAAGAAGAGATCGCCTTATCTTCCTTTCATCACTTCCACTCTGCAGCAGGAAGCCTCCTCAAAACTGGGCTTCTCCGCCAAGAAGACGATGATGCTGGCACAGAATCTCTATGAAGGTATCGACTTAGGCAAGGAGACCGTCGGCCTTATCACCTACATGCGTACCGATTCCACGAGATTATCCGGCGAATTCATAAACAGCGCCTACGCAAAGATCATCGAAGATTACGGTGAAAACTACAAAGGCACATACCGGGTAAAGAATGACGAATCAAGTCAGGATGCCCATGAAGCCATCAGGCCGACTTCTCTGGCCAATACGCCGGAATCAGTGAAGGAATACCTTTCCAATGACCAGTTCAAGCTTTATAAACTGATCTATGCCAGAGCCCTGGCTTCGCTGATGGCTGATTCCGTCAGCAAGACCGTCACCTATGAGATCGAAAGCGACGGGCTCCTCTTTACCGTCAACGGCATCGAACTGCTCTTCGACGGTTTCCTGAAGGTCTATAAGGACTACGATTCCAGCAAGGACGTCGTGCTCTCTCCTTTAAACAAGGGCGACGAACTCTCGCTTGTGAAAGCGGAAAAGGAACAGCACTTCACCGAAGGCCCTTCACGCTATACCGAAGCCAGACTGATCAAGGCTCTGGAAGAAGAAGGAGTGGGCAGACCAAGTACCTATGCCACCATCATCGACACCATCTGTGCCCGTGATTACGTGGAACTCAGGAAAGGATCGGACAAGTCCAAGACCAAGTATTTCTTCCCTACCGAAAAGGGCATACTTACCGATGAAAAACTGCGGGAATTCTTCAATTCCATCATCAACGTCAAATACACTGCCCAGATGGAAGACGGACTTGATAAGATAGCCGAAGCCAAGGAAGACAATATCGAATACCTGAGGCATTTCTATGACGAATTTCAGCCTCTGGTCGATACGGCCTATGAAAAGATGGAAAAGAAGGAAGATGAAAAGTCCGGCAACAAATGTCCTTTATGCGGCAGTGACATGGTATACAAGGACGGCAAATACGGACGTTTTGAGGCCTGTTCCAACTATCCTAAGTGCAGTTACATCGTTACCGAAGAAGTGGGCAGAAACTGCCCGGAATGCGGTTCTGCGCTGGTGTACAGAAACGGCCGCTACGGAAAGTTCATTTCCTGTTCGAAATATCCGGATTGCCGCTATATCGAAAAGATAGCGCAGGAAAAGCCGGAAGAAGTAGGCAGGGAATGTCCTGAATGCGGCAAGCCTTTATTGAAGCGCAAAAGCCGTTACGGCACCTACTTCATCGGCTGTTCGGGTTTCCCTAAGTGCAAATACATCGAAAACATCGAAGGTGAAAAACCTCGTTATACGAGAAGAAAAAAGAAATAATGAAGGAAGTAAAGGTCATCGGTGCCGGACTGGCCGGAAGCGAAGCGGCATATAAGCTCGCTCGGCTTGGCATCAGAGTAAAGCTTTATGAACAGAAGCCTCTGAAGAAACATGAGGCTTTTAAGACGGATCTCTTTGGCGAACTGATCTGTTCGAATTCGTTAAGAAGCGATGACCTGAACAATGCGGTAGGACTCCTTAAGCAAGAGATGCGTATCCTCGATTCGCTGATCATGGAGGCAGCTGATAAGACCAGGGTCGAAGCCGGAAAATCGCTGGCGGTAGACCGTCTGGGTTTCTCACAGTACATAACCGATAAGATAAATTCCCATCCAGACATCGAAGTCATACACGAGGAAGTCACATCCATCGATCCTGAAGTTCCGACTGTCATTGCGGCCGGACCTTTATGCGATGGTCAGCTTTCAGACGAGATAAAAAAGCTCTGCGGCAATGATTATCTTTATTTCTATGATGCGGTATCGCCGATCGTGGAAAAGGATTCCATCGACTTTGACAGCGCCTACTACAAGTCCCGTTACGATGAGGATTCAAAGGGCGACTATATCAACTGTCCTTTGACCAGAGAGGAATTCGAAACGTTCCATAAAGCGGTCATCGAAGCGAAGAAAGCCGACGTCCACGGTTTTGACGAGATCTACTTCGAAGGCTGCATGCCTTTTGAAGAGATGGCCAGAAGGGGCTATGAGACCCTGCTTTTCGGTCCGATGAAACCCGTCGGTCTTGAACATGACGGCGTAAGACCTTATGCGGTAGTCCAGCTGAGAAAGGACAATGCGATCGACACTCTCTACAACATCGTCGGTTTCCAGACCCATCTGACCTTCGGCGAACAGGAAAGGGTACTCAAGCTCATTCCGGCCTTAAGGAACGTGTCCATCGTCAGATACGGCGTTATGCACCGCAATACCTATATCAATTCACCGAAGGTACTGAATAATAAATACCAGATGATAAAGTACCCCAACGTCTTCGTGGCCGGGCAGATCAGCGGTGTCGAAGGCTACGTTGAATCGGCAGCCTCCGGTCTTTATGCGGCTTTATGCCTGAAACAGTACCTGGACGGTGGGATAAAGGACGAACTTGGTCCCGATACGATGATCGGCGCCATGGCCGGCTACATCAGCGATGAAAGCATCACTAAACTGGTCCCGATGAATGCCAATTTCGGCATCTTCAGGTGCGACTATAAAGGCAATAAGAAAGAAAAGAAGGCCTATTATGCGGCTCACGCCTTAGCCGAAGTTAAAGAATATAAGGAAAAATATGTATAAGACTCTGGAAGACTTCATAAAATACCTGAGTGCCAAAAGAACGGGCTCCGAAAAGACCGCCGATGCCTACCGGAGGGATATCAGCCGTTTTATAAAGTACCTGGAAGACAATAAGATAAGCAGTTTCAACGACGTCGGCAAGAATGAGTCTTTTGACTATATCTCCTTATTAAGGAGCGGTAAGATCACCAGAGGGAAGATCTCCAATTCCAGCTATTCAAGGAATCTGAGTTCCCTGAGGTCCTTCTATAAATATCTCGTGATGATGCATGAAGCCGATCACAATCCTTTTACCCTGTACAAGAAGATCCACGTCGAGAAGCACCTGCCTGACGTCCTGACCTTCGATCAGATCGAAACGATACTGAACGTATTCGATTTAGAACAGCCTCTGGATATCAGGAACCGCTGCATCATCGAAACGATCTATGCCTGCGGTCTGCGTATTTCCGAATGCTGCGAACTGAAGACTTCCCAGATCGATAAGGAAGCAATGATCCTCAGAGTTATCGGCAAGGGCAACAAGGAAAGGATAGTGCCTTACTACCCAAGACTCAACGAGCTTTTCGATCTCTATATCAGAGAATACCGCTCCCTTTACGATAAGAAAGGATCGGAATATTTCTTCCTCTCCAAAAGAGGAGACAAGGTCTCACCGCGTTCGGTGCAGCTGCTGCTCGGTGAAGTCAGGGAAAGATGTGACCTGCCAATCAATATCCATCCGCATATGCTAAGACACAGCTTTGCGACTCATCTCCTGGATAACGGCGCCGACCTCAGAACGGTGCAGGAGCTTCTGGGACATGCGAATCTCAGTACTACGCAGCTCTATACGCATCTTACCTATGACCGCTTAAAGAGCACCGTAAACAAGGCTCATCCGCGTTCCCGTAAAGACGGAAAAGCGGAACAGGAATAAATTTGCATAATTTATTAATAAGTGTTTCATTTTTGAAACATTTTCAGGTATAATTAATAAGCCTATGTGGCAAAACGCACACTGTGAATTCATCGCTCCGTGGCACAAGCTTAGTGATGTTTGAAACAGTGGAGGAGAAACGGAAAGAGAGGAAATTTTTTAATGCAATTAGTTTCAATGCGTAAACTTCTGGAAAACGGCGTACATTTCGGCCATCAGACCAGAAGATGGGATCCTAAGTGTAAACCGTTTATTTACACTGCCAAGAATGGTATTTATATCATCAACTTAAACAAGACTCAGGAAGATCTGCAGAAAGCTTACGACAAGCTGAAAGAGATCGCCGAGAACGGCGGAAAGGTATTATTCGTCGGAACCAAGAAACAGGCTCAGCAGATCGTGCTCGATGAAGCTACCAGATCCGGTTCCTTCTACATCAACCAGAGATGGCTGGGCGGAACCCTGACCAACTTCAGAACGATCCAGAAGAGGATCAAACGACTGATCGAGATCAACGAGATGGAAACATCCGGAACGATAAATGTCTATCCTAAAAAAGAAATCGTACTGATCCGTAAGGAAGCAACTCGTTTAGAGAATTTTTTAGGCGGTATCAAGGAAATGAAGAAACTTCCTGACGCTGTCGTCGTAGTCGACCCTAAGGAAGACCACAACGCCGTGCTGGAAGCCAGAAAGCTCCATATCCCGGTATTCGGATTAGCCGATACCAACTGTGATCCGGCTTTCGTCGATTATGCCATCCCGGCCAATGACGACGCCATCAAATCCATCAAGCTGATGATGTCCTTACTGGCTGACGCCATCGTCGAAGCCAAGGGCGGAATCCTGCAGGATGCTTATCAGGAAGGTGAAGACGTCGAAGACATCACCATGGAAGACGTCATCATCAACGTTGAAAAGCATGCCGAGGAACAGGAAAAGAGAAGAAAAGCCAGAAACGAGGAAAGAAACCGTCAGCAGGCTCAGAACAGAGGCCGCTTCAACAGAAATTCCGAAAAGCGTTATATCAACAAGAAGGAAAATGCTGAAACCAAGACCGAAGAAATAAAGGCTGCCGTCGAAGAAAAGGCTGAAGAAGTCAAGGCTGCCGTAGAGACCAAGGTCGAGGAAGTAAAGGAAGACCTGACTGCCGTCAAGGAAAACGTTGAACTCAAGGCTGAAGAGACAGCTGAAAAGGCTGCCGACAAGGTAGAAGAGATCGTTGAGAAAGCCCAGGACAAGGCTGAAGAAGTCAAGGCCGCTGTCGAAGACAAGGCTGAAGAAGTCAAGGAAGAAGTCAAGAAGACAGCTAAGAAAGTCAAAGAAGAAGTAAAAGAAGCTGTCGAAGAAATAAAGGAAAAGGCTGAAGAAGCCGTGGAAGAAGCTCCGAAGAAACGCGGACGTCCTAAAAAAGTAGTCGAAGAGACAAAGGAGGCTGAATAATGGCTGTAACTGCTGCTCAGGTTAAGGAATTAAGAGAAAAGACCGGTGCCGGAATGCTGGACTGCAAGAATGCGCTGACAGAATCCGACGGTGATATGGATAAGGCCATCGACTGGTTAAGAGAAAAGGGTATTGCGAAATCCATCAAGAAGGCCAGCAGGATCGCTGCCGAAGGTTTAAGCAAGGTCCTGGTCGACGGCAATAAGGGATGTCTCGTTGAGATCAACTCCGAGACCGACTTCGTCGCCAAGAACGAACAGTTCCAGGATCTTTTAGACAAGACCGTCAGGACCATCCTGGCATCTGATGTCAGGACCAATGAAGAAGCCCTGGCTTTACCGGTCGACGGTAAGACTTTAAATGACCTCTTCATCGAAGCTACCGCTACCATCGGTGAAAAGATCGTCTTAAGAAGGTTTGCCATCGTTGAAAAGACTGCCGAAGAGCTCTTCGGTTCCTATATCCATATGGGTGGCAAGATCTCCACTTTATGTGTCATGGACGGCGGTGATGAGGCTTTAGCCAAGGACATGGCCATGCAGATCGCATCCATGGCTCCTAGCTATGTTTCCAGTGCGGAAATGCCTGCAGAAGTAGTAGAGCACGAAAAGGAAGTCCAGACGGAGATCGTTAAGAACGATCCTTCATTCGAAGGCAAGCCGGAAAAGGTCATCGAAGGTGCCATCGCCGGTAAGGTTTCCAAGTCTCTTAAGGAAATGTGCCTGGTCGATCAGGAATACTTCAAGGACCCTGGTCAGAAGGTTTCAGCTGTTCTTAAAGGCGCCAATGCCAATGTCAAGTCATTTGTAAGGTACATGGTCGGTGAAGGTCTCGAAAAGAGAGAAGAGAACTTTGCTGAAGAAGTTGCCAAACAGATGGGTAAATAATAAAGAGACCTAAAGTCTCTTTTTTTCGTGGAGAAATTTATGTACAAGAGAGTATTGTTAAAACTATCGGGTGAAGCTATGGGCTGCCCGTATGACGTGAAAGTCATGGACGATCTGGCCAAGCAGATCAAAAAACTGGTGAAAGACGGCATCGAAGTGGGTGTCGTCGTCGGCGGAGGCAATATCTGCCGCGGACGTACCTTCGAAAAACTCGGTTTCGACAAGAGAGAAGCCGACTATGTCGGCATGGAAGCTACCGTCATGAATGCGCAGATGCTGACGGCTGCCCTCATCAAGAACGGCATCAAGGCCAAGACCCTGTCGACCATCAAGGTCCAGCGTGTTGCCGATTACACCAAGGAAAAGGCCATTTCCCTGCTGAAGAAAAAGGTCGTCGTCGTCTTCGGCGGCGGTACCGGCAAGCCTTTCTTCTCGACCGATACCGGCAGTGCCTTAAGAGCCAAGGATATCAATGCCGATGTCATCCTGATGGCCAAGAACGGCGTGGACGGCGTCTATACGGCCGATCCTGATACCGACCCGACCGCTACCAGATACGATGAAATAACATTTGATGATATAATTAAAAATAACTTAGGTGTTATAGACCTGCGGGCCGCAGAGATCTGCAGGAAGAATCACATCGAAGCCTTCGTCTTCGACATGGCAGCCAAAAACAACATCGTAAAGGCCGCCAAAGGCAAGGCTGTCGGTACCGTGATCAGATAAGGAGTTTTTATGGAAATTAAGAATATTGAAGAAAGAATGGAGAAAGCTGTAGAAGCTTTTGAACGTAATCTTACCAAGGTCAGGACCGGAAGGGCCAATCCTTCCATTCTGGACGGTGTGGAAGTCGATTACTACGGCACGCCGACACCGATCAACCAGATCGCTTCGGTAGCCATTCAGGAAGGCAAGACCATCATGATCAAGCCTTACGATGCTTCCAGCCTTAAGGACATCGAAAGAGCCATCAATACTTCGGATATCGGCTTACCGCCGCAGAATGACGGTTCCTGCATCAGGATCACCGTTCCGGCTCTTACCGAAGAGACCAGAAAGGGCTACTGTAAGGACGTAGCCAAGATGGCTGAAGAGGCCAAGGTAGCCGTCAGAAACATCAGAAGAGACGGCAATGACGAAGTCAAGAAGGACAAGAGCATTCCTGAAGATACCGCCAAGGACCTCCAGGATCAGATCCAGAAGACTACGGACAACTTCATCGCCAAGGTCGATGAAGTTGCCAAAGCCAAAGAAAAAGAAATAATGACCATTTAAATGAACGAACTTAATCACATCGCCATTATTATGGACGGTAACGGCAGGTGGGCAAAGAAACGCAGACTGCCACGTACCATGGGCCATAAGAAGGGCGTTGAAAAAGTAAGGGAGATTGCCATCTACGCTAATAAGTTGGGCATCAGATGTCTGACTCTTTATGCGTTTTCCACGGAAAACTGGAAAAGACCGGAAAAGGAAGTCAGCTACATCATGTCGCTTCCCAAGCTCTTCTTTGAGTCCTATCTTAAGGAACTGATGGAAAACAACATAAAGATAACGATGATCGGCTCACTTAACCGGATACCCGAGGAAGCGAAGAAGATCTTCAGGGATGCGATCAGAAAGACCTCAAAGAATACCGGCATGATCCTGAACTTCGCGCTTAACTACGGCGGTCAGGATGAGATCGTAAAAGCGGCCAAAGACTATGCCAGGGACTACAAGGAAGGGAAGGCGCGTTCACTGACCAAAGAATCTTTCAAGAAGTACCTTTATACGAAGGATCTTCCGGAAGTGGATCTGATGATCCGTACCAGCAATGAACAGCGCATATCCAACTTCCTTCTGTATCAGCTGGCCTACAGCGAGTTCATTTTTACCGATACTTACTGGCCGGACTTTACGCCTGATGATCTGGATAAGTGCATCGAAGAGTACCGGAAAAGGACCAGAAGGTTTGGAGGGCTGAATGAAGAAAAGAATAATTAGCGGTGCCGTTATCGGCATCTACGCGATCATATGTCTCTACTTCGGGGGCTGGTTTTACTGGCCGGTAGTAGCCTTTATCGGTCTTTACGGTCTCTATGAATTCTGCAGCACCCGCAACAAGCCGGTAAACTGGCTGGAATATGCCATCATGGTCATATACATGGTCCTTTTAAACGCCTTCTATGAGAAGGCGCTGGGCCTTACCTTATGGCTGATCGTCTTCCTGATAACGCTGGCCATCTTTGATGAGAGCGTCGATTTCGACGATGCGGCCGCCAGTTTCATCGAAAGCGTCATCCTTTCCTTCGCGGTCTATCAGATGATCCACGTCCAGCTGGAGAACAAGTGGCTGCTGGGATACGTCGTCATCATCGCTTTCGTGACGGATGTCTTTGCGTATTTCACGGGAATGAAGTTCGGCAAGCACAAGCTCAATGAACGCATATCGCCCAAGAAGACCATCGAAGGCTTTATCGGCGGCTGGCTTTTCGGAGGACTCACTTCCTTCATCTATGCCTGGTTCTGTAATTTCTTCGGCATCGGACTTGCTTTTATCCTGGTTTGTAGTATCATATTGCCAATTGTCTCTCAGATAGGCGATCTGGCCTTCAGCCTGATCAAAAGACACTACGGAGTCAAGGATTTCTCCCAGATCATTCCGGGACACGGCGGTGTTATGGACCGCTTTGATTCACTTACATTCACGCTTCTCATTTACGGAGCTATTTCGGTATTCTTAAGATGAAAAAGTTATTATTGCTCGGTGCCAGCGGATCGATCGGCACCCAGACGATAGAGATCATTAAACAGCATCCGGACAAGCTGCAGCTTGTCGGTGCCGGTGTCTACGAAAACATCGGCTTTTTAAGGCAGCTCCTGTCAGAATTCCCTCTGGAATACGTCTATGCCAAAGAAGCGGATGAAACACTGGCCAGACAGTATCCGAATACCCGTTTCTATTTCGGAGAAAAGGGGCTGGAGAAGATCGTCGAGGAAGACTCCTATGACATGCTGGTAAATGCGGTAGTCGGTTTCATCGGCTACAAGCCTACTTTGAATGCCATCAGAAAACATAAGGATATCGCCCTTGCCAACAAGGAGACCCTTGTTGCCGGCGGCGACATCGTCATGAAAGCCGTTAAGGAAAACGGCGTGAAGCTGCTGCCTATCGATTCCGAGCATTCCGCGATACTGCAGTGCATCCAGAACCGCAATCCGGAAAACATCCGCAGACTGATAATCACCGCATCGGGCGGTTCATTCAGGGATAAAACGAGGGAAGAGCTCAGGGACGTTACTCTTGAAGACGCTCTTAAGCATCCGACCTGGTCGATGGGGCACAAGATAACAATCGATTCCGCCACCATGATGAACAAGGGCTTTGAAGTGATGGAAGCCCATTATCTCTTTGACATTCCTTTCGACAGGATCGAGACCGTCATCCACAGATCTTCGATAGTCCATTCCATGGTGGAATTCGAAGACGGGACGGTCATGGCACAGATGTCGATACCGGACATGCGTCTGCCGATCAAGTATGCCTTGCTTTATCCGGAAAACGTCAGAGACGATACCGTAAAATATATGGATTTTTCAAAACCTATCGACTTGAGCTTTGAAAAAGTCGATTACTCAAGATATCCGCTGGTCAAGCTGGCCAAGGATGTCGGCAGTTTCGGCGGCAATTTCGGTGCCGTTCTTCTCGGTGCCAACGATGAAGCCGTCGATCTGTTCCTGAACAGACGCATCAAATTCCATGAAATAGAAGACTATGTCATCAAGACACTTAAAGCTGCCCACTTCATCCATGATCCCGATGAGGACGATCTGATCGAATACCATAAGTGGGCCAAGGAATATGTAAGAAACAGCTGGGCAAACAATGAATAGTATCGTTACCTTTATCCTCTTTATACTGATGCTGACAGTGATCATTTCCGTACATGAATTCGGACACTTTTTGAGTGCCAAGATCTTCAATGTCTATGTGACGGAATACTCCATCGGCATGGGCAAGAAGCTCTTTTCCTGTAAGGGAAAGGAAACGATCTTTTCGGTAAGGATGCTGCCGATAGGCGGCTATTGTGCCATGGTCGGCGATAACGATACGGCATTAGAGAATGCGCCGGAAGTCGATGTCGAAAGCATACCGGAAGAAAGGACACTGACGGGCATCGCCAAGTGGAAAAAGATCATCATCCTGTTGAGCGGAGTATTCATGAACTTCATCCTGGCTCTGTTCATCGTAGCCATGGTCTATCTTTCAGTCGGACAGGCTGCCGTTTCCCCGAAACCGGTGATAAATGAAGTGACTGTCAATTCACCTGCATACAATGCGGGCTTACAGAAGGACGATGAGATACTTGAAGCCAGGCTGGTCAACGGCTATTCCATCGCTCCCGATACTTTTGCGGAACTCAGCGATTTCCTGAATCTTTATGAAGAAGGGGAAATAAAGCTCAAGGTAAGAAGAAACGACGAGATCATCGACATCAGTGTCACTCCGGCCTATAACGAAGAGACCGCTTCCTATAAGATGGGCATCACTTCCTATGAATATGATCTGGCAGATATAAACATCTTCAACTGTTTTTCCTTTGCCTTCTCGTATCTGAAGGAAATGACCAAGCTGATCTGGACATCCGTTCTGGGACTGTTCAAGGGAGTGGGACTGGAGAATCTTTCCGGTCCGGTAGGCATCTATAATGTCACCTCACAGGCCGTATCCTATGGGCTGTCTTCCTACTTCCTGTTGGCTGCCATCCTTTCGCTCAATATCGGCATCTTCAATCTGATACCGATCCCGGCTCTGGATGGAGGAAGAGTTGTCCTTACGCTCATCGAAGCCATCATCAGAAGACCGATACCGAAGAACGTCGAGAACTTCATCATGACGGCTTCGGTCATTCTGTTCATCCTGATCTTCATCTTTGCGACCGGACATGACATCCTTAAGATCTTGGGATAGGAGGGTCTTATGTTTAAAAAATATCTGATAGTATTTCTGGTATCGATGGTTCCTCTGATCGAATTAAGAGGAGCCATTCCTTATGCGGTGGTTTTCGGACTGCCGCTGCTGCCTTCATATATCATCGCCATCATCGGCAACATGCTGCCGGTACCTTTCATCTTCTTCTTTGCGCGCAAGGTCCTGGAGTGGCTGAGCGCCAGCAGGAAGGAAAAGGTCAGGAACTTTGCGGCTTTCTTCATCGAGAAAGGCGAAAAAGCCAAGGAAAAGCTGCTGCAGAGGTCCGATAAAGGAGCCTATATCGGTCTGTTCCTTTTCGTAGGCATACCGATCCCGGGTACCGGAGCCTGGACGGGAACGCTGGCTGCCAGCTTCCTGGATCTGGATTTCAGGAAATCCGTCATCGCGGTAGTATGCGGCGTAATCCTGGCCGGCATCATCATGGGTCTTGTATCAAACGGCATCTTAGGTGCCTTTAATCTGGTCTTTTAGGAGGTCTTTATGAAAATACTGGTAACGGGCGGAACCGGATATATCGGCTCCCATACGGTCGTTGAACTGCTCAGTAAGGGACATGAATGCGTAATCGTCGACAATCTTTACAATTCAAGCGAAAAGGTCCTGGACCGGATCAAGGAGATCACAGGCATCAGGCCTCTCTTTTACAGGACCGATATCCGTGATAAGGAAGCCTTAAGGGAAATCTTTAAGGAAAATGGCTTCGAGGCCGTCATCCATTTTGCGGGACTTAAGGCCGTAGGCGAATCGGTAGTCAAGCCTTTGGAATACTATGAAAACAACATCTCCGGTTCACTTAATCTCTATGAACTGATGAAGGAATATAAAGTGAATAAGCTGGTCTTCTCCAGCTCCGCCACCGTTTACGGTGACTCTTTCAAGTCGCCATTAAAGGAAGAATACGGCAGGGGCCGTACCACCAATCCTTACGGAACCACCAAGGCCATGAACGAGATGATAATCGAAGACTACGGCAAGGCCGACAAGGACTTGAGTGCCGTTATCTTACGATACTTCAATCCGGTAGGTGCTCATAAGAGCGGTCTGATCGGTGAAAGGCCTAACGGTATCCCAAACAACCTGATGCCTTACATATCCGATGTGGTAGTCGGCAAACTTGATCATCTGAACGTCTTCGGCAACGATTATGACACCAAAGACGGTACGGGCGTCAGAGACTATATCCATGTGGTGGATCTGGCCAAGGCCCACGTCGCCGCTATCGAATATGCAGACGGCCACAAGGGCGTGGAGATCATCAATGTCGGTACCGGTACCGGCTATTCGGTACTCGATATCATCAAGGCCTACGAAAAGGCCTGCGGCAGAGAAATACCTTATGTGATAACGGACAGAAGGCCGGGCGACATCGCCACCTGCTTTGCGGATCCGAAGAAGGCTGAAGAACTGCTGGGCTTCAAGACGGAGATGGACATCGAAGACATGTGCAGGGATGCCTATAACTTTATCTGCAAGAATCCTAACGGAATAGAATAACGATAAATTTATATATAAATAAATAATAAATAATTAATTAAATTAATTGACAAATATATCAATAAATTTTATAATGCAGTCATGGGTAAGAAATCCGGCGTAGGACAGATGCTGGACTCTTTGGTGCCTATAAGCTATCTCAACCAGGGCAAGGCGGCAAAGATCATTTCCAGTTTGGGTCCGGATGATATCAAGATTATCGTCAAGAATAATGAACCGATGGCGGCCATTATTCCTATTTCACGTTTTTCGCAACTTATCGAAGCTGAAGAAGCTTTAATGGAGAAGAATAATGGCTAAAAGAAGAAGGAAACTGAGAGTAGGCAGGGTCATCTTGCTTTTTGTTTTGCTTATTGCGATCATTGCCGGTCTTGTCTTAGGCATAAAAGGCATCATCGGTCTTATCAGTAAAGATGGCAAAAAGGACAATCCGCCGATCGACGTCATCACCAACAACACTTTCTCGATCAATCTTCTGGACTATGAAGTCTATGAGGATAAGAATGAGGAACTGGGCTTTAACTTCGTGGTAGCCGAACTGGAGTTCAAGGATGAAAAGGCCATCAGCTATGATCTGGCGAACCTTATCACCGACGAAGGCTACCGGCTGAATGACGTCGCTTCCTACCAGAAGAAAATGAACGTCAATTCCTATGACTATGATTCCCTAAAGACCAGTGTAGATATCGTCTCCGACAAGAAGGATGCGACCTTTAAGGTGTTCGTGCCTTATGTCAAGGCCAGTGATATGGTCATCCTTACCGATATGCAAAGCGGCAGCTCCTTTAAGATCGACATCACCAAAAAGAAGGCCGATATCGATACGCTGAAGCACGTGCCTTCACCTAGCGAGATCGTGACCAAGGACGTTGATATCGAAGTGTCCGACAACTTCATTTCCACGATGATGACTCATGACGGGGAAAGCTATGACTGTTCGATGCTGTCGGTCTATACCTATAAGCTCAAGGTCAGATCGATCACTGACGGTCTCAAGATAGACAGTGCCGTCTTTACCCAAAGCAGTACCGGTGAAAAATGGGATGCTCTGGATGCTTCCTATTCTTCCGTAAAGATCGAAAACATCATCAGAAAACAGCTGAAGGCGGGCGATGAATATGCCCTGTTCTTCGAAGTCTATTCCAATGATGAAGACAAGCCGCGTTATGAAGGGACCATCACTCTCAATTTCTCTGACGGCTCTTCCGCAATCATAGATGCAACATTAAACTGATATGAAAAAGACTGTTCTCGTATTACTTTGCGCATTGCTGATAATACCGGTATTCGGTACTTTTAAGCGTGTGGAAGCACAGGACGAGACAGCCTGCGGATACAACTATGAAGTGGCCTATATCGAAGATAACGGATCCTTTACCAAGAAGGGCTGTTATTCCACGTTTGCGGATGCCAAGCAGGCCATGAAATCACTGGGAGGCGACCATGTCGTAAGACACTATGCCTCGCTTTCTCCATCCAGGATCATTGCGATGAATTCGGGTCTGGCGTATTCATATCCGGGAAGAGGCAATTCCAAGACGCTTAACATCTATCAGGATGTCACTAACCGGACCAAGTACTACAAGCAGACCTACATCGCCAATCACTATGAGATGTACTACTACGATACCGAGAGATATTTCGTCGATTCTTCCGGTAAGGGCGTAGGCATGATACAGGTCAATATCAACGGTTTCGAAGGCTTTACCGACCTGGAGTATACCGATCTGGTCCCGAGCAAGTTCCTGGATAACGGCATCGCCCTTTATCTTGGCGGCAACAACACCTATGAAAACGAAGATCCTTTCCTGGTAAAGGCTAAAAGAAACTATTACGAAGCAGTCCAGAACGGCAAGTATTACGACCTGGTCTATCATTTCTACCGGGCTTATCCGAAAAGCGGTACCGAACCGGTAAGCCAGACGATAGCCATCGGGGAAGCACCTTCGTCCATGGTCGCGGGTGTAAAGTACTACTCGAAGGACGGCGTGAATTTCTATGCGAATACCTCTTACAGCGGCGAATGCATAACCTACTATAACTATTATCAGTACCTGCCGTTGAGATCCAAGACGGAGATCAGTGCAAGTACGCTGAATTCATATCTTAATTCCTACAGCGGTTCGGTAATGGCCGGACACGGCCAGGACTTCATCGATGCCCAGAACAGTTACGGCATCAATGCGCTGATCCTGTTTGCGATGGCCTGCCATGAATCCTCGTACGGACGCAGCAACTACGCCCGTAACCGCAACAACCTCTTCGGCTGGAATGCCCATGACTCCAATCCGGGCAATGCGAGCTCTTTTGCCAGCGTTACCGCCTGTATAAACGAACAGGCCGGCATCAACCTGAGAGGCTATGTCGATATAACCGACGGAAGGTTCTTCTCTTCGTCCTTAGGCAACAAGGGTTCAGGCCTTAACGTCAAATATGCCAGCGATCCTAACTGGGGAGCTCAGATCGCAGCCATCTGCTACTCGATAGACAAGTACAGCAAAAACAAGAACGGTTCCTATACCGATTACGGCAGTTATTCGCTGTCGGTGATCAATACCTTTGACGTGGAAGTCAAACTCAAGGCCTCCAATTCCTCAAAGACCCTGTATACGACGCAGTACGGTCCTTATTACCAGAAGGATTTCATCGTCATCACCCTTGGCAATAACGGTTCCTTCACCAAGATCCAGTCGACCAATGCGATCGATGAAAACGGCAATATCAAGACCCACCGCACGCCACCGACCACCGGTGACCTCAATCCGATATCGACTTATGACTATGACCTGAGCGTCGCATATATCAAGAGCGAATATCTGACTCCGATAAGCGGCGGCAGCACTCCTGCCGATATCCCTGATGAGGATCTCTCGATCCTCTCGTCAGTCGACAGTGTCGAGATCAGGAACGGCTGTATCGTCATAAGCGGCTGTGCCTTCATCAAGGGCATTTCCTTCGCTGATCCTGCCGATATAAGCCATAAGATACTGCTTAAGAACATAAGTGACGGCTCAGCCGTCAAGGAGTTCAGTGCGACGACGGTCTCCTATCCGGGCATCAGCTTCAATGATTCCCATACCTATACCTATGTCGGCTATAATGTTTCGATCCCGTTGGCTGAGATAGAAGACGGCAACTATTATCTGGCCGTAAAGGTAGATAACAGCGGCTACTCCTACAGTGCCGATCTGATCTCATACAACGACGGCTATGCGAATATGTCTGTATCGCTCAACGACATGAATTACCATCTCTCGACCAACGAGATCTATAACTACCGTCTGGAAGTGGATGCCGATTCTCTGCCGGCTGTCATCGATTATGCCCAGATAAACAAGCCAAGCACCAGGCTCTCGCTGTTCTCATTTGACAGCTTTGATCTCGATGAAAACGGTGACCTCTATATCTACGGTCAGGCCATGATCTATTACTGTAATTATGATGATCAAAACAGCATCCACTATACTGTCTATCTCATAAAGGACAGCGGGGAATACCTGGCTATGGAATGCGATACCCTGAGATCCAACTATGACTACAAGACCCTGCTTAATTCCTCCTTCAACATGGACTACATCTGCTTTGAAGGAAGCGTCAACATCAAGGGACTTGAAGCAGGCGATTATCAGATGATCATAAAGATACAGAATGGCGAATACGTCGATTTCCTGGAGATGAGCAACATCTCCCACAGTGCCGTTCCGGAAAGGGAGATTAACGGCACTAATTACCGCTTCTTTACAAGCGGAATCAGAGAAAGATTAATGCTGGAGGTGGAATAAATGAAAAAGTTTTTTTCCAACACACTGAATATAGTACTGACGATAAGTCTTGTCGCCGTTTTGGCCTGTGCGACGATACTGGCCTTTAACCTTCTGGGTATCGGCAAGGGCAAGGAAGTGATAGCCCAGGATCTTACCGGCAAGACCGTTACCGAGGTACAGGAGTGGATATCTTCCAGTAAGCTTTCTGAAGATAAGTATTCCTTTATCTATGAATACGATGACGTTATTCCGGAAAATGTGCTGATCTATCAGTCGGTAAAGGAAGGGGATGTCATTAAGGACAATATTTCCTTTGTCTTCTCCAAGGGAATGGATCCGGAAAAGATCGTCAAGAACAAGATCACCGTACCTGATTTTTCCGCTTTTACAGAGGAAGAGATCAGGAACTGGGGCGATGTCAATAAAGTCACCATGAATATCGACTACGTCTATTCCGACACCGTAGCCAAGGGTTCTTTGATATCCCAAAGCATCGCAGCTGAGGGAGAAGTCGAAGAAGGCGGCAGCATCGACATCGTCTTATCCAACGGCAAGTCCGGCGGTAACACCGATAACACGATCAAGGTGCCGGATACCTATCTTGGGTATACCGAAGCCAACTTCATCAAAGCTATCGAGGCTCTGGGACTTAAGCCCGTAAAACAGTCCAAGACCTATAAGAATCCTTCATATAAGAACGGTACCGTATATTCATACCAGTCCAGCAGTGACGGCATAATCTTCAAAAAGGGCGATACCGTAAAATACTATCTGGTCGATAACGGTTCTGAAGCTGATGAAACGGTAACGGTCCCTGATTCTTATCTGGGCTATACCGAAGCCAACTTCATCAAGGCGATCGAAGCTTTAGGCCTGAAGGCATCAAAACAGTCCAAGACCTATACTTCCCAGCGATACGCGACAGGTACCGTCTACGCCTATGATTCTTCAAGTGACGGGATCACCTTCAAAAAAGGCGATACGGTCAAGTATTATCTGGTAGACAACGGAGACAGCACAGAAGAAGAAACAGTGATTGTTCCTGACAGTTATATCGGCTATACCGAGGCAAACTTCATCAGTGCCATCAAGGCTCTGGGACTTAATCCTGTAAAGCAGACAAAGACCTATACGTCGCAAAGATATGCGACAGGAACCGTCTATGCCTACGATTCAACGAGCGACGGCATCACCTTCAAAAAGGGCGATAACGTAAAATACTACCTTGTGGACAACGGATCGGGTGGTTCCGGTTCCGGAAGTTCTTCGACCAATGTGACCCTGGCCAATCTTGTGGGCAAGACTCAGAGCGAAGCCGAATCCTACCTGTCCAGCAACGGTCTTAATGCGAATATCACTACGGCCTATTCAAGCTCCGTAGCTGCCGGAAATGTCATATCGATGAACCCTGCGGCCGGTACATCCGTAGCTGCCGGTTCCACGGTAACCCTCACGATCTCCAGCGGGGTCGAAACAGCGCCGATACTGGCTCCGAATATGCTGATAAGCAATTACTCTAAAACGACTTATCAGGACACCGTAAATGCCTTAAACGGCTATTTCAGTGCTGCCGGATTCACCAATGTGAACTATACCGGCGTTTCTTCGACCAAATCGATAGGTCAGATAGTCTCGATCTCCGTAAACGGAAACACGTCATATTCTGCCGGGAACTATCCTACGAATGTCAGCATTAATGTTGAGATAGTAAATGAAAGGATCAGCTAGTATAATATGACTAATGTTTATCGAGAGTATATTTGATCCGACAAAAAAACTTAAAAAAGAGCTGATAAAAGGCGAGATTCCTCCTTTAAATACTCTGTATCTTAAAACAGCTAAAATAGCCTGGCCAAGTGCCGTT
Organism: Erysipelotrichaceae bacterium; assembly: GCA_017431825.1. GTDB lineage: Bacteria > Bacillota_I > Bacilli_A > Erysipelotrichales > Erysipelotrichaceae > Colivicinus. The sequence goes on along the minus strand of JAFRKI010000002.1, from coordinate 233,525 downwards.
GAGGCTATTTTAGTTGCGTTGGTAGGTGCCATAGACATGATGATGGTCGGCAGCATAGGCAAGGAAGCCATCAGTGCCGTAGGCATCTGCAATCAGCCAAAATACCTGTGCCTGGCTCCGATATTTGCAATCAACACAGCCAGCATCGTTCTGATCGCCAGAAGGAAGGGGCAGGGAAGGCAGAAGGATGCCAATGACTATCTTAAAGTAGCCCTTATCTGGACGCTGCTGATATCACTGTTTTTCTGTAGCCTGGGTTATGCGTTTGCCAGAGAAATCCTGCTTTTTGCCGGAGCTCAGCCCGATTACATCGATACAGCTGTAGTGTACTTCAGGATAGTCTTATCATCTCTGGTCCTGTACAGTATCGGCTATACGATGTCGGCTTCCCAAAGAGGTGCCGGATATACCAAGATAGCGATGATTACCAATCTTACGGCTAATGCGGTAAACATCGTTTTCAATGCGATCCTGATCAATGGCCTTTTCGGTTTCCCTAGGCTTGGTGTAAAAGGCGCAGCCATTGCCACGGCTATCGGTAATGTCGTTTCCTTCGTAGTAGCACTTATAAGCCTTCTTAATAAGGACCGTTATCTGCGGCTCGATTTCGGACCGATCGAAAGATTCCGGTCAAAATGCCGCAAATTCTTTGATATTTTCAGATCTGCTTTCGGTGAACAGATCATCCTGAGACTGGGCTTTTTCACTTATGCCAAGGTGGTCGCAAGTCTGGGCACAGCGGAATTCGCCGCTCATCAGGTCTGCATGAATCTCATGAGCATTACCTTCTCTTTTGGCGATGGCTTACAGGCCGCCAATACTTCTCTGGTAGGGCAGTCCATGGGCGCCGAAAGGAGCGATCTGGCTATTATTTACTCGCGCATATCCCAGACTATCGGCATGTGTTTTGCGGTCATTCTGTCTTTGAATATAGCGCTTTTTTCAAGAGCGATCGTCTCAGTGTTTACCCAGGATCCGCAGGTCATTGCCCTTACCGATATTCCTATGAAGATAATGGCTCTTACCGTACTGTTCCAGATCCCGCAGGTCATAACCATCGGCGCCCTCAGAGGTGCCGGAGACGTCAGATTCGTGACGATGATGATGACGATCTGTGTCGGTATCATCAGACCCGGCATTTCCTATATCCTGGTATATCCTCTGGGTCTGGGCCTGACCGGTGCCTGGTTAGGCTGTATAATCGACCAGATATGCCGCTTTTCCTACTCGCTTATCAGATTCAGGAAGGGTTCCTGGACGAATATCAAGGTATAAGGCATAAAGAGCTAATATTCTTATATATTACTGAATAAAAAAGGTCCTTTCTTGTTATAATTAAGACGTAATTAGGAGGATTTTTTAATTATGGGAAAAGTATTCCAATCAATGGATGGAAATACTGCTACAGCTCATTGCGCGTATGCGTTTACTGAAGTAGCTTGTATCTATCCTATTACACCATCCTCTCCAATGGCTGAAGTCATCGATACTTGGGCTACTGAGGGACGTAAGAACATCTTCGGTTCTACGGTGAAGGTTGTTGAAATGCAATCTGAAGGTGGTGCTGCCGGTGCTTTACACGGTGCCTTACAGGGCGGTACTTTAGGTGCGACATTCACCGCTTCTCAGGGCTTCTTGCTGATGATCCCGAATATGTATAAGCTGGCCGGAGAACTGCTGCCTGGTGTCATCCACACTTCTGCCAGAGCCCTGGCCGGAAGAGCGCTTTCGATCTTCGGTGACCATCAGGATATCTATGCTGCCAGACAGACCGGCATGTGCATGCTGGCATCTCATTCCGTACAGGAATGTATGGACCTGGCCGGTGTAGCTCACCTGGCTGCCATCAAGGGTTCACTGCCGTTCATTCACTTCTTTGACGGTTTCCGTACTTCTCATGAAATACAGAAAGTCGAAGTAATGGATCAGGAATTCCTGAAGTCTCTTGTCGATATGGAAGCTGTAGAGAGATTCAAAGCCAATGCTCTGAACCCTCATACCAATCCTGTTACCAGAGGCGGTGCTGAAAACGATGATATCTACTTTGCTGCCAGAGAAGCTGCCAACGGCTTCTATGAAGCTATCCCTGATATCGTAAACGACTACATGGTCAAGATCTCTGAACATACCGGCAGAGAATATGCTCCATTCACTTACTATGGTGCCAAGAATGCCGACAGAGCCATCATTGCCATGGGTTCCGTAACTGATACCATTAAGGAAACTATCGATACTTTAAACAAGATGGGCGAAAAAGTCGGCCTGATCAAAGTTCACTTATATCGTCCGTTCTCTGTTAAATATCTTGAAAAAGTTCTTCCTGCTTCAGTTAAGAAGATCGCCGTACTTGACAGAACGATCGAAGCCGGTGCCAGAGAACCGCTGTTCCTGGATGTCTGCGATGCTCTTAAGGAACACACTGATCTTAAGATCGTCGGCGGCCGTTACGGTCTGTCTTCAAGAGATACCGCTCCTAACCAGATCAAGGCTGTTTATGATGAACTGGCTAAGGATGCTCCTAAGGAAGAATTCACCATCGGTGTCAATGATGATGTGACTCATCTCTCACTCGATGTCGATCCGAACTTCCACGTAGATGCCGATTACACTTCCTGTCTGTTCTTCGGTTTGGGTTCAGACGGTACTGTCGGTGCCAACAAGTCTTCCATCAAGATCATCGGCGATAATACTGAACAGTATGCTCAGGCTTATTTCCAGTATGACTCCAAGAAATCAGGCGGTGTAACCAGATCTCACTTAAGATTCGGCCCGTCTCCTATCAGGTCCACATATTATGTAGATAATGCTGACTTTATTTCATGTTCACTTGATTCCTACTGCTTCAAGTATGACATGACCAGACAGTTGAAGGACGGCGGTACTTTCCTGCTCAACACCACATTCTCCAAGGATGAGATCGCTGATCATCTTCCTAACAGGATGCTGGCCGGTTTAGCCAAGAAACATGCCAAGTTCTATATCATCGATGCTACCAAGATCTGTGCCGAGATCGGCATGGGCAGAAGGACCAATACGACCTTACAGTCTGCCTTCTTCGCTCTCAATGAACAGATCATGCCTTACGACAAGGCTCTTGAACTCATGAAATACATGGCCAAGAAGTCTTACTCCAAGAAGGGCGATGACGTAGTCGAAATGAATTACAAGGCTATCGATGCCGGTAAGGCAGGTCTGGTACAGGTAGAAGTCAAACCTGAATGGGCTGATCTGACTTATGATGCCAATAAAGCCAATACAGGTGATGAATACTATGATAACCATGTATCCGTGATCAATGCTTTAGACGGTTATGATCTGCCGGTTTCCAACTTCTTAAAGTACGGTTTACCTGACGGCTCATTACAGTCTAATGTTGCTTTCAAGGAAAAGAGATCCATTGCGGTACAGGTACCTAAATGGGTTCCGGAAAACTGTATCCAGTGCTCGTTCTGTTCATTCGTATGTCCGCATGCTACGATCAGACCGGTATTATTAACTGACGAAGAAATCAAGAATGCTCCTAAGGAATTTGAAACTATCCAGGCTATGGGTAAGGGTGTTGAACAGCTGAAGTTCCGTATCCAGGTTTCACCTGCCAACTGTGTCGGTTGTGGTCTGTGTGCTCACGAATGTCCGGGTAAGGGCGGTAAGAAAGCTCTTGAAATGGTCGACGTTAATCTTGAACTTGAAAATGAAGTTCTCGCAGACTACATGTTCAAGGAACTTGAACCTAAGACTGAATACTTCCCGATAAATACGGTCAAGGGCTCTCAGTTCTTAAAGCCATACTTTGAAGTATCGGGTGCCTGCCCTGGATGCGGTGAAGCTCCGTACTACAAGCTTGTATCCCAGTTATTCGGTAAGGACATGTTAGTAGCCAACGCTACCGGCTGTTCGATGATCTACTGTTCAAGTGCTCCGTCTACTCCATTCGTTGCCGATAAGGATGGCGGTGTCGCCTGGGCTAACTCATTATTTGAAGATAATGCTGAATACGGCTTCGGTATGGCCATCGCTCAGAACTACAAGGAAGCCAGGATCTTAAAGATCATGGAAGAAAACCTTGATGGTGACTGCGGCGAAGCCTTCAAGAAGTACATCGCTGCCGGAAACAACAGAGATGCACAGAGAGCTGTAAAAGACGAAGTGATCGCTGCTGTCAAGGCCTCCAAGAATGAAGCTGTCAAGGAACTCTTAGATTACGAAAGAGACCTGGTAGGCAAGTCTGTCTGGATCGTCGGCGGTGACGGCTGGGCTTATGATATCGGTTACGGAGGCTTAGACCACGTACTGGCCAACGATGTCAACTGCAACATCTTAGTCCTCGATACCGAAGTCTACTCCAATACCGGCGGTCAGTCATCCAAGTCTTCTCAGGCTGCTTCCATCGCCAAGTTCGCTGCCGGCGGTAAGGCAACCTCCAAGAAGGACTTAGGCATGATCGCCATGGCTTACGGACATGTATATGTCGCATCAGTTTCAATGGGCTCTAACAGAATGCAGTTATTAAAGGCCTTGACTGAAGCTGAAAGCTACAATGGTCCGTCACTGATCATCGCTTACTGTCCATGTATCGAACAGGGTATCAGAAGCGGTATGGCCACTCAGCAGGATGTCGAGAAGAACGCTGTTGAGTGCGGTTACACGACTCTGTACAGATTCGATCCACGTAATGAAAAGCCGCTCACTATCGATTCCAAGGAACCTGACTGGGATAAATTCGATGCATTCCTGATGAATGAAAACAGATACAACCAGTTACCGAAGATCAGAGGTGAGGAAACTGCCAAGGAAATGTTCGCCAAGACCAAAGCCGATGCTCAGAGAAGATACAAGAGACTGGTCGCTTTAGCTAGCGAATAATACTTAAATCTTAATTACTGAAGGCTGTCAGAAATGACAGCCTTTTTTATTATTGTCTATAGGTAAGAAAGTCTTTTTTTAGTATAATTTAAAAGATGAGAATCGCGATTTTTACTGATACCTATTTACCGGATATAAACGGAGTGGTCTCTTCCGTAGAACTTTTAAGAAAAAAGCTGGAAGAACTGGGCAATACCGTATATGTGGTATGTACCTATAAGGGTGTCGCCAGGATAAAATACGAAGGAAATATCATAAGATTACCGGGCGTGGAAATTGAAAAACTATACGGTTATGCCGTGGCTACGCCTTTGCATTTTCTGCTTATAGACGAACTGAAAGCACTGGATCTGGACATCATCCATGCGGAAACGGAATTCGGTGTCGGCATCTTTGCCAATATCGTCGCCTCCAATCTGAACCTTCCTTTGGTAAGGACCTATCATACGACCTATGAGGACTATACCCATTATCTTAATATCCTCAATTCAAAGACACTGGACAAGTTCCTTAAAAAGGGCGTAGCGGAAGTATCTAAGGCCTACTGCAATCACTGTGTCAAGCTGATCTGTCCTAGTGAAAAGACGGCAGGCATGTTAAGGACATACGGCGTCAACTCCGAGATAACGATCATTCCTACCGGTATCGAACTGGACAGATTCGCAAAAGAAAATGCGGATCTCGATAAAGCTCAGACAATAAGAGAAGAATACGGCATAACGGAAGATGAAAAGCTCCTGCTTTTCGTAGGCAGGATAGCCGAAGAGAAGTCCATCGATATGATCATCGAAGCCTTCCGTAAAGTCAAAGAGAACGGTCTCAAGGTCAGACTGCTGATAGTAGGTGACGGGCCGCAGCTTGAAGATCTCAAGAAGATGGTAAACGGATACCAGCTGGATGAATATGTATTCTTTGCGGGCAAGAAGCCGTTTGCGGAAGTGCCGGCTTATTACCATGCGGCCAACGGCTTTATCAGCGCTTCGACCTCCGAGACTCAGGGCATGACCTATATCGAAGCGTTAGCCAGCGGTCTGGTAGTTCTGGCGCATTATGATCAGGTGCTCGACGATCTGATCATCGAAGGGGAGAACGGCTACTTCTTTGAAACGACAGACGATATCTATAAGACCATAGTCACCTTTGATTCCTTAAGCAAGGAAGAATATGAAAGAATGGCTGAAGTTGCCATCGATTCAGCAGGCAAATATGATGCGAATAAGTTCGGCAGGGATTCAATGGCTCTTTATGAAGAAGCGATCGAAGACTATAAGCACTCTTACATCGTCAAGAAGACGACACTCAAGGACGACTGTGTGGTGCTCGAACTGCTGGGCTATGACGGCGAGACCGAGAAGATCATGGTATCGCTCGACGATTACTATAACGGCGGTTTCCGCAACGAATCAAAGGTCACCAGGCTCATTTATGATGCCCTGAAGAAAAAGGAAAACTACACCAAGGCCTACAGGTCCTGTCTTAAGAAACTGGCCAACAGGGACTATTCCGTTAGGCAGCTCAAGGAGCACCTCAGGCTCAAATATGAACTCAGCGACAGGAACATCAATGAAATCATCGACAAACTGAATGAATACGGCATGGTCGATGATTACCGCTTCGCGTTAAACAAGGTATCTTCCTTCAATGCGACCCTGATGTCGAGAAAGGCCATGAGATACAAGCTTAAGAAACTGGGCATCAGCGATGAGATCATCGAAAAGACGGTGCTGAACAATCCGGACAGCGAACTCATGAATGCCAAGGCCAAGGCCAAGAAGTATCTGTCTTCCTGCAAGAACAAGTCGCTTAACGTCAAGAAACAGACCATCTATGCCAAACTGGTAAACGACGGCTTCAGCTACGACATAGCCAGGGAAGCCATGTCGGTGCTGGACTTCTCCGAATCGGTAATGATGGAAAAGGACATCCTCAAGAAGGAAGCCCTTAAGGCCAAAAAGAAATACGAAAAGAAATATGAAGGGACGGAACTGCGGAACAGGGTCTATCTGAGCCTTGTCTCCAAGGGTTTCAGCTATGACAACATATATGCGATTATCAATGAAATGGAGCTGTAATTATGGACATTAAGAAAGTTAAGGATTTCAAGGAAGGGGATCACGTTAACGTCAACCTGCTGATAAGTTCCCTGACAAGAGGCATCACCAATTCCGGCGCTCCTTATCTCACATTGACGCTGCAGGATTCGACCAAATCGATCGATGCCAAGCTCTGGGACGTCAAAAGCGAGGTGGAGAAGGAACTGCAGGTCGGAAAGGTCTTCAACTTCGATCTGGAGATAAACCTCTACCGGAACAATCTGCAGGCCAAGGTCATAAAGGTCTTCCCGCTGAATCAGGCTGAACTGGATATGAGCGACTATATCTTCAATTCGCCGATACCTAAAGATGATCTCAGAAACAGTATCGCCGAAGGCATCAATCAGATCAACAACGAGAAGATAGCGATGATCGTGAACGGGCTGCTGAACTACTATGAGAACGATGTCTATGAGTATCCGGCGGCAGCCAGGATACACCACAACTTCATCGGCGGACTGGCAACCCATATCGCCGGCATGCTGAAAGTGGGCTGTGCCCTGTGTGAGATCTATCCTTCCATCAGCAAGGATTATCTCCTGGCCGGCATCATCCTCCATGATCTGGGCAAGATCGAGGAACTGACCAGTCCCGTAGTGACCGAATATTCGGTAAGCGGCAGGCTCTTAGGACACATTTCCATCATGGATGCGAGGATCCTCGAAGTTGCCAAGGAACTAAAGCTTGACGAAAGCGAAGAAGTAATGCTCTTACGGCACATGGTTCTTTCCCACCACGGCAAATACGAATTCGGCTCGCCGATACTGCCGGAGACGCTGGAAGCCGAACTGCTCACATATATCGACAATATTGATGCTAAGATAGCCATCATCGACAAGGCCTTAGCTGAAGTCAAAGAGGGCGAATTCACTCCGAAACTCTTTGCGATGGATAACAGGACATTCTACAGGCACAAATAACTATGAAACTATACATTGAATACAGCTGCAACGACAGGCACTACAAGATCGATACCGATATCGATAAGACCATCACCTATTCCGATGAGAATATGGGCTTTATGGTAAACAGGGACAAGGAACGCATTTCCCTGAAAGTTTATCCGGACCGTCTCATCGAGATGGAAAAGATCGAACTTTATTATGAACGTGACTTCTCGCTTGATGACCGTCTCTTCTTCAACGGCTATCAGGGATGGTCATATTCCCATGAGGATGACATCTATACGAAGAAAAAGGGCTTTAATGCCTTGCCGACGTTCAAGAGGATCATGCTGAAGAAATATCACCTGAACAGGTACGGTGACTATGATTTTGCGGAATACCCGAATAAGACCGGCTACAACCATTCCTGGTCCTATCTCTATATCAGAAACGGCAGACACTACAAGCTCTTCGGTTCCCTTAATGAGAACTTCGCCTTTACCAGATTCATCTTCGACAGCAGCAAGAAGGCCATCATCATCGTTCCGGACATCAGGGGCTATAAGACCAATCAGTCATTTGTGCCTTTTGATTTCTGTATCCTGGACGGGGACGAGGACGAAGTATTCGATAAATGGTTCTCTTTGATGCACATCGAAAAGCCGACGGCCAAGCCGGTTCTCGGCTATACTTCCTGGTACAACCACTATCAGGACATCAATGAGGAAAAGATCATCAATGATTTCAACGGCATCAGAGCCTTACCGGAAAGGATAAACGTCTTTCAGATCGATGACGGCTGGGAGACAAGGATCGGTGACTGGCTGGATACCGACAGGACAAAGTTCCCTAACGGTTTAAAGGGAATAGTAAACAAGATCCATGCGAACGATCTGCTGGCCGGCTTATGGCTGGCGCCGTTCTCCGCAGAATGCGAATCGGAGCTTTTCAAGCAGCATCCGGACTGGATGGTCAAGGACGATAAGGGCGAACCTTACATCTGCGGCTGCAACTGGTCAAGCTTCTATGGCCTTGATATCTACAACGAAGAAGTCAGGGAATACCTGAGACAGGTCTTCGACAAGGTCTTCAATGAATGGGGCTTCGATCTGGTAAAGCTGGACTTCCTTTACAGTGCCTGTGCTTTAAACAGACCTGACAAGCCAAGAGGCAAGATCATGGCCGACGGCATGGATCTCTTAAGAGAACTGTGCGGCGATAAGCTGATACTGGGCTGCGGTGTTCCTCTGGCCAGTGCCTTCGGCAAGGTCGATTACTGCCGTATCGGCTGTGACGTATCCCTGGAATACGATGATGTCTTCTATATGCGCAGAGCCCATCCGGAACGTACATCCACCAGACACTGCATGGTCAATACGATCTACAGAAGACAGCTGGACGGCAGAGCCTTCCTCAATGACCCGGACGTCTTCATCCTGCGGGATGAGAACGTCAAGATGACTGCCGAGCAGAAGGAAACGCTGGCCATCATCAACGGACTCTTCGGATCCGTGCTGTTCATGTCTGATGACGCATCGCTTTACGATGATGCCAAGAAGAAACTGTACAAGAAGATCGTTCACCTGAAAGGCAAAGCCAGGGAAGTCGACTATCAGAACGGTGAAGCCGTAGTCGTCTATGACGATAACGGTACGGACAGGGAAATAAGGATCAAGAAGTGAGGAATCGCTAATGCTTAAAAAGATTTACCTGAATAATGACTGGGAGTTCACGGAGAAGTTCTCTCCGTCCTTCAAGACCTTTAAAGCAGATAAGACTCTGAAGAAAGTAAGGCTGCCGCACACGGTAGCTGAACTGCCTTATAACTATGTCGATGAAAAGGACTATGAGATGGTATCAGGCTACCGCAGGACCTTTAAATATGACAGGTCATTTGACAATAAAAGGGTCTTTCTCAACTTCGACGGAGCCGCTCATGTCTCGACCGTTTATTTCAACAATAAGGAACTGGGTACGCACTTATGCGGCTATACCGGTTTCAAATATGAGATCACAAAACTGCTCAAAGCCGACAATAAAATAGTCGTAAAGCTTGACAGCAATGAGACCGTAAACGTTCCTCCGTTTGGCGGATCCATCGATTATCTTACCTATGGCGGCATCTACCGTGACGTCTACCTGACGACGGCCCCTGAGACTTTCATCAGCGATGTTTATGCCAAGGCCGTAAATAAGGAAGATAAATGGTATCTGAACATTGATGTAGAGATCGACGGCAAAGACTGGGACGGTTTCATGGAGATAAGCCTCTATGACAGGAACGGCAAACTCATCCTGAACAATAAGGAAAAACTCAGAGAAAGATTTGAATATGAAATAGGCAGACCTCATCTGTGGACTGTCGATGATCCATATCTTTACAGACTTGTGCTTAAATACGGCAGGGACAGCTATGAAGTATCCGTTGGCTTAAGGACTGCGGAATTCAGGGAAGACGGCTTCTACCTCAACGGCGATAAACTGAAACTGAGAGGCCTCAACCGTCATCAGGCCTATCCGTATGTGGGTTATGCGATGCCGGATTCCCTGCAAAGAGAAGATGTCAGGATACTAAAGGAAGAGCTTGGCTGCAACATCGTCAGGACTTCCCATTATCCGCAAAGCCATTCCTTCTTTGAGGAATGCGATAAAAGAGGTCTCCTGGCATTTACGGAGATACCGGGCTGGCAACATCTGGGCAATGAAGAATGGAAAGATGTCTGCGTAGCCAATGTCAGGGACATGATAGTCCAGTACAGGAAGCATCCGAGCATCATCCTGTGGGGCGTAAGAGTAAACGAATCACTGGATGATGATGAACTGTATGCAAGGACGAATAAGCTGGCTCACGAACTCGATCCTTTCCGTCAGACATCCGGTGTAAGATATCTGACCGGTTCGAGCCTGCTGGAAGACGTCTACGGTCACAATGACTTCTCCTTTGCGGGCGATTTCTCCAAAGACGGCCTTAAGACCAAGGAGAAAGCCGTCATGAAGAAGGATTCCATGGCCAAAGGCTACATCGTTACCGAACACAACGGTCACATGTTCCCGACAAAGGCCTTCGATGATTACAGCCACCGTCTTGAGCAGGCCTTAAGACATGCGCAGGTACTTGAAAGCATGTATAAGCAGGAAGACATCTCCGGAGCCATCGGCTGGTGCATGTTCGACTACAATACTCACAAGGATTTCGGTTCGGGCGACCGTATCTGTTACCACGGTGTCATGGATTTCTTCAGGAATCCCAAGATCGCTGCAGCGGTCTATGCCAGCCAGAGCAGCGACAGGGGAGTCATGGAAGTGGCTTCCTGCATGGAACTGGGCGAATATCCGGGCGGCAATATCGGTGATACCTTTATCTTCACAAATGCCGACAGTGTTAAAGTGTATAAGAATGATGAATTCGTCAAGGAGTTCTTCCCGGGTGAAAGATTCTCCGATCTGCCGCATCCGCCGATCATCGTCGATGACCTGATCGGTGAACTGATCAGGAAACATGAATCCTACAGCGAAAAGCTCTGCGATTCGATCAAGGAATGCCTGCTGGCAACAGCCAAATACGGCATGGACAACCTGCCGCTGAAATACAAGCTGAAACTGGCCAAGATGATGCTTATAGACAAGCTGACGATGAACGATGCTACCAGGCTCTACGGCGATTACGTGGCCGGCTGGGGCGGGGCATCCATCGTTTACCGCTTTGACGGTATCCGAAACGGCAAGGTCTTCAAAAGCGTTACCAGAATGCCTTCCAATAAGCTGAAACTGGGTTACGATGTGAGCAGCAATGAGCTGACTGAAGGTAAGACCTATGACGTGGCAGCTGTAAGACTAAACATCGCCGATGAAAACGGCAATACTGCCGTCTACAGCAAGGAGATCCTGGAACTCAGCTGTTCCGGCAGCATCGAACTGATCGGACCGTCAGCCATCACTCTTTCGGGAGGAAGCGGCGGCACCTACGTCAGGACTACAGGAAAAGCAGGTAAAGGCGTCCTGCATATCAAGAATGCACGTCTTGGAAATACAGACATCGGATTTGATGTCAAGAAGGAGAAACAGTAATGAGTCAAGGACTATCCACAAAAGCCAAATGGTTATACGGTCTGTGCTTAATGGGCGGCAACTTCGTGTATATGCTGACGGCTAGCTTCACGGTCATGTATTACCAGACTTACCTGGGACTCAATGCCGCCTATGTCGGTGCGGTACTGATGGTCGCCAGGATCTTTGATGCCGTCAACGATCCGCTGACCGGCATCATCGTTGCCAAGGTCAATACCCGCTGGGGCAAGTTCAGACCATGGATCCTTTCCGGTTCCATCGTCAATGCCCTGACGCTTTATGCGCTGTTCGCGGTGCCTAATACCATTCAGACCGCTGAAGGTTCGCTGATGGTATGGTGTGCCGTTGTCTATATCTTATGGTCTACGACCTATGATGCCTATGACATTCCGATCTGGTCCATCGTTCCGGCCGTTACCGATCAGGGTAAGGAAAGAGAATCGATGGCTACCATCGGACGTACCTTTGCGTCCATCGGCTGCGGTATCATTTCCGTACTGGCGCCGGTAGTAGTACCGATGCTTGGCGGAGGAGACGCCAATAACTATGCTCACTGGATCAAGGGTTTTAAGTACTTTGCGATAATCGTCTGTATCTATTACATACTTTCATCGCTGGTATTCTTCCTTAACGTCAAGGAGAAACACCAGGTCGAGGAAGAGAAGTCTCCGACAATCAGGGAGATGTTCTCGGCTTTATTCGCCAATTCCCAGGCCATCGTCATCGTTATCGCCATTACCGCTGTCAATATCGGTACCGGCATAACCGGTAACCTCATGCCTTACTTCTTCCACTTTGATCTGGGCGGTGCCGACTGGAATGCCAACTATTCGCTCATCACCATGGCCATCTTTGCCTTCCAGGTACTGGGCATGATGATCATCTATCCGGCTATCAGAAGGTTCTTCAACCGTAAGGGCATCTTCAGCTTTGCCCTGGGTTCAGCAATCGCCGGCTATGCGCTGCTGTTCGTAATGTCGATGTTCAAGTCGGTATCGATCTATCTGCTGTTCATACCTTCGTTCTTCATGGGCGTAGCTACCGGTATCCTTAATATCCTTACGACCGTTTATCTGGCTGATGCCGTCGACTTCGGTGAAGTCAGCAACGGCAGAAGAGATGAATCCGTCGTCTTCTCCATGCAGACCTTCGTCGTCAAGCTGGCCAGCGGCATCTCTGCCGGTCTGACCGGACTGGTAGTTGCTCTGATCGGTCTTAATACCAGTGAGAATGCCTGGGCTGACGGTCTAAACAGCGCCGGTACCTTACTGACCTTAAGATTCATCATGGCGGCAATACCGGTGATCGCCTTAGGCTTCGCTCTTGCCTACTTCTCAAAGAAGTTCATTCTCGATGAGAAGAAGATGGAAGAGATCGGTCTGGAACTCAAGAGCAGATAATGTTACAGGACATCGATTTCAAATACGACGATACCTTCAGCATCTGCGAGCCTCAGGAGAACGATCATCTGATCATCATTAAGGACAACATGATACTTTTCGGCAGGGACAATTCTCTGCCGAGCTTCGGTAAGGAATTTACCGGTCATAAATATATCTACCTGTTCAAGATAGGTGAAGACCGTTTCTTTTATCTCAACGAAGATTTTGATGAATTCGGAGATTATCATTACGTTTCCTTCAATCAGCGTTTAAGGGTACTGCCTAAATGGCTGGATTTTGCGGTGATCACCGGCAGACAGTTCGGCAACTGGTACCGTAACAACCGTTATTGCGGGAAATGCGGACATCTTAATTCCTTCTCCGATAAGGAGAGGATGCTGTACTGCGAGAACTGTAAAACGACGATCTATCCCAGGATCTCACCTGCAGTCATCGTAGCTGTGGTTAATAAGGAAAACGACTCCATCATCGTTACCAGAAGAAGACCGGAATCCAAGGGCCTGGCTCTCATCTCCGGCTTTACGGAAGTTGGCGAAACGGTGGAAGATACCTGCCGCAGGGAAGTGATGGAGGAAGTTGGCGTAAGGATAAAGAACATCCGCTACTATAAATCGCAGCCGTGGTCATTCTCCGATTCACTGCTTCTGGGTTTCGTGGCCGATCTTGACGGTGACGATAAACTGACCGTCGATTACAGCGAGAATGCCGATGCTTTCTGGATAAAAAGGAGCGATCTTGATATCAGAAACGAAGACTATGCTCTCACCAGAGAGATGCTGGATGAATTCGCTAAAGGCAATCTAAATTAGGTCTTGAAAATGCCTTTAATAAAGGCTAAAATAGATAAGCACGTGGTAGGAGTGCAACTGCTCCGTTAACCACTACCATAAGGAGGAAAAAATGGGAAAGAAAGTTGCAAAAGTAAGCAAGCTGCAGTTCCTGGCCGGACAGGCCAAACCGGGACCAGCACTTGCCTCTGCCGGTATCAACATGCCTCAGTTCTGTACGCAGTTCAATGATCAGACCAAGGACAGAATGGGCGACATCGTACCGGTCATCATCACTTCGTATGAAGACAAGTCATTCGACTTCGTCCTCAAGACGACTCCGGCTGCATTCTTGTTAAAGAAGGCTGCAGGCATCGATAAGGCCAGCGGTACGCCAAATTCCGTTACTGCCGGTAAGATCACCAAGGATCAGTTAAGAGAAATAGCTGAATACAAGATGCCTGATCTTAACGCCAACGACGTCGAAGCTGCCATGAAGATCATTGCCGGTACGGCAAGAAACATGGGCATCAAGATAGAAGGTGAGGAATAATAATGAAGAGATCCAAATCCTATAAGAATGCCTTAAGTCTTTACGAAAAGACAAAGAAGTATCCGGTTGCCGAAGCCTGCGAACTGGTAAAGAAGACTTCTACCGTCAAGTATGACGCTCAGGTAAGAGTATCATTCAAGCTTAACGTTGACCCAAGACACGCCGAACAGCAGATCCGTGGCGCCATGGTACTGCCTAACGGTACCGGAAGGAGCCAGAAGGTCCTGGTCGTAACTCAGGGTCCTAATATCGAAGTAGCTAAGACTGCCGGTGCCGATTATGTCGGCGACAAGGAGATCCTGGAAAAGATCAAGGGCGGCTGGTTCGATTTCGATGTCATCGTCGCTACACCTGACATGATGGGTGAACTCGGTAAACTGGGTAAGATCTTAGGCCCTAAGGGCCTCATGCCTAACCCTAAGACCGGTACGGTAACTCAGAACATTGCCGGTGCCGTAGAAGAGATCAAGAAAGGTAAAGTTACTTACAGAGTAGACAAGGATGGAAACATCAACTGTCTGATCGGTAAGACCAGCTTTGAGACCAAGGCGCTCGAAGAGAACTTCAATGCCTTATACCAGCAGATCCTCAAGGCCAGACCGGCTGCTGTCAAGGGACAGTATGTACTGGGCACGACCTTATCATCCAATATGGGTCCTGGCGTAAGAGTCGAAGTCTCCAACAACTAATAAATAAAAGGGCTGATGAATATCAGCCTTTTTATTATTCCTGAATGATTAAATGTGCTACAATACTTAAGTAAAGCGATTAAAAAGGAAGCAGTAGCTTATCTTAAGTCCATGAAGCGAGCAGGGATACGGTGCAAGCCCTGTATGAGCAGATAAGTGAATTCATCCTTATAGTGACACCAATCATGTCCGGTAACGCGTTATAGTTATAAAGTGCAGTATTTATTACTGAATTAGGATGGTACCGCGATCTTCGTTCCTATATCGCGGTTTTTTTATGTAAAGGAGTAATCTTATGGATGATCTTAAAACCCTTAAAGAAGCGGCTTTAAAAGCCATAGAAGAGGCAAAGGACTCCAAGGTTCTTGAAGAACTGAGACTTGAGTACCTTTCCAAGAAAGGAAAGATCCAGGGACTGATGGCAGAAATGCGTAATCTGAGTCCTGAGGAAAAGCCGAAGTTCGGACAGCTGGTAAATGATCTGAAGAACAGCGTAACGGAAGCGATCGAAGAAAAGAAGCAGATGCTTGACAGTGCTTCCCTTGATGCGGAACTGGAAAACGACAGGATCGACCTGACTTTAGATGCCTATACGCCAAAGGCCGGTTCCCTGCATCCTTTGACACTGGTGCAGAAGGAGCTGGAAGACGTCTTTATCGGCATGGGCTATAACGTGGCAGAAGGTCCGGAAGTGGAGCTCGATGAATACAACTTCACCAGAGCCAATACTCCGGAAGGACATCCGGCCAGAGACATGCAGGATACCTTCTATATCGACGTCAATCATCTTTTAAGGTCCCAGACCACGGCCATTCAGATGCGGGTATTGGAGAAAGAAGCCAATAACCTGCCGATCAAGGTCATCTGTCCGGGCAAGGTCTACAGAAGAGACGATGACGATGCGACCCATTCTCATCAGTTCGTCCAGTGTGAAGGACTGGTCATCGGTGAAAACATCACGGTAGCCGATCTCAAAGGGACGCTCGAGCTGATGATCATGGAACTCTTCAAGAGAGATGCAAAGATCAGGTTCAGGCCTTCTTACTTCCCGTTTACCGAACCTAGCTTTGAAGTGGATATGACCTGTCATATCTGCGGCGGCAAGGGCTGTGGGACCTGCAAGGGTACCGGCTGGATCGAGATCCTGGGCAGCGGCATGGTCCATCCGAACGTTCTGGAAATGGCCGTCATCGATTCGAAAAAGTACACCGGTTTTGCGTTCGGTGTAGGAATCGAAAGACTGGCCATGCTGAAATACGGCATTACCGATATCCGTGATCTTTACGCAAATGACGTCCGTTTCTTAAGCGGATTTAAGAAATAGGAGGTGTGACATGTTACTGAGTTTAAAATGGCTTAATGAATTCGTCGATCTGGACGGATTAACTGAAAAGGAAATAGAAGAAAAGCTGGTAAAAGCCGGTTTTGAAGTGGAATCCGAGGAACATCTCGGTTTAGGCACCAATCTGGTAGTCGGAAAAGTTATCGAATGCAGGGAACATCCTGATTCAGATCATCTGCATATCTGCAAGGTCGATATCGGATCTGAAGTGCTCGATATCGTCTGCGGTGCACCTAACTGCCGTGAAGGCCTGAAGGTCATCGTGGCCAAGGTCGGTGCCCAGTTACCGGGCGGCGAAATAAAGGCCGGAGTGATCAGAGGCGAAAAGTCCAACGGCATGCTGTGCTCACTGAAGGAACTTAATCTGACCGATGACATGCTTCCTGCAGATTCTCCTTCCTTAAACGGAATCGAAGAGCTTGACGACAGATTTGAGGTAGGTGATACCGATATCCTGAACAAGCTGGGCTATGAGGATACGATACTTGACGTATCCATCTATGCCAACAGACCGGACTGTGCCGCCATGTTCTACATGGCTAAGGAGGCTGCTGCCATCCTGGACAGACCGTGCGTACTGCCTGATTTTGAAGGTGCGGCAAACACCGGCAGGAAAGGCAACTTCTCGCTTAACAGCGCATCAAAGAACTGTACCCATTTCGTGGCCAAAGTCGTAAACGACGTCACCATCAAGGAATCTCCGGAATGGATGAAGCAGCACTTGAGAGCCAACGGCGTCAAAGCGATAAACAACCTCGTCGATATATCCAACTATGTCATGCTGGAAACAGGTCAGCCTTTACACTTCTATGATCTGGCTACCAATCCGAACAGGAACATCGAAGTAAGAGATGACTATGAAGGAAAATACATGGCACTGGACGGCATCGAATACGATATCGAAAAGGGCGATCTGATGATCATGTCCGACGGCAAGCCGATCGGCATCGCCGGTATCATGGGCGGTGAAAACACCAAGATCCTCGATACGACTAAAGGACTTATCATCGAAGCGGCCTTATTCGATCATGCCCAGATCAGAAGGACATCCAACCGTTTGGGATTACAGACGGAAGCTGCTGCCAGATTCTCCAAGGGTCTTGAACCTCTTTCTCAGAACAAGGCTGTTGACAGGGCTGTACAGCTTCTGATCGAACTGGCTGATGCGAAAGATCTTGAAGAAACAGTCGAGTACGGAAAGGCTGATTACGAGCCTTATGTGATCGAAGAGACGCTTACGCATCTTAACAGCCTTATCGGCAAGGAATACACGATGGAAGAAGCCGTTTCCGTAATGAAACGACTTGGTTTCGAGACTGAACATGATAACGAGACCTTCAGGGTAAGCATTCCTTCTCACCGTTCATCCGATCTGAAGATACCTGTCGACCTCGATGAAGAGATAGTCAGACTGACCGATTTCGATGATCTCAAGAGCACCTTACCTCTGATGCCGCAGACTGTCGGCAGATTATCGCCAATCCAGCGCATCAGAAGGAATATCAGAGAGACGCTTACCAATGCCGGTTTCAATGAGACCGTATCCTATACGCTGGTCGATCAGAAGAAGATCGATGAGGCTTTACTGCCGGTAGGAGAAGCTCTGGCTCTGGTATCACCGCTGAGCGATGCCAGAAAGTATGTCAGGAATTCCCTGATGAACTCAATGCTGGAAACACTGTCCTACAATCTTGACCACTCAAGCACCAACCTCAATCTATTTGAAATCTCTTCCGTATACGGAAAGGACGTTGAAGGCGAAAGGCTGGGAATGGCAATGTACGGCTACCTCAGCCAGTATAAGGTACTTCATAATGCCTTAAAGACCGATTTCTATGTATTGAAGGGCATCGTGCTGGAACTGCTGGATAATCTCGGATATGAAGGCAAGAGAGTGATGCTCAAGGAGAACGATCTTGATACGGAGCATTTCCATCCTTATCAGTCGGTGCTCATCGTCATCAATAATGAAACGGTAGGCATCATGGGCAAGCTTCATCCTCGATACCTTAATACCCTTAAGCTTAAGGACGTTTATTACTGTGAACTGATGCTGGATAAGCTGCTGGATAAAAATCCAGGCAAAGTAAAAGCACCGCAGGTAAGCAGATATCCTTCGATCTCCAGAGATATCTCCATCACCCTGAGCGATGATGTCAAGGCCGATGATCTGATAAAGGTCTGCAAGAAAGCCGGCGGATCACTCGTAAAGAGCGTTGAAGTATTCGATGTCTATAAAGGCGAACACATCGAAAAAGGCCAGAAATCAGTATCCCTTTCGATCGTCTATGAAGATCCTAACAGGACCCTTAAGGTCGAAGACATCAACGAACATCACGAAAAGATACTGGCAGAACTGAATAAGCAGTACAACGCCAGTCAGAGATAATAAAAACTGGGTCATCCCAGTTTTTTCTTTATAGCCCTACGGGCTTCTTCTTCATCATTGAAGTCCAGGAATTCACCTTTGACTTCTTCCCAGTCTTCATTGCCTTTGCCCAGTATCATGATGAGATCATTTGGTTCGGCCATCATGATGGCTTTTTCGATGGCTTCATGACGGTCGATGACCGTTTCGTAATTGTCCCGGTCTTTTACCAGTTCGGTAAGGTCCTTTACGATATTGTACGGATCTTCGAATCGCGGATCCTCATAGGTAAAAATGACGTGATCGTTGTTTTCGACGCAGAGCTTGCCGACGAACTTTCTCTTAGAGGCATCTCTTTCACCGGCGTTGCCGGTAACGACGATCTTTCTGCCGACATCGAGTTTATTGGTAAAACTGAAGAGCCTTTCAAGACCGTTTGGCGTATGGGCATAGTCGACCAGGACGTAGAAGTCCTGTCCCATGTTTATGGATGACATCCTGCCATCTATTGATAACTCTGATATGTTAGGAATGAGCTCTTCCATTGCCTTACCCAGGGCCAGACAGCTAAGCAGGGCAGCAGCCAGATTCTCGATATTGAACTGGCCCAAAAGCGGTGATGTGATACTGTAGTCCTTTCCTTTATAGACATAGGTGATATCGGTCTTTGCGGGGCTAATCTTATAGTCTCTGATATAAAGATCATCGTCTTCTTTGTAGCCATAGGAAAGAGCGTCAGGACACAGTTCCTTAAACTCTTCGTAGTGTTTATCATTGCTGTTAAGGACGGAAGTCTTTGACTGTCTGAAGAGCTGCTTCTTGCAGTCGATGTAGTTTTCCAGGGTCTTATGGGTATTGAGGTGTTCCTTGTCGACGTTGGTCAGGGCACCGACGGTGAACTCTATTCCTTTTAAACGTTTATAGAAGAAGGCCTCGGAAGAGGCTTCCATGGCTACATACCTGCATCCCGCCTTTACGAACTCGTCCAGTATCCTGTAAAGGGATTCAATGCCCGGAGTGGTATTGTCGGTCTCGCCCTTTATAGTCCTGCAGGAATAACCGTTGGTACCGATATAGCCGCAGACATCGTCGCCTAAAAGCTTCTGAATGATGCTGGTAGTTGAAGTCTTGCCGTCGGTTCCCGTAACGCCTATTAATGTCAGTTTTTTCTCAGGATGATCGTAGAAGGCTTCATAGATGTCTCTTAAGACCGCATTGACATCATCCACCTTCACATAAGGTACGCTCGTATCGACATCTTTTGACGTCACCAGAGCTGCAGCACCGTTATTTACGGCTTCATCGATGAAGTCATGACGGTCGACATTTACGCCTTTCATGCAGATAAAAAGGTCTCCTTCTTCCACTGTCTTGGAGTTGACTGACAGACCTCTGATGTTGATATCTTCACCCTTATAATCTTTAAAAATCTGACTTAATTTCACAACAGACATTATATAATAATTATATGATTTATACGATTACAACCAATCCTTCACTGGATTATTATCTCAAGATCGATGAACTCAATGTCGGCGTACTTAACAGATCCAAAGGCGAGACCTTTGATGCGGCCGGAAAGGGCGTCAACGTATCAAAATTCCTTAATAATTTGGGCATAAACTCTACTGCTTTGGGCTTCCTGGGCGGCTACAATAAGGATTATTACCTCGATATCCTGGCCGGCTATGAGCACATCCAGCCTTTATTCACGCCGATCAAGGGCAGTACCCGAATAAACGTCAAGATCGATGCCGGTGAAGAGACTTCCCTTAACGCCAAGGGACCGGACATCACCGATGAGGAATTCGAAAGGTTCCTGAAGCGTTTCGATTATATCTTTGAAAACGATTATGTCGTACTCAGCGGCAACGTTCAGGAAGATCTTAAGGAAAAAGTCGTTGAGACTATGATAAAGCTCATGGAAAGCGGACATAAGGTCATTTTGGATACCGATTATGACATTATCGAACGTCTGGCTCCATATAAGCCGTTCCTGATCAAGATGACTTATTTCGTCATCGGCAAGGACCTCGATGAAGTGGTAAAAGTCGGAAAGAGATACATCGACCAGGGCGCAAAATACTTCATGTATTCGGCTCACTACATGCCTTCGATCATGTGTACCAAAGACTGCTACTACAAATGTGATATCTCCGATAAGAATCCGCAGTCTCTTATCGGTACCAACGATTCCATGATAGCCGGATTCCTGTGGGCCAGCCTTAAGGCGGCATCACCGGAAGAAGCCTTCCTAAGCGCCAATGCGGTAACGATATCTACCAATCTGCTGGAAAGGACCGCCGACATGGATCTCATCCATAAGAACTATAAAGAACTCAAAGCCGAGAGGTTCGAATACAAGTGAAAAAGATAATCTGCCTGCTGATCCTTTTACTGTGCCTCAGTGCCTGCAATAAAAAGCCCGATATGAGCAAGCCTTTTGAGCTGGAGACCTATGCCTGCGATATGTCCGGCTATGAAGGTCTCAGTTCAACGAAGCATATGTTCAAGGGCACGACTGTCAGGGAACTTGAAAGAACGGTAAATGAGAAGGGCTACGGCGTCTTCGTCTTGAGCAGGACGGGCTGCAATCACTGTCAGATGGCGATGCAGTATCTCAATGCGGTAGCGGAAGAACTGGGTGTTACTATCTACTACATCGATGCAATGTCCGATGAATATCCGATACTGGGTACCGATAATTACGACATCCTCTTCGATCTTTTATATACGACGCTCAATGAAGGAGATGAAGGCAAGGAGATACAGACTCCGGAAGTCTTTACGGTAGTAGACGGCATCATTACGTCCTATCAGGTAGGCACTACCTGGACCGGCAGCGACTACGACGAAAACGACATCAATGAGCTCAAGGCAGTATACCGTAAGATGCTTACTCCGTTTTGCGAATAATGTCAAGACTTTAAATGACGGCATTTCTATAAGATAATATAAGTGCCTGGTGAGTTGTTAAATTCCTACATTATTTATACGGGTCTTATGCGCGTCGTATGCCGGTGTTGAAAGCCTGGCCTGACCAGGGATCCTGAAGGCATATGTAGCTGACCCACCTGATTGGCGCATCAGGAAATTTTCCTCATCAGGTCCGTTAGACAATTTACTTTAGATAAGTTAGAATAGTAGCGAGGTGAATTAATATGTCAAGTGTTTGGAGTTCAGTATTATATCTGGTAGTCGGAATTCTCGTCGGCGGTGCCGCCGGTTTCCTGATCACAAGGCACGTTTATGAGAAGCAGTTAAGGGAGAATCCTCCGATCAACGCCAAGATGATCAGATCCCTGTATGCCCAGATGGGCAGAAAGCCTTCTGAGGCCCAGGTAAGAGCCATCATGAAGTCGATGGGACAATGAGTCTGAACTAAAGATGATAAGAAAACGGGACTTTACTTATTTTAATGAGAATCGTCCTTTTTTTATAAATTAAGAAAAGAGGAACAAGACATGTATGACCTGCTGGATATGACCTGTTTACCCGTAGACGTCGTTCAAAGGATAGACGGACTTTTTCCTATCGAAGGAGATACCTATATCCGTATCGGCAACATCGAATGGCAGCCCGGAGGATCCGGAAACGTTTTCGTGGTCTATGAAAGACTGGGAGGCAAATGCCTGCCTTACTGTCCGATCGGCGATGATATCTACGGCGAATGGATGAAAAGGACCTATGAGAAGCTGGGCATAGAGACTAAAGGTCTGATCGTTAAGGAAGGTTTTGAAACCCAGGTCTCCAACTGTCTTATCGACAAGGCCGGACATCATACCTTTGCGGCTACTTTGCCTACGGCCGATTATGTTGACCGGAAGCTGCTTGACGGTTTCATAAAGGAATGCAGGGCCTTCTATATGTCCGGTTACAGCATGCACGGGGATAAAGATCTGCCGATGATCCGGGACTGCATGTATGCATACCGGGAATTCCATAAACAGGGCAAGTCCTTATTCTTTGATCCGGGACCGGTCGTTGGCAACATCGATCCTGAAATAATGGCAGAGATAATGGAACTCAGCGACATCGTCTGCTTCAACAATGAGGAAGCCGAGATCTATACCGGAATAAAGGATGAGGAAGAAGCCGCCCGGAAGATGGCGGAAAAGACGAAGGGTATCGTCATCGTAAAGGCCGGAGCCAGAGGCTGCTTCGTGATAGACAAAGAAAGAAACGGGAAGTGGTATCCTGGCTTTAAGGTCCCTAAGATCGACACGATGGGGGCCGGGGATTCCTTCTTTGCGGCGGTCATGTACGGATATCTTCATGACTGGGACGTCGATTCCTATATGAACGTCGCCAATGCGGCCGGAGCCGTCAAGACGATGACACCGGGCACCGGCATCCATTGTCCGACCGTTGAAGCCATGAAGGAGCTTTTAAAGGAAAACGGTCTTGACTGGAAACAGGAAGAAGACAGAGTATATCTCGAAAGGATATAGGCAGTTATTCCCCTGAGGTATTAAGGGAGGATATAGATACTGATAATCAAGGAGGAGAAAAATGAGAGAAAAAGTAAAAGACATTGATTTCAGATCGGCAGATCACGTCGTTCAGGAGATCAGAGACATGAACGTCAAGGGCGGCAGTCCTTTCGGCCGTGCCGCTGCCTGGGCTTTAAAGCTCGCAACGCAGAAGGAAAAGCTCAACACCAAAAGAGAGCTCCGAACCCGCTATAAGGACCTGAAAAAGCAGATGCTGACCCTTAAGCCGACCATGGGCACCATCCATAATTCCTGCAACATCATCGAGGAAGTCTATGAAGAGAATAAGAACGAAGACCTCAAAGTGATCAAGGAAAAGGTCATTAAGGTCTGTGACAATATCATCGATAACTCATATGCGGCGATAGACAAGATGGCTGAAGTAGGAGCCAATCTGATAAAGGACGGCAGCACCATCATGATGCACAGTTATACCAGTACCCTGATGGCCATCTTCATAAAGGCAGCCGAACAGGGCAAGAAATTCACTGTCATCTGCACGGAATCTCGTCCGTTAAGGGAATCCCGCAAAGCTGTTCACTACCTGCAGGAATGGGATGAAAAAATCATCTACATCACTGATGCGGAAGCTTACGAGTTCATGCCGAAGGCTGACTTCATTCTGGTAGGTGCCGATTCACTGGCTTCTAACGGTTCAATCGCCAATAAGATGGGCACCGCCATGCTGGCGGCACTGGCCAAACTGTGCAAGAAACCGTTCTATGTCGCAGCCGAACTGTATAAATACAACCCGCTCACCAAGAAAGGTGTACCGATCGAACTGGAAAGAAGGACGGAAAACGAGATCATTTCCAAAGGAGACTTCAAGAGCCATAAGAACCTGACGGTCATCAATCAGTTCTTTGACGTGACGCCGGCTTCCGATATTACCGGTCTAATCTGTGAATACGGTCTTATCAACTCATCCAATATCGACTTCTACTGGAATGAACTGGTAAAGAAATTAAAGGAAGCATAAAATGAACAGATACGAAAAGCTATTCGGAAATAAGAAGATCGTGGTAGGCATGGTCCATCTGCTGCCTTTACCGGGTTCCGTGGGTTTCTGCGGCGATCTTGACAAGGTATACAAAGCAGCGGAAAAGGACCTGAAGGCGCTGATCGAAGGTGGCTGCAATGCGGTTATCATCGAGAATTTCGGAGACGTTCCTTACGCTCAGAACAATTCCCTGATCGCAGTTACTTCCTTTGCGGTTATTGCCACGAAATTAAGGAAACTGACTAAACTTCCTATGGGCATCAATTTTCAGTACAATGACATCGAAGCCGAGTGGGCTCTGGCCTATGCCTGCGGTTATGACTTCATCAGAGTCGAGGTACTGGCTGAAAACCGCTGCGGTCCTAACGGTATCCTGGAAGCGGCCGGACCTAAGCTCATGCGTATAAGAGCACAGTACCCGAAGGATATCGTGATACTGGCTGACGTAAACGTCAAGCACACTTTCCCATTGACCGATCAGCCGCTTGATTTCACCATCGAATCCTGCATCGAAGGAGGTGCCGATGCCCTCATTTTAACGGGCATTACGACGGGTAAGAGCCCAAGCGTGGAAGATGCCCTTAACTTTAAGAAAATGGCCCATAATATGCCTGTATTCGTGGGCAGCGGCGTAAATAAGGACAACGCTAAGGAATTCTTTGAGATCATCGACGGTGCCATAGTGGGAAGTTCATTTAAAAAAGGCGGTAACGTCAATAATCCTGTCGATCTTTTACGAGTGAAAACGTTCATAAAACAGCTATCTAAGTGATTGAAACATAGACCAAGTAAGCATATAATATTTTTAATGAACATGAATGCGTTTACATATGCACATTAAAATGCATATATACGCTCAAGTTTCTAAATTTACTACAAGGGAGGAAAAAAATGAAGAAACTATTCAAAGTTCTTGCTACTGTGTTAGTATGTCTGGCATTAGTAGCATGCTCCGGTGGCGGCGAGCCTCAGGGCGGTGATGAACCGACTACCGGTGTCGATCCTGTTAAGAGTGTTGTTTACATCACTCAGTATGGTGAGGCTGCTCCATTTACAGCTATGTGTGTAACTGGTGTCAAGGTCCTTGAACAGGAAGGCTGGGACGTCAAGATCCTCGAAGTCAAAGAAACTTCCGAGTTCGCTGACCAGATCCGTGCCATGGCTGCTGAAGGCTACCATGTAATCGTAACTGAATTCGATGCTCTCGGTGAAGTTGCTTTACAGTTAGCTGATGAACTGGCTGAAAACTATCCTGATCTTAAGATCTTCCTGAATGACTCTTATGTATTAGGTGCCAACAAGACTACCAACTGCGCAAATATCATTTGTGACCCATGGGAGTCTGAATTCGTTGCCGGTTATGTTGCAGCTCAGATGACTGAAGCCGGTAAAGTCGGCTGGTTAGGCCATACTGATCAGGTTTCTCAGGACAGATTCAAATACGGTTTCGAAGGCGGCGTTAAGTATGCTGACAACGGCACTGAAGTAATCTTCGGTTACACCGGCGATGCTCAGGATGCCAACAAGGGTCAGGAAGCTGCCAAGGCTATGATCGCTGAATACGGCGTAGACATCATCGACCAGGCTGCCAATACTTCCGGTTTAGGCGTTATGACTGAATGTAAGGAAGAAGGCGTCAAGGCTATCGGTGTTGATATGTGGCAGGGCGGCGACTTCGGTCAGGAAACTGTATTCTGGTCTGCATTAAAGCCTATCAATGACGCTATCACCAAGTGCTGCAGAGAAGTTGCTGACGGTACCTGGGAAGGTCATGTATGCTACTACGATATCGCTGCTGGTGCTGCTGTATATGATCAGAGAGACTTCGATCTCTTACCGGCAGAAGTACAGGAAAAGGTCACTCAGCTGATGGCTGACATCGCTTCCGGTGCTGTTGATGTATATGCAGGTTACGATTCCTATCGTTGGGATCCATCTGACTATCAGTAATAGTTAGAAGAAAAAAACTAATCGATTAAAAACGGGCTGATGGGCTTTGCCTATCAGCCCAATTTCATAGGAGTGAAAATATGAGCGAAAATATCTCGAATCAGAGTGAATATGTACTTGAGACAAGAGATATCTGCAAGTTCTATGGCCCTTTAAAAGCCAACGATCATATCTCACTTAAAGTTAAGCGTAATACCATCCATGCAATAGTCGGTGAAAACGGTGCGGGCAAGTCTACCTTAATGGGTATCCTTACCGATACGGTAAAACCTGACTATGGCGACATCATCCTCAACGGGGAAAAGGTCGTATTCAGGAATCCGATGGATGCCTGCAGACATGGTATCGGTATGATCTACCAGGAATTCATGCTGGCACCTAACTTTAGTGTATTTGAGAATATCATCGTCGGTTTTGAAGAAACGAAAGGCGCTTTCGTTGATTACAAGAAGTCCAGAGAAAAAGTTGAAAAGATCTGCAAGGACTACAATTTCAATCTTCCGCTGGATGAAGTCATCAACGAGCTGCCTGTTGCCATGCTGCAGCAGATTGAAATTGTCAAAGTGCTTTACCGTGGTGCCGATCTGATCATCATGGACGAACCGACTTCTACTCTTACTCCACAGGGTATCGAAGGTCTGTTCCAGGCCATGCGGGTACTGAAGGCAGCCGGCAAGACTATCCTGTTTATTACCCATAAACTGCAGGAAGTATTTGAAGTAAGTGATGAGATCACCGTACTTCGTTTAGGCAAATATGTCGGTACATATGATCCTAAGGATCTGAACCAGCAGAAACTGGCTAACCTGATGGTCGGAAGGGAAGTCATCCTTCAGGCCAACAAGCAGCCGGGCGAACCTGGCGAACCGGTATTAAGCGTCAGGAACCTTTCGGTCTATGACCAGGATAACATCCAGAGACTTAAGAATGTAAGTTTCGATATCCATGCAGGTGAGATCCTGGGTATCGCCGGTGTTGCCGGATCTGGACAGCAGTACTTAAGCAAGACCATCTTTGGCTTAAGTAAGGCTGCCGAGGGCAGTAAGATCGAATATCTGGGCAAAGACATTACGGGCAATACCCCTAGGGAAAACCGTGCCGACCATATCGGCTACGTTCCTCAGGACCGTATGGTCATGGGATGTGATGTCAAGACCAGCATCTGGGAAAACACCATCATGGGTTATCACAGAGCCCACGGTTTCAAGACCAGATGGCTGGTAGATCATAAGGATGCCAACCAGTTTACGGAGAAAGTCGTCGATGACTTTGCCGTAAAGGTCCAGAGCATCAATTCCAATGTCGGATCATTATCCGGCGGCAATATCCAGAAGCTGATAGTCGGAAGGGAATTCTCCCAGGACAACAAGCTTCTGCTGATCGAAGACCCGACCCGAGGAATCGACGTCGGTGCCATCGAATACATCTGGGGCAAACTGCTGGAATTCGCTTCCCAGGGCGCTGCCGTACTGCTGGTGAGCCATGAACTCAATGAAGTCATGGAGCTCTCCGACCGTATCATGGTCATGTATAACGGCGAACTCTATGACGGAGGCAAATACGGCGAATTCGATGAATCCCAGTTAGGCTTATTAATGACAGGAGGTGTGGCACAGAAATATGAAACCATTGAATAGTCTCAAACATTTTCTGGCTGACAGCACCAAGATCAATGTTGCCAGATACGTCATATCGCTGATCGCTACCTTACTGATCGGATATCTGCTGATCGTTGCCAACAACGCCAATGCCGGCGTCGCTCTTAGAGAAATGTTCAAAGGAGCCTTCGGTTCCAAACTGGCTATCGGCAATACCATCCACTGGGCGATACCGTGTATGCTGGTAGGCATTTCCGCAGCCGTTGCCTTCAAATCCGGCGTCTTCAACCTGGGTCTTGAAGGACAGCTTTATTTCGGTGCACTGACCGCTGCCTGTGTCGGCTATATGATCGAACTGCCTCCGGTCGTTCATCAGCTTGCCTGTATCTTTGCCGGCGGTCTTGCGGGTCTTCTGTATGCGCTGATACCGGCCCTGCTGAAACTGTATTTCAAGATCGATGAAGTCATAACGACGCTGCTTTTGAACTATGTAGCGGTACTGGCTACCGAATACATTACCTTGAAACTCATGGGCGGCAACTCGGCTACTTCACAGACTTCCATCGTTACGCCTTTCGTCAATAAGACGGCGGAACTGACGCCTATCATCAAAGGAACTTCGGCTACGACCGGTCTTTTCCTGGCCTTGGCGATCATCCTCATCGTCTATCTGCTGTATAAGTATACGCTGGTAGGATACGAAATGAAGATGGTCGGTTCCAATCTGCCGTTCTCAAGAGCCGGCGGTGTCGATTCCAATAAGATGTTCATCATCATCTTCCTGGTATCCGGATTCATTGCCGGTATCTGCGGAGCTACCGAGGTAATCGGCGTCAACCACCGTTTCATCGCCCAGTTCTCGGCGAACCTGGGCTGGGATGGTGTCATGATCACCCGTGTTGCGGCCAACTCTCCGGTCGGCGTACTGCTGGTATCCTTCATCTGGGCCGCCTTCAAGACAGGTGCCATGCAGATGGAAAGAGCCACCACTTTGAACAGATATACGATGAACCTCCTGCAGGCTTTATTCGTACTCTTTATTTCCATCGATTACGGTATGCTTTACCGCAAGTATAAAGATAAAAAAGCTCGTGAAGCTATTAAGAAGGAGGAATAGTTGAATGGAACTCTTACGTGTTATGTTTTCAACTGTAACCTTGAATGCGACGTTCCGTATGTCGGCTCCTCTTATTCTGGGTATTGCCGGCTACTGTTTCTGCAGAAAAGCGGGAATCATGAACATCGCCCTGGAAAGCTTTATGCTGATAGCCGCCTTCTTCGCTTTACTGGGCAGCTATCTGACTAAGAACTATATGATCGGTACACTGTTCGGTGTCATCGCTGCCGTCGTTCTGGCTGCGCTATACGGACTGTTTACCTTCCACCTGGGGGCCAACGGACTGATAACCGGTGTCGGCTTCAATCTATCGGGCTGGGGCCTTACCACCATGCTGCTGGTAATGATCTTCCATACCCGTGGAGCCACCAACGTCGGTGCCGTAAGCTACGATACCATCGATATACCGGTCATCAATTCCATTCCTTTCATCAAGGACATCTTCAATAACCAGACGCTGCTGGTATGGCTGGCTCCGATACTTACCATAATCGCTTATATCGTCATGTATAAGACGACGTTCGGTATCCGTATCCGTGCTTTAGGTCTTAATCCGGAAGCTGCGGAAACGGCCGGTGTTTCAGTCGTCAAGTACCGCTGGATAGCCATGCTGGTATCAGGTGCTACGATGGGACTGGCCGGTGCCTTCCTGTCTCTTAATTCCCTGGCCATGTTTACCGAAAACATGTCGGGTGGTAGAGGCTTCATGGTCATGGCATCCACCATGGTCGCTGACGGCAACCCTCTAAAAGGCATGCTGTTCGGTCTGATCTTCGGTTACTGCCAGGCTCTGGCTTTGACCTGGTCATCGCTGGGCGTTCCGACCCAGTTTACCGGCATGCTGCCGTATCTGGCTGTTGTCATCATTCTGTTCATTACCAACTTCAAGAACCTCAAGAAGTTCGGCAAGATCTAAACTGAAAGGATATAATATGCGGAATATATATGACAAGATCTTAGGCGGTCTTTTAGGAGGCGCAACCGGCGATGCCATGGGTGCCTCGACCGAGATACGTACCACCGGAATGATCAAAGACAAATGGGGACATCTGGTGACCGATATCATTCAGGCTCCTGAAGATACCTGGGCCCACTGGTCCAGAAGAGGACAGGTCACGGATGATTTCTCCGTTTCCTATTACCATGCCCTGCAGATAATAAAGGACAAGGGTAAGATCACGGAAAAGGGTGCCGAAAAGGCTGTCCTTAAGTGGTTTGAAGATCCTAACTATTCGCAGTGTGCCGGACCTACCACCAGGCGTTCGATTGCCCGGATGAAGGGTCAGAAGCTTCCTCCTACCAAGCAGGACAGACTACTGTGCGTAAACAGCAGAGCCTCTAACGGCGGTGCCATGAAGGTAGGATGTGTAGGCCTCTTTGATGCCTGCAACGTCGATAAGGCCATCGATGATGCCATCACAATGTGCAAGCCTACTCATGACAATACCATCGCTTTAGCCGGTACCTGCGCCATAGCTGCTGCCGTAGCAGAAGCCTGCAAGGACAGGGTTTCCTATCTCGACGTTATCGAAGCCGGTATCTACGGTGCTGAACAGGGATTCCTGCGTTCTTCGAAGATCGAAGGTGTAAGTCCCGTTGCCGGTCCTGATATCGTCAGGAGGATCAGGCACGCAGTTGATCTGGGCATGAGGTACCAGGGCAGATTCGACGAAGCCATGGACATCCTCTCAAGAGAGATCGGCGGCGGCCTGCCGGCTGCGGAAGCCGTTCCGGCTGCCTTCGGTTATATTGCCGCTACCAAGGGCAATGCGATGGACACCATCGTCATGGCTGTCAATGCCGGCGATGATACCGATACTGTTGCCTGCATGGCCGGATATATCGTCGGTGCCCTGAACGGTTATGACCGCATTCCTGCCAGATTCCTGGAACTGATCGAAAAGGAAAACAAGTTCGATCTGAGAAAGACGGCCACGAAGATCTGCAAGCTTCTGGAAAAGGAGGACAAGTAATGACTACCAAGTATGATCGCATCAAAGGTGCGTATTTAGGTTGTGCCATCGGTGATGCCATGGGCGCACCGACAGAAACTCGTCCTACCGATCTGATAAAGAAAGACGTAGGCGGCGGACGCTATGTAAAGAAGTTCGTTGAACCTCGTCCTGACACTTTGGCTGCCGGACAGCCGGCCGGCCAGTGTACCGATGACTTCTCGGTAAGCTATCTCAGTTCCAAGGCATTCATTGAAGCCGGAGGAATCACCAAGGAAGCTGCCGAAAAGGCCATGGTCGAATGGTCCAAATATGATCGTTACTACATAGCTCATTCCGGTCCTACTTCCAAGAAAGCCATCGCTCTTATCAAGGGTGAAGAAGTGGATACAAAGAACGATTATGCCTGCTGCAACAATTCTGCCGCCACTAACGGAGCCGGCATGAAAGCCTGGGTAGCCGGTGTCTTCAACATGGGCAATGTGGAAAAGGCCATCGAAGATGCGATGACCATGTGCAAGGTCACTCACGACAATCCAGTCGCTCTTTCTGCCGCTGCTGCCGTAGCTGCTGCTACCGCTGTGGCCATGACGAAGAATTCCACGCTTGACGATGTGGTAAGTGCCGGGCTTTACGGTGCCCATGAAGGCTATGAAAGATCCTGGAAATTCACCAAACCGTCAGCCGGTGCCAGTGTCGAAGACAGGATCAGGATGGCCGTTACCATCGGCGTGAATTATGCGAATGATTTCGATGGACTGCTCAAGGAGATGGCCGGTCTGGTAGGTACGGGGCTCAACGCCAATGAAGCTATCCCTGCGGCCTTCGGTTTCTTTGTAGCTGCCAAAGGCAAGGTTATGGATGCCATCTACATGGGCGTCAACTGCGGTAATGATACCGATACCATCGCGGCCATAACCGGTGCCATGTGCGGTGCCTATTCCGGCGCTAAGGACATTCCGAGCAACTACATGTCTTTTCTGTCTGAAGCCAATGATCTCGATATCAAGGGTCTTATAGACGCAGTTGATAAGTTTACTGATTAATATACGAAAAGGAGAATAACATCATGATTGCATATAACAAGATTTTAGGCTGTCTGGTAGGCGGAGCTACCGGCGACGCCATGGGTGCCGCAACGGAGATCCGTTCCCGTAAGCAGATCCATGAATTTTTCGGCGGTGACGTAAAGAAATTCTATGCGCCGCCTAAGGATACCTATGCCCGAGGCTCCAAGGCCGGTCAGATCACCGATGACTTCTCTGTCGCCTATGTGACAGCCAGAAGGATCGCTGACAATAAGGGTGTTGTAACCAAAGCCGTTGCCAAGAAAGCCTTACTGGAATGGTCGGAAGTAGACAAATGGTTCTCCCGTTTTGCGGGTCCTACCACCAGAGCAAACATTGCCAAGATGAAAGGCACTGCTCCTGATGTCAACAAGTTCGATCCGGCCAATCTCTTTACGCCGGTAAACATGAATGCCCAGTCATCCAACGGCGCCGGCATGAAGATCGCTCCGGTTGCGCTGTTCAGCGGCGGCGATGTCGACAAGGCCATCAAGATCGCCATCACGGTCGCATCGCTCACTCATCCTAACCAGATCGCTCTGGCCGGATCCTGTGCCGTAGCAGCAGCTACAGCCTGCGCCATGAATGACGACGCAGACCTGTTCAAAGTCGTACAGGCCGGTCTTTACGGCGCCAGAGAAGGCGAAAGACTCGGTGCCAAGTACCATGAGAACGCCGGTGCCAGTGTCGAAGAAAGAATGAAACTGGCTATCTGGGTCGGTCTTACTGCCAAAGACATGGATGAAGCCATCGATAAGCTGGGTTCACTGGTAGGCTCAAGCCTGGCAGCCAACGAAGCCATTCCGGCCGTCTTCGGTCTGATGGTAGCTGCCAAGGGCGATACGATGCAGGGCATCTATGGCGGTGTCAACATCGGTGATGATACCGATACGATAGCTACCATGGTCGGAGGCATCCTCGGTGCCTTAAACGGCGTCGAATCCTTACCGGCTAAGAACCTCAAGTTCCTTGAAAAGCAGAACGACATCGAACTCGAAAAGCTGGCCAAGGATATAGATAAGATCTTAAACGGAAAGGCTTAAGATGTCAGACAGACGATCCAAGATCCTGGGTTCCTTACTGGCAGCTTCCGTTGCGGATGCGATGGGCTGCTGTACGGAAAACGGTTCGATAGAGACTATTAAGAAATACTTCGGCGGACTCTGCACGGACATCGTGGACATGCCTGAGGGATCATTCCCGCACGGCGGTACCACCAAAGGTGTCGTGACCGATGATTTTTCCATCGCTTATTACAGTGCGGAAGAATTCCTCAAGGACGGCAAGGTAAGCGAAGAAGGAGCCAAAAGAGCGGTGATCCGCTGGTTTGACGAACCTGATTCCAAGTATACCCGTTATGCCGGTCCGACTTCCCGTGCCGCCTATAACCGTATCAAAGGCATTCCGATGCCGCATACCAAGCAGGACAATCTGGTAACCAGAAACAGGGAAGCCAGCAACGGTGCCGCCATGAAAGTCGGCATCATCGGCTTACTCAATGCCGGTAACGTCGATAAGGCCATCGATGAAGCCATCGTCATGTGTAAGGTGACTCATGACAATGCCATCGCTTTATCCGGTGCCTGTGCGATAGCTGCCGCGACTGCCAAAGCCATGGAAGAAAGAGTATCCTGGCTTGAAGTGGTCGAAGCCGGTTTCTACGGAGCCAGGGAAGGCTATAAGAGAAGCGTAGACATTACGGTACCGACCTGCGGTGCTACGATAGAAAGACGTATGGAATATGCCATCGATCTGGGACTGCAGTATCAGGATGATTTCGACGAAGCCATGGAAAGCATTTCGAAGATCATCGGGACCGGATTACCGGCTAATGAAGCCGTTCCGGCTGCCTTCGGTATCATCACTGCCGTAAAAGGCGACATCTGGAAGACAATCCTGATGGCCGTAAATGCGGGCGATGATACCGATACGGTAGGCTGCATGGCCGGATTCATCGTTGGTGCGCTCGAGGGTCCTGG
This sequence comes from Erysipelotrichaceae bacterium, assembly GCA_017431825.1. Lineage (GTDB taxonomy): Bacteria > Bacillota_I > Bacilli_A > Erysipelotrichales > Erysipelotrichaceae > Colivicinus. The sequence continues at coordinate 199,339 of JAFRKI010000002.1, read as the reverse complement.
AGTGCTTAAGGACAAATACCTCGATCTCATCAACAGAGAGAACGGTTTCGATCTGGAAAAGATGGCTGAGGACATCGATACGTATCTGGGAGGTAATTAAGAATGAATATCAATTATGACAGAACTCTTGGTGCCTTCCTGGGCTGCGGAATGGGCGATGCCCTGGGTGCTCCTACAGAGACAAGGCCGACATATCTCATAAAGAAAGACATCGGCAACGGTGACTATACGTTTGATTACACGGTGCCTCTGGAGACTACGCTGGTTGCGGAATATCCTCCTGCCAGAAGGCTGGGTATCGCTACTGATGACCTTTCCGTTTCCTATATTTCAGCATTAGAATTCCTGAAAGACGGAAAGATCACGGAAGAAGGAGCCAAAAGAGGCCTGCTGGAATGGTCGAAGATACCGGAATACTACATACCGCATTCAGGACCATCGACCAGAGACGCCATCGCCAAGCTGGTGGGTTATTATGCCCTGGAAGATAACAGGCCGTACGTGGAGTATGACGGAAGTCATGGCAGTTATCCTCTGAACAAGGCATCGACCAACGGCGCCGGTATGAAGGCCTTCGTTGCCGGCGTATTCAATCCGCTTGATCCGGATAAGGCCATAGATGATCTCATCGTCTATGCGGGCATCACGCATCCAAACAGGATCGCCTTATCGGCTGGTGCAGCCGTAGCTGCTGCGACCGCTGTGGCCATGGATGAACACTCGACCCTGGACAAGGTGCTCGATGCGGGCTTCTATGGTGCTAAGGAAGGCTATCTGAGAGCTTCAAAGATCTATCCTTCGGTCACCGGTTCAGACGTTGTGGAACGCATGAAACTGGCCGTAGGCATCGGTCTAAAGTACAGTGATGACTTTGACAGATGCATCACGGAAATGAATGACCTGGTAGGTCTTGGCATCAGGGCCACCGAAGCCATTCCGGCCGGATTCGGTTTCATGGTGGCTGCCGGAGGCGATACCCTTAAGGCTATCCACATGGCTATGAACGCAGGTGATGATACCGATACGGTCGGTGCCATCTGCGGATCGATGTGCGGTGCCTATCAGGGTTTCAGCGGCATCACCAATGCCCAGTATCATCTGGACATGATACAGAAGGCCAACAGCTTCGATCTGTGTGAGGTTGCCAGAAAGGTAAGCGAACTGACAACAGGTAAGTAAAATGGAAACAAATAAACCCTATGCCGTCTTCATGGGCTTTGCCTGTGTGGACGAGTACTACAGAATGGATAACTGGATGGCCAAGGGTGAAAAGGCCAATGCCAAGTACATCGGACCGGTAGCCGGTGGCATGATCGCCAATGCGGCCTGCGTCTGTGCAGGTTATGGCATCAAGACCTATGTCTTTGACGTCAAAAGCACCGATCCGAGTGAAGACTTTCTCTATGATGACCTCATCAGGAGCAACGTCGATATCTCCCGGGTCATCAGACTGGATTCCGTAAAGGATTCCAAGTGTCTCATCTTCCAGTTCCCTGACGGAGATCGTTCGATCTTCTGTGTAAATGAAGAACCGCCGAGATATCACTTAAGTGATGAACAGCTGGACTTCTTCAGGAATGCGGAATTCGTATACGGAACCATCGGCTATGTGGGAATACTGGATGACGTCAAGGGTTTCATGAATTTCCTGCATGAGAACGGTGTAAAGACCTTCTTTGACGTTGAATCCAACTACTTCTGTAAGGACTGGAGGGATTATGTAAGACATGCCCATACCGTCAGCATGAACGAATTCGGTTTCGAGACCTTCAGAAAAGGCGAGGACATGACCGAAGAGGAGTTCATCAGGGAGATCTTCGATCTGGATATCAAGAACCTCCTGCTGACGCTTGGTGCCGAAGGCTGCCGGCTGCTGACAAAAGATGGAGTCGATATATCACTGCCTGCCAATAAGGTAGATATCGTTGACTGCACCGGTGCCGGAGACACCATGAATGCCACCTTTATGGCCACGTTCATGCTGGGATACGACCTGGAGTATGCACTGGAATTCGCCAACTGTGCTGCTGCCATGTCCATAACCAAGGAAGGGCCTAGAGGCGGTGTCACGACCATCGAGAAGGTCAAAGAATTCATCAGAAACAAGAATAAATAAATCGCTCAAGAAACACTCATAAAAAAACCAGTTCAATTATGAACTGGTTTTTGATTATTCAGTTTTTACTGTTATTTCAGGAACGATACCTTTGACTCAGTACCGTTAAACAGTCTTTTGATATTGGCTCTGTGCATGAAGGTTATGAAGGCAGCCAGTATCGTTACCAGGACAGCCAGCTGTGTATCCTTGTATGTCAGGAAACCCATTATGGCAGCCGTCCATACTCCGGAAATGGATGCCAGAGACATGTACTTCGTAAGTCCCAGGACCAGCGCCCAGACAAGGACCGGGAAGACGAAGGTAAAGATCACATCATGGGTAATGAAGAGCCCAACACCCAGGATATAGCCCATGGCACAGGCCACGGCCTTACCGCCCTTGAAGTTCGCAAATACCGGGAAGCAGTGTCCGATACATACGGCCAAGCCTACATAACGGCAGTATTCAGGACTTATCGCATTACATAATACCATCATCAGGAAGGCCTTGGATGCATCAAGCAGGATTACGATGATACCTACTTTCGTACCCAGTACTCTTCCGGCATTGGTACCTCCGAGATTGCCGGAACCTTTGGTCCTGATGTCGGTATTATAGAATACTTTGCCGATGATAAGGGCCCAGGGAATGGACCCTACCAGATATCCGAGAATCAACCACAATATAATTTTCATAGACTCATTATAGCAAAATTAAACAGGGAAAATTTGTTATAATTACATGGTATGGGCAATAAATACGACGACAGCAGTATCGAGATATTGCAGGGTTTGGAAGCCGTCAGAAAAAGACCGGGCATGTATATCGGATCGGTCGATGCCAGAGGTCTGCATCACCTGGTATGGGAAATAGTCGACAATTCCATCGATGAGGCTTTAAACGGCTACGGTAAGGAGATACTTATAGAACTCAATAAAGACGGATCATGCAGTGTTACCGACTACGGCAGAGGCATGCCTGTGGGTCAGCACAAGTCCGGCAAGAACACGCTGGAAGTCATTTTTACCGTGCTCCATGCGGGCGGCAAGTTCACGCAGGACGGCGGTTATAAGACGGCCGGAGGCCTGCACGGTGTCGGTGCCAGCGTCGTCAATGCCTTGAGCAGCTGGCTGGAAGTTGAAGTCTGCAGAGACCGTAACCGTTACCGCATGCGCTTTGAAAACGGCGGCAGAAAGGTATCCAAACTGGAACTAATCGGTCCTACCAACAGGAGCGGTTCCAAGGTCACTTTCATGCCGGACGCAAAGATCTTCTCCACCACACAGTTCAATTTTTCCACCATCTGTGAAAGAGCTCAGGAAGAAGCCTTCCTTTTACAGGGTGTCAGGATAACGGTAAAGGATTACCGCAACAACGAGGAAGCCGAGTATCTCTATGATGACGGTCTCAGGGCCTTTATGGACTACCTTCATGAAGACAAGGACGTCCTTCATGATACGGTCATCTTCAGCGGTGAATCCGGAGGCATCAACGTCAGCATCGCTTTCCAGTATACCGACGGTTATCAGGAAAATACCTATTCCTACGTGAATCTCGTCAGGACGGGAGATGGCGGTACGCATGAAGTCGGCTATAAGACGGCTTTCACCAAGACTATCAATGAGTTTGCCCGCAATAACGGTCTTTTAAGAGACAAAGACAAGAATTTCGAAGGATCGGACGTAAGAGAAGGACTTACCAGCATCATCGTCGTTACGATACCCGAATCGCTGCTGCAGTTTGAAGGACAAACCAAGGGAAAACTGGGTACACCGGAAGCCAAGAATGCGGTCGATGCGATCGTTTCCGAAAAACTGATGTATTTCCTTAATGAAAACAGGGATCTGGCTACCCGTCTCATCAAGAAGATGCAGCGTGCTGCCGGAGCCAGGGAAGCGGCCCGTAAGGCGAGGGATGAAGCCCGTGCCGGTAAGAAATCCAATTCCAAGGCTAAGGAGATCTTGAGCGGCAAGCTTTCCAACGCCCAATCCAAGGACTCCAAGAAGCTGGAACTTTTCCTCGTTGAAGGCGATTCGGCAGGCGGCAGTGCCAAGAAATGCCGCGATTCCAAATATCAGGCCATACTGCCATTAAGAGGAAAGGTCCTTAATACCGAGAAAGCTTCACTGGTCGAAATAGAAAAGAACGAAGAACTGAACACGATCATCCACTGTATCGGTGCCGGTTTCGGTCCGCACTTTGATATCGACGACATCCACTATGACAAGGTCATCATCATGACCGATGCGGATACCGACGGCGCTCATATCCAGGTGCTGCTTTTGACCTTCTTCTACCGCTACATGAGAGAACTGATAGAGACCGGACATGTCTATGTGGCCATGCCTCCTTTATACGGTGTCAAGACAAAAGAGGGCATTCACTATCTTTACTCCGATGATGAACTTAATAAATACAGAGAGAATGCCAAAAGCAAGCTTGAGATACAGAGATACAAGGGTCTGGGTGAAATGGATGCCGACCAGCTTTGGGATACGACCATGGACCCGGCCAGGAGGACGCTAATCCAGGTAGGCATCGAAGATGCGGCTATCTGTGAAAGAAAGATCAGCGTGCTTATGGGCAATAAGCCGGAACTGAGAAGGAAGTGGATCGAAGAGAATATCGACTTTACTCTGGAAGAGGACTATAAGGTAGAGAGAAATGGCCAGGAATAAGGAACTTATCGAAGAAAAGAACGTGACTGAAGCGCTGGATGATATCGTATCCGACCGTTTCGGCGCGTATTCCAAGTACATCATCCAGGAAAGAGCTCTGCCTGACGCCAGAGACGGTTTAAAGCCGGTACAGAGGCGAATCCTCTATGCCATGTATACAGACGGCAATACCTCGGAAAAGCCACACAGGAAGTCCGCAAAGGCCGTAGGACAGATCATGGGCGTCTTCCATCCGCACGGTGATTCCAGTATCTATGAAGCCATGGTAAGAATGTCTCAGGACTGGAAGATGAACCTGCCGCTGATCGACATGCACGGCAACAACGGCTCCATCGATGACGATCCGCCGGCCGCCATGCGTTATACGGAAGCCAGGCTTTCAAGGAACGCAGCTTTACTGCTGGACGACATCGACTATGAGACCGTCACCATGACCAACAACTATGACGATACGGTGCTGGAACCGACAGTACTGCCGGCCAGATATCCCTTGCTGCTGGTAAACGGATCCACCGGTATCGCCTCAGGCTATGCGACCAACATCGCTCCGCATAATCTCAATGAGATAGTGGATGCAACCATCTACCGTTTAAACAATCCGGGCTGTTCGCTCGATGAACTGCTGGCTATCGTCAAGGGACCTGATTTTCCTACCGGCGGCATCGTCCAGGGCAAGGATGCGATCAGGGAAGTATTCGAGACCGGCAAGGGCAGAGTAGTCCTTAGAAGTAAATGCGAAATAATCGAAACCAAGACCATAAATCAGATCGTCGTTACCGAGATCCCTTATGAAGTGATCAAGTCCCAGCTGGTAAAGAAGATCTCCGACATCTATCTTTCCAAAGAGATCGACGGCATCATCGATGTCAGAGACGAATCGGGCAGGGCCGGACTCAAGATAGTCATCGATCTCAAGAAGGATGCCAATCAGGAAATGATCCTGAATTATCTCTATAAGAACACCGACCTGCAGATAAACTACAGCTACAACAGCATCGCCATCGTCGACCACAGACCGACACTGCTGTCTTTGACCGATGCCCTGGATGCCTACATAAACTTCAGAAGAAAGGTCGTATTAAACAGATCGGTATATCTGCGGGACAAGAAGAAAGCCCGCCTCCATATCATCGAAGGTCTCATCAAGGCCATATCGATACTGGATGCCGTCATCGAGACCATCAGACAGTCAAAGGACAAGAAAGATGCCAAGGAAAGGCTTAAGGCCAACTTCCTATTCTCTGAGGAACAGGCTGAAGCAATCGTCAACCTGAGGCTTTACCGTCTGACCTCAACGGATATCACCGAATTAAAGAATGAGTTCTCAGAGCTTACAAAGGAGATCGCTGAACTGGAATCCATCATCAAGTCCAGAAAGGTCCTCGATAATCTCATAACCAGAGAACTCAAGGAAGTAAACGAAAAGAATCCGGTTCCTCGCAAGACGCTTATCGAAGATGAAGTAGAAGACATCGTCATCGACAAGACCGCGATGATCGCCAACGAGGAATGCTACATAGCTCTTTCAAAGGACGGCTATATCAAGCGTTTCTCCCAAAGAGCCTATGACGCGAACCTCGGTCAGGTGCCTTATACCAAGGACAACGACTTCCTGGTCGGCATCAAGGACTGTGAGACGCTCGATACCCTGCTGATATTCACTTCCAAGGGCTACTATATCCATCTTCCTGTGTACAGGATCGATGAATGCAAGTTCAAGGAACAGGGCAAACACGTTTCGACATATGTCAAGATGGAAGGCAACGAAAAGATCGTCGGTGCCATCGTCGTCAAGAACTTTGATACCTATGCCTTCATCCTGACGGCTACCAGAAAGGGCATGATTAAGAAGACTTCCATACCGCGTTTCAATGCGAACAGAACTTCGAAATCATTGCCGGCAATGAAGCTCAGGAGCGACGATGAAGTCGTATCCATGGCTTTATGCTACGAGGACGATGATATCGTAGCCATATCCAAAGACGGCCACTACAACAAGTACTCCAGTGAAGTGCTCTCCGACCTGGCTCCTAGAGCTTTAGGCGTCGGTTGCATCAACGTCAAGGCCGATTCCTTATGCGGCATCGTCACTGATCATCATGACGGCAGCGAACTGCTGCTGGCCAGCGACAAGGGCGGCTTCAAGCGGATCCATTTCGACGATCTGGAATTCACAAGCCGCAATGCCAAGGGCAACCGTCTGTTCAAGCAGATCAAATCCAATCCGCATACGCTGATCTACTGCAAGGAAGTATCTTCATATACCTCTCTGATATTCGATCAGAGCGAAAGCATCTCCCTGCCGGTAAGCGAGATACCTTTCATGGATACGGAAGCGACCTTCTCCAGTCCTTTCGACGTGGAAGGCGAATATTCCTTCATCAAGGATGACATGTCCGATATCAAGGAAGCCGAGATTATCGATCTGCCTGCCGATTACTATGAAGAAGATGAAGAGTTTGACCAGACCAATCTCTTTGAAGAATGACTATGAACATATTCAGACCTGACGAACGACTGGAAAGATACCAGGATTTTGACATGGAAGGCAAAAGATCCGAAGGCTATTCGGTCATCCTTTTGGATGTGGACAATACCATAACCCCTCATTATCAGAAGATACCCGATGATGAAGGAAAGGAATTCGTAAGAAAGCTCAAGGAAGCCGGTTTCAAGGTCATCGTCTTTTCCAACAATACCGATGAAAGAGTGGGGAAAGTAGCCAGGTCTCTGAATTGCGAATACTACTGCTGGTGCATGAAGCCGCTACCTTTCAAGTTCAATAAGGCCATCAGAGACTATAAGATCAGGAGAAATGAAGTCATCTGTATGGGCGATCAGCTTCTTACCGATATCCTGGGCGGCAACGGTGCCGGTGTTCATACCATATACGTAAGACCGATAGTGGAATCCGACAGCAGGATAACTTCCTTCAACCGAAGAATAGAAAGGTTCGTTTTCAGACACATACTCCATGAGAAAGTGTAAGGGCTGCGGAGCAATACTCCAGTACGAAGACAGGGATAAACCCGGATATGCACCGGATGAGTCTTTTGAATACTGTCAGCGCTGTTTCCGGCTGACCCATTACGGGGATATCAGCGGTCTTAAGAAGAACCTGAAGGACAATAAGGAAGTCATCGAATACTATAAGGAAGTAAAGGATGCTCTGTTCGTGCTGATCGTCGATGTCTTTGACGGGATGATACTGGATCAGGACAGGCTGCTCGATCATTTTAAAGACCGCAGGGTCCTTCTGGCAATAAACAAGACCGATCTGCTTCCTAGAAACATAACGGAAGCCAAGATCAATGAGATATACGCCGATACGCTGAAAGCCTATAAGGATGATGAAAACATCGAATGCGTTCTGACCCAGAAGGGCGATCATACTTTCAGCGATCTATTCTTCGAGATCCTTGAAGAGTCGGGATATAAAAAGGCAGTTTTCGTGGGCAGGACCAACGCGGGCAAGTCTACGCTTATAAACAAGCTCTGCCGGAACGAGGATCTGACCATTTCCGTATATCCGGGAACGACTATCGGTTTCAATGAGATAAGATCCGGCGAATATACGTTCATCGATACACCGGGTCTGCTCGATGAGGAATCCGTTCTGACCTATATCGATAATTCGAAGATAAACAGTATCCTGCCTTTAAAGACGATCAAGGCCCAGAATTTCCAGGTGTATGACGGTCAGTCCTACAGTATCGAGGGACTGATAGCCGTTGATGTGAAGCCTTATGAAGAATGCAGCATCACCTTCATGATCAACAACAATCTCGAGGTCCACCGTACGAAGCTTGCCAATGCGGAAAACTATCTGGAAAGAAACAAGGACGGCTTTAAGCTGAAACTGCTGCCTTTTGCGGATAACCGCTGCAGGATCGATAAGCTCAATACCTTCATCATCAAAGGTCTTGGCTTATTCAAGATCAAAGGAAAATGTGAAGTCAACATCAGAGTAAATGATAGAATTAAGGTATATAAAAACGAGGTGAACGTGTAATGCTGAACGGTAAACAGAGAAGGTATCTGAGAAGTCTTGCGAACGGTCTTCCGAGCTTTTTTCAGATCGGCAAGGAAGGGCTTAGCGATCATCTGTTTACCGGCATCGATGAGGCGCTGAAGGTCCATGAACTCATCAAGGTAAACGTACTTAAAACATGCGAACTGTCCTTGAATGAGATAGAAGTGGAGATCTGTGCCAACTGCCGCTGCGAACTGGTGCAGCAGATAGGACGGACCATCGTTTTCTACAAGAGAAGTTCCGACAACAAGATCATCCTTCCATGAGCAAACCGATAGATAATTTTCATCTTTTAAGCAGCAAGCAGCGCCGTTTCATCCTCAACAACGACGAGGTTTTGATCGACCTGGTAAGGTCCAACATGTCCGAAAGAAGGTTCAGGCATTCGTTAGGCACTGCAGAACTCTGTAAGGAACTGGCCTTATGCCATCACTATGATCCCCATAAAGCCTGGCTTACCGGCCTGCTTCATGATATGGCCAAGGAGATACCGCCTGAAGAGACCAACAGGTACCTGGAGTACTACGATCCCGAAAAGCTTGACGAACCCGACAAGGTAAAACATTCCCATGTGGGTAAGTATTACCTAAGGGAAAAACTGCACATAAACGACAAGGATATCCTCAATGCCGTCTACAATCACACGGTATTGAGATCGAATGACAAGCTATCGCTTATCACTTATGTGGCCGACAAAAGAGAACCGAACAGAGGCATAAACGATGAAGTCGTGGCTATCGCCAGGAAAGATCTGAAGAAAGCCGTGGAAACGCTGATAAACAAATGGAAAGAGAAACACGAGTATAAGGATGATGCCCTCAAGGCTTATCTCAAAGACAATGATAACGATTAAAAGGATATGGAGATGGAATTAAAAGACAGACTGATCAGACTGATGGACGAAAAACAGGTCGAAGACATAGTGACTCTTGATTTCAGGGAAAAGAGTCCTTTTATGGATTACTTCCTGATCGGTTCGGTACGGAACGGACGCATGGCCAATGCGGTGATCGATTATATCGACGATTACTGTGCTAAGGAAGGTATCGAAGTAAAGCATATCGACAGCAACAAGGATTCCAAATGGTTCCTGATCGATCTGGGTGACATCATAATCCACATTTTCTATGACGGCGAAAGAGAAAAGTACGATCTGGAAGGCTTATGGAAAGATCTGATAAAGAAGTAAGGGAATATGAATATCTGGCCAGGTATTATGACTTTCTCTTAGGTGATGAAGAAGGCTTTTCCTTATGGCTGGAATACATAGAGAAGGAGCCTTTTAAGACCTGTCTGGAACTGGCTTCCGGATCCGGAGTGATGGCCAGGATCCTCAAGGATAAGGGCTATGAAGTGACGGCCTCGGATATTTCCGATGAGATGATCGAAGTCGCCGGAAGAAACTTCGACGGCGAATATCTCAGGCTCAACATGATCGATTTCGAGCTTCACAGGACCTACGATCTGGTCTTATGCATAGTAGATTCGATCAATTACCTCTATGAAGAGGAACTGGAGACGATGTTCAAAAGCGTGTACCGTCATCTGAACGAAGGCGGACGTTTCATTTTCGACATGCACCATAAGGAAAGACTAAACGAATTTGCGGAAGAATACATCGAAGAAGGGCAGATCGATGAGGATACATATTACCAGTGGACCATAAATGCGGATAAAGACGAGAATACGCTCAATGAGCATTTTACTTTTTATACGCCTGATGGTATGATACAAGAACATCACACCCAGAACATATTCGATCCGAACATGGTCAGAGAAAAGATGGAGAACTGCGGTTTTGATACCGAAATGATCGAAGATTTCGTGGAAGATGAAAAGGTGTTAGTCATAGGTAGGAAACATGAAAAAGTGGTATAAACAGGCTTATTTTGACCGGAAGATATGGATAATCGAAAACTTTGACAAGCTCAATCTCAGCGCCGAAGAGGCCATGCTGATCCTTCTGATCGATTATGCCAAGGACACGAAGAAGAAGATCAACTATGATTTTCTCTGTTCAAAACTGGGTATCGACACCAGAGCTTTGGATAAGATACTTTCCGGACTTGTAGGCAAGCATTATCTTTCCATCAATACCAATGAAAAAGGCATCAGTTTCGATTTCGACAATATCTTTGAATTCGATCCGGAAAAGTACGAAGTCATAGAAAACAAGAATATTTACGATATTGCGGAGGAACTGGTAAACAAGCCGCTTACGCCCGCCCAGCTGCAGAAGATCAACGAACTGCTGGATAAATACGATGAGAATAGGATAATCGATGCGATCAGGACGGCCGAAGCCTACCGCAAGACTTCGTTGGATTATGTCGAAGGAATACTCCGCAATGAAAACAAACAGTAAGCTTATCATAGACGGACTGGAAAAACTCTATCCCGATGCCCATTGCGAGCTTGATCACCGCTCGCATTTTGAACTGCTGATCGCTGTCATCTTAAGTGCCCAGACGACCGACGAAAGAGTCAATTCGGTAACGCCGGCGCTTTTTAAAAAGTATAAGAACACAAACGCTCTGGCTAAAGCTGATCTGAAAGATGTCGAAGAGATCATCAAGCCTATCGGTATCTATAAGAACAAGGCTCGTAACATCGTCGAAGCATCAAAAATGCTTGCAGACAGGCATAAAGGCAGGGTACCTGATGACCGGGAAAGCCTGGAAACTTTACCAGGAGTTGGACGCAAGACCGCCAACATCATCCTCAACAACTGTTTCGACTATCCGGCCTTTGCGGTCGATACCCATGTCTCACGGGTATCCAGGAGACTGGGCATTGCGGATAAGGATGATGACGTAAAAGAGATCGAAGAAAAACTGATGGCTTATTTCCCTGAGGATCACTGGGGGAAACTTCATCATCAGTTCATATTCTTCGGCAGATATAAATGCAAGGCTGTAAAGCCTGACTGTACAGACTGTCCTTTTAAGAAGATCTGCAGGAAAGACTACCTGTTGTGATAGAGCTTCTTGGTCTGATAAACCGCTTCCTGAGTTAGGTGCATGCCTAGCTTTTTAAATGTGTTGCAGTCGACTTCAGATAAGATAACACTGGAATGGACTTCACAGCCTTCCAGATCATATAAGGCATCCATGGTCTTTTTGGCGTTTTCGTCATCCTGCGATGAGATCGCCAGAGCGATCAGGGTCTCATCGGTATGTAAACGAGGGTTATTGCCCTTAAGATGTCTGGTCTTAAGCTCCTGGATCGGAGCCAGGATGTCGGAATTAAGGATCTTGATGTCATCGACACCGGCAGCTATCTTGGCCGCATTGAGCAGGGCGGCACTGGAAGAGCCCATAAGCTTGGAAGTCTTACCGGTAACGATGGTACCGTCGTTGAGTTCGATGGCGACGGCCGGTTCCTTGGTTTCCGCAGCCAGTTTATTGGCGGCAGCCACCACCGGTCTGTCATCCTTGGTTATATCGGCTTTCGCCATGATGGTATCGAGCTTGATTATGATATCCTCCGGGATCTTGTCCTTACGGAAATCCACCAGGGCATCGTAGTATCTTCTGATTATCTCCTGCTTGGCGGCTCTGGCACAGACTTCATCGTCCTTGATGCACATGCCGACCATATTTACGCCCATGTCAGTAGGAGAGTTGTAGATCTTCCTGCCCATGATCTTCATCAGAAGCTCATTAAGGACCGGGAAGACCTCGACGTCACGGTTATAGTTGATGGCGATCTTCTCATAGGCTTCCAGATGGAACGGGTCGATCATATTGACGTCATTGAGATCAGCCGTAGCGGCTTCATAAGCCAGGTTGATAGGATGATTAAGAGGGATGTTCCAGATCGGGAAGGTCTCAAACTTGGCATAGCCGGATTTGATGCCTCTTTGATTGTCATGATACATCTGGGAAAGGCAGGTAGCCATCTTGCCGGAACCGGGACCCGGAGCCGTTACGACTACTATCGGCTTGGATGTTTCAATGTATTCGTTCCTGCCGAAACCCTTATCGCTGAGTATCTTTTCGATATCATTAGGATAATTGTCGATAGGATAATGATAGGCAACCTTTATCTTGGAGGATTCAAGCTTCTTCTTGAGCTTTTTGGCCTCTTCCTGCTTGTTGTAGTGGGTGATGACGACTCCGCCGATATCAAGGCCGGCCAGCACGAAAGCATCGATCAGTCTGAACAGATCCTGGGAATAGGTGATGCCCAGATCAGACCTGGTCTTGTTCTTTTCGATGTCATTGGCATTTATTACCAGCATCATTTCGACCTGATCCTTGATGTTGAGAAGCATCTTTATCTTGGAATCAGGCGCGAAACCCGGCAGGACACGGGAAGCGTGATTGTCGTCAAAGAGTTTGCCCCCGAATTCGATGTAGAGTTTGGAAAACCTGGAAACTCTCTTGGAGATGTTCTGGGACTGCAGCTTTATGTACTTGTTTAAGTCGAAGCCGATCTCACGCATAACACTTGAATTATATCAAAAGTTTTACGGTTTAATAGACTAAATATCTGTTATTTCATATTTTTAGGGCTATTTAGATATGTTATAATAATAGCGGTTTTATACGTTTTTAATGTGCCCACATTAAGCGTAAATGAGTTTTAGATAAGGAGGTCTAATGTATGGCTCATTTAAATGAGGCGGCTGTAAAACAGATCGAAGAGATCTGCGATCGCTACAAAAACGAAAATACGCCGCTGGTCATGATTCTGAGTGACATTCAGAAGGAATACGGTTACATTCCTCTGGAAGTCCAGGAATTAGTTTCTGAAAAAACCGGCATATCCGTAGCTGAGATCTACGGTGTCGTCACATTCTATTCATTCTTCTCCTTAAAACCGAAGGGAAAATACGTAATAGGATGCTGCCTGGGTACTGCCTGCTACGTTAAGGGTGCTCAACAAGTAATCGACAAATTCTCAGAGATCTTAGGTATCAAAGCCGGAGAAACCACTGATGACGGCTTATTCACCATCGATGCCTTAAGATGTATCGGTGCCTGTTCGGTTGCACCGGCCGTAACCATCAACGGTACCGTCTATTCCAAGGTAAAGGTTGATGAAGTCAAAGGTATAGTCGAGAAGTACCAGAAAGGAGCCAACTAATGGATTTTCTTAAAACAGTAGAAGATTTACAGCAGTTAAGCGCCAAGTGTGCCGGCTGCTTTAAAGCCAAGATAGACGGCTCTGACGGCAAGAAACACATCGTTATCTGCGGCGGCGGTGCCTGTGCATCAGCCAATTCCGAGCAGATCAAAGCCAACATGCTGGACGTCCTTAAGGAAAAGGATCTCTTAGACAAGGTAACGGTCGATTTAGGCGGCTGTTTCGGTCTTTGTTCATCGGGCCCTTTCGCCAAGATCTATCCTGACGATACTCTTTACACTTTAGTCAAGCCTGAAGATGCCAGAGAGATCATCGAAAAGGATATCATCGGCGGTGAGATCGTAGAGAGACTGCTCTATGTCGATCCGGCTGCCAACAAAAAGATCAAGAAGGAAAGCGAGATCCCTTTCTATAAGAAACAGGAAAAGATCGCCCTGAACAACTGCGGCGTCATCGATCCTGAAAACATCGAAGAAGCCATCGGAGCCGGTGCATTCAAAGGCTTCGTCAGAGCTCTTTCGATGGGCAGAAAAGAAGTCATCCAGGAAGTCCTGGATTCCGGACTCAGAGGAAGAGGCGGTGCCGGCTTCCCTACCGGAAGAAAATGGTCATTCGTTCCTGATGTAGAGGGTGACAAGTACATCGTCTGTAACGGTGATGAAGGCGACCCTGGTGCATTCATGGACAGATCCGTACTGGAAGGCAATCCGCTGGCCGTTATCGAAGGTATGATGATCGGCGGTTACGCCATCGGTGCCAGTGCCGGTTACTTCTATGTAAGAGCTGAATATCCGGTAGCTGTACAGAGGCTTAAGAATGCCATCAAGCAGGCTGAAGAAATGGGCCTCTTAGGTGACAATATCCTGGGTACGGGCTTCAATTTCCGTATCAATCTGCGTTTAGGTGCCGGTGCCTTCGTCTGCGGCGAAGAGACTGCATTACTGAACTCCATCGAAGGCAAGCGCGGTATGCCTAGACCTAGACCTCCATTCCCGGCTGTCAGCGGTTTATGGGGCAGACCTACCGTTGTCAACAACGTTGAAACGCTCGCCTGTGTTCCATATGTCCTCAGAGAAGGTGCTGCTGCCTTTGCGAAACTGGGTACTGAAAAATCAAAGGGTACCAAGGTCTTCGCTCTGGGCGGTAAGATCACCAATGTCGGCCTTGTGGAAGTACCTATGGGTACTACCCTCAAGGAACTCATTTATGATATCGGCGGCGGTATCCCTAACGGCAAGAAGTTCAAAGCCATTCAGACCGGCGGACCTTCCGGCGGCTGTCTGACTGCCGAAGATCTGGATGCCGAGATCGATTACGATAACCTGGTAGCCAGAGGCTCAATGATGGGCTCCGGCGGTGCCATCGTCATGGACGAAGACAACTGTATGGTCGACGTAGCCAAGTTCTATCTGGACTTCATCTGCGATGAATCCTGCGGCAAGTGCTCTCCATGCCGTATCGGTACCAAGAGAATGCTGGAACTGCTGACCAAGATCACCGACGGCAACGGCACGATGGAAGACCTCGACGAACTCGAGGATCTGGCTGCCAAGATCAAGACCAACTCCTTATGCGGTCTGGGTCAGACTGCTCCTAATCCGGTCCTTTCGACACTGGCTCACTTCAGAGACGAATATGTAGCTCATATCGTCGACAAGAAGTGTCCGGCTCATGTATGTAAGAACCTGATGGAATATGTTATCGACAAGGAAAAATGTATCGGCTGTGGCATGTGTGCCAAGAACTGTCCGACCAGTACTATTTCCCAGACCGATTATGTTGCACCTGGACATAAGCTCGCTTCTTACCATATCGATCCGCTTAACTGCGTCAAGTGCGGTAACTGTATGTCCGTATGTAAAGTCGGTGCAGTATCTAAACAGTAGGAGGAGAAATCATGGCAAAAGTTAATATTAAAATTGAAGGTCAGCCATACGAGGTAGAGGCCGGCCAGACCATAATGGAAGCTTGTAAGGCCTGTGGTTATGAAATTCCTTCTTTGTGTACTTATAATCATGGCAAGTGTTCTTTGGCTTCCTGTCGAGTATGTCTCGTTGAAGCTACGGGAACCAAAGGACTGGTCGCTTCCTGTGTATATCCGGTCGCTGAAGGCATGGAGATCACCATCTCTTCTCCTAAGGCCGTAGAAGCCAGAAGGACCAGTGTTGAATTACTGCTTTCAAATCATAACCGTAACTGTCAGGAATGTGACAAGAACGGCAAATGTGAACTGCTGCATGTTGCACAGATCACCGGTGCCAGAGAAGCCCGCTTCAACGGTGCCAAGACGGAAGTTACCGTCGATCAGCTGACTCCTTCCATCAAGAGAGATACTTCAAAGTGTGTGCTCTGCGGAAGATGTATCGCCAGATGTGAAGAAGCTCACGGCTTATCCGTATTAGGCTTCATCAACAGAGGTTTCCATACCGTGGTAGGACCTGCTGAAAACAGAAGCTTCAAGGATTCTCCTTGTCTGTTATGCGGCCAGTGTACTACCGTATGTCCGACCGGCGCCTTAATGGAAGTTTCCGAGATCGACAAGGTCGACGAAGCCTTCAAGGCCGGCAAGCATGTCATCATCCAGGTCGCTCCGGCTGTAAGAGCTTCCTTAGGTGAAGAGTTCGATCTGCCTATCGGTACTCCTGTTACCGGTAAGATGATCGCTGCTTTAAGAAGGCTGGGCTTTGAAAGATGCTACGACGTCAACTTCGGTGCCGACCTCACCATCATGGAGGAAGGTACTGAACTGTTAGGAAGGATCACCAACGGTGGCGTACTGCCGATGATCACTTCCTGCTCACCTGGCTGGATCAACTATGCCGAATACTACTACGGCGATCTCTTGGATCACGTATCAAGCTGCAAGTCCCCTCATGAAATGCAGGGTGCCATCATCAAGTCTTACTGGGCCAAGGAAAAGGGCATCGACCCTAAGGATATCTTCGTAGTATCCGTAATGCCTTGTACCGCCAAGAAGTTTGAGAAGGAAAGACCGCAGCTGGTCACCAACGGCTATCCTGATGTCGATGCCGTACTGACCACCAGAGAGCTGGGCAAGCTCATCAAGCGTGCCGGTATCCAGTTCAATAAGCTCCCAGAAGAAGAATGGGATCAGGATATCATGGGCGATTACACCGGTGCAGCCGTTATCTTCGGTGTTACCGGCGGTGTCATGGAAGCAGCCTTAAGAACTGTCTACTACAAGCTCACCGGCAAGGAATACGGCAAGATCGTCTTTGAAGAAGTAAGAGGACATGATGCCGGTATCAGAGAAGCATCTCTCGATATCAACGGTACTACCGTAAACATCGCTGTCGCTTCCGGCATGAGAAGCGCCAAGATCCTGCTTGACGAGATCAGAGAAGGCAAGTCCAAATATCACTTCATAGAATTCATGTGCTGTCCGGGCGGCTGTATCAACGGCGGCGGCCAGTCATATGTAAAGCCATGCTTCCTACCAAATGAAGCTGATGACATTCTCGATACCTACAAGGAAAAGAGAGCCAAGGCTCTGTATACTGAAGATGAAAGACAGGTCGTCAGACAGTCTCACAACAATCCTCAGATCATCGAGCTTTACGAGAAGTTCCTCGGTGAACCTAACTCTCATCTGGCACATGAGCTCCTGCATACCACATATGCCGCAAGAGAGAGATTCAACGATCCTGAATAATCTAAACTCTATATCATTTAAGGCTGTCCTGTGACAGCCTTTTTTATTGGCACAGGTGATATGATATTGGTGAAGATGAAAAAAGGGGAAAATCATGAAGATAATACTTATCATATTATGCGTTCTGTTGCTTCTGTTTATCGGCTTTGCCTGGTGGCTGCCGTCTTTCGTTATGACCGGAAAGAGACAGACACTGGATGAAGCATTCAAGTGGCAGAGCGAACAGTTTGATACTTCATTTTATGAAAAACTGGAGAAAACGGATTATATCGTAAAGGGCTTTGAAGGTTATGATCTCCATGTGGAATACCTGAAGAATCCTGAACCGACAGACAGATACGTAATAATCACCCACGGTTATACGGACAATCATATCGGCTCTCTTAAGTATGTACCGATATATCTGGAACTGGGTTTCAACTGCATAATCTATGATCTGCGAGGCCATGGTGAAAACGAGCCCACCTTTACGACATACGGAATAAAGGAAGGAAATGATCTCTTATGTGTGATAGAGGATACAAGGGAAAGATATAAGGATATATCCCTGCTTGGCTTGCATGGCGAATCGCTGGGTTCGGCTACAACGATCACCTGTCTTAAATACAAGCCGGAAGTTGACTTTGCGGTCGCCGATTGCGGCTTTTCCGATATCGAAAACGTTTTAAGAGCCGGATATGACAGCGCCCACCTGCCGTCATTCACTTTTGACCTGGCCGATCTCATGGCTAAGCTCCGTTATCACTATTCATTAAAAGAAATGCGTCCGATCGATTCCCTTGATGATAATACGGTACCGATACTGTTTATTCATGGTGATGCGGATGAGCTTATAAGTCCTGAAAATTCAAAGAGAATGTCACAAAGGACAAAAGGATACAGCGAAGTAAAGCTGATCCCGGGTGCCGGGCATGCCGTATCGGTATTCACGGAGCCGGAACTTTATAAACAGTATGTAGAAGAGTTCCTGGAAAAACAGTTTAAGGAAGAATTCGGGGATTAAAAAAGTCTGTCCGTAAGGACAGACTTTTATTTGTTGTTATGCTGTTTATTTTATCGGTTCAAAGTCGGCTGCGCCGTGCTTGCATAACGGACAGACGATGTCTTCAGGCAGTTCGTCGCCTTCATAGATGTATCCGCAGATCTTACAGACAAAGCCTTTCTTGCCTTCGGTCTGCGGTTTCGGCTTGACGTTGTTCTGATAGTAGGTATAGGTCATCGTATCAACGTTATTGATGGTACGGGCATCATCTACCGAGCAGATGAACATGCCGTGGGTTCCCAGATCCACATAATCTTCGACCTTAAGCGACATATAGGCATTGATGTAATGAGGCAGATAGATAAGACCGTTTGAGGATCTAAGGATATTATCGAAGTCCTTGAACTTGTCGACGGTCCTGCCGGACTGGAAACCGAAGTTCTGGAAGATCTTGAACGGAGCATCAGTATTGAGACAGTTGACGTTCATGATGCCGGTCTGCTTGATCACGTGATGGGAGTAGTTGGCCTTGTTGATGGAAACCATGACTCTGTACGGGTTATCGGTAAGCTGAGCTACGGTATTGACGATCAGACCGTTGTCCTTGGTACCGTCATTGCTGGTAACGACATAGAGACCGTAGCCGATCTTGAAGAGGGCTTTCATGTCTTTCTTGTTTTCATCGCTGTTGTCTCTGGCGGCATAGTCGATGCACATGTTCTTGGCGAGCTGATCGAGCTTGGCACTTGATTCTTCATTCAGCGAAGACTTGATGGTCACTACCGGTTCCTCAAAGGTAACGTTCTTTGACTTTTCCAGCATGCCCTTGATGGTCTTGGCAGCCAGCGGCGCCCAGGATCCGTTTTCGATGATGCCGACACGCTTGTTCTGGAAGTTTCTTTCCGTCAGGTGATTGATGAATTCCTTCATGAACGGATAGATATCGGCATTATAAGTGGTAGTAGCAAGGATTATCTTGGAATACGCAAAGGCATCAGCCACGGCCTTGGACATATCGGTCCTGGCTAAGTCATAGACCTTGACTTCCGGGGCATTGTTGTCCTTGAGCTTATCGACCAGCGTATTTACGGCCTTGCGGGTATGTCCGTATACCGATGTGTAAAATACCACGATGCCGTCTTTCTCTACGTCGTAAGATGACCAGGTATTGTAGAGTTTGATGTAATAAGAAAGGTTTTCTGTAAGAATAGGACCATGCAAAGGCAGGATCTTCGTTATCTCCAGACCAGAGGCTTTCTTCAGGAGATTCTGGACCTGTGTGCCGTACTTGCCGACGATGCCGATATAGTATCTTCTGGCTTCATCGAGCCATTCTTCCTCTCTGTCCAGGGCACCGAACTTGCCGAAAGCATCGGCAGAGAAGAGTATCTTGTCGGTAGTATCGTATGTCAGCATTACTTCCGGCCAGTGGACCATCGGCGCTGCTACGAAAGTGAGCTTGTGTTTGCCAAGATCCAGCGTATCGCCTTCGCTTATCCTGATCTGTCTTTCCACAAAATCCGTACCGAAGTAGTTGTTCATCATCGCAAATGATTTCTCGCTGGAAACGATGAAAGTATCATTATAGATCTTGATGAAATTGGCGATGTTGGCACTGTGGTCAGGTTCCATATGCTGGATGATAAGATAGTCAGGTTTCCTGTCGCCGAGAACGGACTGGATATTATCCAGCCAGTCATGGGTGAAACGCTGATCGACGGTATCCATTACGGCGATCTTTTCATCCATGATCACATAGGAGTTATAAGACATGCCGTTAGGTACCTGATACTGTCCTTCAAAAAGGTCGATGTCGTGGTCGTTGACGCCGACATACTTGATGTCATTCTGTATTTCCATATTCGTTCCTCCACTCTTATTATATTTGATATGGATAAAAAAGAGTAAAGCTTGCCCGTTATGATAGAATTTAATCATGAATTATTATGAAGAGACACTTCTGAAGATAAAAGAAAAAATCGATAAAAACGAACTGCAGGAGGCCATAAAGCTCATCGAAAACGAACTGGATGCTCCTTATCTTCCCAAGGATTTCGAAGAAGAGATAAAGAGGATATACGGGGAAATAAGGCCCGCAAACAGCGCTTTCAGCATCAGTGAAGACGATATCGGCAGTTTTCTCAGAGATTCAAAAGAGAAGCAGCTGCTGGCAGTCGACTGGCTCAATAAACAGAATCTCAGGAATTACATAGATCTGTGCAATGAGTACCTGACATCCGATGCCTACATCAACGCCAAAGTCCTGCTGGTGGATTCCCTGATAAGACAGGAAATAGGGGAAGAGATCAGGATGGAAAACGAAGGCATGGAATATGAATTCATTCCCAAGTACCTTCTGCCTGTCGAAGAAAGCGACGGCTTCTTAAGCGGCAGCCGATATATAAACGAAGTATATATGAAGGAACCCAGCAAGATCCGCATCGCACTCGACCTTCTGTACAAGGAAGCGATCCTAAGCCTTCCCCTCAATCTTGATGAAGAGGAAGGCATCATTGCGGCTGAAAGAATCGTCGAATATGTCGATAAGGCTTTTGAAGGTTAACATATTATAGAGCTGCCACGAACAGGGGCGTCTGTACCATACATTCCTTATTGATAAAGTGCTAAAAGACTGCTGTTTTCTGGCACTTCTTAAGCAGCTGTATTATGGCAATATACGGCTCTTTTTGATATAATGATTTAGCGTTTATAGGAGGTCTTATGTCTGAGTACAGAAAAATAGAAGATGGTAAGGCAGAAATTTCAGTAACTGTCGACGGCGAAAAATGGAACGACGCCAGAAAGAAAGCGTTCAATAAATTAGCCAGATCCCTTTCGCTTAAGGGTTTCAGAAAGGGCCAGGTCCCGCCAAGCCTGGCAGCCAAGCATATAAGTGATGCCGAGGTGAATTACGAAGCAGCCAACAGCATCACCAACGAGACTTTCGATGAAGTCCTTAAGGAGCACGGCGTCGAACTGATCGACAAGGCCAGCCTTGAACTCAAGGAACTGGATAACGACAAGGTAAGCATGCTTTTCACCTGTCCGATCAAACCGGATGTCAAGCTGGGAGATTACAGTTCAGTCAGATACGAAGTCGAAAACGTTGAAGTGACTGACGAAGAGATCGAAAAAGAGATCAGCAGAGTCCTTGAAAGAAAGGCCGATCTTGAGCTTAAGGAAGACGGAGAAGTTGAAAACGGCGATACGGCCGTGATCGATTTTGAAGGTTTCAGGGACGGCGTTCCTTTTGAAGGCGGAAAAGCCGAGAACTGCGATCTGGTCATCGGCTCCAATTCCTTCATTCCGGGCTTTGAGGAGCAGCTCATCGGCATGAAACCGGAAGAAGAGAAAGAGATAGACGTGACTTTCCCTGAAAACTACCATGTGGAAGACCTAAAGGGTGCTGCTACAAAATTCAAGGTAAAAGTCCATGAGATCAAGAAGAAAGTCTTACCGGAACTTAATGATGAATTTGTTAAAGAACTTAAGATCGATAACGTGAATACCGTCGAGGAATATAAGAACCATCTTAAGGAGCAGAACCTCAGCGCCAAAAAGAAAGAAGCTGAAAGTGCAGCTGAGGAGGCACTGCTCGATAAATTCACGGAAACCTGTGAAGTGAACGTTCCTCAGGTAATGATAGATGACGAAGTGGATCGCATGTTCCAGGATCAGGCTCAGAGACTGATGTACCAGGGTATATCGATGGAACAGTACCAGAAGATCATCGGACAGAATAACGATGAGATGAAGAAGGTACTTGAGCCGATGGCTTTACGAAGAGTCAAGACTTCACTGTGCCTGGAAGCTCTGGCCGCTAAGGAGAAGATAGAAGCGGGCTATGACGATATCGCCAAGCACTATGAAGAGATGGCTGATATGTATAAGATGGATATCGAGGAAATAAAGAAGTACGTTTCCGAAGATAGCGTCAGGGAAGACTTAAAGCTTTCCAAGGCCATTGATTTCCTGAAGAATAACAAGTAACACAAAGACGCTTCGCGTCTTTTCTAATAAGGAGGTATTGTATGGCAAAATTCAATGATTTTCCTTTATTGTGTACCAGAGGCGCCGTCATCTTTCCGCTTCAGGAATTATCCATCGAAGTGGGAAGAGACGAAAGCATCAAAGCCGTTAACTATGCCCTTAACAACTCACTGGATATCGTAGTGGTATCCCAGATAGATCTTACGGTAGATAATCCGACGGAAAAGGACATATACGCTTACGGTACCTTATGCAGGATCAAATCCAGCCGCAACAGAGGTGACCATTTAAAAGTCATTTTCGGTGGCAAGACAAGAGTCAGGATCTATAAGAATTACGTAAATAATGGCGTTAAATACGTTACGGTAGAGCTTCTGGAAGATACCAGGGAAGATGAACTGGAAATAGAAGTCATCTGCAAGAGAGCTCTTACCGAATTCAACGTGGTAGCCCAGAAATACGGGCGTCCCGGTTTTCCTATCGGCAACGTCATAAAGTTCGATGCCCAGCTGGCATCCTCACTGGTCGATACCTTTGCGCAGGTCTATATCCAGGATACTGCTGAGAAACAGAAGTACCTGGAAGAGCTCTCCGTCAGAAAGAGACTGGAAATGATGCTGGAATTCATCTCCCGTGAGAAACAGATGGACGCCATCGAAAGGGAGATAAACGAAAAGGTCAAGGAAAGGATCGAGGAGGGACAGAAGGACTATTATCTGAGGGAAAAGCTCAAGGCCATCAAGGATGAACTGGGTGATACTGCCGGAGTATCCGATATCGATGACCTCAAGGAGAAGCTTGAGAATAATCCGTATCCTGAAAACATCAAAGCCAAAGCCAGGGAAGAATTCAGGCATTATGAGATGATCCCGCAGGCTTCCGGTGAATCGGGAGTGATCAGATCATATCTGGAATGGCTTCTGAATGTCCCTTGGTGGCAGAAATCCGAGGACAACAAAGACCTGAACCTGGTCCAGAAGATACTCGATGAGGACCACTATGGCCTGGATAAGGTCAAGGAAAGGATCATGGAATATCTGGCAGTGAAGCAGATGACCAATTCCCTAAAGTCGCCGATAATCTGTCTGGTCGGCCCTCCGGGCGTCGGTAAGACTTCTCTTGCGAAGTCCGTAGCCAGAGCTCTTGACAGAAAGTTCGTCAAGATCTCACTGGGCGGCGTGAAAGATGAAGCGGAAATCAGAGGACACAGAAGGACTTATCTGGGCTCCATGCCGGGCCGTATCATCCAGGGAATGAAGAAAGCCGGTACCCTTAATCCGGTATTCCTGATCGATGAGATCGACAAGATGGGTGCCGATTATAAGGGCGATCCTAGTTCCGCCATGCTGGAAGTGCTGGATCCTGAACAGAATTCCCTGTTCTCCGACCACTATCTTGAAGAACCTTACGACCTAAGCGACGTGCTTTTCATTGCGACCGCCAATTATATGGAAAACATCCCGGCTGCCTTACTGGACAGACTGGAGATCATCAATCTCAGTTCCTATACCGAAGAAGAGAAACTGATGATTGCCAAGAACCATCTGATCAGGAAACAGACGGAAATGAACGGCCTGCAGGATAAGCAGTTTACTTTAAATGACGATATAATCTACTATCTTATCAGACACTATACCAGGGAAGCCGGAGTAAGACAGCTCGAACGTCTTATCGGCGCCTTATGCCGTAAGAGCGTACTGGAGATCCTTAAGAACGGCAAACATTCCGTCAAGATCACCAAGTCTCTGGTAAAACAGTGGCTGGGAAGCGAGAAATACGAATACGGACTGAAGGAAAAGGCCAATCAGATCGGCGTCGTAACGGGCTTGGCTTACACGCAGTTCGGCGGCGATATCCTGCCGGTCGAAGTAAACTATTTCGAAGGAAAAGGCAGATTGGTGGTTACCGGTCAGCTTGGCGATGTCATGAAAGAATCGACAGAGATAGCTCTGGACTACATCAAGGCCAATGCCAAGAAGTACAACATCGACATCTCCTTCTTTGAGAACCACGACATCCATATCCACGTACCGGAAGGTGCCGTACCGAAGGACGGACCGTCAGCCGGCGTAACGCTGACTACAGCCATCGTCAGTGCCATCACCAAGACTCCGGTAGATTCCAATATCGCGATGACCGGCGAAGTCACCTTAAGAGGAAACGTGCTGCCGATCGGCGGTCTTAAAGAGAAATCTCTGGCTGCTCACAGGTCAGGCATTGCGAAGATCATCATCCCTAAGGGCAACATCAAGGATCTCGATGAACTGCCGGATACCGTAAAGGAAAGCATCAAATTCGTGCCTTGCGACAAGGTGGACAGCGTTATCAAAGAGGCTTTTGTCAGGTAATGATAAGGTTTCTTAATTCAGCCAAAAGTATCGAAAGCTATCCTTCCAGTGAAGGGGAGGTCGTTTTCGTCGGGCGCAGCAACGTCGGAAAAAGTAGCATTATCAACGCATTGTATGGTACTATAGCGTATGTCGGCAAAACGCCCGGCAAGACCAGACTCCTTAATTTCTTTGACGTCGACGGCCGCTATACCGTCTGCGACGTACCGGGATACGGCTATGCGAACATCTCGGACAGGGAGATCATCAGCTTCGGGGAAATGATGGAAGAGTACTTCAGCAAAAGAAAAGAACTGAAGCTCTGTGTCATGATCCTCGATATCCGCAGGACTCCCAATGAAGACGATCTGGACATGTTCGAATATCTCGATTATTATGAGAAACCCTGTCTTTTCGTCCTGAACAAGGCCGACAAGCTATCAGGCAATGAAGTAACGAAACAGACAAGACTGATAGCGGAAACGCTGGAAGTCGATGAGGAAAACATGATCGTCACCAGCTGTCTTAAGAAGAGCGGCATCAAAGAACTAAAGGAAACGATAGAAGAAACTATAGGTAATTATGATTAGAAAACTTATTGTTATATTCGAGGTCATCAACGTACTGATGGCGGGAAATGCACCGGAAACGGAAGATCCGGAGAATCCGGGTCCTTTCAAGGACGTTGAAAACGTGGAGATCATCGCTCCCAAACAGGACAGCGTCGTATCGAAGAATGACGTTTCCCTGTCCTATGAAGATATCACTGTCCTGGACAGCTTCCTGGATATCAAGATCGAAACGATCAAGGAGATCAAGGAAAAGAACGCCAAGAGGGGAAAGACCTCGCTTCCTAGCCTTGATTCCGTGTGGGATATAGCCAATTATCTGGTGGGGACCGGCGGCTCTTGCTTCTACGTAGCCCAGAAGTTCATCACTATCTATATGGGCGAAGGACACCGCATAGCTGACGCTTATCAGATATCCGATCCGGTACCGGGCGACGTCGTCTATTATGCCAACGGCGGTATCGGCTACGAGCACTGGGCCATCTATCTTGGACCGGAAACGGCCTTACAGGGCAATTATCTCGGTACGACCATCATCGGTCCTTTATATCTCAAGAATGCAACGAGTCCGATATTCTACCGTGTCCCTTAATGAAAATATTTTCAGAATAATGAAAATATTATGAAAATGAATATTGACACTTATTTTCATAAGCGTTAATATGAATACAAGAAAGGAGATACGTTATGAAAAAGATACTTGATGCATGTATTTCCTTTGTTGATGAAATGGTTATTGTGGTTATCCTGCGACTGCGCCTGTTAGGTGGCATTATTATTATGTCGTAGCAGGATAACGGATATCATTTCAGCATATTAGTTAAATAAAGATGAGCTGAATGTTATCTGTTAGGGCTCATCTTTTTATTTTGATAGTTACAGTCAGACTGTTGCTATAAATTATTTGGAGGAAAGATTATGAAAAAGTTATTGGTTGTACTGCTGAGCGTATTCGTAGTATTCGGCTTGGTAGGCTGTTCCGGAGGATCCGGCGGCGATGAAGCTTCTCCTACCATCAAGCTTGGTGGTTCGGGACCTCTGACCGGCGGCGCTGCCGTTTACGGCAATGACGTATTCCATGCAGCCGAGCTGGCTGTCAAGGAGATCAACGAAGCTGAAGGTTTCGACTTCTTTGATTTCAAATTCGAAGATGATGAAGCTGATCCGGAAAAGGCTCCTAATGCTTACGGCGTCCTGAAGGACTGGGGCATGCAGGTATCCATCTATACCACCACTTCCGGTGCCGGTCTGGCTGTAGTTGAAGATTACTTCAATGACCGTATCTTCGCCATCACGCCATCAGGATCGAATCCTGGTCTGGTATACAACGGTTCAACTAATTATGACAACTGTTTCCAGGTTTGTTTCACAGATCCTAACCAGGGCGTTGCTTCTGCCGATTACATCAAGAACAACGCTTTAGGCGAGAAAGTTGCCATCATCTACAGATCCGATGACGACTATTCAACTACCGTTTATCAGAAGTTCAAAGACGAAGCTGCCAAAGTCGGTCTTGACATCGTTTACGAAGGTTCGTTCATCGATACCGATTCCGACTATTCTGCCCAGCTGACTGCTGCACAGAATGCGGGTGCCGATGTCGTCTTCCTGCCTATCTACTATACTCCGGCTGCCGGTATCCTTACTCAGGCTGATGCCATGGGCTATGCTCCGGTATTCTTCGGAATCGACGGCATGGACGGTATCCTGACTCTGGAAGGTTTCGATACTGCTTTAGCTGAAGGCGTATATCTGCTTACTCCGTTTGCTGCTGACGCAACAGATGATAAGACCGTTCATTTCGTAACTGCTTTCAAGGAAGCATACGGCGGCACTCCTACTCAGTTCGGTGCTGATGCTTATGATGCCGTATATGCGATCTATGAAGCCTGTAAGGCTGCCGGTGTCGACGGCACCAACAGTACTGAAGAGATCTGCGATGCTCTGATCGGACAGTTTACGTCAATGACTTTCGATGGTTTGACAGGTAAGGCTACCTGGGCAGCCAATGGTGAAGTTTCCAAGTCACCTAAGGCCGTTATTATTGAAAACGGCGTATATGTAGCTGCTGAATAATATCTGATATGGCAGAGGCTGTCAAACAGCCTCTGCCTGTCTTGGTAATAGGGGGAAGTATGGTATTTCTATCATATCTGATCACAGGAATAGGTTTAGGTTCGGTATATGCCATAATCGCACTGGGTTATTCGATGGTTTACGGCATTGCCAAGATGCTTAATTTTGCGCATGGCGATGTCATCATGATCGGCGCTTATGTGGCTTTTTTTGCGCTTAGCCGTTATAATCTGCCGGCTGTTGCAGCCGTACTGCTGGCCATTGCCGTCTGTACGACACTGGGCGTTCTTATCGAAAGACTGGCATATAAGCCCTTAAGACAGGCCACTTCATTATCCGTACTGATCACGGCCATCGGTGTATCCTATTTCCTGCAGAACATGGCCCAGCTTCTATGGTCTTCATCTCCGAAGATCTTTTCTTCGATCGTCGGAAACCGTTCACTGACCCTGTTTGACGGAAAGATGAGCATAGCATACATCAATATCCTCACCATCATCACCTGCATCGTCATCATGATCGTTCTGACGCTCTTTATAAACAACACCAAGATCGGCAGGGCGATGAGGGCCTGTTCGGAAGACAAGGATGCCGCCAAGCTGATGGGCATCAACGTCAATAAGACCATTTCCATCACCTTTGCGATCGGTTCCGGTCTGGCAGCTATAGCTTCCGTTCTTTTATGTTCGACATATCCTTCCGTATATCCTACCTTGGGTTCGATGCCGGGCATCAAGGCCTTTACGGCTGCCGTATTCGGCGGTATCGGTTCCATCCCCGGTGCTTTCGTCGGCGGTCTGCTGCTGGGCATAATCGAGAACCTTTCCAAGGCCTATATCTCGACCCAGCTGTCTGATGCGATCGTCTTTGCGGTCCTGATTATTGTTTTGCTTATCAAACCTACCGGTATACTAGGCAAGAAGGTAAATGAGAAAGTGTAGGTTTGTTATGAAAAAGAGTAATCTGTTAAATAAACTATTTGATAAACAGCATAAGAAACAGACGGTATCCTATCTGATCGTCATTTTCGCATATGTCATACTGGAAGCCTTGTTGAAGACGGGAAACATCTCCTCGCTCTTTAAGAACCTGCTGGTGCCTTGCACCTGTTACATCGTAGCGGCGCTGGCTCTTAATCTTTGCGTCGGGCTTTCCGGTGAACTGTCATTGGGACATGCGGGTTTCATGTCGATCGGTGCCTTCACTGCCGTATGTCTCTCGGGTCTGCTAGCAGGAACGCTCACAAACGCCGTTTTAAGGCTCGTTATCGTCATTATCATCGGAGCGGCCGTCAGTGCGTTCTTCGGTTTTCTGATCGGTATACCGGTCTTAAAACTGCAGGGAGACTATCTGGCCATCGTAACGCTGGCTTTCTGTCAGATCATCGTTTCACTTATAAACAATGTCTATTTCGGTTTCGATGAGAAAGGTCTGCAGTTCTCCTTTATCGAGAACAAGCTGAACCTGAGTTCCAGCGGCAAGATACTGATCGGCGGACCTATCGGTGCATCAGGCACCCAAAGGATCTCGACCTTTACGGTAGGCATCGTCCTTATTATCATCAGCCTTATCGTTATCTATAATCTGATGGATTCCCGAAACGGAAGGGCGATAATGGCCGCCAGAGACAACAGGATAGCTGCTTTATCCGTAGGTATCGACGTGACCAGGACAAAGATGCTGGCCTTCGTCATTTCGGCTGCTTTGGCTGGTGCCGCAGGCGCTTTGTACGGTCTTAACTTCTCGACGCTTACTCCGGCCAAATTCGGCTTCAACCAGTCGATACTGCTACTGGTATATGTCGTTTTAGGCGGTTTAGGCAATATCACAGGCACGATCATCTCGGCCAGTGTTCTCTATGTCCTGCCGGAACTTTTAAGATCATTCGAATCCTACCGCATGATCATCTATTCGCTGGTGCTCATCGGCATCATGCTTATCAGCAACAACAAGTTCTTTAAGGAGAAGCTGGCTGAACTGAAGACCAGACGTTTTAACAGGACACACAGTAAGGAGGCGGAATAGAATGAACGAAACTCCCGTACTGCAGGTAAAGGATCTGGGTATCGACTTCGGCGGCCTTACAGCCGTCAACAAGTTCAATATCACGGTCAGAAAGCATCAGATAGTCGGACTTATCGGACCTAACGGCGCCGGAAAGACTACCGTCTTTAATATGCTTACGAAAGTCTATGATCCAAGCAGAGGCACCATCGAACTGAACGGCCAGCAGATCAATAAGCTTTCTACCGTTGAAGTAAACAAGGCCGGAATCGCCAGGACCTTCCAGAATATCCGTTTATTCGATAATCTGAGCGTTATCGACAACGTGCTCATCGGCATGCATAACTCCATAAAATACAATACCTTTGAAGGCATCATCAGGAACCGCAGGTTCAGGGAACAGGAAAAGGAAGCCTATCAGAAGGCCATCGATCTTTTAAGCATCTTCAAGCTGCAGGATCTTATGGACCATCCGGCATCTTCGCTTCCTTACGGTGCTCAAAGAAGACTGGAGATCTGCAGAGCTCTAGCCACCAATCCTTCGCTGCTGCTGCTGGATGAACCGGCTGCCGGCATGAACCCGAGCGAAACGGCCGAACTGATGAATACGATAAAGGATATCAGAGACCACTTTGATATTGCGATACTGCTGATCGAACATGACATGAAATTCGTCATGGGCATCTGTGAAGAGATAACCGTACTGAATTATGGTACTACTTTGGCTTTCGGAGCTCCGGAAGAGATACAGAACAATCCGGAAGTAATCAAAGCCTACCTGGGAGGTGCCTGATGCTGGAAATAAAGGATCTATCGGTAAGTTACGGCATGATCGAAGCCGTTAAAGGCGTAAACATCACCATCAAGGACGGTGAGATCTGTACGCTCATCGGTGCCAACGGTGCCGGCAAGACGACCATCATGCATACCATATCCGGACTGCTTACACCTAAAAGCGGTCAGATATTTCTTGACGGAGAAGACCTTTTGAAGATGGACTCGGAAGAGATAGTCAAAAGAGGCGTCATTCAGGTGCCTGAAGGCCGGAGGATATTCCAGAAGATGAGCGTTTACGAAAACATTCTATTAGGTGCTTATCAGCGTAAGGACAGCTATGACGATGAATTCGAATATATCTATTCGCTATTTCCGATACTGAAGGAAAGGACCTCCCAGCTGGCCGGTACGTTATCCGGAGGCGAACAGCAGATGCTGGCGATAGCCAGGGCCTTGATGGCCAAACCTAAGATCATGCTGCTGGATGAACCGAGCATGGGACTTGCTCCGTTACTTGTCAGGAATATTTTCGATATAATAAAGACGATAAACAGTACCGGTACCACCATCTTCCTTGTCGAGCAGAACGCTTCCATGGCTTTGGCCATAGCCAATCATGCCTATGTCATGGAAACGGGCAGGATAGCTCTTGAAGGAAGCGGCGAAGAATTATCGGCCAGTGAAAAAGTCCAGAAACTATATCTAGGAGGTTAATATGTTCGTTAAAGATAAGATGACAAGAAACCCTGTTACCATTTCTCCTGATGACGTTGTATCAAGCGCCGTAGATATCTTTGATAAATGCGATTTCCACCGTCTGCCGGTAGTAGACAGATCAAATCATGTCGTAGGTCTGATAACCGAAGCTCTGGTCGCTGAAAACGTTCCAAGCAAGGCCACTTCTTTGTCTATCCATGAGATCAACTATCTCCTGAACAAGACGACGATCGCAGATATCATGCTGAAGGACATCGCTACGATATCTCCTGATAATCTGCTGGAAGAGGCAGCCGATGTGATGATCAAATCCGACATCTTTACGTTACCGGTCGTTGATCAGGGATTTCTGGTAGGCGTCATTACCCAGAAGGATATCTTTAGTGCCTTCATCGAAGTTCAGGGCTACTACAACAAAGGCACCAGGATCGTCGTTGCGATCGAAGAAGACCATCCGGGCATACTGAAGGATATCGCTACTATCCTTTCCGATGAAAACATCTCCATCACGCATCTGGTAGTGGAAAGAAACGGAAAGATCAATATCATCATCAGAGTAGACGAGACCGATTCCGATAAGGTAGCTGATCTGCTTAAGGATAAGTACAACATTATCGACGTCAAGTCATATAAGTAATTGATTATTTGCGAATAAGTTTTATAATGATAAAGACTGAGAACAGAAAGAAGTAATTGCCGACGGTAATAAGAGATGTCCTGGATGCTGCGAAGGACACAAGGAAGCAATGAAAAGTAGTCTGGGAGTCTGTGTGCTGAAACAGCAGTAAGCATGCACGTTACTCGCGTTAAGAGTTCAAGAGAAAAGAAAGGTGGTACCGCGCACTGCGCCCTTGGGCCGCCTTTTTATTTATTAAGGAGAACGACTATGTTAGACACCAAGTATGATGCCCGTAAAGTTGAAGAAGGGAAGTACGATAAGTGGATCGAAAAAGGTTACTTCCATGCCGGAGACCTCAGTAAGAAGCCTTACTGTATCGTTATACCTCCGCCTAATGTGACCGGCAAGCTGCATATCGGCCACACCTTTGATAATGCCTTGCAGGATATGATCATCCTCTACAAGCGAATGAGAGGATATGACTGCTTATGGCTGCCGGGCATGGACCATGCCGGTATCGCCACTCAGGCCAAGGTAGACGCCAGATTAAAAGAACAGGGCATATCCCGTTATGATCTGGGAAGAGAAGGCTTCCTGGAAAAGGCCTGGGAGTGGAAGGAAGAATACTCTGATTTCATCAGGAAACAGTGGGCTAAGACCGGTCTTTCCGTTGATTACAGAAAGGAACGTTTTACCCTTGATGAAGGACTGTCCAAAGCCGTAGCCAAGGTCTTTGTCGACTACTACAAGGAAGGACTCATCTATCAGGGCAAAAGAGTCATCAACTGGGATCCGGTAGCCAAGACCGCTTTAAGCAATATCGAAGTCATACACAAGGATGTCAAGGGAAAGATGTATTACTTCCGTTATAAGGTCGTCGATTCCGACGAGACCTTTGACGTGGCCACGACGAGACCAGAAACCATGTACGGTGATGTCTGTGTCGTCGTTCATCCTCAGGATGAAAAACTAAATCATCTCATCGGCAAGAAATGCATCAATCCGGCTAACGGCGACGTTCTGCCTATCATCGGTGATGAATACATCGAGATCGGTTTCGGTACCGGCGCCATGAAGTGTACGCCTGCTCATGATCCTAATGACTATCAGATAGCCTTGAGACATGATCTGGAGATGCCTATCTGCATGAATGAAGACGGAACCATGAACGAGCTGGCAGGCGATCTTAACGGACTGGACAGATATGATGCCAGAGAAAAGACCGTAGCCAAGATCGAAGCCAGCGGACAGCTGGTAAAGATCGAAGACATCGAGCATTCTGTCGGATTCTCGGAAAGGACCGACGTCATGGTCGAACCTTATCTTTCAAAGCAGTGGTTCGTAAAGATGAAACCGCTGGCTGATGATGTTTTGAAGGCTCAGGAAAGCACTGAAACCAAGATCAATTTCTATCCTAAGAGATTTGAAAAGACCTTCGTCCAGTGGCTGGAAAACATCGAAGACTGGTGTATCTCCAGACAGTTATGGTGGGGTCACCGGATACCTGTCTGGTATCATAAGGAAACAGGTGAGATCTACTGCGAGTATGATCCGCCAAAGGATATCGAAAACTATGTACAGGATGAAGACGTTCTTGATACCTGGTTCTCCAGTGCCTTATGGCCATTCTCGACTCTGGGATGGCCGGAAGAAACGGATGATCTCAAACGCTACTTCCCGACCGACTGTCTGGTAACGGGCTATGACATCATCTTCTTCTGGGTAGCCAGAATGGCCGTAAGCGCCAGACACTTCATGAATGACGTTCCGTTCAAGGACTGTCTGATCCACGGCCTGGTAAGAGATGAAAAGGGCAGAAAGATGTCCAAGTCCTTAGGCAACGGAATCGATCCGATCGATGTGATAGACAAGTACGGTTATGATTCGCTGAGGCTTTTCCTGACTACGAATTCGACCCCTGGTTATGATATAAACTTCTCAACGGAAAAGATCGAAGCCGGTTGGAACTTCATCAACAAGCTCTGGAATGCGACGAGATTCGTGCTGATGAATATCGATGAAACATATAAGTATGAAGAGCCGAAGATCGAAAGCGAGACCGATCACTGGATCATTTCCAAGCTCAATTACATCATCGATCAAACGACGAACAACATCGACCGTTATGAGATGGGTATTGCCGGAAATGAACTGATGAACTTCATCTGGAACGATTTCTGCTCGTCATATATCGAATTCACCAAAGCGACGCTGACCGGTGATAATCTCATCGAAAAGCATAAAACGCTCAACACGCTGATCTATGTCCTCGATGCGATCATCAGACTGCTGCATCCGTTCATTCCTTTCGTTACCGAAGAACTGTATCAGGCGATACACGGTGAAGACAGCAGTATCTGTACGGCATTATGGCCGGATAAAAAGGAATGCGATGATGCCAAGGCAAAGAAGATCGATGTCCTTCTGGAGATCATCAAGGCATCACGGGAGATCAGAATGGAAAACAGCATCAAGCCGGCTAAGGAACTTGAAGTAATGATCGAAGGTTACGACATCAATGACAACGAGATTTCCATTCTGAATAAGATGTGCAAGCTCAGTGTCGTAGATAGCATCGATGATGAAACGATAGTCAGACCGATCACCGACGGAAAGATCTCCTTCAGGATGTCCGAGATCGTAAACAGGGAAGAAGAACTTGCGAAGATCAATTCCGAACTTGAAAAACTCAGGTCGGAAATTAAAAGAAGCGAAGGAATTTTATCTAATAAATCTTTCCTGGAAAAAGCACCTGAAGCAAAAGTAAATGAAGAAAAAGAAAAACTGATCAGGTATAAGAATTCTTACGAAACACTACTTGAAAAGAAGAAAGAATTTGAATGATCGCAAAAAGAGAAACGTAACGTTTCTCTTTTTAATGCAAATGATTTCTTGCAATAAGAAATTGTAAGAGTATAATTTTAATTAGATAAATTTTTTATCTAGAAAAAAAGAAAGGGAATTGATTTATGCCAGTAACAAAGAAAGCTCCTGCTAAGAAGGCTGCTCCTGCAAAGAAGGCTGTAGCTAAGAAAGCAACTGCTGTTAAGAAAGCTGTAGCTAAGAAAGCTGCTCCTGCAAAGAAGGCTGTAGCTAAGAAAGCAACTGCTGTTAAGAAAGCTGTAGCTAAGAAGGCTGCTCCTGCAAAGAAGGCTGTAGCTAAGAAAGCAACTGCCGTTAAGAAGGCTGTTGAAAAGAAGGCTCCTGCCAAGAAGGCTGCTCCTAAGAAAGCCGCTGCCAAGAAGGCTGCTCCTGCAAAGAAGGCTGTAGCTAAGAAGGCTCCTGCCAAGAAAGCTGCTCCAGCTAAGAAGCCTGCAGCTAAGAAGGCTCCTGCCAAGAAAGCTCCAGCTAAGAAAGCTAAATAGTTATTAATCGACTGATAGCTTATTAAAACTCCGATTGAGGAGTTTTTTTATGCTAATATAGAAAAAAAGAGGAAAACCGTAATGAAAAACTTTATCGAAGAATTCAAGAAATTTGCCGTCAAAGGAAACGTAATGGATATGGCTGTAGGCCTCGTCGTAGGCAGTGCTTTTACATCCATCGTCAACT
Source organism: Erysipelotrichaceae bacterium (assembly GCA_017431825.1). Taxonomy (GTDB): domain Bacteria; phylum Bacillota_I; class Bacilli_A; order Erysipelotrichales; family Erysipelotrichaceae; genus Colivicinus. The sequence goes on along the minus strand of JAFRKI010000002.1, from coordinate 164,153 downwards.
CGCTCGTCAATGACATTATCATGCCGTTAGTTGCATTATTATGCGGCGATATTGCCTTTGATTCCCTCAAGCTCGTACTTAAGGGAGAAGGTGAAAACGCCATCACTCTCAACTACGGATCGTTCATCCAGTATGTGGTAAACTTCCTGATCGTGGCCTTTGTCCTGTTCATGGTCATCAAAGCCATCAATAAGCTCAAGGAAGAGCCTAAGGAAGAAGAAGCCAAGGAACCGGAACCAAGTGAAGAGCTCAAGGCTCTCAACCGCATAGCCGATTTACTTGAAAAGAAATAAGATTTAGTTTATATTAGTGTTGTTATCGAAGACTGAGACATGATCCTCTTGCAGATGTTCAAGAGAGGCTGTGGTTGGTGCAAACAGCTGACTATGCGAAAGGATTACCGCTCACGAGATCTTCTTAATCGAAAGACGTGCGCTCGCGTTAAGAGTAAGAGTAATAAGTAAGGTGGTACCGCGCTTTCAGCGCCCTTGGGCCACCTTTTGTTTTGGGAGGGAATTATGATAGACATTAAGGAAAATGAAAAACTGAATACTCTGAATCACTCATGTGCCCATCTGCTGGCACAGGCCATCAGCCATCTGTATCCGGATGCCAAGTTCTGGGTCGGTCCGGTCATCACCGAAGGTTTTTACTATGACATCGATCTGGGTGACAAGGTAATATCCGAGGCTGATTTCCCGGCTATCGAAAAGGAAATGAAGAAGATAGTCAAGGACGGAAAGAGGATAGTCAGAAACGAGATATCCAAGGAAGAAGCCCTGGAGAAGTTCAAGGACGATCCTTACAAACTCGATCTTATCAGTAACATGGATGAAAACGATACGGTCATCTCCACTTATACTCAGGGAGATTTCACCGATCTCTGCCGCGGTCCGCATGTGGAATCGGTAAAGGAACTGAAAAACTTCAAACTGCTGAAGGCTTCCGGTGCCTACTGGAAAGGCGATGCCAGCAACAAGATGCTGCAGAGGATCTACGGTATCTGTTTCCCAACGGAAGAAGAGCTTAACGATCATCTCAATCTTCTGGAAGAAGCCAAGAAGAGAGATCACCGTAAACTGGGCAAGGAACTCGAACTGTTCATGATCTCCGAATACGGACCGGGTCTGCCTTTCTGGCTGCCTAAGGGATTTACCTTAAGAAGGACGCTGGAAGACTTCTGGCTGAAGCTGCATAAGGAAAGGGGATATCAGACAATCGATACGCCTATCTTCCTAAACAGAGAATTATGGGAGACTTCCGGTCACTGGGATCATTATAAGGATGACATGTATACTTTTGAAGTCGAAGACGGCATGTATGCGATCAAACCGATGAACTGTCCAGGTGCTATCCTCGTATACAACAATTCCCTGCATTCCTACAGGGAACTGCCTTTAAGATATTCGGAACTGGGTCATGTCCACAGATACGAGGCTTCCGGTGCTTTGAGCGGACTCTTCAGAGTAAGAGGCTTCACTCAGGATGATGCCCATACCTTGCTGATGGAATCACAGATCGGCGATGAAGTAGCCAGGATCCTTGAACTCTACGATTACGTATACTCGATCTTCGGTCTGAATTACTCGATCGAACTCTCAACGAGACCTGAGGACTTCATCGGTGAGATAAGCGTCTGGGATGAAGCGGAAAAGGCTTTAGAGAAAGCATGTCTGGCTACCGGCCACAATTTCAAGATAAATCCGGGCGACGGCGCCTTCTACGGCCCGAAGCTTGACTTCAAGCTAACCGACTCCTTAGGAAGGATCTGGCAGTGCGGTACCGTTCAGCTGGATATGCAGCTGCCGGGAAGATTCGGCTGTGTCTATATTGCGGAAGACGGCTCCAAGAAGACGCCGGTCATGATCCACAGAGCCTGCTTCGGTTCGCTCGAAAGATTCATTGGTATCATCATCGAAAACTACGGCGGTGCCTTCCCGTTATGGCTGGCTCCTGAACAGGTCAGGATCGTTCCGGTCAATGCGGAAGCTCATGGCGCCTACGCCAATGAAGTAAAAGAGATCTTCGACAAAGCCGGTTTCAGAGTGACCGTCGATGAACGTAACGAAAAACTCGGCTACCGTATCAGAGAAGCCCAGCTCAAGAAGATCCCGGTCGAGATCGTAGTCGGCGACAATGAAGCCAGTGAAAGATCCGTCAATATCAGAAGATACGGACAGGAAGGCAATCATACGCTGAAGATCGAAGATGCCATCAGGGAATTCAATGAAGAAATAGAAAAATCGTTATGTTAAGAAAAACTGTAGCACTGCTGTGTATGCTGCTTCTGCTTATCGGCTGCCGTCCGGTAACTCTGGATGACGATGAAGGAAAGAAGTTTTCGATCCTTTCCTACAGAGGGGCTCCGGCTTTAAGTGTACTTAGCCTGGTAAATGAAGGATATGATATCCAGACATCGACGAGTGTCGATACTTTCGTGCACTCTTTTGAGGATGGAAAGTTCGATATCCTGATCGCTCCGGTCAACGTCGGTGTCGATTCCTATAATTCAAACCAGAACTACCGCATGCTGGCAGTGATCGGATTCGGCAACTCCTACCTTGTAGCCGATAAGGAAAACTACGGCAGCGGTAACGTCGGTGCCTATGGTCCCAATACCGTCGGCGGTAAACTGATAAACTATCTTTCCGACATAAACCTCAAGAATTACAACATCGTCTGGTATGACAGTCCTTCACAGCTTGAGAAAGCCATGATAGACGGCGAGATCAGCGCCGCCATCGTCGATGAGATCACTTTCAACAAGCTCAACGATTCCCAAGACAAGGAGTTCTTCAAGATCGAAGATCTCAGAGCCGATTACGAGTATGAAACGAAATACGGCCGCTATCCGGAATTTGCGATATTCGTAAGAAACGATCTGATCGAAAAGAACCAGAACGACATCGTCGCTCTGGCCAAGAAGATCAAGTCCGGCATCAATACCTACAAGACCGATAAGACCACCTTCAACAACGTCCTGGAAAACACGGACGTGACCAGACTAGGATTTGACGACTATACCCTGATAAGGGAATCCTACAACTACTGCGGACTGGATTATGTCAATGCCTCGAGCTGTTATGATGAAATAGCCGCTATCCTGGAGCTGTGTGAAGTGGAGCTGTCTAAAGCCGTCATAATTGAATAATGAAGAAAAATCATCTTATATCGATACTTATTATCATCCTGGTCTATGTGGCAGCCAGCATGCTTATACACAAGAGCTACATACTGCCGGGAATCACGGATATTCTTGTTTCACTTAAGGATATCCTTTTAAACGGCACTTTCCTTAAAGTCGTTTTTACGACCTTATACAGGACCTTTTTCGGTCTGCTGATAAGTTTCTTCATAGCGCTGGTGCTGGCCCTGTGCGCATATTTCAATGAAACGGTCAGGGAACTCCTGCATCCTTTGTATGTCCTGCTGAAGACGATACCTAACATCACCTACATCATCGTAGCGCTATTATGGCTGGGCAGAAACGGCAGCGTCATTCTCGTCGCTTCGCTGGTCGTGTTTCCGATATTCTACAACTCCATTCTGAATGCGTTGCTGAATATCGACGATTCACTGATAAAGGTAACCAGATTATATCAGGGACCGATTCTGCACAAGATCATCCACGTCTATCTGCCGCTGATAAAAAAAGATATCCTTGCGGCCCTGGGCAACTGCTGTTCACTGGGCTTTAAGGTATCGATCATGGCCGAGATACTCTCACAGGTGAAAAGCGGTATCGGCAAGGAACTTTATTATGCCAAAGCCAATTTCCTGATGGCCGATATCTTTGCATGGACGATACTGATAATCCTTATCAGTTCGCTCTTCGATCATCTGATATCGCTGTTCAATAAGGAAGATTAAAAAAGAATGGTTCCTATAACGAACCATTCTTTTTTATTGCTTCTTTGAGGAATGAAACGGCTTCTTCGACGCTCATTTCCTTTACTTCATCGCTTCCCCGTTTCTTAAGTTCAATGATGCCTTCCGCAGCTTTCTTGCCGACGGTTATACGGTAAGGTATGCCGATCAGATCACAGTCATTGAATTTGATGCCCGGACGTTCGTTTCTGTCATCGAGTATCGTTTCAACGCCTTTTTCGTTGAGTTTTTCATACAGTTCATCACCGAGCTTATTCTGGATCTCGTCCTTTGTGGACATGACGAGGACCATGCAGTGGTAAGGGGCGATATTGAGCGGCCAGATGATGCCTTTTTCATCGTTGTTCTGTTCGACGATGGCAGCCATCGTTCGGCCCAGACCGATACCGTAGGAACCCATCCATACCGGTTCTTCCTTGTTTTCGGAATCGAGATAGTAGAGATCCATGGCCTCGGCATATTTGGTACCAAGCTTGAAGGTATTGCCTACTTCTATTCCTTTGGTAAACTTCAGAGGCTTGCCGCAGACAGGGCAGATGTCACCTTCCCTGACGTTGACGATATCGCCGGCAACGTCATAGGAGAAGTCCTTAGGATTGGCGTTTATGTAGTGATAGCCTTCCTTATTGGCACCGCAGCAGAAATTGCGCATGGCCAGCACTTCATTATCAACGACGATCCTGGCCTTAAGGCCGATAGGACCGGTATAGCCGACCACGGCATTGGAGGCATCTATCAGTTCATCATTGGCGAAATTTACTTCGGAACAGCCAAGGAGCTTGCAGACTTTGGTCTCATTGAGTTCTCTGTCTCCTCTTACGAAGAAGACGGTCAGTTCATCGTTGATGTTCATAAGCAGAGCTTTGACCGATCTGTCTTCCGGAATATTCAGGTACTCGCAGACTTCTTCGATGCTATCCTTATGCGGAGTTTCGACCATGGTCAGTTCTTTCTCTTTTTCATCGGAATGATCGGTATACCTGAGCTGGGCGACTTCGATATTGGAAGAGTAGCCGCAGTCACAGTAGAAGATCTGGTCTTCACCGATAGGGGCGATGGCCTGGAATTCTTCCGATAACAGACCGCCCATGATACCGGTATCGGCTCTTACTATCCGGTAATCGATGCCCATCTCATCGAATGATTTCTTATAGGCATCGAACATCTTCTTATATGATACGTCAAGTCCCGCTTCATCCACGTCAAAGGAGTAGGCGTCCTTCATGACGAATTCCTTTACTCTGATGAGACCGAAACGGGCTCGCGGTTCATCACGGTATTTGGTCTGAAACTGATACAGATTGAATGGCATGTCCTTATAGGACCTGATCATGGACTTTGCGGCATACGCAAAAAGCTCTTCGTGCGTAGGGCCAAGGACCATGTCCTTGCCGCCTCTGTCCTTAAGCTTGAAGATCGAAGGTCCGAAACCGGAAAGCCTTCCCGAATCCTCATAATACTCGGAAGCTATGAGGGCAGGCATCTTGACTTCCTGGGCTCCGCTTTCATTCATGTGCCTGCGGATGATGTTTTCGATCTTGTTCTGGACCCTGAGACCCAGAGGCAGCATCATGTAGATACCGGCCGAAGTCTTCTTGATATAACCGGCCTTTACCAGCAGGTTTCCGCTTACGGAATCCTCGTCTCTGGCGTCTTCTCTCAGTGTGAAAAAGTAAGAATCATTCAGTTTCATAGTTAAACTCCTGATATAAATATATCATATTTACTTTTTTATAATTATATTTATAATAGTAAAAAAAGAGGAGAAAACATGGCCAAATACTTTAAGGAAGAATCAAGGACTTTTAACGAATATCTGCTCGTACCGGGACTCTCCACGAAGAAGAATACTCCCGAGAATATCGATCTGAGCACTCCTTTGGTAAGATATAAAAAAGGAAAGAAACCGACTCTGACTCTCAAGTTGCCGATGGTCTCTGCCATAATGCAATCAGTATCTGATGACAGTATGGCCATAGCCCTGGCAAAGGAAGGCGGAGTCAGTTTTATTTACGGGTCGCAGTCGATCGAATCCGAAGCCGAAATGATCAGAAAGGTAAAGAGATACAAAGCCGGTTTCGTCGTATCCGATTCCAATATCAGACCGGAAGATACCATTGAAGATCTTCTGGCGCTGATCGAAAAGACAAGCCATTCCACGGTTGCCGTTACCGATAACGGGGGACCTAACGGCAAGCTGATGGGTCTGATCACTTCGCGTGATTACCGTATCAATAAAGTGGACCTGAACGATCCTGTATCCATGTACATGACTCCTATCGACAAGCTTATCTGCGGCAGCACCAAAGACGACCTCAGCACCTGCAATGACATCATCTGGGATCATAAGCTCAATACCCTGCCGGTAATAGACGATAAAGGCAATCTGGCCTACATGGTATTTAGAAAGGACTACGAGTCCCATAAGGACAATCCTAACGAACTGCTGGATGACGAGAAAAGATACATCGTCGGTGCCGGTATCAATACCAGAGACTACAAGGAAAGGGTACCTGCCCTCATAGAAGCGGGCGTCGATGTTTTGTGCATCGATTCCAGCGAGGGCTTTACCGAGTATCAGAAAGATACGATTTCGTGGATCAAGAAACACTATAAGAATATGAAAGTCGGTGCCGGAAACATCGTCGATGCGGAAGGCTTCAGATATCTGGCGGATGCCGGAGCGGACTTCGTGAAGATCGGCATCGGCGGCGGATCCATCTGCATCACAAGGGAAACCAAGGGTATCGGCAGAGGCCAGGCAACAGCCGTCATCGAAGTGGCCAAGGCCCGTGACGATTACTTCAAAAAGACCGGTGAATACGTTCCGATCTGTTCGGACGGCGGCATCGTTTTTGACCATCATATAACGCTGGCTCTGGCCATGGGTGCAGATTTCGTTATGTTAGGCAGATATTTCGCCAGATTCCATGAATCACCTTCAGCACTTATCAACTTCAACGGTACCTACTACAAGGAGTACTGGGGCGAAGGTTCCACCAGAGCCCGTAACTGGCAGAGATATGACCTGGGCGGAAAGGGCGGCTTCAAATTCGAGGAGGGCGTCGATTCCTACGTGCCTTATGCCGGTCATCTCAAGGACAACGTACAGGTGACCATATCCAAGGTCAAGTCGACCATGTCCAACTGCGGTGCCAATACTCTGGCTGAATTCAGAAAGAAAGCCAGACTTACCGTGGTATCTTCGACATCCATCGTCGAAGGCGGTGCCCATGACGTCGTCGTCAAAAACAATAAACTCGATAATCAGTAAAGAGACTTAAAAGTCTCTTTTCTTTTTTGGTAGAATATTATTATCCGGTAGATGCAGGAGAATACTATGAGCAATTATGAAGAAATCGAAAAAGAAGTATATCAGGATATAAGGAAGAAAGCCAACAGATATTTCTTCTCCAAGGTACTGTTCAATGCTGCTCTGATCATCATAGGAGCCGTTCTGATAGCTTTTTTTCTGCGTTTTGTACAGAATAAGGCATCTTTATATAAACAGCGTATAAACTCTGAATTAGCCCTGAATGAAGCCGTAGAGACGCTGGAGACCAATGAACAGGAAGCCGAGGATCTCTCGGCCATCTTCCATGATTCCAATCAGGACATGCTGGATGACTTAAGCGAACTGTTCAAGAGCGGAGTATTCGATCATCTGGCTGAAGCTGATGAAAAGACCAGAGCCGGATTCCTCAATGATCTGATGGGAAGGACCGGAGTAGAATATCTTTTCCTGATGGATAATGACGGCAGAGTGATCTTTGCGCCTGCTGAAGGGTATTACGGATATAATCTTACGGACCTTGGCTTACTGAGCCGGGGCAGTATCGAAAGGCTCGTTCAGGGAACTAAACGCAGCAACGGTACAGTAGAACCGGTGGCGGTGAAAAACAGCTACGGCGATTACTATTTCTATTCAATTCCGTATTTCTATGGAAATGCCCAATATACGATAGTGCTGGGATCGGATGCTTCGGTCCTTGACGTGCAGATATCATCATTAAGGGATCTGTCGGCAGTATTGAGAAATACAGCCATCAATAATGAAGGATTCCTCTTTGCGGTCGACACCGAAAACAACTCTTTCAGCTACTTCGAGAATGATGAGGAAAGCCTGACCGGTAAAAACGTCTTTGAAAGCGGTCTTTCAGAGGATGCGCTGGTCGACGGCTATTCCGGTATTGAGACCATCAACGGCATCAAATACCACTGCGTATCAAAATCTTTCGGTAATCATACCGTGATCTGCGCCGTGGCTCTGACCGAGAACATCTACGCCAATGACCGTCACGTCCTGTTCTGGTCGATAAGCTGTTTCGTCATGGTGATGATCATGTGTCTGGCTTATGCCGTCATAGTAAGGAACGATTTCGTCAGAAGAGCTGTCGATACCGAAAAGAAGTTCTTTGTCAACAGAAATGAAAACGTCATCATCTTTGATATTTCGATATTCAAGAAGGTCTTCCCGCTGACCGTTGCCGGAGTATTCCTGATATACGGCATTACCTTCTATACGCAGACCCTGCTGGAGATATCCGAAAGCATAACCAATTCCAAGCTGGCTCTTGAAGAGATAACCGTCAGATACAACGAAAGCAATAAAAACCGGGAAGTGATCCAGAACTACTATGACAACCGTTTCCTTGCCAAGGCCAGGCTCATAGCCTATATCCTGGAAGAAGATCCGCAGATCCTGAACACGGAAAGCGAACTATACTATTCCTACTTTGACGAGAACGACGGTAAGCAGTACGTGCTCGATAATGAAGGCAACAGGCTTAAGGCCGTTGCTAACAACGAGATCCTGCAGGCGATATGCGACGGCAATGACATCAATTCGATCTACGTCTTCGACGAAGACGGACATACGATAGCGACCAATACGGACAACCGTTTCTTCTCCATATCCCATAAACCGGGTGATCAGTCCTATGAATTCCTGGATCTTCTGACTGGTCAGAAAGACTTTTATATCCAGGATCTTCAGACCGATGATCTGGGCGAGACCAGCCAGTATATCGGTGTGGTATTCCATTACTATACGACAAAGGATGCTGAAGGCAATACCGTCTATGTATCAAGTTCGGATTACAAGAAGGGCAGCAGCCCATATAAGATAACGTCTCACAAATCGATGCTGCAGATAGGACTGGACAAGGAGCTTTCATCCAAGCTCATGGCATCGACCGATGTCGGCAAGATCCTTTCTTCGGATATCCTGGGAGGAGGCTTCATCGTCCTGTTCGACAACAGTCCTGAACATCTGTGTGTCTATTCGCCTAATGAAGCCAGCATCGGCATTCCTGCTAAGGAACTGGGGATCTCCTACAAGGCTTTCTCGGGCCTCGATTATTACGGTTTCAACTTCGTAAACGGCGTGAATTATTTCCAGTATTACCGTTACATCGACGATTACTTCATCGGTACGGCCATTCCGACATCGACGATGTATTCGACCCGTACGAATATATCCGTCGTGACGTCGCTGACCAGTTTCATCCTGATACTGATCCTTTCCGGTACGATAACCATCACGACCGAAGAAGAGGAATCGCTTTATCAGTCGATGAGTGAGACCGATACGAATAACGCTCTCGATTCGGCCATCTTCAATGTGATCCTTCCTTCAGGAAGAACGGCTTCGACCGTAAAAGCGGCCGCGCGCTGGGATAACCGGAGGATACCGTGGTCGGAAAAGAACCCGGAACAGAAACTGATGCTGATGCTGAGCATCGTGCTGGGCCTGCTGATGCTTTATGTGATCATCGTCATTGCCGGTGTCAACAGATACTTCGAGGAAGGCTCGATCATCCAGTACATCATCAGCGGCAACTGGGACAGGGGCATGAATATCTTCGCATTAAGCGCCTGCGTCATCGTAATGATCTGTACGTTTATCCTCATTTCCTTATTCAGGATACCGGCCAGGATCACTTCGTCGCTCCTGGGTGCAAGAGGAGAGACCATTGCCCATCTGCTTCTTTCCGTCGTCAAGTACGGCGGCACCATCGGTGCCATCTTCTACTGCCTCTATCTTGTGGGCATGGATCCGGGCAATCTGTTGGCTTCAGCCGGAGTACTGTCGCTGATCATAGGCCTTGGTGCACAAAGCCTTATCAAGGATATCCTGGCAGGCATCTTTATCGTCTTTGAAGGCGAATTCAGGGTAGGTGATATCGTTACCATAAACGATTACAGGGGTACCGTAATGGATATCGGTCTTAGAACGACCAAGATCATGAACAACGTCGGCAACATCAAGATCTACAACAACTCCGAGATCTCCGGCGTCCTGAACATGACCAAGGAAGCTTCCTTTGCGGTATGTATACCTTCCATCGAATACGGTCAGGATATTAACTATGTCGAAGAAGTATTAAGAAGAGAGCTTCCAAAGACCAGGGAAAAGAACCCTCTGGTGCTCAGCGATCCGATATTCCTGGGAGTACTGGGACTGGGAGAAAGCGGTGTCCAGCTGCTGATAATCTGCAAGTGTAACGAAAAGGATATCGAATCCGTCAAGCGTTACCTCAACAGATGTGTCCTCGAGATATTCTATAAATATGACATCAACGTACCGTTCCCGAACCTTACCGTTTCTTCTTTAGAAACCAACAAAAGAAAGACCATGGCCGATCTTCAGCCCCTGGAAAAAGAGGAAGAAAAGAAGGATAAGAACGAAAAACCCAAAAGAACGGTCAAAAGGAATACGAAAAAGAAATAATTAAAGAAGATCATAATGATCTTCTTTTTTATGTAATGTGTGGCTTTTGTGAAATTTTTAATCGAAAATGGTGTATAATGATAACGCTTACAAAGGGTAAGTTAAAAGGAGAATTATTTATGAAAAAACTCATGCTAGTGTTGCTGAGCGTGCTGATGTGCTTATCATTGGCTGCCTGTTCCGGCAACGGCGGCAACAAAGACGATTCTGACCTTTCCGAAGTTCAGAAGATAATCGCTGAAGCTCAGACGATGACTCTTGAAGAACTCGCTGCAAAGGCCATCGAAGAGTCCAACGGCAAGACTTTCTATGGTGTAGGCAACTCCAGCCGTGGTAAGTCTGCATTACCTCTGTTCATTGAATATCTGCAGACCATCGATTCTTCATACACACTGAACTTCGAATGGCAGCAGCCAAAGAACAACAAGATCTTCGATCAGCTGACTGCTGACGGTCTTAAGGAAACCGGTACTTTTGCCATGACCCTTATCCAGGATGGCAACCAGATCGAATCCAAGATGGTCCAGACCGGTGTCTTAGATACCTTCATTCCTAAGGAGTGGGCTGAAGCCAACGGTATCAACGTTGACGAATACAAGGGCTACCTCCCATTACAGACCTTAAACAAGATCTTCGAATACAACTGTGTGAATCCGGACAAGACTTACACTAACTGCTGGGATTTCGTAAAAGAGGGTGAACATGGCTTATTCATGGATATCGACTCCGAAATCGTAGGTAAGAACTTCTTATACATGCTGACCAAGCCTGAATATGCTGCTATCGTTAAAGACGCTTATGACAAGCTCGACAGCGCCGCTCAGTCTTACTTCCAGCCGACTGTTGATGCAATGGCTAAGGATGCTGAAGAACTCGGCTTAGACGAAAACGGCAAGTATGCACTGGCCTGGATCAAGTTATGGGTAAACAGCTACAACGCTGTAACCGATGACGGCCCTATCTGTGCTACCTTAGTTGATGCTTCTGCTGTTGACCAGTTCGGTCTCCTGGTTTATTCAAAGGTTCGTTCCGTTGAAGAATCCGATACCGTTTCTGTAAACAACATCAAGGTCGCTGCTTATCAGCCTGGATACGAAGGTTTCGGCGGTTATGCTTACTGCCATTACCTCTTCGTAACCGACAACTCTCCGCTTCCTTGGACTGCCTGTGCATTCATCGCCTACATGACCGAAACCGTTGACGGTTTCTCTGCCTGGGGCAAGGATATCGGCGGTTATTCTTCCAACCCTGTAGTTGCTCAGGGAACTGAAGAGAAATTCCATCACTCTACCGGTGAATCTTCCAACATAGCCTGTGAAACCACTATGGATAAGGGTTATGACTGGTGGATCAACGATGGCAAGCTGATCGTTGAAGATCCTAAGTACTGTGCAGAAGTTGCATTCACTGTCGGTTCATGGATCGAAATGCTGGATAAGTACACTCCGCAGTAACAGTTATTTATCTCTAAGTCATTAATCAGTAATGATGATAGTGCCTTTATAGAGTATTATCTATAAAGGCACTTTATCTATAGAGGGGTTATTATGTCAAAATCAATGAAAATCAGAATAAACAGTATCAAGACCTTTCTGAGCAAGCCTCAGAACGTCATTCTGATACTGACCGGTATCTTAGTAACCTTTACCACCATCGCCCCGATCGTTGCGATCATCCAGGATACGATCAAGATCCATCCGGGTACCATAGACCAGTATCTGTCCGGTCAGACCAGCGGCTATACGTTCGTAAACTACATCGATCTGTTTACGTCCAAGCTGGCCAAGACCAATCTGTGGACACCGCTGCTTAATACGACGATCCTGGCTATCGGATCCTGTACGTTTGCTATCCTGTTCGGCGGCATCTTTGCGTATCTGGTTACCAGGACCAACATGGCATTCAAGAAGTACTTAAGTTCGATCTTCATCTTCCCGTACATCATGCCTCAGTGGACGCTGGCTGTTGTATGGCAGCACTTATTCAACTCGAATGCCGTGACCGGTACCGCCAACGGACTGCTGGCCTCGCTGTTTGGAATAACCATGCCGGCCTGGTGGTGTGTAGGCCTCTTCCCATGTATCATCGTACTGGGCATGCACTATGCACCGTTTGCCTCTCTCCTGATCGGCGGCATCTTCAAGAAGATGGATGCCAACCTGGAAGAAGCTGCGACCATCCTGGATACGCCAAGATGGAAGATCTTCACCAGAGTCACCATCCCGATGGTAAAGCCGGCTATTCTTTCCACGATACTGCTGGTCGCAGGAAGCACGATAGGTTCTTATCCGGTACCGCATTACCTGGGTCTTACGACCTTAGCTACCAAGTACGTATCGATGAACGACAAGTACACCGGTGAAGCTTCGATCATAGCCATCATCATGATGCTGTTCGGAGTCGCCATCATGTACCTGAACCAGCGTTCATTAAAATCTCGTAAATCCTATACGACCGTTACAGGCAAATCAGGACACGTCTCCAAGGTCGATCTGGGAAAGACCGGCAAGTATGTGATCGCCTGCATATTCATATTCATCACATTCTTTACCTCGATCTTCCCGATCATATCCTTTGCATTCGAGACCTTCCTGCCTAATCCGGGTGACTATTCGTTCCTGTATACCGGCAATACCAGCAATCTGACCACCAAGTGGTGGATCACTAATGAGAATATTACCGAAAACGGAATGTACGGTCAGATGGGTATCCTGCACAACAAGACGATCTGGCATGCCTTCAGAGGCACCATCCTGGTAGCCGTCATCTGCTGTCTGACAGCCGGTACCATCGGTACGCTGATCGGTTATGCCGTCTCTAAGAACAGAAGGGGCAAACTGGCAGGCTACGTCAATTCCATGGCCTTCCTGCCTTACCTGATGCCTTCAGTCGCTGTAGGCGCTGCCTACTTCATCCTGTTCTCCAGCGGCAAGATCAATCTGTTCAATACCTATCTGGCATTAGTCATCGTCGGTACGGTCAAATACATACCGTTTGCCTCCAGATCTTCACTTAACTCGATGCTGCAGCTGTCAAATGAAATCGAAGAATCGGCCATCATCCAGGACGTTCCTTGGATCAAACGTATGACCAGGATCATAATACCGATCCAGAAGTCGTCCATCGTATCAGGCTTCCTGCTGCCGTTCATGACCTGTCTGAGAGAACTCTCACTGTTCATGCTGCTGTGCGTACAGGGCTTCATCTTATCGACTACACTCGATTACTTTGATGAAATGGGCCTCTATGCCTTCTCAAGCGGCATCAACCTGATACTGATAGTTACCATTCTGATAAGCAATTTCATAGTAAACAAAGTTACAGGCGCAAGTCTGGATGAAGGAATAGGAGGATAGAAATATGCCAAAAATTGTCTTAGAACATGTAACGAAACGTTATGATAGATTCTATGCCGTAGACGATCTAAATCTGGTGATCGAAGACAATGCCTTCGTAACCTTATTGGGTCCTTCAGGCTGTGGTAAGACCACTACCTTAAGAATGATCGCCGGACTTGAGACTCCGACCAGCGGCAAGATAACCATCGGTGATAATGTCGTATTCGATTCGGAAGAAGGAATCAACGTTCCTGCCAACAAGCGTAAGGTAGGATTCCTGTTCCAGAATTATGCATTATGGCCGAATATGACCGTATATGAGAACATTTCTTTCGGTCTTACCAATATCAAGGAACCTTTACCGAAGATCAATGTCGATGCCAGAGCCGAAGCAGGCCTTCTGAAAGCCCTGAAAGCACCTAATGAAGTCGTTAAGATCGTCAATGAGTGCTATGACAAGAAGGGCAAACTCGATGAAAACAAGGCCATGATCAAGCTGATCGATGCCTATGAACTGTCTCAGTACTCTGCCAAGAAGCTGCTGGGATACAAGCTGCATCAGTCAAAGGATGCCAAAGCAGAAGCTGAGAAACTGGCTGCCGAACTTGAAAAGCAGATCGAAAGCGCCAGAAACGATGCGAAAGCCAAGGGCATGGAGCTGAATGAGGATTTTGTCTATACCAATAACGGCGAAGTCGTCAAGGAAGAAAGAAAGCTCACAAAGGAAGAGATCGACCTGGCTGTCAGAAGAGTATCCAGGATCGTCAAGATCGGTATGTTCATGGATAGATATCCGGCTGAACTCTCCGGCGGTCAGCAGCAGCGTGTCGCCATCGCCAGGACCCTGGCACCGGAACCAACCGTACTGTTCATGGATGAACCGCTGTCAAACCTCGATGCCAAGCTGCGACTGGAAATGCGTTCCGAACTGCAGCGTCTGCATCTGGAGACCGGATCGACCTTCGTATACGTTACCCATGACCAGATGGAAGCAATGACTCTGGCTACCAGGATCTGTCTTATCGACAACGGCGATCTGCAGCAGTATGATGCACCGCTCGATGTCTACAACATGCCTGATAACCTGTTCGTAGCCGACTTCGTAGGCAATCCGGCCATCAACTTCATCGATGCCAAAGGCTCTCAGGAAAAGGACGGAAGCTTCAGTCTCGATATCTTTGACGGACATAAGGTCAGATTCGTGCCTAATGATAAGATCGACATCAATGAATGGTATGCTAACAGCAATGCCCAAGATCAGAAGAAAGCCGACGAACTGGCTCTTAAGGCCAGCGAAAAGGGCTATGTTGAAAGAGGCAATAAGGAAAAGGCCTTCAAGTACCATATCGCCAAGGTCGATGAATTCGAAGATTACGGCGATGAAGTCGAACTTACCGAAAACGATTTCGTTTTAGGCGTCAGACCTGAATTCATCAATATCAGCGATGAGGCCAAGCTCAAAGGCGAGATCTACTCATCAATGCCTACCGGTATGGAAACTACCGTAAGAGTGGCTGTCGGTCCGTATCTGCTTACCGGTGTAATGTTTGGCGGTGTAGTATATAAGATCGGTGATAAGGCCAACGTCGAATTCACCGGAAACAACGTCATCCTGTTCTCCAGAAAGAACAGCAAGTTCATTACTCTGGGAAAACTGGAAGTTGAATAGGGTACAAAAAAGAACCAGACTAAAGGCTGACTAACGTCAGCCTTTTATTATTTCACTGTTTTTGAAATGGAGCTTGGCTACTTCCCTGAGCCGTTCTTTTCCGTATTTGTTTACGAAGGTGATTATGTCCTTATTTGTATCTTCACCGGCTCCCAGATGGAAACGCATCTGGTATTTGTTCTCCATGGCTTTCATCTTTTCCAGGAAAGCGAATCTGGCGATACAGCTGCCGGCGGCTACGGCCGGATAACTCGATTCGGCCTTGGTTTCAAAGATCAGATCGCGGAACACTTCCTTTTCGTTCAGAAGATACGAGAAATAAAGGTCTCTTGGTGCGAATTCGTCGATGTAGCAGGCTCTTGGAATATCGTAGCCCTTCTTTTTCAGATTTATGAAAGCCTGATTATGGAGTTTGGCCTTTATCGCATTCAGATTGTACTGTTCGTGCACCTGGTTATATTTTTCGTTGTCGAGGATCAGAAGGGAATGTTTAAGCTTATCTATAAGGACGGGTGCGATCTCTTTGATTTTATCGTCACTTAGCTGCTTGGAATCGGTAACACCCAGCTTTTCCAGCAATGGGAACTCATCTTCTTCAACTATAGCGGCACAGACACATACCGGACCGAAGTAATCGCCTGTTCCAACTTCATCGGATCCGGCCTGTCGGCTAATCTTCTTATCAAGATATGCGGAGGCATAGAAAAAGGCATCGTTGCCCTGAAACACGACCTTGTCGCTGGTATAAACGGATATGGTCAGATCATCCTTCTGGATGAAAGTATCGATATAATCGCTGGGACTTGGCTTGATATAGTCCTTGAAAGTCTCTTTGAGTGTTTCTATCTTATCCCTGCTTAACTTGAGTGAGATGTTTCCCATACGTGTATTTTAACATATATTGTAAAAGGGACTTTAATTTAACTATAATAGAAGTATGTTAATACCTGAAGAATACTTTTTATTTATCAATGTTGCTGTCATTCTGATATTCATTATTTTTGCGGTCTTTTCCTACAACAGGGGAATGCTTCTGCAGATCATATCGCTGGGATACACGGCTCTTAGCGTCTTTGTGGCATGGTTTCTGGCGCCGATACTGGCCGTCAGACTGCCGATCGTCAAGCTAGAGACTCTATATAATCTCTATGACGTAAATCCGCTGGTAAATTCCCTTGTATATTTCATCATCATCTTCATAGCGATGAGGATCCTTTATCTTTTCATCGCTCCGTTATTCAAGTCGTTATCCAAGGTACCGTTCCTTGGTTCCGTTAACAAGTTCGGCGGACTCATCTTCGGCATCATCAATGCCTTTATCGTAGTGATCCTGGTATCGCTGCTGCTCAGTACGCCGCTCGTCAAGAACGGACAGGAAGTAAAGGAGAACACCATCTTCAAATATACGGAAAAGATCAGCGACTATGCGGTCAAGCTAACTGTCGATCATCTGAACTTTGACGCCTTAAAGGAAAAGATCAGCGGCTTCAATGCCGATGAGGCAAGAGACAAATTCACCAACTGGCTGATAGATCAGGGAATACTCAATGAGTAATTACAACGCCATCGATCTGGCTAAAGTAAAAGAACTGGTTTTAGAATACTGTGCTATCGAAGATTCTAAAACTTTTATTTTAGAGGAGGAAGTTGATTTCAATCCTCTGGTAATAAAGAATAATCTCAAACAGACCAGGGAAGCTCTGGAACTTTTAAATGACAATTTCAGCGTATCCTTTGACGGTATCGAAAATCTTAATGAGGTCTTCGAAAAAGCCGAAAAGGATATCCCGCTGAATGGAGTTGAGCTTTCAAAGATCCTGGCTTTTCATAATCACTGCAAAAGAGTAAAGACGAAGATCGGATCTATTGATAAAGATCTCAGCATCAAGGATTATGCGGATTCTGTATATGTGAATGATTCACTGGCTGCCAGGATCGATAAAGTCGTCGACTATAACGGCAACATAAAGGAAGACGCTTCTCCCGAACTGGCGAGCATCTTCAGACGCATAAACAGAAACTCAAACAACATCCGTTCCGCAAGCGCCTCTTTCATCGCCAAAAACGCCGCTTATCTGCAGGAAAACAGTTCCTTTGACAGGAATGACCGTACCGCTTTTCTGCTTAAAAACTCGGCTAAAAACAAGTTCAACGGCTATCAGTACGGCACGAGTGCCAGCGGTCTGGCAACATATGTGGAGCCTGAACAGTTCATCGAACTCAACAATGAGAAGCTTTCGCTCGAAAATGAAAAGCTAGAAGAAGTAAACAGGATACTTAAGGAGCTTACAGCCTATGTGTCCTATGACAGTGAATCGTATATCCTGAACTTTGAATCGCTGATGAAGCTGGATGTGGTATTCGCCAAGGCCGAATACGGCTATTACAAAGCCGGTATCATCGCCGATATCAATGAAGACAAGACCCTGTTCATTAAGGACATAGCCCATCCGCTGATCGATCCTAAGACGGTAGTGACCAATACCTACAGCCTGCATGAACCGTATCAGGGCATAGTCATATCGGGTACCAATACCGGCGGCAAGACCGTAGGTCTTAAGCTCATCGGTCTTAGCGTGCTGATGTCATATCTGGGCATTCCGGTACTGGCGACGCAAGCCAGCATACCTTTATTCAATGAAGTGTATATCGACATCGACGACAATCAGTCGATATCCAACGCTTTAAGTACTTTCTCGGCCCATATCACCAATATAAACAATATCCTGAAGAGCGCCGATGAAGACTCGCTGATCCTCATCGATGAACTGATATCCGGCACCGACCCGAAAGAAGCTCAGGCCATATCGCTGGCCATTCTGGAAAGGATACTGGAACTAAGAAGCAAGTTCGTAATTACCACTCATTATGACGACATAAAGCAGTTTGCGTACAATAATGAAAAGATCCTTCTGAGCTCGGTTGGATTCGATCTTGAAAAGCTAAGACCGACATACCGGTATCTTGAAAACAGCGTCGGCGTATCCAATGCGATCGATATAGCCTCCAGGTATTTTGACGATCAGGGAATAATCACCAAAGCCCGCGAATATCTCGATATCAACAAGACCCGGGAAGACGAACTGCTCGACAAACTCTCGAAAGAGATAAGCGAAAACGAAGCGCTGAAAGAATCTCTTAATGAGGAGATCGTTAAGAACGAGACACTGAACGACGAGCTCACCAAGGAAAAGGAAGCTTTTGAAAAGGAAAAGAGCACTTTATACGAAAAGTATAAGAACGAACTTAACGAGTACATCGATGAAATAAAGGATAAAGCCAGAGAAAAACTGGATCAGCTTGCCGATGTAAAGGAAGAGAAGACGTTCATAAAGGAAGTTGAGGAACTGAAGATCGAAGCTCCGGAACCGGAGGAAGTTACTTTTGAAGTCGGCGATAACGTCAAAGTCGGTGAATCCAGCCAGAGCGGCGAGATAACGGAGATAAATGGGAATAACGTTTCGGTCAATATAAACGGCCTCATCGTTAAGACCAAGCTGGACAATCTCATAAAACTGCCTAAGAAGGTCAAAAAGGAATACAAGCCAAGACAGAGGATGCAAAGAGTATCCAGTGAGATCAATCTTGTCGGCGAAAGGGTGGAAGAGGCCCTGGTACTGCTTGACAACTATCTCGACAATGCCTACGGCTCCGGCTTGAAGACCGTTAAGATAATCCACGGTTTCGGTACCGGACAGCTCAGGAACGGCATCAGAGCTCATCTGAAAAAGAGCAAGATCGTAGCCGAATTCGGCAACGGCGATACTTATGACGGCGGTTCCAACGTCACTATGGTGAAGTTCAGGTAATGAATATCAAAGACAAGCTCAGCACACTGCCTAAGAAACCGGGCTGTTACCTGATGAAAGACAAGGACGGTAAGGTCATCTATGTAGGCAAGGCCATCATCCTTAAAAACCGGGTAAACTCCTATTTTCGTGGTGCCCATGACTATAAGACGTCAAAGCTGGTCTCAAACATAGCCGATTTCGACTACATCGTGACCAGGACCGAGAAGGAAGCGCTGATACTGGAATATAACCTGATAAAGGAACACGATCCATACTACAACGTCATATTCAAGGACGATAAATCATATCCGTATATCCTTTTAAGAGACTCAAAGGAACCGGCACTGGAAGTTATCAGACTCAAGAAACGTTCAAAGAAAGTAAACGGCAGGCTCTTCGGTCCATATCCGGATGTCGGAGCAGCCCGGAATACCATCGATATCATCAATAAGCTCTATCCGACCAGGAAATGCAATCCGATAAAGAAGGAACTTTGCCTTTACTATCATATCGGTCAGTGTCTAGGTTACTGCAAGTATGACATCGATGAAAAGGAATGCGAGGAAATGCGCAAGGAAATAATATCCTTCCTCTGCGGTAATACTTCTTCCATCCTGAACAATCTGAAAGAAAAGATGAACGAGGCTACCGAGGCTCTTGATTTTGAGAATGCTGCGGTATACAGGGACCTGATAAACGATATCAGGATCTCTACTTCCAGACAGGCCGTAGAGATCAATCAGAAGGAATCCTTTGACGTATTCAACTATGACGTCCTTGACGGCATGATCTCCATTACCGGTCTTTTTATCAGAAACGGCCTGCTGCTGGGAAGCGACAAGTTCATCGATTATCTGGTAGGAGACAGTGAAAACTTCGTATCTTCATACATCTACCAGTATTATCAGATAAACCCGAAACCAAAAACGCTCTATATCCCAAAGGAACTTGAAACATACCTGAGCGGTCTTGAAGACTGCGAGATAAAGACCGTATCCAAAGGCAAGAAATACCAGCTCCTTAAAAGAGCCAAAGATAATTCCTATGAGACCCTAAGACAGAACAAGGATATCGTCATCGGCAAGAGCGAATACTACAATTCGATAAGGGAAGAACTGAAGAGGATCTTCGGCAAGGACATAGACCGGATCGAACTCTTCGATAACTCTCATACGGCCGGTACCAATACTGTGGCGGCCATGGTCGTATACAAGGACCTGAAACCATCAAAGAAGGACTACCGCCTATACAAGCTCGAAGAAGGCGCCGACGACCTTAAGTCCATGCATGAAGTACTGTACAGAAGATACTTCCGTGTTCTTAAAGATGGTCTGGAAAGACCGGATCTTATCATAGTCGATGGCGGTCACAATCAGATCGAAGTCGCAAAAGAAGTCCTTTCATCCCTGAACATGGATATCAGCTTATGCGGTCTGGTCAAGGATGACACCCATAACACGTCCTTTCTGATGGACGATGAATTCAGACGTATCGACATCGAACCGGATTCCAAGCTTTTCTTCTTTCTGGCCAATGCCCAGGATGAAGTACACCGTTTCGCGATAAGCTACCACAAGAAACTGAGAACC
Source organism: Erysipelotrichaceae bacterium (assembly GCA_017431825.1). Taxonomy (GTDB): domain Bacteria; phylum Bacillota_I; class Bacilli_A; order Erysipelotrichales; family Erysipelotrichaceae; genus Colivicinus. The sequence goes on along the minus strand of JAFRKI010000002.1, from coordinate 143,145 downwards.
AAGAACACCTATAAGTCGGTATTAGATGATATCGAGGGTCTAGGGCCTAAATCACGCATGAAACTGCTCAAGAAGTATAAGAGCATTTCCAACCTCAAAACGCTAGAAATAGAGGACCTAAAGACCGTTTTAAATGAAAAAACGGCTATCAGGTTATATAATAAGTTAAGAAATAGCGATGATAAAGAATCTGACTGAAACGATGTCCCTGCTGGCACTCACGATAATCTGCTTCTTCACCCTCAAGGTTGCGGTAGGGTGGATGTTTTCCTTACACAGAAGCGGTACTTTAAGGGGCAATTTTGCGCTGTTTAGAAACTACAGTGAAAACGAAGAGGAATAAATGACCAATATCGAGATCATTCTTATTGTGCTGATAAGTGTTCTGGTAGTTGCGTTGATCGCACTGTTTTTATATGTGATAAACGCCAACGGCAAGAAAAACGAGATAAAGGATATCCAGGTAAGCCTGAACAAGGATCTGTTAAGCTTCTCTGACAAGCTGAGTGATGATTTCTCATCCCTGAGCAACCGGACATCAGATAAGCTGCTGCAGCTGGAAGAACGCCTCAACAAGAACATCTACGAAACGAATAAGAGCACCAACGAGACTTTTCTGAAGATCAATGAAAGAATGGTAAAGATCGATGAGACCCAGAAGTCTCTCAACGAGCTTTCAAACGATATCGTGTCTCTGGAATCGATCCTGCAGGATAAGAAGAGCAGGGGAACTTTCGGTGAGATAGAGCTATATTCATTACTTGAAACGGCTTTCGGTATTGATTCGAGCAGATATGCCAAGCAGTATACGCTGTCCAACAACGCCAAGGCCGATGCAATCATCTTCGGACCGGAGACTCTGGGGCTGATATGCATAGACTCCAAATTCCCGTTAGAGAACTACAGACGTATTTATGATGAGACGCTCTCGCAAGGCGACAGAGACAAGGCCCGTAACGCTTTCAAGACCGACGTGCTGAAGCACGTCAATGACATAAAGAACAAATATATCATCCCAGGTGAAACGGCGGAAATGGCATACATGTTCATACCGGCGGAAGCGATCTTTGCGGAGATCTACGGCAATTTCCAGGAGATAGTGGATAAATCATATGAGGCCAAGGTATACATCGTATCTCCTACGACCCTGATGGCCTATATTACGGCGATCAGAAGCATCTATCTGGGTCAGAAGAAGGATGAAAAGGCCAAGGAGATAGGCATGCTGCTGAACGACCTGTCAGTCGAATTCGCAAGATTAAGAGAGCGTACGGAAACCCTGCAGAGAGACTTTGAGAAGATCATTCCGGACTTTGAAAGAGTAGCCGTAACTTCCAATAAGATAATCAAGAGATTTGCCTCTATCAATGCAGGTGAAATAGATGACGAAGAATAAATACATTGACATAAAACTGCTGCTTATAGCCGTGATATCGGCTCTGGTGCAGTCTTTTGCGATAACCAGCTTTTCGATCCCTGCCAGTCTTTATCCGGCAGGTTTTTCGGGAATATCAAGGATAACTACCGATATACTGAAAGACTACGGAAACATCCTGATATCCTATTCCGTATTCTATCTGTCAATCAATATCCTTGCGACCTTATTCTTCTTCAAAAGGATAGGCAAGAAGTTTGCGGTATATTCCGTTATCCAGTTCACGCTGGTAGCCTGTTTCACGTCTTTTTTCAAACCTTTATTGAGCATCGATGAGAGACTGCTTATGGCCATATTCGGCGGCATACTGAACGGTTTCGGTGTAGGACTGGCCCTGTCTTCCAATTTTTCGACCGGCGGCATTGATTTCATCAGCGTCTATTTCGCCAACAGATACAAGAAAGACATCTGGAACTACATCTTCATCGTAAACGTCGTAATACTGGCCATAGCCGGACTGGTATACGGTTTTGAAACGGCCCTGTACTCGATAATCTACCAGTATACTTCCACCAATATGATAAAGATGCTGCACCAGAGGTATACGCATAAGACACTGACGATAATCACTTCCGATCCGGAAAGAGTATCGGAAGAGATACTCAAGCATGTAAGACACGGCATAACGGAAGTCAACGCCACAGGCTATTACAGCCACGAAAACAAGACGATGCTATATACGGTGGTAAATTCCTTCCAGTATAAGGAAGTCGTCAAAATAGTGCTTCAGATCGATCCTCACGCCTTTATAAACGTTCAGGATACCGAAGCCATCTATGGAAATTACTATCAGAAACCGCTGGATTAAGGAGATATATGAACAGGAAAGCCATAAAAAAGACCTTACGGATCGCAGCCGCAATACTTATGCTGATATTTATCATAAAGACTGCTCTGGATTACCCGCAGTATCTTAAATCATTCGGATCGGCACCGTTCAGCGTCTGGATAATGATGTATGCACTGTATTTCCTCCTGCCGTCAGCGATACTGTTTATTATCTCGTTATGCATCAAAAAGAAAAACTGAAGCTCTTCTTCAGTTTTTAATACTTGATCTCCAGTCCGATCTTTTTCTTGACATCGTCAAGAGTCTTATTCGCAATGACGGAAGCTTTTTCTGCACCGTCTTTCATGACTGCTTCAAGCTGATGTGATACGATGATCTCATTGTATCTGTTCTGGATCTTTTCCAGTTCGGCACATACGACATCGGCTACATATCCTTTGAGCTTACCGTAACCCTGATCCTTGAATTCTTCAGCTATGTCTTCCATGGATCTTTCAGACAATGATGATGCAATCTCGATCAGATTGTAAAGTCCCGGCTGATTTTCCTTATCGAGCTGGATGATACCTACAGAATCGGTCACAGCTCCCATTATCTTCTTTCTGGCGGCTTTTATGTCATCCAGAAGGTAAATGCATCCTTTATTGGTTTCTTCTGATTTAGACATCTTTTTATGCGGATCTGACAGAGACATGACTCTGCCTCCGACCTTGGCGATGAGCGGTTCAGGTACGACGAAGGTATCGCCGTATTTGTTGTTGAAGCGCTGAGCCAGATCTCTGGTAAGTTCGACATGCTGCTTCTGGTCTTCACCGACCGGTACGTAATCGGCATTATAAAGCAGGATATCGGCAGCCATCAGACACGGATAGGTATAAAGGCCGGCTGTCATATTCTTTTCACCGTTGGCCGTCTTATCCTTGAACTGGGTCATACGGTTGAGTTCGCCCAGATAGGTATTGCAGGCCATGATATAGCCAAGTTCCGCATGAGCCGGAACGTCGGTCTGAAGGAAGATAGTCGACTTATTAGGGTCAAGTCCGCAGGCCATGTATAGGGCAACGGCATCGGTTAGGTTCCTTGAAAGGTCCTCAGGATCCTGATACTCGGTTATGCAATGCAGATTAGCGATGAATACGTACATCTCGTATTCATCCTGATACTTGACGAAATTCCTTAAGGCACCGATATAATTGCCCAGTGTCAGCTGTCCGGTAGGTTTTATTCCCGATAGCATTCTTTTCATGTGAAGTCCTCCTGAAAATAAAAAAGCAGCCCATGGGACGAATATATCCGTGGTGCCACCCAATTTGCTTCTTGATACGTTAACGCCGTAATACGATATCCAGTTCGTTCATAAGGCCTGACTGCTTGCACCGGACGCAGACTCTCTAAAGAAGGTTTGCTTATAAACTACTATCACTAATTTAGCATACTTCCCTATAAAATTAAAGTATAATTAAGGCATGATCGTAGTATATACAGCTCATGGATGCGCATCCTGCCGCAAGGTAAAGGCCTGGCTCAAGGAAAACGGCATAAACTTCATCGAAAAGAACATTTTCAAGACGCTGCTAGATTCAAAGGAGATCAAGTATCTTCTGAGCAGGACCGAAAACGGAACGGAAGACATCATTTCCAGAAGATCAAAGATCATCCAGGATTCGAAGATCGATCTCGATGAGATATCGACTGACGATCTCTGTGATTTCGTAGTGGAAAACCCGTCAGTACTCAAAAGACCGATCATCGTCTCCGAAAAGAACATGCAGGTCGGTTATGATGAAGAAGAGATAGACGGTTTCAAGAGATCGGAGATCAAAAAGCTTGCCCGCTGCGACAGAAACTGCCCGCATTATGACATCTGCGGAGCCGTAAGAGAAGAAGCATGAAGGTATTAGTCGGATTATCAGGCGGTGTGGATTCCGCCGTTGCCGCATATCTCCTTAAGCAACAGGGACATGACGTGACCTGTTGTTTTATGCGTAACTGGGACTCCGTACTTAATAATGACACTTTGGGCAACGATACCCTGAATAACGATATCTGCCCTCAGGAAGAAGACTATAACGACGCCAAAAGGGTCGCTGAAAAGCTCGGTTTAAAGCTCTTAAGGAAGGATTACATAAAGGAATACTGGGACTATGTATTCAGAAACTTCATCGATGAATACGAAAAGGGCAGAACGCCCAATCCCGATATCCTCTGCAACAAGTACATAAAATTCGACTGTTTCCTGGATTATGCCATGGAAGAAGGCTTTGAGATGATAGCTACCGGTCATTACATAAAAGCCGATGATGAGAATCCGAGACATTACTATAAGGCTCATGACCTCAATAAGGACCAGTCATACTTCCTTTCTCAGGTAAGGAAAAAAGCTTTGGATAAGTGTCTTTTTCCGTTGGGAGACATCGATAAGGATCAGGTAAGAAAAATGGCGGAAGAACTTGATCTTGACATTGCCCACAAAAAGGATTCGACCGGTATCTGTTTTATCGGTGAGAGAGACTTCCGCAGGTTCTTAAGCAACTACATCCCGATGAAGGAAGGAAAGATCATCGACATCGATACGCTGGAACTTATAGGGACTCATAACGGCGTCTATTATTACACGGTAGGTCAAAGAAAAGGCTTCGGTGTCGGCGGCAACCGCGGACCTTATTACTGTGCCGGCAAGAACGTAAAAGAAAACCTTCTGTATCTGGCATCCGTAAACAATGAGGAATACCTTTATTCCGATAAAGCCTATATTAATGACATCAACTGGATTAGTGATAAAGACGTAAACGGAAAGGATATCCAGTGCAAGTTCCGATACCGTCAGAAAGACAATGACGTGAAGATCGAAAGGATCTCAGAGACCGAAGCTGTGCTTACTTATCCGCAGAAGATAAGAGCCGTAACTCCGGGTCAGCAGGCCGTATTCTACCTGAACGGAGAGCTCCTTGGTGGAGGAACCATCGATAAGGTATATAAGGAAGATACCGATATAAACGAATATCTGGATAGCAGAGTTTTGAATAATAACCATGAATGATGAATTGCTCGATAGTCTGGACGGCTGTTTCGTCTATACTATCTACCGATCAGAATCCTATATGGTTTCCAAATTCGAGACCGATGAAGGAACGATCACGGTGACCGGTCCTTCTTTTGATTATGTTAAAGGCGAAAAATACACGCTCAGCGGTACCTATACTGATCATCCTAAGTACGGTTTTCAGTTCAATATACTTGCCATCAACAAATACATTCCTTCTAAAAAGGAAGAAATAATCAGGTTCCTTTCGGGGGCTGCTTTCAAAGGCGTAGGCAAGAAGGCGGCATCAAAGATATATGAAGCCTTCGGGGATGAATGCCTGAGGATAATAAGAGAAGATATTTCCGTCCTTGATGATCTGAATCTTACTAGCAAGCAGCTTGCAGGTATAAAGGAAGGCATCGAAAGCCTCGGAGATGACGACAACGATACGATACTGCTTCTGATAAGTTCCAGTTTCTCCAATTCCGAAGCCCGCAGGATCTATTTTCACTACAAGGAAGATACGGTATTCGTCTTAGAGAACAATCCGTACCGTTTCTATCTTGACGTCTACAGCATTCCTTTCAGCAAGGTCCTGGAATGTGCCAGGAATCTGGAATTCTCAGACAAGGAACACAAGTTCAAGGAAGCCTATCTCGTCTATATCTTCAAGGAGATAAGTTTCAATACCGGAAATACCTATCTTGAAAGGGAAGATTTTGAATATGAGTATACCAAGAATTACAGCGATTTCGATGAGATCCTGGATATCTGCATAACGGATAAAGAGATAATCGAAGAAGACGGTCATTACTATTACAAACAGGAATACTATGATGAGAAATACATAGCCGATTACCTTAAGACCGAAAAAGAGGGGCTGACAAAAGATGACAGCAATATAGCTGACGCTATCGCAATGAGTGAGAATTCACTGAACATAAGTTATGATACAGACCAGAAAGAAGCGATAACCTCATTCTTCAAGGAGGATTTCTCACTGATAGTAGGTGGTCCGGGAACCGGCAAGACTACGCTCATTAAGGCCATGGTAGGCATTTTCAGGGAATTCTTTCCGTATCAGAACATCATGGTAGTGGCACCGACAGGAAGGGCTGCCAAGAGGATCAACGAGATGTGTGACGTGGAATCAAAGACTATCCACTCTCTTCTTAAGTGGAACAAGGAATCCAATACCTTCATCCATAAGATAGACAATCCGATACTCTATGACTGTCTTATCATCGATGAGTTCTCGATGGTCGACAACAATCTCTTCGCATCTCTTTTAAAGGCTTGCCATTATGTCAAGAAGATCTGCGTGATCGGTGATGCTAATCAGCTGCCTTCGATAAGACAGGGCAATCTGCTTAAGGATCTGATCGATTGTGGAAGATTCAGGATCACCTATCTGAAATGCAATCACCGTCAGAAGGAAGGCAACAGCATCATTTCTCTGGCAAACGACATCGTTGATAATGACGTCGATTTTGATCGCTACAATAAAGATGTTTCATTCTATGACATAAACGGTTTCAGTATCTCTGAACTGATAGACATGATAGCTGAAGACCTTGATAACGGCAGCATGCTGGATGACATCCAGATCCTTTCGCCGATGTACCGCGGCGAATACGGAATAGACAATCTGAATATCACACTGCAGGCATCATTCAATCCGCGTTCAAAAGACAAAAAGGAAAGAAAGTTCGGAAAGATAACCTTCAGGGAAAACGATAAGATACTCCAGCTTAAAAACAGGCCGGTGGATGACGTCTATAACGGCGATATCGGGATACTCGAGGAGATCGATGAGGAGGATAAGTGTCTTGTCGTAGACTACCAGAACGTAAAGGTCTTCTATGAGTTTTCCGATGTCAGCGACATCAGCCTGGCTTATACGCTTTCAGTACACAAGGCTCAGGGGTCTGAATACGGCATCGTCTACTTCATCTGTTCAAGGATGCATATGAACATGCTGTACAAACAGCTCATTTATACCGCCATATCCAGAGCCAAAAACAAGCTCGTCATCATCGGCGACATGAGCGCCTTCCTGCAGGGAACACGAAGACTGCTGGGAAGCCGTAAGACCGGGCTCCTAAAGCGTTTGATAGATTAGAACTTTGTGCTATTATATTAGAGGAGATTAGTAACTGTGATGATGTTTATAGAGAACAGGGAAGGGTGGAAACCTGTAACTAAGATCAGTGAAGCTGCTTCGGATGACTGACCAATACTCAGCGTATATCTGCGTTAAAGATAAGAGTGCTTACTGTTGTAAGAACTAAGGTGGTACCACGTTCAAGCGTCCTTAGAGGCGCTTTTTGTTTTATGGAGGCAAACTATGAAAAAATTAAGCGGAAATGAAGTAAGACAGATGTTCCTTGATTATTTCAGGTCAAAAGGACACATGATCGAACCGGGAGCTTCGCTCATTCCGGTAAATGATCCTACTCTTTTATGGATCAATGCCGGTGTAGCGGCTTTAAAGAAGTATCTGGACGGAAGAGAAAAACCACGATGCAACCGTATTGCCAACGCCCAGAAGTGCATACGTACCAACGATATCGAAAACGTCGGCAAGACCAGCAGACATCATACCTTCTTTGAAATGCTTGGTAACTGGTCTATCGGCGATTACTTCAAGGAAGAATCGCTTAAGATGTCCTGGGAATTCCTGACTTCCCCGGAATGGATCGGCTTCGACCCTGACCGCATCTATGTGACCATATATCCTGATGATGAGGAATCATATAAGATCTGGACTGAGCAGATCGGCTTAAGTCCGACACATATACTAAAGTCATATGACAATTACTGGGAGATCGGTGAAGGCCCTTGCGGACCTGACTCAGAAATCTATTATGACCGGGGACCTAAGTATGATCCGGAAGGACTGGGAGAGAAACTCTTCTTCGATGAAATGGAGAATGACCGTTATATCGAGGTCTGGAACAACGTCTTCTCGCAGTATGATGCCAAGGAAGGTGTCGACCGTAAGGACTATAAGGAACTGCCTCAGAAGAATATCGATACCGGTATGGGTCTGGAGAGACTGACCTGTCTGATTCAGGACGGTGAGACCAATTTCGATACCGATCTTTTCCTGCCGATCATCCATAAGACCGAAGAGTTCTCCAATGTGAAGTATGCCGACAACAAGATGGCCTACAGAGTCATTGCCGATCATATCAGGACCTGCGTCTTTGCCCTAGCTGACGGAGCGACTTTCTCTAATGAAGGCAGAGGCTACGTCTTGAGAAGGGTACTCAGAAGAGCTATGCGCTATGCCCGTAATATCGGCATCGAAAAACCGTTCCTGTACAATCTGGTGGATACGGTCTGTGAAATGATGAAAGACTTCTATCCGTATCTTCTGGATAAGAAGGAATTCGTCAAGAAGCTTATCCTCAAGGAAGAGGAATCGTTCATCCAGACTTTGGCTAACGGTGAAAAGCTCCTTAAACAGGAACTTGACAACGTTAAAGACAATACCTTATCAGGAGATGTCATCTTCAAACTTTATGATACCTACGGTTTCCCTAAGGAGATGACGATCGAATCGGCTGAAGAAAGAGGAATAAAGTGCGATCTCGAAGGATTCGAGAAATGCATGCAGAGGCAGAAGGAAATGGCCAGAAACGCCAGAGAAGCCGATGAATCCATGCATAACCAGTCGGAAGATCTGCTCAATTTCAAGGCTGACTTCAGATTTACCGGCTATGAACTCAATGAAGATCATTCCAAAGTCATCGCTCTGTTTAAGGACGGTAAGAAGGTCGATGAACTGACAGATAACGGCGACGTCGTATTCGAACATTCCTGCTTTTACGCAGAGAGCGGCGGTCAGTGTGCTGATACCGGCTATATCGAAAACAAAGATACAAAAGCCTTCGTTTCCGACGTCAAGAAAGCTCCGAACGGAGAATTCCTGCACCATGTGAACATCGAAAACGGCAGCATCAGAAACGGAGACGAATTCGATCTTAAGATCAACCTGGAAGACAGGGAAAAGATCAGAGCCAACCATTCATCCCTGCATCTGTTGCAGAGTGCCTTAAGAAACGTGCTTGGCGACCATGTTGCCCAGGCCGGTTCCTATGTCTGCAGGGATTACGGAAGATTCGACTTCACCCATTATGAAAAGATCTCCAAGGAAGATCTCGATAAGATCGAAAGACTCGTAAACGAATACATCTGCGCCGCATATCCGGTTAATACGGAAGTACTCGATATCGAAGAAGCCAAAAAGACCGGTGCTATCGCCCTGTTTGATGAAAAATATGAAGACAAGGTCAGAGTCGTATCCATGGGCGCTGTTTCCAAGGAATTCTGCGGCGGCACGCATGCGCGCAACACTGCGGATCTGGGCAGTTTCAGGATCAGAAGCGAGGAATCCATCGGTTCCGGAATCAGAAGGATCGAATGCTGCACCAAGATGGAGGCCTATGAGGACTTCAAGGGATTGGAGAACAGGCTTGAATACCTTAAGGATTTCCTCAAACTCAAGAATATCGATATGATAGACGACAGAGTAAATGCCATGAAGGAAGACATTTCCCGTCTTGAACAGGACAATGCCAACCTGATAAACAGAGTAATGAACCTTGATACCGATGCCCTGGTCTTAAAGGCCGAGAATAACGGCAGGTTCGATTATCTGGTACTAAGCGATAAGAATATCGCCTATAACCTCAAAAACTACGCAGCCATGCTGAAAGATAAGCTCAAAGGCGGTCTGGTATTCATCGGTAATGAGACTGAAGAGAAGTACTCATTCGTCTGCTCATTAGGTGAAAAAGCCGTTGAAGCAGGCTTTGATGCCGGAAATATCGTCAGAAAAGCTGCCGAACTCTGTAACGGAAAGGGCGGCGGCAAGAAAGACATGGCCCAGTCCGGCGGTTCCAATACCGGAAATATGCCGGAAATAATAAAAACCGTCAGGGAAATGCTTAAATAGGCAGTACTTGCCCAAAATAGCCTTAAAAGGCTATTTTTTGAGTATAATTAATGTAAGGAGGTATATTTATGGTTCCTAATTCCAGTACGATGTTATTCAACTCTGAAGAACTCAGAAGGGAGAATCTGAAACAGCTTCTTAAGAACGTTTCCGATGCCCTTACTGAAAGAGGCTACAATTCCGTAAATCAGATAGCCGGATATCTGGTATCCAATGATCCGGCCTATATTTCCAGTCATAAAAATGCCCGTTCAGATATACAGCAGGTCGAAAGATATGAAATTATCGAAGAGCTTGTGAGGTTTTATCTGGAGAGCAAATAAGATGGAAAACAGGATCTACATCACGAATGAAGACGGTAAAGAGATTGAGATGAACATTCTCTTTACTTTTGATATGGAAGATAAGAACTATGTGGTCGTTTATGAAAACGGTAATGAAGATGACCTTTATGCCTTTGAATATGACTCCAAAGGCAATCTGACGGCCATAGAAGACGAAAAAACATTAGAAAAGGTACAGGAAGTTATAGACGCTTTCGACGGTATTGACGATGAAGAAATCAACTAAACTGCTTATTACGGTACTGGTGCTGTTGTTACTGGTGGCAGCCGGTGCTTTTTTTGTGCTTAAAACGAGCCTCAGTCCGGTATCCAAGGATCCGGAATCAGTACAGACCATAACGATCGAAGACAACTGGTACGGCAAGAAAGTATTGAGCTATCTTGAAGATGAAGGGATCATAAAGAGTGCCGATATCGCCTATCTTTATACAAAACTAAAGAAGATCGATATCAATTTCATGGCCGGTACTTATGATGTAAGTCCATCATGGACCATCGAGGAACTGATCGATTACCTCTCTGACGGCAATAATGCCATCCAGGATACGGTGACCATCAAGCTTATCGAGGGCAACAGGCTCAAGGAATTTGCGAATATCATAGCAAAGGATACGAACTTGAACGCTGAAGAGCTGCTTGCCTACTGGAACGATGAAAATGTCGTAAGGAAGTTTATGAAGGATTATCCGTTCCTTACGGAAGATGTTTTAAACGAGGATTCGACGATGTATCTTGAAGGATACCTTTTCCCTGATACCTATGAATTCTTTGCGAATACGGACTGTGAAGAAGTGACCAGAAAGATCCTGGACAATACGCTCGTCTACTACAACAAATACAAGTCTGCCATTGAAGCAAGCGAGCTTTCAGTACATGAGATCTTCACGCTGGCATCGATAGTCCAGAGGGAATCGGGAAATCCGGATGATATGAAGGACGTTGCCTCGGTATTCTACAACCGTATGAATGCCGGCATGCAGCTGCAGAGTTCGGTCACGGTCTGCTATGTACTGGATATCGGGCTCAGCGAAGACTGGACCAAGTGTGAGATAACCCAGACCGAGTTCAATCCGTATAACACCTATCAGGTATTCGGGCTTCCTCCGGGAGCTATCTGCGCTTTCAATGAATACGCTCTGGATGCGGTACTCGATCCGAACGAAACTGAATACTATTTCTTTATCGGTGACGTCTGCGGTACAGGCGAAACGATATTTGCGAAGACTTATGCTGAACAGCTGGAGAATCAGGAGAAGTATCTGACATGCTACTAAAGAAACCTTTACTTATCGGCATCGCCGGAGGCAGTGCCAGCGGCAAGACGACCATTGCCCAGATCCTTTATGAATCATTCGAAGAGACCAATTCGGTAGCCATTATCAAGGAAGATGACTACTATAACGATCAGTCCGACCTTACTTTCGAAGAGAGAGTAAAGACCAACTATGACCACCCGCTGGCCTTTGATCATGCGCTGATGAAAAAGCAGCTGCTGGAGCTTCTAGACGGCAAATCGATCGTCAAACCAACATATGACTTTACGATACACAACAGGAGCGAAAAGACCGAAGTCGTCGACCCGCATGAGGTAATAATAATCGAAGGTCTTTTCGTCCTGGAGGAAAAGGAGATCAGAGATCTCCTCGACATAAAGATCTATGTCGATACGCCATACGATATCCGCTTTATCAGAAGACTTATCAGAGACATCAAGGAAAGAGGAAGGGAACTTGATAACATCGTAAATCAGTGGATGAATACCGTCAGAGTGATGCACGAACAGTTCGTCGAACCTTCAAAGAAATATGCGCATATCATAATTCCGGAAGGCGGCAGCAACAATGTCGCTGTCGATCTGCTGATAACCAAGATAAATAGTATTCTTTCCTAAAAATATGTTATAATCGCTTTTGCATTGGAGGTAATTATGGAAGATAAATTTTATGTTACCGAGGAAGGTCTTCAGGACCTTAAAAACGAACTTGAAGAACTGATCCACGTAACCAGAAATGAAGTAATAGAAGAACTTAAATCAGCCAGAGCACAGGGCGACCTGTCGGAAAATGCCGATTATGACGCTGCCAGAGATCATCAGGCCCAGGTAGAATCCCGTATCAAGGAACTTGAGCACATGATCAGAAATGCTGAAGTCATTTCCGAAAGCCGCAGCACAAAGTATGTAAGGCTTGGCTCGACCGTGGAAATTGAGGAACTCGACACCCACAACAAGCTTACCTATACGATAGTGGGCAGCGTTGAAGCCGATCCGTTAGGCGGAAAGCTTTCAAACGTTACGCCTTTGGCTGAAGCCATCATGGATCAGAAGGTGGGTTCCGTAGTTACTGTCAACTCGACTATCCCATATGATGTAAAGATCGTAAAAATCGTATAGTTTAAAAGAAAAGTAAGGATTTTTCCCATAAGTTTCCAATAATAGTATGATGGAACTCAAGATAATAAGGATCCTTGCTTTTTTGTTTTGTCTTTTAGCTGCGGCTTATCTTTATCTTCATGTGAGCCTGGATTTTGAAAATAATGAAGAAAGGATAAAAGTAACAGTAGTTGAAGATGATAAGACAGTAATAAGGGAGCTGCCGTTAGGGTCCAAATTCAGAGATCTGGGAATAGATTCACCCGTATACAGTCAGGAGTACACCTTACATGATAATGAAACGCTCTATTTAGAGAATGATTCTGAAAGCAATAGAAAGATATCGATAAATACGGCAGCAGCCGACGCGCTGATAGATCTTCCTGGCATCGGTCCTGTATTAGCTGAAAGAATAATAGAATACCGCTGTAAATACGGTCTTTTTGAATATATCGAAGAAATAAAGAACGTTTCCGGAATAGGTGATAAAAAGTATGAAAAGATCAGGGACCTTATCATTCTTTAAGATCGGAATATTACTTTTGATAAATACATATCTGCGTAATCCGTTTCTGTTTGCCGGTACCGTTATTCTGTTACTTTTATCTGATCTGAAGGAAACGGCGATATTTCTGATCTTATCATTATTCCTGGTGTTCTATAACAGTCTCGGTGATTTCATACCTTTCGGATATATAGATCAGTGTACTGAGAGATATGTGATCGTAGATAAGATTTTTTATAAAACGAAAGTATATACAGATAAAGGAGATATCGGCGATGTCGTTTATACCGTTACAGATAAGGTCAGAAAGAATGATAAGGATAACATTAAGAACAATATAAGATTCGTTTCTGAAGATGAATTAAAGATCATCAGCATTAACACTCCGTTAAAGTTATCATATGAACACCTGAAAACCCTTAATGACGAAAACAGGATCATATGCGAAAGATATCTGTTCAACAGTTATGCAGACGATGGTGATTACGGTTATTACCTGGGATACGGATTCTGTTTCTATTATCTGCTGAAAATGATCTTCAGAAAGAATCGCTGTATCTCTTTATCTTTAATGATCATATACATCCTTTTCTTCGGATTTGAGATCAAGTTTATTCTTATAATCACCGAATTCCTGCTTTCGTTTTTTGATCTGAGGAATATCGATGAACTGGGGATCAAAGTCATCATTATATGCATCATCAATTATGAGCTTATCAGAAACTATTCGATACTATTGCCTTTAATGTTTTCTCTGATCACTTATCTCGATCTTAACAATAAATTCGTAATATCGTTAATCCAGTCGTTACTTTTCGGGAGCGTTAATCTGTTCATGAGTTTCCTGTTCAGATACTGTATTTATGCTCAGATATTACTGTTTTTATGTTCTCTGATTATTTTTATTTTTCCTGTTTCTTCCGTACTTTTTCTGAAAATAATAAGGCTTTTAGGTGAAGCCTTAAGATTGCTGTCTTTTACAGTCCGTGGCAGAGTATCTTTGCTGACTCTGTTCATCCTGTTTATACTTTACAGATCTTTCAAGACCGGGAATCCTTATCTTTATACGGCGATCATGATATTCTGTCTTCTCTTGCCGGCAAACGATCCTCTGGAACATGTTTCATTCATAGACGTAGGGCAGGGCGATTCTATCCTTTTAAGAGGATTTCTTCATAGTTATACAGTACTGATCGACACCGGTTCAGAATACAACTATTCAAAACTGCGCAACTATTTATACGGTGAAGGAATATATACCATCGATTATCTGATAATAAGTCATGACGACAGTGACCACAACGGGAATATCGATAATTTGCAGCAGGATTTCAGGATAAAGAATATCATTGACCGTCCGACAAATGTAACTATAAATGAACTTGAACTTAAAAATGTCTATCTGGGAGATTTCGGGAACGATAACGACAACAGCCTGGTCTATTATACGCAGATCGATGATCATTCCTTTCTGTTTACCGGCGATATCAGTGAAGACGTGGAAAGACTTCTGATAAAAGAATCGGGTATTGAAGATATCGACATACTGAAGGTTTCCCATCACGGTTCATATACGGCAACTTCATCGTATTTTATAGGGAAGCTTATGCCTGAATACGCCGTTATATCTACAGACGGGTCTTACGGTCATCCGCATAATGAAGTCCTGGAAACGCTGGATTCCTATCATGTAAAGACATACATTACAAAAGATTCGGGAACTGTAGTTTTCTATTTTACGGATCTAATAGACTTCATTAAAACCGCCAATAATGATTTTGATATAATTAATTCATGATTTATATACTGAAGGGTCAGGAGCCTTTTCTGATCAATAAGAAAATAGATGAGATAATAAGCCGTCATCAGGATGCGCAGATCAGCCGTTATAACGGCAGCGATAAGGCCTTTTCCATAAACGAAATGATCGAAGCCTGCACGAATATCGGCCTCTTTGCGGAAAAAACACTGGTATTGGTAAGAGATCCGTATTTTCTCATGGAAAAGATACCGGAAAAGGATGCGGAAACTCTATCTGCCTATTGCAGCAACCCTGCCTATGAAAACGAGCTGATCCTTTATACACTTGACGATTCCTTCAATGAAAGACTGCTTACTTATAAAGAAGTCAGTTCCAATGCGGAAGTGATAAGATGCGACCAGCTTAAGAACAGGGATTTCAGTAATGCCTGTTACGAGATACTTAAAAGCAGGAACATGCATCTGAACAGGGAGATAGCAAGTCTTCTTATAAATACTGCCAATAACAGTCTTACCGTTTTTAATCAGGATCTTGATGTGATATCTCTATATCCGGGCGAACTTAATACGGATGCCGTAAGTGCTTTGCTGACGGTCGGCGACTTTAACGATGTTTATCAGTTAATAAATGCGCTTACCGCAAAGAAGGTATCGTTATCCATAAAACTTATGGACAGACTGCTGGCACAAAACGGCAACGTCATAGGACTTGTCGTCCTGCTGGCCAATCAGCTGCGCTATCTTTATGAGGTTTCCTATTACGATAAACAGGGCGATTCAAAAGATGAAATAATGGATAAGACCAATACCAAGAGCAAGTATCGTATCGAAAAAGCTCTGGAAAATCTGACTTATCTGAAAGACAGCGAGATCCTGAAACTGATGGACAAGCTTGCGGATCTGAACTACACGCTCGTCAGCAGCAGCGATATCGACCAGCGTCTGCAGTTCGAACTGTTCATAACATCACTGACAGGAGAGAAACATGGATAAAAGGATAGAACTCCTGTCTCCGGCAGGAAGCTTTGACGCCCTGAAAGCTGCGGTAAATTGCGGAGCAGATGCGGTATATCTTGGCGGTAACAGTTTCTCTGCCAGAGCTTTTGCGAAGAACTTCGATCATGAAGAGCTTATAGAAGCGGTCAAATACTGCCATTTAAGAGGCGTTAAAGTATATCTGACACTGAATACTCTTTTAAGTGAAAACGAGCTGGATAACGCCTTGAAAGAGGCCAGATTCTATTATGAACATGATGTGGATGCTCTGATCATTCAGGATCTGGGACTATATTACCGTTTAAAACAGGAACTGCCTGATTTTCCGTTACATGCCTCAACACAGATGCACATACATAACGTATCCGGTGTAAGGAACGCCTGCAAACTCGGTTTTTCCAAAGTAGTACTCGCGAGAGAATCATCACTGGATCTGATTAAGAAAGCCTGCAAGGAAGATATAGAGATAGAATGCTTTATCCATGGTGCGATATGCGTTTCCTATTCCGGCCAGTGCCTGATGTCTTCTGTACTGAAACACCGCAGCGCCAATAAGGGAATGTGTGCCCAGTGCTGCCGTCTTAGGTACTCTTTATACAATGAAACGGAAAAAGAAAAGGTTAAGACGGATACCGAATATCTGTTAAGTCCCAAGGACATGTATCTTCTGGAAGATATTCCCGATCTTATAAAAGCCGGCGTATCATCGCTGAAGATCGAAGGCAGGCTCAAGTCTCCGGCCTATGTAGGCCTGGTTACGAGCGTTTACCGCAAAGCCATCGATTCCTTTTATGAAGGAAAGGAATATCATTTAACCAAAGAGGAGTTCGAAGATCTTCTTAAGGTATTTAACCGCGGTTTTACCGACAGTTATCTGAAAAACGATGACAAAGATATATTCGGCAATATCAGACCAAACCATATGGGTAAAACGATCGGAAAAGTTATTGCCTACAGAAATGGCGTTGTCTCTGTTAAGCTAAATGATTCCGTCAGACAGTTTGACGGTATCCGTATCCTGAACGAAAGAGAAGACACGGGCGGAATCCTTAATACGATCACCCTTAACGGCAAGTATGTCAATAAGGCTGAAAAAGGGGACATAATCGAAATAGACGTTTCGGATAAAGTCGGACCTGGCGATACGGTAGTTAAGACCATCGATACAAAACTTGAAAAACGTATTCTCGATTATAAGATGAAGAAAAGTCCGATAGATGTTTCGCTCAGAATTAAACTCGGCGAAAAGTTAGGAATAGGATGCGATACAGGTTTCGGACACTTTGAAAAGGAATACGATCTCATGCCGGAAGAGGCCAGGAATGCACCTTTGACGAAAGAGGGCCTTCTGGAACTGTTCTCTAAAACGGATGAAAGTCCGTTCTATATAAAAGATTTCCGCGTTGACATGGACAGCGTTTTCATCGTTAAAAGCAGACTCAATGAAATAAGAAGGGATTTCTACAGGTCGCTTGAAGAATTCATCCTGAACAGTTTCAACAGGAAAAAGGCTGTCGAAGTAAGCTTTGACGATCTGCATCCCGAAGATACGGACATTCATCTGCTTTGGGAAGACCCTTCCGGAAACGAAGGCTTGAAAAAAGATCCGGTGATCAACAGCTCCGGCATATATAAGAATAACGATGTCTGCAGCGAATTCGGAGCTATTATCGGTTCTCAGGACAGGACCGCTTACTATACGCTGAATGTGGCAAATTCCTATGCCTATGAACTTCTTAACAGACTCGGTTTCAGCAGGATAATACTGTCAACTGAACTGACTGACGGACAGATCTATGACCTGATAGACGCATATGAGAAAAGAACATGTATGAAGATCAGACCTTATGTCTTCGTCTATGGAAAAAGAGCCCTTATGTATATAAGAAGGAATCCGTTTAGGGCTTACATGAATGCTGCAGATAAGTATTCTCTTAAAAAGAATGATGACAGATATGAGATAAGGATAAATGACGGTTTTACGGAAATAATGGAACCTGAAAACCATGTGAACAGCAGTATCGATCCTGACATGATCAATCCTTTTGTCAAAGCTGAAAAGAAAGAATTAAAAGACGTCCAAAAGGCCTTGAATATCGGCATACAGAGCCTATATTAAGCCTTAAATTGTGATATAATATTTTATCAGGAGCAAAAGAACAGAATGTTTTTAAAACGTATAGAAATGCAGGGATTCAAGTCCTTCGCAGATCGGATCGTAATAAATTTCGATGACTCAATCACCGGCATCGTCGGACCTAACGGTTGCGGAAAATCAAATATTGCCGATGCCATAAGATGGGTATTAGGCGAACAGAGTATCAAGTCACTTCGCGGTGAGAAGATGACTGATATCATTTTTGCCGGTTCCGACTCCCGTAAAGCCGTCAATATGGCGGAAGTTACACTGGTATTCGACAATTCTGACCATGTCCTGAACTCTGAAAGCGAAGAACTGGAAGTAAGCAGAAGGATCTACGCCGATACCCAGGAAAGCGAATACCTGATAAACCGCAACAATGTCCGTTTAAAAGACGTAATAGATCTGATTCTCGACAGCGGTCTTGGCAAGGATTCACTTTCGATAATCACCCAGGGCAACATCTCCAATTTTGCGGAAGCCAAACCTTATGACCGGCGCGGCATCTTTGAAGAAGCTGCCGGAGTTTCAAAATATAAGAAGAGAAAGACTGAGTCATTAGCCAAACTTGAACGTACCAAGGAAAACCTGGACAGGACTTTTGATATACTTCAGGAACTGGAAAAACAGGTAAATCCTTTAAAGAGACAGGCTAAAAAGGCGGAGATCTACCGTGAAAAGAAAAAGAGACTCGAAGAGATCGAAACAGCCGTACTAGTCGATGAGATCAGAAGATACAATCTTTCAAAGGAAGAGATAGACAAGACTCTGTTCGATCTGGACGCTCAGACTGCCATTAACAGCACTACCATTCAGGTCAATGAAAACAATATCTTCAATGCCAAAGGATCCTTAAGGGACTATGACAAAGACATAAACCTGATACAGGAGAAACTGGTCAATACCCTCAATGAGATCCAGATCCTGGAAACAAGGAAGGTCGAACTGGATGGAAAGCGTAAATACGCCATCGAAATGGGAAGTTCCGAACAGAAGATAAAGGAACTTAAAAGCATCCTTGATGAAGCCGAATATGAATATAATGACCGTCTGGAAAGATATAACCGTCTGAATACAGAACTTGAGCTTTTAAATGAGGAATTATCAGATCTGGCTGTCAAGCTCGCTGATTCTTCCTTAAAGAGGGAAGAGACCTCCAACAAGGTCGTCAGACTGCAGAACAGGATATCGGTACTTGAGAATCTTATAAAAGATCCGTTTTCATCAAATGCCCAGGCGGGCGTTAAGGCCATTATGTCCAACGCGTCTTCATTCTACGGGGTTATGGGTGTCGTCGGACAGGTGCTGATTGCAAAAGAAGGCTATGAATATGCCTTATCCAGCGCCCTGGCCAATGCCGTATACAATATCATCACCAGGGACGAAAATGCCGCAAGAAACGCCATATCCTTCCTTAAAAAGAACGCAACCGGTAAGGCAACGTTCCTGCCTGTAAGCGTATTAAGGACGAAAGATCTGAAATATGAGGATGAAATAATCTGCAGGAATTCCAAAGGCTATATTGGCACCATGAACGAATTCACGGTCTGCGACAGGGAATATGATGTCGTCAGAAATGCCTTACTGGCCAATACTATCGTCTGTGATGATCTTGAGAATGCCAATAATCTCGCAAATCTGCTCAAATACAGCTATAAGATAGTGACGCTTGACGGTGATATCGTTCACCGGGGCGGTTTCATGACCGGCGGTAAGGTAAAGAACGAACTTTCGATCATAACCGCTCAGTCAGAACTCGATAAAGCCAGGAACGATCTGGTCTCCATAAACGCTGCTGCCGAGCTGGCAGGCAAGGAATATGAAGACGTTCTGAACCGTAAGACCAAGGCCGAAAATGCCCTTACCGAAAAGAGGATCGATATCGCCAAGATCGAACCTTTGGTTGATGTCAAAAGGGCAAAATATGAAAAAGCCAAAAGCGATTATGAACTGATAAATCCTGAAAACAAAGACAGCAAGGACTCTATCGCTGATGAGATGGTCATAAAGCTGTCCAAGGCCTACTCCGACAAGGATGAACTTTCTACTTCCTTAAAGCTTAAGAGAGATGAAAGGATGAGGCTTTCTGCAGATATCGACCGTAAGGAACAGCAGCTCAGACAGCTCAGAAGACAGGCGGAAGCCACTAATCAGAATATCCTTAAAGCCACTCAGGAAAAAGCCGTTACCGAGACAAAGCTGGAAAACGCTCTTTCCCGTCTGGCCAGCGAATACCAGATGACTTATGAATATGCGGTAGAACATAACACCTATGAGATAACAGGTACCGAAAGGGAAGAGGTTCTGCAGCTGAGGAACGACATCGCCGCTCTTGGAAACATCAATATGTCTGCTCCTGAGGAATTTGACGAAGTCAACGAAAGATATGAGTTCCTGAAACGGAATTATGACGATCTGATTGCTTCCAGGGATAAGATACTCGATACCATCGAAGAGATGGATGAGATCATGAAGTCCCAGTTCAAGACGACTTTTGATGAAATCAACGCCAATCTTAACGATACTTTCAAAGCCTTATTCGGAGGCGGAAGGGCCAGACTGGTGCTTGAAGATGAAAACGATATTCTCAATACCGGTATCGATATCGACGTTCAGCCTCCGGGCAAGCACGTCAAATCCATAAGATGGTTCTCCGGCGGTGAAAAAACGCTTATCGCCATCTGTGTACTGTTTACCATAATCAAGGTAAGGCCTTCACCCCTTATCGTCTTTGATGAGGTCGAAGCAGCCCTTGACCAGGCAAATGTCGAACGTTTTGCGAAGTACGTAAAGCAGTTTTCCGATACGACACAGTTCCTTATCATCACCCACAGACCGGGCACCATGGAACAGTGTGACACGTTATACGGTGTTACCATGCAGCAAAGGGGCGTTTCCCAGCTTTTAAGAGTAAAGCTCGTCGATGCGATAGAAATGGCTGAAAAAGATGAAGAAAGCCTGGTAGGAGAAAACTGATGGCTTTCTTTTCTAAATTAAAGGATAAAATAAGCGGAAAACAGGATCAGAGCAAGTATCTGAGCGGTTTTTCAAAGACTAACAATGCCTTAGGCAGGAAACTGCGTTTCATTACCGAAAACAACACCAAAAACAAGGAAAACTTTGTCGAACAGCTGATGATAACCCTTATCGAAAGCGATATCGGATATAAAACGGCCGAAGAGATCTGTGACCGCTTCTACAAGGAGACTCAGGATTATCTTTATCTCAGACAGGAAGACGTCATGGATATCCTGCTGGAGACTTTCAATGACATCTATAAGGAAAAGGATGATGAACCGATCGTGATCAACGACAGCGGAATAACCGTTATCCTTCTGGTGGGCGTAAACGGTTCGGGAAAGACCAGTACATGTGCAAAACTGGCCAATATGTATAAAAAAGAAGGCAAAAAAGTATGTGTTGCGGCTGCCGATACCTTCAGAGCCGGTGCCGTTGAACAGCTGAAGATATGGGCCGGTAACGTCGGTGTGGACTGTGTATGCGGAAAAGAGAACGAAGATCCAAGTTCCGTACTGGTGAATGCCTGCCGTTATGCAAAGGAAAATGCAGTTGATGTACTGATATGCGATACTGCCGGCAGACTGCAGACCAAAATTAACCTGATGGCGGAGCTGGCCAAGATGAAGCGTGTTCTTGGCAAGGAAATAGAAGGGGCACCGCATGATACCTGGCTAGTGCTTGACGCCAATACCGGACAAAACGGCATGTCTCAGGCCGCTCTGTTTGATGAAGTGACCGATCTTAACGGTATCATACTAACGAAAATGGACGGAACTTCCAAAGGCGGTATAGTCATCGCAATTAAAAACGTACTGGGGATACCGGTCAGATACATAACGCTGGGGGAAACCACGGACGATATACGGCCGTTCGATTTCGATCTGTATCTATACAGCATAATAGAGGATGTCGGCAATGTCTCATAATAAGATTGAAGGGAATCTGCTGCTGGATCATTACGGATCCCTGCTGACCAGTCATCAGCTCGAAATACTAAATGAGTATTATCTTGAAGACCTGTCGATGCAGGAGATAGCGGAGATACATGATATTTCAAAAAGCGCCGTATCGGATATAATAAGCAGATCGTACGAGCAGCTTTGCGGATATGAAGAAAAACTGATGCTTATAAAGAAAGCGGAAAGCCTGGACAGGCTTATAGACAAAATGAAAAATGACGACAGCGTCAGCCGAAAATACATAAAAGAATTGAAAAAGATTAACAGGGGGTAAAACATGTCAAAAGTAATCGCAGTCAATTCCGGAAGTTCATCACTTAAATTCCAGTTATTTCAGATGCCTGAGGAAGTGGTGCTCACTTCCGGTGCAGCCGAAAGGATAGGCCTGGATATGGGCATCTTCAGTATCAACGTCAACGGTGAAAAGATAACCCAGAACATCCCGATCCCTGATCATCAGGTAGCCGTAGATCTGCTTCTGAAGGCACTGATCGAACATGGAATCGTCAAGGATCTCAGCGAGATCCAGGGCGCCGGACACAGAATAGTGCAAGGCGGTCCTTACTTCTCCGAATCGGTCAAAGTAGACGATGACGTCGTCGAGAAAGTCGATGAATTATGTGCGATAGCTCCGTTACATAATCACGCACATCTGGTCTGCTACGAAGCATTCAAAAAAGCACTTCCTGATATCGGACATGTCTTTGTCTTCGATACCGCATTCCATCAGACGATGGCTCCGGAATCATTCCTGTTCCCGGTACCGTATGAATGGTATTCGGACTATAAGGTAAGGAAATACGGCGCACACGGAACATCTCATGAATATGTCATGAAAAGAACTGCCGAGCTGATGGGTGTCGATTACCACGATATCAACATGCTTACATGCCATTTAGGCAACGGTGCTTCGATCACGGCCATCAGAAACGGCAAATGTGTCAATACTTCCATGGGACTTTCTCCGCTTGGAGGTGTCATGATGGGAACCAGAAGCGGTGATATCGATCCGACCGTCGTTTACTATATGGAAGAGAAGCTTGGCTGTTCTCCGGAAGAAATGGATACTTACCTGAACAAGAAATCAGGCATGCTGGGCGTATCAGGAGTTTCCAGTGATGCCAGAGATATCCAGGAAGCTGTCGATGCCGGAAACGAAAGAGCCATTCTGACCCAGAAGCTTTACTGCAACAGAGTGATCAATATCATCGGCGGCTACTATATGCAGCTGGGACATGTAGATGCGATGGCCTTTACTGCCGGTCTTGGTGAACATGCCACTCAGATCCGTGAAGGTATCCTTAAGGGATTGGAAGAAGGTATGGGTGTTAAGATCGATTACGAGCTTAACGCAAAGACCCATTCCGAAGCAAAGATCTCTACTCCGGACTCAAAAGTTGCCGTATTCGTAGTTCCAACGAACGAAGAGCTGGTGATCGCCAGAGATACCGTCAGAATCCTCGGTTTATAATGTATAAGGAATTACTTGAAGAAATCAGAAAAGCGGAAAATATATGCATTTTCAGGCATTTAAGACCTGATGGCGATGCGGTATTTTCTGCTTTTGCCTTAAAAGAGTTCATTAAATTCAATTTTAAGGATAAAAAAGTCAGATGTCTTGGCAGTGAAGAACTGGATATTTTACCGGTGACCGAAAAAGCCTCTGACCAGTTCATAAGGAAATCGCTCGCCATCATACTTGACTGTTCGGTCGAGGAACGTACGGATGATACAAGATTTCATCTTGCAAAGAAAATAATCCTTATCGATCATCATCCTTTGAAAGGTCCGATACCTTACGGTGATATACAGATCAGAGATACCGAAGTCGCAGCGACCTGTGAACTGCTTGCTAAGATCTTCTATTCCAGAGCGTTTTTGGAATACAAGATGAGTCCTAAATGCATGGAATATCTGTATTGCGGCATCCTTACGGACTCTAACTCATTTAAGACGGCTTCTACGACTGACAGAACGCTATATTATGCATCGAAACTCGTAAAGGACGGAAAACTGAATTCTTCAGATCTTAATGATTATGTATTCTCTAAATCCGTCGCTTACTTCAATGGAATAAGCAGGATAAGAAATCTGCTTAAGATTGAAAACGGGGTAGGGTATGTCATCCTGAACCAGAAACTGCTGGATAAGATCGGTGTAAGCTACAACGAGGCCAAAAACAGCATCGATGAATTCGGCTGCATCAATTCATTGGATAAATGGGCGGTATTCGTATATAATCGTAAGACCGGTCACTATGACGGATCTATAAGGTCTAGAAGGGAATTCACAATCAATACTCTATGTTACAGATATAACGGCGGAGGCCATAAAAATGCCTGTGGCGTCAAAATGCTGACACTCAGGAAAGTCAAGGAATTCATTGAAGAATTAGGAAAGATAGAAGCTTGTTAAGTACATCACAAATGGTCTTTCAAGTTGTTTAATACGGTTAAAAAAGCTATAATATTAACAGGAGGAAATTAATATGGCTGATTTAAATAAAAAGGCTTTAGTAGAACTAATAGCAGAAAAAGAAGGATTAACAAAGAAAGTTGCTACCGAGATCCTGGACGTATTGGTTGATGAAATTACAAAAGCTTTAAAGAACGGTGAAAAAGTAGATCTGCCGGGTCTTGGCAAATTCGTTGTAAAAGAAAAGAAAGCACGTACAGGTATCAATCCTACAACTAAGGAACCGATTGAAATTCCTGCTTCCAGAGCTCCTAAATTCAAACCTGCAAAGGCTTTAAAGGAAGCTGTAAAATAAGCAACAAAAGAGACGGAATACCCGTCTTTTTTTAATTTATTCATATTAATTACCGTATTTATATAAAGTACCGAAAAAGGCGCATTTTAAGGGCAAATTGTAAAATATGTGTCCTGGATAACATATGCATCCTATTACGCATAATGTATGTTATGCGCCTTTTTTATATAGTTAAATCTGAGACCATATAAATTTTGATCCCCTGTTAAATGTTCGTTTCTCTGGAATTCGAATTAACTGTGTATTAATATAGCTAATATTGCTTAATATTAATTAAAAACCCTGATAAAAACTTAAATAGAGGAAGAAATAGTAGATTGAACATTTCCTCCCCTATTACTAGCGGTTAAATAGTTTTATTTCAGTTCTTTATAGAAAGATGTACCTATTTCCGGAAGTTTAACTTCAAATTCTTCTGCTACACTGGCTCCGATGCACGCAAATGAATCTCTGGTACCTAAAGATTTAGGCTCTTTAAATGATTTGGAATAAACAAGAACAGGAATCATTTCTCTTGTATGGTCAGTTCCTTTCCAGGTAGGATCATTTCCATGATCAGCCGTTATATAGAGAATATCGTTTTCCTTAAGGTTTTCGATAAGTTCCGGAAGTTTTTCATCGAATCTGACCAGCTCCTCGGCATAACCGACACTGTTTCTTCTATGTCCCCATTTTGCGTCAAAATCAACGAGATTAGTGAAGCAGATTCCGTTAAATTCGGTTTTTGCCGTATCTATGGTCTGCTGCATGCCTTCTACTGAGCTGGATGATTTAGTAGCCTGTGTAATACCTTTGGTATTGAAGATATCGTTTATCTTGCCAATGGATATTACGTCATATCCGGCCTCTTTCATTTCGTCAAGAACAGTCAATCCTGAAGGATCCAGGGCGTAATCGTGTCTGTTGGCAGTTCTTTCAAAATTGTCGGCTTTGTTGCCAATAAACGGTCTGGCTATGATCCTGCCGACCATCCATTCAGGTCTGGATGAACAGATATCTCTGGCTATCTTGCATACTCTGTATATCTCGTCTAAACCGTATAATTCCTCATTTGCGGCTATCTGGAGCACGGAATCAGCCGAGGTATAGACGATCATTTCCTTTGTTTCAAGCTGTCTTTCACCAAGCTCCTTGATGATCTCCGTACCTGATGCCGAATAATTACCGATGAACTTATGACCGGTCTGTCTTTCGAGCTCATCGATAAGGTCCTGAGGGAAACCGGTATCGGTAAACGTTACGGCAGGTTTTGTGGTTAAAACACCCATGATTTCCCAATGGCCGGTCATCGTATCTTTGCCGATAGAAGATTCCTTCAGTTTCAGATAATAGGCATTGCTTTCATCAACCGGAGGATTTCCTTTCACGTCAGTGAGATTGCATAATCCCATTTTCTGAAGATTAGGGATCTTGTATTTGCCTTCTGTCGCCTCAAACATGTGTCCGAGGGTATTGGCACCTTCGTCGCCGTAATCTGCGGCAAATTCGTCATACCCTACTCCCAGTGAATCTACAACAACCACGAATACTCTCTTATTTACCATCTTTTAAACCTCCTGCTTTTGCCAATGGATGATTATTCATATATGAATCCTTAAGTCTTTTCGTTTCCACATGTGTATAGATTTCTGTAGTTGAGATATCACTATGACCAAGCAGCTCCTGAATGGACCTGAGATCGGCTCCTCCTTCCAGAAGATGTGTCGCATAGGAATGTCTCAGTTTATGCGGGGTAATGTTTTTCTTAAGACCGGCATTATTTACAGTAGCCTGAAGCATCTTTTCAACATAGCGCGGATATATCGGCTTTGATAACCTGTTAATAAAGAACAGATTGGTCGACTTCTTCTGCCAGATAGGTCTGACATTGTTGAAATACTCATTCATAAACTTCAGAGTCATGCCAGGAACAGGCACCAGTCTTTCCTTATTGCCCTTTCCAAGTACCTTGATGAAACCGTCGCTGAGATTTACCTGGGATGTCGTAAGATCGCAGCATTCTGAGACCCTGAGTCCGCATCCGTATATCGTCTCCAGGATCGCTCTTTTGAATATGTCTTCCGGTTCCTCACCGAACTGGGACATAAGCTTGTCTATCTCTTCTACGGTGCAGTATACCGGAAGTCTTTTTTCTGCCTTGTTTACTTCGATATTTACCGTCGGATCGGGAAGTTCATACCGGTAAACAAGGAAGTTATGCAGGTTCCGGACAGTAGTCTTTATCCGGTTGCAGCTGGCTTTAGCGTATTTTGCGGATATATAAGCCACAAAATCGTTTACAAGCAGATCGTCGACCTGTTCTATCTCGGATATGCCCTTTTCTTCAAGAAAGGCTTTATATATATTCAGGTCCCGGGCATATGATTTTACCGTATTATCGGCTTTTGCCTCATATGACTTTATCTGAAAGATATAATCCTTAATTACACTTTCGGGTTTCATAATTCCTTGACTATCTTCTGGGCGCTTTCGTAGAGCTCTCTGGCTGCGTCTATGGCTTTCGCATTGGTACTGGTATTGGAAATGGAAGCCAGCTCTTCAAGAATCTCTTCCTGATCGAGTCTTCTGACTTTGGTGCTGGTCGAAATCTCATCATCTTCTTTGTATATCAAATAATGACTGTCTGCACAGGCCGCTACCGGAGATAGATGGGTTATGCACAATACCTGGCTGTTTTTAGCAATCTTGGCGATCTTTTCGCCCACGGCAAGCGCTACATTGCCGCTTACACCGGTATCGATCTCATCGAGAATCAGCAGATCGGTATCGGAGATCTTCGCAAAGACCGATTTAAGAGCCAGCATGAGTCTTGATATCTCACCCCCGCTGGCTACCTGCTTTAAAGGTTTGAGATCTTCGCCCTTGTTCATTGAAACGAAGTACTCAACGTCATCTATTCCTTTGGAACCAAGTTCAGTTTCCTTGAATGATATTTCAAAATTGCAGTTGTTAAGAAGAAGGTCGTTAGTTTCCCTGAGGATATCGTTCCTTAATGCAGCAGCTGCAGCAGATCTGGCTTTATGCAGTTCTTTAGCCATGCTTAAAGCTTCATTAAAGGCGTTATTCACTTCTTTTTCCTTTTCGCCTAAAACTCTGTCACGGTCTTCAAAAGCTTCGATTTTAGCCCTTAATTCGTCTTTAAGAGCCAAAAGTCCTTCCACATCGCATTTATGTTTCCTTTTAAGTTTGGTATAGGTATAAAGTCTTTCTTCTATCGATTCGATGTCAAGATAATCGCTGCTGAAAGAGTCCAGTATTCCATTTAATACGTCTATATGTTCATCGAGAGAATAATAGATACTGCTGATGGCTTCCTTTTCGTTAAGGATCTTTTCGTCATCGATGTTAAGCTCGTTTATCAGATCATAGAGCTGTTCCCTGATACCACCGTCTTTTTTATAGAGGCTAAGGGAATTGTTGAGGACTGTCAGGTATTTCTCTGATGATTTGTATCTTTTCTCAAGAGTTTCAAGTTCTTCCTCTTCCCCTGTCTTGATATCGGCATTTTCCAGTTCGTCAAGATCGAACCTGAAGAATTCGATCTCTCTTTCGTTATAGTTGTTTTCCAGCAGATCATCGTACTCTTTTCTTAAAAAGACATATCTGTCATATTTCTCTGAATATCTATTCAGAAGATCATGGTCGGCTGCATACTTGTCCAAGAGCTTGAGCTGATACTGCTTGTCAAAAAGGAGCTGGGAATCCTTCTGTGAATGGATATCGACGTATTTTGACAGCGTTTCGGTAAGAAAGCCCAGTGTAACGTTCGATTCGTTAATCTTTATTGAATTGCGGTTATCGGTACTGATCACTCTTTTTATTATGAGTTCGCCCTCATAATCGATATCCTGGGCATTAAGAATGCTCTTAAGTTCTTCATCATCGATCGCAAACACACCTTCCACGACGGCCTTTTCCTTGCCGGTCTTTATCATCGAGGAATCGCTGCGTCCCTTCATTAGCATCGATAAGGCGCCGACGATGATCGATTTTCCGGCACCGGTCTCTCCGGTGAACACGTTAAAACCGTCTTCAAATTCGATTGAAAGATCATCGATTATCGCATAGTCCTTTATCCTTAAACTTTTAAGCATTTTCTTCGATCACTTTATACAGATATTTTAAATCCAAATTGAGACTTTCTTTAACTAAAGATACTTCACCGTGTCTTACATAGACATCATCTATTCCCAGGATATAGACAGGAACAGTGATATGATGAGCGTTCAGGCATTCGAGGATCGAGTCTCCAAGGCCGCCTTTGATCATATCGTTGGTATAAACGAACAGCGGTCTGCCTCTTTCGGCTGTTTCCAGAAGCATCTGTTCATCGATAGGCTTTATGAATCTGGCATTGATCAGATCATAAGGAAGATCGTTGTTGAGGATGTCATCCCTTATCTTGAGTACGTCATTGCCATAAGATATGATCACAGCCTTCTCATTATCATTATTGACGAGTTTTTCCCAAGTTCCTACTTTTATTTCCTCTCTTTTGAATTCTTTGTATTCTATAGAGCCTCGCGGATAACGCAGAGCGTACGGAGAAGCCGTTTTAAAGCCCAATTCCAGCAGATTTTCGATCTCGCAGGAATCTTTACCTTCACAGATTATCATGTGCGGAAGCGGCCTTAAAAAGCCGATATCGAAGACTCCCTGATGTGATGAGCCATCCTCCCCTACTATCGAAGCTCTGTCTATACCTATTACTACAGGAAGATCCATACGGCAGATGTCGTGATTTAGCTGGTCATAGGCTCTTTGCAGGAAAGACGAATATACGGAAACGAACGGTCTCTTTCCGTTAAGAGCCAGTCCGGACGCGAAAGCAAGCGCATGGTCTTCGGCTATGCCACAGTCAAAACTGCGCTCCGGATATCCGGCAAAGACGTTATTTAGTGCGGAACCGGATATCATGGCCGGAGTAATGGCAACGATATCTTGGTTTTCTTCCATCAGCACTGCAAGACGGTCCGCAACGATCCTGGAGTAGGATTTGTAATTATCAGGAGTTCTGGATAGGAATTCTCCGTTCTCTACATTGAATTTACCGACACCGTGCCATTTGCCGCAGGTATCTTCTTCGCTGTACTTATATCCTTTGCCCTTCTTGGTTATGACGTGTACGACGACCGGTTCATCCTTTTCTCTGGCTGCATTGAAAGCCTTTATCAGGGCATCGATATCGTGTCCGTCAACAGGACCCAGATAATCGATGTTGAATTCATCGAATATGCCGGATTTAATTATCTTGGACTTTATGGAATTCTTAAGATTCTTGACAGTCTGTATGTATTCAGAACCGTGCTTTTTGGTTATGAGATAGTCCTTGACGTTATCTTTGAGTTCAACGTATGACTTAGCTGATCTCAATGAAGAGAAGGCTTTAGTAAGGGCCCCTACATTGCGGGATATGGACATATTGTTGTCGTTGAAGACGATGATCATTTTCGATTTGAGATCGCCTATCTGATTAAGGGCTTCAAGCGATAAGCCGGAAGACAGGGCTCCGTCTCCTACCACCGGTACGACGTAATAATCATCCTTATTGAGATCTCTGGCTATTGCCATGCCCAAAGCGGAAGACAGCGCCGTTGATGAATGGCCGGCTTCAAAGCAGTCATATTCGCTTTCGTTCCTCCTCTGGAATCCGGAAATACCGCCAAACTGTCTTAAACTGTCAAAACTCCCTGCCCTGCCGGTCAGGATCTTATGTACATAGGACTGATGGCCGACATCGAAAAGTATCCGGTCTTTCGGAGCATCAAAACAGTAATGTAAAGCTATCGTAAGCTCAACTACACCAAGATTGCTGGAAAGATGGCCTCCGGTCTTTGAAACGGAATCGATAAGAAAACTGCGGATATCCTTGGCGAGTTCCACAAGTTCTTTCTTATTCAGTTTTTTGATAAAAGAAGGATCTTTTATTTCTTTAATGTCCATTATCTTCTTTCCATCTTTTCGATGATCTCCAGCAGGTATTTAGCATCAAAAGGCGCTCTTGTAAGGTATTTCTTGAGATCAGCAAACAGCTCATCTATATAAGACTTAAGTTCGTCTGTGGATTTGAAAGACAGAGCCGTTATCTTGTCATTACGGATATCGGAATTGGATTTACCGGTCTCCTCCTCGGATTTGATGATGTCAAAGAGGTCGTCCTGATTCTGGAAGACCACACCCAGCTTTGAACCGAGCTTTTCAAAGAAACGGTAATCATCGTTTCCGCATATATACATGGATGCCAGACACGCAAACTTGAAAAGTCCGCTGGTCTTGTTGTCCTGGATCTCGAAGAGATCTTCGGCATTTATATCGTGAGAACTGGTCACGTCAAGCAGCTGGCCGTATATCATGCCGTCCATTCCGGCATATTTAGCCAAAGCATTAATAAGATTCACCTTCAGCTCGGCACTGTAACTGCTGTTTGCCAATACGGAAAAACCGTGCGTTAGAAAGGCGTCACCGGTGAGGATGGCGATATCTTCTCCGAATCTGCGGTGGCATGATAGCTTTCCTCTTCGGAAATCATCGTTGTCCATTCCCGGAAGATCGTCATGGATCAGCGAATAGGTATGGATATATTCCAGAGCACATGCTGCCGGATAGATGATCTCCTCGTTCTTGCCGAAGCCTTTGGCTATCGCAAACATCACCTGAGGACGGAATTTCTTGCCTCCTTCGATGCAGTATTTCATCGCATCCTTGATCCTGCTGTCTCTTATGAGGCCGATGCTATCATCCACATATCTGTCAAAATCAGTCATTTTCATTTCCCTTATTGATGGAATCGATCTTTTCCTTGAAGCCTTCAAGCTGTTCCTTGAGTTCTTTGGAAAGTTTCAGACCTTCTTCATAGAGCTTGATGCTTTCATCAAGATCCACATTCTCATCGTCAAGTTTCTCAACTATTTCAGATAACCGGTTCATTCTGTCTTCAAATTTCTCTTTAGCCATCATACTTCTCCTTGATCAGCGCATCTGCCCTTCCTTCATGCATACGTATAGTGATGTTTTCATTTATATCAAGATCTTTTACGGAACTGATTATTCCTTTAGTTCCGTAAACAATGCTGTAGCCCCTTTTTAAGGTGTTATCGAGTGAATAGGCCTTCAGCAGACCTTCGTTCTTTTCAAGTTTTTTCTGTTTATCCTTGAAATAATTCTTCATTCCGGCAATTAGCCGGTCTTTCTGATTATCTATGATACTGTTCTTTCTTTCGATCAGCCTGTCAAGTTTAAGACAGATGCTTTTAAGGTCGTTATCGATCCCTGCAGCCAGCGACTCTATTACTTTAGAGAACCTTTCAAGTCTTGAATTGTAGTAATCGATCTTCAGAACGGTATTGTCGATCAGAAGATAAGGATTCAGAAGATATCTGTTCTGCAAGAGCGTATTTAATTCCGAATCCGCTTCATCCAGACGTCTTTTCATAAGATATTTAAGCTCATCTTTCATATCATCAAGGTATTCTCTTACTTCATCCATATTCGGTGTGATAAGCTCTACGGAAGCGGTCGGAGTGGGCGCTCTCAGATCTGCCACGAAATCAGCCAGAGTGAAATCCTGTTCATGTCCGATACCGGTAACGATGAAGGTATTCAGTGAATATATGGTCCTTACAAGCTTTTCGTCGTTGAAACAGAACAGATCTTCGAAAGAACCGCCACCTCTGGCCAGGATGATCGCATCATAACATTTCTTATCGGCTTCCATAAGCTTTTCAATGATATCTGATGGAGCTTCGGCCCCCTGGACCAGCACCGGATAATAATCGACCTTGCATAAAGGCCATCTTCTCGCAAACTGCGTCTTAATGTCCGACATGGCAGCCGATCTGTCTCCTACGAGAACTGCAATGGATTCAGGATATCTTGTTCCTATAAGCTTTTTCTTATTGCTGAACAGCCCTTCTTCAGCCAGTCTGTTCTTGAGTTCTTCATACTGCTGGTAAAGATCGCCCAGTCCGTCAAGCTTCATTGAATTGACGTACAGCTGCAGCTGTCCGGTAGTTTCAAATATCGAAGCAGAGGCGTTTATAAGGACTTTATCGCCGTTTTTAGGCTCGAACTTAAGTGAAGATGCCTTCGATGAAAACATCACGCATCTGATGGCGGCTTTTTCATCCTTAAGCGTGAAATACAGATGTCCTGAATTATGATGAGTAAAATTAGACAGTTCACCGCTGACTGTAATATTCTGCAGATTCGGGTCACCGTCTAATCTGGTCTTAAGATATCTGACGAGTACCGATACGCTTATCTTTTCTTTCATAGATTGTCCAGTACCCCGTTTATATACCTGTATGAATCTTCGTCACAGTATTCCTTGGCTATCCTGATGGCTTCATCGATGACGATATTCTTGTTATTAAGACCGAGACTGATCTCACTGACAGCTTCAAGCAGTATTGCCTGGTCCACATAGTTAAGACGCTCAAAAGACCAGCGCTTAAGATGGCCGGCTATTTCCGTTATATAAGTATCTATATTGACCATAAGATCATTGCAGATCCCGTTCAGGAATTCATCGTCATCTTCATTGAAATCATCCGAAAAACACTCTTTGAGATCCTTGTTAAGCAATAAATGTTTATAAAGAGCAAATACGATCCCCACTCTGTATTGATGACGATTCATGCCTTAATTATACTACAAAGCGATATATAATTAAGTAATGGAAAATAAAGGCTTTTTTGAAAGGTTCAACGGTCACCTCTCTACCATTACCAGGCATAAAATGGAAGTTATGAAACTCTGTTTCCGCTGCGGATTGTATAAGCAGGGCCTTCTTCATGACCTTTCGAAATACTCACCGGTCGAGTTCTGGTCCGGAGTTAAGTATTATCAGGGATTCAGATCACCGATAGATGCGGAAAAGGAAGCCGTCGGCTATTCCCTTGGCTGGCTGCATCATTCCGGCAGGAACAAGCATCACTGGGAATACTGGATAGACAAGGATTATCCCAATGTTCAGCTGATAGTTAGAAAAATGCCTTTTAATTATGTTCTGGAAGCCGTATGCGACAAAATAGCCGCATCCAAGATATATAAAAAAGACAAATATACGGATGCTTCCGCATATGAATTCCTTAAAAACGGCAGAGACAGGATCTTCATGGGCGAAGAGAATGCCAGACGACATTTCATCTTACTTGAATACCTGAAGGACAACGGCGAGAAAAAAGCCCTTGCCTACTACAAGAGCCTATATAAACAGTGGAAGAAAGACCACAGTTTCGATATTTAATTCTCATTTCTGGTGAGACTCAGTTCAATAGAGAAAGGCAGCTGTTCATATTCGACACCGGCCCTGTCCAGCATGGCCTTTGATACGACATTGCCATCGGTACCGTCATACTTGTCTGATTCATAGTATATTTTCTTAATGCCCGACTGAATGATGGCCTTGGCGCATTCGTTGCATGGGAAAAGCGATACATAAAGAACAGTGTTCTTTAATGAACGCGGAGAGTTGAGGATGGCGTTAAGCTCCGCATGTACGACATAAGCGTATTTGGTATCCTTGAAGCCGCCTTCCCTGCTCCATGGCATATCGGCATCATTGCAGCCTCTCGGCATGCCGTTATAGCCGATGGAAACGACCTTCTTGTCTTCATCGACGATGCAGGCTCCTACCTGCGTATTCGGATCCTTGGAACGCATCGCACTTAAATGCGAAATGCCCATAAAGTATTCATCCCATGAAATAACCATAATGTCCTCCCTAATCGCTCATGTATATCTTATATAATTCGGATTCTATATGATCGGCATATTCTTTTCTGCCGCTGTCCCTTATCATTTGGACAACTTCCATATCGGTACCGCCGTAATAAGGCTTGATATAGGCATCGCGGTAATATTTGAAGAAAAGACCGCCGATAAGAAGCAGTATGACCGGAGCTATCGCATAGTTTACCCTGTCGTTCTTATAAATGTAATAGAAAAGTATTCCGCAAACGGCACCGCCAAGATGCGCCTGCCAGGATACGTTAGGCAGGAAATTGAGACACAGATTAAGTACGATAGTCGGCATCAGTGAACGGATATCGATCAGTTTGTTCTCAAGATAATAGAAAATAAAATAGGCGAAGATCGCATAGATGCCTCCGGATAAGCCGACGACCAGGGAATTTCCCGACATCACGCCGTGCGTAAGCGATGCCGTAAGCGTTCCGAAAACAATGATGGCCAGGAACTTGAGGTGTCCGACACGGGGTTCGATGATAGCGCCTATTATCAGCAGCGAGAACATGTTGGTAAACAGATGCAGCAGACTGGAATGCAGCAGTCCGCAGGTCAGAAGCCTCCAGTATTGCCCAAGGCCCAAAGTAAACATCTTGTAGTCGGCACCCAGATAAACCAGAGTAGCGGTATCGGAATACCTCGAAGAGTATCTGAACGTCAGCAGGTACATGAAAGTGCATACCGCAATAAGGGTAACGGTCACTGCTATCGGATTATGCAGGAACTTGTAGAATATCGGACGTTTTCTTTCCTTCAGTTTCAGTTCTCTGATCCTTGAATTGATGCTGTCAAGGAGCCTTTTTATCTCGTTTTCCTCATCGACAGTTTCATGGATGACATCATAAACGCCGGGATATATTTCGTTCAGGTCGATGCCGCTGTGAAATCCTATCTCGATGCAGGACGTATCGTATTTTTCTTCATATACTTCGTCCTGGCAGACGTGAATATCGAGAAATCTGACATTTTTAAGATAGAAACGCTGCTTACAGACATCGATGATGGTATTTATCTTTTCGCTTTCATCTATAGCTGATTCAGTGCTGCGGTTGCTTATCCTGATGACCTGATAATTGGGATCGTCCTTGCTTACGAGCCAGAGCTCGCCTTCCTGTGAGAGACCGCCCATAAGACGAAAAGAGGTATAGGAATACCTGTTCACAAAGAAATCATAAAGCTGAAATGATTTATATAACTCACTTCTCTTCATATTTACCACCATTTTCTATTATATATTCTTTCATATATTCAGGCATCGCTGTTTTGAATTCCACCCTTTCATCAGTCCTTGGATGGATGAAACTCAGATAATAGGCATGCAGGTACTGGCCGCTGTCATCGATGATTGGCCCGCCGTATTTAGGGTCATTCAATACCGGATGATGGATAAAAGCCATATGTACCCTTATCTGGTGAGTCCTTCCGGTAAGAAGATTTACGTCAAGGAGAGTTGAATCTGAAAGTCTTTCGAGTACTTTGAATTCAGTTACCGCTTCTTTTGAGTTCTTATCGGTAACACACATTTTCTGTCGGTCTTTAGGGTTTCGGCCGATAGGAGCATTGATCTCTCCTTCGTCGTTCTCGATCGTACCTTTAACAAGACAGTAGTATTTTCGAAAACAGGTCTTGTCCTTAAGCTGTTCTGCAAGCTTAGCGTGAGCATCGTTATTTTTAGCTATGACCAAAAGACCGCTTGTATCCTTGTCGATCCTGTGGACGATACCTGGACGGAAATAACCGTTTATATCAGACAATGATCCACATCTGCCGATCAGCGCATTCACCAGCGTATTGTCATAGTTTCCGGGTGCCGGATGGACGACCAGCCCTTTCTGCTTGTTTACGACGATAACGTCCTCGTCTTCATAGAGGATGTCGATGTCGATATCTGCCGGTTTTAGATCGGTCATTACGGTCTCTTCATATTCGACCGATATTTCATCAGTTGTTTCCGTTTTGTAGGAGCTCTTGGTCTTTTCACCGTTAACCAATACCTTGCCTTCTTTTATCAGTCTCTGTATTGAAGAACGGGATAAAAGAGTATTTTCGGCCAGGAAAACATCCAGTCTTACATCGCAGTCTTCATTATCTACAACGATATCAATTCTTGGCATTCTTATACTCCAGGAAAACGGCAATTATATAGAGAAAAACGCCTATTGTCAGACAGCAGTCTGCGAAATTGAATACCGGAAAATCCCAGCCGATTATTATGAAATCGAGGAAATCGATAACATATGTATTGATTATCCTGTCTATGAAATTGCCTATCGTTCCGCCTATCATAAGCAGGAGTCCTGCTTTGCTTAAGTAGTCGTTCTTTACGGTCTTGAGCAGCAGATATATGAAAATGCCCAGACATACCGGCGTGATTATGTAAAAGGTCAGCGTAGCGTGCTGCATGATGGAAAAGCCGGCACCGTAATTTCTTACATGAGTAAGAGAGAAGAAGCCTTTTATAAGATCGATGGATTCATTCAGACCGATATAGGTAACGACCAGGCTTTTTGTATACTGATCGATGGCAGCCAGCGCCGTTACGATAAACAGATAGAATACGTAAGTCATGAATATATTATATATTAAAGGAATCAAAAAGCACGATTATCGTGCTTTGATTACAGGCTGTTTTCACTCTTATAAGCTTTCAGAGCTCTGGCTATCTGATCGGGGCAGGATGTTGGTTTGAATCCGCATTCGATACCTTCGATCCTTTCGATAACATCGTCTATCTTCATGCCTTTTATAAGTGATGAAATGCCTTTAAGATTGCCGTTGCAGCCTCCGGTCACATTCAGTGATTCAATAACGTCGTCTTCGATATCGAAATCAAACTGTACCGAACAGACTCCCTGCGGTTTATATGTATATTTCATAATATCCTCCTTATTATCTGATTTAGTCATATTATACAGGAAATGAGATTGAAAACAAGTTATCAATTAAAGTAGAATGAGGTGGAGGTGGAATTATGAGTAAAGTAAGAACCAGATTTGCCCCGTCCCCTACCGGATACATGCATATAGGCAACCTCAGGACCGCATTATATGCCTATCTGGTGGCCAAAAAGTATAACGGAGATTTTATATTAAGGATCGAAGATACCGATCAGAACAGGCTCGTGGAAGGCGCTACGGACATTATTTATGATACGCTCAAGGCCTGTGATCTTCAGCATGACGAAGGACCGGATGTCGGAGGTGACTATGGACCTTATGTGCAGTCTGAAAGGATGAAGGCCGGTATTTATAAGGATTATGCATTAAGACTGGTTAAAAGCGGAAATGCGCACTACTGCTTCTGCAAGGAAGAAGATATCGAAGCGCAGAAGAAGAACGCCGGACCTGACGGTGATTCCTTCCTGTATAAGGACCCTTGCAAGAACCTGGCTGAAGATGAGATAAGGAAAAAGCTCGATAATAACGAAGAATATGTCATCAGACAGACCATCGTCCCTGAAGGTACTACTACCTTTACCGATGAGGTCTACGGAGATATTACCGTTAATAATGATGAACTCGATGAAATGATCCTGCTTAAGTCAGACGGTTTCCCGACCTATAATTTCGCCAATGTCGTCGATGACCATCTGATGGAGATAACCGATGTGGTAAGAGGCAAGGAATATCTTTCTTCCACACCTAAATACAATCTTTTATACGAGGCTTTCGGCTGGGATATCCCGAGATATATCCACTGCCCGCCGGTAATGAAGAATGAGCATGAGAAGCTCTCCAAGAGAAACGGCGATGCATCCTTCCAGGATCTGGTAGCCAAAGGCTATCTTCCGGAAGCGATACTCAACTATATCGCCCTTCTTGGCTGGTCGCCAAATGAAGAAAGAGAGATCTATTCGGTAGAAGAACTGACCAAAGTCTTCGATGTGAAGAGGATCAACAAGTCCGGTGCCATTTTTGACATCGAAAAACTCAAATGGATGAACGGTGTCTATCTCAGAAACATGGACGATGACAGTTATTTTAAACTGCTGGAACCGGAAATCGCAAAATACGTCGATCCTAAGTATGATTACAGAGCTATCGCCAAGGCTCTTAAGGACAGAGTAATGATCCTTTCTGATGTTGAAGAAATGGTCGATTTCTTCAATGAGCCAAAGGATTACAGCATCGACCTTTACAACAACAAGAAAGCGAAAACAGATCCGGAAACTGCCAGGAAATGTCTTGAACTGGCTCTTCCTGCCTTAAACAACATTGAAGAATGGAATAATGATACGATATTCAGCTGTCTGGCTTCCATCGCTGCCGATAACAGTATGAAAAACATCACTCTGATGTACCCTGTCCAGGTAGCTCTGTCAGGAAAAGACCGGACACCGGGCGGTGCCACCATGATAGCTCAGATCCTTGGCAAGGATGAAACGATAAAAAGACTGGAAAAGGCCCTAGAAAAGTTCGAATAATTAAAAACTGATCCATCGCTAGAATGGATCAGTTTTATTTACAGCTGTCTTAACATATCCTTGGGATCGATCCCGTTGGCTCTGGCGATGTTGTTCCAGTTGCGGTTGGCTATCTGCATATAGAGCCAACGGGGGAAACCTTTAGGTTCCGTATATATATCTTCAGTCGTTTTATTACCGTTGATCGCTTCTGCAAGCTCATTCATTCCCTTGCAGATCTCTTTCGTTGGCCATTTTCCAAACGGAAGGAAATCGACCAGTACACCGATCAGTTCGCCGGCGCTGATACCCAGTCCTCCGCCGTATCTGAAATCCATTTTGTCGGACCATTGTCTAACTGCTTCAAAGAGATTTACAAGCTGTCTGCTTTCATATAATCCCATATTCGCGATAAGATATATGTTTTTAGGGTCTCCGGAGTATGACCGTTCAAAAATCTCCAGAAGACGCACTACCTGTGACGGTAGATTGTCGACATATAAAGGAGTACAGATTACTATAGTTGAAGCGTTCTTTATCTCTTCATAAAGATCTGTAAGGTCATTTATGTATTTATGAATATTGATTATCTCGGCATTCTTATTCAGCCTTTTCTTTAGAAGACCAGCGAATTTGAGAGAATAAGCCTTATCCCCTCTCATGCTGCCGTTGACAAGAACTGTCCGATCTTCGTTATTTACATATTCTCTGTTATCATTCGAAACAGGTAGTTCTTTATTCTCAAATACGATACTTTTAACATGTCCCCGGAAGTTTTTCATTACCGAGTTTACATATCTTTCAGCAGCATTCTTCTCGTTATCATTTAGATCGTTACCATAGAAGACAAATGAAAATGGCTTATCCTCAGGATAACGCTTAAAATGATGAGATTCATCGTCAACCAGTTCAAGCTGTGGCAGGACGAATCCCAGGCATCTGTCAAATATGTTCTTTACAGAGCCGGAAAAACCACCGTACGTATATCTGCTTATTACCTTTACTTCATCCGCATGGTGCACGAGGTAACCCATCCTGCAGTAATCATCATTTAAGAGGCACTGTCCGGGATCCTTGGTCCAGCAGCGAAAACAGCCATAACACGGCAATATCGTTCCGTTGTCGGAAACTATTTCCCAGTTTTCATATTCATGGGAAATCTTTTTCCATTCCTTGTCGTTCAGATCGTGTATTACGAGTTTCATAACTCAACCGTAATAGTCTTCATAACATTTATTGATCACATTATGCAGAGTATCAGCTATCTCCTTTTCTTCATTATTTCCGAATTTGTCTGTAAAATCAATCAGCATTTCTGTCGGAAATTCATCAGATATCCTTTTATTCTTACACCAAGAAGACCTCTTTTTACCGTATTGGTATTCAAGAAATCTTAAATACTGATCAGGAAAATTCAAAGGAAACCAGAGATATGAAGATAATGCCCGTATATTTGCGTTATTTAAAAAGAATAGTATCCTTCTGTTAAGTGAATCTTTATATGCTTCACTCTTTTTATATTCTGAACAGCTCTCATACAGATAATAGTGGATATTTGCAGTGTAGTATCCGTATTCGATAGTTTCAAAAGCTTTCTTTCTTCTGGTCTTTCCCAGTCTTTTATAGATTTCATCTGCCGGTACTTTTCTGCAGTTCTGCACGCTTCTGATCTCCTTTAGCGTTTCATAATAGTTTTCAGTTCGCGGATTCGGGTATCCCTCCTTGTTTTCATCCAGCATTTCATCCAAATATGTCATTGAGGCAAATATACCATCCTGATATTTGATCTTCATTAATAATCCCCTCCTTCGTAAAATGATATAAGTACAAAAAGATAATGTACTGCTTTT
Source organism: Erysipelotrichaceae bacterium (assembly GCA_017431825.1). Taxonomy (GTDB): domain Bacteria; phylum Bacillota_I; class Bacilli_A; order Erysipelotrichales; family Erysipelotrichaceae; genus Colivicinus. The sequence goes on along the minus strand of JAFRKI010000002.1, from coordinate 102,067 downwards.
TCTTAAATTCTATATCAATCATCAGAACAGTATGTCCAAATAAAAGGACACATTATGATATTGATTATCTTTCATATGAGAATGAGGACATAAGAAAACCCGTGATTATCACGGGTTTGTTTTCTATGGTGACCTGTACGGGATTCGAACCCGTGAATGTTGCCTTGAGAGGGCAATGTGTTAACCGTTTCACCAACAGGCCGTAAGAGATATTACATCTCTTATTTTAGCTTAATTTTGTCTTTGCGGTATCACAGATCTTTGTGAATGCATCAGGATCGCTGATGGCGATCTCAGATAACATCTTTCTGTTGATATTGACGTTGGCCAGCTTTAAGCCGTGCATAAGCTTGGAATAGGACAGGTCGTGCATCCTGGCTGCGGCATTGATCCTGGCGATCCAGAGCTTTCTGAAGTTGCGCTTATTCTGCTTTCTGCCTTCATAAGCGTACTTTAATGAATGCATTACCTGTTCATGGGCTGTCTTATACAGTAAGTGCTTGCTGCCGAAATAGCCTTTGGCCTGCTTAAGGACCCTTCTGTGTCTCTTTCTCAGGGTATTAGATCTTTTTACTCTTGCCATTGTTTATTCCTCCTATCCCTGCAGTAAAGCCTTGTTCTTCTTGTAATCAGACTTGGAGACAAGATCGGCTTTCCTTAACTGTACTTTCTGCTTGTGTGTCTTATTGGCAGCGAAGTGTGATGTGAAATTGTGGTGTCTTTTTAACTTACCGGTGCCGGTGACTTTTACTCTCTTCGCAAAAGTCTTCTTAGTTTTCATCTTTGGCATTTGCTTTCCCTCCTACTTTCTTTTTGGGCATTAAAACACAGGACATGATGTTCCCTTCAAGTTTCGGTTTCTTATCGACATTGGACAGTTCCGTCAGTCTCTCGATGAAGTCATTCATGACTTTCATACCGACTTCCTGTCTGGTCATCATACGACCTCTGAAACGCATATCGATCTTTACCTTCATACCGTCCTCGAGCCACTTGGTTGCCTGTTTGACCTTGGTCTCGAAGTCATGGGTATCGATCACAGGTGATAAACGTAAAGGTTTCAACTCATTGGTATGCTGGTTCCTCTTGGCTTCCTTCGCCTTCTTCTGGTTCTCGAAGCGGAATCTGCCGTAATCAAGGATCTTGCATACTGCCGGATTGGAATTCGGTGATACACACAGAAGATCCAGATCCTGGTCATAAGCTTTTTCTAAAGCCTCATTTCTGCTCATAACTCCTAACTGAGTTCCGTCTGAATCAATTACAAGGACTTCCTTGAAGCGGATGCTCTCATTGACCAGATCTTCATTCTTTTTGCCTGCTATAACTAATGTCCTCCTATTAAATAAAAAGCGAGACAAAGCCCACTCTATTACTTACATTCCGTAGCAATATTACCCAGGTCCTTATGGACGTCAGGTGAGAAGTGGCCTTCTACTTTCTACCTACTTTTTATTACTCTATTATAATAATGAAATCACCTGTCATTGTCAATATCTATGAACGTGGCATTAATCTTCCCTTTTTCATCGATGTCAAGTATCACATATGTCGGATAAGCATAGCCCCTGTTATGACGGCAGGATCCGGGATTGATCATTCTTATTCCGTCTGTCATTTCATCATAAGGTCTGTGCGTATGACCGAAAAGAACGACATCGCAGCCCTTTTCCTTTGCGGTCCTTGCAAGTGAGCTGTAGTCGCCCGGAAACATGCCGGTACCGTGTATCAGAAGAAACTTATGTCCTCCGACTTCGATCTCTCTTCTGAACGGAAGATTGATCCCGTAGTCGTTGTTTCCTTTAACGCTGATGAAAGGTTTGAGATCCTCCTCATCAAAAAACTCGGAATCACCCAGATGCCAGTAATAATCGGCATCGGGATGAACGCTTACGATATCATCTAGTACTCTTTTATTGCAGTGATTGTCACCGCACAGAACTATTTTCATAATGAAGCTTATTTCTTGACCAGGTCGTTCATGATCGTATAGTAGTCAAGATACTGGTATTTTTCGATGCATTCATCAAGGTCGAGATCACGCTTATATATAAGTTCGACGACATTGACGATCTCCGTCGGTTTCAGCATAAGAAGGCTCTTGCGGGCAGGATTGTATTGAGCGATATGCTATGCATTGAAGGAACTGATTTCTAAATAATCAGTGAATTCGTTTGGGGCAATGGCATAGTCGACGATGTATTTGACTTCCCTTTCATCGAGTCTGTTCAGTATCTGGTATCTGGTATCTTCGGAAAGATAGTAGGAATATCTTGATAACGGGTCATAATTGCGGTTCATGAAAACATAGCAGATTCCTGTTATGACTAAGATCACAAATATCAGTAATACGTGTTTTTTCAGCATAAGTAAATTATAACTTAATCTATCTCAACAGCCAATCGGGACCTTTTATCGCTTCCCTTTCGCTTAACCCGTCAAAACCGGTCTGCCTAAGACATTCATAAGCGCCGATGGCAACGCAGTTTGATAGATTAAGGCTTCTGGCGTTGGCTTTCATGGGAAAGCGGTAGGTATCATCGAGATGATCCTTAAGGATCACTTTCGGGATGCCGGTCGATTCCTTTCCGAAAAGAAGATATATATCCCTTTCCCTATCGAAAATGCATTCGGAGAAGCTCTTCATTCCGTATCTGGAGAAATATACGAACTGCCCATCATTTTCTTTTGTGAATTCATCGTAATCCCTGTAGATACGGTAATCAACGTCGTTAATGTAGTCCATATGTGATCTTTTAAGGTACTTGTCGTCAAAAGAAAAGCCCAGAGGCTCGATGAGATGAAGTTTCATATCGAAAGCCATGCAGGTACGCATGATATTTCCCGTATTCTGCGGTATCTCCGGTTCGTACAGAACGATATTAATCATTATTTAATGACCTTTCTGTCAAGGATCTTGAAGAAAATGAAATAAAGGAGCATCAGTACGAAAATACTGAAGACGATCGAAACGCAAAGATCGAAAAAGAACTTGCTAGGCACCATCATGATCAGGATATCGGTATGGGGATCAAGGAGCCACAGGTCGTTGCCCGGAAAGAATACGTGATGGAAATTGGTCCAGAATACGTCAAAATCTATAAGGCAGAAGATGCCGATAAAACCGAATATGAATACGAAAACGCCAAGCGCCTTAAGATAAGACTTGTACAGAACGCTCAGATCCTTTAGATACACCAGAATGACCAGGCAGCAGATCGATATTCCAGCGGCGATGTTTCTTACCGTAATGGCATTCAGATACAGGTTTCTGACGTCGACCATGTGAGCCTTTTCCCTCTGGTTGAAAACTTCCCTGAGAATGCCTTTTACTTCGACCTGTATATCGAGGGTCTTGTCCCGGTCCTTCAGATAAGATAAAAGCACATCTGTCGTCCTGTCGAGATCTTCGGCAGACATGCCGATGCTTTGAGCGGTATTCAGATTAGTATATTCATATTTATAGAATTCATCGTTAAAGCACCAGAAATCGATGACGGTGATTACCGTTGCCAGCAGCAGTGACAGGCAGCATATAAAACCAATTATCTTAGTCTTCAAGATCTTCCACCCACTTTCTTAAAGCGATCGCTCTGTGGGAATGGGAATTCTTGAATTCCTGTCCCATCAGGGCATTCGTTTTATCATAACCGTCAGTAATGAAGATAGGATCATATCCGAAACCTTCGATACCTTTCGGTTCTCTGGCTATCGAGCCCTTTACCACCCCTTCATGGAAACGGGCTTCGCCCTTTTCATCGATATACGTAACTACACAGTGAAAACTTGCACCCCTGTTGTCGCTGTCTTTCATCTTATCGCAGATATAGTCGTTTCTTTCCGGATAGCTCATTCCCGGCAGGAACCTGGCGGAATGGATGCCTGGCTGTCCGTCAAAGAAGTCGATCTCGATGCCGCTGTCATCAGCCAAAGTCGGCAGATGGTATCTGTCGTAATAGAATCTGGCTTTGATATAGGAATTCTCCTTATAGGTACTGCCGTTTTCTACAGGTTCGGAATCATCGTTGAAATCCTTGGGGGATACTAGTTCAGCTTCAAGTCCCAGAGTATCGAAAATTTCCCTGAATTCACTTATTTTATGTGCGTTTCCGGTTGCTATGAATATTTTTCTCATGAATATTATTGTAGTATATAAAGCCTTGATTTAAAAGATTATCCGTTAAGGATAATCTTCTTAAATATTGAATCTTTCGATTATCTTCTCTACCAGAGGGTTTCTTACGATATCGCTCTTGTCGAATTCGATGATGGCGATATTTTTTATGTCCTTCAGCTTTTCTCTGGCTATCACCAGACCGCTCCTGGTCCTGTTTATATTAAGGTCGATCTGGGTGATATCGCCGTTTACTATCATCTTGGAATTATAGCCGAGCCTTGTCAGAAACATCAGCATCTGTCCAGATGTGGTATTCTGTGCTTCATCAAGTATCACATAGGCGTCATTAAGGGTCCTGCCCCGCATATAGGCCAGAGGCATTACTTCGATGATCTTCTTTTCCATCAGCTTTTCGACCTGTTCGACGCTAAGTATTTCATATAGGGAGTCATACAGCGGCATCAGATAAGGATCGATCTTTTCCTTGAGATCGCCCGGAAGGAAACCCAGCGATTCTCCCGCTTCTACGGCAGGACGGGTGAGGATGATCCTTTTCACATCCCCGTTTTTAAGTGCCTTGCAAGCCAGGGCGACTGCCAGAAAGGTCTTGCCGGTACCGGCAGGTCCGATGGAAAACACCAGATCGTTATTCTCTACGTATTTTGATAAAAGATACTGATTATAGGTCTTGAATTTTACCGGTTTTCCGCTCAGCGTATTTATCAGTACGGTATTCTGCCAGGAACTGTCGGTATTGTTTACGATGTTTCTGTAGGTATGATTGATAAGCGTTTCATCTATTTCGTTATCGCTCTTTAAAAGCGATATGAGCGAATATACGAGCTTTTCAAATTCGGCATATGATTCCTCATCTATCATCAGAACGTTGCCCCTGGCCACTATATCGCTGCCCAGAAGCTCTTCCAGTGTCCTGATGTTTTCATTGTCTATTCCATAGAGATCCTTAAGTTCGTCATGACTAAGACTGTCAAGTACCAGTTCCTTATAACCCATACTTAAATTATAAATAAAAAATAGTGCTTAAGCACTATTTTCCTTTTCTTGCTTTCCTGGCTGCTTCTCTCTTGAGTTTTTTCTTAATGCCAGGTTTGACATAATACTCACGCTTTCTTACTTCCAGGAGGGTCCCGTTACGGGAAACCTGTCTTTTGAATCTGCGTAAAGCATCATCAAGCTGTTCGTTTTCCTTAACGATAATCTTAGACATCATCTCACCCCCTTTCGCGTGCTTTCTTATTATAACAGATTTTTATCAGATGTCATCCTTTTCTTCTTTGAGACGTCTGGAAACAGCCAGCTCCGCTGCTTTTTTATCGCCGATATAGGTCTCTTTACCCAGATTTCTGGTAATAGTGGTTTCATTTCCCTTGCCCAGGATAAATAGTATATCGTCCCTGTTGAGCATTTCCACGGCAGATTCGATGGCGATACTGCGGTCTTCGATGGCCAGCGGCTTCATGCTTTCAAAGTACGGAAGCGCCTTCTTCATCACATGCATCATGTTGCCGCTGTAGGAGTTGTTTTCGGTAAGTATCATATGATCGATGAAACTCTCGGACAGTTCGGCGATCTCCTTCAGAGTATCGCTTTCATCGGTTCCGTTGATTCCCCAGACGGCGTAAACCTTAGAACCGGCCTTACGGATATGTTCACCGAAATCGTAGACATCATGCAGACTCTTGATATTATCGGCACAGTCAATGTAAATACTGTAGTCCTGTCCCAGATCCACCGGATCCATTACGCCATCCAGCGGTCTTACCTTGGCAAGGTTCTCCGCTATTTTGTTGGTATCATAGCCTCTTGATACCAGGGCTACGATTGCAGCGGCTGCATTGTAGATATTGTTCATACCCAGAAGTTTTGTATTAAAGGTGCAGGATCCTCCTTTATGCTTTAAGGAGAATGACGAACCGTCTTTTTTAAGCTTTATGTCTTCTATAACGAAATCACTGTGTTCCTTGCATCCGTAAGTAAGGTAATTGTCACCGGCCGCCAGCACCAGTTCATCATAGGCGATGTCGTCTTTATTAAGGATGATAAGTGTCTTTTCGTCAAGTGTATAAAGATAGGAAACGAGGGCATCATAGTAGTTGATCCCTATTTCCTCGAATTCGGTAGCATATTCGTTCGTAGAAGTATAGACGAAAACATCAGGATCGATTCCGTCGAGCTTCTTATATGATAGCGACATGGCATCTCCTTCAAAGACGCAGGATTCCATGCTGCAGCGGACGAATTCATAGAGATACTTATGATTATCAAGTATGGTAAGTGTCGGTACGGAACTGTAAAGATGATGTTCACCGTAATGGATGCCGCAGCTTCCGACAGATGCGCATGGCCTTACCTTGCTAATAAGGCTGTAGATAAGATTTGACACCGAGCTCTGACCGTCACAGCCGCAAACGATAAAGCTTTCCAGTCCCCTGGCCGGATAATCGTAGAACTTGGCGGCAATATCATTGAGACAATCGGCGACATCGCTGACTTTAATGAAGACTGCATTCTTTGAAGTATCGACTTCATCTTCATAAACGATAACTGATGCACCGTTTTTGATCGCTTCATCGATGAAGTGATGACCGTCATACCTTATTCCGGAAAGACAGAAGAAAATGCAGTCTTTCATCGGCAGACGGCTGTCTATCGAAAGCTGTTTAATCTCTATATCAGGCGATCCTTCAAATAATTCACTCAGTAACATTGCCTATCACCTCATCGTCGTTTACACTGTCTATTCTAACTTTAACGATATCCCCTATCTCACCTTTTCCATATGCTTTTACGTAAAAGTACTGTTTTACATAGCCGTATACATATTCTTCTTCCTTTTTTTCTATCAGCATTTCCAGCTGCTTTCCGATAAAGCTTTTCCGGAATTCTTTGGTAATACCCTTTTCAATTTCTATGACCCGGTTTACTCTGCTCTTCTTTACGCTGTTAGGAAGATGAACGTCCAGCTTATCGGCTGCTGTGCCTTTCTTTCTTGCGTACGGAAAGACGTGAATGAATGAGAATCTGATCTTTTTAAGATTAGCCAGTGTCTTTTCAAATATTTCATCCGTTTCACCGGGAAAGCCTACTATCAGGTCGGTACTGATGGAAATGTCCGGTATTTCCTTTCTGATGTAGGCGATACGGTCCGTATACTCTTCTATCGTATAAGGCCTGTTCATCAGGGTAAGGATCTCATTGCTGCACGACTGTACGGGAATATGGAGATGATGAGCTATCCTGCCGCTGTTTTTAATCATAGCAACGATACCGTCATTTACTTCATTCATTTCAATTGAAGACAGTCTGATGGTCTTAAGATCATCGATCTTTTCAAGATCTCTTAGCAGTTCATAAAGATGATACTCACCGTCAAAGTATCTTCCGGTATGTATACCGGTCAGTACCAGTTCTTTGGATGTCTCGGACAGCACTTTAGCCTGCTTAATGATATTTTCATGCTGTGCTGATCTTTCGCTTCCCCGGGCATAAGGGATGATACAGTAGGCACAGTACTGATTGCAGCCATCCTGTATCTTGAGAAAAGCTCTTGATTTTCCCGGATAAGTGTCAAGATAGAGATCCTCAAAGCCGGGATCCTTAAGCTCTTCCACCAGATTATCCTGAAAATGCTGATTTATCAGGTCATATACTTCATCTTTTCTGGTCGATCCGATTATCAGATCGACGTCTTTAAAGTCTTCCGTATCGCCTTTTATCTGGCTCAGGCAGCCTATGGCAACGATATAAGCATCAGGATTGGTGTTCCTGGCTCTGTGGAGCATCTTTCTGGTCTTGGCTTCCGCTATATTGGTAACACAGCAGGTAAAGATGATATAGATATCAGCCTTATCCTTAAAAGACACTTCTTCATATCTCTCAAGCATCTTTCTTCTTAAATAAGTTGCTTCATAGTCGTTGACTTTGCAGCCAAGCACCATCATCGCAAAAGTCTTCATTGATTATCTCCGACGATCAGGCTTGTAATGTATATAGAGGCTGTTTCAGCCCTTAAAATGCGTTTTCCAAGCGATAATGATATGAAACCCATATCTTTGATTTTCTCTATTTCTACGGGGTCAAAACCGCCTTCAGGACCGATTATGAAGGTGATCGAATTATGATTTCTGAAATCGGAAACTATATGATCATCCTTTTCATAAGCTGCAATATTTAATTCGCTCATATATTTGCTTAGATCGTTTATTCCTGCATATCCGGTGATTTCCGGAATGATGTTTCTGTGGGACTGTTCGGCGGCTTCCCTGGCTATCTTTTTAAAGCGTTCCAGCTTATTATCGCCCTTTCCTTCCTTAACTACAGACCGGAAAGCCTTATAAGGAACTATCCTTCTAACTCCCAGTTCAGTAAGCTTCTGTACCATCAGATCCATCTTGTCATTCTTTATGAGCGAAACGATGGCAGTGATTTCAGTCTTCAGTTCGTTGTCTTCATCAAGCTCTTTATTAACGCAAGCACAGTCTTTTTCAAGAGCACATAAAAAGATCTTTCCGTCCTTATCTGCAAGGCGGAATTCATAGCCGTCTTCAGCTCTTAAGACCTTTCTTAACTGGTAAAGGACCTCTTTACTCAAAGATGACTTCTGGCCGATATTAAGGCTTTCGTCAGTGAAGAACTGCTGCATAAAATTATTATACAAAATAATCATTGAGACATTAAAAAAGTGGGCCGTAAGCCCACTTTAGGAATTCTTTATCTTTCTTTAACTTACTAGCGCTTTGGTTATCAGTCCTACCAGCAAGGCAGTGGCCAGTGAAGATAACTGCAGCAAGGCACCGCCGGTTACCGGATTGGTACCGAAGGACAGTACGAGACCGCCGATACCGATTACCAGGATGGCGGAAACCGGGAAGAGGTTTCTGTTGTCGCCAAGATCGACACCGGCCAGCATCTTCAGACCGGATACGGCGATGAATCCGTATAAAGCGATACAGGCACCGCCCATTACGCACTTAGGTATGGAATTGATGACGGCTACGAACGGACCGAAGAACGACAGGATCATGCAGCCGAAGCAGGCCAGGATGATGGTCGATACGGAAGCATTTCCGGTAATGGCCACACAGGCGATGGATTCGCCGTATGTGGTATTGGCAGCACCGCCGAAGACGCCGCCGATGGCAGAACCGACACCGTCGCCGATGAGCGTTCTGTCAAGACCCGGATCAGTGATCAGATCATGGTTGATGATGGAACCGAGGTTCTTGTGGTCACCGATATGCTGGGCAAGCTCGACGATGGCGATAGGTACGAAGGTAATCGCAATGTTGCCGAAGGCTGTACCGTCGATCGGCAGCAGACCTTCAGGATGCTGGGTAATGGCCTGCATGAAGGTGAACTTCGGAACGGCGAAGATCGAGAGATTACTGAAAGCCGAGAAATCGACCAGCTGGGCAACTCCGCATAATGTAAGGACTACAGCGACCAGATAACCTGCACCGATACCGATCAGGAACGGAATGAGCTTTAGCATCTTACTGCCCTTTTCCGATACGTAGCAGATAACGAAGAAAGTTATGAGAGCTACCGCAATGGTTATCAGACTGTATTCGGAACCGCCGTTGGTGCTGGACCAGCCGGTAGCAGTCGAAGACAGGGAAAGACCGATGATGGCAACGATCGGACCGGCGATGACCGGCGGCATTAGCTTGTTTACCCATTCAGAGCCGACAGCCTTGATGATGCAGGCGATCACGAAGTATACAAGACCGGCCAGAGCTACACCGATGATGACTCCCCAGTAACCGTAGTTCATTCCGATGATGGCTGCATAGGCAGGCAGGAACGTGAATGAAGATCCTAAGAATACAGGACTTTTTCTCTTGGTCGCAAATACATAGAACAGCGTGCCGATACCGGCACCGAATAAGGCAGCAGACGGGTCAAAATACAGGGTTCCGCCGTTGCTCATGGCATAACTGGACATGATCATCGGGACCAGTAAGGTAGCAGCCATGATGGCGATCATCTGCTGGAAGGCAAAGACCAGGTTCTGTTTGAAATCGACCTTGTCTTCTACGTTGTAGATTAGTTTCATGTTTTCTCCTCCTACAGTTACATTCTTTAAAGAAAAGCCTTGTCCGCAAGACAAGGCAAGGATTCAATGAAAAACCAAATTTAACATTCAATCTTACCAATATCTCAGTATTGGACTTAAAGATTTCTATGTAACTGTTAATATTTTATCCTATGTAACTCATTTGTCAATGAGTATGGACAATAATTCATCAATATCTTCATCAGAGAAGCAGATGATACCGTTTTCAGTCAAAAGTCTGGTGGTATTTCCGTTTCCTTTGATAGTCTTTCCGGTAAACGTGCCGTCATAAATGAGTCCGCAGCCGCATGACGGGCTTTTCTGCTTAAGCACAGCGTAGTGACAATCGTTGATCTCAGCCAGTTTAAGGGCCATTTCCGCGCCTTTATCATAGTTGGCAGTCACATCCGTGCCCTTATTGGATATTAGCCTTTTTCCGACTATTTCCGAAGGATCACGCGGTGTTGAAAGACCGCCCATCTGTTCCGGACAGACGGGTATCAGATTGGCGTATTTCTTCAGTTCCAGTACTTTTTCATTAAGACAGTTCTTTCCGTCATAACGGCAGTCAAGACCTAAAAGACAGGCGCTTACAAGTATGTTAATCATCTGTTTTCTCCAGCAGTTCAACGTTATTCCTCTCATCTACAGGTCTTATATTGACGCTTACCACTTCATTCATGGCCGTAGGAATGTTCTTTCCGACATAATCAGGTCTTATCGGCAGTTCCCTGTGTCCTCTGTCTATCAGTACCAGCAATGACACCTTATCCGGTCTTCCCTTGTCGAAAACGGCATCGATGGCAGCTCTTACCGTTCTGCCGGTATAGATGACATCATCCACCAGTATTACTTCCTTGCCGTTGATATCGACATCTAGCTCTTCCTGGGTGATGAGCGGATTGAGGGATACCTTTTCCAGATCATCACGATAGAACTTGATATCAAGGGTGGCTAAAGGAAGCTCTATTCCGGTATGCTTATAGATGTTTTCCTTTACCAGTTCGGCCAGAGGAACGCCTCTGGTCTTTATTCCGATAAGCACTATCCTGCTGAGATCGCTGTTTTTCTCTATGACCTCATAGGAAAGACGGGTCATCGTCCGAAAGAGCGTCGCTTCATCCAGCAGCTGTACTTTGAATCTAAGGTTATTCTTCTCATTCATACATTCATTTTACATAAAATACTCTTTAAAGTGATAACATATTAGATAGTAAAAAAGGAGAAATGTTATGGAAGATTATTCAAAGTATATAACTACCTTTGATTCCCATCCGCTGGTAGCTCATAAACTGGGCAAACTGCGTGACATCAATACCGGTTCTAAGGAATTCGGAGAGATCATTACCGAGCTGACCATCATGATGGGTTATGAAGTCCTTAAGGACCTGAAAACGGAAGAAATAGAGATCGACGCTCCCCTGGCCAGAATGAGCGTACCGACACTTGCCGAATCCATCACTATCGTACCTATCTTAAGAGCAGGTCTTGGCATGGTGGAAGGATTGAAGACCCTGGTGCCAAGCGCGAGAGTCGGATATATCGGCATGTACAGGGATCAGGAGACCCTGAAACCGGTTCCGTATTACTTCAAGATGCCGGAAAACGGTGAAGATTATCCGGCCATAATCGTCGACCCGGCACTGGCTACCGGCGGCTCGATAGAGGATTCCATCAGAAGACTTAAGGAACTCGGCTATAAAAAGATCAAGGTCATGGCCCTCTTTGCCTCCAATGTGGGCGTCAAGCTCATCCATGACAATCATCCTGACGTCGAACTGTATGCGGCTACTTATATCCCTACCGGACTCAACAAGGACGGATTCATCGTTACGGCAGCCGGTGATATCGGCGACAGGCTTAACGGTACCTACGGATATAAAGGCGCCAAACAGTCCAAGGCATAAAGAAAAGGTTCTTACGAACCTTTTTTTATTCTTCTTTCTTTATCAGTACTTCCCTCGGCTTTGAACCGTTGGCGGAACCGATTATGCCGTTCTCTTCGAGCTGATCGATGATGCGGGCACTGCGGTTATAGCCGATTCCGAACCTTCTTTGCAGAAGAGATGTTGAAGCTTTCTGGGCATCTACGACATATTCGACTATCTCGTCATACAGAGGATCCTTGGTGTTTCCGCCCTCTCCCGTGAACGCAAAGGAACCGTCATTGGCTCTTTCCAGAGAATAATAGGCATCGTCATACTGCGGTGAAGCCTGGGCTTTTACATATTCGGTTATCTTTCTTATCTCGGAATCGGATACGTAGGCACCCTGTATCCTTGAAGGAGAGATCTCGCCCTGCGGAAGATATAGCATATCGCCCATACCCAGCAGCTTTTCGGCACCGACGGAATCAAGGATCGTCCGGGAATCGATGCTGGAAGATACCGCAAAGGATATACGGCTAGGAATATTGGATTTGATGAGGCCGGTGATAACATCGGTGCTAGGACGCTGGGTCGCTACGATCATATGCATACCGCAGGCTCTGGCCAGCTGCGTGAAACGCTGTATCGATAACTGCACTTCATTTTTGGCTACAGCCATCAGATCGGCCAGCTCATCGATGATGACCACGATGAACGGCATCCTTTCCAGAGGAGCTTCGTCTTCTTCAAGATTCCTGTTATGTCTTTCAACGAACTCGTTGTATCCCGATATGTCTCTGACCTGGACGGTAGCGAAAGTCTCATACCTTTCTTCCATGATCATGACAAGTCTTTTTAATAAGATGGCTGCCTTGTCAGATTCTGTAATGACCGGCCACATCAGATGCGGCAGATCATGATATGGCGCAAATTCGACCTTTTTAGGATCTATCAGCACCAGTTTTACGGTATCAGGATCGCTCCTTAGCAGCAATGAACAGATGATCGTATTGATACATACAGACTTGCCTGAACCGGTAGCACCGCCTATCAGAAGATGCGGCATCTTATTGAGCTCACAGTAGACCTGTTCACCCATCAGATCCTTGCCTAACGCAAACAGGAGCTTGTTGGCATTATCCTTGACCTTAGGCATAAGTTCCGACATCCTTACCGATGACATCTCGGCATTAGGGATCTCGATACCGACAGCGCTTCTGCCCGGGATCGGTGCTTCGATCCTGACATCCGTTACGGCCAATTCCATCTTGATGTTGTCCTGGATGGACATGATCTTGTTTACCTTAATGTTGGAATCGGGCTTGACCTCAAACTTGGTAACGCTTGGTCCGATATGGATATTGACCAGTTTGGCGTCGATGCCAAAGGTCGATAATACTTCAATAAGCTTTTTGCCCTTTACATCGGCAGAAGCCTTGTTGGTCTTGGAATTCTTTGTCGTATTAGGCTCAAGTATAGATAAAGGCGGTAAGCGGTAAGGACCGGAATGTTTCTTTATGGCTTTTGTCTTGCTTACTCTTGTTTTTGAAGTATCGACAACTTCTATGTTTTTATCTTCCTTCGGTTCGCTTTCAAAAGCGGACGGTTTCTTCTCTTTTGTCAGTGCATCCTTTATGAAATAAGTCTTAGTGAACTCGGAGACATTTTCCGGATCCGTTATTTCAAGCTGTTCATTTTCAACATGGAAAGGATCAGGAGCCTTATCTTTAGGAGTATCCTTGATATTGATATTCCTTTCTCTTTCGATCCTTCTCTTTTCTCTTTCTTCTTCTCTCAGGGCCTGTTTATGCCTGATACCTTCGCTTATCTTCTCGTGGGTATTCTTTGCGGAAGTAATGACCTTTGAAGAAGTATCTTTCATGTAGTTGATGACTGCCTTATATATACCAAGAGGAATTATCAGGATGGCGCTCAGCATGTACAGCAGCACCAGCAGCAAGGTCGTACCGTTCTTGGAGATCAGATTGTATAAGCCAAACAGCAGCGCCGAGCCTATCAGACCGCCTCCGTAGTTTCCTTCGGTGCCGATCACTTTGGTGATATTGAAAAGTATATCCCTTAATACCGGCAGTTCGAGTATCTCCGTATCCTTGTATATCAGATGAGCACCGAGTATCATTACTGCGATATTAAGGAATACCAGACCGATATAGAACCAGACAGGTATGTCAAAATCTTTCTTCAGGAACAGTTTATTAAGGAAGATCTTTATAAGAAGCACTATGCACAGACTTATGAAACATACCAGGTAATACGGTCCGCAAAGATAATTGAAGACATTGGAGATGAAATTTCCCAGAAAGCCTGACTTGCTGATGGAAATCACCATCAGAAAGACGGTGAAAACCAGCGCTATCAGCGCACCGTAATCAAAGGTCTCTTTCTTTTTCTTCTTTCTAGCCATTACTGTTCTCCATATTCACTTCGACTATAGCCGGCAGTATCATCGGTTTCTTGCCGGTATTCTTAAGCACGTAGGCAGCTATCTTTTCCTTGGCCTCCATACGCGCCTTTATATTGTCGTAACATCCCGCTTCCACTTCTTCCCTGACGGTATCGACCATGATGTTTCCTATCTCATTTAAAAGGTTTTCAGCATCCTTGAGATAGATGACTCCCCTGCTCTGTACGTCTGGACCGCCGATAAGAGCCTTGGTCTTAAAATCAAGGACGATACCCGCAACGATCGAACCGTCAGTGGACAGCGTTTCCCTGTCTCTGAGGACCAAGCCGGAAACATCAGCTCCGTCCGATCCATCGATAAGCATCTCTTCAAGCTCGATAACGTCTCTGGTGGACGTGAGCTTCTGGTTCTCGAAGGTCGCAAACTGACCGTTGTCGAGGATGATGATCTTATCCGGGGTATAGCCCATCTCCACGGCTACATCCGCATTGTTTATAAGATCATTGTACTGACCCTTTACCGGCAGATAGTACTTAGGTTTTACCAGGTACAGCATCATCTTAAGGTCTTCCTTGGATGCATGCATGGACAGGAGTTCCGACTTTTTAAGCTTGACGACCTTGACGTCGGCCTTATAGAGGTCGTTTTCCATATTAGAAGCTTCCTTTTCGGTACCCGGTACGACCGGAGAAGCGATGATGACCAGATCGTTTTTCTTGAGTTCCAGGATCTTGTCTTCACCGATGCAGATATTGTTGAGCTTACGGAAGACTTTCTTGCCGGAACCGGAAACGACGCAGATGATGTTATCCAGATCATTGCTGAAATCCTTGGCAGTCACGATCGTATTGGCAGGTATCCGGTAATATCCCAGGTCTTCGACGTATTTAAGCAGTTTTAGATGATCGGGATTATGGAAGAATACCTTTCTCTTATACTTCCTGGCCAGTTCCAGGACTTCGATTATACGGTAAAGATTCTGTTTATAGAGGGTTATTATCACCCTTCCTTCAAGGTTTTCTATATAAGTCTCTATCAGGTCGGTTATCCGGTGCTTAGGAGAAGTATAACCGGGCTTGCTGGATCCTACCGATTCCGACAAGAGACACAAAACGTTATGTTCACCGATCTTGGTGATCGTGCTCAGATCCATCGAGAATGCATCGAAGGAAAGATCGTAATCGATGATGAACTCGCTGGTATAGACGATCGAACCCTGCTCGGTCTCAAAGATCAGTCCTATTCCGTCGGCTATCGACATCATTACCGGGAAGGTATGGATGATATGCCCTGCTATATTGAGCTTGGCATTCCTTCTGATTACTTTTACCCTTTTCTTGGAATTCTTCGGGAATTCATCTTCAACTATCTTAGCCGTCAAAGGTGCGGCATATACTTCAAAATCAGCTTCCTTCAGGATATGGGAGATAGCCATCATGACGTCGTCATGGCCGTGGGTTATGAAAATGGCCCTGACCCTGTCCTTGTTCTTTATCAGATAGGAATAATCCGGTATCACATACTCAACGCCTAACTGCTGGTTGTCAGGATATTTCAATCCGGCGTCGACCACAAAAATATCATCGCCTATCTCGACGCAATACATATTCTTGCCGTCTTCGTCAAGGCCGCCAAGGGCCATTAAACGAACTTTTTCCATCGATTATATTCCTTTCTGTACACTTAAATAATTATAAGAAAAACAGGGCTTAAATTCAATTTAAGGCCCCTTATCTTCTGCTTTTAAGCTCGATTATCTTTATCAGCGAATAGATGACAGCTACTATCAGGAAACCTATGCCGATAAAACCGAATACTCTGTTTAAGGTAAGGATACATAGAGCTACACAGATGAAGAAACAGGCTATAAGACCGTAAAGGATAGTAAGTCTCTCATATTCGGCATTCCTGTCAAAATACTTCCTTTCTTCCTCGCTTAACGAAAAATAGGCCTGTGACAGGATAGGTCCGGTCTTTTTACGGGTCTTATTGACGTAACTTAAAATGACTGCAGCTATACAGAACGAAGATATGGCTATTATTATCTGCCAGCTTTCCATATCTTCATTTTACATAAAAAAACGAATGTTTCCATTCGTTCTTTTCTCTATTTATTGAATAATCTTCTGTACAGCCCTTCAAGAGCCTTGCCATGTCTGGCCTCATCTCTGGCCATTTCATGGACAGTGTCATGGATGGCATCAAGACCGTATTTCTTGGCCATTAGAGCCAGTTCCGTCTTGCCGGCAGTTGCGCCGTATTCGCAGTCAACTCTCCACTTGAGGTTCTTTTCGGTAGATGAAGTCATATTGGCTTCAAGATCGGAACCAAGGAGTTCAGCGAACTTGGCAGCATGTTCAGCTTCTTCAAGGGCTGCTTTCTCCCAGTATAAGCCGGCACCCGGATAGCCTTCTCTGTGAGCTACACGGGCCATGCACAGATACATGCCTACTTCGGAACATTCGCCGTTGAAGTTAGCCATCAGCTGATCGAAGATGTACTTCTTGTCTTCTTCAGGGATGTCAGGATTGTTCTTTACAGTTTCCGCATAAACACCGAATTTATGCTCGGCAGCCAGTTCCATTTCACCCTTTACTTCTTCGAACATCTCGCCCTTGGCATGACATACCGGACACTCTTCCGGAGCAGCATCGCCTTCATAGACATAACCGCAGACTTTACATACAAATTTTGCCATTATTTTTCTCCTTTATTATGCAATTTCATTATAGTTTATCTTAAATGTTTATTCCATCACTTTGCCCACCAGTTCCCCGTTTAAAGAGAAACTCATTACTTCGGTGATCCTGACATTGACCAGATCGCCTATTTCGATTCCTTCACCTTTGAAATTGACCAGTTTGTTTTCTTTTGTATAGCCGGAATAGACCTCGCTGTTCTTCTTGGACCGTCCGTCGACCAGGACTTCAACGATCCGGTCTTTGAAACGCTGATTCTTCATATTGGCGTAATAGGCTACTTTCTCATTAAGTTCCTGCAGTCTTCTTTCCTTTACTTCTCGAGGTACGTCATCTTCCATATCAGCGGCAGGCGTACCGCTTCTTTTTGAATAAATGAAGGTATAGCAGTTGTCATACCTGCAGTAATCGACGATGGCCAGCGTATCCCTGAAATCTTCATCGCTTTCATTTGGAAAACCGACGATGATATCGGTAGTATAGGCAAAATCCTTCAGTTTGGCATTGAGTCTGTCAAAAAGATCCCTGTATTCTTCGATGGTATATTTGCGGTTCATCTTCTTAAGTATCGTATCAGAACCGCTCTGTACCGGCAGATGGATATACGGACAGATATTCGGATTATCCCTGATCGCATCGATCATGTCTTCATTGAAGTCTCTTGGATGAGAGGTCATGAACCTGATGCGTTTTATCCCGGTTCTGGCCACTTCTCTTAACAGGACATCAAATCCGTATCCGAGCTTCAGATCCTTGCCGTAGGCATTGACGTTCTGGCCCAGAAGGCAGACCTCCTTATACCCGCTGTCCTTTAATTCCTGTACTTCCTTTACGACATCTTCCAGAAGCCTGCTTCTTTCCTTGCCTCTGGTATAAGGAACGATACAGTAGGTACAGAATTTGTCACAGCCGTACATGATGTTCACCCAGGCTTTATGCGAGGCGAATCTGGTCACCGGAACATCTTCGACCACTTCCCCTTCTTTGGAATAGACTTCGATGGCTTTCTTCTTTTTATCCGTATAGATATCATTCAGAAGCTTTGGCAGCGAAGTAATGTTATGAGTACCGAAGATCAGATCGACCTGATGGTATTTATCAAGGATATTGGCGATGGTCTTTTCTTCCTGGGCCATACAGCCGCAAAGACCGATCAGAAGTTCAGGTCTTTCTCTTTTAAGTCTTTTTAAGGACCCGATCTTGCCATAGACCTTATCCTCTGCCCCTTCTCTTACGGCACAGGTGTTTATCAGAAAGAGATCGGCTTTCTTTTCTTCTTCAGCCGGTTCAAAGCCCATGGTATCCAGAAGACCCGCGATTGTTTCCGAATCTCTCTGATTGGCCTGACAGCCGTGCGTTTCGATAAAATAGGTCTTTCCCTTGCCCAGTTCCTTATATCCATCATCTATGGCAAAAGATCTTCTTTCGATCTCATTTATCCTTTTACGCGCTTTATTTATATCAGGTAATATATAGTCTTTCTTCATACGCTTATTTTATCGGAAACAGGGATCTTTTTAAACATTATAAAAAGCACTTTTCAGTGCTTTATTATTTTTCCTTGTCCTGTTTTATCAGGATCCTGATGGCTTCAACGGCGACTTTTATGGCATCGTCCGTATCATGGGCTATCGGATTATCAAGTCCAGCTTTGGCTCTCTCCTGATTGGCCATGACCAGGAACACCGATCCGCACCTTACTCTGCGGAACGAAGATACGATGAATAAGGCAGCCGATTCCATTTCGGAAGCAAGACAGCCCATCTTGAGCCAGGCATCCCATTTATTCAGCAGTTCCGTTGAATTAGGAAGTACTTCCGGCCGGTGCTGGCCATAGAAAGCATCCTTGGACTGGCAGACGCCGACGTGGTATCTTAGTCCCAGATTCTTTGCGGCATCCACTAAGGCATTGGTTATCTCGAAATCGGCTACGGCCGGATACTCGATCGGACAGTATTCCTTGGATGTTCCTTCAAATCTTATGGAAGCATTGCCGATAACGACATCTCCGCCCAGCACATCCAGCTGCATACCGCCACAGGTCCCTACTCTTATGAAATTCTTGGCACCCAGATCACACAGCTCCTCAAGAGCTATGGAAGCGCTGGCTCCTCCTATTCCGGTAGATACCACCGATACCTTGACTCCGTCGATATGCCCGGTATAGGTACAGTACTCCCTGTTGGTGGTGACATAGGCCGCATCATCGAAATGCTTGGCTATCTTCTCGCATCTTCCCGGATCTCCCGGAAGTATTATGTATTCTCCGATATCATCCTTTCCCAGATTGGTATGATATTGTTTTCCTTCTTCTTCGCTGTAATTGATCATAATAGTTCTCCTTTACTTAATTATAAGCATTAAAAAACCAAGTTTTCACTTGGTTATCAGATAACTATTGAGAAATAGCACCAGTTGGACAAGTACCAACGCAAGCGCCACAATCGATACAAGTGTCTTCATTGCATACACACTTGCCGTCATCTCCCAGGCTTAATGATGCGGTTGGGCAATCATCTACACAAGCACCACAGCCTACACAAGTATCTAAATCAACTTTTACTGGCATTAATATATCCTCCTCGAAATAATTATAGTATTTTGTCTTTTAATACACAATATTATGTGATTTTTAGGACTGATAATCGTTTGCCAGCAAACGTTAATTTTCTTGCAAAAAACGATAATAATTTATATATAATTAAATCAGATGGATGTTCCCGATTAAAGACAATAAATAATAGTTTAGAGTTTTTATCAAGACATTATCTTAATAAAGAAGGAGGATTTTATTCGATGGGATTATTTGATTCTTTAAAGAAAAAAGTTGATGCAGCCAAGAACGGTGCTGAAGAAGTAAAGAAAGACGTTGAAACTTTAGCCAGAGAAGTAATGCATGGTACCTGGGGCGCTAATGCTGCCGAGATCGAAAAGAAGCTGAAAGAAGCCGGTTACAACAACTATACCGAGATCAAGGCCAAGGCTGATGAACTGACCAAGAAGGCTGAAGAACTCAAGAAGGCTGCAGAAGCCAGAGTTGCTGCTGCCAAGGAAGCCGCCAGTGTCAACACTGTTGAAAAGATCGCTAAGGAAGTAATCGAAGGCAAGTGGGGCAACGGTCAGGAAAGAAAAGACAAATTGGCTGCTGCCGGCTACGACTACTCCAAGGTTCAGGCTAAGGTCAACGAGATCTTACACGGAACCAGTGCTGAACTGGAAAAAGTTGCCAGAGAAGTCATCAACGGCAAGTGGGGCAACGGTCAGGAAAGAAAAGACAAATTAGCTGCTGCCGGCTACGACCCTAAGGAAGTACAGGCTTTAGTTAACAAGCTCTTAGGCTAATCCCTTAAAACAAAAAACCTATTGTTCATAAGACGATAGGTTTTTTTATGCATTGATCCTTTTATCTAATCTTTCTTGCGGATATCCAGGCCCAGGAAATCCAGCTGATCCTGATCGACATTGCTAGGAGCCTCGGACATCAGACATACGGCAGTAGCCGTCTTAGGGAAGGCTAAGACATCCTTGATATTGTCTGTATCAGTCAGGATCATGATCAGTCTTTCAAGGCCGATACCGACACCGCAGTGCGGAGGAGCACCGTAATCGAAGGCTTCCAGGAAGAAACCGAATCTTTCCCTGGCCTTTTCCGGAGTGAGTTCCAGAGCTTCGAATACCTTGGCCTGCAGTTCCTTATTGTGGATCCTGACGGAACCTGATAAGAGCTCATAGCCGTTCAGTACCAGGTCATAAGCCCTTGAGTAGCAGTTGGCCTTGTCATCGATGAGCTTATCAAGATCTTCAAGTTTAGGAGACGTGAACGGATGATGGGCTGCCAGATACCTGCCCTCTTCTTCGCTCCATTCATACATCGGGAAGTCGGTTATCCAGGCAAAGGCATATTCGTCCTTATTTATCAGTCCGAGCTCGTTGCCCAGCTTGCTTCTTAATGCGCCTAAAGCCACATCGACGATCTTCTTGTCATCGGCAATGATAAATACCGTATCCTTGTCTTTAAGACCGAGCTTTTCCTTCAGGGAATTCTTTTCTTCTTCGCTTAAAGCGTTATTTAGCGAACCTGAGAAAGTTCCTTCGTCAAGCTTGAGATAAGCCAGTGCTTTGGCTTTATAAATCTTTACGAATTCCGTCAGTTTGTCGATATCCTTTCTTGAGAAGCCGTGTTCATTGATTACCAGGGCTTTAATTACGCCTTTTCTTTCAAGGACATCGCTGAAGATCTTGAATTCCGTATCTCTGAAGATATCGCTGATATCCTGCAGCTTATTGCCGAACCTTATATCAGGCTTATCGGAACCGTAATACTCCATGGCATCGACGTATTTTATCCTCTTGAATTCAAGATCGTCGATTCCCTTTACTTCCCTGAAGATGTTTCTCATCACATCTTCGACAACGGCGAATATATCCTCTTCATCCGCAAAGGACATTTCGATATCGATCTGGGTGAATTCCGGCTGTCTGTCGGCTCTTAAGTCCTCATCACGGAAACATCTGGCGATCTGGAAATAACGGTCCATCCCTCCTATCATCAGCAGCTGCTTATAGATCTGCGGCGACTGTGGCAAGGCATAGAAACGGCCGTTGTAAAGACGGGAAGGAACGAGATAATCTCTGGCTCCTTCAGGTGTCGATTTGGATAATATAGGCGTTTCTACTTCAACGAAGTCCTTTTTATGAAGAGTATCTCTGACGACAGTTGTCACTTTATCCCTTAAAAGAAGTTTATCCTTGATCGGATTCCTTCTGATGTCAAGATAACGGTATTTAAGTCTGATGTCTTCCAGGGCATCGGTCTCATCAGCTATGATCATCGGTGTGGTCTTTGCTTCCGCAAGGACGGTGCATTTATCGGCAAGCACTTCGATCTCACCTGTCGCAAGTTTCGGATTAGGACTTTCCTTTACGGAAACCTTGCCTTCGATCTCGATGACGTATTCGTTACGAACGTCTTTGACAAGCGGCGCATGTTCCTCATCAAAAGTGACCTGGGTCATTCCGTAACGGTCCCGCAGATCGATGAAAACGATCGATCCCAGATTCCTTCTTTTGGCTACCCAGCCGGCAAGTTTTACCGTCTTGCCGTCGTCTTGCCTTCTTAATTCCCCGCAGGTATGTGTTCTATTCATGTGTTTTCTC
The DNA here is from genome assembly GCA_017431825.1 of Erysipelotrichaceae bacterium. Taxonomy (GTDB): domain Bacteria; phylum Bacillota_I; class Bacilli_A; order Erysipelotrichales; family Erysipelotrichaceae; genus Colivicinus. The sequence goes on along the minus strand of JAFRKI010000002.1, from coordinate 79,725 downwards.
CAGTTCTTCAAGCTTTTCCAGCAGTTTATCGAAAGCGATGCTGTACTGTTCCTTGGAAATGTTGTCTTTCAAGGTGACAGTATTATTCTCTTTTTCATCATCACCGATGATGACCGTATAGTTGGCGTTGTAACGATCGACGGATTTGAACTGAGACTTCATCGAACGTTCGTACATATTCGCAATACAGGAGTAGAAGTTGGTTCTTAAGTTTTCAGCCACTTTTAAGGCATAAGAGCTGCCTTTTGTCATGTCTATGATGTAACAGTCGACGTATTCTTCGTATTCCGATAAGACATCTTCCGCCTCTGCCATCAGCAGCAGTCTTTCCATTCCTATCGCAAAACCGATTCCCGATAAGGAAGGACCGCCCAGTTCTTCAACAAGGTTATCGTATCTTCCGCCCGCAAACACCGTCGCCTGGGCTCCGGCATCCGCATGAGTGCTGACGACCTCGAATACGGTATCGGTGTAATAGTCAAGACCTCTTACGAGCCTGTCATCTTCAGTATAAGGTATCTCCAGAGCATCCAGGTATCCTTTGACCTTCTCAAAGTATTCCTTTGCCTCTGCAGTAAGATAATCGCGCATCTTCGGCGCTTCGGCCATGAATTCCTTATCACGGTCGATCTTGCAGTCGAGTATCCTTAAAGGATTCTTCTGGAGCCTGTTCCTGCAGTCAGGGCAGAGCTGGTCTTCATATTTGCTGAAGTAATCTTTCAGCGCTATCGTATAGTTTATACGGCTGGCGCTGTCTCCCAAAGTATTTATAAGTACTTTGATATCTTTTAAACCAACGAGTTTGATGTAGTTATAGCCCAGAGCGATGACTTCCGCATCGATAAGCGGAGATTTGTCACCCAGGCACTCGATACCCATCTGGGTAAACTGTCTTTGTCTGCCTTTCTGCGGTCTTTCATGCCTGAACATCTCTTCGATGTATGCCAGTTTCAAAGGCATATCGGCCGAAGCATAAAGCTTGTTCTGGATAACGCTTCTGATAAGCCCGGCCGTACCTTCCGGTCTTAAGGCATAGGTATCCTTGTCATTGGTAGAAAAGGTATACATCTCCTTGGTTACCATGTCACTGGTATCGTTTTCTTTCTTAAAGACACCCGCATATTCGAATACCGGTGTTTTCATCAGTTTATAGCCGTAAAGCTCAAGACAGATCCTGAAGGAATCCTCCAGATCTTCAAAATTCTTCAGCTCATCAGGCAGAATATCGTATGTTCCTTTTACCGTCTGATACATAATGCCTCCTTAAAATAAAAAAGGCAGCCAAGGGCGCAGTAGCGCGGTACCACCTTTGTTTATAACTTGACTCTTAACGCGAGTAACGACCTGCCTTTTCAACAGATGTCTCCGGAATGTCCCTTACAGCTTTGCTGAAGATTTGCACCGTCCACCTTCTCTCTTTAAGCAAATTGCTGCAATTCTGTCCTTCTTTGACTAAATCATTTTACTATTATTTGATGGCTCTTTCAACAGAGATCACACTGTAGACCTTTCTTAAATTAGCCATTATCAGCTCCAGATGCTCGGCATCGTTGACCATCAGCGTCAGTGAACCGGTTGCCGTAAGGTCTTCCTGGTTTACGGCTACATTGATGGCCAGCAGATTGGCCTTGAACTGCGATATGCAGGTCACAAGGTCCGTAAGCAGGTAGTTTCGGTCATTGGAATAGACTCTGATATTGGCTTCGTATTTGTACTCAGGATGAACGCTGTCCCATTCGACGTCGATCAGACGGGCCTTGTCTTTATTGATATTAGGGCATTCAGTCCGGTGGACCTTTATTCCCTGTCCCTTGGTCACGAAACCGACAATGGAATCACCGTAGACCGGTGTGCAGCAAGGTGCCAGGTTGATCTTCATACTGGAAACGCCCTTGACGATGATACCGGTCTTGTTGACATCCTTCTGGTGTCTGGTCTTGTTTCTTTCGACCATTTCATGCAGTGTATCTTCATCAAGTTCCTTTTTACCGGTCTTGACCAGTCTTTCGATGATGCTTTGGGTCGTTATCGACTTTCTGGCTATAGCATACATGAAGTCGTTATACGTAGGAGTATGATAGTAGCCGTACAGGTTTTCGAATTTATCCTTGCTGAAGTATTCGTCGATGTCGATACCTCTTTTGGTCATATCGGCCTTTAGCATGTCTTCACCGGTCTTGACCAGGGTTTCCTTTTCTTCCTGTTCCTTTTTCTGGAAATAGGCTCTTATCTTATTACGGGCACCGTTGGTCTTGACGATCTTCAGCCAGTCTTCGCTTGGTGTGGATGATTTATTGGTCCTGATCTCAACGACGTCGCCGGTATGAAGTTCCGTATTAAGCGGAACCAGTATGCCATTTACCAGGGCACCGACCATCGTATGTCCGACTTCGGTATGAACTCTGTAGGCAAAATCCACCGGAGTCGAACCGGCAGGCAGATCGATTACCCTGCCCTTTGGCGTCATGCAGTAGATATTCGCATTGAAAACGTCACCGATTATGGTGTCCATATACTCGGCATCGTTTGATTCTTCAGTCTCATTGAAAGTGGAAAGCCAGTCCAGTTCCTTGACTATCTCCTTCTGTTCCTTACGGGAATCGTAGGAACCTTCCTTGTAGGCCCAGTGCGCTGCGATACCTCTTTCGGCGATCTGGTCCATTTCCTCGGTCCTGATCTGGATCTCGTAGATACGGCCGTCCGGACCGACTACCGTCGTATGCAAAGAACGGTAAAGGTTCATCTTCGGCATGGCTATATAGTCCTTAAGTCTTCCCGGTATCGGCCGGTAAGCCGCATGGATGTAGCCTAAGATCTCATAACAGTTCAGTTCGGTCTCGGTTATTATCCTTATGGCCAGGAGATCGAGTATCTCGTCGAAACGTTTGTTTTTCTGGACCATCTTCTTATTGATGGAATAAAGATGCTTGGAACGACCGAAGATCCTGAAAGGAAGTCCGTGTTCCTTCAGCATGGCCGAGATATCGGCGATCATCTGGTTGATCTGCTTGTCTCTTTCCGATTTCTTGGTCTCGACCAGATGGGCTATCTCATGGTACTTGTCATTATCAAGATAGAAGAAAGCAAGATCTTCCAGTTCGTTCTTTATTTCCGCGATACCCAGACGGTGGGCTATCGGTGCATAGACTTCCAGCGTCTCCTTGGCGATCTTCTTCTGCTTCTCCGGTGTCATGTATTCCAGAGTACGCATATTGTGAAGACGGTCAGCCAGCTTAACCAGTATTACCCTTACGTCCTTGGCCATGGCCATCAGGATCTTGCGGTGATTGGCCGCCAGATATTCCTTCTCATCGGTAAATTTCAGGTTGGATATCTTGGTCACCGATTCCACCAGGGAATAGATCTCTTCTCCGAAAAGATCGATAAATTCCTCTTTCGTTACGTCACAGTCCTCGATGACATCGTGAAGCAGACCCGCACAGATCGTGTTCGGACCGCCTTTGAGCTTTGCCAGCTCATAGGCAACAGACAGGACATGGACAAAATAAGGATCGCCGCTCTTTCTGAACTGGCCTTCATGCTTATGATGGGCATAGTTATAGGCCTTCTCGATCAACGCCAAAGAATCCTTATTTCTGATATAAGACCGTACTTCCTTATCGAATGTTTCCTTGTCCAGTTTCTGTGTCTTCATGAGATTAAAAATCGAAGATGAACTTCGATTTGATTAGTATTGAATTAGTGTCTTAACGTCGTATCCGGCCAGCTTTTCCCTGCCGTTGAGATCGACGAGTTCGATCAGGAAGGCACATCCTACTACTTCACCGCCCAGCTCTTCTACGAGCTTGATGGCAGCTTCGATGGTACCGCCGGTTGCCAGCAGGTCATCGCATACTACGACCTTCTGACCGGGCTTGATGGCATCCTTATGGATGAAGATCTCATTGGTTCCGTACTCCAGTTCATACTTGTAGGAAACGGTCTCTCTAGGCAGTTTGCCTGGTTTTCTTACAGGAACGAAGCCCAGCCCGAGTTCGGTAGCGATCGGACAGGAAAAGATGAATCCTCTTGATTCCGGACCGACGATGACTTCGGCTCCTCGCTCCTTGGCATAGGCAGCCATCTGGCCGCAGGCTTCCTTGAAAGCAGCACCGTCAGCCAGTAACGGAGTGATATCTCTGAATAAAATACCTTCACTTGGAAAATCAGGTATTGCAGCAATGTAATCTCTTAAATCCATGTTTTACCCCCACATAAAATACCCTTTAATTATAATAGAACTACCGTAATTCTTCAATTATAAATGATGCCTTATTACGGCGGTAATTGTCTTTCCTGAGATGACCGATCATGTCAGTGAATTCCTTGTCAAGATCAGAAGTATTGAAGGAAATGGCGCTAACTTCATCATTAAGACAGAACTTTGGATACTTGCCGGCCATGACCTGTTTATTACTGCAGTTTACGTCTCTTATCATCAGCAAAGGCTCCTCAAGATCGGTGCCAAAAGGCTTAAGATCCTCCAGTTTGACGCATAATCCATAGGAAAGACTGTTTATATCCGTTTCATAAATATCCTTAACAGGCTCGTTGATTTCGATCATAGTGCTGTTAATATACTCGATAAGCCTGTCATAGTCTTCCAGATCAAGGGAAATACCGCAGGCCTGACCGTGTCCGCCGAAGGAAGTGAAGATCTCCTTTATCCCGCTGAGATATTCATAGATATTGAAGTTCTCCCGGCTCCTGCCCGATCCTTTAAGAACTCCTTCTTTCTCATTCAGGATAATTACCGGTTTATTGAGAGAGTATATCATCCTGTTGGCCACCAGCCCGCAGATCCCTTCCCGGTATTCTTCGCCTTTGACGATTATGATATCCTGGCTTCTGTCTATCTCCTTATAGGCTTTCTGGACCAGTCTTTCAGTGATGTTCTTGCGTTCGATATTGACCTTGTTTATTGAAGCAACGGACTTTATGCAGTCTTCATAATCAGCCAGAAGATATCTGACCACTATGTTGGCATTGTAATCCATACGGCTGACGGCATTGATCTTGGGAATGACATTATAGGAAAGCGAGTTATAGGAATATTTATCAGATTCGTTCAGAAGGTTTATCTGGTAGATCTCTCCCTTATTGAGGATCTCCATTGCCTTTTTTATCAGATAACGGTTATAGCCCAATACTCCCACCATATCAGCCAGCACGGCTATCCCGCCGTATACCAGCGAAAGTTCATCCTCATGGAAAAGCGTAGAAAAAAGATAAGATAAACCTCCGGCAGACAGCTTTGAATAAGGTTTATCCAGGAGTTCAGGATGGATAAAGGCATAGACGTCCGGTTCTTCCTGATATTCATGATGATCGAGGATCATGACTTTGATATCATCATCGTTTGCCACTTTAATCGCATCATGGGCCGCTACACCGTTGTCGACGGTAAAGATGCAGTCAAAACCGTTTTCCTTTGCCATGTTTACGATATCTTCGTTCAGGCCGTATCCTTCCTTGGCTCTGGATGGAATGTAATAATTGTGATTTATGCCGAGATGTTCAAAAAGCCGTTTGATGATGGCTGTCGAACATATACCGTCACAGTCGTAATCGCCGACGATCAGAAACCTTGAATCCCTGATTTCCAGCAGTTTATCCTTAAAACCGGCAAGACGCTCATTTTCGTATTTATCCCCATATAAAGAAATATCAAGGTCATTCTCACTTATGCCGTGGACCTTGAAATACTCTTCGAACAGATCGCCTTTATGATATCTGTAAGTCATTATGATAAACCGATTATGACTCCGATCACTGTCAGTATGACGGCAAGGATATAGAAATACCTGACGACACTGGTTTCCTTATGGCCTTTGATCACGAAGGCATAATGGATTGGCGTATAAGGAAGTATCCTTTTGCCGAACAGTTTTACCCAGCTCAGCTGCAGACAGACGCAGAACATTTCCAGCAGGAACACGCCGCCGATGAACAGCAGAGCTATCTCCTTGCCGGTAACTAAGGCTAAAGCCGCAAATAGACCGCCTAACGCTAGTGAGCCTGAATCGCCCATGAAGATCTTTGCCGGGAAGTGATTGTAGTGCAGATATGCCAGCAGACCGCCCATGATGCACAGGATCAGGATGAAAAGATGGTCCATGTTTCCTTTATAGCAGATGACCGCAAATCCGATAAGACCGATGAACGATACGCCGGCACATAAGCCGTCCATACCGTCGGTAAAGTTTACCGCATTGGCTTCACCAAGATACATCAGTATCAAAAGAGGCAGAAACAAAAGCCAGTGCAGTGTCAGACCGCCGTTGATGAAAGGTACGTCTATCTGACAGTAAATATAGTTACGGAACACAAAGAAGATAAACAGCACAAAGATGAATTCCATTATCAGCTTGGTCTTAGGACTTAATCCTTCATTGTCTCTTCTCTGGATGATAAGGAAATCATCGAGGAATCCCACGAGGCAGAAAAGCACATAGGATATCAGTACGATCATTGCCGAAGCGTCATGGATCGAATTTATATCGACGATAAGAAAGGCTATTACCGGCAGCACGACAAACAGCAGGCCGCCCATGATCGGCGTCTTGGCCTTGGCTTTATATTCATCAAGAGCGTATTCACTGACTTCCTGATTGATATTGTGTCTTTTAAGTGCCGCAATATAAGGGATCATAACGAAAAATACCAGTAAGAATGATACGATAAGTCCCAGTGCTGCATACAGTAATAAATTCATACCTTACTAATTTTACATTATTTTATCCATTCTTCAATAGAGTATCGAAATTAAGAAATTTTCGCATTAAGGTCCTGTCATTATAGAATATAAGCAGATATGCAGTCACTTAAGGAATTATACAAAGTCGGAAAAGGACCCAGCAGTTCCCATACCCTGGCACCATACAGAGCCTGCCGTTTATTCAGGGAAGTAAACGGTGATTTTCCTTATTATGAAGCAGTATTATACGGCTCCCTTTCACTTACGGGAAAAGGCCACGGTACCGATAAAGTCATTAAAGAGACGCTTGACGATAAATGCGAAGTCATATTCAGGCTGGACTGGGATGAGGAATTCCCTAACGGTTTCTATCTGAAGGGACTTGATCACGATAGAAACGAAGTCTTAAAATGGACCGTCTTTTCCATCGGCGGCGGCAGTATCCGTATAAAGGAATACCCTCTTGACTACAATGATGAGATCTATGAAGAGAACTCCTATCAGAGTATCAAGAACTGTCTCACAGAAAGGCATATGAGCCTTAAAGATTATGTATACAGCTATGAAAAGGACCTTCATGATTATTTATGTAACATAGCGGAAACGATGTGCAGATGTGTCGAAAACGGCCTTAAAAAGGAAGGATATCTTCCCGGTGATCTGATGATCGCTAAAAGTGCCAAAAAGCTTTATGAAGAGGCATTGCAGCTCGAGAATGACGAAAAGGATAAGCTGAAGCTTATGGCTTATGCCTACAGTGCCGGAGAAGAGAATGCGGACGGCCAGATCTGCGTCACTTCCCCTACGCTTGGTTCCTGCGGTGTTCTGTCTTCGCTTATCTATTATCTGCATCATGATAAGGGTTACGATATTCCGTTCCTGGCTGATGCGCTGGCAGTAGGCGGAGTCTTCGGCAATATCGTTAAAAGCGATGCGACGATATCCGGCGCCGTCGGCGGCTGTCAGGCCGAAGTCGGTGTAGCCGTTTCCATGGCTGCAGCCATCTACGCTTATGTCCTTGGCCTTGATACCGATCAGATCGAATATGCGGCGGAAATAGGTATCGAACACCATCTGGGTCTTACCTGTGATCCGATCAAAGGCTATGTGATGATTCCCTGCATAGAAAGAAATGCTGTAGGTGTTTTAAGAGCCATCGATGCGGCTGTTCTCTCCAAATATATGAGCAAGGTCAAAGGCCACATCGTATCGTTTGACATGGTCGTCAAGACGATGAATGAGACCGGCAACATGATCCCGATCGAACTTAAAGAGACCTCAACGGGAGGACTTGCGAAAGAATTTCAGAAGAGCGATAAGCGGTAACTGCCGCTTTTTTAATTATCAGACTTTGACATCGGAATTCTGTTTTTATAGAATTAGTTTAATTATTCGCGGAGAAAGGAGAAAGAATATGCAATTTAATGCTCCAAAGAAAGTCACCTGGTTAGTAGGTCTTATCCTGGCAGTAGTAGCCGTATTACTGAAAGTCGCCGGTTTAGGTGCTGATGTCGCCTTCTGGGTAGCCATCGCCAGTGCTGGTCTGATGCTGCTGGCAACACTACTTACTAATCTGTAGGAAACTGAGGCTCAGGCCTCTTTTTTTATCTCCTTAGATAAATATGTAAAATGAACATAAAAACAGGACCGTGCAGATCCTGTTGTATTTCTATTCGTAATCCTCGTATTCTTCGTAGTCATCATATTCTTCATCGATTTCTTCGATCTTTTCCTGAGTATTGACCTTGCTCTCTATGGATCCGAAATTAATGATGACATCCGAATCCTTATCGATATAGCTTCCGGGAGACAGCGACTGTCCGATTACGACACCATAGCCGTCAAGCGTAAACGGTATGCCTGTCAGCTGCCAGTAGGCTATGACTTCCTTCCTGGTCCAGCCGGTCATATCAGGCAGAGTGATGTTTTCGGTATCCGTAAGCAGGAATACCTTCGATCTGGAATATGTAGTGTCGTTGGCAGCAGGATACTGCTTATATACCGTATCGCCGTTGCCTATCTTAATGACTTCAAAATCATGATCATTCCTTAAGGAGTTTTCCGCTTCGAAATAGTTCCTGCCTATCACATTAGGCATTTTTACTTTCTTGATAGGATTGTTGATCTGATTCTCATTAGGGTTATAACCCACTTCCGTAAGGATGGCTACCCTTCTGATCAGGTCTTTTACAGGAGTCGAATAGGTATGATTGTAGTAATCATATGGTGAGATGTAGGCAAAGTAGATCATATACTGCGGATTCTCAGCCGGCAGGGCCAGCATTACCGAAGTGATCGAATCATCGGAATTGTAGCCTGCACCTTCAACTATTTCAGAAGTACCGGTCTTGGCCATGATGTTTACTTCATCTACCGCATAATACTTGGCGGTACCGGCCGGATCGGATACGACTCTTGTCAGTAAGGCCTGTATCTCTTCGGCTGTCGATTCCTTGATCGGAGTGCTTACGACCGTTCTTTTTCCGGAATAGACTACTTCATTATTATCGGTATCGACTATCCTGTCGATGAAATACGGTTTTACCATCTCACCGTTGCCGAAGATTGCGGTATAAGCCTGTAAGAGCTGCAGCATCGTTACACTTGAACCCTGGCCGTAGGTAAGCGCCAGCTTTTCACTTGGCCAGGTATAGTTCTTATATCCTGTCACTTCTGCCATGCCGTCGGTATCGACTTCCTTAAAGAAACCGAACTTATCCAGATATTCACTGTAGGTGTCTACGCCTACATAATCAGTAAGAAGTGTTGAAGTCGCAACATTGCTGGAGTAGATCAGACCGTAGTCCATCTCGATCGTTCCCCAGGACTTTCCTGCCGCATTGGATATACAGCCGTAGTAATTTCCGCCATAGGTCCTGTATGGGTATGTCCCGTTAGCCAGATAGCAGTACGGATCGGAATCAAAATACGCATGACCGTCATATTTACCGGTATCCATGGCTGCCGCATAGATGAACGATTTCATTACCGAACCAGGTTCATATGGCAGCTGGGAACCGATGTTGTTGTAGTTGTCTATTTCAAGGACATTCGGATCGAAAGACGGCGTCTGGCCCCAGGCCAGGATCTTTCCGGTGCTTATCTCCACTACCGCTCCCCAGGCCTGTGAGGCGTTATTCTGCTCCGTAACGTCTTCGAAGGCCTTTTCCAAGGCCTGTTCTACAGATGTATCGATAGTCGTATAGACGTCATAACCATTGCTGGCTGGGATATACTCTTCATACATACCGGTTAGGATATAACCGTGCTTGTCCTGCTGGTAGATGTGTTTGCCGTCGATACCGCTGAGTTCTTCGTTAAGATAGGCTTCAAGACCCATCTTGCCAACCAGTTTTCCTTCTTCGTCGCTTTGGGCAAAACCGATCAGATAAGGTGCGAAGGATTGTCCCTGATTATAGATCCTCTTATTGGATTCCTTAAAGCCTATGCCATGGATATTCGGGTAGTTAAGTATCGCGTTCATGGTCTCTTCGCTCAGGTTTCTTCCTTTGACGCCCAGTTCCGTCTGATAAAGATCGGGATTGGCCGTCAGCAGATAATAGATGTCAGCCTGATCCATATCCAGGAAGTTGGCCAGTACCTGCGATGTATACAAAGGATCGTCGACATAAGCGATATTGTTTCCGCTTTTACGGCTTTCATCAAGAAAACAGATTATATCGTAGGTCTTCTGATCCTGGGCTACTATTTCACCGTTGGCATCATAGATGTTGCCTCTTTTGGCATATACCGTTTCCGATACCAGGGAAACGGACTGTACATAAGACTCCAAAGACGTATTCGACCTTACATGGAGCTTGAATACGGATACGATAAAAACGTTGACTATGCAGGCTGTAACTGCTATCAACGCTATTATATAAACGATGCGAAGCATACGATTGCTTCGCTTCATTTAGTTTTCTCCCTGGATGCTTATGACGTTATCCTGATTCTGATTAAGACCGGCGTCCTGAGCTATCACATAGACCCTGTCCTTATTCTCAAGAGATGCTATCTCGATGTTGAGCCTCTCGTTTTCAGCTTTCAAAGAGCTTATCTCGTTGTTCATGTTCTGGATGGAGATGGTAAGAGACTGATTGTAGGTACCCAGGAACAGGGAACTGATGATAAGGCTTATGAAAGCCAGACTCACAAGGATGACAGCTCCCATGTTGAGTAAGGATCTTCTTCTTTTTCTTCTTCTTAACTTTGCCATATTACAACCTCTCTATTCCTCTCAGTTTCGCGCTCTTGGCACGCGGGTTCCTTTCTATCTCTTCTTCGCCCGGCACGACGGCCTTGCGGTTAACGAGCACGTATTCAGCCTTCTCTATCTCTTCGGGAAGCTTGAACACCCTTTTATCGTCTTCTACGGTACTCAGTTCCCTGAATCTTCTTTTGACCATCCGGTCTTCCAGTGAATGGAAGGTGATGATTACCGCCCTTCCCTTATGCGCCAGGATTTGGTTGAAGTTACTTAAGAAACAAGAAAGAGAATCGAGTTCGTGGTTCACCTCGATACGCAGAGCCTGGAAGGTCTGCTTAGCGGGATGTCCTTTCTTACTTAATGTTTTTTGTGGGAGTGCTTCCTTAATAACTCCAACCAGTTCCAGCGTCGTTTCGATCGGTTTGGACGCTCTGGCCTTCACGATCGCATCGGCGATCCTTACGGCACTTCGTTCCTCGCCATAGTCATAAAGAATTCTCACAAGATCTTCTTTACGGTAGGTGTTGACTACTTCATAGGCACTCAGTCCGCTGCTTCGGTCCATCCGCATGTCCAGCGGTCCCTCATAGCGGTATGAGAAGCCCCTGTCTCCTTCATCGAATTGCGGTGAAGAGACACCGAGGTCGAGGATGATCCCATCGGCCTCCTTTACGTATTTATTCATATTCATGAAGTTGTCATGAATATAAACGACATTGTCATATCCCTTAAGGACCTTCTTTGATTCCTCTATCGCCTGTTCATCCAAGTCGAAGCAGTAGAGTTTTCCCTTTCCCAGTCTTTCCAGGATCTTTCTGCTGTGGCCCCCTCTGCCTAAGGTGCCGTCGATATAGGTGCCTCCTTCCCTTACGTTCAGGAGTTCTATCGCTTCATTAAGAAGCACGCTCACATGATCAGTCATTGTTCAGGAGGTCACTCAGGTTTTCCGCCACTTCTTCAAAGCTCTTGGAAGCTTCTTCGAAATAACCTTCCCAGGTATTCTTATCCCAGATCTCGATATGATCGTTAGCGCCGACTATGACACATTCCTTCTTAATGCCTACCGGTTCAGCGAGATTGGACGGTATCAGGATCCTTCCTTGTCCGTCCAGCGTGCATTCGCTCGCATTGCTGGTAAGCACTCTGATGTACTGTCGAGCAGCCTTTTTGGTGGTAGGCAGCTTGTTGATCTCTATGAAGATCTTTTCCCATTGTTCAAGTGAGTAGATGGTCAGACAGCCGTCCAGACCTCTGGTCAGTATGAAAGAGGAATGCAGTTCATCCCTGAATCGGCTTGGGATGATGATCCTTCCTTTGGCGTCCAGATTATGAGAATATTCGCCTATGAACATATTTCCCACTTTCCCCCACTTTATACCACTTTACACCACTATTATGTTATAAATATAGCACTTCGTCAATAAAAAAAGCCACTTTTCTGTAAAAGTGACCTATTTTCCTATAAAAAAGTATTGATTACTGCTTAAAAAGTGCTGAAAACCGTCAGTTTGCCTTCGGCTCCTTACCTATGAACTTAAGTATCAGATAGAAGGTCAGGCCGCCCAGCAGCAGCGATACATAGGTCGGCAGACCGAAAGTCGCCGGAATGATGCCGGCTATGACCGATACTGCAGCCGTAACGATCGCGTAAGGAAGCTGAGTATGGACATGGTCGAAATTGTTGCAGCCGCTGCCCTTGGAAGAAAGGATGGTGCAGTCGGTTATCGGTGAACAGTGGTCACCGAATATCGAGCCTGCCAGTCCGCAGGCTATGACCAGCGGCAGATAGGACTCGCCGATCGAAGGATACAAAGCCATGATCCTTACCGCTATCGGGATGGCCATCGGCAGCGCTATGAACATGCAGCCGTAGCTGCCTACCGCAAAGCTCACGAAGCAGCAGACCACGAAGATCAGTATCGGTATCACGAACCAGGCGACACTGGAAGATATCGCATTGACCGTGTAGTTTACGGCACCGATCTTGGATACGAAAGAAGACATGGTCCAGGCCAGCGTCAGGATAAAGGCCGTATCGAAGATATTGGCACAGCCCTTTACGAAGTGTCCTACGGCCTCTTTCAGATCAAAGGCCCTTTCGATCATGCCCAGGATCATCGCAACGACAGCGGCCAGCACGGTGGCTTCAAAGACGATATAGATGGTATCAGCCTGTCCGAAGATGGTCGACAGATAACGGATACTGAAAGGCTCACTGCCGGTAATGATACCGGCGGCTAAGGCATTGGCCTTGCCAACGATCACAAAACGGCTTATCGCATAGATGAAAAGCGTCACCAGAGGGATTATGGCCGTCCACATAGAAGCTTTCTTTTTCCTTTCATCATATTCCCTAAGCTCTTCGAATTCTTCCCTTTTCTCCGCCTTCTTTACGATACCGGATCTGGCCCGGCATTCCGCTTCGTACATGGAAGCAAATTCCCTGCCGCTCAGGGAAGATATGAATATGAACAGCAGGCAGAAGATGCAGTAGAAACAGAAAGGGATCGACCTCAGGAAAAGACCGTAGGCCGACATCTCCACATGGGCATTGGCCAGTCCTTCTTCGATGACGCCGACTTCCACGGCTACCCAAGAAGATATGATCGCGATACCGGTTACCGGTGCGGCAGTAGAATCGACGATATAGGCCAGCTTCTCCCTGGATATCTTCAGTCTGTCGGTTATCGGCTGCATTACCGGTCCTACGATCAGCGCATTGGCATAATCGTCAAAAAAGACCAGTATTCCCAGCAGCTGGGTTATGAGATTGGTTTTCCTCGGCGTATCGATATGTCTGGTCATCCTTCTGGCCAGGTCCTCAAAACCGCCCGAACTTCTGATCATCTCGATCATTCCCCCGATCGAAAGACATAACAGGATGATAGCCGCATTGTCGTAATCGGCCACCGTCTCAACTATTTCGTTGCAGGATAACGTAAAAAAGCCCGTAAGACTGCATCCGGCCACGCCGGTATACATCAGTCCTCCCAGAAACATTCCCAAGGCCAGCGACAGTATGACGTTCTTATACATGAAAGCCATGAATACCGCAAAGACCGTCGGTATCAGACACGCCACTCCGAAGGCATTCCCTATTTCTTCAATACTTTCAGGATCGATGCCGAGCCCTCTTACCTTAAGAGTGCTGAATACCGCACTGACGATAAGAAAAGCGATAACGATACCTGAAATGATGTTTCTGTAAGCAGGCTTTTTCATCACTTATATTCAACAATAATTAAAAAATCGCTTATAGCGATTATTTAGCACCACAACTCGGACAAACTCTGTGAGCCAGTTTGTATTCTCCGCAGGACGGACATTTGACCATTGCCGGAGCGCTCAGTTTGTAATGAGTTCTTCTTTTTGCCTTGCGTGTCTTGGAAGTTCTTCTCTGCTGAACAGCCATTTCTATTCTTCCTCCTTATACTCTAATCATTTCTCAAGTCTGGGATCAATTCTTTCCCTGGAGTGTTTATTATACTCCTCCTCGCTCTGAATTGTCCAACCGTCTCCACTATAATACATTGTTTCACCCTTTTTTTCAACACTAATCGGCGCTTCCGGGGAAACGATGTATATCACAAGTTCGTTAAGCTCCATTCCGTCTATCAGGTAGAAGCCTTCCTCGTTCTCTTTGGTGACTACTTCCCGGTCTTCTCCGACTGTAAACGGCACTTCCACGTCTTCCAGAGTGATGGCATCGGGGCAGATCATCGATCCTTCCAGATGATAGTCGATGAAAAGTTTCTCCGAGAGATCATAGTAGAATGCGATATAGCCCTTGACATCCTTAAGACCTTTCAGAAAGATGTTGTCTTTGACTTCAAGATGCTCCTCATCGATCTCAAAGGCCTTGCGTTCGGTGATGCCGGTCAAATCTTTAAGCAGGACTTTCATGAAATCATTATATAATTAATCCATGAATATTACAGGAATAATCGTTGAATACAATCCCTTCCACAACGGTCATATCTATCATATAGAAAAAGCCCGGGAACTGACCAAGCCGGATCTCTTGATAGCGGTCTGCAGCGGCAATTTCAGTCAAAGAGGAGAAGTATCCGTCATCGACAAATTCCTAAAGACAGAGGCTTCACTTAAACACGGCGTGGACCTCGTGGCAGAGCTGCCTTTCATCTATACCAATCAGAGTGCATCGGTATTCGGCAGAAGGAGCGTGGAGATCCTTGATCTTCTAAAAGCCGATAATCTGGTCTTTGGCTCCGAGACCAACAACCTTGAAGAACTAAAGAACTTTGCGGATCACAGCATCAACGTCGACCACCTTAAGGAAGAGATGGATAAAGGGACTTCCTATCCCAAGGCTTATGGCCTGCTGGCAGGATCCCTTTATCCCAACGATATACTGGCCGTAGCTTATCTCAAAGCCCTTAAAGATATGAAAATAGAGCCTTTTTCCATACAAAGGACCAATTCCTATAATGATCTGGAACTTCACGAAATAGCCAGCGCAAAGGCCATCAGAGAGGCTTTAAAGGAAGGGAAGGATGTCTCGGGACAGACGCCTGTAATGATAGAAGATCCTCATTTCATCGAAGAGCTTTACCCTTATCTTCAAAGACTTCTGTTGACCATGTCCAGAGACGATCTTAAAGAGATCTTCCTGGTAAGCGAAGGCATCGAAAGCCTGCTTATTAGGAATGCTCAGGAATATGACGATTACGAAGGATTCATAAATGCTTCCCTGTCAAAGAGATACACCAGAGCCAGGATAGCCAGGATATCTCTCAATATAATGAATCAGATAAAGAAACAGGACGTAAGGAATGATGAAAAGCTGTCCTTCGTAAGGATACTTGGTTTCAACAGGAAAGGACGGGAATATCTGCGGTCGCTGAAAGATGAAGACTTCCGTATCGTTACGCAGTTCAAGAACCTTCCTTCCCGCCATAAAGAGATAGAATGGAAAGCGGCCAATCTCTATGCCTCGTTATTGAAGGACCGTAAAGCCTATTTAAGAAAAGAATTAAAAGGGCCGATCATCATCGATTAGCCCTTTTCTTTTAATAGATCTTTTCCAGATGCCAGATGTCTCTGACGTAGTTGTC
Source organism: Erysipelotrichaceae bacterium (assembly GCA_017431825.1). Taxonomy (GTDB): domain Bacteria; phylum Bacillota_I; class Bacilli_A; order Erysipelotrichales; family Erysipelotrichaceae; genus Colivicinus. Next base: position 63,743 of record JAFRKI010000002.1, on the reverse strand, counting down.
GATGGTCCTGTCGCTTGAGAAGTACCAGGACTTGGCTACGTTCACCAGACACATCCTGGCGAAACGGTGACTGTCTTCATAAAGCTCATACAGCCTGTCATGAGCTTCCCTGTAGGAATTGAAGTCAGCCAGGATCATGTATTCGTCATTGCCTAAGAGGAATTCGTTATAGAGGTTCTCAAAGGACTTCTTGTCCTTATCGAAAGTGCCATCCATAAGTGATCCGATGACTTCCTTGATTACAGGATCGTTCAGGTAGTATTCGTAAGGCTTGTAGTTAGGTCTTAATTCGTTTACTTCCTGTTCGTTCATACCGAAGATCACGATATTGTCATCCCCTACCAGTTCCCTGATCTCCACGTTGGCGCCATCCATCGTGCCTAAGGTAACGGCTCCGTTCATCATGAACTTCATGTTTCCGGTACCGGAGGCTTCCTTGCCGGCGGTAGAGATCTGTTCGGAGATATCGGCAGCCGGCATCAGCTTTTCAGCTATGGATACACGGTAATTAGGAATGAAGAAGACGTTGATATACTTCGATACTTCCGGATCGCTGTTGACCTTCTTCGCTACGGAATTGATCAGTTTGATGACGTCTTTCGCAAATACATAGTTCGATGCGGCCTTGGCACCGAAGATGAAAGAGGTCTTACGCATGGAGAAGTTCGGATCCTTCTTTATCCGCAGATAAAGACTGATTATATACATGATGTTAAGAAGCTGTCTCTTGTAGGCATGAAGTCTCTTGGCCTGTACGTCAAAGATGCTGTCAGGGTCAAGATCGATATCATAGAGCTTCTTGAGATAGGCGGAAAGCTGCTGCTTCTTGATCTTCTTGACTTCCATGAAGCGTTCCTGGACCTTTTTATCGTCGACGTGATCCATCAGATCGTCGATCTTGAAGAAGTCCTTGGAGAGATCCTTGCGGATGGCTCCTTCCACTACTTCCGTCAGTTCTGGATTGGAATAAAGCAGCCATCTTCTCTGGGTGATGCCGTTGGTCTTGTTGTTGAACTTGTCAGGATAGATCTTATAGAAGTTCCTGAAGACATCTTCCTTTAAGATACGGGTATGGATCTCCGCAACGCCGTTTACCGAATAGGAACCGATGATCGAAAGATTGGCCATACGGCAGTTGTTGTCATGGATGATCCTGACGGAATCGATGAAGTTGTTGGATCTGCCGTCATTCTTAAGCATGTTGACGAACTGATTGTCTATTTCTTCAATGATCAGATAAACACGCGGTACGATCTGCTTGATGTAGTTTACCGGCCACTTTTCAAGAGCCTCCGACATTACGGTATGGTTGGTATACGCAAATACCTTGGTAACGATCGGATAGGCATCGGCCCAGGAGTATCCGTGTTCGTCCATCAGAAGACGCATGAGCTCAGGAATAGCCAGAGACGGATGCGTATCGTTGAGCTGTACCGTTACCTTATCAGCCAGGTTATCAAGGCTCGGATTGTTTTTCAGGTGGTCCTTGATGATGGTCTGCAGACCTGCCGATACGAAGAAGTATTCCTGTTTGATACGGGTCAGTTTGCCTTCCATCGAGTAGTCTTCCGGATAGAGGTTGAGACAGATGTTTTCGACATCGCTCAGATATTCCGGATAGGTCATGTTGCTAGGAAGGGAATCGCTTGGTTCTGCTGCCCAAAGACGCAATGTATTGGTGCATTCTGTATTGGCACCGATGACCGGTACGTCATACGGTACGGCCAGGATCTCTTCATAGTCCTTTAATTCAAACTTCAGATCGCCCTTTTCATCACGGCTGATATCGACGTCACCGCCGATCTTAACTTCGACGGCCTTGGAAGGCTTTCTGATCTCCCACGGATAACCGTATCTTAACCACTGGTCAGGTACTTCGACCTGCTTGCAGTCGACGATCTCCTGCTTGAAAAGACCGTTACGGTATCTTATGGTATTGCCGTTGCCCGGATAATTGAGGCTGGCTAAGGAATCAAGGAAGCAGGCAGCAAGTCTGCCCAGGCCTCCGTTGCCAAGACCGGCATCGGATTCGCACTCTTCAAGATCGTTGAGATCGATCTTAAGATCGCTTAAGGCTTCCTTTACCAATCCGTAGGCTCCCATGGACATCAGGTTGTTGCTTAAAAGACGTCCCATCAGGAATTCCAGGGAGAAATAGTAAAGGACCTTGCCGTCCTTGATTCTGGTCTTTTCTCTGGTTTCCTTCCATTTATGCATGGTATAACCCATGATCATGTAACCCAGTACCGTGTACTGTTCATAAACGGAAGAACCTTCGATCGACTTTCCGTATTCCATTTCCAGGAATACCTTGAAAGCGTACTTGAAGTTATCCTTACTTTCAAAAATAGTGCTCACATTTGATTCGCTGTTTCTGAAAAACATATAGTTTACCCCGCATTCTAATATTCGTTGTTCAGGATCGCATCGATCTCTTCGATCTCCTTAAGTCTGTTCTGGTCTTTTGATCTCAGGTAGATATCATGATGCATCTTCCTTAAAAACTTAAGGTATCTGATGAAATCATCGTCTCTCTTTCTTAAAAGACAAGGGCCATATTTTATCTCTATGGCACCATAACTATTATGACCTCTGGCATCAAATATTTCAACTTGATAGAAGAAATTGTCATCGACGATGATCTCATCGATTATGTGATAGCCGTTGTCGCTTATAAACTGTCTTAAGAGGTCAGGATCCTTGTTTACCTGAACGACCAGGTAATCATAAGCGCTGAGATCCTTTCCTTCCAGGATGTGCTTTACCGTATGGAAACCCATGCCGCAGATGGTGATGATATTCACGTCATCAGCGATGTTTTCGATGCCGTCTCCCAGTACCGGGATCACCTTTCCTTCGAGATGGCACTTTCTAATGGTCTCTTTGGCCCTGCTTAAAGGCCCTTCCTTATTATCTCCGGCATAAGCCTTGGGACAGATGCCCTCTTTCACCAAAAAACAAGGCAGTAAGCCATGGTCAGAGCCCACATCGAATACTACCTTATCTTTTTCTATAAGTCTGCTTATTTCATACAGTCTTTTCGACAGCATCAGCGTTTATCGTCCAGGAATTCCTTCAGACGTTTGTACTTGCTGGGATTCTTAAGCTTTCTTAAGGCCTTGGCCTCGATCTGCCTGATCCTTTCTCTGGTTACGTCGAATTCCTTGCCTACTTCTTCAAGGGTCCTTGAACGGCCGTCTTCTAGACCGAATCTCAGTCTCAACACCTTTTCTTCCCTTTCGGTAAGGGACTGCAGTACCAGGTTAATCTCGTCCTTCAGTAAACCGTTATTGGCATACTGGCTAGGTGACATGGCTTCCTTGTCTTCGATGAAGTCACCCAGATGGGAGTCGTCTTCTTCTCCGATCGGCGTTTCCAGGGAAACGGGATCGAGAGCGATCTTCTGGATGTCCCTGATCTTGTCGGCAGTCATGCCGTTGCCCATCTTCTCGGCTATTTCATCGGCGCTTGGATCTCTGCCGAGTTCCTGTACCAGCTGCCTCTGGATCCTGGTCATCTTATTGATGGTCTCGACCATGTGTACCGGGATCCTGATGGTCCTGGCCTGGTCGGCGATGGCTCTGGTGATGGCCTGTCTGATCCACCAGGTGGCATAGGTAGAGAATTTGAACCCTTTATGATAATCGAATTTGTCGACGGCTTTAATGAGGCCCATATTGCCTTCCTGGATGAGGTCCAGGAACAGCATGCCTCGGCCGGTATATTTCTTCGCAATGGCGACTACCAGTCTCAGGTTGGCACTGATCAGGGCGTTCTTGGCTTCGGCAGCGTCCGGTCCGCCCTTTTCGATGCGCTTGGCCAGTTCGACTTCCTCATCGGCTTTTAAAAGCGGGACTCTGCCGATCTCCTTAAGATACATCTTGACCGGGTCGGATACCTTGGTATAGGCACTAGCGGCTTCGTAGTTGATGACGATGTTCTTTTCACTGTCTTCATCTTCTTCGCCGTTTTCTTCAGAGAGATAATCGTCGTCGTCGAGGTCTTCGTCTTCATCGCTCTCATCGATCAGATCGATGTTGTTGTCATTGAGCCAGTCATAGAATTCCTCGTTGTCGTCATCGGTCATATTGAAACGGTCCAGAGCCTGAATGACGTCCTTAGGAGAGATGTCGACGCCCTTCTTGTTGAGGACCAGCAGATAAGCCTTGAGTTCATCGATGTCATAGAACTTCTTCGTTAAAAGATCGTCCTGTTTAGGTTTCTTGACTTTTTCCCTGATGACTCTCGGCTCATATCTTTTAGGCTTGGCGATAGAGATCTGTTTCTTAGGCTTGGCGACCTTTACCGGCTCTTCAGCCTTTACATTCTTCTTATCTGCCTTGTCTTCCTTCTTTTCGGCCTTTCTGGCAGGAGCCTTGGTCTCCTTTGAAGGAGCCTTGACGGCTTTCTTTTCCTTTTTGGCTTCAGTCTTCTTTGTTTCCTTGACGGCTTTTTTAGCTTCTTCCTTCTTTGCAGGTTTCTTTTCCGTCTTTTTGGAAGCAGTCTCCTTTACGGTCTTTTTCGTTTCAGTTTTAGAAACTTTCTTTTCGGCTTTGGCAGCCTTCTTGGCTGCAGGCTTGCTGTCCTGAGACTTCAGGCTCTTCTTTTCTTCCTTGATCTTTTTCTTAGGTTCTTCCTTTACGGCCTTCCTGGTTGCCGCAGCAGCCTTCTTCGAAGTCTTCTCTTCTTCCTTCTTTGAGACTTTAGCTTCTTTTTTAGGAGCGTTTTTCTTAGTGTCTTTCTTCGTTTCTTTTGCCATCATTTCTCTCCCAGTTCTTTTAACAGTTTCGTATATTCATCCAGATACATATTGGTCTTTTCGGGGTCAACAGCCTGATATTTCGCTATTTCTTTTCTCAGATCATCCAGCTTGCGCTTCTTGATCTCTTCCTTTATCCGCTTTATTGCACCCTTCAGGACCTCTTCATCGTATCCTTCAGGTAATGAATCGATAGTACCCAGACTCAGTATGAGGCTTTTAAGCCCTTCATCGTTTACTTCGTCGTACATCCTTGACAGCTGGCACCTGCCGTTCTTGCGGTATTCGTCGATCATCAGGTTGGCCAGCAGGTTGTCATCTTCATCCAGAAGATATCCCAGATCCTTCTGATAGATGTCTTTGGCAGCCTCGCTTACCGACATCATTGAAAGGATAGTATATTCCGCTTTGGTAAGTCCGTCAAGCGACAGTTCGGGGTTACGGTAGGTCCTGCCGTTATCGCTCCTGACGGCGGTGTCTTTGTCGATCTTACGGATCTTCGTCAGTTCATAGAGTTCGTTGGCGTAGTTCTCCCTGTCGTAAGGATCGCTGAGCTTGTCGATCAGGGCCGATACCTTAATGGTCATCGCCTTACGGTCGGAATAGTTTTCCAGGTTATAGATATCCCGGTAGTACTTTATCGCATAGTCCAGATATGACAGACGTCTGCTGCTCAAGTCCCTTAAGGCGTTCTTGCCGTGCTTTGAGATGATCTCATCCGGATCGAGGCCGGTATCGTTGTCGATGACTTCGATGCTGAGACCGCTCTGCAGCAGGAGTTCGCCGATCTTCATGTTGGCGGCCTTGCCGGCCTTATCGCCGTCATATGAGAGCACGACCGTCTTGGCCAGATCCTTGAGCAGGGATACCTGTTCCTTAGTGCAGGCCGTTCCCAGGGTCGCTACGACGTTGTTTATGCCTGCTCTTTTATAAGCCAGGACGTCCATTACGCCTTCACACACGATGACATTGCCGTTTTGACGGGCGCTGTCCTTGGCCCGGTGGAAGTTATAGAGGACGTTTCCTTTGGTATAGATTATGGTCTCCGAAGAGTTTATGTACTTGGAATCGGAGAAACCGGAATAGTCACGGGCCGTGAAGGCTACCGGATTGCCGTTTCTGTCATGTATCGGAAAGGTTATCCTTTTATAGAAAACGTCGTTCATGCCGTTAGTTCCAAGTCTGGCGACATTGGTCTTTATCATGTCCTCGTCACTGTAGTTTTTGGCTTTGAGGTTCTGATAGACCCTGTTTTCTTCCGGACAGTAGCCGATACCGAACTCGTTAATCAGTTCTTCATCGATGCCTCTGTTTATAAGATATTCCTTGGCACTTAAGCCCAGCCTGGTGGCTGTCAGCAGATAGTTGGTATATTCGATGTAGTCGTTAAGCAGATCATAGAAGTGCTGATAACGGCTTTCCTTCTTCGGTGCGGTATATTCGATGTTCAGGGGCTTGCCGATGATATCCGCAACTTCGATCACCGATTCCGGAAAAGTGCACTTTTTGAAGTTCTGGACGAAGGTATAGCAGTTTCCGCCGTTTCCGCAGACGAAACACTTGTATATCTGTTTGTCTTCGCTTATCGAAAGAGAAGGATCATGGTCATCATGAAAGGGGCAGACCGCCACATAGCTCCTGCCTTTCTTGATCAGCGGGATATAGTGCCCTATCACATCGACGATATTGGCACTGTTCCTTATGTCATTAATGGTCTCTTCCGATATCCTCATCACTTATTAAAATGCGATTCTTTCTCTGATATAGTCCTTTAATTCATCGATCTTCACTCTGGTCTGTTCCATGGAATCTCTTTCCCTTACGGTAACACAGCCGTCTTCAAGGGAATCGAAGTCATAGGTTATGCAGAAAGGAGTGCCGATGGCATCGTTCCTTCTGTAACGCTTGCCGATTGAGCCGGCTTCGTCATATTCAACGCGGAATTCAGCGCAGAGATCTTCATAAAGCTTATTAGCCTGTTCGGACAGCTTCTTGGATAACGGACAGATGCAGGCCTTGATCGGCGCAACGGCCGGATGCAGATGCATGACTGTCCTTTCATCGTCTCCTTCAAGCTTTTCCACGTCATAGGCATCGCAGCAGATCATCAGGAAGAGCCTTTCGACGCCGACTGACGGTTCCACGCAGTAAGGTATGTATTTTTCATTAGTCTCCGGATCGAGGTAGCTCAGTTCCTTTCCTGAATATTTCGAATGCTGGGAAAGGTCATAATCGGTCCGGTCGGCTATGCCCCATACCTCGCCCCAATCCATGAACGGATAGGCATATTCGATGTCGCTGGTGCCTTTGGAATAGAAGGACAGCTCTTCCGGATCGTGGGCTCTGATGCGGAGATTCTCTTCTTTGATGCCCAGTCTCTTTACGAAGCTGTAACAGTAATCAACCCAGTATTTATACCAGTCGAGATCGGTGCCGGGCTTGCAGAAGAACTCCAGTTCCATCTGTTCGAATTCCCTGACTCTGAAGATGAAGTTGCCCGGAGTGATCTCATTACGGAAGGACTTGCCTATCTGGCCGATACCGAAAGGTATCTTCTTACGGGCACTTCTTTGCACATTGGCGAAATTGACGAAGATGCCCTGGGCCGTTTCCGGTCTCAGATAGACGACGGATTTGGCGTCTTCCAGGGTACCGATATAGGTCTTGAACATGAGATTAAATGCTCTGGCATTGGTCCAGTTGAACTTGCCGCAGTCCGGACAGACGATGTGGTTGTCTTCGATCATCTTATCCATTTCCTCAAAGGACTTGCCTTCGGCGCTGAGCCCGGTAGCTTCACCGATCAGCTTGTCGGCTCTGAAGCGGCCCTTGCATTCCTTGCAGTCGACCATGGCATCCGCAAAGCCCTTCAGATGTCCGGATGCTTCCCAGGTCTTCGAGTTCATCAGGATGGCCGAGTCGATACCGACGTTATAAGGCGACTTTTCGATAAACTCTTTCCACCACAGATCTTTTATATTCTTCTTTAAAGACGCACCTAAGACACCGAAGTCCCAGGAATTGGATAATCCGCCATAGATCTCCGATCCCTGATAGACGAATCCGCTGCTTTTAAGGTGTGCTGTTATCTCATCAAAACTGTATTTAGGCATACAAAAACTCCTTTTTCGTAATCATAGTAATTATAGCACAGTAAAAAGGCCTGTTTTTGCCCTTTTTCATAAGAAAAGGAGGAAATCATTTCCTCCCTGAAATAACCGTTATATGGCTTTAAATCGCCTTATTCAGCGTCCTTGCGCTGATACTCTATCACCTTGAATCCTTCATAAGGAGTGATGCTTAAGATATCGTAATCACTAACGTCATAATACGGGAAATAGGCATCGGCTTCGTGCTTTCCTTCGATAAGGGAAATGTAGAGCTTCTTACAGTAAGGAAGAGCTGTCCTGTAGATGCCGGCACCCCCACAGACCATGATCTCCTCATCGGTATCCTTGTTTTCTTCAAGAAAGCCGAAGAGATCGGTGATATAGGTCACATCTTCGCTGTCTTCCCCTTCTTCACCCGGAAAACAGGCCACTATCGTATGTCTTTCCGGCAAAGGTTTTGGAAGTCCGTCAAAGGTGATCTTGCCCATAAGTATCCTTTTACCGATGGTCTTGTCCCTGAACTGCTTAAAGTCCTCCTTAAAGTGCCAGGGGATAAGGCCCTTGTTTCCTATCGCAAAGTCTTCATCATGGGCAACGATAAGCGAGAACATTATACTGATACCTCGCCCTTGATGGCCGGCCAAGGATCGTAATCTTCGATCTTTATGTCTTCGTATTTGAAATCAAAGATGTTCTTTATGTCCGGATTAAGCACCAGCTTAGGCAGAGGTCTTGGCTCTCTGCTGAGCTGTTCCTTTACCTGATCGAGATGATTCAGATAGATGTGGACGTCGCCGAAGGTATGGACGAACTCATAAGGCTCATAGCCGCAGACCTGAGCCACCATGGCTAAGAGCAGCGAATATGAGGCGATATTGAAAGGCACGCCCAGAAAAACATCGCCGCTGCGCTGATAGAGCTGGCAGGAGAGTTTCTTCTTATCGGCTGATACATAGAACTGGAACAGCGAGTGGCAAGGCGGCAAGGCCATGCTTTCGACTTCTTCCGGATTATAGGCAACTACCAGATGTCTTCTGGAGAAAGGATTGTTCTTGAGGTTTTCGATGAGATTGCTGATCTGGTCGACACCGCCGAAATCACGCCACTGCTTGCCGTATACCGGACCGAGATTGCCGTATTTCCTGGCGAATTCATCATCTTCCCTGATCTTCTGGATGAATTCATCGAGCGTTTCACCCTTGTATTCAGGAAGCTTCTGATAGTCCGCATAAGGCCATTCGTTCCAGATGCCCACTTTCTTGTCTACCAGCGGTTTGATATTGGTCTCACCGCTCAAAAACCACAGCAGTTCTTCAAAGATACCTCTGTAAAAGACCTTCTTGGTAGTAAGCAGCGGAAAACCTTCTTCCAGGTTAAAACGCATCTGATAACCGAAACAGGAAATGGTACCGGTACCGGTACGGTCCTGCCTTTTCTGGCCGTTGTCAAGGATATGCTGACACAGATCTAAGTATTGTTTCATAATAGCCACCTCTTAATTGATTATACTATCATATTCATCAAAGCCTGAAGATAATAAGTGCAAAATAAGCGATACATATGCACGGACAGAAAGGAAGTTCCCCTTTCCTTCTGTAAAACAGCGAATACATGAGGATACCGCACACGCAGGAAATAAATACTGCCAGAGCATTCTCATAAACGGAAAGATATGACCCGAACAGGATAAAAAGCTCGATATCGCCTGCACCCATTACTTCCTGGCCGGTCATAAAGGATATGATGGCGGTAACTACCAGGATCGGAATGCCTGCCGATAATCCTCTTCTCAGGCACATCAGATAGTTATTCATTGAAGCACCGTCAAGATACAGAAAGATGATCCTGTTCATTATTCCGAGGAATATATAAAGGTCAGGTACCGCAAAAGCCTCCAGATCGCACAGGCTTATTCCCAGCATTATTAAATACAGGATCTCTGTTTCAAGGAAGTGCAGAGATGAACCGTATATATGATAAAGGAAACAGGTAATGATACCGCACAATAGTTCACATGCCGGATAACTGATATCGATCTTTTCACCGCAGTATGTGCATTTTCCCTTATTTAAAAGATAGGAAACCACGGGTATCAGATCCTTTATGCCAAGTTTATGTCCGCAATGATCACAGACACTTCTCGCCTTGAACAGACTTTCCTGATGGATGAGCCGGTAGGAAAGGCAGGATATGAACGAGCCTAAGGCTGTACCCGTTATGAAAAAATAAAGATATAGCAGCATCTATATCTTTATTGACATCAAATCTTCAAATTCCTAATTATTCGTATTCTCTCCCGTCAAAATCGTCATAATCGAGCCGGCATTCGCTGTGATCGAGATAGTCTCTGACGTGTATCTCCTTCGTCAGTGAATCGAATGCGAAGTTGGCGACGGTCACGGTATTGTCTTTCTTATCCGGATACTTCAGCGGATCCATGAGGATAGACTGCACATACTCTTCGTTTTCATAGGACAGCACATCCACCAGATCCTGAAGCTTAGCGTCATCGCTGACTTTGGCCAGTCTTTCGTTGGCATATCTGTAACGGTATCTGCTGTTTTCGGAAGCGATGGCGTTTTCCTTATTGAGGAAATGATTGCTGCGGGCAAATCTGCCTTCTATCCTGGTGACATACATATTATCGAGATCGTTCTCGACATTGACCGCTTCATTGGCCTTGATGTCCATGACGTTGTAGGAGAAAGCCGAAGCAGGTTTATGCTTATTAAGTTTGGCAAGACATTCTTCGATCGATCCTGATTCCACTACGTCTCTGGATACGATGTATCTGGAAAGGAAATCGAGATTGACTTCATCGTGGAAGAGGTAGTTGCAGGAAAATACCAGTCCTTTGGAATTATAGCCGAAGTTGGAGCCGTGCAGTTTATGGTAGTCGCCCATGCCCACGAGCCAGAAATCTCCGTAATCCAGCTTCATCAGGTTACGGTTTTCATGATTACAGCCGATATCGTCCTCATTGTGACAGAAAAGCACCCTGTCATCCTTTTTAAAGACAGCCGTCGTACAGCCGTCTACCTTTGTATAGACTTCCGGAGAATAGAAAAGGACCATGGCCTTAGGATCAACAGCTGCTCCGTCTGCCCTGCCATAGATCTCCTGCAGACATCTTGGGAGTTCCTTCTCCATGGTCAGGATGATCTTATCGGTTATGGCAGATGTCTTTTCATCTTCCAGCATCTTGACATAGATGCCGATCTCTTCATTGATTGGTTTCTTGAAGATCTTTCCGGCTTTTACGCCTATCTCGTAGTCATTGCCTTTGAGAATATACTTATCGTACATATCAACCTCCTATGCCAGAAAATCCAGCATCCTTTTTCTCATGTCTTCAGCTTCATCATAGACCGCATGAGAATAGCCGTCATAGATCACACATTCTATTCCCATCTTATAGGCCATCTGCAGAGTCGGGCTTATACCGAATATCCTGTCACCTTCGGCCGCTATCAGCAGAGTACTTGTTTTGATCTTATCGAGTTTATCCAATATGTAGAATGACTCGTCCGATACCTGGGCTTTGAACTGTTTCAGTTCATAGTCGTTCAGATCACTGTAGTACTTTATCAGGTCTTCCATATAAGCATCGCAGAATTCCTTCGTATAGATCATGCCTATGCAGTATCTGACCATCGATCTGACGTTCTTTTCATCAAGATATCCGTTGATGCGTTCAAAGAACTCGACAGCTCCTTCGCTCATATAGGCGCTCGAAGATGCGACGATAAGCTTTCTGACCATTTCCGGATACTTCATGGCGATATAGAGAGCGATCATGCCTCCCTGAGAGGCGCCGTACAGATTGAATTTACGTAGGCCCAGCTCATTGAGGGCTTTTACCGTATCTTCGGCCATTTCCTCAACGCTGTAAGGTACAGGCATGTTTTCTTTCCGGTCAAGGCAGTAAACCGTATAGTCTTCGATGAAATCCTTGAAGGAAGCGGCAAGCGCTTCAGGAGTCGCGGAAACGGGACGGAAACTGATGCCCGGAAGGATCACCAAAACCCTGTTCCCTTTACCGAACTTAGTGTATTTCATTTCAAGATCTGCCGTTTTTACGGTATCTACGGTATATTCGCTCATTGTTTCCTCACTTATTGCTTATTGTAGTACTTGATGCCGGAATCCGGCTTGAAATAAGTCCTGATGTATCCGTCAGTCGATATGATCACGAACTCGTTGGTAGCTTCGATATAGTAGACGTCGTCATTGTCTTCCTTTTCCTTCTTGTGCAGGGCTTCCTTGCTGTTTGCGACATCGCTGGCGGCCTTTTCGTATTCTTCCTTGCTCTTGAAGCCCATTTCCTTGCCGTGCTTGTTGTAGTGCTCGGTCAATAACGCGTTATTGCGGAAATGGTATTCGATATATCCCTCATCCGGCTCGCCTTTATCATAAAACCCGGCTATGGCCATTATAAGGATACCGATGACACAGATGAAAGCCAGGGCTATCAGTATCTTCTTACGCATCCCTGTTCTCCTCGTACGCTTTTATGGCTTCATTTAGACTCATCGTATTGGCGCCGCCCGCAAAGTCCGGATCTTCTCTTTGGACCCTGTCATCTTCCCAGCCGCATATCGGGCAGATCTCATAGGAGCCAGGTTCGCTGAAATGATGCTGCCTGCAGACAGGACAAAGAGTCGGATCTTCCTCTGTTCCGTTTTTCATTTCATCTTCAAGGCACTGACAGATCGGACAGATCTTTTCTTCAGTCTCTTCCTTCTTCCTGAAAAACCTTTCAATTCTTTCAAGTATTTTCATATCAGTCCGTATAGTTAAGGTCAATGTTTATCACCACTTCATGATCCTTAAGCAGTTCCTTAACTTCCTTCTTTATCTTTTCTCTTATCTCGTTATGATCAGTAGTAAAGTCGACCACGATGTCGAATGACACGTATTTCTCCTGATCGTCTATGAAGATGCCATGACATCCGACGACTCCTTCATGGGATAAGGCGATATCCCTGATCTTATCTCTGATCTTCTGTTTTTTGGCATCGATGGCATAAATGGCGACGCTTAAATAGATGTTGAATTTCGCCATAACGCCTTTCTGTATCCTGGCGGTAAGCTTGTATATGTCAAAAGCCGTCATCTTCGAATCGACTTCCACATGTACCGAACCTAATGCATAGTCGGGTCCGTAGTTATGGACCACCAGGTCATAGGCACCTAATACGCCCTCATACGTACAGATATAAGCCTTTATCTCTTTGGCAACGCCGTCATCGAATCGGACACCGATGATGCTGCCAAGTGATTCCATCAGCATTTCCACACCGGCCTTGATGATGAAGGCGGAGATCACCGCACCCAGTATGCCGTCTATCGATACGTTGAACAGTTTTGCGGCAACGACTCCCAGCAGCGTTGATGCGGTTATGACGGCATCGAAACTGGCATCGGATCCGGAAGCTATCAGAGCGTTGGATTTATATTTCTCGCCCTGGGCCTTGACATATCTGCCTAAGAAGAACTTGACGATGACCGCAGCAACGATCACGATTATCGTCACCGAGGTATAGTCAGGCATCTTCGGATGGATGATGTTCTTGACTGACTCGACCAGGGAACTGATACCTGCCAGAAGTACGATCAGGGCAATGATGATGGCACTCAGATATTCCACGCGGCCATGACCGAAAGGATGCTTGTTGTCAGGTTTTCTCTTGGCCAGTTTGATGCCGATGATAGTGATCACTGATGATACGACATCGGTGAGATTGTTGATGGCGTCCAGAACGATGGATATCGCTCCGGCCAGAAGGCCTACAGCGGCCTTGAATCCGGCCAAAAGGACATTGGCAGCTATGCCTATCATGCTTGTACGGGTTATCTCTTTTTCTCTTATATCGCTTTTCATTGACAACATTATATCTTTTTTAGGACTTTACGGTCATTTAAAAAGCTGCCGTAAGGCAACTAGTACATTTCTTCCAGATCTTCATGGATGATCTTCGGTGTCCTGACTCTTTTCCGGATATAAGGAAACATGATCAGTACGATCAGCACAAGACCCAGGATATAGATGCAGTCATATTTGAATTTATCGTAGTTTTCCAGGAAACGAGGAAGGATAAGGTCAATGACCGTTATAGCCAGGGTACCAAAGGCAACGGTAAGGATCAGCTTCTTTGAAAGTATCTCCCTTAACGTCAGCTCCGGGAACAGCAGTTTTATGCAGATAACGACGATCAGCAGGATCAGCAGGAAAAGCAGGAGCCAGGTGATCAGGAATTTCCATACCGGCAGTAAGGTTATCTTCAGTAAGCCGTTGACTGCCTTTAGGATAAGATGACCGATGAACCATAAAGGAACGCCGATGATCGCTCTGATAAACAGCGGTATCCTTTCCAGGAACGAAGATCTCCTGACCTGTTTCGAACCGGCTTCGATGATGGTTTTATCATCGGCAGTTTCGTTGTTTATCAGATCTTCAGGAGTGGTATAAGTGCCTGACAAAAGCACACCGATACCGGCAATGGTCGCAGCCAGTATTGCGATGATCCTTCTCTTCTTCCTGTTTCTTTTCATGACAATTATTATAGATTCTTTATAAGACAAAATAAAGGTGTGGCTTTGCACACCTTTACTTATTGACAGAGATCTTGTGGCTGCAGGCTGCCAGACAGTGACTGCAGTCGCCTCCGCATCTGAGGTAAACTCCCTTCCTGCGGTTTCTTATCATCGATCTGATTATCATAAGAACGATAAGCGCCAGTAAAAGACTTACGATAACGGTCCCGAGATTATCTTTAATCCACATTCAAGAGCCTCCTTTCAGCTAATTTACCTTAACTTCCTGCGTCAGTCTTTCAGCTTCCTTGTATGGCCTGAACAGCATGTATAAGGCAAAGACGATTATTGCTATTGCCAGTACCAGACCGATAACGTTCATGTTGCCGGTGAAGGCGCTGCCGACCTGGGTAACTACGAAGGCTACCAGATAAGCGAAACCGCACTGATAAGCGATCGCGAACCATGTCCACTTAGGATTGTTCATCTCACGCTCGATGGCACCGATGGCTGCGAAACACGGAGCACACAGGAGGTTGAAGGCCAGGAAACTGTACCCGGTTACTTTGGTAAATACCTGAGCCATGGCCTGATATGCTGTCATGTTTTTAGCAGAATACAGAGTGCCCATCGTACCGACGATGTTCTCTTTGGCGACAAGGCCGGTAATGGAAGCTACTGCTGCCTGCCAGTTGCCCCAGCCCAAAGGAGCGAATATCCAGGCGATCGCACTTCCGACGTTGGCCAGAATGCTTTCGGCGATCTCTTCTTCTTCCACCATGTGCAAGCCGCCGGAAAGCGTGAACCTTGACAGGAACCAGATGACGATCTGAGATATAATGATGACCGTTCCGGCTTTCTTGATGAAGGACCAGCCTCTTTCCCACATCGATCTTAGGAGGTTAGACAATGTAGGCCAGTGATAAGCCGGCAGTTCCATGACGAACGGTGAAGGCTGTCCGGCAAATGGTTTCGTCTTTTTAAGGATGATACCGGATATGATGATGGATGCCATGCCTAAGAAGTAGGCACTTGTCGAGATCCATGGTGAGTTATTGAAGATAGCCCCGGCGATCATCGCAATGAACGGTATCTTGGCACCGCAAGGGATGAAGGTAGTCGTCATGATGGTCATACGGCGGTCTCTTTCGTTTTCGATAGTACGGGACGCCATGATGCCCGGAATGCCGCAGCCGGTGCCGATCAGGATCGGAATGAATGATTTGCCTGACAGACCGAATCTTCTGAACAGTCTGTCCAGTACGAAGGCGATACGTGCCATGTAGCCGCATGCTTCCAGGAATGCCAAGAGGAAGAACAGCACGAGCATCTGCGGCACGAAGCCAAGTACGGCACCGACACCGGCGATGATACCGTCAAGTATGAGACTCTTGAGCCAGTCGGCACAGCCGATCTTGTCAAGTAATGTTTCAACGAGCGTAGGTACACCAGGCACCCAGATGCCGTATTCGGCAGGATCCGGTTCTTCGGCATCGTATTTTTCGAATACTTCCATGGCTTCCGTAAGTTCATCATATGTATAGGTGACATCTTCGGTAGCCAGAGTCTCTTCATCTTCCAAAGTATATTCGGCAGTAGAACCTGCTTCGATAGTTGCGTATGCAGCCTTTAAGGAATCCATGTCGGCGTCTTCATCTAGACCGATGAAGGCATCGATGACATTGGCGGCATCGCCGTATTCTTCGGCAACTTCCTCGTACTGGCCGCTGCCGATACCAAACAGATGATAACCGTCTCCGAACAGGCCGTCATTGGCCCAGTTGGTAGCACTGGCACCCACCGTTACCATGGCGATGTAGTAGATCAAAAACATCACGAGCGCAAAGATCGGCAGACCAAGCCATCTGTTGGTGACGATCTTATCGATCTTGTCGGAAGAAGTCAGTTCACTGCTGGCTTTCTTCTTATACAGACCTTTAACCAGGTTTTCGATATAGACATATCTTTCGTTGGTGATGATGCTTTCCGCATCGTCATCGTTTTCCTTTTCGATCCCGGAAGTGATCTCTTCCAGTCTGTTCTTTATCTCATCATTGAGTGAAAGCTGTTCGAATACTTTCGAGTCTCTTTCAAAAAGTTTGATGGCATACCATCTCTTTTCACTCTCCGGAACGTTCAGGCCGCCTATTAGGCTTTCGATCTCCTCGATAGCCTTTTCAACGTTATCGCTGAATTTATGAGAAGGAGCTTCGCCCTTTCTTCCGGCTGCCCTGATAGCAGCTTCAGCAGCTTCCTCGATGTTGGTTCCCTTCAGGGCGGAAATGCTGACGATATCAAGGCCGAGCTTCTTTGAAAGACTGTCGGTATCGATGATATTGCCTTCCTTTTCCAGGATGTCCAGCATATTGATAGCGATCACTACCGGAATGCCCAGTTCCGCGAGCTGCGTCGTCAGATACAGGTTTCTTTCCAGGTTGGTACCATCGACGATATTCAGGATGGCATCAGGCTTTTCCGCGATCAGATAGTTCCTGGCAACGACTTCTTCCAGCGTATATGGAGACAGCGAGTAAATGCCCGGTAAGTCGGTGATTACCACGTCGTCATGTTTCTTAAGTTTACCCTCTTTCTTTTCAACGGTAACGCCAGGCCAGTTTCCGACGAACTGATTGGAGCCCGTTAAGGCATTGAACAGTGTCGTCTTACCGCTGTTAGGGTTACCGGCAAGAGCAATTCGTATACTCATATATTTTTCCCCCTGTTATTCTTCAACTTCTATCTTTTCGGCATCTTCCTTACGGATCGATAATTCGTAACCTCTGATGGTCACCTCGACCGGATCGCCCAGAGGTGCGACCTTGCGTACGTAGATCTCTACGCCCTTGGTCACTCCCATGTCCATGATCCTTCTTTTTACTGCTCCTTCACCATGTATCTTCAGTACATGGACGGTAGAGCCGATAGCTGTTTCCTTTAAATTCATATATCCCTCCTTTTAAATCATGATCTTGTTGGCAAGCGACTTATCGACGGCAATACGCGTATCCTTGACGTTGACGATAAGATTGCCGTTGATGGCTGATACGACGGTAACTGCCCCGCCTACTACGAAACCGAGGGTCTCCAGATGCTGACGGACGTCAGGCTTGCCGCCGATGCTTTTGATAATGCTTTCCTCTCCTGCTGTAGCATATGATAACGGCATCATGATTCATGCTCCTTTCTATAGTTAGTTTTTACTAACTATTATATTAGTTTATACTAACATTATTGTCAAATTAAAAGTGCCTGTTTCAGACACTTTGTTTAGGGCTGTATGTTTCTTTTGCTGTATTTACCCTTTTCTTCCGCTGCGTTCGGTCAACAGCTGAACGATCATACCGATTACGAAAGGAGCGATGATGCTGTTATAGACAGTGAAACTGAATGCGTCTCTGCTGATTATCATGGCATACAGAAAATCCAGTATATTCCAGAAAATTACTACCAGCACTCCGAAAACGACGGCTTTCATGATCCTTTCTTTCATGTCTTCCTCCTTTAATCCAGATTCTTTCTCAGAATAAGGATGTTCTTCTTATCCGCAAACCGGTATTCGGCTTTGTTCATTAGCTTCTTGACGATAAAGACTCCCAGTCCGCCTATCTCTCTCTTATCATATCCCAGGGTTACGTCCGGATCTTCGTTTTTCAAAGGATCGAAAGGCATTCCTTCATCGATGAAGATCAGGATGATGTCATTGTTCTCCTGGTCATGTTCCAGCCTGACGATCGCCTTACCGGTCTTATCGCCATAGGCATAGGAAGCGATATTGGCGAACACCTCATCGATAACGATATCGATCTGGTTCTGGGCCCTCAGTGAACAGTTGAGCTTTTCCAGTTCTTCATTCACCGCATCGGTCAAAGGCGTGATGTTTTCAATGACGGCATCAAGGATCATCTCCCTGATCAGTTTTAATTTACTATTTCCTTCACCATGAAAAAGCTTTTCACTTGCAAGCGCGTTTTTCATCTTTTCCCCGAATGTCGGTCTGTCTTCGTTCCTGTTCATCTTATTCGATAGTCAGTATCTCATTGAAACCGGTGGTTTCAAAGATCTCCGTTACCGTCTCATTGACGTTTTTGACGGTCATCCTGCCCTGTTTCAGCATCCTTTTCTGAGCCAGCAGCAGTATCCTCAGGCCGGCAGAAGAAAGATAGATGAGGTCCTTCAGGTCAAAGGTGACGTCCGCTTCATCCCCAAGCAGCTTATCAATCTCTTCTTCCGCTTCCTTGGCATTGGTCGTATCCAGGCGTCCGTTAAGGAATATTATCAGTTTCTCTTCTTTCTTTTCAGCTGTTATCTCCATTCTTATCTCCTTTTGTGACTTCTTCAATGAATTCATAGGGCTTTACGTCATAGTCTATGATGATATCCCTGACCTTTACCGCAACCTGGTATTTGTCTTCGTATATTATCTCGCCCGGATCGTTGGTATAGACGACAAAGTAAGGAACGTGATATTTGTCCAGCAGGAACAGCATCGGTTTTATCAGTTTCATCATCTCTGTGGAATTCTCCGTCTTGAAGAAGCAGATGACCCTTTCCCTGCCGTTGCATTGAGGCGGGAAAGGAAGACTGTCGGCGATGAAGGCATCCAGAGCCTTGAACAGCTCCTCATCCTCTTCGTCCATTATCCTTTCTTCCAGCAGTTTCCAGAATATCGAAAAGACCCCTTTGGGATGCATGGTATTGGCGGCATATTCACTGCCCTGTATGCGTACATATTTGAAATCGGTCATAGCATTTATCTAAAGAAGTCTGAGACGGGCCCCCATGTTTTTTAAGGCGAATCCGTAGGCATCTTCAAGATACTGCTCCATCAGGGAATAGTCAACGTCAAAGAGCTTGGCGTTGATGGTATAGATGTCTTTCAGCAGTTTCATTATCCCGGGCAGCGAATAATCGCCTTCGTTGATGAAATCAAGATTAAGTTCTCTTCTGGCCGCATTGTCGGCCTTTACGAAAAGATCGAACCTTTCGTTGTCATTTATCTCCTTGCCTTCACCGGAAAAGCCGGATATCAGACGTCTGGGATTGTCGAACCAGACGTTCATGGAAGCAATTTCCATTACTTCCCTGTGGAAGCTTACCAGCTTCTTATCACAGTAAAGATGGGAATAATAAAGAGCCAGGACATAAAGATGGTGCTCGGCCGGATGCAGATCCAGACCGCAGCTGTCCAGAAAAGCGATGCAGCTTTGCATATAATCGGTATAGATACTGTGCAATAGATCGTTTTTCTTAGGGAAATGATAGGTAAAGGTGCCCGGCTGCACTTCAGCTTCTCTGCAGATGCTGAAAACGCTGGTATCCCTAAAACCATTCTCATAGAAGAGCTTTTTGGCACATCTGAGGATATTCTGTCTGGTTTCCACGCCGGTCTTATACATCGTAAACATTATATCATTCCTCAGGTCTTAATTTCGTATATTTTTATTTTTATACTAATTTTGAATATTTGTGTTATTATAGAAGTGTAAATTAGTATATTTGATAATTTATACGATTTTTAGGAGGAAATTATGGAAATCAAGACCATATCTGTTGGACCTATCTCGAATTTCTATGCCGTAGAAGAAAACGGCAAGATCATGCTGATCGATGCAGGCTGCTATCTTAACCAGCCGGGCTGGACCCTTAAGGTAGCCATGGCGGGCGTCGATTTCTCGAAGGTAGCGCTGATCGTGCTTACCCACGGACATTTCGACCATGCCGGCGGCATCCATCATGCCAAGGTATTGACGGGAGCTCCGATCATGGCTCATCCTGGTGCCAAGACCTTCCTGGAGACCGGCAAGTTCACCCCTTATGTACCGCGTAATGAGCTGGGCCAGGCTTTCTATGACAACATCGCCAATCCGGCACCGCTCGATGCTCCGGAACCTGTAGATATCGATATCCCTGTTTCCGAGGAGACCGATCTTCATCCTTACGGTTTCAATGCCAAGGTCATAATGACACCTGGTCACACCCTGGATGCCATTTCCGTAGTCTTTGACAGCGGCGAAGCCTTTGTGGGCGATACCGTTCTCGATCCGTTCGGAGAAGGAATCTGCACTTTCGCCATCCTTTCACTGGACAATGAAGCCCTTAAGGAAAGCGGCAAGAGACTGCTGGATTCCGGACTTAAGAGCGCCTATTCGGGACACGGCGGACCGTTCACCAGAGAACAGGTAGAAGAAGCCTACAGGAATCTTCTGGATCATAACGGCTAAAGTATAATCACAGTCTTTAATAAAGCTCCTTACGATAAGCGTAAGAGCTTTTAATAACGAGGTATCGATATGACAAATGCCATTGGAATCATAGGATTAATACTGGGACTGGCCATCCTGTCGGTTCTGATATACCGTAGAGTACCGGCGATACTGGCTGCCCTGGCGGCAACGCTTGTCGTGGCGGTATTCAACGCTACGGAGATATGGACGGCACTGACAAGTCTTTTCAACGGACTCGGAGGCACCTTCGGCACCTATTTCCCGATCTTCTTTTTCGCTACGATCTACGGAAAACTGATGTCGGATACGGGCTGTGCCAATGCGATAGCCGAGTTCTTTATAAAGCTTTTCGGAGAAAAAAGCGTCGTCCTGGTAATATCCATCACTACTGCCCTGCTGGTGTACGGCGGCGTTACGGCCATGGTCGTTGCCTTCACGGTCTTCCCGCTGGGCGTTTCGTTGTGCCGTAAGGCCAATATCACCAAGAAGCTCCTGCCGGCTATCATCCAGCTGGGACAGGCTACTTTCGCACTTACTGCCCTTCCGGGCACTCCGCAGCTGAACAACATCATTCCTACTACGTATCTGGGAACCACTTCGACTGCCGCACCGGTCCTGGGCCTCATTGCTTCAGCGATCATGTTCGGACTGGGATATATCTATCTCAGCCATGAAGTAAAAAGAAGCCAGTCCAGGGGCGAAGGCTTTGATGAAAAGTCCTTAAGGGAAGGAAGCGTTTCACAGCTTTCCGGCAAGGATCTGCCTAAGCCTTTCCTGGCCTTCCTGCCGATAATCATGCTGATAAGCCTGTATATGCTCTTTGAAAGAGTCAGTTTCGGTGCTTACAGCTTAAAGACCTACAATGCCTATGCACCGGTATGTACGGCCATGATCATCGCCATCATCTATCTGCTTATACTCGGAACGATCATGGGACATAAGATAACAGTCATCGGATCAGTCAGAAAAGGTGCCGTCGAATGGGTCGGACCGCTGCTTAACTTCTCGGTAGTCGTGGGTTTCGGCAAAGTCATCTCTTCGACCCCGGGTTATGCATCGTTAGTCGAAACGGTCACCAGCCTCAAGATGAGTCCTTATCTTTCAGCGGCATTGGCTGTAACGCTTCTGGCCGGTGTTACCGGCAGTGCATCCGGAGGCATCAACATTGCCTTAAGTTCCAAGGAACTGGTAAACAGCTGGGTCAGCCAGCTTTCCACTCCGGCACAGCTTGGCGCTCTACACAGGATCATATCCGTATCATCATGCGGTCTTGATTCCCTGCCGCACTGCGGCGGCATACTGGCTACACTTGATGTCTGTCAGGAATCGCATGCGACATCCTATAAGTACATCTTCGTGATAACGGTCATCTTTACGCTGATCGCTGCAGCGGTGATCGTATTGCTGGCAAGTATCGGATTCACTTATTAGTGAAAGCTTTAATCGAAATAAAAGGACATCCCAATGAGGATGTCCTTTTTTATTCTCTTGTTTTTTTTCAGGCAGCCTTCTTTAACCTGTTCAAGACAGAAACCAGGTAGAATGCGATGACTACGGACATCAGATCGACGACCAGCCCGAATAGACCGTCCCCTCTCAGGAAATTAAGGACGGCAACGGCCGCATCTCCAAGCAGTACGATGACTGCGGCAGTCAGGCACAGTGAGATCTTCGAAGAATGTCTCAGGTACTGCAGCAGCATGGCTCCCAAGAATACCTTAAGTGCACTCAGTACCATATTGGCCAGACCCAGGGAACCGAATTCCAACAAGGAAAAGACGAATCCCAGGCCGCCCAGGACCAGATAAAGAACAGCGAACGCTTTTACGGTCTTCTTGTCATCAGTCATTTCATATCCTCCTCATATCCCAATTACGATTATAATCTATTTCCCGTTAATCATCAGCAGCAGGTCTTCTACGTATTCCTCAGGATGATTGAGGGAGTATTCGCCATGATAAAGGCCTTCCTTTATTTCCAGGACGCTTTCAGGCAGCATTTCATGGAGAAGCTTTACGGATCTATGGATCGAAGACTGTTCCTTGCCTCCGGCAATGATACGGATCAAAGCACTGCAGTCTTTTATGCTTTCTTTCAGTTCATAGGCCGTATTGGCCTTAAGGAAGGCTATCATATTCTCCTTGGATATGAGCTGCGTATCACGGTAGTAATCATCGAAATATTCTTCATTGATATGCAGCGACTTGAACTGCATTTTCGCAAACCACTTCTTTTCAATAAGGCTGTAACTTGAAGAAACGCTGGATTCGATCAGGGAATTGGTAAGCTTCGAAGGTATCAGCGACGGACTTTCGATTATGGCATATTCACATATATCCTTACGCTGGCTGAGGATCTCAACCAGTATCTGAGCGCCTAAGGAAAGTCCTCCTATCACCTTGACCTTACCGAAAAACTCTGAATCGATGTATCCGATGATCCTCTGGGCGTTTTCGCTGATGCCGCAGAAATTCTCATCGCTTTCCGCATGACCGTCAAGAACAGGAAGTACGATATGATAACGGTCGCTTAAGAGTTCAGCTTCCCTGCGGTAGTTCCACCAGGAAAGGCCACCGCCGTGCAGCAGGACAATCACCTCTTTATTCTCTTTTCCGTATTCGATAACTTTCATTTTAATCCCCCTTGATCTCAAGGAATTCCTTCAGTGAAGGAAGTGCTCTTTCGGCTTCCTTGCGGCCGATCTGATATACTCTTTCCAGTTCTTCCGGGTCCTTTTCGACTCTGCCGATATTAAGAGATTCAGGAGGTCTTATCACGAACGCTTTTCCTTCTTTCTCCCTTTCCTTTATACCGGTGATCTGTCTGTTATACATGTCGTGCCTTTTCGATAAGGTCTCGATAACTGCCGGATATCTCCTTAGAAAGATCTTCATTAACGGCAAAAGCCTGTTTTTTCCTTTCACGTAGCCTTCCGGCTGTGTCAGAACTATCACATTATGATCATAACCGATGCTTTCCATGTATTCATAAGGAATGGAATCGGCTATACCACCATCCAGCAGTACATATCCGTCCACTTCTACCGGTCTTGATACCAGCGGCATGGAAGCTGATGCCTGCATCCATTTCATGTCGGCGTCTTCACCGTCAGAACACTTATGGAATACACATTCTCCGGTCTTAACATCTGTTGCCCCGACATAGAATTCCATCGGATCGTTCTTAAAGGCTTCCCTGTCAAAAGGATCGAGTTCGTCCGGCAGCAGGCGGTAACAGAAATCGGCACCATAAAGATCTCCGGTAGTTATAAGCGAACGGATACTGCAATATCTTTTATCCCTGCAGTATTTCTCGTTATAACGGCGGGGCCTGCCGATCTGCCTTGACTTGTAATTGCACCCGAATACGGCTCCGGCCGATATGCCTACCGCTCCGTCAAAGTCGATCCCGTTTTCCATGAAAACATCGATGACGCCGCAGGTAAACAGCCCTCTCATGGCTCCGCCTTCAAGGATCAGTCCTGTTCTTCTTTTTGATTCAGTTTTCTTTTCCTTACTGCTCATGATCTGCTCCATATGCTTTATATTCAAATCAGTAATCTATTTCATAGACGAATACTTCTGATATCTCTCTGTCGTATCCTTCATAAAAACCTTTAGGCATTCCTGAAACTATCCTTGCACCTCTATTGTACAGCAGCAGAAACTGACCGTTATTTTTATCGAAACTCAATCCTTCGATCTCGCCCTGTCCTATCACGTCATCAAAGTCTTTTTCCAGGGTTACCGTGCAGGTTTCCGCTTCCGGTACTATCTTCGTCCGATAAAGATGATCAGGCTGCTCATCGTCCGCATTGCCGTCATCGGATGTCATATTCAGATAGCCGCTAAAGTATGCGATACCCTGCAGATACTCGGGAGGCTCATCCATCAGCACTTTACCGAGGTAATCTCCGGTATCAAGGCCATAACGGTAAATATACCTGCCGCTGTCTTCACCTACCCATGAACACATCAGTACGGTCATCGTATCAGTGTCGACAGCTATGCCCGAACATTCCAGCTGACCGCTTGAAGGTTCAAACGGAAAAGTTCGCAGCAGCTGCAAAGTATCACCGTCATAGACAGCTATCTGAATATTTCTGCCCTCTCCGTCCAGGAAATATTCAGCACCGATATAAAGTTCGTTATCATAGACATCGATATCACCGATATGGTTGACTTCGATCTCATAACCGCTGAAAGGATCGTCATTGATGGCGATCAGGTTCCAGTCTTTATCATATTTGGCAAGGCTCGCCGATCCGCTTACCCAGTAAAAGTCTCCGTCACAGCAGATCCCCTGTCTGCCGTTGACTTCAACCGACTTAATAAGCCTGTATGTGTATGAATGATCATCAGTTTCCGGTCTTTAATTCCCGTTACATCCGAAAAGCATCAGGATCATAGCCGGGATCATGATCATATAATAGATATTTTTGTTGCTTTTCATTTATGTATCCTGCCTTCTGACCAGCAAAGCCACGTTTTCGATGTGTTCGCTGAAAGGAAACATATCTACCGGCTGTAATTTCTTCAGTGAGTATCCTTCCTTAAGCAGATAGGAAACATCCCTTCTTAAGGTATCAGGACCGCAGGATATGTATACTATCCTTTCCGGCCTCAGCATGCATAAGGACTTAAGGAATTCCCTGCTTGCTCCGCTTCTAGGCGGATCCATTACCGCCACGTCGATCTTTTCCTTATCGTACGCAAGCTTCTTCATGAATCTGCCGGCGTCATCACAGACGAAATTGATGTTTTTTATTCCGTTATTACTTTTGTTGATGATAGCGTCCTTAACGGCATCTTCGTTGACCTCGACGCCAATCACTTCCTTCACATGTCTGCTCATGAGGATACCGATAGTTCCCGTTCCGCAATAGGCGTCGATGAGCTTTTCGTTTCCTTTTAATCCGGCATATTCGATGGCCTTCGCATAGAGCTTTTCTGTCTGGAAACGGTTTATCTGATAGAAGGATGAAGGCGATATGCGGAAAGTACATCCAAGCAGCTCATCGTTTATATAGCCCTTACCGTAAAGTGTCCGGCTCTTTTCCCCAAGGATCATGCTGGTGAAACGGTTATTGATGTTGTGGATGACCGTCTTCAGTTCCGGATTGTATTTCCTTATGTCGCTAAGCAGTTCCTTTTCATGGTTTATCCGGGGTGAACCGGTGACCATAACTGCCATGTATTCGCCGATGCTGCTGCTTCGTATAAGAAGATGGCGCATGCATCCTTTTCCCGCTTTTTCATCATAGACGGATATATGGTATTTGTTTAATAGCGTTCTGAACGATCTTATGATCTCCAGGATCTTTTCATCACAGATCATGCAATCGTTTATCGGTACCAGGAAATGGGAGTCTTTGGCATAATTGCCAACGATGATCTTTCCTTTTTCATCCTTTCCGAAGCTTACCTGGACCTTGTTGCGGTAGGCAAAAGGATGTTCAGACTTTATTATCGGCTGGACCTTTATTATGTTTCTAAACAGCTTTTCGATCCTTTCCTGTTTCTTCTGACACTGCTTATCATAGGACAGTCCCTGATAATCACAGCCTCCGCAGATATCGGAAACAGAACATTTCTGATATTCCATATTCTTACAGTTTTTCTATGAATGCATCGAGTGCCTTGTCTTTTTCTTCATCCGGACTGTCCTTAGGATCGATCAGGATGAGGCGGTGTTCGAGTTTTCTGTCGATGAGCTCTTCCAGTTTTGCGAAGGCTTTTTCGGCTCCCGCTCCGCTTTGACAGGCAAAAGCGCTGACATGTTTATCGCTTATATCGTTTTCCTTGATAAAGCTACTGATCGGCGGCGCAAAAGTACCGGCCCAGACCGGGAAGCCGATGATTATCTGATCATAAGCGTCCTTATCGAATACATACGGGTTCAGCTTGGGAGTTTCGGCCATGACTGCGCTCTTTCCGCCCCAGAGAAACTTCTTAAAACCGCTTTTAGGGTATTCCTTAACCACACTTAAACGGAGGACATCAAAACCCTTCTTTTTCTTTATGATATCAGCCACATGTTCGGTATTGCCTTCCAGTGAATAGTAAACGATGATCGATCTCATTATCTTTACCGCCTTGCATTTATATTCTTATTTTACACGGCTTATAAGCGAATTCAAAAGGCAGGATCACCTGCCTTTGCTTCATCTTTATCCGTTTACTTCCTTCATCAGTTCGGTAATCATCTGCCACAGAACGATCTTATCAAAGCCGCTATAGCGGTAGTTCTCCCTGCTTCCGGAAGTGACATAGACGGCACCGTCATATTCCTTATCGTATTCGATCACGGCATCATCGGTCTTTATAATTATCACGAAATATTCATCGGGTGCCTGGTAGGCGACGAAGTAATGAATACCGTTTTTAAAGGTATTGAACCTGATTACCGAGGAGTCCAGAAGATAGAGATCACCGCTGCATTCCAGCATTTCATAGCTGTCAAGCTTACCGGTATAGACTTCCCTGGTGGTATCGTCCCAGGAATTGACGAAATCGGAAAGGATGATCATCGCATCGGCACCGTAGTAATCACGGTCATCATCATATTCGACCTTTACCGGATCATAGGTTATGCCGTCGTTGATCATTACACGGGTCTCTTCACCGACGACATGCAGCAGGAATTCCAGACCGTTACGGGTACGGTTGTCCACATAGTAATAGTCATCCTTGAGGATGATGGAAATGGTATCGCCTTTCATGTAGGTATCTGTAGGATTGCCTTCATCGTCATATTCGATATGCTCACGGTAAACCGTTCTTACTTCAAAGTACTTTTCCCAGTTTTCGAGGGAAAGAATATCCGTGAATTCGCTGTTTCTTAACTCGTCATAGGATACCGCTTCAGCAGGATCGAATTCAAAGGTAAAGGAGTCGGTTTCGTCTTTTATATAGGCTTCAAAGCTTACCTTGTTTCCGGAAACACCGCCGCCGTTATCCGATCCGCCGCAGCCGCATAAGCATAAAATCATCAATATGCATAAGAATGTTCTGAGTATCTTGTTCATATTATTTCACCTTTCAACAAAGAGTTAATGCAATCTGCCATTACTATTTTAAAACAGTTGTGTGAAATAATAAACAAGTCTGCTCTGTCCTTTGTTTGGGGCATGTTATAATCTTGTGTTGAGGAAACAGCAATGAAAAAAGATAATAACGGAAATAAAGCTAAAACATCCCCGGGAAAGCACTATTTTCTGGGACTGATGATAGTTCTTACGATCATCTATATCGTGGATGAGATATCATCCAACATGAACTCTTCGATGCAGCCCTATGTGCTTATCGATCTGTTTAAGGTACCGGGAGGAAACGTTCTTTCTCCTGAATATGCCAAAGCGGTATCGACTGCCACCCTTCTCTCCATACCGGGTTACTGTTTCATGTTTCTTAATCCCTTCTATAAGGCACTGGCCGATAAATGGGGAAGAAAACTGTTCCTGATTGTCAATACGACTGTCATGGGTCTTGGCCTGCTGGTATGCTTTCTGGCCCCTAATTACTACATCTATGTCATCGGCGTACTGATGGTGACGTTCGTCATGACCAACGACATGCAGGTCATGTATATCATGGAGACGGCTCCTGAACATCATAGAGCCAAGCTATGTTCCATTACCAAGGCCATTGCCTTAGCCGGTGTATCCTTAATAGGTGTCTGCCGTAAGCTGTTCTATAACCCGGAAGTCTTCTCTTCCTGGCGTTATGTCTTCATCATTCCGGCCGTCCTTGGCATAGCCGTAGGTCTGGGCTCCATTCCTTTCGTAAGGGAAACACCGGTCTTTCTCTACCGTAAAAACAACGGTTCAGTATCCTCGGAAAACGATTATAAAAAGAGCGAAAACGGCGGTGTCGTTCCGGCTTTCAGATTCATCTTCAGAAACAGACAGATGCGTTCGATATGCTTTGCGGGTTTCATCTTCTGTCTGGCTACCGGCATAACCAGTTACTACACGACGATCACGGCTGCCGGTGTATCGGGCGGCGTCCTGACCAATGCGGATATCGACCTGTTCATGATCGTCTATCCTTTCGTAAATGCAATCGTGACCTTCTTCTCCGGTTTCTTTTCCGATAAGCTGGGAAGAAAGAAAGCCAGCATCCTGCTTTCGGGTATCGCGGCTTTGGGTCTTTTCATATTCATCTTCGGTGCCAGACTGGGCTGGGGCGGACTGGCCATAGCCTTAGGCTAAGGTATCTTCATCGGCGGACTCTGGTCTGTTTCCGATACGATGATCCTGGTCATGGCGGGTGAGAGCACACCGACAAATCTCCGGGCTTCGGTCTACGGAGCCAACGGTCTGATATCAGGTATCGGCATGCTTCTTGGCATCATCGTCATGGTCCTGGGTATCAATCTGGTAGGCTCTGGCAATGTCGGACTTCTGTCTCTACTGACTACCCTTCCGTTCATACTGCTGGCCATGATCATGCTTACAAGAAACGTTAAAGAGACCAACGGTCAGGATCTTAACAATATCGGAGAAAACTGATGTCTCTTGAAAGAGTTGAAAAATGGCGTGCTGACTGTAAGGAAAGCGACGATATCAGAGATGCCGATCTTACGATACCTGATGACATCAGGCGTTTTACTGACCTTAAATACGGAGCATATGAAAATAACCTTCTGGATGTTTATGTCCCGTCCGGAACAGATCATAAAATACCGTGTATCATCTCCATTCACGGCGGCGGCTGGACCTACGGCGATAAAGAGCTTTATCAGCACTACTGCATGCGTCTGGCCCAAAGAGGCTTCAGTGTCGTCAATTTCACCTACCGTCTGGCTCCTGAAAACCGTTATCCTGCTGCCCTTGAAGACTGTTTTGCGGTCTTTAACTGGGTAAAGAAAAAGCACGACGAGTATTATATCGACTACGATAATATCTTCATCGTCGGCGATTCTGCCGGAGCACAGCTGGCACAGCAGTGCGTTACTATCCTTACCAATGAAAAATATCAGAAGCTGTTTGATCTGAAGATACCGGAAGATTTCAAGGTAAGAGCCTGCTGTCTTAACTGCGGTGTCTATTATCTTTGCGTAAACAGGATCCTTAAACCAAGCGATGCCTTTATGACGTCTGATTACCTTCCTGTCGATTACAAACCTTATCTTAAACAGTTCAAGGTCGCAAAGAATATGACCAAAGACTTCCCGCCTTCCTTCGTGATGACTGCTCATAATGATTTCCTTAAGTTCATGTCTTATCCGATATACATCAGACTCAAGTCTCTCGGTGTCGAATGCGAGCATCACATCTACGGCTCTAAGGAACGCAAGGACATCAGACATGTCTTTCATCTGAACTGCCGTTTGGAAGAAGCAGACAGATGCAATGATGATGAATGTGCTTTCTTCAGAAAACATCTGCATCAATCCTGATAAGCATAAGAAAACCGGATATCGATCCGGTTTTAATATCTTTAGAAAACCGTCTGAAATACCTGTATGAGTTTTAGCTGTATCCAGGCGATCAGATTGCCGCCGCAGGCTAAGGAACATACCATTCCGGAGGATGCGTCGATCAGTCCGCTGTTCATCGCAATGGATGTGAATATCGGAGCCAGATCGGTAGCGATATAAAGCTGTAAGGCCACCACGACCATGGCTATGATCAGAGCTCTGAAGGAATTACGCTTACTCGCAATTACCGGAGCTACCATCGTATAAGGCATCGAAGGCAGATCCATGAACGGCAGCATCCTGTTGAAAGGAAGGACCATGGCCATCAGGATGGTCACCGGTATCATTATCATGGCTATGGTAATGACGTCCTTGTCACCTATAGCTATAGCCAGATCCATGCCGATATTAAGATGCCTGCCCGGGAACTTTTCGCTGAGATAGTCCTGTGCAGCCTTGGATACGGGATCGATACCGTCGATCAGTATCGCCACCATCTTCGGCAGGATAAACATGACAGCACCCATGCCGATGGCTGCTTTCAGGGAATTCTGCCAGTCGACGCCGCAGACCAGCGAAAGTACCAGTCCCAGTGCGAATCCTAGAAGGATGGGGTTGGTAAGGAATTCATACTTCTCATCAGTGCTGCCTAGAGAGAAACTGATCTTATTTATACCAGGAATATGATCCAGGAGCCAGTTGATGCCCATGCAAAGATACATGATGAGCGAAAAGCTCTGGGTAGTTATCGTCACTCCCGGCTGTCCCAGGAATTCACCCAGGACTTTCTCGTGCTTATCGCTCAGATAGAGGACGACTGCCCCGTACACCGCACCGACGATACAACCGATGACGAAAGAACCACTAAGGGCATAAGCCAGCGCCGCGCCCAGTATGAAATTCCAGAAGTTCCACAGATCGACATTCAGCGTATTGGTTACGTTAAGCACCAGCATGATTATGTTCACCAGTATCAGGATGATAAACAAGGCTATGACCAGTATCCCTGACGAAAAGGCAATGCCGCTGGATACCGGCCAGCCGATATCATAGACATCCAGCATGATATTGAATTTTGACTGCAGACCGCTGATTATCGGTGTCAGATATTCGCTCATCATACCCGTTACGAGATTGATGCCGATAAAACCGACACCTACAGTCAGCCCGGATATCAGAGCCTTGGCAGGCTTCATCCTGAATACCAGGCCGATAATGAAAATGATGATCGGCATGACGACCGAAGCGCCGAGCCCCAGAACGACATTGATGAAATCCAACATAAACTATCTCCTTATCTGCTTAATATTCATTGAATCAAATGATCCATTACTATATGTCTTTATACATCTCCTCGTAATACCTGAGGTATTCACCGCTGGTGATCTCATTCATCCATTCTTCATGGTCAAGATACCATTCTATGGTCTCCTTTATTCCCGTATCGAAATCATAGACCGGTTTCCAGCCAAGTTCCCTTTCGATCTTGGAAGGATCGATGGCATACCTTAGGTCATGGCCTTTTCTGTCAGCGACATAGGTGATCAGTGATTCAGGCTTATCAAGTTCCTTAAGGATGGTCTTCACCACGTCGATATTGCGTTTTTCATTATGGCCGCCGATATTGTATACTTCGCCGTTTTTTCCCTTTCTCATTACAAGGTCTATTCCCGCACAGTGATCGTATACATGCAGCCAGTCCCTGATGTTTATTCCTTTGCCGTAGACAGGTAAAGGCCTGTCATGACGGGCATTGTTTATCATTAACGGGATCAGTTTCTCCGGGAACTGATAAGGACCGTAGTTGTTGGAACAGCGGGAAATGGTGGTATTTAAGCCGTAAGTTCGGTTGTAGGCGTTTACCAGCAGATCAGCAGCGGCCTTGGAAGCGCTGTAAGGCGAAGACGCATGTAAAGGCGTTTCCTCAGTGAAAAAGGAATCCTTGGTCTCCAAAGGCAGGTCACCGTACACTTCATCGGTAGACACCTGATGGAATCTCTTTACGCCGTACTTAAGGCAGGCATCCATCAGCACTTCCGTACCGATGACATTGGTCGAAAGAAAGACTTCCGGATCCATTATGCTTCTGTCCACATGGCTTTCAGCCGCAAAGTTCACCACTATGTCAAAGTTCTCTTTCTCAAAGAACTTATAAATGCTGTCTCTGTCTCTTATGTCCATCTTCACAAAGGAGAACTGCGGATATTTCTTACATCCCTCAAGATTCTTCAGGTTGCCGGCATAGGTCAAAAGGTCCAGGGCGACTATCCTGTCTTCGGGATGCTTATCCAGTTCATAGTAAGTGAAGTTGCTGCCGATGAAGCCGGCTGCTCCGGTTATAAGAATGTTCATAATGTTTCTTTATTTATTATATCGGTCTGACCAAGCTTTTCTTCAGCTATTTCCATCAGTTCCTTTTCACTCTTGCATTCTCCCTTAAAAGGATAATCCTTTTCCAGCAGTTCAAAGGTTTTAAGCTGATTATCGGCTTCCTTTCGGTCATTCTGATAAAGAGCCTTTGCATACAGATATCTGACGACCGAAAGCATCCTTGCCTTGGATGAATCGATGAACTTCAGCATCTTCTTGTCGCTAAAGTCTTCAAAACCGCACTTCAGCATGTCCAGGTACTTCTGGTCCAAATTCAGCAGGCATTTATGGTAATCAAGAAGAGGATATTCCTTCTCATATGCATCTTTTATAAGTTCTTCGGCTTCCGTAAAACGGTGCTCATCCATCAGTTTATTCTCAAGATAGATGATATTTGAAGCTCCTAAGCCTCCCGTAGTCAGCGTGCTTTCTCTCAGATCTAAAACATCTTCGGGAATATCCCTTGATCTGCCGCCGCTATTCATCATTTCATAGAAATCAAGCATCCTGTAAAAGCAGTCGATCGTATCAGGGTATTTAGTCATTTCCAGGATATTCATGCCGTCATTGGCCACACCGTTGCCTTTGAACGGTATGGCGTTACTGAAGAGCGATATCAGCGCATACATGCCGTTTACGGCAAGGCATATCGCCAGATAGGGGTTTGAAACAAGCAGAGAAAGCGGGTAACAGATGCAGGCGGAAATAAGATTGAAGATGACACCTCCGGCATTATAAAGAAAATAAGGCTTCTTATCTTTATCTACGGGCGTTCCCATCAGGCACTGTCCCAAAGTTCCGGGTATAGCGAACCTGCTGAGCTTCAGTCTGTCATTTTCCCTGATCACGATATAGGAAAGGATCCGGTATGATATGAAACGGAAACCGGTAAGAAGTCCGAAGACCATATGGCCGGCTTCGTGAATGGCCGTCTGAAGTATCATCGCTATTGCCACAGACAGCACGAAAGTGATGTAGATCATTAATACTCCGATACCGGACTTAAAGCCGATATAAGCGATCAGTATGCCACTTGGCAGTGCTGTCAGGACCGACAATACCGTGATCAGTATCGCTGTCATTCTGTCTTTGTTTTTCATATCTGCCTCCGTTATCGTTATAAAGATATAATATCAGTTTTTATCAGGTAATAAAAAGACTGGCTTCAGCGCCAGTCTTTATTTTATCTATTGAGCCTTTTTATGAGCAGCTCTGCTGATTGCCTTTCCGATCTCGAATATCGGAATGATACTTAAGGCCAGAGCTATGGATATCAGCAGTTCC
This sequence comes from Erysipelotrichaceae bacterium, assembly GCA_017431825.1. Lineage (GTDB taxonomy): Bacteria > Bacillota_I > Bacilli_A > Erysipelotrichales > Erysipelotrichaceae > Colivicinus. Next base: position 30,036 of record JAFRKI010000002.1, on the reverse strand, counting down.
TTGGTTTCAAAGGTGCCGGCTTCGATACCGAATACGGATGATAAACCAGGCATATAGATGGCAACAAGCGTCAGCAGCGTCGTGACGCCAAAGGCTCCGATCAGCCACCAGTTCATGTTTTTGAGCATCTCCTTGGAGAAGATGGAACCCTTACGCGAACGCATGTTCATGGCACACATCATTTCCGCAAAGTTGACGGTCAGGAAGGCCATGGCCATGGCATTGATACAGGTCGTGCCTCTGAATACTCCTTCGAATGATCCGTATTCCAGATGATAGCCGATGAAGTAAGCTGCAAACTCGACGATGGCCAGATAGATGCCCTGCCATACCATATCGACACCGGCTCCTCCGGAGAATATGCCGTCAGTCGATGAACGCGGTTTACGGGTCATCAGGTCGCCTTCGGCCTTTTCCATACCCAATGCCAGGCCTGGTAGCGAGTCGGTTACCATGTTGATCCATAAAAGATGGACAGGAGAAAGGATCGTGAAGTTAAGAAGAGAAGCGAAGAACATGATTATGACTTCACTCATGTTGGTGGAAAGCTGGAACTGCAGGACCTTCAGAACGTTGTCATAGATCTTACGACCTTCTTCTACCGCATTGACGATGGTCGCAAAGTTATCGTCAGCCAGTACCATGTCGGCAACACCCTTGGTTACATCGGTTCCGGTAATGCCCATGCCGATACCGATATCGGCAGCCTTGATGGATGGTGCATCGTTGACACCGTCGCCGGTCATGGCTGTTACATAGCCCAGTTCTCTCCAGGCTTTGACGATACGAGATTTATGTTCAGGCTGAACACGGGCATATACGGAATACTTCTGTACTTCCGTCAGCATCTCTTCATCAGAGAATTTGTCCAGTTCAGCACCCAGGATGGCCTGTGATTCATCGGTGATGATGCCCAGATCCTTACCGATGGCGATGGCGGTATCCTGATGGTCACCGGTGATCATTATCGGTCTGATACCGGCAGCCCGGCATTCGTTGATCGCATCATAGACTTCCGGACGGCAAGGATCGATCATGCCGACGAAGCCTACGAATATCATATCCTTCTCGAGGTCTTCAGCCTCAAAGGAAGAAGGCATTTCATCATAGTATCTTACGGCAGCGCCTAATGTTCTTAAGGCTCTGTCCGCAAAGGCCTTGATCTGTTTCTTGACATGATTGCGGTATTCATCATTCATCGGAACGATCTTGCCGTTCTCAAAATAGGATTTGCATCTTGTCAGAAGAACTTCACAGGCACCTTTGGTGTACTGTACGTATTTACCGTCTACCTTATGAACGGTAGACATCATCTTTCTTAAGGAATCAAAAGGAGCTTCACCTACTCTCGGGTAGTTCTCATCAAGCTCGTCCTTATACAAACGGATGTCGTGAGCATGGTTTACCAGAGCGGCTTCAGTCGGTTCACCTACCGCTTCATGCATACCGACCTTACGCTTGGCATCATTACACATGGCCATCGTGGTAGCCAGCAGTATCGCATCATCGGTGAAAGTATCAACGACCGTCATCCGGTTCTGAGTCAGCGTACCTGTCTTATCGGAACAGATTATCTGGGTACAGCCCAGCGTTTCAACAGCTGTCAGTTTTCTTATTAATGCCTGTCTCTTGGACATGGCCGTTACACCGATGGAAAGAATGATCGTGACGACAGCCGGCAGTCCTTCAGGTATGGCAGCAACCGCCAGTGCGATTGCCGCGATAAAGGTATCCAAAGAAGTTTCGCCCAGTATCTTCCAGCTGAAGGTCTTCTCTGTTATCAGCATCGATTCGACGATACCGACGATGAATACTATGACACAGATGATGATGACCAGTTTTGTAAGGAAGTGCGATAGTTCGGTCATCTTCTTCTGTAAAGGCGTAAGTTCCTTTTCAGCCATGGACAGCGCATCGGCTATCTTGCCCATTTCGGTATCCATGCCGGTAGCCACTACTACAGCTTTTCCTCTTCCATAAACGATGGTGGAACCGCTGTAGATCATGTTCTTACGGTCACCTAAGGCTACGTCTTCCTTGCCGTCTCTGCACATCAGAACGTCGATGATCTTGGTTACAGGCACGGATTCACCGGTAAGAGCTGCTTCTTCAGCCTTCATCGAATAGGATTCAAGGATACGGCAGTCGGCCGGTACGGAATCGCCCGCTTCCAGCACGATGACATCGCCTACGACGATATCTTCGCTCTTGATGACCTTGACATCACCGTCTCTCATGACTTTGGAAGTTGCGGCAGTCATCTGCATCAGCGCTTCCATGGCGGCCTCGGATTTGCTTTCCTGGACCAGCGACATGATCGTATTGATGATGACGACAGCCAGAATGACGATGACATCCGCAAAATCGGAGAATCGGAAGCTTCCATGGGCTTCGATGACAGTAACTACGGCCTGAATGGCGGCAGCCACTATCAGCATGATGATCATCGGATCAGCCAGTGATGATATGAACTTGGAAAGCATCGACGGTTTCGGCGGTTCATCGAGCTTGTTCTTGCCGTTGGCGGCCAGTCTTTTCTCGGCTTCTGCTGAACTCAGGCCGTTTTCACTGGTATTCAGGTCCTTCAGGACCTCTTTGCATTCTTCCAGATAGTGTTTCATTTCTTTCCTTTCCTGTACCTTAATAAAAAAGGTACAGCTTTTGCATGCTACACCTTTATTCTAATACTCAGGGATAGACCATGCATAGCTTAATAAGTTATACATGAGTCTCACAATTTAAAGCAAACCAGGTAATTAACCGGGATTGTTGGCTTGCTACGCAATGCGCTTGCTACTCCCTCATTAACGAATGAATAATATCTTAAACAGCGTTAAATGTCAATTATTCAGAATACGAAAAAAGATGCATTACGCATCTTTAGTCTTCAAGTGCCAATCCTGACAGATTATCCTGCTTGGCGCAGGTCTTGCACAGTCTTACACGGTTGTTGGCAATGGCCTGTTCGACCGTGCCATAAGTCAGCGTTTCGCTCTGATTCAGGTGCGGACAGTCATCATGGGTATGATAGACCTTGCCGAATGTCGTCCAGTAAACGGTTGTGCTGTCGCCTAAGACGTCGATAGCTGCAGCTTTCTGTTCCTCGGAAACCGGATTCCAGTCATAGGAAGACAGACCGCCGATAGCCAGACATACCAGTGCGGCAACGATAGCGACCGTCTTGGTCTTCTTGTCGGCATCCTTATTGGCCAGGACCAGGATGACGAACGGGAAGAAACAGAAGGCACAGGCAATGACGCCCATGTTGTTCCATAACCAGAATTTAGTCTTGTTGGCTTCGGAAATAGGATCGATATGATTGGCCTTTTTCCAGAACTGGGCACCGATGATGACGAAGATCAGGTCAAGTGCCAGGAAAGCGATCAGCTGATACAGCTGAGGCATGAACTGCAGATCCAGCTTGCCTAAAAATACCATCAAAGCACAGACTTCCAGAGCCAGGGCGATGATCCAGCATATAACAGCGATAACACGTTTAGGACCGGCATTACCTACAGGTTTTGCTTCCTTACGAGGCTGAGAGCTTTTAACTTCAGTATCGGCTGCGACGTATGTTTTCTTTTTCTTTTCTGCCATATTAAACCTCCTGCATAAAACACTAATGTAATTATTATATACTCAATTATTATATATCACTATCCGCTTTTCTATTTACATGTTATTATAATTTACAATCGTAAGGCGAATATGACCAAGGAACTGTATACCGAACATCTGCATCTGAGAAAAGCCCGGGAATCCGATCTGGAATCCGTTTTAAACAACGTCTGGAGCGATAAAAGGCTTTCCGAAACCATGCTGTGGAAGAATACCTATACTATCGAGGATGCTAAAGACCGCCTTGAAAGGACCATCAGATTGCAGAAAGATAATGATGCTTTTTTCATCTGCATTAAAGACAGTGATGAAGTCATCGGTTTTGGCGTCATCATGGGAAAAGAAAACGGCATATATGAAGAAAGAGGCATTTGCATAGCGGTTAAGCATCAGGGCAAGGGATATGGCAAAGAGACACTTATGGCCTTACTGAAACTGGCATTTGAAGTACACGATGCGAAAAGATTCATTTACAGCAGTTTTGCAGATAATGAGAAATCCATCAACCTGGCTCTGTCCTGCGGTTTCAGCTTCCTTGATTCCAAAGATATGGTCAGAGAAAAGGACGGCATGCCTTATATATGCAATGAGTATTATCTCAACAGAGACGATTACTTCTCTCTGATAGAGGCTGATAAATAGAAACTGTGTCCTGATATCAGGACACAGTTTTTTATCTGATCATAAGCATGTATATGAACGGACTGATGACCAGAAGATAGCCTATCAGTATCAGTATGAGATGTCTTTTTGTGGTATAGACCGCAACGAATTCCCTGATCACGGCACTCGGCCAGTAATAGAAAGCTACCTTGGCACCGATGCCTATGCAAGGGATCTTCAGTCTATGTGCCAGCAGTACACAGCGGTAGATGTGATAATTGCTGGAGACCAGGGCGATACGCCTGCTGCCTCCCCTTTCATTTATTATCTCGTTGGAGAATATAAGGTTTTCTTCCGTGGTAGTCGAACGGTCTTCCATCAGGATATGGTCTTCAGCTATGCCCTTTTTCTTAAGGTATCCGGCAATGGCTTCAGCTTCCGATATCGTTTCGTTGGTACCCTTACCGCCGCTACAGATGATCATGGCCTTGTCTTTTCCCTTATGGAAGGCTTTAATAGCCTTATCGATACGGTTGCTTAAAAGCTTTGATACCTTATCACCGTTCAGCAGTCCGCACCCGTGGATGATGATATATTCAAAATCATAACGATGCGGTACGAACTGGAAATAGGCGATATACAGCACGAAGAGCAGTAAAAGGAAAGAGAAATAGAATACCGATATTCCCACGAACAGCAGAAGCATATTCACACGTTCGAAGAACTCTATTCCTAAAGCGTAATTGAACACCACATCGAGAAGGAACGCTATCTCGCCTATTTCAATGCCTATTCCCAGGAATAAGGAAAGCAGATTGGCCAAAGACCTTCCTTCCCTCTTTATCATCGTAATGCCGTTAAAAATGAGCAAAAACGGTACCAGCAGCAGTATTATGAATATACCAAACAGGGTGAAGACAAAAGCCGTCGTCGCCTCTTCGAATATCAGCGTCAGTACCAGCACTGCCGTAAAGAAAAGTGCTCCGGTCACAAAGACGGAATTGAAAAGCCTGTGAGGATACAGCGTACTGAACAGAAGCAGCGCACTCCAGAACAAGGCAGTCAGGAGTATCAGGAAGCTTAAATCACCATCCATAGCATTTCTATTTTATACAATATGTACCTGATATTCATCATCAAATTAAAAAATCCCGCTGGGAAGCGGGATCTGTTTATATGAGCTGTATTTTTACTGCTGAACGAAAGCCGGAGTATCAGCCGGAGCATCCAGATACTTCTTCAGTTCTTCATCAAGCTTCAATAAAGTGATGGAGAAACCTTCCATATCAAGAGAGGTCATATAATTGCCTACCAGGGTCTTATAGACCTTGATGCCCTTGCCGTTAAGGACTTCCTTAATGTGCTTGTTGGCAACGAAGAGTTCCATCAAAGGAGTACCGCCCATGCCGTTTACCATGACGGCGACTTCATCACCGGAATTATAGATGCCTTCAGCAAAGATCTTGTCTAAAAGCTTATCGGCGATGTCGTTGACACTGGAGATCTTTTCTCTGTTTACGCCAGGTTCACCATGGATACCGATACCGATCTCGATCTCGTCTTCTGCCAGATCGAAACTAGGCTTACCGGCAGCAGGAACGGTGCAGGCATCGACAGCCATGCCCATGGAACGGACGTTGGCTATTACCTTTTCGGCTACGGACTTAACCTGTGCCAGGCTTCCGCCCGCTTCGGCGCAGGCACCGGCCAGTTTATGTACGAAGATCGTACCGGCAATGCCTCTTCTTCCGGTAGTCCAGGTGCTGTTTTCAACGGCTACGTCATCAGCTGTGATGACCTGCTCGACTTCGATGCCTTCATCTCTGGCAAGATCGGCAGCCATTTCAAAGTTCATGACGTCACCGGTATAGTTCTTTATAACCAGCAGTACGCCCTTGCCGCCATCGGCAGCCTTGATCGCTTCATAGATCTGATCAGGTGTCGGCGATGTGAATACGGCACCGGCTACGGCAGCATCCAGCATGCCTTTGCCTACGAATCCGCCATGAGCAGGTTCATGGCCGGAACCGCCGCCGGAAATAAGGACGACCTTGCCTTGTGATCCTTCGGAACGGACCAGTACGTCAAAGCCTTCCAGACGTCTTACATACTGAGGATAAGCGGCAGTCATGCCGTCCAGCATTTCATTGACGATATCGTCAACCTGGTTGATTAGTTTCTTCATGATTTTCCTCCTGATATATTAGAAACGGTCACTATATCTTTCTGAATTCTCTGGTCTTTTCCGTCTCGGAAAGGACCTGTTCGAACGGATTGCCGATAGAAGCTTCAACGGCTGCGATTATGGCGCCTTCCACTATCGGAGCATCGGCTATCTGTACCTTAACAGCACCTTCCAGCATGTCTATCGCCGTTTCGGCGCTGATGATGCCGCTGCCCAGATCTGCCAGAACGACGACACCGTCGCCCTGGTCGGCATTCTGTATGGCTTCCATGATCCTTACGGCATCGGTGCCGATGGAACCGTCCTCAAGGCCTCCGGCCGTATATAAGCCTTCATAGCCGATGGCCATCTGTAAAGCCAGTTCCTTTATCCCTTCGGCTATTTTAGCGCTGTGTGATACTATTACTATTCCTACCATATATGCTCCTATCCTTTCAGGTAATCAAGGATCGCTTCCAGAGTCAGCGTGGCAGATGTCGCACCCGGATCCTGATGACCGATACTGCGGTCTCCCAGATAGCTGGCACGGCCCTTGGTGGCTCTGATAGTCTTGGTGAATTCAATGCCTTCTTTGGCTTTGGTACAGGCTTCTTCAAGAGCTGATATCAGGTCGGCACCTTCAGTTACCTTGGCAGTATATGCTTCATATGCCGGAATAAGCGCATCCAGCATCGTCTTTTCGCCTCTTACGGCCTTACCGCGTTTCTGGATGCCTTCGATAGCCGCATTCAGCATTGCCCCGAAATCTTCCGCGTTCAGTTCGCTCTTACCGGCAGCCAGTTTTCCGGCTTCCATGTAGGCAGTTCCGTATAAAGGTCCGGAAGCTCCTCCGACCTTTGAAAGCAGGGTCATGCCGGTCTTCTTTAAGACTGTTCCGATATCCGTTTCATCCTGGGGGATCGCCTCCATTACAGCCGAGAAACCCCTTGCCATATTGACACCGTGGTCCGCATCACCGATCTCACGGTCCAGATCCGTCAGGAAGTCCTTGTTTTCATTGATAGCTTCACTGATCTTTCCGATACATTCATAAATTCTGCTGGCCATATCCATTCTCCTTTGCCGCTCGTGACAGCCGGGATACTTTCCCGTCTAAAAACATTACAGATTTGAATATCTGTCCTTACAATCAAATGATACTACAATCCTTCCCCCTCCAACAAGGCACTCTCTGACATAAAAATGCCTGTTTATCACTATTTTTGAACATATGTTTATATTATGACTGGGTAAATATATTTGTATTCAGAGCATTAAGACATGATAAAATTTATTTAAGGAGTTAATTATGGTAATAATCGCTACAGATTCAGCTGCCGATTTTGAAATGGCAGAACTTGAAAGAATGAACGTCGCTTACCTGCCGATGTCGGTCATGTTCGGACAGGATCAGTATCTGGAAAACATCTCCATAACCAAGGAAGAGTTCTTTGACAGACTGGCTTCCGACCCCAACTTCCCTAAGACTTCCCAGCCTGCTCCGGCTCTTTTTGAAGAACTTTTCGAGAAAGCGAAGAAAGACGGTGATGAGGTAGTCTATCTGCCTTTGTCCAGTCAGCTTTCAGGTGACTATCAGACGGCCATGTCCATGAAAAACATGGTCGATTATGACGGCATCTACGTCATCGATACTCTGACCTGTACCGGCGGACAACGCTTGCTGGTGGAAGAAGCAGTAAGACTTCGTGATGAAGGAAGGAGCGGTAAGGAAATAGCTGAGGCAATGGAAGAGCTTAAGACCAGGACCGAGATCTATACGGCCATGGATACCCTTAAATATCTTTACAAGAACGGACGGATATCCAACGTTGCCTATTACATCGCCAATCTCGGCCATATCAAGCCGATCATGCACTGTGTCGGTACCGAAGGCAAAGCCGATATCGTTGCCAAGCTCATCGGTCTGAACAAGGCCATCAACTATATCGTTGAGAGGCTTTCTATCGACCCGCCTGACCTGAAACATCCGATATATGTCATGTATACCCAGGTCAAGGAAAACGCCTATAAACTGGCTGAAAAGCTGCGTAAAGCAGGCTACGACATCAGGGATGAACATCTTATCCCTGTAGGAGCTACCGTAGGTGCCCATATCGGGCCAAATGCCTGTGCGATAGCATACGTAAAAGCATAGAAGTGACGTAAGTATCATATCTTGACAATTACGGGGGGTATAGTATACTTTTTACGGTCACTGAAATATAGTGCCAAAGGAGGATAAAACATGAATTTCTCAATAAATGAAGTCGATCAGGTCATCGAAAGGACCGACTGTTCCTATGAAGAAGCCAAGGAAGCCTTAATGGCAGCAGACGGAAACGTCATCGATGCCATCATCATCCTTGAAAACAAGAACAAGGGCTTTGCAGACAAGGTCAGGGATTTCTTCAGCTTTGAACGCGGTAACGTCGAAAGAAATGCCGACACCGTCGTAGAAAAGATCAAGGAAGCCATCAGACAGGGCAATGTCAACAGGATAGCCGTCAGAGACAGAAGAGGCAACACCATCGCCTCCGTACCGGTAAACGTCGGTGCTACTGCCGGTGTCGTTGCACTGGCTGCCGGTGCCGCACCGCTGGTCATCATTTCAGGCCTGGTCGCCAAGTATGGTCTGGACTGCCAGTTCGTTATCGTAAAGGCTGACGGTTCCGAAACAGTTATCTAAAAAGATATACATTCATTTTAAAAGCCATATCTTCAGGATATGGCTTTTTATTTATACTCAATAATCTTATCAGTCGTCTATCAGCAGGCCTTCATAAAGACAGCTGTCCAGGAATTCGATGATACCCATTTCCACTTCATCTTTAAGTTCGGCATAGTTATGGATCTCATGACGGTAGCCCGTGTAGAGTTCGGTCGTTACGTCATGTCCGGTATCCGTGAGCCAGTTGGCTGTTTCATATACGCCTCTTCCATACTGGCCTACCGGATCCTGGTCACCGGCAATATTGTATACAGGAAGCTTTACAGGGACTTTGGCAGCCCATTCCGGTCCGGTGATATCCTTCATCATTTCCAGGAAGTAGAGCCAAGCTCTGTTTGAGGTAGGCTTCGTAAAGGCATCGAAAGGATCTTCGGCATGGTCCTTCTGAACGGCTTCGTCGTGGCAGATCCATTCATTGCCGAGCTTTACGCCTTCATCGCATCTGGCAAACATCCAGCCCATGAAGGCAGCACCCAGGCTAGGATCGGATTCATCGCCCTTTCCTTCGTCTACGAGTTTCTTCACGATGGCGATATTATCATCAAGATTAGGCCATACTCCGGTCGTACCGCAGATGACGGCACCCTTCAGGTCCTTTCCGTACCTGGCCATATACTGTCTGGTGATGAATGAACCCATACTGTGTCCGAACATGAAATACGGAATATTCGGATATTTTTCGATAACGAGATCATGGAGCTTCTTCTCATCTTCCACCATGGTCTCAAAGCCCTTATCGCCCCAGTTACCCCAGGAATCGTTTTCCAGAGCAGTCTTGCCGTGTCCGACATGGTCATCGGCAGCTACGATATAACCGGCTTCCATAAGCGAAGTGATCATGTGCAGGTATCTGCGGGAATGTTCACCGAAACCGTGTATCAGCTGTACGATACCCATCGGATCGCATGCCGGTACATAGATCCAGCCGAAAACATCATCGCGTTCATTGAATGAGCGGAACTTTATCTCATGTAACATAAATTATCCTTTCCGGGATATACCCTTCTTTATCCTTATTATAACATCGAGCATTTAACGTTACTTTCATACATTTAAAAGGCTCAGACGAACTGAGCCTTTTTTATATAGGGAAATTCAGTTTTCCAGCAGCCTGTCTTCGATCGCCTTTTCAAGCTGACCGGCTTCTTCTTCCAGACAGTTTTTGACGAACTCCTCGTCCTGCAAAAGATCCATCAGTCTGCTCAATACCTTTACCTGATCATCAGGTTCGGATATCGCCAGATTGATGATGAGTCTGCTTTCCAGTTCTCCCTGTCCGGTCATCTGCCTGACCGTTACCGGAGCTTTCAGCCTCTGGAAACAGATGGCATTCTTCAGGCAGTGTTCGCTGTCAGTATGCGGAATGGCGACAGGATATTTTACCGGGAGACCGGTCGGAAAGATCTTCTCCCTTTCCAGGCACTTATAGCCGTATTCCTTCCTGACCAGACCCATGGAATAGAGATATTCGCCGGCGTTTCTGACTGCTTCTTCGAATGTTCCCGCATCGGAATCAATGACGCTTAGCAGAATACCCTTTCTCTTGACTTCATGAGCCGGGCCGATGGTCTTTCTTAGAATGGTCTCATTGGAACCGGTGATATTAAGGTTTTCGACTACGCCTATCGGTGTATAGCCGTTGGCCTTATAGAATTTTATTCCTCTTTCACTTGAGCAGTACATGAAGACGTTTTCCGTTTCATGGAAGGTTCTTTTCTCGATAAAGGCCAGCAGTTTTGCACCGATCTTATGGCAGCGGTAATCCTCATCGACCACCAGGCCTCTGACGAAGGCTTTCAGGGTGGAATGCATCTCCAGCAGCAGACAGCCTACGACCTTGTCGCCGTCAAGGGCGACATAGACCTCTTCATCCGGTGAATGGACCTTGGCATTGTTGTATTCAAAGGTCTCATCTAGCCCCTTCCAGGGATAATTCTCGGTAAAGAGTCTGGCACAGGCGAGCAGTTCTTCTTCGTTATCGGTTCTTCTGATCCTGATGTTCATGATTAGAAGATCATCGTCAGGACTTTAAATACCAGCCAGGAGAACCAGCCGCCGCCTATCGTCAGACAGGTAATGTTTGCGGCACTTTCCGGGATCGCATAACCGGCAAGAGCACCGAGCTGAGTCATAATCGGAGCCAGATTGGATGCTACCAGCAATACGATAGCCATTATGACCGTACCGATAAGCCAGCCACGGAAAACGTTTCCTTTTGAAGGCATAACGGCCCATACGATAAGGAAGGTTATACCGCCAAGTTCAGCCAGTGGCAAAGTCGTATTTCCTGGCAGTACGGTAGCCAGCAAAAGCACGGTAGGGATCAGCAGCAGCTGAGTGGCGACTACAGAAGGATGTCCGCAAAGAACGGCAGCATCAAGACCGATGTAGATCTTCTTGCCGGCAAACTTCTTCTGCATGAACTTCTGAGCAGCTTCGGTAATAGGCAGCAGGCCTTCCATAAGGACACCGATCATCTTAGGCAGTACATACATCGATGCGGCAACATTCATCGTGGTAGAAAGGATCGTAGAAAGATCCAGCCTGGCAATGAGCGACAGGACAAGACCCATGACAGCGCCAAGGAACCAGGTCTCACCGAAGATACCGAGTTTTTCCTGTATCCTTTCAGGTGTCCAGTCTATCTTGTTGAGACCAGGGATCTTGTTGATAAGAGCATCCAGCGGTTCAGCGATAAGGCCAGGAGTAACGGTTTCAACGTTGCAGGTAGTGATACCAGGCATACCGAAAGCTTCCTCGATCCTTGGTGCGGCAAAGTCGGCCATCTTCAGCACGAACATCATGGCGATGATCGATGCCAGAACACCTACCCAGATCTTTCCGGTGACCTGATAAGTAGCGTTACCGACAAACAGCAGGCCCCAGTAGTTCCAGATATCGACATCCATCGTCTTAGTAAAGCCTACGGCTACCAGGATGATATTGGTAAGCAATACGGCACCAAGGATGATAGGAACGATGATTCCGGACTTCCAGGCGATAGCTGCACCGATGGTCCAGCCTACATCAAGTGAAGTAAGCTTGAAATCATAAAGTGAAACGAGCTGGCCGATAACGACGTCCAGGCTCTCACACAGCAGGCCGATCGCCAGATTGATTACGATGAATCCGATACCGACGACGACACCGGCTTTAAATGCTTTCTTGAATTCCAGACCGAAGATCAGACCTAAGATCAGAATGATGATCGGCATGAATACCGATGAACCGGCATCCATTATGAAGTTAATAACATTCATTAACATGATTAAGATTTCCTTCTTTCTATTCTGTAGTTTCCTGTTTAGCTAATTCAACGATCTTTTCGATCAGTTCATCCCTGCCGATCCCTGTCAGGAAAGGCAGACCGTCAACTACCGGTTTCGGATAATTGTTTCCGATCGCAGCAGTAGAAACGATGAAATCGACATCATCGACAAACGATCTGACTTCGGGTGCTGAACACCTGATGGTCTTTACGTCAACTCCGCCCTTTTTGCATGCTTCGATGATGTGATTCTCGGCTACAGTCGAAGTGATTCCTCCGGTAGCACATACAAACAGAATCTTCTTCAATAAAGAGCTCCCCCCTTCTATTCCCGGAACGAATGTGCCATATTCTTTAACACATGATGATGGCATTAATAGAAAACCAATAAAACCATCTGCGTAATATAATTATCTGCTATTGTTATGCTGTTCCTTAATTTAATCTTATCACTATTTATATCTGATGATGTAAAGTCTGATAATCCTTTTATATATCTGGTCAGCTTATTATGTTGAGCTTTTTTAGCTGTAATTAGCAGGTTTTAAGCGTATTTTGCCTCTATTGCTGTTATTATAGAAAAGAAAGGTCAATCATTATGGACTTATATAAACATCACCAGCGTGTCTGGAAACTGCTGTATTTCATCCTTAAACCCGTAGTCAGACACAAGTTCAATCCCGATTTTGAAGAGATAAAGGTCGATGGCCCTATCATCCTCATTACCAATCACTGTACGACCTGGGACCCTCTCTTACTGGCAATGGCCCTGAAGAAGAAACAGGTCTACTATGTGGCATCAGAACATATATTCAGACTGGGTTTCGTATCCAAACTGATCATATGGCTGGTAGATCCGATAGCCCGTAAAAAAGGCGCATCAGCCGGTGACACCACATCCAGATGTCTTGAGCATCTGCATGCGGGGCACTCGGTATGCATCTTCGGTGAAGGTGAACAGAGCTGGGACGGCTTGAGCAGGACCGTTATCAGAGGCACCGGCAAGCTCGTTAAAGATTCCGGCGTTACCCTGGTGACTTATAGGATGATCGGCGGTTTTCTGAGTCTGCCAAGGTGGGCCGATAAAGTAAGAAAAGGCTGCATCAAAGGCGAAGTTGCCGGTGTTTATACGCCGGAAGAACTTAAGGACAAGACGCCGGAAGAGATCAACGAGATCATGAACAAGGACCTCTTCGTGGATGTCTGGCAGTTCCAGAAAGAGAATAAGATCCGCTATAAGAGCGATTGCATGGCTGAGCATCTGGAAAGGATGCTGTACCTGTGTCCTAAATGCTTAAGCACTACCGGCTTAAGGAGCTCAGGCAGTCATCTAAACTGCGACTGCGGTCTTGAACTGACGGTCAATGAATACGGCCTCTTTGAACCGGCTGATCCGTTTGCGAATCTGGCCGAATGGGAGAAATGGCAGAAGAAGAACGTCCGAGATCTTAATTTCCGTAAAGTCAGCGATGATATCCTCTTCAGACAGGACGATTCGACACTAAAGGAGATCTACGGAAATCATGAAGTGAAGGAACTTGCCTCAGGCCCGTTGGCTATGAGCAACGATGAACTCATCTGTGCCGACTATCATTTCCCTTTAAAGGATATAAGACGTATGGCTATGACGAGATTCGGAGTGTTATTATTTACATATGATGATCATTATTATCAGATAAAGATCGAAGGCGAAGTCAATCTTCGCAAGTATCTGGAGATCTGGAAGAAAATAAACAATAAGGAGTAAGTTATGGATTATTCAGCAGCAAATCAGAGCCTATGGGGCTTTATCATTCAGATAGGCTATATCGCACTGGCCATCCTGCTGGCCGATTTTCTCAGACACCGTATATCATTCGTCCGTAAGCTGATGATGCCGGTTGCCGTACTGGGAGGATTCCTTTTACTGGCTGCCAAATACGCCGGTCTTACGTTAAATGAAAGCCTGCTGGAGACGCTGGTCTTTCACGGCATCGCCCTGGGTTTTGTGGCCATGTCTCTTAGAACGGCGGAAAAGGAAAGCGAGGCTTCAGGCAATATGACCGGACTTAAATCGGGCGCCATCATCGTATCCACTTACCTTGTACAGGGCCTTACCGGCTTACTTATCACGGTCCTTCTTTCCTATACGCTGATGCCGGGATTATTCAAGGCTGCAGGCATGCTGTTGCCTATGGGCTACGGTCAGGGTCCTGGTCAGGCCAATAATATCGGTTCAACCTATGAAGGTTTAGGTTTTGCGGGCGGCAGAAGCTTCGGCATGTCCATAGCGGCATCCGGATATCTGGTGGCCTGCATCGTCGGCGTCATCATCCTCAATATCCTGAGGAATAAAGGCAAGTTCGCCAAGGCTGATAAGACGGCCGCTTCCGCAAGCATCAACGGCGACTACAATTTCGAAAAAAAGAGCGACGGTACCGATTCCATCGACGTCCTCTCCGTACAGGTATCAATGGTCCTGGTCGTCTATCTCATTGCCTTCCTGGCCATCTGGGGACTGACCAGCGGTCTGTCCGCCCTGCTTCCGGGAGCAGCCAAGATGCTCAACTCCCTTATCTGGGGCTTTAACTTCATCATCGCTTCCGCGGTAGCCATGCTGTTCAAGAAGCTTTTCCCTAAGGAAAAGACCATCGTATCCAAGACGCTTCAGTCTCAGAACAACTACCTCCTGAACAGGATCTCCGGCTTCTTCTTCGACATCATGATCGTTGCCGGTATCGCATCCATAAATCTTGAAGACATCAAAGGCCTGTGGCTGCCTTTCATTCTGATGGTTTCTCTTGGAGGATTGGTCACCTGGTTCTATCTGTCCTTTGTCTGCAGGAAAGTATACAAGGACTATTACTATCAGGGACTCATCTCCATGTTCGGCATGCTGACGGGTACGATATCATCAGGTGTCCTTCTTTTAAGGGAAGTGGACGGCAACTTTGAAACTCCGGCTGCCAATAATCTCATTACCGGCAGCAGCTTCGGTATCGTTTTAGGTGCGCCGATCCTGGTACTGGTGGGTCTGGCTGCCAAGTCCGATACGATGTGTCTGGTATCCATGGGCATCATGGTGGTATATCTCTTATTGCTTCTGACCATCATCCTTAAACTGAAAAGAAAAAAAGCCGAGTGATCGGCTTTTCTTTTTGATCTGCTGATTCTGTCTTACTCGTCCTTAAGACCTTCCTTGATGCCTCTGCTGATGCTTTCCGCAATATCTCCTGCGGCTTTGGCGGCAGTAGGAGTCATCTTTTCGATTCCTTCCTGAACTATCGGCATTACCTGCTGCGTGGTGTAGGCCGTGATCTCTCTTCTGTGTCCCAGAAGTGAAGTCATGGCACCGAATCCCGTGATGCCCAGGCCGATGACGTTCATGAATCCGCCTATCGCAAACAGACCCATGCTGCCGAAGGTGTTCCTGGCCATTCCCACATTATCCAGCGTACCGTTCTGGGCGGAGCTTATTCCAGTCGCAAAGCTTGATCCGAATCCCAGAAATCCCAGTACCAGACACACTACGCCGGCTGCCATCATGGCTATGCCGATGATGAGCAGCATCTTTCCGGTCTTTCTTACCTTTTGGTTATTCTGCTGATATTCTTCCTCGTTCAGGTATTCTTTAGTTTCCATTCCTATTACCTCTTCATTGATTTCCAACACATTAATTATACATTTTAGCGGATGATTCATATTATAAATCATCGAAATAAAATATAATATAAATAACTGAAATAACTTAGAGAGGTAATAATATGTTTGTATTCTGGGGAGACGGCTCACAGGAAGCCATGGATCTGATCAGACAGATCATTGTCAGAAGCACGGAAAACTTCAACTGGACCTTCATCTTCATTCTGGCCGTAGTGTTCTATGTATACTGGTCGGAGTTCCATGAGGGGAACTATGATGTCATCTATGCCGGTTTCGCCTTATATGGAGTGCACTGGCTCTATGAGATAGGAAATGCGGTTATCGCCCACTTCTTCGAATATCCTTTATGGGCGGTATCGAATGCCTCTACCACCTTCATTCTTCTGATAGGAGTGTGCTGGGAACTGTCGATGATGTTCTCACTGGCAGGCATCATATCCTTCAAGATGCTGCCGAAAGACAGAAACAAGCGCTATTTCGCCAAGGACGGCAAAGGCGGTATCAGCTGCAAGCTCGTGGGTGCACTGGAAATGGCCCTGCTCTTTGCCCTGTTTGAATCGTTCCTGGCCGGTACCAGCAATCATTCCTTCATCTGGGTCTATAAATGGTGGGGCGTGCTGCCGGTATTCATTACGACCTATATACCGTTCTTCCTTGCCTCCAACTACGTTCCGGATATGGAACCGAAAAAGCGCAACGCTTTCCTGATCGGCGAATGGACGCTGGTAGCCGTGCTGCTTATAACCCTGATCCCGCTTGGCATCATCTGATCTGAGCAGATCCTGATCGGCAATATAATGTCATAAACTGTCTTAACGCTAAGACAGTTTTTTTTAATTCGCAATAAACTGTTGCCTAATCCCTGAAAAAATACGAAAATATATAAGACTTGTAATATGAAAACACTATTTGTCATCTCAGCCTGTATCGTCGTCATGTTCGGGATCTATGCCCTGTATTTTCTTATACATGCGTTTAGGAACAATACTGAAGATTCATATAACACTAAGGAATGCGACAGGAAACATTTTGCGATCCTTATACCTGCCCGTAATGAAGAGAGCGTTATCGGCTCTCTCCTGGAAAGCGTAAGCAGACTTGATTATCCGAAAGACCTGTACGATACCTATGTCCTGATAAATGACTGTACGGACGATACCGAGAAGATAGCCGCTTCTTTTGATGCCGTAAGTCTTTACTGTAATACGGATACCGGTACCAAGGGAACAGTACTGGAAGCGGCCTTCGGACTTCTTAAGGATCACGATGAGGCCGATGCCTATGTGATAATCGATGCCGATAACGCGGTACATCCGCAGTTTCTGGAAGAAATGAACAGGATGATGGGCACTGATGCATCGGTCATTCAGGGAAAAAGGACCGGAAAGCTTCCTCTCAACACCTGGATAGCCCAGTGTTACGAGATCTTTTATTCCTTCATCAATTCCTTTTTTAACGTCAACGGCAACAATCCCGGAAGAACGGCTACCATCAACGGATCGGGCTGGGCAGTATCCAGGGAACTCATCGATGAAATGGACTTCAGGCTTGTGACCATAACCGAAGACTATGAGTTTTCCATCATCTGTGCGCTTAACGATAAAAAGATCGTCTACTGTGATAAAGCCGTAGTATATGACAGTTTCACCGCAACGTTCAGAACGTCGCTTATCCAGAGACTTCGCTGGACCTACGGCATCATCCAGTGTTTCCGTAAATATCTGAAAGCTCTTTTCGCCAAAGCCCGTAAAGGATCTCTGGCCTGCTTTGACATAGCCATGACCTGCATCATGGCATTATTCATCGCCTGTTTCATGGTCGCCCTTTTCATTACTTACGGGTATATCTTTTCCTTTCTGCCGTTTATTATCCGCCTGCTTATAATAATAGCGGCATTCTGGGTCCCGGTTTGTGCATATGCAGCAATCGCCGTTAAGAAAAACGGCAAACGCATCAGTGAACTTAAAAAAGGGATAATCTGCTTCCCTTTGTTTCTGATCAGCTGGTTCCCGATCCTTGTGTACTGTCTCTTTTTAAGAGAATGCAAGTGGACCCAGTTAAGACGTTCCTAAGCTATATCGGACAGTTTCAGCTTCTTTACCTTCCTTAAGGCATAGGCGCTTATCAGAACGGACAGAACTGCCGTTACCGATGCTGCGATAAGCACGCCCGGAACGTATATCCTGCGGTCAAAACAGTTTATCGATTCCAGCAGGACGATGATCTTGTATGCCAGCAAGGCTCCGATAATGATACCCAGTATGATACCGATCACCGTTGTGGCGATCATTTCATAGCGCAGGTAATTCTTGGCCTCTTTGACCGTAAAGCCGTTTATCCGCATGATGGTCAGCTCCTTCTTCTTCTGGTTGACGAAGATGTTAACGAGATTGAGGATTATGAAGTAAGCCATCATGAAGGCCATAGCCGTCATCAGGATGACTGTGAATCTGGATATGGATATGAAGCTGTCAAAGGTCTCAAGACGGTCCGTGGAACGCATGAATTCCTTGACGCCTTCGATATTCTCGATCTGATCCTTTATGGCTTCATAGCGCGTGTCATCCATGCGTATCAGATACTGATTGGTAACGAATTCCTTATTGAAAGTATTTTCGTACTGTTTTGAAGACATCAGGAAGATACGGGCTATATAAAGCACGTAACTGTCGGAGATCTCCACGTCAAAAGGTTCCATCGTACCCGAATAAAGACGCACATAGCCGTCTTTGCCCATCCGTGAGCTCTCATCTAGCTTCTGAGGGATATAAATGCCCTTCTCGCTTAGTTTCAGCGGTTCTTTGGTCCTGGCATCAGTCAGCTGCATATACTCGGAGATCTCGTTGAGATCGCCTGAGATGACAGGTGCCGAATCGAGTTCGTCATCATTCTGGAAGACAGTCTCCTGATAAAGGACCCTGATGAATTCACCGCCGTTATCCTTAATGGTGGTCTCGATCTTTTCCCTGTTTTCTTCACTCGTATCGTCACTGATATTTAACAGATGGCTGTAGCGGTAGATCTCCTTGAACTGGATATCGGCAGCCGAAGACATCGAATGGGATACCGTAAGTCCGATCAGGATCAGTGCGCAGCATCCCGCTACGGAAACGACCGTTACCGCTACCCTTCGTATGTCATAGCGCATGTTTCTGAAGATCAGACGCGTATATAAGGATGCCTTGGACTTATTCTTTTTCTTTTTGCGCTTCTTGTCATCGCCAACATTGCCCTGCATAAGTTTGGAGGCCGGTACTTTAAGGAGCCTGCTGCAGGCCAGGAATACTGCTGCGATGGCCAGAACGACCGCAAAGATCATGACCAGTATTACCGGAACCGGTTCAAAAATGAGCCTCAGTTCCTTAAGATGGAAGAAGACCTGCTCCTGACCCAGGATTATCTTTTCAAAGACGAAATAGGCTATCAGGGTACCGGCTATACAGCCGATGATTGTTGAAGAAAGGCCGAAGCACAGATACTTCATCAGTATCTCACTGTTGAACAGACCCAGAGCCTTTCCGGTACCGACGAGCTTCTTCTGTTCGTCGATGTTCTTACCGACGGTCGAATAGATGACCAGAGCTCCTACGAATATGAACAGCAGTGAGAAAGTCGAACTGATGCTTATGAAGTTGCCGGAAACGGTCTTGGTAAAGACATAGCAGGCATTGCCTCTGACGTTCATGATGACCCAGCGGTTATCAGGCAGGTTCTTTAGCTGTTCCCTGGCATCTTCGATCTGTACTTTTGCCTGTTCATATGCCTCAAGGCCAAGTTCGTATTCAGCCCTTCTGGCTTCCAGTTCCTTTTTGGACTTTTCAAGAAGAGACTTCTTGCTCTTGTACTGCTTATAGGCTTTGTTGTACTGTGCCAGTCCGTTTTCATAAGTCGAAAGCCCTTCACTGTATTGGGCATAGGAAGCGTTATAGGTACTCATTCCTTCATCGTATTTCTTCTTGGACGAAAGATACTCTTTGTGTCCGTCTTCCCATTTGTTGATATCGTCGATATAAGCCTGGTATTCATCCAGTTTGGCATTGATCTCGGCTTCCGGTACTTCTTCGGTATACTGTCTCAGCCAGTTGATGATACGCTGAGCCTGATTGCCGATGCTTAAAAGATTGACAGAGAAGTTATCGGTCAAGGCCACATTTCCTAAAGTAAGGGATGAACTGTCGATGTTGTAGCTTCTGTCCCTTACCCAGCTGATGTTGTAGGCAGGTTCGATGTGGTGTTCCTGGATCAGATTTATCAGATAGTCCTCGATCTGATCGCGGTAGTCGAGTATCGTTTCATAACCGTCGGAAAGCTCGTTCTTGGCTGCAGTGAGCTTTTTCCTTGCATCATCAAGCTGTGCTTTTCCTGAAGAGAGTTGAGCGGCTGCATCATCGAGCTGAGCCTTGCCGTTATTCAGCTCCTTCTTCTTGGCCATAAGCTGCTTGTATGCGGATGCCAGTTTCTTTTCAGCGTCTTCTATCTGCTTATCGGCATCTTCAAGCTGGATGCTCGCATTGTCCAGTTCTTCCCTGGCATTATCGAGTTCTGTCTGCTTTTCTTCGATCTGCGTCTGATAACGGTCGATTATTTCCTGACGGCGGATCACGGAACGTTCTTTGGCTATCGCATCAAGTTCGTCTCCGCATTCATCTATGTAGTCATAATAGGACTGTGAAAAGCGGTTGCTGTCGGCATCCTTTTTAAGCAGGATCTCGGCAGCACTGTAACAGTTGTCATATGCTTCCTTATTGAAATTGTCGTCGCTGATCATCACATAGCGTTTGCCCGGAGTTTCCTTCTGGACGATTATGTGGTCAGGATGAATGGCGATACCCGTGACCGTGAATGCGGTCCTGTTCAGATATTCGTTTTCTTCCGTTTCGATCGTATCACCGGGCTTTATGCCCAGGATATCAGCTATATCCTTGGCTATCAGACACTCATCGCTTTTTTCAGGCAGGCTTCCTTCCACGAGCTCGGGAGTATTTATTTCCTTATCATAGCTTATGAATATTACTTCCTCTTCCTTACTGCCGGTCAGCAGCGTCCCGTTGGCCTTATAGATACCGACTGCCTTTTCAACGTTTTCGTTGGCTTCGAGCGCTTTGATGTCGTCTTCGCTCAGCAGCATGGTCGCCAGGACCTCGACGTCACGGAAATCAGTATCGGTGTAGAATTCGTTGATGTTGAGACGCAGCGAATCAGCCGAAAGACGGATGCCTAAATAGGCAGCCACAGCCAGACAGGCTATTATGACGATCGAAAACCAGGATACTATGTCCTTCCTTATATTCCGAAGGGTATCCTTGAACATGGTCTTCTTCATATGCTTACCAGGACAGCTCCTGTGCGCTTAACGGATGGATGTTGCGTTTGATGCTGCCGACTCTGCCATTCTGCATCTTGATGATACGGTCGGCCATCTTGCCTATCTCCGGGTTGTGCGTGACCATCATGACGGTCGTACCTCTGTTCTTGACGATGTCTTCGATAACGGCCAGTACTTCCTTACTGGTCTCAAGATCGAGAGCGGCAGTCGGTTCATCAGCCAGAATAAGCTTAGGATCCTTCACGAGCGCTCTGGCTATGGATACACGCTGTTGCTGTCCTCCGGAAAGCTGGGAAGGATAATTATCGGCTTTATCAGCCAGCCCCACCTTGGCCAGCGCTTCTTCGGCCTTTAACGGATCATCGGCTATTTCCGCAATGAATTCGACGTTTTCCAGAGCGGTAAGATTAGGCATCAGATTATATGACTGGAAAATGAATCCCACATAATGACGTCTGAACATCGTAAGTTCATGATCGTCGGGATTGGAAAAATCCTTGTCTTCTATAATCAGGGTACCAGATGTCGGGAAGTCCATGCCGCCGATGATATTCATCATCGTCGATTTGCCGCAGCCCGATTCGCCCAGTACTACCACGAATTCATTTTCATATACTTCAAGATTTACGCCCTTTAAGACCTGTGATACGCCGTCTCCTGACGGATAGGACTTGGTGATGTCCTTTAAAGTCGCCAGGACCTTCTTCTTTTCGCCGAAATCGACGATAAGCCCTTTTTCATCTATGGTAATGGCAGCCAGTGCAGCCATGTGTTCGCAAAGTTCCAGCTCTTCTTCGTCGTAGTGTTCGCCGTTCTTCTTATTGACGACTTCCACACAGCCGATAGTCTCACGGGTATTGGTCAAAGGAACACAGATGATGCTCTCGGTATGCAGGCCCTGGTCATCAAAGACCGTCGGCTCAAAACGCGGATCATTCTCCGTATCGGTGATCATCATCGACTTGCCGGTCTTGGTGACAAGGCCTTCGATGCCGATGCCGTTTTCGATGCTTATATTGGAAATGTCGGCTGTCGCCTTATGAAAGATCGGATGCAGCCTGTCGCTTTCCTTATCCAGATACCAGATGGCCCCGGCTTCCGAATCAAGCGTACGGATGATTATTTCCAGAGAGCCATACAGCGCCTCATCAAGATTATCGACATCCAGGAGCTGTTCCATTATCTCCCAGGTAGCTTTAGTAAAACGTTTATTTTCTGCCATAATGATTCACCTTCATAATTAATTATAACGGCAAGTGATGAACTATAAACAATTACCTGTATAATTAAACTGTAATTGAGATCTCAAATGAAAAGAAAACCTTTTATAAAACTGTTTATCATCCTGCTGCTTATCCTGTTCGTCGTAACTCCGACGATATATCTCGGTAATTACTATCATGCCTCCGATGAAGCCGTTGCCGTAGTGAATGGTGAATATCCGGATATAAGGATCGAAGAAAAAGACGATCATATCAGTTTCGTACCTGAACACTATGAAAAAGGCTTCATCTTCTATCCGGGAGCTAAGGTAGAGTATAAAGCTTACAGCGAACTGATGCAGAAGTGTTCTGAAGAAGGCATACTCTGTATCCTGGAACATATGCCTGCCAATCTGGCGCTGTTCGGGATCAATAAAGCTGACAGGATCATAAGTGAATACCCTGAAGTGAAAGAATGGTACATCGGCGGACACTCACTGGGCGGAGTATGCGCAGCCATGTATCTGGATAAACATCAGGAGGATTTAGCAGGACTCATCCTTCTGGCTTCCTATACCACAAAGGACCTTTCCGGGAGCGGTTTAAAAGCCCTCAGTATCACCGCCACGAATGACGGCATCCTTAACCGTGAAAAATACGACGAAAACAAAGCCAATCTTCCTGAAGGCTATAAGGAATATATCATCGAAGGCGGCAACCACTGTCAGTTTGCCGACTACGGTTTCCAGAAAGGAGATAACGAAGCTTCCATATCTTCTGAAAGACAGCTTCAGGAGACCGCAGCTGCCATCACCGCATTCATAAAAGACTAAAAGATCCATGGCGATCCATGGGTCTTTTCTTATAAGGCTATCATGCACTTAGTTCCTTTTATATTAATTATCCAGCCTTTAGGATTTATTTAATACGAACTTTTCAATGATATCAGCGACCGCTCCTTCCCCGGCCGTCTTTGGCGATATGTAATCACAGACCGCCTTTATTTCCGGTACCGCATTGGCGGGACAGGTCTTTATGGCGGCAGCTTCCAGCAAGGTATAGTCGTTCATATTGTCGCCGATAGCGATCGTATCCCTGATGTCGACATTCGTCAGTTCGCACAGCTTATTAATGGCCTTGCCCTTGGAAACATCCGAATTTACTACTTCGATCATGTCCGCATGTGAGAAAAGACCGGTAACTCTGCCCTCTGTAATATCTTCGATCTTTCTGATCACACGCTTAAGTTCTTCCGTATCGCCGCCGATAAGAAATTTATACGGACTATGGCCCTTGATGTATTCAAGAGCGCCTTCAAGATCCAGTATCTCTTCTCCCCATCGCCTTAAAGGTTCTACCTTAGTTATTAACAGATGATAACGGTCGAAGTCCGCAAAGGAAACGAATTCATAATCGGTACTAGCCAGCCAGGTGGCAAGTCTGGTAAAATCGTTTTTTCGTAACGGATTATCATAAAGGATTCTGCTGTCGGTCGTGATCAGTAATGATCCGTTGGAACTTATGACATACTCACTGTCACATCTTTCGATGCTGATCTCATCCAATATGTCATAAATTGCTACAGGCAGTCTTCCTGAACTAAGGACTGTTTTTGTCCCCTGCTCACGGGCTTTTCTGATAGCTAAAACGTTCTCTTCACAAACAGGCATTAATTTGGCATTGAGCATATCATCGATGTCACAGAATATATACTTGATACTCATAACAGATCTCCTAAAACAAGTTTATTCTATCTTAAAGAAATGATGCTGACAATTCAGGCCAGTTTTATTAGCAGTCATATAATGGGAACAAAAAATCCATGGTCATCCATGGATCTTCTTTTATAAGACTATCATGTCCTTCATTCTGAGTAACGTCAGACGGTATCTCATGAACGGAGAATACTTTTCGCATTCGTCGTAGAATTCCTGGGTCTTGTCGATATCTTCCAGAGTTATCTTACAGCCGGCCTTGACCATGGCTTCCTTGCATTCCTCATAGCCCGGAACAGATCTGATGATCTCGATGATCTGCGGCCAGCACTCCTTAAGTTTCTTAATATCAACCTTTTCAGTGATGGTCGGATTGTTGAGCTTTCTGACATCGTCTGCCATATGACCGTACCAATTATAGACATCGTCCCAGTCGACATTCTCTTCTTTTGTATCGATGGAAGGATGATCGGCCAGTTCGTTATAGTACTTGAGCATCTTTAAGGTACAGACGCCTACGTCTTCGCCATGGAAATTAGGAACGATGCCCTTTTCGATCTCCTTGCATTCCATCAGGTGAGCGATCACATGTTCGGCACCGGATGCCGGTCTGGAAGTCTTGGTATAGGACATTCCCAGACCCGTCATCAGCAGGGCTTCAAAGATCCTGCCGGCTGTTTCTTCATCGTTTTGAGTTACCTTGTCGGCCATGCCGATCAGCTGGTCGATGGCGCTTCTGGTTAGCCCGGCAACGTCTTCACAGTAGTATTCGTCGATAAGCAGCGCGGATATCTTCCAGTCTACCAGAGCTATATATTTAGCTATCATATCACCGAAACCGGCAGCCTTCAGTCTTGCAGGTGCGGCAGCCAGGATCTTAGTGTCACCGATTATTACTTCAGGCGATTTGGCCGGGTATGATGATTTGAAACCTTTATTGACGATCGGCGCACCGTTTGACGCAAAGCCGTCCATTGACGGTGCCGTCGCAAAGATGGACAAGAGTTTATCCTGTCTTGCACAGGCCAGACGGCAAGGATCATTGAGCGAACCGGAACCGACGGAAATAACAGAGATATCCTTGCCCTTGATGAGTTCCTCGATCTCTTCGACGTTTTCCATGGTGGCGACTCTGAGATCATCATAGATCTTGTATTCCACTTCAAAATCCTTCAGGGCTTCTTCGATGCCTTCAGAAGCCTTCAAGGTGTTCTTGTCGGCTACCAGCAGCAGTTTCTTCGTAAAACCGTTCTTCTTGAGTATTTCGCCTACTTCTGAAATGATGCCTGAGCCGATCTCGACGTCCCTGACGGCTGTTTCGTGCTGCACACCGCAGGCACAGACGTTCTCTCTGTGAGAATTGATGATGTCCATTATCCTATTTGCCATTGTTCTTTTCTTTCTCCCTTAAGTCTTTCCTTGAGCTTTCAGTTTCTTTTCTTTCTGTCTGGCGATAACCAGCTTCTAATAAATTTTATCATGTTATTGCAGCTGTTGATAAGGAAGGTGCTCTAACGATGTGAACGATACCCCTTTTAAAAGAAGCGATGCATGCTCACTTCTTTTTTTCAACATTTGGTAATACTAATTGCATTAATTAAGTTTTGTATACATACTTACTGTACCAAAGGTTTTAATTCCGATATAGAAAGATGTTTCAATGAACATTCGGCAATTTATGACGCAATAAAGAATAAGGATTCCGAACTGGCTAAACGCCTTACTATCGAACATCTTGACCGTCTGTTAAATTATACGAGGATTCTAAAAGAGACCGAAATAATATTTGTATAGAAATAAAAAAACTATGGTCATCCATAGTTTTTTTTATTTTCTGAATCCGTCTTTTAAGGAAACACTTCTGTTGAATACCAGATGATCTTTTGTACAGTCTTTGTTATCCATGCAGAAGAACCCGACTCTCATGAACTGGAAGGTCGGAGCATTGGTTCCTGTACGGTTTTCCCTTCTGTCGAACTCTTCGGCTACTTCCTTCATGGAACTTTCGACCTTACAGCCGTTAAGCACTTCAAGACTGTCAGGGTTTATGCATTCCAGGAAGTTCTTATCAGCTCCATCCGGATTAGGGTCAAGGAAGAGGTTGTCATAAAGACGCACTTCCGCATCGAGACAGTTGTGGGCATCGACCCAGTGCATGGTCGCACCTTTCACCTTCCTGCCGTCAGCCGGATCTCCGCCTTTGGAGAGCGGATCGTATTCGCAAAGGACCTCGACCACCCTGCCGTTATCGTCCTTGATGCAGCCTGTACAGGTCACAAGATAGGCGCCTTTCAGACGTACCTCATTGCCCGGATACATTCTCTTGTACTTAGGGATCGGCTCTTCCATGAAGTCGTCTTCTTCGATCCACAGATCTCTGGAGAAGCTTATCTCATGAGTACCCTGTGTAGGATCTACCGGATTGTTTTCAACGGTTATGACTTCGCTTTCGCCTTCCGGATAGTTGGTGACCGTCAGCTTTACCGGATGAATTACGGCCATGGTCCTTTCGGCCTTGGCATTGAGATCTTCACGCAGACACCTTTCCAATGTCGCATATTCGATGACGTTGGCATTCTTGGCTACGCCTACTTCTTCACAGAAGTTACGGATAGAAGCAGCCGTATAGCCTCTTCTTCTAAGACCGCACAGCGTCGGCATCCGCGGATCGTCCCAGCCGGAAACATAGCCCTCTTCGACCAGCTGTCTGAGCTTTCTCTTACTCATGACGGTATGATCGATGCCGAGTCTGGCGAATTCGATCTGTCTTGGCTTATGATACGGGATAGATACATTGTCTACCACCCAGTTGTATAAAGGACGGTGGTCCTCATATTCCAGTGAGCACAGTGAATGGGTTATTCCTTCCAGAGCGTCCTGCAGCGGATGGGCAAAATCATACATAGGATAGATGCACCATTTGGTTCCCTGACGGTGATGATTGATGTATCTGATACGGTAGATTACCGGATCACGCATGTTGAAGTTGCCGCTGGCCAGGTCGATCTTGGCTCTTAAGGTCATCTTTCCTTCTTCGACCTCGCCGTTTTTCATCATTTCAAACAGGCGCAGATTCTCTTCTACCGGTCTGTCCCTGTATGGAGAACGGGCCGGGGTAACGGTATCGCCTCTGTATTCCCTGAACTCTTCGGGACTCAGTTCGCAAACATAGGCAAGTCCCTTTTTTATCAGTTCGATGGCAAATTCATAATCCTTGTCGAAGTAATCGGAACCGTAATAGAAACGGTCGCCCCAGTCAAAGCCCAGCCAGTGGATGTCTTCCTTGATGGCTTCGACGTATTCGGTGTCTTCCTTGGCCGGATTGGTGTCATCCATTCTGAGGTTGCACAGACCGCCAAACTTCTCGGCCATACCGAAATCTATGCAAAGCGCCTTGCAATGTCCGATATGGAGATATCCGTTAGGCTCAGGCGGAAAACGGGTATGGACCGTCATGCCTTCATACTGTCCGCCCGGGGCAATGTCTTCCTTTATGTAGTTATAGATAAAATTCCGGGTATTTTCTTCTTCGTTTACGTTGTTTTCATCAGCCATGGTATTCACCTCACTAACATATCAATATTACCTCAGATTCCCTTTATAGTCTATGAGGTCATGATCAGGTATCTATTCTTTCCAGTTCGATTATATTCCTGTTTCGATAGACAAGATCTTCTCTTTCAGTAAAGCCCATGTTTTCCCAGAAGGCGTTGCCGTCTTCATTGCGGACGAAGACGACCAGGGCAACCTTGCTGATACCTTGTGCTTCCAGTGCTTTCATGGCGTTTTCCAGCAAAGCTTTGCCTATACCTTTTCTTCTGTGCTCAGGCAGAACAGCCGTATGATGGATGTACCCTCTTCTGCCGTCATGTCCGGCCAGGATGATGCCTATAATCCTGCCTTCTTCTATTGCCACAAAAGAGGTATCGGGATTCCGTTTAAGATACTTTCCGATACCATCATAGCTGTCGTCTGTCGTATTGAGACCCATACCCGGAGTATTTATCCATAATTCATATACCCCTTCATAGTCTTCTATGGTCATTGTCCTGATAATCATGGTCTTATCCTATCGTGCAGAGCTTTCCTCTTAACACGTATCCTATCTTCTCGTAACAGGCATTGGATGCGGCATAATCCGCATCCGTATAAAGCATCGGCAGATATCCTTCTTCTTTTGCCATCTTCGTAACTTCATAGACGAGATTCTCCGCATAATGCTTACGGCGGTATTCAGGTCTGGTATAGACCAGATTGATGGCTGCCATCTCGCCGCTTGGACCGTACTTGCAGCTGGCAACGTTGTTGCCGTTTGCATCCTGCCAGAAATACATGTTTCCCGAATCTATATGCATTCGCGCATCTTCATAGTATCCGGAAATATCCTTCTTATCGATACCGATCTCCTTGTGGAAAAGATCGAGGAATCTTACCAGTTCATCCAGGTCTTCTTCGACACACTGATGCATCCTGCCTTCGGCCTTTATTTCAGGTTTGCGTGGTTCAGGGCAGTCATAGGCGAACATGTTGGTGATAAGCGAAAGCTTATATCCGTCTTCCTTGGCTCTTTTCAGGAAGTATTCAGCCAGTTCATATTTGAGATTGAAAGTATTATGACTGTCAAGCAGACCGTTTTCCTTTACTGTCTGATAGGCTCTTGCCTTCTCTTTAGAAGAGATTTCATCAGGTGTCCATACCCATACCGGATAAGGCTTGCAGGTAAAGCAGATGATGAGTTTTTCATGGTCAGATAAAAGGAGTTCACAGTCTCCGCCCATGACCTTACCTAGCACAAAGAAAGTGTATCTGTCATTTTCAAGGAGTAAATGATCTCTTTCGTCAGTGTAATTGTCCATAAGTATTTCCTTTTGATTATTTTACTTCATTGCAGGGCTTATTGATAATATTTCTCTATCCCGCCGTATCCTCTGATCAGCTTGCTTTTGCGTGTTTTATCCACGAAACTGTTGAGTCTTTTACGGAACTCTTCCGGTCTTTTTCTGGCTGCTTCGATATAAGCTATCCGGATACGTTTATAGGGTTCAGAAAATTTCTTATAATTCTTCCAGACTTCCTTATCCTGTTTCAGTACATCAATGATATCTCTTGGATACAAGAACTTTTCATTTATGATGGGGAGAATGCTGTCCCTGACTTTTGGATGTATCATTCCCTGACTTTCCAGCCAGATCAGTCTTTCGATATTGGGCCTTGAATAAGGGCTGCCCTTTCTTCTGGGCGTAAAACGCTGGGCTCTATGAAGCTCATCGATATGCCTGATAGTGCTGTCGATCCAGCCGAAACACAGCGCTTCTTCGACCGCATCGTTATAGGACAGGCCTTCTTCTCCAGACCCTTTCATCGGGAAGACGAACCATATCTCTTTTGAGGTCTCAAAGTGTTCTTCAAGATACTTTCGCCATTCGCTTCTTTTGTTTGTATAGAACGTTTCCATCATTCCCGCACTGTTATGATTCATTTCCGCTTCCTTTCCAGGACAACGGCACTTTCGCAATGTATAGTGCAGGGTTGAAGAAGAAATGCTTTAACCTAGTGCAAGGTTGAAGAAGAAATGAACTCAAAATCATCTATAAAACTGGTTCTTGTTACCAATCAACAAATTTGAATCTGTCATACTGACTTAATCAAACCATTTTCCCAAAAGGCTTCAAAAGTGTTTGCCACTCCGCTATGTTCGGTGATTTTTCCATCTACTATTTTATCTATATTTACACCTTTGATTTCTATGGTCTTATTGGTTGGCGTTATT
>JAFRKI010000001.1 GCA_017431825.1 Erysipelotrichaceae bacterium | reverse complement strand
GTTGCCAGGGCGCTGAAATAGGGATATATCCGTAATAAAAACACCGGTATTTTAAGACAAATACACGATATTGAGGGTACTTGCATAAAGTACCCTTTATTTATGGGAAAAGTATCACAATTATTCTTGTCAAACGAGGTTCAAAAAGCATATAATTGATACGTACAGAGTGTACAAAAGAAGGAGAAAATAATGAAAAAACTTTTAACTATCTTATTAGCTTGCTTCATGGTTTTCGCTCTTGTTGGCTGCCAGAAGGGTGGCGAACCTGAACCTGAACCAGCTGATGAAAAGCTGACTATCGCTTACTGTATCAACGGTACCAGAGGCGACAAATCTTTCTTCGATTCCGGTTCTGAAGGTATGGAATGGATCGAAAGAGACTTTGGCGACAAAGTTGAGACCAAGATCCTTGAATTCACCTATGATGACACTACCTGGAGATCTCAGTTAGAAAACGCATTCATGTCTGAAGAATATGACATCATCATCGTTGGTACTTATGATATGTTAGGCATGACTGTTGAACTGACAGAAGAATATCCTGACCAGAAGGTCTGGTTCTATGATGAACAGTGGGACTTCGATGCTAACCCTAGAGAAAACGTTATTTCTTTACTGTTCAAGCAGAACGAAGGTTCTTACGTTGTAGGTTACATGGCTGCTATGGCTTCCAAGACCAACCACATCTCATTCTGCGGCGGTATGTCTAACACCGTATTATTAGACTTCTTCGCCGGTTATGAAGCTGGTGCTAAGGCTTACAATCCTGACATCGTAGTTGATGAGACCTGGATGGATTCCTTCTCTGATCCTTCAAGAGGTAAAGACGTTGCCGGTGCATCTTATTCTCAGGGCGTTGACGTCGTATTCGCATGCGGCGGTTCTGCCGGTTTAGGTGTATTCGAAGCTGCTCTTGAATATCCTGATGTATACGTAATCGGTGTTGATGGTGACCAGGGTGCTATGTGGGAAGCTGCTGGTGAAACCGCAAAGGCTGAAAAGACCATCACTTCAATGACCAAGAACGTTAACCAGGGCTTCTACGATACCTTAAAGAAGGAATTAGACGGTACTCTCGAGTATGGTCAGAACTACAGACTTGGTGTTAACGGTGGTTACGTAGGTGCTGCTATCACTGCTGCAACCAACGCTGTATTCACTCCTGAACAGTTAGAAGCTGTTAAGGAAATCCAGGCTGGTATCGCTGATGGTTCCATCAACGTTCCAACTGCTTTCTAATCAATTAGAACAAACTCTAACCTAAAAGGTACTAAAGTTGCCTCTGGTCTAGTGCCAGAGGCAACTTTATTAAGATAAGGAGATAATAATAATGGAAAATTATCTTGTGATGGAGGATGTTACCAAGATCTATAACAACGGTATTATCGCCAATGATAAGGTCAACTTCAACGCCAGAAAAGGTGAGATCCACGCCATTTGCGGTGAAAACGGTGCCGGCAAGACGACGCTG
This sequence comes from Erysipelotrichaceae bacterium, assembly GCA_017431825.1. Classification (GTDB taxonomy): domain Bacteria; phylum Bacillota_I; class Bacilli_A; order Erysipelotrichales; family Erysipelotrichaceae; genus Colivicinus. The sequence goes on along the minus strand of JAFRKI010000001.1, from coordinate 168,997 downwards.
ATGAAGATGCTCTTCGGCATCGAACAGCCGGATGAAGGCAAGATCATCATCAAGGGAGAAGAGATGCATCTCAATTCTCCTACGGATGCGATAAAAGCCGGTATCGGTATGGTCCACCAGCATTTCATGCAGGTGCCGACGCTGACCGTTGCCGAAAACGTCACCTTGGGCATCGAACCGACCAAGGGTCTGGTATTCGATCAGGCCAAGGCGGTCGAGATAACCAGGGAGTGCTGCGAAAAGTACGGTTTTGAGATCAATCCGGAAGCACACATCCAGGACCTGTCAGTAGGTGTGAAACAGAAGGTCGAGATCGTCAAGGCTTTAGTCAAGGGCTGTGAGATCCTGATCCTCGATGAACCTACCGCTGTGCTTACTCCGCAGGAGACAAGAGAACTGTTCCTGCAGCTGAAGAACTTAAGAGATTCGGGTTGTACCATCATCTTCATCTCTCATAAACTGAATGAAGTCAAAGAATTATGCGACCGTGTTACCGTCATCAAGAAAGGTAAGACGATCGGTGTCTGGAACATCAAGGATGTTACGGAAGCAGATATCTCAAGATATATGGTCGGTGTCGACGTTGACCTGGATATCCCTAAGAAACCTGCCGAGCCTAAGGAAAACGTCCTGGTCGTAAAGGACCTGACCGTTTACAACGAAGCCGGTAAGAAGAAAGTCGATGACGTATCCTTCTCTGTCAGAAAAGGCGAGATCGTCGGTATTGCCGGTGTCGAAGGCAACGGCCAAAGAGAGCTCATCGATGTCATCACGGGTCTGGCCAAGTATAACTACGGAAGCATAACCCTGATGGGCAAGGAAGTCAAGGACATGGACATCCAGGGTCTTAGAGACAATGGCATGGTCCACATTCCTGAAGACCGTAACCTTTACGGCTGTGCCAGATCCATGAGCATCAGAGACAATATGATCGCAGACAAGATCTCCAAGCCTGAATACAACAACGGCATCTTCATCGATGAGAAAGCCATTAAGGAAGATACCGACAGATGGGTCAAGGAATACCGCGTCTTATGCGATGACGGTGATCAGCTGGTAGGCATGCTTTCCGGCGGTAACGTCCAGAAAGTCGTCGTTGCCCGTGAGTTCACCAGTTATTCCGAACTGGTAATATCTGACCAGCCGACCCGAGGAATCGATGTCGGTGCTGCCGAATTCGTCAGACAGCGTATGGTCGAGATGAGAGATGCCGGCAAGGCCATCCTCCTGATCTCTGCCGACCTGGCGGAAATAATGTCCCTGTCTGATTCGCTTATCGTCATGCATGGCGGTAAGATCAATGCTTACTTCTCTGATGTGAAGTCATTGACTGAAGAAGACTTAGGTTTCTATATGTTGGGTGTCAAACACATGAGCGAAGAAGAAATAAGAGGTGCTTTACATGAGTGAGAAGAAAGAAAAGAAACCTTTGTTTAAGAAGTTGGATGTTGAAGCACGTTTCGGACTGATGCGTATGGCTGTCGCCATCGCCATCGGCCTTGGCCTGGCTATCGTCCTGATCGTCATCGGTGCCAAGGATCCTGCCGAATCACTGAAGTACTTCTTCCTTGGACCTTTACAGATTCTCAATCCTAACGTAGCCAAGGGCCTGAGCTTCAACTATTTCGATTACTGGATCCAGAACATCATTCCGCTGCTGTTCACCGGTTCAGCCGTCTGTATAATGTTCTCTGCCAACAAGTTCAATCTCGGTCTTGAGGGCGCTATCATGTGCGGCGGACTGGCTTGCGGCTGGGTCTGCTGTCTGCTGGATGGCGATATCGAAGCGGCTACCGCCAACCCTGTTCTTTGTGCGGTCTGCGGTCTGCTGGTATCAGTGATCGCCGGTGCCATCATGACGACCATTCCAGCCTTGCTGGAAAAGAAATGGGGCGCATCGATCATGGTATCGTCACTGATGCTGAACTACATTTCCCTTTACATTTCCCGTTACTGTCTGTTCTCTACTCCGTTAAGAGATACCAGAACTTCCAAGTATTCCTGGCAGTGGACGGAAAATGTCGTCCTTACATTCAGAAAATTCCTGGGTACCCAGTTTACTTTGAGACTTGGCTTATTCATAGGTATCATCGTTGTTCTGGTATCGTGGGCCTTCCTGTTCAAAACCAGATGGGGCTTCAAGATCAGACAGCTGGGCAAGAATCCTAGCTTTGCCAAGTATGCCGGCGTCGGTGTCGTTTCGGTCGGCGTTCTCGTACAGGTCATCGGCGGAATGATCGGCGGTCTGTGCGGTGCTACGGTAATTCTGGGTAACTATAATTACTACTACGGTGTTGAACTTACCGGTTACGGCTGGGACGGCGTTACCATGGCGATATTCGCCGGAAACAATCCGATCAAGCTGTTCCTGGCAGCCGCCTTCATCGCTTATATCAGAGCCGGTGCATTGATAATGTCAACGCAGCCTGGTGGTCCGATCAACGAACTTACCAAGATCGTTGAAGGCGTCATCATCCTGTTCTTACTGGCTGAACAGTTCCTGGCCAGAACGCATCGTAAGATGATCGTTGAGGAGGCCAAGAGAAAACAGGCACTCCGTCTGGCTGCCGGAGAGGAGGTAACTGAATAATGGGCGGACTCTTTACAGAAATCTTCAATACGATATGTAATGTCGTCGTATTACCTTCTTTCTATTTCATGATCATCCAGTCAGCCGCACCTATCCTGCTGGCAGCCCTGGCTTGTGCCATCGCCATCAAGGCCAACGCCATCAACATGGGTATCGAAGGTATCATGACTATTACCTCATTATCCTGTGTTCTGGTATCATCTGCCATCGGCGGTCAGGCCAACGGCGGACCTTGGCTGGGTCTCTTGGTAGCCATCGTCATCGGCGGTCTCTTAGGTTTCATGGTATCGGTATTCGCCTTCAGGCTGAAGATCGATATCATTCTGGTCGGTATTGCCATGAACCTCATCGGTACCGGTTTCTCGGTATTCCTGATGTACATGCTTACCGGTGACAGAACTACCACTACATCCCTGCTTTCAGGTACCTTACCGCAGATCCATATTCCTTTGCTGAAGGATATTCCGGTCATCGGTGAAATACTGTCCGGTCATTACATCCTTACATACCTGGCTTATATCCTGGTATTCGTAATGTCCTTCCTGCTGTTCAAGACCAAGCTCGGCTTACGTATCAGAGCCGTCGGTGAAAACGAAGAAGCAGCCGAATCAGTCGGTATCTCTTCACTTCACATCAAGACGGTCGCCCTGATCATCTCCGGTGTCCTTGGCGGTGTTGCCGGTGCCTTCATGTCCGAATGCTACCTGGCATACTTCTCCAGCGGACTTATCGCCGGCCGTGGCTTCATCGGTCTGGCAGCCTGTAATATGGGTGCCGGTAATCCTGGTGTCATCTGCATCTGCTGTCTGGCATTCGGTATCTTCTATGCCTTCTCCAACTTTGCAGCTCTTTCCAATCTGTCGCAGTACGCCCTTAACGCATTGCCATACGCAGTCGTTCTTATCGGTGTCGTACTCTACTCCATCTACACCAGAAATAAGGAGCTGAAGAGACTGAGAGGTCTTGACAGTGAAGAGAAATCCGATCAGATAGCCGGATAGTTAAAGTTAAATAATACATACCAAGCCAACTCTCAAGTTGGCTTTTTTATTTGGTATAATTCTGTTGACGAGGTAATAAACATGCGAATACTTAATTTTGGATCTTTAAACTATGATTACGTTTATGAGATGGAACATTTCGTATTGCCTAAAGAGACCATCTCTTCCCTTAATTACGGAAGGAACTTCGGCGGCAAGGGCCTCAATCAGTCCATTGCCCTGGCCAAAGCCGGCATGGAAACATACCATGCAGGAAGAGTGGGGGCCGACGGTCAGGATTTCATCGATTATCTTAACAGGTACGGTGTAAAGACCGACTATCTCATGAAAGACGAGAACGAAGCTACCGGCCATGCGATAATCCAGGTCTGCAAGGGTCAGAACTGCATCATCCTGCACGGCGGCGCCAATAAGAAGATCGATGAGAAACAGGCTGATGAAGTGCTGGAACACTTCGGCGAAGGCGACATCCTCCTGCTTCAGAACGAGATCTCATCGACCGCCTACATTATGAAGAAAGCCCATGAAAGGGGCCTGAAGATAGTCATCAATACCGCACCGATGGATGAGAACGTCTTTACCTATCCTTTGGATCTGGTGGACATCTTCATCGTCAATGAAGTGGAAGCGGCGGGTCTGGTGAAGGCAACTACCGATGACATCGATACGATCATTGATCTGATAAAGGAAAAATACGGCGATAAGGAAGTCGTCATGACGGTAGGAGAAAAGGGTGCCTATTATATCGGCAAGGGCGAAGTCATCCATGAACCGGCCCTGGTGGTCAAGGCCATCGATACGACGGCAGCCGGAGATACCTTTACTGGTTTCTTCCTGGCTTCCTATCTTAAGGATGGCGATGTGAGAAAAGCTCTTAAGCTGGCCACCAAAGCATCATCCATAACCGTACAGGGAGTCGGAGCTGCGCAATCCATTCCTGACATCAAGGATCTTCAGTAATGGATAAATACGTCGTCGGCATCGGTGCTGCCAATGTGGACATCTACGGCAGATCCGATGTGAAGATAAAGCTTCATTACGATCACCCGAGCGTCATCCATACAAGTGTCGGCGGAGTGACCAGAAACATCCTGGAGAATATCGCCAGACTGTCAGTAAAGACCTGTCTTCTGAGTGCCGTAGGCGATGACATCTACGGCAATAAGGTCATCAAGGATTCCGCTGAAGCCGGGATCGACGTAACTAATGTGCTGATCGCCAAAGGAGCCAGGACCGGCATCTTCATGCAGGTACAGGACTCCAACAACGACATGCATATCGCCTTGTGTGACATGTCGATATCCGATCACATCGATGTCGCTTATGTGAAGAGAAAGGCTCAGCTTTTAAGAAAAGCCAGCGCCATCATCCTCGATCCTTCCTTAAGGAAGGACGTCATCGAATATGTGCTGGAAAATCATGGAAACGTTCCGGTATTCGTCGATCCGATATCCGATAACTATGCCCGCAAGATAAGACCTTATCTTAGCCGCATATACTGCATAAAGCCCAATATAAGCGAATTGAGCGAGCTGGCCAATATGGAGGTCCATAATGAGGAAGACCTCAGAAATGCGGTCCAGAAGGTCCTTAAAAAGGGCGTAAGGAAGATATTCGTATCACTTGGAAGCAAGGGCTGTCTTTATGCGGATGTTGAAGGCAGCTACATCAAAAGAAGATTCACCAGTGTCAGGAAGATGGTCAACGCCTCAGGTGCCGGTGATGCCTTCTTTGCGGCTATCGTCACAAGCCATATCAATGACCTGAATATTGATGATATAATAGACAGGGCACTGGCAGCCGGAATAGCAGCGGTACAGGCCGATGAAGCCATCAATAAGAAGATGTCAGTCAAACTGCTTAATAAAATAATAAGGGAGTATAAATGATGAACTACAAAGACTACTTAAGTATCACCCCGGAGATCGAAGATGCGATCAGGAACAACAGGCCTGTCGTAGCCTTGGAAAGCACGATCCTTTCCCATGGCATGCCTTATCCGGAAAATCTGGAATTCGCCCACAAGGTCGAAGAAGTCGTAAGAGGACAGGGAGCCATCCCGGCTACTACGGCTGTCATCGACGGTAAACTGAAAGTCGGGCTTAATGCCGAAGAACTGGAGATTATGTGCAAGGCCGAAAACATCGGCAAGGTATCACGTCGTGACCTGGCCGTCTATCTGGCTACCGGCAAGAAAGGCGCTACCACCGTATCGCCGACCATGATCATCGCTGCCCTGGCAGGGATCAGGGTCTTTGCGACCGGAGGTATCGGCGGTGTCCACAGAGGTGCGACCGAGACCATGGATATTTCCGCTGACCTGCAGGAACTGGCCAAGACTCCGGTCTGTGTCGTCGGTGCAGGATGCAAATCACTGCTGGATATCGGCCTGACACTTGAGTATCTTGAGACCATGGGCGTTCCGGTACTGGGTTACCAGACCGATGATTTCCCGGCCTTCTATTGCCGCAAATCAGGCTTTGGTGTCGACTACAACGTAAAGGACGCTAATGAAGCAGCCAGGATCATGAAAGCCAAATGGGACTTAGGTCTTGAAGGCGGATTCCTCATCGGCAATCCGATCCCTGAAGAATATGCGCTGGACTTTGACGAGATGGAAAAGATCATCAACAAGGCCATCGACATGTGCAAGGAGAAGGGTATCAGGGGCAAACAGACCACTCCGTTCCTCTTGGCTACCATCAAGGATCTCAGCGGCGGTGAATCATTCGCTTCCAACCTGCAGCTGGCCTACAATAATGCGAAAGTAGCCAGCCAGATCGCTGTCGAATACGCCAAGCTCGTGGAAGCTGACAAGTAATAAAAAAAGAGCTGTAACTCAGGTTACAGCTCTTTTGGTATGTTTACTTATATGCTGAGTTCTTCAGCCAGTTTTCTGGCTTTTTCTTTAGCCTCATTCAGTGAACCTTCAGAATCATAGCCGACGATATCCATGCCGTCAGCCGCTATTGAAGTGTACTTGCCGAAACCGAAGAACGGTACGAAGGAACTGAGGTAATGATCAGCCGTCTCCAGCGGATCGTCCTTGTAGATACCGCCTCTGGTAGTGAAGTAAACGAGGTTTTCAGCCTTGCACAGTCCCTTTAAGCCTTCAGCCGTTGAGGTGAAGGTGATGCCGTCAACGGAGATGTTTTCGATGTAGATCTTCAGCAGAGCCGGGAAGTTGAGATCCCAGAAAGGCGCAGCCATGACGACCATGTCGGCATCCGCAAATTCATGGGCATAATCGAATCGCGGATGATCGAGCTCGCCGTTTTCCAGCAGTTCCTGTCTTTCAAAGAAGAAGTCACCGACTAAAGGTTTCAGTCCCTCTTCTTCCAGCAGCAGGTGTTCGATCTCATAGCCTTTCAGATTATCCAGGAATTCCCTGGCCAGCTGCAGAGTCCTTGATTCTTCTCTTCTGATGCAGCAGTCGATAAAAAGACATTTCTTCATTAGATGTTGTTCTCCAGCCTGTAGAAGGCTTCCAGAGCAGCCTCGATCTCTCTTTTCTCACCGACGGCAGTGATGCTTTCACCGTCGACATATTCACCGATGGATTCGGATGTATCCTGACCGTATAATACGACGTTGTTCAGGATGGATGCGCATCTGGCTCCTCTGATCCTGCCGACAACGAACAGACCTGCGGTCTCAAAGTCGGAACCCAGGACGCCAAGTTTTGACCATTTCTTTTCCTCTTCCGCATTGGAATCATGATAGAAGGTCTCATGGGACTGGACGATACCGGTATGGTAAGGGAAACCCAGATCCCTGCAGGACTGTATTATCTTTTCCAGAAGCTCATGGTTCGGTGCTGCCGGATATATCGGATCGACATAGGTCTTGGATACTCCGTCATCTCTTATCGCACCTTCGGCGATGATCAGATCGCCTAGACCGATGTCATCCTGCAAGGCACCGGCAGAGCCGATCCTTACCATCGTATGTACTCCAAGATGTACCAGTTCTTCTACGGCTAAAGAAGCGCTTGAACCGCCTACACCGGTAGATATGGCTATTACTTTAAGGCCTTTATAAGAGCCTTCTACGCTCCTGAATTCCCGGTTGTACATCAGTTCCTTCGGTTCATCCAGGAAGGTCTTTATAACATCGATCCTTTTCGGATCGCCGGGCATTATGGCATATTTTGCGTCGATCTTTTCGAGCTGGATATGAGCTTCTGGCATATTATTGTTTTCTCCTTATCTACATTTAGAATATCGTTTATGAGGAATGAGTGTCAATGTTATAATAAGGATGATTTTACCGGAAAGGACATTAAAAATGAGTGACATTAAGAAGAAACCCGTTATTCTGGATGGCGATCCCGGACATGATGATGCGATAGCCTTAGTGCTGGCTGCAGCCTTTAAAGATCAGCTCGATATCAAAGCGATCACGGCTGTCGGCGGGAATCAGACACTGGCTAAAGTAACGCTGAATTACCGCAGGATCGCCACTTTTTTAGGCTTGAAGGACGTACCTATCGCTGCCGGCAGGGAACAGCCGATGCTGGCGGATCTGGTAGTAGCCCCTAATTACCATGGCGAGTCAGGACTTGACGGTCCTAAGCTCCCTGATCCGGAGATCCCGTTAAGTGAACTGTCAGCTGTCGAACTGATGGCCAAGGTCTTAAGGGAATCCGATGAGAAAGTCATAATCGTAGCTACCGGTCCGCAGACCAATGTGGCATCACTGCTGCTGGCTCATCCGGAACTCAAGGAAAAGATCGAATGCATATCGATCATGGGCGGAGGCCTGCTTAAAGGAAACTGGACTTCAGCAGCCGAATTCAATATCATCGTCGATCCGGAATCGGCCGACATCGAATTCAGGAGCGGTGTACCGGTGATCATGGCCGGGCTTGACGTCACGGAAAAGGCCTATGTCCTTCCGGAAGAGTGGGATAAGCTGAGAGGTCTCAATCCGGTGGCCAAAATGGTCGCGGAATGGTGTGACTTCTTCTATATCCACCTCAAGGAACTGGGCTGGGAAGGCGCTACCCTGCATGATCCGTGTTCGGTAATGGTCCTGGTCCATCCGGAGATATTCACGATAAAGGACTATTACGTGCAGATCGACTGCAAGGGCGAATATACCAGAGGCGCCACGGTGCCTGATTATATGGGTCTCTTAGGACAGAAGCCAAACTGCCGCTGTATGATGGGCGTCGACAGAGAACTCTTTGTGAAGCACCTGTTTGAAGCCTGTGAGAGCTTCGGGAAAGGAGAATAAGCATGAGTAATCTTATACCTGTATGGATCGATACCGATACCGGCGTGGATGATGCTTTTGCGCTCGTCTCCGCTTTCAAGCTTCCGGGCATTGAAATAGTCGGCATGTCGGCAGTTGCCGGAAATGTCGAGATCGAAAAGACCTTCAGGAATGCCCGCAACGTCACTTCCTTATGCGGAAGAGAAGACATCAAAATCTATAAAGGAGCAGAAAAGCCTTTACTGGTACCTCTGCATCCGGCTTATGCCGTTCATGGCGAAGACGGACTTGGCGGAGCCGTCATTCCGGAATCAAAGGCTCCCGTAGAGGCAAAGAGCGCTTACGATGCCTTATATGAAAAGGCTAAAGAGCTGAACGGCGAACTGACGGTTGCCGCCGTAGGACCTTTGACCAATATCGCCATCACCCTATACAAATATCCTGACATCACCAGATACATTAAGGAACTGGTCATCATGGGCGGTTCCATCGGCGTAGGCGGCAATACCACCATCACTTCCGAATTCAATATCTATGCCGACCCGCATGCAGCCCAGACCGTATTCAAGTCAGGATTAAAGATAACGATGTTCGGACTGGATGTCACCATGAAAGCAGTACTGAACAGAGAAGAACTGGAATCTCTTAAGGAAGTTGACAATCCGGTTTCGAAGTTCTGCTACGAGTCCAGCAATGCCCCGACATCCCTTTATAAGATGCTGGGCCTGGGCGATGTGCTGTGTCTTCATGACACCTGTCCTCTGGCTTACCTGAGCGACCCGACCCTGTTCTCCGGCAAGATGGCCGGCGTCTATGTCGAGACCCAAAGCGAGATATCTCTGGGCAGGACCGTATCTGACTTATATGTAAGAAGAGACGAATACTTTGACCACAATGCCATGGTCATGCTGGAAGTGGACAGAGACAGGATAGCCAAGCTCGTCATCGATACCTTTAAGGCATATTAGGAGGCTTTATGACCAGAAAGATAATACTTGACGTCGATACCGGATCGGATGATGCCGTAGCGATCATGCTGGCGGCTCTGCATCCGGCTATCGATCTTGTTGCCGTATGTTCCGTCAAAGGCAATCAGCCTTTGTCGTCAACGACCGAGAACTCAAAAAGGGTCCTTGATCTGGTACATTCCGATGTGCCTTTATATCAGGGCTGTAAAGAGTCTTTCGTCAGAGAAGCTTCCCCTTGGCGCATCAAGTTCGAAGACAGAGCGACGATCGTCGATGAAGAAGGAAAGGAACACTTCATTCATGAAGACTTCGACATGCTTCCGCCTTCCACACGGAAAATCGAAGACGTACCGGCACCGGTATTCTATGTCGATTACCTGAAGAAAGCCAAGGAACCGGTAACGATAGTTGCCGTAGGACCTTTGACCAATATCGCAACTGCCTTATCGATCGATCCCGACATCAAGGAAAATATCGAGGAACTGGTTCTGATGGGCGGTGCCGATGATGAGGCTAACGCATCAAGCTCTGCCGAATTCAACTTCTTCAACGATCCCGAATCCGCTCAGAAGGTCTTTCAGTCAGGCATAAAGAAGATCACCCTCTGTCCGTTAGACGTTACGCATAAGGCCATGGTGACCAAGGACGACTGCAGGCGTTTTGCGGAAATAGGCACACCGGCCGCCATGTTTGCGGTAGCGATGTGTGAAAAGAGGATCGAGGTCCATACGCAAAGACAGCCTCTGACTTTACCGGATGCCTGTGCGCTGCACGATCCGTTATGCGTAGCCTATCTTATCGATCCTACGGTACTGACGGACGTCAGATATCTGCATCTTGACATATCCTTAAGTGGACTTACCGATGGTGCGACTATCATCGATCACCGTTACTTCCAGGACAACAGAAACGTATATATCGCCTATGACGGTGACCGGAAGAAGTTCGTCGATATCATGTGTGATGCGTTTAGATTAAGCAAATAAAAAGAATGTCATCCGACATTCTTTTTTATTCTCATAATAGTGCTTCAAGTTCCTTTATCATCTTTTCCTTGTATTCTTCAGGAGCGAAGCTGACCCTGAAGGAATTGATGTTGGAACGGATGATGTCTTTAAGATCATATCCCATCTCATTGATGCAGTGTTCATATTCCTTATCGAGAGTGGTATCAGCCATTACCATGTTGTCGGTATTGATGGTCACCGGAATGCCCAGCTTGAAGAGGTTGTAAGCCGGATGCATCGGGAAGGATTCACGGGATTTGCACTGGATGTTGCTGGTAGGGCAGATCTCCAGGGCGATGCCTTTTTTGGCAGCCAGACGGCATAATTCCGGATTCTCGTAGATGTGATGGCCATGTCCGATCCTTAAAGCACCCATGTCTATCGCATCTCTTACCGTTACCCAGTCCTGGGAATCGCCCGCATGGCAGATGCATGGAGTACCGTATTCCTGCGCCTTATCGAAGAAAGGCTTGAAATTGGTCAAAGGCACGATACCCTCGGCACCGGCCAGATCGATGGCCACGACGCCTTTGTCCAGATACTCGTGGGTTATTTCCGCCGTTTCCATGTTGGCATCGTAATTGACCGTTTCCGGTCCGAAGACCATCATGCAGCAGATGATGCCGGTCCTGATCGAAGGGCAGGCTTCTTCGCCCTGTCTCTTTCCTTCCAGAACGGCTTCGATGGCATCTCTTTGCGTCAGTTCTTTTCGGGTATGGATCTGCGGAGCGAATCTGATCTCCGCATATCTTTCGCCCTGTGCGGCAATGTCTTCGATCAGCTCTCTGGTGATCCTGATAAGTGAGTCCCTGTCCTGTAAAACAGTCGTCGGTACTTCAAACATCTCCAGATACTCATTGACGTCTTTGGCATCCGCATGGTCCTTCATCCAGTTGCCGAAGCCTTCAAGAGTTTCACCGGGTACTTCCACTCCTCTTTCTTTGGCCAGTTCATACATCGTACTGAGTCTGAAAGACCCGTCCAGATGCAAGTGCAGATCAACTTTCGGGAAATCGTAAACGCGCATATCATTCTCCTTTATTCGATATTAAGTTCAAGTCCTACTCCGACTTCTTTTATTTCTCCTGCTTCATATAAGCAGTGCTTGGCATAGAGATTTACGCAATGGCAGGGATATAAGTCTTTAATGTTTTCTTTCTTAAGGAATTCAACGGTCTTTTTAAGCTGTTCGTTATTCTCCAGCAGATGGAATCCGCCGATGACGCCTCTGATCCTTTCATCACCGCATACTTTCTTAGCCGTCTCGATGATGTTGCAGATACCGGAATGGGAACAGGCCGTAATTATGAAGAGGCCGTCTTTTCCCTTATAAGCCAGAGCCGAATCATCATAGAGGTAGTCAGGCTTTCCGTCATATCTGGTGCCAACCGGCTTATTCTCAAAGTCCGTCACTCTTTTTATCTCGCCCAGAAAACAGAGCTTATCGCTGATCCAGTAAGGATCCTTGCCGCTGATATATTCTTTTACTTTGAGTTCTTCTCTTTTTACCGGCGTGCCGACTTCAAGACCTTCATGGCTCCTTTCAATGAAAACGTCTTCATGAGCCAGCAGTCTGACTTTGCCAAGGTCTCTGTCCTTGAGATATCTTAATCCGCCCGTATGGTCATTGTGACCGTGTGACAGTACCAGATAGTCGATAGCACCAAGGTCAATGCCCATCTTCTTTGCGTTGATCATAAAGACATCGGAATAGCCGGTGTCAAAAAGGATCTTCCTGCCGTCTTCTTCCAGATAGTAGGAAAGGGCCGGTTCACCCAGATAGTATTCATCGATATAGGTGTTATTATCTGTCAGTACTTTTAATTTCATGACTTAATTATAAATGATAGAATTTAAATATGAAAAACATTGATAGGAAAGAACTGCTGGAACTGGGAGAGAGACTGCTGAAATGTCCGGAACTGGGCTATAAGGAGTTCGAAACCAAGAGAGTACTGACTGAGTATCTTAAAGGAAAAGGCTTTGAAATAGAAAACGAATGCTTTGAAACGGCATTTTCCGTGTCTCTAGGCAAAGGAAGGCCCCATATCGGGCTGATCGCCGAACTGGATGCCATTCCTACCTTAGGTCATAAATATGCCAACAAGAACGACAGTAACGCTACCCATGCCTGCGGACATTCCAGTCAGTGTGCGATCATGGCTTGTGTCATGGCGGCTTTAAAGAAGAAGGATCTCAAAGGCAAGGTCACTTTATTCTTTACACCGGGTGAAGAGTATACCGACATAAAATACCGTGAAAAGCTCATAAAAGAGAAGAAGATCAGATATATCGGCGGCAAGGTAAACATGCTGGAAAAGGGCCTGTTTGACGACTGTGACATCATCTTCCATCTCCATGCGATGGGTGAAGGAAAATACAAGTATTCCCTTGATTCGGATCTGGCGGGTTTCGTCTATAAGAAGATCGTCTTTAAGGGCAGGGCAGCCCATGCGGCCGTTGCCCCGCATTTAGGCATCAATGCGCTGAACGCCTATGCTTTATTCAATGATGCGCTGAACATGCTCAGAGAGACTTTCAGGGAAAAGGATTCGGTAAGGATACACGGCTTCATCTCCGAAGGCGGACAGACCGTCAACTCCATTCCGGAAAGAGTGGTCTATGAATGTTACGTCAGAAGCATGGATCCCGATGCCCTGATCGATATATCAGGGAAAGTCGATAATGCGGCCAGACACTGCGCCAGGGCTTTAGGTGCATCCGCTTCGATCATAACGAAGCCGGGTTATCTGCCGTTTACCCAATGCCGGGAATTGAGCGAAATCGTACATGAGGAAATGCTGAAGTACGTCAAAGATGAAGAGATCGAAAAGGGCGTTCCTTCCATGGCGGCCGGAGATATCGGCGACATCAGCATCTTCAAGCCGGCCATCCAGATCGGTTACGGAGGCTTTTCCGGCATCCCGCACGGCAGGAACTTCCTTTGTACCGATGAGGATCTGACCTATGTGAAGACGGCTGAGATAATCTGTGATTCAGTGCTTGCCTTCCTGAAGAGACCAGAACTCATAAGGAAGACTGCCAGGAGCTATAAGGCTAAGATGAGCAGAAAGGAATACGAAGATTATATAAACAGTTAAAAAACCTCTGACTAAATCAGAGGTTTGTTTTTAATGGTGCCGACTAAAGGACTTGAACCTTCCACCTACGCGTTACGAGTGCGTTGCTCTACCGGATGAGCTAAGTCGGCGTCTTTAACATTTTACCATACAAAAGACATCATAGCGATGTCTTTATTTTTTGGTGAGCTTATAGGCCTTCAGCATGACATCATAAAGTCTCTTGATGAGAGGCCTGATGGTATATTCGAACTGACCGATAAGTTCCAGTACTTCACCGCCGTACTGTTTCTTGTAGGTATAAAGGCCGTAGTTCTCGTTTTCCGGATCGAAGTTACCGGTGATGCCGTAGAAGTTGTAGTAGTCGTATCCTTCCTTTAAGGCCAGTTTGATGAGCTCAGCCACGATGATATTGGAAGTATTGAAGTGCTGCAGGTATTCTTCATCGTTTCCCGCCAGCAGCATGATCATTTCCCGGCCGTAGGACAAAAGACAGACTACCGAAAGCGGTACGACCTTGCCGTGCTGTTTTTCACAGATGTCGAGCTGTTTGAGGATGTTGCGGTTGGCATTAAGCGTAACGTTCTCTTCTTTGATCCTTCCTTCATTGTTTTCCTTATGAAGCGATAACCTGGCTATCCTTTCTTCCAGCTTTTCTATTTCCCTGTTTACGTTATCCCGGCATCTGTCGATATCGATCTCCGCCACCATGTATCTCAGGATGCCGCTTTCATGCAGGGCATCATACATCTGCTTATAGTAGCCTAAGGACCTGTCGATAAAGCCTCTTCTCTTTGAAGTCCTGTCCATCAGGTCCTTGAAGACCGGAACTTCTTCCTCTCTCAGTTCCCTGACGTTTATCGCAAAGTAGTCCTTCTTGTTGGCTCTTCTCTTGGCTTCCTTTCTGAAGCTTTTTTCCAGTTCCTCATAGGTCCTGTCCTTAAGAGGAAGCCGGAAAAGCCAGCGCGGCTGGAGGTTCTCATAGGCCAGATTGTATCCGGTGTGCCTGTATCCCAGTCCGATGAGCTTGTCGACTATCGGTCTGTTGTCGAAAGAAGACTCGATGATACTGCCGTTGATGTCTCTTTGATTCAGCGGAAGATAAGGATCGATGATCAGCTGGAATACTTTCTTAACCTTCAGGAAAGGTATCAGCTCCTTATTGAATCTTTCCAGTATTTCCGGATCATAGAAGTTGATCAGATATCCTCTTGGGCTGTAGGCCAGATAGGCATTGATCACAGGCATTTTCTTCAGGAGAAAGAGTCCGATGCCTTCCAGGTGTTCTTCTTCGTAATAGCCCAGATAAAGAGCCTTCCAGCCGGTATATTCCTTGAGTGCGGCCCATGAGGTAGTCTCATAAAAAGTGACATTAGGGAATGTCACGGCCAGCCCGTCAAATTCTTCTTTTCTTATCTCTTTAATCATTCTTAAGTGACTGTCTGTATTTTATCCTTCTTCTTATATACAGCATCTTATTAATTATACTATTCATCAGAGGTCTGATGATGAAATCGAATTCACCGATGAATTCATCGAAGTCGCCTCCGAAACGCAGCTTGAACAGATAGATGCCATAGATCTCCGAGTTTCTGTCGACCTTTCCTTCGGAACCGTAGAAATCGACCCATTTATAGCCGTTATTCCTGCTGTCCAGAAGGATGTGATAGTAAAGCTCATAGTTCGCATTGAGGAACTGCAGTCTGTCGCTGTTGCCTCCGTGTATGGTCCAGACCTTATCGGCAAACTTTGCGGTAATGATGGCCGAAAGCACTATCCTTTTATCCTCTAGAGCATCGACTTCTTCCTTGAGTCTTAAGACCTTGGCTCTCTTGGCGGAAAGATCCTTAAGTTTGTTCTCTTTCTTAGGACCGTCAGGTCTTTTACTGACGTTGGCCACTTCTTCATCGACGCTTTCCAGTTTTTTACTGAAGATATCCTTAAGGCGGTCACTGTCGATGCTGGCGACATAGATATCAGCTTCATCCTTGGCGTGGAGCTTTTCATAGAAGTCCATGAAGTATTCATAGGATTCCACATAGAGTTTCTTTCTGAAGGACGTTTCCTTCATGACCGCATAGAAATCGTCAAGCCCATCAGGATCGTTCTTGGTGATGATCACCTCGTACGGGTTTCCTTCCTTGATGATCTTTCTGGTAGTGTTATGCAGACCGGCAAAGATCCCGTCGTCGTCCTTGTCGACATTTACTCTGAAAGTAAAACGCGGTGCCGAAGATTCCGTGAACTTCGTGGTGAAGCCGCGGTGTCTGCCGCCGTTCTCCCTGAAGAAATCGACCAGTCCCAAATTATATTCATTGGTCTCTATCGGTTCAGCTTCTTCGTTAAGTTTCCTGATGATGATGTCCGGATTGATCTTGACGTAAAGGCCCTTGTTCCTACGGGCATAATCCTTAAGGGCATCGATCATTTCCTTTATGAGCTTCTTGTCTCCGTAATCGACGATGAAGCCTCTTGGACAGTAATAGGTGGAATATATCAGGACCTTCTTTTCCAGCAGGAGAGCCGTTCCTTTAAGCTCTTCACCGTCAAAAAGACCCAGGAGATGCGGTATGTAGTTTCGGGTGGCTGATACGTCGGCCCAGGCGCTTGTCTGCATGAAGTGCGGCTTGCTGCTGTGCAGGACGAAGTCATCCAGTTTCTCTGCGCTTATTTCCTTTAATTCCATAAGAAGATTATATCATTTTGACTCTTCATGTATTAAGGTGAAAAGGCTAAAACAGGTCCTTAATTATTCATTCTTTAGATAATCGGGCTTATCCATATGTGATAAAATGATATTAATGAAATACGATGTAATTGTCATAGGCGGCGGCGTGACCGGATGCGCGATACTTAGGGAACTCAGCAAGTATGATCTAAGTGTTGCCCTTTTGGAGAAAGAGGAAGATGTCTGCTCTGGTACATCCAAGGCAAACAGTGCGATCATCCATGCCGGATACGATGCCGAAAACGGTACCCTGAAGGCCAAACTCAATGTCAGGGGATCGGAATTGACTAAACAGCTGGCCAAAGACCTGAACTTCGGTTACCGCAACAACGGTTCCTTTGTCGTATGCTTCGATGAAGGCGACAGACCGGGTTTGGAAAAACTGTACGAAAGGGGTGTAAAAAACGGAGTAAAGGGTTTGGAGATCATCGAAGGCGACAAAGCCAGGGAAATGGAACCGAACCTGTCGAAGAATGTCGTAGCGGTGCTGTATGCTCCTAGCGCTGCTATCGTGTGCCCATTTGAAATGACTATCGCATTGGGCGAAAATGCCGTGGAAAACGGTGCCAAGGTCTTCCTTAATACCAAAGTAACGGATATTAAGCGCAAGGATGACGGCTTCATCATCAATGATGAATTCGAATGCAAAGCTATCGTAAATGCGGCCGGAATGTATGGAGACGTGATCCATAATCTGGTCTGTGATGAAAAGATCGAACTGACTCCGCGTAAGGGCGATTACTGTCTTTTCGACAGGGAGTGCGGCGATCTGGTAAAGCACACCATCTTCCAGCTTCCTAGCAAGTTCGGCAAAGGCGTGCTGGTAGCTCCGACAGCTCACGGAAACATGCTGATAGGTCCTAGTGCCACCGATATCAGTGATAAGGAAGGCAACAATACCACCATTGAAGATCTCGATATGATCATCGATAAGGCCAAATTATCGGTCGACAATATCCCGTTCAACAAGGTCATCACTTCCTTCTGCGGCTTAAGAGCCAGGCCTAAGGGCGATGATTTCGTCATCAATGAAGCGGCCGACGGGTTCTTCGATGCCATCGGTATCGAATCACCTGGTCTGAGCTCTGCTCCGGCTATCGGCGAATATGTCGGTGACATGGTCACTGCCAGGCTAGGCGCAAAGAAGAAAGAGAACTTCAAGGAAACCAGAGACGGCTTAAAGAAGCTCAATAAGATGAATTATGAAGAAAGAGGAAAACTGATAAAGGAAAATCCTCTTTACGGAAACATCATCTGCCGCTGTGAGGAGATATCGGAAGGTGAGATCGTCGATGCGATCCATTCAGTCATTCCGGCAACTTCCCTTGATGCGGTCAAGAGAAGGGTAAG
The DNA here is from genome assembly GCA_017431825.1 of Erysipelotrichaceae bacterium. Classification (GTDB taxonomy): domain Bacteria; phylum Bacillota_I; class Bacilli_A; order Erysipelotrichales; family Erysipelotrichaceae; genus Colivicinus. Next base: position 151,056 of record JAFRKI010000001.1, on the reverse strand, counting down.
AGCCGGCATGGGCAGATGTCAGGGCGGCTTCTGCAGTCCTAAGGTAATGGCTATCTTAGCCAGAGAATTGAATATACCGTTCGAAGACGTGCGTAAGAACAACGCAGAGTCTCCGATGGTTTACGGAAAGTTGGGTCAGGACGATGAAATATGATGTAGTAATTATCGGCGGCGGTCCGGCAGGTTTATCAGCAGCTCTGGCTGTCAGGAAAGAGGGTATCGACAGCATCCTCATCATCGAAAGAGATGACAAGCTGGGCGGTATCCTGAACCAGTGCATCCATAACGGTTTCGGTCTGCATACCTTCAAGGAAGAACTGACAGGTCCCGAATATGCCTGCCGTTATATCGAGAAGGTCCTGGAAGAAAAGATCGAATACAAGCTTAACTGCATGGTCATCGGCATTTCCGATGACAGGAAAGTCACCTATGTATCCAAGGAAGACGGTCTCTGTACGGTAGAAGCCAAGGCGGTCATACTGGCCATGGGCTGCAGAGAAAGGCCTCGTGGCGCCCTTAATATCGCCGGTTTCCGTCCGGCAGGCATCTATTCGGCCGGTACGGCTCAGAGACTCATGAACATCGAAGGCTACAAGGTCGGCAATGAAGTGGTGATCCTGGGTTCCGGTGATATCGGTCTGATCATGGCCAGAAGGATGACGCTGGAAGGTGCCAAGGTCAAATGTGTGGCTGAAGTCATGCCTTATTCCGGAGGTCTTAAGAGAAACATCGTCCAGTGTCTAAACGACTATGACATACCGCTGTTTCTGAGCCATACGGTCATCGACATCAAGGGCAAGGAAAGAGTGGAAAGCGTCGTCATCGCTCAGGTCGATGAAAACCGCAAACCGATACCGGGTACGGAAAAGGAATACAAGTGTGACACCTTACTGCTTTCGGTAGGACTCTTGCCTGAAAACGAACTGTCCAAACTGGCCAACGTGGAACTTTCACGTGTCACTAACGGTCCGGTAGTAAGCGACAGCTTTGAGACCAATGTGGAAGGCATCTTCGCCTGCGGCAACGTCCTGCATGTCCATGACTTGGTCGACTACGTATCAAGTGAAGCTGACTTAGCCGGTACCTATGCCGCCAAGTATGTAAAGAACCAGAAGGGCGACAGGGAATACCTGGATGTGGAAGCCAGAGACGGCGTGAGATATACCGTTCCGCAGAAGATCGATGTAAAGAACATGGAAGACCGCATCATCGTGAGATTCCGTGTCAGCAACGAATTCCGCGGCAAGAGCATCGTCGTCGAAGCCGACGGCAAGGAGATCAGAAGAGTCAAGAAGAGAGTTCTGGCTCCGGGTGAGATGGAACAGCTCTTCCTCAATAAAGCCGAACTGGAAGGCGTTAAAAAGCTCTGCGTATGCTTAAAGGAGAGTGTCTGATGAAAACTAGAGAAATGATCTGTATCGGTTGTCCTTTAGGATGCAACCTCACCGTTAAGATCGACGGTGAAAACGTCGAAGTGAGCGGCAATACCTGCAACAACGGCGTCGTCTATGCGAACAATGAGATAAAGAATCCTACCAGGATCGTGACCTCTACCGTTAAGGTCCTTGATGGGGACATCGAAAGAGTCTCCTGCAAGACGGAGACGGCTATCCCGAAAGGCAAGATCTTCGACTGCATGGCCGAGATCAGAAAGAAAAAGGTCAATGCTCCTGTAAGGATCGGAGACGTGCTCATAAGCGATGTGGCCGGCACGGGCATCAACGTCATCGCTACCAAGAACATAGAAAAAGAAGGTTAGACCTTCTTTTTCTATGTTACTAAGTTGTTGCTACTAATTAATCCTGTGGAACAGCAGTCACATTTACAGCCTGAGGGCCCTTATCGCCGTCATTGACTTCATAAGTTACTGCCTGCCCATTCTCTAGAGTTTTATAGCCTTCGGCATTGATGGCTGAGAAATGTACAAATACTTCGTTGCCGTCATCGCCGGTTATAAAGCCATAACCCTTGGCGGGATTAAACCACTTAACTTTACCAGTCATTATATCCCCTAACTAGCATCTGTTATTTGCATGCAATACTATGATAAGTCTTTTTTATCACAAATGCAAATAAAGGTGTCTCTTTATACATAATCGGGCATTTTTATGAATCATTGATCAAAAAAACAGGACCATCGGTCCTATTTTAATGCTTCTCTCAAGTCCTGGGCGAATTCCAGGATGGCTTCTTCCCGGGTGTTCCAGGAGGTAACGAAACGGCAGATACTGCGGTTTTCGTCATATTTACGCCATACCAGGAAGCCGTAGTTTTCATGCAGCTTATCGATGACCCTGTCATCCAGGATGACGAAGATCTGGTTGGTAGGGGAATCGACGTATTCCCTGACGTTCAGGGCCCCGAACACGTATTTCAGGGCAGCAGCGGTCTTATTGGCATGTTTTGCCAGGTCAAGATAAAGATCATTGGTAAACAGGGTCCTGAAGTTGATGCCCATGATCCTTCCCTTTGCCAGCATCTGGCCTTTCTGCTTGATCTGGTAACGGAATTCCGGTTTCAGCTCGTCATTGACGATGACCAGGGCTTCACCCAGCAGGGCACCGTTCTTGGTTCCGCCGATATAGAAGACGTCAAAGATGTCTGCGATATCTTCAAGGCTGAGATCATTGCCGGCATAGGCCAGCGCATTGGCCAGTCTGGCGCCGTCAAGATAGAAGTAGAGACCGTAACGGTTGCAGATCTCTCTTAAAAGCTTGACTTCCTTCAGGGTATAGATGGTACCCAGTTCCGTAGGGTTGGATACAAACAGCATCCTCGGTTTGACCATGTGTTCGTCGCCGTGCTCTTCACAGACTCTGATGACGTCCAGCGGATTGACCTTGCCGTCCTTGCTGTCAAGTTCGATGACCTTATGTCCGGTAGCTTCGATGGCTCCGGTCTCATGAACAGAAATATGGCCGGTACTGGCAGCGATAACGGCTTCATGCGGTCTTAAGGCACTGGAAATGGCCAGGATGTTGCATGGCGTTCCGCCCGGTATGAAATGGACGTCCGCGTCATCTCTGCCGATGGCTTTCTTAATAAGTTCACCGGCTTCTGCACAGTATTCGTCAAGTCCGTATCCTTCCGACTGTCTGCTGTTAGCTTTTATCAGTTCTTCCAGTATTGCAGGTGCACAACCTTCTAAGTAGTCACTTTGGAAACTATACATAAAAAGACCTTCTTTCTGTTCGCTTTAATAATAACACAAAAGGCCTAAATTGGCTTATATTGAGGTAAAATATATCTGTATGGCAAGAAGAAGAAAACTCAGAAAATGGCTGGTCTATGTGCTTGCAGGACTGGCTGTGATGGTCATAGCAGCCGTTCTTTATCTGCTGATCAATTTCAACATAAAGTTCATCGGTGTAAAGTCCGTTCACGATGACGCCAAGACCTACAAGACCAAGGCCTGTCTGGCCTTCTATCCCGATTCCGACAGCGGCAAAAAGAGGGCTCAGAGCATCTGTGAGAATGCTCCCAAGGATTCGATCTTTGATTATGCCCTTATACCTTACGGTGACTATTATCTGGTCCAGTACAGCGAAGGCACTTCCTATTATGTGGACCATGACTACAACGATCTGACCGTCAGGGAGATATCGCCGGAAGGAAGAGTCATCATTTCCGATTATCTGCGTTATTCGATGAAGAAGGATGAGATAGATGAAGCCTATACCTATGATTTTCTGGTATCCACCTATTATGAAAACATCGACCTGAGCCAGTGCACCTACAGGGTGGATGGCAAGGATCTGGTGGTCCACTTCAAGCCTTATGACTATGACCTTTATATTCCGCTCAAGTACATGCAGGAACCGGCAGGGATAGATCTGGGATATGAAAACGAGCTCTATCTCAAGCCGCGTTATGTTTCAGATAAGAGAAAGATGATCGCCTTTACCTTTGACGACGGTCCGGACATGAGTCTGGCTACCAGTTCCCAGATCGTCGACAAGCTCTATGAATTCGACAGTTCCGCCACCTTCTTCCTGATCGGCTACCGTCTGGGAGAAAAGCAGATCAACTTCTGCCGTGAATCGGTGGAAAAGGGCATGGAGTACGGTTCCCATACGCAGAATCATCCCAACCTTACGGGTCTGTCAGCGTCATCCGCAGCCGATGAGATAATGATCCCTTATCATGACCTCTATGACAACCAGTACGGTTTTGGCTACATGATGAAGACCTTCAGGCCGCCTTACGGCAGCACCAATGCCACGGTAGACAGCTGTACCAGTCTTACGGCGGTATTATGGAACGTCGATTCTTTGGACTGGTCCTACCGTCTTAAGTACGATCATGACACCTGTGTGGATGTGATCTGCGACAAGGTCATTTCCGAAGCTGATGAAAACGACGTGGTCCTTTTCCATGACATCTATCAGACCAGCGTCGATGCGGCCTGTGAACTGGTGGAATACTTCATAAAGGAAGGCTATCAGATAGTATCGGCCAGTGAACTTATCGATGCGGTAGGCCTGCAGGGAAAGACCCACTTTTCCGGTCAGTAAAGGCCCAGCACTTCCTTAAGGTATTTCTTATACTTATCAGCGGTCTGAGGATCGCTTATTTTTATGTCTTTTCCATAAGCCAGGATCTTGGAGAAGAAGAGATCGTTGACGCTGACGATGATGGAGAAGCCGTTCTTCGTCTTTATCGCATTGGGGAAATCATCCAGGAAACGTTCATTGAGATATTCGCTCGGGTTGAGCACTTCAATGACGACCGTTTCGTTTCTGCCTTTATGATAGGAATCCGTTGAAGCTTCGATGACGGACAGGATCCGGCTTCGGGGAATGCTGAGAGTATCTTTTATATCCGCAAGCTGCAGGTCGATGATATTGTCGAAGCGGTAATGATAAAGCCTGTCGTTATCTTCATAGTGACAGTAGAAATAATAGTAGTCGTTGCTGCGGTGAAGAAAAAGCGGGAAGACCAGCTGTCTGTCGCTGTCCTTCTTCTTTATGTATACGCCCTTACCCGTTCTGATGGCTTCCAGGATGTCCTCCATCCTCTGCAGGAGCTTTCTGTCCTTGTGCCTGCTGGTATAGCTTAGCCTGTTCAGAAGCTTTTCTTCATCTTCGGATATGAAGGCCGAAAGCTTGTCGTTAAGATCTTTCAGCAGTTTATTGTCCAGGTTCTTCAGCGAGTTCACCGAGTCCTGGATGATCTTGATCTCGGAAAGCGAGAAGGGTGCTTCCAGAAGGTAGTAGCCTTCATCATATTCGATGTCATAGCCGCATTCGTTGAGCGTCTTGATGTCATCGTAGATGGTCTTGCGGTTGGACACGTCGATGCCTCTGGCTTCAAGTTCACTGATGATGCCGTTAAGGGATATGCGGCTGTTGCCGTCCGTCTTTTTTCTTAATATCTCCAGCAGGAGGAGCAGCCTCTTCTTATTGTTTTTCTCCATGAGTAAATTATATTATATGTCCAAATAATCGGACAACAGATATCACTGCTGATGATACCTTATAGCCAAGGAGGTAGGTATATGAAAAAGGTTATGATATACGATCTGTGGCTGTGCATGATCGCGTGGTCGCTGTTCCTGTGCGGTCATCAGGTCGCGGGCATCTTCACGGCAGTACTTTGTTCACTTTATAACTGCTGTTTTGTAAGGAAAATGAACTTCTGGCGTTTGTTTTCCGTCTCCATGGTAAGTCTTCTGATAGGGGTTTTCTTTGTGAGACACAGCAGCATCCAGTCGCTCTATCACGGCATTTTCCCTTTCCTTAGCATAATGATGTTCGACTATGCACTGATCAATGAACTGACATGCCGGATCAAAGCCAAAAAGCTGACGGTCATCTACCTGTTCATCGTCTTCACAACGATCATTTCCACCGCTATCGCCCTGATAATACCTGATGTTCCACTTATGCCGTACTACAGGACCAATGCGCTGACTTTCGTATTCATAATCTTTTTCCCTGCCTTTGTGGAGATGACGGTCTGTCTCATTTCCAAGCTTACTGTCAGGCATACTGTGAACGAAAAATTGTATAATTGATTTATACAAGGAGCAGTACTATGGAACAGCATGAAATACTGAACAGACATCCGCTGCTGGATGAAAAAGGACATCTGATCGAAACCGGATATACCAAAAGCCTGATCCTCGACTATGACCGCAAGGCCATCAAGGCCAACGGTCTGAGGATCAAGGAATGGGATTACTATCTCATCGCCAATAGGGATTTTGCGGTAGCCTTGACGATCGCGGACAATTCGTATATGGGTCTGGATTCGATCTCCCTGCTGGATTTCGATAAGAAGTGGGAACATACCAGTTCACCGATGTCCGTACTTACGTTAGGCAAGATCGGTCTGCCTTCAAGTTCAAAGGAAGGCAGCATCAGACACGGCAATAAGAACTATGAGATCTCTTTTGAGAATAAAGGTGCTAAAAGGATCCTGAATTTCCATATGGATGATTTCCTTGACGGGAAACCGATCAGGGGCGAGATAGAACTCGACTGTCCGGAAACGGACTCGATGGTCATCGTCACACCGTTCAAGGATAAGCCTAAGGCTTTCTATTACAACCAGAAGATCAACTGCATGCCGGCAGGCGGCATGGTAAGTTTCGACGGCAGGGATTATATCTTCGATAAGAAGGACTCGAGCGCCGTCCTTGACTGGGGCAGAGGCGTGTGGACCTATTCCAATACCTGGTACTGGGGTTCGCTGTCTTCAAAGGTGAAGGGCGTACCTTTCGGTTTCAATATCGGCTACGGCTTTGGCGATACCAGTGCCGCCAGCGAGAACATGCTGTTCTACGATCATAAAGCTCATAAGCTCTCTCAGGTCACCTTCAATATTCCGATGAAAGACGGCAGGGAAGACTATCTCTCGCCATGGACCTTCACCAGCGATGACGGCCGGTTCGAGATGGACTTCAAGCCGATCCTGGACAGGGCTTCGCTTACAGACGTGGGTATCATCTGTTCCGACCAGCATCAGGTCTTCGGCCTTTTCACCGGTACTGCTGTACTTGACGACGGTACCAAACTTAAGATCAAAGACCTGCTGGGCTTTGCGGAAAAGGTCAGAAACAAATGGTGATCATAAAGGCTTCATGATGAAGCCTTTCATTTTACAGGGATATTTATGTTAAAATGATTTCCATGTTGAAGAGGTTTATTTCTTATTACAAACCCCATAAAAAGCTGTTCTTTACGGTCATGGTGATCGATCTTCTGATGTGCATCATCAACATGCTTTATCCGATAATCAACAGAAGGATGCTCAATGACTTCGTACCGAATAGGAAATTCGATCTGATACTGATATTCGGCATCTCTCTTTTTGCCATTTATCTGGTCAAGGCCGTCCTAAAGTATCTGTTCGATTATTACGGCCATGTCGTAGGTACCCGCATTCAGGCCGACATGCGCAGCGAGCTCTTCGATAAACTGGAGAAACTGCCTTTCAATTACTATGACAACAACGAGACCGGCAAGATCATGTCCAGGATCGTCAACGACCTGCAGGATATCTCCGAACTGGCCCATCACGGCCCGGAGAACATCTTCATGGCTGCCTGCATGCTGCTGTTTTCGTTCTTTTATCTTTCGGGCATTTCTCTGCCGCTGACGCTGATCATCTTTGCCAGCATGCCGATACTGGTCTTTGTGGCATTGAGGCTCAGAGTCAGACACATGATATCGACCAGGAAGACCAGAGCTTCACTGGCCGAGATAAATGCCAGCGTCAACTCCTCGATCTCCGGCATCAGAGTCACCAAGGCCTTCAACAATTCCTCCAGGGAAAGCGAGAAGTTCGAAGAAGGAAACCGGCACTTCGTGGAAGCCCGTAAGGGCCAGTATCATACGATGGGGCTCTTTCATGCGGCTACCGCTTTCATTACCGATGCATTTAATGCCATCTGCCTGATATCGGGAGGCATCTTCCTGTATAAGGGTCTGATCACTTTTGGCGATTATTCGGCTTTCATCATATCCATCAATTTCTTCGTTGCCCCGATCAACACGCTGATAAACTTCGCTGAGATCTTCCAGGAAGGAAGCGTCGGCTTTGAAAGATTCATCGAGATCATCGACGAACCGATCGAGGAAGACCGTCCGAAAGCCAAGGCCTATAAGCGACTCAACGGCGACATCGAGTTTAAGGATGTCTACTTTTCCTATAATGAAGACGAAGAAAAGGAAGTCCTCAACGGCGTTTCATTCATCGCCGAAAAGGGAAAGACCATGGCGCTGGTTGGACCTTCGGGAGGAGGCAAAACGACTATCTGTCATCTGCTGCCTAAGTTCTACCATGCGGACAGCGGTGAGATACTTATCAATAATATCAACATCGAAGACATAAAGATGGAATCCTTAAGAGATCACATCGGCATCGTCCAGCAGGATGTTTTCCTCTTTAACGGATCTTTCTATGACAATATCCTTTACGGCAAGATGAATGCCACCAGAAAGGAAGTAATAAGCGCTGCCAAAAAGGCCAATATCTATGACTACATCATGACCCTGCCCGAAGGTTTCGATACCCAGATAGGGGAAAGAGGCGTAAGATTATCGGGAGGGCAGAAACAGCGCCTTTCCATTGCGAGAGTCTTCCTGAAGAATCCGGATATCCTGATCCTTGATGAAGCGACCAGCGCTCTTGACAATACCACGGAGATCCTCATCCAGCAGGCTCTGAACAGTCTTAAAAAGGGCAGGACCACCATCGTGGTGGCCCACCGTCTTTCGACCATCAAGAATGCCGATAAGATACTGGTCATCGCCAACGGCAGCATCGTCGAAGAAGGTACGCACGAAAAGCTCCTCAATAAACGTAACGGGCTTTACCGGAAACTGTATAAAGCTCAGTTCAAGGATGGCAGTACCGTCGATCATAACATCATGCTAAGTTAAAAGGCTGCATTGCAGCCTTTTTACATCTTTTCTATTTCTTCCTTTAATACGCTCACTATCTCATCCTGAGGAATACTGCGGATGATCTCGCCTTTCCTGAACAGCAGGGCGCAGTCCTTTCCTCCGGCTACGCCGATATCCGCTCTCTTGGCTTCAAGAGGTCCGTTTACCGCACAGCCCATGATAGCCACGTCGATATCCTTACTGACGGTATCCAGATATTCCTGCATCTCCTTTACGATCGGCAGCATGTCATACTGGATCCTGCCGCAGGTCGGACAGGATATCAGGTTGGCCACGTCGTCCCTGAGCTTGCAGGTCCTTAGGAGCTTTTTGGCCACTCTTATCTCTTCGATCGGATCGTCGCTGATCGAGATCCTGATGGTATCGCCGATACCCGCAAGAAGGAGATCTCCCAGGGCTACCGATGACTTTATCGCGCTGTCCAGCAGTCCACCGGCTTCGGTAACGCCCAGATGCAGCGGATAAGGGAAGGTCTCGCTTGCCAGCTTGTAGGCGTTTATGCATTCGATCGGATCCGATGACTTGAAGGAAAGACAGACATCATGAAAGTCCAGTGCTTCCAGTATCCGCAGATGATCCTTAGCCGATTCGATCATCGCTTCTTCGGAGTGCTCGTATTTCTTATTAAGAGAGCCGCCGTTGATGCCGATCCTGATCGGGACCTTTCTCTCCTTGCACAGCTTTACGATCTCCCTAATCTTGGTTTCATCTTCGATGTTTCCCGGATTCAGTCTTATCTTGTCGACACCGCTGTTGATGGCCGCCAGCGCAAAGTCCGGATTGAAATGGATATCCGCCACGATCGGAATACCGATCTCTTTCTTTATGTCCTTTATGGCCAAAGCATCGTCCAGTTCCAGGATGGCGACCCTGATGATCTCACAGCCGGCTTTTTCCAGCTGTTTTATCTGTCTGATGGTAGCTTCCACGTCCTTGGTCTTGGTGTTTGCCATGGACTGGATCACTACTTTGTTCTGTCCGCCGATCCTTACTCCGCCGACTTCTATCGGTCTCGTTTCTGTCCTTATCATATCTGTTTCTCCAGTGCCTTGATCACTTCATCGAGCTTTTCTTCATCCCCGTCTTTGATGGCGTTGCGGACACAGCTGTCGATATGGTTCTTGAGAATAAGATTGTTGGTCTTCTTGAGCAGTGAACGGGTAGCCATCAGCTGATCGGAGACGTCAAGACAGTAGCGGTCTTCATCGATCATCTTCGTGATGCCGTCCAGCTGTCCCTTGGCGATATTGATATACTTCTTTATCTTTTCCTGATCCTTAACCATTTACGATTTCCTTAACTTCATAACCGGCATCTTCAATGGCACCGATGATGGTCTCATCGTCAAGCGAAGTTTCACTGATGTAGGCTTTCTTGTCTTCAAGAACGACCCTGACATCGAGCCCTAAAGCTTCCAGGGCTTCCTTTACATGTCTTTCGCAGTTCTTGCACATCATGCCTTCGATCTCTACGGTCTTATTCATCGTCTTTATTTCCTCCTTTTTGACATTGTATATTCTAAGGGCATTGCCCAGTACGAACATTGAACTTACCCACATGGCCACCGCGCCGTACATCGGGTTCAGCATGAGCCCGAAGCTCTTGTAGAAGAGACCGGCAGCGACAGGGATGCAGATGGAATTGTAGGCCAGAGCCCAGAAGAGGTTCTGTTTTATTATCCTGATGGTCTTTACCGACAGATCATAGAGGAACGAGATATCCGACAAGTCGTTCTTCATCAGGATGACGTCGCTGCTGGCGCTGGCGATATCGGTAGCGTTCTTGACGGATATGGCCACATCGGCAACGGAAAGGGCGATCGAATCGTTCACGCCGTCACCGACCATGCCGACGATGCCTTCTTTTTTCTTTTCCTCTACCAGCGCATTCTTGTCTTCCGGTTTCACTTCATAGAGATATTCTTCGATGCCCAGGATGTCAGCCGCTCTTCTGGCTGCGATCTGGTTATCGCCGGTGCACATGATCGGTCTGATCTTTCTTTCAAGCAGGCCCTTGATGGCTGATTTGGCAGAATCACGCAGGACATCGGAAAGATATACGAGGCCCAGGAGCCTGCCGTTCCTGCTTACCGCAATGTAGGAGTAATTGTGTTCCTTGCAGTAGTCGGTGTATTTTTCAGGGATGTCGATGTCTTTTAAAAGTCTGCTGTTGCCGGCCAGATAGACGTCTTTACCTTTAACGGCCTTTATTCCTTCTCCCGCTATAAAGACGGAAGAATCAAGATCTGCGTTTCCTTTACCGTATTTGTTCAGGATGGCTTTGGCGATAGGGTGATTCGAAGTCTTTTCGATCGAACAGAGCACTTCGATGAAATCCTCATCCAGCACCTCCTCACCTACGACGTTGAGACTGTTCCTGGTAAGGGTACCGGTCTTGTCGAAGATGATGTTCTTCATCTTTCCCATGATCTCCAGGATCTCCGGCTTCTTGATCAGTACGCCGTATCTGGCGCCGTTGCCGACGGCTACCGCAATGGCAGCCGGTGTTGCCAGACCCAGGGCACAAGGACAGCTGATGACCAGTACCGACAGGGCGAAGTTCAGTGACAGTTCCAGATCCCTGCTTATAAGCAGCCAGATGATCAGGGTTGCTGAAGCGAAGGCGATCACGCCGAAGACAAAGTACTTGGATATGCGGTCCGCCATCCTTTCGATCGGGATCTTTTCAGTCGTAGCCTTCTTGGTCAGATTGATGATGTTTGACAGAACGGTCATGCCGGCATTCTTCGTGATCTTCACTTCCAGCGTTCCGGTCGTATTGACGGTACCGCCGATTACCGTATCGTCGACGCTCTTTTCTACCGGAAGCGATTCGCCGGTGATCATCGATTCATCAACCGAAGATATGCCCTTGGTGACGATACCGTCCTGCGGTATCGATTCACCCGGTCTGACGATCACGGTGTCGTTTTTTCTTAAGCGGTCTATCGGTATTATTTCTTCTTTTCCGTCTTTCAGGAGATTGGCCTGCATCGGTATCAGCGTGGCCAGGCCTCTTATGACCTTGGTGGCCTTGGCCTTGGTGTTGCCTTCGATGTACTTGCCTATCGAAACGATGATCAGGATCATGGCTGCCGTTTCAAAGTAAAGGTGATAGCCGCTATCACCGTTGGCGATCTTGTACATCGCATAAAGCGAATAGATGAAGGATACCGATGAGGATATCGATACCAGCGAATCCATGTTAGGACTTAAGGAAAAAAGGGCTCTGAATCCTGAATTATAGAAATGGAAATTAAGTATTATGAGGAAAAGACTCAGCAGCAGCTGTATATATATGGTATGGGCAGGATGATGCATGCTGGTCATGGAGACATACATCAGTACGATCATCACGATGACCGATACGATGAGGATCAGTCTGTCCTTGTTTACTTTCTTCTGGGCATTTACCAGCAGGGTATAGCCGGCATCCTTTACGGCCTTGGCCATGTTTTCTTCATTCTGGACGTTCTCGTCGAATATGACGGTCACTTCATTTTCCAGCAGGTTAACGGTCGCTTTGGATACGCCTTCCAGCCTGTTAAGCGCTTTTTCCACGTTTCCTTTACAGATGACACAGGTCATGCCTTCTACTTCATAGGTCTTTTCCATAAGGTCTCTTTTCTAATACCCCCTTGGGGTATCTATATTATATGCCCGTTCCATTTTTAGGACAAGTTAAATGACTTAGTACAGTATAATGAATATATGAGTACGCAGTTGTTTGTACGAAGTGTTTTTACCTTACTTTCCAGCATGTGTACGATAAAAGGCCTGGTCAGCAAGGCCAGGGAATACGGCTATAAGGCTGTAGCCCTGACCGACAGGAACGTTCTCTCGGGAGCCATGGCCTTTAAGAAGGAATGTGAAAAGCAGGGAATAAAAGCCATCTATGGACTGGAGATCGAGACCGAGCTCGATGAGCGCGTTTTTTCCTGCGTCCTTTATGCGAAGAACGATGACGGCTATCGTAATCTGATGGGGCTGTCTTCCCATATAAATACCGCTGATAAGAAGGTTGTCGATACCGAAACCCTGAACAGATACCGCAGCAACAACTATCTGGTCCTTTTGTCAGACGACATGCCCTTGACTTATGCTGTAGACAAGAACGAAGACTGCGAAGCCTGTTTCAGAAGGCAGCAGGAAGTCTTCGGCGAGTACCTGGTGGGTCTTATGGATCACAATATCGCGATCAATGCCCGCAGGGATCTGAAGATAAAACAGCTGTGCAGGGAGCACGGTATCAAAACGCTGGCTCTATCGAGAACCTTCTATCCCGAAAAGGATGACTATCGGGAATATGAGATCCTTAAGTGCATCAGGGACAAGCGCATCCTGGAAGACAACGCCTATTATGATGAAGGCCGGCATTTCCTTGACAAGGATGAGTTCAGCAGCCTTTATGAAGAAGACGATCTGAAGAATACCGACGTCCTGGCGTCTCTGTGCAACGTCAGGCTTGATTACCATACATCCCTTCCTGAATATCCGACACCGGAAGGCGTTTTAAGCAAAGACTATCTCATTGCCCTGTGCCGGGAAGGATTAAAGAGAAGACTTAAAGGCCGGCAGGACAGGGAATACTCCCGCAGGCTCGAATATGAGCTCAAGACCATCATCGATATGCATTTCGAGGATTACTTCCTGATAGTCTACGACTTTATCCTGTACGCGAAAAGAAACGGCATCCTGGTAGGTCCGGGAAGAGGATCGGCTGCCGGATCGCTGGTCTCCTATTGTCTGGGCATAACGGACATCGATCCGATAAAGTACGGCCTGTTATTTGAAAGGTTCCTCAATCCGGAAAGGATCTCCATGCCGGATATCGATACCGATTTTCCGGATGACAGAAGGGATGAGATGTTTACCTATGTCAGGGACAAGTACGGCAAGGATCATGTCGGTCATATCGTGACTTACGGTACGCTTAAGACCAAGCAGGTCCTGAGAGATGTCGGCAGAGTCCTCACTTACTCGACGGCAGAGCTCGATCTCATCAGCAAGGCCGTTCCTTTTTCCTATAATATGACTCTGCGAAACGCCTATGACTCTTCGCCTTTATTCAGACAGCGGATAGAATCCCAGCAGAAATACCGCGATCTGTATAATATCTGCCTGAAGCTGGAAGGCTTCCCGAGACATGAATCGACCCATGCGGCCGGCGTGGTCATGTCCAGCAAGGTATTGGAAGAAGTCGTGCCGATGATCAGGGTCGAAACGGATATCAATTCGACCCAGTACACCATGGAACACCTGGAAGATCTGGGACTGATCAAGATGGATTTCCTGGGTCTGAGGAATCTCGGCATCATTGCGGAGATCGTGGATGACATTAAGAAGAATGCCGAACCTGATTTCGATCTGAAGTCCATTCCGCTTGATGACGAGAAGACCTTCCGACTGATCGATGACGTCAATCTGCTGGGCGTCTTCCAGCTGGAATCTAACGGCATGCAGAACCTCGCCCGGAAGATGAAACCGCGGACCTTTGAGGAGCTGGGCATGATGATCGCCCTGTTCCGTCCGGGACCGATGGACAACATTCCTCTGTTCCTGGAGAACCGTGCCAATCCGGGCAATATCCATTATCTGGTACCGGCACTGATGCCGATACTGGAAGAGACCTACGGTATCATCGTCTATCAGGAACAGATCATGACGATCGCCAGAGTTCTGGCCGGCTTTACCTACGGCAAGGCCGATATCCTGAGAAGGGCCATGTCCAAGAAAAAGGCTGAAGAACTGGAAAGACTGCAGAACGATTTCATCGAAGGCTGTGTAAACAACGGCTATGAAAGAAACGTGGCGGCCGAGATCTATGAACTGGTACTGAAGTTTGCCAACTACGGTTTCAATAAATCCCATTCCATCGCCTATGCGATGGTAGCTTATCAGCTGGCTTACCTGAAAGCCAATTATCCTAAGTACTTCTACAAGGCCCTGCTGAACGGTGTCATCGGTTCAGAGACAAAGACCTATGAATACATCAAGGAATGCCGTGACGTGGGCCAGAAGGTGGAAGGCATCTCCATCAACAGATCCGTGACTTCCTACATCATCGAAGGCGATGCCATCATCATGCCTTTGGGCGTCTGTAAGGATGTCGGCAACGTCAGTGCCGTTAAGATCATCGAAGAAAGAAAGGAAAACGGACCTTTCAGCGATTTCGTCAGCTGTGTCAGCCGTCTTACCGGCAGGGGCGTTGAAAAGAATGTCATCGAGAACCTGATCTATGCGGGAGCCTTTGACGAGTTCAAGGAGAGCCGTTATACGATGATAAATGCCTTGCCTAACATCCTCAAATACGTCGGTTCCCACAAAGGGGAAATATCCCTGATGGCCGATCTCGACGATGCGCCGATCATCGAAAAGCTCAAGGACGACATGCAGGTAAGGGCCGAGAACGAAAGAAAGGTACTGGGTTTCTATTTCAGTTTCAATCCGATCGAGGAAGTCAAGAAAAGAAACGGCATCGACGTGCCTTCCCTGAAACAGCTGCTGGAAACTGCGGGTTATGTGAAGGGATTTGGTATGATAAGAAGAGTCAAGACCCACCGTACGAAGAAGGGTGACATGATGGCCTTCGTGGACATCAGCGATGACAGCGGCGATCTCTCGCTGGTCGTGATGCCTAACCTGTATAATGAGAATCAGGCAGTACTGGTAAAGGAGAATTACCTGTACTTTGAAGGAAATATGGAAAAGGAAGCTTCGCTTCTGGTAAAGAAGCTGAGGAAGGTCTAGGAGGGCTTATGCTGAAGATACTTATAGTGGATGACGAAATCAAGATCAGAGAAGTGGTCAAGGAATATGCCAGAGTAAACAATTATGAATGCGATGAAGCTTCCGATGGCAAAGAAGCGATCGAAATGGTCAGAAACGGCAGTTATGACTGCGTTATCCTTGACATCATGATGCCGGAACTGGACGGTTTTTCCGCCTGTAAGAAGATCAAACAGATCGATGAAGACGTCTCGGTAATCATGCTGAGTGCCAGACAGGAAGAGGATGACAAGCTTTTCAGTTTTGAGATCGGTGTCGACGACTATGTCACCAAGCCTTTCTCTCCTAAGGAACTGATGGCCAGGATCAAGGCTGTCTGTGAAAGAAAAAAGAAACTGGGAACCGAGAAATTCATCTATGAAGATCTCGTTATCGATATGGAAGGAAGAGAAGTGACCATCGAAGGCCGGAAGGTCAACATGACACCTAAGGAAATGGATCTGCTTTTCTATCTTGTGGAAAACAGGAACATAGCCCTGGGAAGGGAAAGGCTCCTGAATGCCGTGTGGAAACTGGAATACTTCGGAGACGACAGGACCGTCGATACGCATATCAAGATGCTGCGTAAATCCCTGGGCAAGTACAGAGATCACGTGGTGACCGTAAGAGGAATGGGGTACAAGTTTGAAATTTAACTTCAAGGGCATCAAGTTCAGGACCTGGTTATACTTTCTGATCTTCTCGGTAGTCATGCTGGGACTGCTGGGCTTTTTGCTGATTGCCTTTATCAAGCCGTATTACCGGGCCAACCGTATCGAGACCATCAACACGATAGTCGACAAGATGGAAGAGGAACTGCTGCTGGACAAGGCTGACAGTAAGGGTGTCGAGGAGACCAATAAGCTGGTCGTAGGCAACAACATCTGTGCCATCATCTATAACCAGAACGGCAGAGTCGTCTATGAATCGGACTCCTTAGGCGAACTGTGCATGTTCGACGACAAGATCGGCATCGGCATGGAAGAGGTCATCATCAGCCGGGAAGCCGGCAAGGTCATCGATATCCTCTCGGAAAGGGAATCGCTGAGCCTGTCGATGGAATCGCCGAAGACCGGTGATGAGATGCTTCTCTACGGCAAGAAGATCAGTGCCAATCTGGTCAACTATTATCTGCTTATCAATACGCCTCTGGAGCTTCTGGAGTCCTATATCGACTTCATCCTTCAGCAGTATCTTTTCGTATCGCTACTGATCATCGGTGTGGCCTTGGTAGCCGCTTTCCTGCTGGCCAACCGGATAACCAATCCGATCGTCAAGATGCGTAAGGAAGCCAACAAGCTGGCCGAAGGCAACTATGATGTGAAGTTCAGGGAAGGCGATTCCTATACGGAAATAAACGATCTGGCAGCCACCCTTGACGATGCGACCGTCAAGCTTTCCAAGGTCGATGAATTAAGAAAGGACCTGGTAGCCAACGTATCCCATGACATCAAGACGCCGCTTACCCTGATCAGATCCTATGCGGAAATGATCAAGGACATATCGGGCGAAGATCCAGTAAAGCGTAACGAGCACCTCGATGTCATCCTGCAGGAGACCGAATACCTCACAAGACTTATAAACGACATGCAGGAATACTCCAAGATGCAGGCCGGATACATCGAACTGAATAAATCGAACTTCGATCTGGAAGAAGCGACGGAAACGGTATCCGATCTTCTTTACAGCCTCATCGAAGAAAAGAACATCACATTGAAGAAGGATCTGGTCGGCGTCATCGTCTATGCCGATCAGATCAAGATATCCCAGGTCATCTACAACTTCCTTTCCAATGCCATCAAGCATTCCAATGACGGCGGTGAGATCACCATCCGCATCATTGACAGTGAAGAGAAGGTCCGCTTTGAAGTTACCGATAACGGTGATGGCATCTCCGAGGAAGCTCTTCCTTATGTCTGGGACCGTTACTATAAGATAGACAAGCAGTTCAAACGCAATGAGAATTCGACGGGACTGGGCCTGGCCATCGCCAAAGCCATCCTCGAAGGACACAAGGCTCTCTACGGTGTCGAGTCGGTACTGGGTGAGGGTTCGACGTTCTGGTTTGAACTGTCCAAAGATTACGACAATGAAACAGAGTGATTATCTCAAGTACATCAATTATCCCTTTAAGCAAAACGACAGGGTCTTTAAGATCAATACCGATACCGCCATCCTGGGAATGTTCCTTGATGATCTGCACGGCAAAACGGTGCTGGACATCGGAACGGGATCGGGAGCGCTTTTACTCTATGCCCACTATCATCATGCGGGTCATCTGATCGGTGTCGATATCCAGAAGGAAGCTCTTAAGCTCGCTAAGGAAAACGTTTCCGCTTATACGGAAGACTTTGAATTCATCAATGCCTATGTCCAGGATCTGAAGATCGATCCGGTCGATGTGATAATATGCAATCCGCCTTTCTATGAAGTGGGCAATCTTAGAAAGGACGATTCCTGGAACAAGGCCATGTTCGAAGAAACGCTTTCGCTTGACGACATGTTCGCTGCCTTCAGGAGGAATCTCAAGGACAACGGCGCAGCCTACGTCCTTTATCCGGCTGAACGGTTCCCGCAGTTCTATGATGCCTGCATCAGCCACAAAATGAAGATCATGAAGCTGCAGTTCGTTCACGACGAGAAAAGACCTTATGCTTCCAGGATAGTGGCTAAGCTCAAAATAGGGCCGATGAAGAAACTAAAGGTCCTTAAGCCCATAATCGTCAGAAACGGTGACTTTGAGCACTGATATATACAACAATTCGATTTGTGTTAAGATTAGAAATGAGGAGGAAATTATTATGATCTATGTATTAATCATTCTCGCGATACTTATTATTATCTGTATTATTTTCGGAATCCGTATCGTTCCTGAATCCTACACCTATGTAGTAGAAAGGCTGGGACGTTACTACAATGTCTTGAACCCTGGTTTTCATGTCATCATCCCGCTAGTGGATAACGTCAGAAGAAGAGTCCTCTTGAAGGAACAGGTCGCTGACTTCGCACCGCAGCCGGTCATTACCAAGGATAACGTTACCATGCAGATCGACTCGGTCGTCTACTTCAAGGTCATGGAAGCCCGTCTTTATACCTACGGCGTCGAAAATCCGATCATGGCCATGGAAAACCTGACGGCTACCACCTTAAGAAACATCATCGGTGATCTTACCCTTGATGAGACGCTTACTTCCAGAGACCGCATCAATTCCCAGATGCTGGCCATCATCGATGAAGCTACCGATGCCTGGGGCATCAGGGTAAACCGTGTCGAGCTCAAGAACATCCAGCCGCCGGTCGCCATCAGAGAGGCCATGGAGAAGCAGATGAAGGCTGAAAGAGAAAAGAGAGCTGCCATCCTTACCGCTGAAGGTGAGAAGCAGTCCATGATCCTGCAGGCTGAAGGTACCAAGGAATCGGCTGTACTTAATGCCGAAGCCAAGAAACAGGCTACCATCCTGGCTGCCGAAGCCGAAAAGGAAAAAGAGATCAAGGAAGCCGAAGGTCAGGCTGAAGCCATCCGCAAGATCCATGAAGCTACTGCTTACGGTCTGCAGGCCTTAAAGGCTGCCGG
Organism: Erysipelotrichaceae bacterium; assembly: GCA_017431825.1. GTDB lineage: Bacteria > Bacillota_I > Bacilli_A > Erysipelotrichales > Erysipelotrichaceae > Colivicinus. Next base: position 131,803 of record JAFRKI010000001.1, on the reverse strand, counting down.
AGCCAACGAAAGCGTCTTAAGGCTCAAGAGCCTTGAAGCTCTGGAAAAAGTCGCTGACGGCCAGGCTACCAAGATCATCGTTCCGTCTGACCTGCAGGGCATTGCCGGCATCGTTTCTGCCATCAAAGAAATAGGCAATGAATAGCCATAAGATCATGACCAGCGCATTCATATTCCTGTTACCCCTGATCATCTTTATCTTCTTCTCGGTACTGGGAACGCTTCTGTCCTTTACAGCCAAAGCCGGCAGGAAGAACAAAAGGAGAAGAAGGACCGTATCGGATGACGGACACTATGTTCCCGCAAGTGAAGACCTGACCTGTGAAACGGCAGCCGGTCATCGCCATGAGAGCAGCAGTGAATACGGTCAGCGGTACATTGTTCATAATGAACCGGAAGACGGTTACGTAGTTCTCAACGGCGTCATGCGTAAGATCGAGGAATGTAAGAATCTGTAATGACAAAGGCCTGATATACTTGTTGTATTGGGCCTTTTTTTGTGTTATTATATATGCGTTGTCTCCCTTTTTGGGTCTCAACCGCACAGAAAAGGTTTTAAAGCACAGCACCTTAATGGCGAGTCTAAATCAAAGAAAGGAGTATACTATGTACGCAATTATTGAAACCGGCGGCAAACAGCTCAAGGTCGAAGAAGGTCAGACCATTTACGTTGAAAAGCTCGATGTGAATGAGGGTGACGAATACACTTTCGACAAGGTCGTAGCCGTCAGCAACGATGGTCTGACTCTCGGTACGCCTTATGTAGACGGAGCCAAGGTCACCTGCAAGGTAGAGAAACAGGGCAAGGAAAAGAAGATCGTCATCTTCAAGTACAAGCAGAAAAAAGGCTCTACCCGTAAGAAACAGGGTCATCGTCAGCCATACACCAAGTTGACCGTAGAAAAGATCGCTTAATGGTCAAAGTAAAGTTCAGCCTTGATGATGAGGGCAATTACACGTATCTGCTGGTCAGCGGTCATGCGGAATATGCCGATTACGGCTCAGACCTGATATGTGCGAGCGTCTCCAGCATCATCTTCGGCCTGATGAACGGTCTTGACGAAAACGGATTCGAAGGTGTTACGATCAGCGATTCCGAAAACCAGATCGAGATCATCAATGAAAGCAGGTCCGATAAAGCCAATGACTATATCGAACTTGTCATCTACCAGCTTAAGACCATTGAAGAGTCTTATGGTGAGTTTATCAAAGTAGAAAGGAAGTAAAACATATGAAGTATGTATTAGATATCCAGTTCTTTGCCTCTAAGAAGGGTGTCGGTTCCACCAAGAACGGACGTGATTCCCATTCCAAGAGACTTGGCGCAAAGGTTGCTGATGGTCAGTTTGCTACTGCCGGTTCGATCATCTACCGTCAAAGAGGTACTAAGATCCATCCGGGTGCAAACGTAAAAAGAGGTGGCGATGATACTTTATTCTGTACCTGTGACGGTGTCATCAAGTATGAACACTTAGGCAAGGACAAGAAGAAAGTCTCCTGCTATCCGCAAGCTTAGGATCATAAAGCCCTTTGGGGCTTTTTAATTACTGTTATGCAATTCATCGATAAAGTAAAAGTAAAACTGAAAGCCGGCAACGGCGGCAATGGCATTGTCGCTTTTAGGCATGAGAAATACAATCCGTACGGCGGTCCGATGGGCGGCGACGGCGGCGACGGCTCTTCGATCATCTTCAAGGCCGATACCAATAAGAATACCCTGCTGGACTTAAGATATGCCAAGCTTATCAAGGGTGAAAACGGCGAAGACGGCAAGACCAACAACATGTACGGTCAGTCAAGAGACGACGTCATCGTCAGAGTCCCTGTCGGCAGCATCATCAGGGATCTTTCCGATAATGAAGTGATCGCCGATCTCAACGAGCCGGATGCGGAAGCCGTCATCTGCAAGGGCGGCAAGGGCGGCAAAGGCAACAGGCACTTTGCGACCAGCCGCAATTCCGCGCCTGAGAAAGCCCAGCTTGGCGAAAGCGGCGAGGAAAAGGAAGTCGAGATCGAACTCAAGCTTTTGGCTGATGTCGGTCTGGTCGGTTTCCCGAGCGTCGGCAAGTCCACGCTGTTATCGGTGGTCTCCAAGGCCAAACCGGAGATCGCCGATTATCCTTTCACGACACTGGTACCGCAGCTGGGTCTGGTGAAGATAGGCGATTCATCCTTCGTGATGGCCGATCTGCCGGGTCTTATCAAAGGCGCCAGTGAAGGCAAGGGACTCGGCCACGAATTCCTTAAGCACATCGAAAGATGCCGGGTCATCCTCCATGTGCTTGATATGAGCGGCGAATACCGCGATCCGATCGAGGATTACGAGGTCATCAACGAGGAACTCAAGCAGTATCCGGGCGGCCTCGATAAAAGACCGCAGCTGGTCGTTGCCAATAAGATGGACATGGAAAACGCTGTCGAAAACCTTAAACGCTTTAAGGAAAAGTACCCGGACGTGGAAGTCTATGAGACCATCACCATCATCAACGAAGGTCTGACACCGGTCCTGTACCGTCTGGCGGAGATGCTGAAGGAACTGCCGGCATTCCCTCTCTATGATGAGACCAGATCCAGACAGAAGGCTGTGTACACTTATGAAAAGCCTAAGGAATTCGAAGTATTCAACGAGGGCAACGGCATCTTCAGGCTGGAAGGCGAAAAGATCTTCCGCCTCTTTGAAAGGACGAACCTTAAGGATGAGGATGATGCCCTGAGGTTCTCCCGGGCGCTCACGAAGATGAACGTCGACGATGCCTTAAGAGAAAAGGGCTGTAAGAACGGCGACAGGGTATTCATTAAGGATTACAGTTTCGAATTCATCGATGACGATGAAGACGAATTCGCTTACGAAGAAGAAGATATCTAGGAAAGGAAGCTCAGGCTTCTTTTCTTCTGTCGGCAATATCTTTTAGGGGATACATGTTATAATCTACTTATATGATTGGTTTTTTAAGAGGAAAAGTTCATCATTTCGACCTTGATTATGTGCTTCTGGATGTGAATAATGTAGGTTACCGCATCAATTTCTATCATCCGGAAATGCTCAAGAGAGGTGAAGAGGTAATCATCTATACCTATGAAAACGTCAGGGAAGATGAACAGTCTCTCTACGGTTTTTTATCGATCGAAGAATACGACCTGTTCGTAAAGCTTATTTCCGTTAAAGGCCTGGGACCTAAGATCGCATCAGGGATACTTGCCAGTTCAAACGTCGATGCCGTTATCGAGGCTATCGAAAGCGAGGACGTCGCTTTCATACGCGGCATGCCGGGAGTAGGAGCCAAGACTGCCGGTCAGATCATTCTGGATCTTAAAGGAAAGCTGGTATCGGCTCCGGAAACGCCGCAAAGCAACGCCAAGATGAACGACGTGGCTGAAGCCCTGGCGACTCTGGGTTATAAACCGGGCGAGATCAAACCTGTGATAAAGGAATTATCGAAAGAAGACCTGAGCACCGATGAATATCTCAAACGTGCTCTGGCAATGCTGATCAAGTAATTATGAGTGAAAAAGATAAGAATCTGCTGTCTTCCCGAAGACTGGAAGACGAATACGAAGTGGACCTGAGTCTGAGACCATCCACTTTAAAGGAATATGTAGGACAGACGGCTCTCAAGGAGAATCTGGAGATCTTCATCAAGGCGGCCAAAAGCCGTGATGAAGCCCTTGACCACTGTCTTTTCTATGGCCCTCCGGGACTGGGCAAGACGACACTGGCCTATATCCTGGCCAATGAGATGGGCACCAAGATCAAGGTGACCAGCGGACCGAGCCTGGAGAAGAGCGGCGATCTGGCCGCCATTCTTTCAAGTCTTGACGAAGGCGACGTGCTGTTCATCGACGAGATCCACAGACTGCCGAAAGTCGTCGAAGAAGTGCTCTATCCGGCCATGGAAGACTTTGCGATCGACATCGTCGTCGGCAAGGAACAGGGAGCCCGGTCCATCAGACTGGAACTTCCGCCGTTCACGCTGGTAGGTGCAACGACCCGTATGGGTTCGATATCATCGCCGCTGAGAGACCGTTTCGGCATCGTTTCCAAGCTCGAGTACTACAACGAAGAGGAGCTCTCGCAGATCGTCAGGAGAACGTCGAGAGTCTTCGAATCTCCGATCGATGACGATGCCGTACTGGAGATCGCGAAAAGGAGCCGCGGTACGCCGAGGATCGCCAACAGGCTCTTCAGAAGGATCAGGGACTTTGCCCAGGTCCTCAATGACGGCGTCATCAACTACGACATCACGGCTCAGTCGCTGGACCGCTTGAGGATAGATCCGATCGGACTCGACATCGTCGACATCAAGTATCTGGAAGGCATCATCCACCGCTACAATGGCGGACCGGTAGGCGTCGAAGCCATCGCCTCAGCCATCGGCGAGGAAGTGGTCACGATCGAAGACGTCTATGAACCGTATCTGCTGCAGATAGGTCTGATCAACAGAGGACCGCGGGGCAGGAGCGCCACCCAGAAGGCTTATGAACATCTGAAAATAAGTTCGAACGAAACCCTTTTCTAAATTATTTTATTGTGTTATTATAGATAAGCGTAAAACAGGAGGTAAGTATCATGCCTAGAGATTTTGTAACATTCAAGTGTTCAGATTGCGGTGAAGAGAATTACATCGGTTCCAGAAATAAGAAGAAACATCCCGATAAGATGGAAATCAAGAAATATTGCCCTAGATGTAATAAGATGACAGTTCATAAGGAGAAAAAATAAGCGGCTATTTCCGCTTATTTTCTTTTAAGGGCCATGGAAGTAAAGAGGATAATTTCCGGGATGTTCGGCACCAATACCTATCTGCTGGACATCGAAGACAAGGTTATACTGATCGATCCTGCCGGCAAGGCAGAGAAGCTTTTACCGTGTCTTGAAGGGAAACAGCTGCTGGCAGTCCTGCTTACCCACGGCCACTTCGATCACATAAAAGCCGTTGACGATCTCTATGATGAGTATCGGATGCCGGTATATATCCATGCAGAAGATGAGGAACTCTGCCGCGATAAGAATCAGGCTCTGTCCTTCGGTCTGCCGTTTTCTCCGGTCATCAGCTGTCCGGTGCAGCATCTTCAGGACGGTCTCAATGAGATCAGCCCGTTCCGTTTCGCCGTCATTCCGACACCGGGTCATACCGAAGGCTCCTGCTGCTTCCTGTTCAAGGAATGCATCTTCACCGGCGATACGCTGTTCAAGGGATCGGTAGGGCGTACCGACCTCAAGGGCGGCAACAACGCCAAGCTCAGATCTTCACTCAGAGTCCTGAGGGAACTCGATCCCGAGCTCATCATCTATCCCGGACATGAAGATACCAGCGTCCTTAAGGATGAACTGGAAAACAACCCTTATCTCTAAAGGAGAAGCCATGAAAAGACTTATTAAGATAACGATCATCGCAGCTGTCATGATCTGTATGACAGCCTGCTTCAATAAAGATGAAAACAGGGAGACCGTCGTCAATCCGCTGCTTTCCTATGAATCGCTTTCCGAGATAAACAACGCCATCGGCGTCTCGCTGATAAAGCTTCCTTTTTCCAGTATCAGCGATGAGACCTACTACGTGATAGGCGGCATCATTGCCGAGTACAATTTCATCGCCAACGATTACGAATACTGCTTCCGCGCATCGAGAATGCTGGACGAGGACATCTCCGGCATCTATATCGACGGTGAACCGGCTTTCAGCGATTTCAGCGAATCGCTGTCCGTCAATCAGAACGACGACACCTTCAAGGTCGGCCGCTTTGAAGTGGACGGTGTGCAGTACTCCATTTCCGTTATGGATGAAGGAAAGATGGATTACAGCAGCTTCTCCGAATTCGTGGAAAAGACCAGAGACAGCGTCAACAGGAACGTCTACAGTGATAAGATGAAGAGCCTTGAAGGTTCCTATTTCGACAGTTCCTCCCCGCGTTTCCAGGCGGAAGTCAGCGTGGTCGACGACAATATCATCATCGACGTCATCCGTGCCAATTCGACGAAGGAATATGAGGAGTGGGTCATGTTCGTAAGATATGAAGGGGACCGTCTGGTCTATGATGAAGTACTTCATACCACCATCACCTCCAGTAAAGGTGAAGAGCAGACCGTTCAGGAATATGATTACGGTGCAGGATACTTCGAGATAGTCGATTCCGATCTGTACTGGACCGGTTCCGGCAATGAACGGACCGATAAATGCGTGTTTGAAAAGAGCGAATAAAAAGAGACCTGCGTCTCTTTTTTATTTGAGATAGTTTGCAGCTGAGCTGGCAGCGATGGCTCCGTCATTGGCGGCCGTCACTACCTGTCTGAGATCTTTCCTTATGACGTCACCCGCCGCATAGATGCCTTCCAGTGCAGTCCGCATGTCCTTGTCGGCGATGATATAGCCGTTTTCATCGAGGATATCCAGATCGATGAATGAGGTATTGGGAAGGGCACCGATATACGGGAAGATGCCGCTGCATTTTATTACGCTGCTTTCACCCGTATCGACGTCTTTTATTTTAAGACCTGTTATCTTTCCCTCCTCGATCACGAGCTCTTCAGGAAGGTGTCTGGTAATGACTTCGATCTTTTCGTTATTCCTGACTTTTTCGATGACTGAGGCATCGGCTCTGAAGACGTCTCTTCTGATGACGATATAGACTTTATCGGCAACGGAAGAAAGAAACAGTGCTTCTTCCAGAGCGGAATTGCCGCCGCCTATGACCACGACGTCCTTCTTACGGTAAAAGAAACCGTCGCATACGGCACAGTAGGATATGCCTCTGCCGGTATATTCTTCGGAATGCGGTACGTCAAGATGCTTTTCCTTGGTGCCGGTGGCGATGATGAGCGTCTTTGCCTCCAGCTCTTCATCGTCCTCCAGGATGACTTTCTTTATCTTTCCGTCTGCTATCCTTTTTACCGTTCCGTTTATGATCTTCGCACCGAAAGACCTGGCATGCGCAAGCAGGGAATCCGCCAGCTCGCTGCCGCTGATCCTGCTGAATCCCGGATAGTTTTCTATTTCGTATGTTTTACTGAGCTTGCCGCCGAAGGCTTCGTTCTCGATGACCAGAGTCTTAAGACTGGCTCTGGTGGCATAGATGGCTGCAGTCAGACCTGCCGGTCCGCCGCCGATTATAATGACATCATACATATGCTTTCTCCTTACCGTGATTATAGCACGTTGTCATTGAGTTCCACGTACCATTTGCCCCGGTCATAATAGAGGTGTCTGATCCGGTTGGAGTCAAAAAGACAGGTATATCTAAGACCTGAACCTCCTACCTTCAGAGAAGCCCGCGGACAGATCTCCTTTACCTTCAGGATGGGTATCTTGCGTTCGTTGTCCCAGATCAGATACAGGGGCTTGATGTTGCCGGCCTGATCATTGAGACATATCACATCGACATATTTTCTTTTCATGTTTTACCTCCCAAAATAGCTTACGGGGTAGGTAAGGTGTTCACTTTTGGGATCGAAGGCCGAGAGCTCCTCGTCTTCCAGGACTCTTAAGGAACCGATGGAATGATAGCCGAACCTTCTTCTGATGTCTTCCAGAGCCAGGTCCTTTTTCTTTTCCTTCAGGGAATAGTCCGCATGACCGTAAAGGTCGATGTTGCTGCTTTCCTTTCGGTAAGAAAGATTGCTTACGGAGACGCCGATGGAACGGTAGGGCACACGGAAGTCAAAGCCGTTCTTCATGAAGAGGATGATGGCATTATCGAAGATGTCCCTGGCCAGATCGCTGTTTTCCTTAAGACTGGTCTGGACTCCTCTCCAGTTCAGATTTTTGTCTCTGAGGCTCAGATGGACCGTCTTGAAGAACATTCCCTCGTCCTTGATCCGGGAAGCCACGGAGTCAGAGAGGACCGTCAGGACCAGTTTCAGATCGTCCATGTCATAGACGTCCCTGACCGTAGTGGTGGAGTTGCCGATGCTTTTGATGACCTCGTCTTCATCGTCATATCTTTTGACTTCGCTTAAGTCATAGCCGTTCGCGAAATACCACAGCGTTTCGCCGTTCTTGCCCAGGATGCCTTTCATGTACTTCGGTGATGACCTGGCGATATCACCGATGGTATAAAGACCGTAGGACTTGAGCTTTTCATAGGTATGATAGCCGACGTTGAGGAGATCTCCGGCCGGCAGCCCTTCGATATCCTCCAGCCTGCTTATCACGAAGTAGGAATCCTCGCTGGCGATATCGCTGCCCAGTTTTGCCCAGATCTTGTTGCTGGAAACGCCGATGCTCAGGGTAAGACCGATCTCTTCCCTGACTCTTCTTAAGATCTCTTCGACGATGACCTTGATGGAACCGAAATAACGGATGCTGGAAGTTATGTCCAGCCAGCATTCATCGGGTCCGAAGGATTCGACCCTGTCCGTATATTCATAGTAAAGGCTTCTGACCTTGGCTGAATAATACATGTAGGAATCATAGTCCGGTGTTCTTATCAGCAGGTCAGGGCACTTGTTTCTGGCTTCAAAGATGGCTTCCGCCGTCTTGACCCCTTTCCTTTTGGCCAGTACGTTCTTGGCCAGGATGATCCCGTGCCTGTTTTCCGGATCGCCGGCGATGGCCATCGGCACATCCCGCAGTTCCGGATGATAGAGCATTTCCACGGATGCATAGAAACAGTTGAGATCACAGTGCAGTATCACCTTTTTCATACTTTAATTATACTTGAAAAATATTCCAGTACAATAACAACTTGAAAAAAATTCTATTATTCTCTATCATAAAGTTATGAAGTTCAAAGAGAATCTCAGATACCTCAGACGCAGCAACAACATGTCTCAAAGCGACCTGGCCGGGCTCTTCGGCTACAAGTCCTTCACCACCGTCCAGAAGTGGGAAGACGGTACTGCCTTTCCCAAGGTCGAGAACCTCAACAGACTGGCTCAGATCTTCAATGTGGAACTTGACCATCTCCTGAACGTCGACCTGACAAGCGACAAGGTGGCCGTACCGGTACTGGGTGAAGTAAAGGCCGGCTATGACATGTATGCCAATGAAGAGATACTGGGCTATGAGTATCTCAACAGCAGCGAATACAGGCCGGGAGAATACTTCTATCTCAAGGTAAAGGGCGATTCCATGATCGATGACAGGATAGCTGACGGTGACATCGTCTATGTCAGGAAGCAGGATTATCTTGACAACAACGAGATCGGCGTCTTTCTTCTGGACAACAACGAAGTCACCATCAAGAGATTCAATATCGATGAAAACGGCATAACCCTGAAGGCTGCCAACCGCCGATACAAGGACCGCAGATTCAAAGAAGATGAACTGAAGATACTGGGAAGGGTGCTTCACAGCAAGGTGTTCTTCTGATGAAAACGTCATACCGTCTTATCTATATCTTCGCTTCTTTTGCGTGCTATGTCCTGCTGGGACTGATCGAGTTTTTCTTTCTGACTCATCTTTTGGACATCATCTCGACGGGCCACGTCTTCCACTACGTGATGATGGTGATCTGTCTGCTGTTCATAAATCCGCTCATTACCTATCTGCTGTTGGATCTGCTGCCGATAAAGCCCAGGCTGAGGCTTAAGGGAAACATACATGAAGACCTGAAAAGAGAAGTTTAATTCTCTTTTTATTAATGATAAAATTACTATTATGAAAATCGCGATTGCTGCCGGAGGTACCGGCGGTCATATATATCCGGCACTTACATTAGCTGAAGCATTGAAGGACAGGGGACATGAGATCGTCTTTTTCGGTTCCTATGACCGGATGGAAAAGGATATCATCCCCAAGACCGAATTCGAGTTCATACCGCTGGACGTCGTATCGACCCAGGGCGGATACATCAATAAGATAAGAAGCGTCTTAAGCATCTTTAAGGCCTATTTCAGGTGTAAGAAGCTGCTCAAAGGCTTTGACATGGTCATCGGTTTTGGCAACTACATATCGATACCGGTCGTCCTGGCCGGCAGATCCCTGGGGCAGAAGACGGTCATCCATGAACAGAACTCCTTTGCGGGCAAGGCCAACAAGTTCCTCGATAAAAAGGTGGATCTGGTCATCGGCTCCTACAAGGAAGACAGCGCACAGTTCAAAAATCCGCATACGCTGATCCTGGGCAATCCGCAAAGCTACAGAGCCCTGAGGATAAAGAAGGATGACGACACCTTAAGAAAGCTGGGTCTTGATCCCGATAAGAAGACCGTGGTCATCTTCATGGGCTCCTTAGGTTCGGAGACCGTCAATAAGATACTTCTTGATTACTTCACGCTTCTGGACGGTTCCTATCAGGTAGTCTATGCCACCGGTAAGGAATACTATGAAAAGGACAGGGAAGCGGTGGAAGAGAAGGACTATCTGAAGATCTTTGAAAGGATCGACGGCATCCGGGTCATGCGTTCCAGCGATCTGCTGGTATCAAGAGCGGGAGCCACGACCCTTTGCGAGATAATCTCCTTAGGGATGCCTTCCATCCTCATCCCTTCGCCTTATGTTCCTAACAACCACCAGTACTACAACGCCAAGTCGCTGGTCGATGAAGGCGCGGCCCTGATGATCGAAGAAAAAGACCTGACCGCTTCATCCCTTAACGAGGCTGTCAATAGTATAATAAATGATGAAGAGAAACTCACTGAACTTTCGAAGAACGCCAGAAAGCTGGCCAACGATTCGGTCATCGAAGACATAGTGAGAGAAATAGAGAACTTATGATAAAGGATTTTTTAAGCAAGCACGGTGATTACAGGAGCGATCGGAGCTTCAGGGAACTGACCACCATCAAGATGGGCGGCGAGATCGCCCATTATGTGGAGCCATACAATATCGACGACTTAAGACAGATAGTCGCTTTTCTCAAGGCCAATCATGTGCCGTTCAAGACCATCGGCAACGGTTCCAACCTCATCTGCGGATCTTCAAGATTCGAAGGCGTGGTGATCTCCTTAAGACACTTCGACAACTATGAGATAAACAATTCCACCGTCTATGTGGAAGCCGGTGTCCTGGCTCCTTATTTCGTCCAGCAGGCCGTCAAGGCCGGACTGAAGGGACTGGAGTTTGCGGGCGGCATACCGGGTACCATCGGCGGTCTCATCTACATGAATGCCGGTGCCTACAAGAAGGAAATGGCCGACATCGTCAGGGAAGTCCTGGTCTTAAAGGACGATGAGATCGTAAGGATGCAGAAGGACGAACTCAAGTTCCGTTACCGCTATTCGCTCTTCCAGGAACATCCGCGCTGGTTCATATTGGCGGCATATCTCGATCTGGAACCTGGCAATGCCGAAGAAAGCCGGACCATCGTCGAAGACAGAGCCAAAAGAAGAAGGGAATCCCAGCCGATCGACATGCCTAGTGCCGGATCCTGTTTCCGCAATCCCGAAGGCGACTTCGCCTGGAAGCTGATCGACGGCATCGGCTACCGCGGCCACAGACTGGGAGGGGTCGAGGTATCCACCAAGCACTCCAACTTCCTGGTAAACACCGGTGAAGGAAAGGGCGAAGACTATCTGGCTCTGGCCCTGGACATTCAGGAAAAAGTCAAAGAGAAGTATGACATAAAGCTCATCATGGAAGCGGAGAAGTTCAATTGCTAGAAGAAAGCCGTAAGAAGATCCTTGACCGCAACTATCTTCTGAATAAAAGAAAAGATGCCCGTAAGAAAACTGTTTTTACCACCATCAAGAACAGCTGTTTCCTTATCGGCATCTTTTTAGGTCTGCTGGTACTGCTACTGGCCTATTTCATCAGCGACTATTCCGACATCTATCACATAGCCGTGGAAGGAAACGTCTATCTGAATGATGAAGACATAATCGAACTGAGCGGCATAAAGGAAGACGGCAAATACCTCTTCGTATTCCCTAAGGCCAAGGCCAGGAAACTTATGAGCTCACCGTACATCGAAGAAGCGACAGTCGAGCTGAAAGATGACCGTCTCGTGGTAATAAACGTCAAGGAAGTAAAACAGGTCGCCTATCTTTATGAAGACAGCGAATCGAAGATCCTGCTGATAAACGGTGAAAGGATCAGCCTCAACAACGATAACTACTACCTGATCGAAAAGCTGCCTTTGCTGGAAGGCTACAGTAAGGAACAGATAAGCGAGATCCTCAGGGGCTTCAAGCTCATCGAATACGGCACCATCAACGAGATATCGGAGATACACCGCTATCCTTTTTCCTATGATGAAAACATGATGGAAGTCATCATGCGGGACGGCAACTTCTGCTTCCTCTCCTGGACGGGACTGGGCATGCTGGACGAATACTACAGGATCGTTTCCGGTCTTGACCCTTCGCTTGGCAACGTCTGCATCTATCTTGATGAGCTCACCAAAGCAGGCTATACCAGCATCTGCCCATGGCAGGAAGATGCCGTAAATGTGCAGGAAACAACTGAAGAATAAAAAAAGAGATGCATCGCATCTCTTATTCTTTAATGGCGAGAGGAATGGGATTTGAACCCATGCGCCGCCGAAACGACCTATTAGCTTTCCAAGCTAACCTCTTCAGCCTCTTGAGTACCCCCTCGTGCTGCTCTATTAATATACACTATTTTACGGAAAAAGGGAAATATTAGCGTTCTCTTTTTGGATAATGCCTGTTTATCCCTGATTTCAGGTATTATATAATCTTATTAAAATCAGATACAAAGGAGCATCATATGGAAGACGATATCAGAATACAGGATAATCTGTACCAGGCCGTAAACGGCGAATGGCTCAAGACCGCAGTCATACCTGCCGACAGGCCGACAGCCGGCGGCTTTACGGAGATAGACCGGGAGACCGAGAAGATCATGATGGCCGATTTCGCCGCTTTTGCGAAGAATGAAAAAAGCAGCGATATCGCAGGTATGGAAGATGCCGTAAAGCTCTATAAAAAGGTGCTGGACATCGATAAGCGGAATGCTGAAGGAATAAAGCCGCTGCTGCCTTTACTAAAGGAGATCGAAGACCTTAAAGACGTAGCCGATCTTAACAGTAAAGCCAAGGACTTCCTGTACAAAGGCCTGCGTCTGCCAATAAGGATGGGCGTGGAAGCCGATATGAAGGATGCCACGACCAACTGTTTCTATGTCTTGGGACCGTCCATCATCCTTCCGGATACGCCTTATTATGACAATGATGCCGGCAAGCAGCTGTTGAAGGTCTATGAAGACATGGCCCTTAAGGCTCTGGCTTTTACGGATCTTCCTGAGGATAAACAGAAGGAATACATAGCCGATACGCTGGCTTACGATAAGCTCATCTCCAAAAAGGTAAAGAGCCAGCTGGAATGGGCCGACTACGTCAAGAACTACAACCCGATGCCTCTTGAAGAAGTCGCTTCCTGTGTGACGCCTTTCGACATAAAAGGCTTCCTTAAGGAGATGTACGGCGACAGGGCTCCGGAAACGCTCATCGTCTATGATCCAAAAGCCGTAAAGGAAATGTCTTCCTACTTCAATGAAGAAAACTTCGAACTGTATAAACACTGGCTCTATGTGAGCACATTACTGAGCAATGCCAATCTGCTTTCAGCAGATCTCTATGAGATATCGACCATTTACAGAAGGACGCTCTTAGGCATAGCGGAAAATCCGACACTGGAAAAACAGGCCTATCAGGTCGCTTCCTACTGTTTCTCGGAACCGGTAGGCATCTACTACGGACGCACTTACTTCGGCGAAGAGGCCAAGAAAGACATCATATCCCTGGTGGAAAAGGTCATCGCCACCTACATAAAGAGAATGAAGGAAAATACCTTCCTGTCCAAAGATACCTGTGAAAAGGCCATCCTGAAGCTTTCGACCATGGCCGTCAAGATGGGCTATCCTGACGATGTCAGAGAGTTCTTTAAAAAGCTTAAAGTCGATGAGGACGCTTCCTATTTCGATAATGCCAGGAACCTGAGCCTTGAAAAGATAAAGGAGGAATTCTCCAAGTTCCTGAAGCCTGTAGACAGGAACGAGTGGTATATGCCGGGCCATATGGTCAATGCCTGCTACGACCCGAGCAGGAACGACATAACCTTTCCGGCTGCCATCCTGCAGAAGCCTTTCTACAGTCTTAAGCAGAGCTTTGCGGAGAACCTGGGCGGCATCGGTGCGGTCATCGGCCATGAGATCTCCCATGCCTTCGACAACAACGGCGCTCACTTCGACGAGAAGGGCAACCTCTCCGACTGGTGGACAAAGGAAGACTTTGAAGCCTTCGACAGGCTCACCAAGGACATGATCAGGCAGTGGGATGGCATCGAATACCACGGCGGCAAGGTCAACGGTGAGCTGGTGGTCAGCGAGAACATCGCCGATAACGGCGGCATGGCCGTCACTCTCGACATCATGCATCAAAGCAATGAAGACTTCGATAAGTACTTCATCAACTGGGCCCGGATCTGGTGCCTCAAGGCCAGGGAGGAATACATCCAGCTGCTGCTCAACAACGACGTCCATTCACCGGCTGAGCTTCGTGCCAACATCCAGGTCCGCAACTTCCCTGAATGGTATGCGGCCTTTGACGTTAAGGAAGGCGATGAGATGTACATCGCCCCTGATAAGCGGATCATCATCTGGTAATACTCATGAAAAACGGTACAGTCAGTTTAGATAAGGTGACGATGGACTATGTGTCCTTCGGACACGGTCCCAAAAACGTGATCATCATACCCGGTCTTTCCGACGGGCTGGCAACGGTAAAGGGGAAGGCACTTTTCCTGTCGGCCCCGTATAAGGAATACTTTGACAGCTTCACGATCTACATGTTCAGCCGCAGGAACGATCTGCCTGCCGGCTTTTCGATCAAAGACATGGCTGACGATCAGGCCAGAGCTTTAAAGGAACTGGGCATCGAAAAGACTTCCGTCCTCGGTGTCTCCCAGGGCGGCATGATAGCCCAGGAACTGGCTATAGACTATCCTGGCTTAATCGAAAAAGCGGTGATAGCGGTCAGCGCTCCTTCGGTGAATGAAGTGATAAAGGAGCGCCTGGACAGATGGATAAGCCTCGCCGAAAAAGGCGATCATAAGGAACTGATGATCGATACGGCTGAGAACAGCTATTCCGAAAGCTATCTTTCCAAATACCGCAAGGCCTATCCGCTGCTCGGCCATATCGGCAGGCCCAAAGACTATAAACGCTTTCTGGCCAATGCGAAAGCGATACTGGCTTTTAATTCCGAAGATGATCTTCCAAAGATAAAGTGTCCGGTCCTGATAATCGCCGGCAGCGATGACCGGATAGTAGGCGTCGATGCCTCAAAGAGGCTGCATGGGCTCATTAAAGACAGTGAACTGTACATCTATGAAGGCCTGGGACATGCCGCTTATGAAGAAGCGAAAGACTTTAATGAGCGCGTATTTGCCTTCCTGGGCAGGTGATCATACTGATGAAAAGATTTACATAGATTGTAAAATATTTCTGAAAAAGACTTGACATGTTTCAAAAATAATATAAGATGGTCTTATATCAGAGAAGTGGAATAGTACCTGCTGACGGTCCTTAAAGCGAGTCTGGTCGGTGTAAGCAGACAGGATACGGACAGGGAAGCGCTCCATGAAGATACTGTCCTGAAATAACGTAGGGACGGTCGCTATACGGCGTTAAAGTAGAGGTGGCCTGTTTCAGACAGGCAATTAGAGTGGTACCGCGATACAGTCGTCTCTTTGGAGACGGCTTTTTCGTTTATAAGGAGGAAATGAATATGCGACGACAAAGAAGAAAGCAGGTGAGAGTAATTTAGAAAGGAGAAAGAAAATGAAGAAATTACTGGTTATATTATTAGCGTTATTACTGTTATGTGCCTGTGGTACCGAGGATGATACCCAGGAAGAAATTAGTGAAGATACTTGGGTATACGAAGGTGTACCTTATGATGAGCTCATCAAGACGATCGGCAAGGCCGACGTCGATCTGAGCAACGTTTCCGGCAAGCTGCAGGAGATACTGGACAGAGGCTATATCATCGTTTCGACTTCTCCGGATTATCCGCCGGCTGAATTCGTCGATGCGGTGACCGGTGAAGTAAAGGGAGCCGATATCCTGGTGGCCCAGTACATAGCCAATTCGCTGGGCATCGATTTCAAGCTGGAAACGATGGACTTCGCCGGCGTCCTGGTAGCTCTTGATACCGGCAAGTCGGATCTGGCCATTTCCGGTCTTGGCTACAAGGAAGACAGAGCCGAGCTTTATGAGCTTTCGGTCGGCTATTACTATTCCGATACCGACGATCACCACACGATCATGGTGCCGGCTGAAGACGTCGACAAATACAACAGCCTTGAGGACTTTGCGGGTCTGACCATCGATGCGCAGGCCAATTCCCTGCAGCAGATGTACTGCGAGGATCAGCTGCCTGAAGACTGCACGATCAATCTCTTCGTGACCATGGATCAGGCCATCCTGGATCTGCAGACCGGCAAGGTCGATGCGGTAGCCTTCGATGCGACTACGGCCAAAAACTATGCGGAAAGCTCAGGCGGCATGTTCGTGAGCCTGTATCAGGAAAAGGAACTGCAGTTCGATCTGTCCATGTACGGAGACTATGCCGGTACGGTCGTTGCCTGCAAGAAGGGCGAGACCGAGCTGATGGACGTCATCAATCAGATCATCACCCAGATGATGGCCGAAGGCAAGTATACCGACATGTACTATGCAGCCTGTGACGCTGCCGGTGTAAGTCCGGGAGAAGAATAATGACACTTTCCATCTTTGATGTTTTCATAAAATACTATCCTCTGTTCCTTAAGGGCCTGGTAGGAACGCTGAAGTATGCGGCCATCGCCGTCTTCTTCGGCTCCATCCTGGGATCGCTGATATCCTTACTGAACATTGCGAAAAACACCGTGCTCAATACCATCGGCAACGTCTATGTGACGGTCTTAAGAGGCACGCCTTTACTGGTGCAGATGTATATCGCCTATTACTTCCTGCCGATGGCCATACCGGCCTTAAACGCCCTGAACAAGGAGACCTGTGTCATCATCTCATTGATCCTGAACTCCTCGGCCTATGTGGCTGAGATCATCAGGGGCGGCATCAGTTCCGTGGATATCGGCCAGATGGAAGCGGCCAGAAGCCTGGGCATGTCATACCGGCACGCCATGGTCAAGGTCATACTTCCGCAGGCCATCAGAGCGATACTGCCTTCCTTAGCTAATGAGTACATCGCCATGATCAAGGAGACATCACTGGCCGGAACGTTCATGCTGTACGAACTGATGTACACGAGAACGCTCCTCGCCAACAAGTACCTCATCTGGCAGCCGTTATTCATCATCGCCTTCATCTATCTGGTGGTAACGGTCTTCCTGTCGATGCTGGTCAAATTACTGGAAAAGAGGTTAGCCGTAAGTGAAAGAGCATGATAAGGAAGTACTGATAAAGGTGGAAGATCTTCATAAGTCCTTCGGTGAACTGGAAGTGCTGAAGGGCATCGATGAAGAGATAGCCAGAGGTGAAGTCGTAAGCATCATCGGGCCATCAGGCGGAGGCAAGTCCACTTTCTTAAGATGCCTAAATCTTCTGGAAGTTCCGGAACAGGGTTCGGTGATTTTTGAAGGCGAAGACATCACCAGATTAAGCAAAGGAAAAGATCTTGATCTTATAAGACAGAGGATCGGCATGGTCTTCCAGCAGTTCAACGTTTTCCCGCATCTGACGGTGCTGGATAATATCACATTGACGCCGATGCTGGAAAAGAAGCTTTCAAGGAAGGAAGCTGAAGAAAAGGCCTATGCGCTGCTTGAACAGGTCGGGCTCATAGACAAGGCCGACGAATATCCTAGCCGTTTATCAGGCGGCCAGAAACAGCGTCTGGCGATAGTCAGAGCCATGGCCATGGATCCGGATGTGATGCTGTTCGACGAACCGACATCGGCCCTTGATCCCGAAATGGTAAAAGGCGTACTTAACGTCATCAGGGATCTGGCCCTCAGCGGCATGACGTGCGTCATCGTGACCCATGAAATGGGCTTTGCGAAAAGCATCAGTGACCGAGTGCTGTTTATCGATGACGGCGTAGTCATCGAAGAGGGCGCTCCGGAAGAAGTCTTTGAAAATCCGAAGAGTGAAAGACTGCAGGCATTCCTGAATGAGGTACTCTAATGAAAACGACACTGACATACGATAAATACTTTACACAGACCGACAGAGAAAAGAACATTGCCGTCCTTAAGGATAAGTTCGCTGATCTGATCACTGTTGAAAGCATCTGCAAGACCAAAGAAGGCAAGGACGTACTGGCCCTTACCATCACTGCCGACAATAAGAAGGCAAGTGAGAAGCCGGCCTTCTACATCGACGGCAACACCCATGCGGGTGAAGTCACCGGCATGATGGCCGCCATGCATACGGCGGATTATCTCTTGACCAATTACGCAACAGATGAAAAGGTAAAGAAGCTCTTGGACGACAATACCTTCTACATCATCCCCTGTGTTTCACCTGACGGCTCCGATGCCTATCTGACCGGTCCCGCCATACTGCGTTCGGTAAACCGGGACTACATCAAGGACCCTGAAGGTCTTTATCAGAAAGACATCGACGATGACGGCGTCATCAGGATGATGAGAGTAAAGACGAAATACGGCGCCTGGAAGAAGGATCCCGATAACGACGATCTGATGGTCCCAAGGACCATGGAAGATAGGGAAGGGGACTTCTATGACGTCTATACCGAGGGCCTGATCGACGGTTATGACGGCGTGGACGTCAAGGTAAAAAGAGCTGACTGGGGCCTTGATTTCAACCGTAACTATCCGTTCGGCTGGAACTGTGAACCGATACAGCAAGGTGCCGGTCCTTATCCTTTAAGCAATCCCGAGACCAAGGCCGTGGTGGACTTCGTCAACAGCCATCCTAACATCTGTGCCGTGCTGACTCATCATACCAGCGGCGGCATACTGCTGACGCCTCCGGGCAACGAAAGCGAAGCCAAGGCTCCTAAATACGACATCGAAGTCTACAATCAGCTGGGAGCCATCTGCCAGAAGAAGATGGGCTACAAGAAGCTCAACATCTTCGACTCTTTCCTTAGTGATCAGGAACACTATGATTCCGGAGCCTTCGATGACTGGTGCTATGGCAGCCATGGCATCTATGCGACGACTCTGGAACTGTGGAATCTAGAAGAAAGAGCCGGTGTTCCGATGGTCTACAACAAGCCTGAAAACCTCTTCAGACAGGCCGAAAGAACGGCAGCCTGCTACAAGTGGGTAAAGGAGAACTGTCCCGACAAGTATGCATCCTGGAAGAAATGCGAACACCCGCAGCTGGGTGCAGTAGAAACGGGAGGTTTCGATATCAAACAGACTTTCCAGAATCCTCCCGTTTCCTTCCTGGTCAGCGAACTTGAAAAGACGACCGATTTCTCAATCGCTTACGCGTCCATGCTGCCGAAGCTGGTGATAGAGTCTGTCGACAAGGAAGACCTGGGCAACGGTTTCTTTAAGGTAAGCATCATCGTAGGCAATACCGGATATCTGCCTACCTATGTTTCCGACAGGGCCAGATTCCTCAAGGAAAACAAGGGCATCGAAATAGTGATCAAAGGCTTTGACGAGATCATCGAAGGCAAGGAAAAGACCGTGATCGAAGATCTCTCTTCCTTCTCCAAGACTAATACTGACAATTACTTCTACGGGAACATCTCAACTTTTAACAGTGATCCGATCCATAAGAAAGTCACCTGGATCATAAAGAAAAGTGATAGTAAGCCTGTAGAGATAACGGTCAGCAGCAGAAAGGCCGGAGTCGTAAATACTTCAATATAAGGAGCTAAAGCTCCTTTTTAAATCATGGAAAAGCTTCCATATGATAGAATATTTAAGATGAAAAAGATCATATTGGCATTAGCATTGCTGCTTATATTCGCTTCCTGTCAGAAGAAAAGTGAAACGGTTCCTGAACCCGATGCGAACATAGCAGAGCAGTCAGAAGAAGATGCCAGACTCGCGTATTATAAAGAGATAAATGCCCTATGGGATGAAAACCATACCTTTAACAGTGATTATCAGGGAGAGATAAGCGTAGGTACTCTCTTTACTTATCCTTTCGTTCAGGGAAGCAGCAATGACAGCTATCTGAGAAAAGACTGGAAGACCATGACTCATGATGAAGAGGGCAGCA
This sequence comes from Erysipelotrichaceae bacterium, assembly GCA_017431825.1. GTDB lineage: Bacteria > Bacillota_I > Bacilli_A > Erysipelotrichales > Erysipelotrichaceae > Colivicinus. The sequence continues at coordinate 111,752 of JAFRKI010000001.1, read as the reverse complement.
TATTCCTTGACAGCCGTAATGCTTATGATGATCAGAATCTGATAATATATGGCCATTATGTTTATCTCTCATATGACCCAAGCGGCACCCATAAGTTCACACCGCTGCGTTTGTTGACTGAAGAAGAGAACTATGAAGAAAACAAGTATATAACCCTGCAGCTGGAAAACGAGATCAGAACATACCAGATAGCCTATGTCTATTATGTCGGTACCTATGTAACCGATGATGGCGTCCGTCATACTGAAGAAGGACTGCAGTATTACTGGACGAACTTTGAAGATGATTATTTTCAGGAGTATCTGAAAAACGTCAGGAAGGATGCCCTCTATGATACCGGCGTGGAAATAGATGATAACGACCATTTGCTTACTCTTCAGACCTGTGTTGAAAACAAGCCTGAATTAAGGGAGATCGTTCTTGCAAAGCTTATAAGCACGGAAAGTACACGTTAGCTTAATGGAGCCTTAGGGCTCTTCTTTTTATGTTAAGATTAACTTGAAGAATAAAGGAGAAAAGCAATGATCAAAGAATCAATTTCGGCCAGTATTTCCCAGACGGCGGAAATAGCCAAGGTAGTGCTGATGCCGGGCGATCCTCTAAGAGCCAAGGCGGTAGCCGATAGCTTCATGACTGATGTCGTATGTTTCAACGAAACGAGGAATATGCTGGGCTTTACCGGCACCTATAAGGGCAAGAGGATATCCGTCATGGGACATGGCATGGGCATTCCTTCCCTGGGCATCTATGCCACGGAGCTCTTCAACCAATTCGACGTGGAAGCCATCATCCGTATCGGAACGGCTGGCGCTCTTCCTGATGACGTCAACGTCAAGGACATCGTCATAGCCGAGGCTGCTTCCAGCAATTCCGCCTACGGTGACGCTTTCGGCATTCCGGGACACTTTGCCGCCTGTGCCGATTACGACATGCTGGAGAAGGCCGTGAATGTCGCCAAAGAGAAAAATATCAACTACAAGGTAGGCAAGGTCTATACTTCCGATCACTTCTATTACCCGCAAGCCGGACTCAATGAAAAGCTCCGTGATACCGGACATCTCTGCGTGGAGATGGAGACGGCCGGTCTTTTCTGGACAGCCAGTGCCTACCATAAGAAAGCCTTATCCGTGCTTTCCATAAGCGACCACTGCTTCAAGCCGATCGCCGTTACGGCCGAAGAAAGGCAGAACAGCTTCAAGGACATGATGCTGGTGGCTCTGGAAACGGCATGGGCCTTTACCGAATAACCGATCACAAAAGAGACTGCGGTCTCTTTTATTTTTGACAGCTGCCTTATAATAGAGAAGAAAGACACAGATCATGATAAAGTGCGTATTCTTTGATTTTGACGGAACGATAGCCGATTCGATGCCTTACTGGGAAAAGTCCTCAGTCGAAGACCTCAAGGCAAGGGGAATAGAACCTCCTGAGGATCTTCTGGTAAGGATGAGCTTTATGAACTTCATTGATTCCACGAAGTTCATACTGAAGGAATTCAATCTGCCGGATACCCTGGAAGAAGCAGCCGCCAGAAGAAGGGCAGCCATGGAACGCTACTATGCCACGGAAGTTCCTCTGGTAAAGGATGCCGACAGGGTGCTCTCAGATCTTAAGGAAAGGGGCATAAAGTCCTATATAACGACCGTTTCCAGTGAGACCATGATGATGCCTTGTCTTAAGAGACTGGACGTTTTAAAGTACTTTGACGGCATCTTCTCCTGTGATGACGTGCCTTATCCCAAGACCGACGAACGCTTCTTTATCGAGGCAGCAAGGAAGTACGGATTCGCTCATGATGAAGTGCTGGTGGTAGATGATTCCTACGGTGCCATCAAGACCGGCAGGGATGTCGGCATGAGGACGCTGGGAATCTATGAGAAGTACTCCGATTCCAACTGGAAGAGGATCTGCGATACTGCCGATTACCATATCGCTTCCTTCAGCGAATGGGATGACATAAAAGAAGAACTGCTGAAATGATCGACAGTTTTTATTTATCAATTACCGGCATTTAAGTTATCATATATGAAACGGGAGCTGGCATATGAAGACACTTTACTATAATGGCACGGTATATACCGGCAGCAGCATCGTTGACAGTTTTGCTGTGGAAGATGGAAGATTTACGGAAGTCGGAAACTGTGAAACGGATATCAGCGGGTACGATGAACGTGTCGATCTGAACGGATCTTTCGTCTGTGCCGGCTTCAATGATTCCCATATGCATCTTCTAAACTACGGACAGTCTTTAGGAATGGCCAGGCTTCATGAACATACCGCTTCCCTTGAAGAACTGGTCCGCTACGGAAAAGAGTTTCTTGAGAAACATCCTGTAAAGGAAGGAAGATGGCTGCAGGGAAGAGGATTCAATCAGGATTATTTTAGCGATGGCAGACGCATACCGACAGCAGAAGATCTTGACAGGATATCAGAAGATGTGCCGGTCATCTTTACCAGAGCCTGCGGCCATTGCTGCGTGACCAATTCCAGAGCTCTGAAGATTGCCGGCATTACTGCCGGTACCGGGGATATTCCCGGCGGCAGGATCGGCAGATATGAGAGCGGTGAACCGAACGGCCAGTTCTTTGACAATGCGATGGACATGGTCAGAAAGGCTCTGCCTTTGCCTTCAAAGGAAGACCTCAAGGAAATGATCCTTGCGGCCTGCGGATCGCTCAATTCCTTCGGGATCACCAGTTCTCAGACTGATGATTACTGTGTGTTCACTGAGCTGCCATATGAAAGGATAAATGATGCATATGAGGAGCTGATCAGAGAAGGAAGACTGTCTGTCCGCATTTATGAACAGAGCAATTTCACGGAACTGTCGGAACTCAAACGCTTTACAGACAGCGGCAACAACACCGGAAAAGGCAATGAGCTCTTTAAGACGGGGCCGTTGAAGATGCTGGGAGACGGATCTCTCGGCAGCCGTACCGCATATCTGAGCAGACCTTACAATGACGATCCCGGCAATAGGGGCTTTACCCTGTTTACTGACAAACAGATGGATGAAATGATAGATTATGCCAATGGAAGGGGCATGCAGATTGCAGTCCATGCGATAGGCGACGGCTGTCTTGACCAGGTGCTCAATGCCATAGAAAAGGCCCTTGAACACAACAAAAGGACCGATCATCGTCATGGCATCGTTCATTGTCAGATAAGCAGAGCCGATCAACTGGAGAGGATCGCAAAGCTCGATCTGCATGTTTATGCTCAGACGGTATTTCTTGATTATGACAACCGCATCGTGTACGACAGGGTCGGAGAAGATCTGGCCGGAACCAGCTACAGCTGGAAGACGCTAATGAACAAAGGCGTTCATGTTTCCAACGGTTCCGATGCCCCGGTAGAGATACCGGATGTCATGAAAGGCATAGAATGTGCAGTAACCAGGACCTCACTCGATGGTACCGGGCCGTATCTCAGGCAGGAAGCCTTTTCTGTCGGGGAAGCTCTGCGTTCCTTTACTTACGAAGGAGCCTATGCCAGTTTTGAAGAAAACGAAAAGGGTCTTATCAGGAAAGGATACCTGGCAGATTTCGTTATCCTGTCAGACGATCCTTTTAAAGTCAAAGAAAGCGACATCCATAGGATTTCCGTTCTGGAGACTCATCTTGGCGGAAAAACCGTATATAAGAAAGAAAACGGATGATCAGACGATCGATCAGGATCAGGGAGGTAATTATGATCACAGGAATCCATCATATTTCAATGAAATGCGCATCAGCTGAAGAGTATGAGAAAGCCATGCATTTCTATCTGGAGATATTAGGCCTTAAGGTAAAAAGGGAATGGGCAGATGGCGTCATGATCGATACCGGCAACGCTCTGCTGGAGATCTTCAACAGCGGCGGAGACGTCAAGGCCAAAGGCATCATCGCCCATATGGCTTTTGCGTGTGACGATGTCGATGACATGGTCAAAAGACTTACACAGGAAGGCTATGAGGTATTCATGGGTCCGAAGGATATTGAGATCCCGTCCGATCCTCCTTATCCGGCCAGGATAGCCTTCTGTAACGGTCCTTTAGGCGAAGAGATAGAATTCTTCAATGAGAAGTAAGGAGCAGATATGAAGACGATCATAATCAATACCAGTGCCCGTAAGAACTGGAATACCGCAATGATGCTCAAAGGCGCCAAAAAGGGCGCTGAAGCAGCCGGAGCCGAGACCGAATACATCGATCTTTTCGATCTTGATTTCAGCGGCTGTCATTCCTGCATGGCCTGCAAGCTCAAGGAAGCCGAAAAGAACAGGTGCTACTGGAACGACGATCTCAGTCCTCTGATCGATAAAATACTGCATGCGGACTGTGTCATCATCGGCACGCCGATCTACTTCTGGGACGTGAGCGCCGCCTTCAGAGCACTGCTGGAAAGACTGTGCTTCTGTACGCTGTCCTATGACGGCAACGGACACTTCCTGGACAGACAGGTCAACGTCGGACTCATCTATACCATGAACACTTCCGAAGAAGGCTTTGAGACCAACGTCAGGCCAAACGTCAATAACATCGAAGAGATGTTTGCGAAGTTCCTCAAGGGTAAGGTCATGTCCTGCACCGCGTTCAGGACATTGCAGGTCAACGACTATTCAAAGTACTGCATGGCCAAGTTCAATGAAGAGGAAAGAAGGGAAGGCAGGGAGAAGAGGTTCCCTGAAGACATCAGAAAGGCCTATGAGATGGCCAGAGAACTTAGCAGCAAGCCGTCAGATAATTAGTGATGTTATAATTATCCCGGATTATCAACCTGATCCAGGAACGGAGAAATCTAGTGAAACTGATAGATATGACCTGTCCCCACTGCGGGGCAATGCTGAAGATCGATGCCGATGAAAAGGAAGCCGTCTGTGAACACTGCGGCACCAGGATACTCATTGATTATGAGGTGCATCATGTCCAATACGACAATGCCGAAGAGGCCGGATATGACTTCGAAAAAGGCCGTCAGCGGGCGATAACGGAAGCAAAATCCCAGGCAAGCAGGCAAAATCAGAAGAAAACGGAGAAAAAAGGCTCTTTGTTGTTGGTACTGTCATGGATCTTCATCTTTCCGCTTCCGTTGACCTCGCTCATAATGGAAAACAGGGAAATGGAAAAAAGCGCTAAATATGCGGTGATCATCCTGGCATGGATCCTGTACCTCTTTATCGGCTTTGCCTACAGAAAAAGCCAGTGATCAGTTAGATTTATATCAATACATGAAAAAAGCCCTTATTCAAGGGCTTTATTCTTCAATGGTGGTTCCGGCCAGAATTGAACTGGCGACACATGGATTTTCAGTCCATTGCTCTACCAACTGAGCTACAGAACCATGGTTGCGAGGGAAGGATTTGAACCAACGACCTCCGGGTTATGGGCCCGACGAGCTACCGGACTGCTCTACCTCGCGATGTGAATATTAATGGCGGAGGAACTGGGATTCGAACCCAGGCGCCGGTTTCCCGACCTACCGGTTTTCAAGACCGGACCCTTCAGCCACTTGGGTATTCCTCCGTACTTTAAGAAAATGGTGGACCCTCAGGGACTCGAACCCGGGACCGACCGGTTATGAGCCGGTTGCTCTGACCAACTGAGCTAAGGGTCCACAATGGTAGCGAGGGTGGGACTCGAACCCACGACCTTTCGGGTATGAACCGAACGCTCTAGCCAACTAAGCTACCTCGCCATAACTTAGATATAAATGGTCGGGATGACAGGATTCGAACCTGCGACACCTTGATCCCAAATCAAGTACTCTACCAAGCTGAGCTACATCCCGTTGAAATCAAATATGGCGCGCCCAGTAGGACTTGAACCCGCAACCTTTTGATCCGTAGTCAAACGCTCTATCCAGTTGAGCTATGGGCGCATTTTAAGTGGTGGGGATGGAGGGAGTTGAACCCTCACGGTATTGCTACCAAGGGATTTTAAGTCCCTCGCGTCTACCATTCCGCCACATCCCCGGAATGGAGGTTCCTACCAGATTCGAACCGGTGATCACAGAGTTGCAGTCTGTTGCCTTACCACTTGGCTAAGGAACCACTTCTACTGCGCTTTCTAATCATACTAAAAAAATAGTCTAAATGCAATATCAAACTTGTCTAAATGGGAAAAAAGACCTTATAATTAATGTAAGAAAAATGTTTTTCCGTTTTTTTGTGTCGCAAGGAAAGGAGTCCCTTTATGGCAGATAGAAAAGTTAAAGAAGAGCGCAAGAATCTGATCGAAGCGATGAACAAGAAAGAGGTCGATACCAGTATCCGGGATATCAAAAAGAGGATAAAGGAGATCAACGAGTTTATTGCGAAGAAGGAACGTTCCAAATCAGAGATCGGTACCGCTCAGGAAAAGAGGATCAGCAAGCTTGACGCCGCTCACAAGAAGGATCTGAGTGCCCTTGAACTTGAAAAGAGGGCTCTTGAGAATGAGCTGGCTTCACTGGAAGCGGAAGCGGAAAGCTACCGTCAAAGCGAAAAGGCGAAGCTTGATGAAGTTGCTGCCAGGAAGACGGCTCTGAAGGAAAAGCATAAGAAGGTAGTAAACGAAGAGATAGAGAAAGAAAAGAAGAAACATAAAAAGACTGTCGGTTCATACAACAGTCAGCTTGATGAACTCAGGCAGACCAAGAAGAAACAGACCGATTCCTTCAATGAATCGGCCGAAAAACTGGAAGGATCATACAAGAAGGTCGAGAAAGACCTCAGTGATAAGAAGATGGCATTAAAGAACAAGAAGGAAAAACTGGAAAAAGACGCTAAGGCACAGCTGAACGCCCTGGAAATGGAAGAGACCGATCTGGTACTGGCCAACCAGGAGGAACTGGACAGGTTCATCGAAGACAGCGATGCCGAAGTCAAGAAGCTTACCGAAGAGGAAGAGCTCCTTCTCAACCAGAAGAAGGTCGAGCTCAATGCCCTTTATCATAAGCTCGATGAAGCCAACCAGAAGAAGGACCTGACTCTTGACGACTACGACAAGACCGTCCAGAGACTGGAGAACGAATACAGGGATCTTTCCGACAAGTACGATTCCGAAAGGAATTCCCTGACGGAAAGGAACGAATCCTTAAGAAGAGAGATCGAGTTAAGAAGGGAAGAGAACGAAAGACAGCGCAATGAAGCCAGCCTGCAGTACAAGCAGTCTTTAGCCGATCTCAACGATCTGGTAAAGACCTACGGTGACGACGAGGCCTTAAGCGCCGCTACGCTCAAGAGAGCCCTCGAAGAAAAGGACGAGGAATACAAGAAGAAATACTCCGAACTGGTCGATTATCTCGATGAACAGTATGTCCATGAGAAACTGAACCAGGAAAAGGAAGTCGAAGACCTCAAGTACCGTCTCGAACTCGAACAGGAACAGCTCAAGAACCGCAACAGCTATCTCAAGGAAAGATACGACAACCGGGAAGCCGAATACAAGCGGGTCAATGAAAGCCTCATCGAAGACAACAACGAGCTGGAGAACCGCATCACCGAACTGGAGAACTACTACTCCACCAAGATAAACGATTTCAAGAACAAGCTCATCAGCATCCGCAACAGCCATGACGAGGAGATCACCAGCAAGAAGATCGAACTGGAAAGACGTCTGGAGGAAGTCAAGGCCTCTCTCATCCCTTACAAGGAGAAGATAGCCGCCGAAAAGGAAGACGTCACCAGACAGATCCAGGTCATCGACGGGGATATCCTCAAGGCCAAGGAAGAACTCAACGAATACATTTCCAATGCCAAGGTCAAGGAACAGGCCTTATCCGATAAGCATCAGAACTTCATCGCCGAAGTCCTGAACAGAAAGGATCAGATCGATGCCGCCAGAGCCCAGCTCGAGGAAGAGATCGCCGTTGACGTGGCCAAGCGTAACGGCCTGCTGGCGGAAGTGGACGAGAGAAGGGAAGCCATCAATGCCGAACATGAAGTCAAGCTCAACGAGATAAGGAGCGCTCATGACATCGAGATGGAAGAGCTCAGATCCAAGCACGAGGAGCTCCTGGCCCAGGCCAAGGCCGCCCATGAGAACCTCCTGGTCGAACTGGCCAAGCAGCAGGATGAAGTCAAGAAGGGTCTCGAGGAAGAAGGACTGGCCCGCAAGAACAGCTTCGATGAAGCCAGAGCCAGCCTGCTCAAGGCCACCCAGGACCTCGATGACGATAACGAGGCCCGCATCAACAAGATCCATGCCCAGAAGTCCGAGCTTCTGAACCATATCCAGATCCTGAAGGACAACTACGACAGCGAACTGGCCCAGTACAATTCCGACAAGGAACAGCTGGATTCCTACCGCAATGATACGATCAACGAGATGGAAAGGAATTTCCGTGCCGAAGTCGAAGAGATCAATGCGGATACCACGCCGGTCGAAGAACTGGAACAGGTCAAGAACATCTTCAACAAGCGTACGCTCGAATATGAGAACGTCTTAAAGGACGCTGCCGATCAGCGCAGCGCCATCGATAAGGAAATCAACGACTATATCGATGTCTCCAATCAGGAAAAGGCCGCCGTCGAGGAACAGCTGGCTCAGGCCAGCAAGGCCTATGACGACAAGGCCAAGGCAGCCGATGAGGAATACCGCAGTTTCGAAAAGGAACTCGGCGATAAGCAGGCAGCCCTGGCAGCCTTCAACGATTCGCTCAATCAGCAGCTGGCCGATCTCAAGGCCAAGAACGAAAGCGACCTGAACGAACTGGTCAGCAAGCAGAACAGCGAATACGAGGAACTCAACAATTCCTACCGGGAAAAGGAAGAGTCCATCCAGAACATCTACGATCAGGAGATCAGATTCCGTACCGATGAACTGGAAGCCAAGAAGGCCGATTACAGCAATCATCTGGAAGACCTCAAGAGACGCAAGTCCAAGAACGAATACGATTACGACAACCGTTACAGTTCCGAGGTATCCAAGACCGAGAGCCTGCAGAAGGAACTCGAAGACCTCAATGCCGAGCTGGTATCCAAGCGTGTCATCTGGAACAACGAGATCGAAGCCAGAAAGATCGAGATCAATCAGGAACTGACGGATATCGAGAATTCCCGCAGTTCCATCATCAGCGAGAACCGCAAGGCCTTCGACGAAAAGGTCCAGGCCATGAAGACCAGGATCGGCGAACTCAGAGGCGAGATCCTCAAGCTCGAAGAGGACACTCATGCCAAGCGCAATGAGCTTGAAGCCTATAAGGACGCCAAGACGACCGAATTCGACAACCTCAAGATCAGGACCAACGAGTATCTCAATGAGATCAACCGCAAGCTCAAGGAGCTGGCCACCAAGGAAATGGATCTTGAAGACATGCATAACAGCAGGGTAATGGAGATCAAGAAGCAGATCGCCAGGTCCGTATCCGAATATGAGAACCTCGAAAGGACACTGCCGTTCATGCTGAAGAAGGAAGAAGAAGTCGGTTCCGATGAACTGATCGCCATGGCGGCTGAATTCAAGGAAAAGATCGACAGCCTCGACAAGACCCATAAGGACATCCTGGATTCCCTGGCTGTCAAGAAGGACGCCGTACTGGCCAAGATCGGCGAGGAACTGGAAAGCGTCATGTACAAGGACGGAAGCCTCGAGACCAACTATGTCAAGGACTTCGAAGAACTCTCTGCCGCCTATGACCGTCTGTTCAGCATGGAAAAGGGCAAGCAGGAAGCTCTCCTTAAGGAGATCAGCGGCCTCAGCGGTCAGTACCGTGACGAATACGAACGCTACCAGGCCGAAGCCTCCAAGTACAACGTCGAAGCCAAGTACGATGCCGCCCTCAATGCCAGAGAAAGAGAACTGGATTACCTGGGCGAACGCAAGAACTCCGTACTTAACGAACTCGACGGACTGATCAGTACCTTCAACATGATCGACAGCGAGATCACCAACCGTAAGGAACAGCTGCTGAACATCTTCAATTCCAAGGTGAAGCAGATCGACGATTACTACACCAAGGCCGTTGAAGACAACAGAGCTCAGTACCGAGTGGTCGATGTCATGAAGGATGACGTATCCAATATCTTCAAGAAGAAAGTATCTTAAAAGACATAATAAAAACCGGTGATAGTCACCGGTTTTTTTTATTTACTGATCATTCGGGAATGAAAGAGTCAAGGATGAAGATGTCGAAGTTTTTCCTGTGCCTTTCCAGTTCTTCCTGAGACTTTATGGTATAGGCAACGGCCGTATTCCTGAAGAGCTTATGACAGAGCCTTCTTGAAAGGTTGTCTTCGTTGTGATGGTTGTAGGCGATGAAATCAGGCTTGGTAAGGAAGTTGCCCATAAGATAAGCCAGAGCGAAATACAACAGTCCTTTATACCTGTCAGGCTCTTCCCGGTGGTAGTCTTCCGAGAGCTGGCCCCTGACAGTATCTGGTTCGTGTTTCCTGAACCAGTATACTATTCTCGGATCGAAGGATTCGATACAGTAAAGGCCCTTATAATCCTTGAGCATATCGCTGACGATCTCACAGATCGAGAGATCCTTATTGGCGGATTCGATCTTAAGTTCGATGATCAGCGGTACTTTACCGTCCACCATTTCCAGTACATCCTTAAGCAGCGGTATCCTCTCATCCGTATCCAGCAGATGGAACTGCCTTAATTCTTCCAGAGTGTAGTCGTATATCTTTCCCTTTACCGGTTCTCCCTTATCGTCTCTGTACATCCTTTCAAGAGTAAAGTCGTGACACAGGACGGGAACGGAATCCTTGCTTAAGTGGACGTCGAATTCCATGCCGTAGGCCTTATCCAGGGCCTTTTTATAGGCTTTCATGGAGTTTTCGGGTGCATCGCCCTTATTGTCATGAAGGCCTCTGTGGGCATAGTAACGGCCTTTAAAAGCGCTCAGGTCCTTATTGGTGGCCGGAGCTATCAGGAAGAGATAAACGATGATTATAAGCAGCAAAAGTATAAGTATGATCATAACCTGATAATATCACAAAGGTCAGTTGCTCATCCTGCTGATACCCAGGAAGGTGACCTTTCTGTCTTTGAGTTTCTGCGGAAGATCCTTTCCGGCATATTTCTGATAAGCCTCATAAGTAAGGCGGATGTATCCGTCATTCACCCCGGTGGCGATCAGGCTTTCCGATTCGAAGTATTTCATGTTCTGGCAGCTGGCGACATAGATGACGGGACCGCTTATGTCTTCCTGTCCCGGCACTTCAAGTGTGACATCGGGATGGTAAGTCCTGAATTCGATGACAGGATCCCTATTGAAGGCCGTAGCGATCATGGCATCTTCGCTTAGTCCGAAAAGTGCGTCTTCAGTAAGGTAACGCTTCATCGTTTCCGTTTCCTCTTCGCTCAGCGTATCCGGCAAAAGATAAAAACGTGTTCCGCTGTTTATGGCTTCTTCTTCGGCTGCGGTGAAGCTCATGCCTCTGTCCTTGAGATAGTTTATGGAAGCGACGTAGTAATGGAGATCGTTTTCCGGTACCGTTTCCATATAGCCTGATTCCTGCCATTCCTTAAGCATTTCCTTCGGATAATACTCATAATGGATGATGTAGACACCGTCCTGTCCCTCGATGCTGCCGTACCAGTCATAGATATCGACGGTCAGTTCGCTGTAGGCCTTACTAAAGGCATCTCCTTCTTCGGTCATGTAGAAATGGTCGATGCCGTAATACTTGTCATTTGTCCTGCATCCTGCAAGCAGGAGCAGGATCACAAACAGAAACGTCAGTCTTTTCATGCGGTCTTACCTCAAATCCATATTAAAACATTTGTCTTGAGGATACAAAAAAACCATGCGCTGCATGGTTTTCATTCAAAGGACATGACTTTGAGCTGGCTCACTTCCGGTATCTTTGAAAGCGCCTCTTTAAACTCGTCGATGCTTACTTTCATATTCGTTATATCCAGTGACAGCATGATCTGGGCGACATCATCGATCGGTATCGACTGGGATATCGTCAGGATGGAGATATCGAGCCTGGCGAGACGGTCACAGACCTTGGAAAGGGAACCTTTCTGATGAGACAGGGCCATCGATACGACCAGCTTGCGGACACTGCTGTTTTCATCATAGGAAAAGACGTAGTCCTGGTACTTGTAGAAGGTGGAACGGGATATGCCGCAGGCTTCACAGACCCTGGAGATGCTGTCGTATCTGCCGTCATTCAGCAGCTTCTTGGCTTCGACTACTTTTTCATAGCACTTTGGCAGAAGCTTCTTATGCACTATCAGAAGATCATTTGCCATTTCTTACCCCCAGGCCATCGACCTTTACCTCCCGGTAATCGATGCCTTTCACGTTTATATCGAGTTTCCTGTCACTGATGGACAGACAGGTGCTTCCCGAACCGGAGATGATGAAGGCCAGGGCGCCTTTATCAAGCGCCAACTTTTTAAGCTTAGCGAAATTCTTTATCAGTTTACGGCGGTAAGGTTCATGGATGCTGTCGTTCATGATGATGCCGATGTTTTCCTTATTGAAATGAGTCAGGGCATCGACGGCAATCAGGGAAGCGGAGATGTTGCTTACCGCATCCTTTCTTTCTATTTCATCCTTCAGCACTTTGCGTGCTTCGGAAGTCTTTACTTCATAGTCAGGGATCCAGAGACCGAAATGCCATTTATCTGATACCTTGAGTCTTAAGACTCTGTCATTACCCGCAACGCAAAGCCCGCCGTAGATGGCCGGAGCGACGTTATCGGGATGTCCTTCGATCGAAGTGGCGATCTTTAACATTTCTTCCTTTGTTAAACAGTTGCCGTTTAAGGCAGAGTAGGCATAGATGCCCCCGACTATCAGACAGCTCGAAGAGCCCAGGCCTCTTGAAGAAGGGACATCGGCCTTTAACTCTACCTTTAAAGGAACGGCCTTGTCTTTCTTATAGGCACAGGCTTTTTTATAGGCCTTGACGAACAGATTGTTTACGTTGGCGTGTTCCTCAAGAAAACCGCTGAACTGCCATCTGTCGGCCTTTTCAACTTCAAAACGATCGTAGATATTGAAGGCTATTCCCAGGGTATCGAAGCCGATACCGAGATTGGCGGAAGTAGCCGGTACCTTGTATCTAAGCATTTCCGTCCTCCACTTTCCTTATCAGGATGTCCCTGTCATCTTTTCCGATGACTTCCTTAAAACGCACTTCCTTTTCCTTAAGCGCTGCCAGATCATACGGTACAGGGAGACCTGTATACTCACTTAATACGGACATCGCATCAAGATCGTCCCTGATCTCTTTTCCGCTTATGCAGGCATAGACGTCCTTGGAAAACTTGAAAGGGGAAGCCGTTGCCAGGATGATCTTCTTATGGCTCCCTTCGTATTTGTCCGCAACGGAAGCGGCAGCAGCCGTATGGGTATCGAACAGATAATGGTGCTTCTCATAGTATTCCTTTATGATATTCCTGTTTTCTTCTTCACCTGAACAGTAAGCCAGGAAGTCTTCATTGAGGGAGTCCAGCAGTTTCCTGTCTATCTGATATCTTCTCTCTTTCTTTAAGGATGCCATCATTTCCTTTATCTTTGCAGCATCCCTGGTCTTGAGATACAGCAGACGTTCGAGATTGCTGGAAACAAGGATATCGATAGAAGGGGACATCGTTGAATACAGCGTCCTGTTGGCATCATAGATGCCGGTAGCGAAGAAGTCGGTCAGGACGTTGTTGATGTTGGAGGCACAGACCAGCTTACTGACCGGCAGGCCCATTTCCTTTGCCAGGTATCCGGCCAGGATATCGCCGAAGTTTCCGGTAGGAACGATAAAGTCGACCTTTTCATCCTTTTCTATCTCTTTCTTATTCAGAAGATCAAAGTAAGCCTTGAAGTAGTAGACGATCTGCGGAATGAGTCTGGCGATATTTATGGAATTAGCGGAAGTCAGGGATATCCTTCCGCTTTTATGATTCTCGAGGATATCCTTGACAAGTCTCTGGCAGTCGTCAAAATTTCCTCTTACCGCAATGACCTCGGTATTGTCACCGCCGGTCGTGGTCATCTGTCTTTCCTGGACCAGTGATACCATCTTGTAAGGATACAGCACGATGATCCGGCTTCCCTTGACGTCCTTAAAGCCTTCCAGAGCTGCCTTGCCGGTATCGCCGCTGGTGGCACTTAAGATGACGATGTCCCTGTCTTCTTCCTTACAATTGATAAGGATATGCGGCAGAAACTGCAGAGCCAGATCCTTGAAGGCGCTGGTCGGTCCGTGGTAAAGTTCCAGGAAGTATCTGCCGTTTACCTTCCTTACCGGCGTTATTTCCGTGTCTTTGAAGGTGCCGGTATAGGCTTTGCTGACACAGTCCTTTATATCGATATCGTCAAAGAAAAGGGATATGATCTCACACGCCAGTTCTGTATAGGAAAGATGCTGATAATTATAGATATCAGCAATCCTTTTTATGTCTACAGGAACAAAGAGCCCGCCATCATCGGATAATCCTTTCAGGATAGCCTCTTTGCCGTTACAGCGCAGGCTGTCGTTTCTGGTACTGGTGAATAAGGTCATAATTTCTCCTTGTCTATCATCGTTAAAAATGATACTATGTTTTTGTTGAATATACAAGTGTATATAAATCACGAACAGGAGAATTCTATGAAGATCGCTATATTGGGATACGGCGTAGTCGGAAAAGGCGTTGAACAGATCGCAGAGGAAAACGGCATCGAGGTGTCGCATATCCTCATGAGAGACATCGATGAACTTACCAAAGCAAACATGACCAGCAGTCTTGATGACATCATCAGCGATGATGATCTGGACTGTATAGTGGAATGCATAGGCGGCGATGAGCCTGCTCACAGTTATGTACATAAAGCCCTGGAAAAGGGAAAGAACGTTGTAACATCCAATAAGAAGATGCTGGTAAAGCACTTTAAGGAACTGCTTTCACTGGCCAAGGAAAAAGGAGTCGTCCTTTTATTCTCAGCTGCCTGCGGTGGCGGCATACCATGGATAAAGGAACTGAGCAGTATAGCTCATGAAGAGGAAGTATACTCCTTCAAGGGCATCATGAACGGTACCAGCAACTACATCCTTGACCGCATGTATAAGGAAGGCCTGGATTTTTCCGTTGCCCTCAAGAATGCGCAGGAGCTTGGCTATGCGGAAGCCGATCCGAGCGATGACATCGACGGTGTCGATACCGCCAACAAGGTCATCCTTTCCGCCGGTACGGCCTTTAGGAGATGCTTTAAACTGGAAGAATGCTTCGTTAAAGGGATAAGGCATTTCTCGCTTGAAGATCTGAACTTCGCCAAGGAAAATGGTCTTAAAGCCGTGCTGCTGGGCAAAGGAAGAAAGAGCGACGACGGATACTGCTTAAGTGTCATGCCTACGTTTGTAAAGAAAGATTCGGTACTGGGAAACATCGCCGACAACTACAACTGCTTCATCCTTGATTCGAAGAATCTCTCCAATCTAGTCTTCATCGGTCAGGGAGCCGGTTCGCTTCCTACCGCTTCCAATGTCATAAGGGACGTTCTGTCAATTAAGAACTCTTATGAAGTAGAACTGGAAAAGGATGAAAGTTCCGATTATGAGAATAACAGGGGAATATACTACATCAGATCCGATAAGGAAAAAGATGAAAGATACATTGACAGAAGAATAAGCGATAAGGCCTTTATCAGCAAGCCTATGAGCATAAAGGAACTCTCATCACTGCTTAACGAAGGGGACTTCGTAGGAGAAACGGAAAATGATTAAAGTATGCAAATTCGGAGGCTCTTCCTTAGCCAATGCGAAGCAATACCGCAAGATAAAGAAGATCGTAAAAGAGGAAGAAGAAAGAAAGATCATCGTCGTCTCAGCCTGCGGCAAGGAAAGCAGAGACGACCACAAGGTAACGGACCTCCTTTACCTGTGTCTGGCTCATAAGCAGTACGGCATGTCCTATGACGATATCCTCAAGGAGATAGAAGACAAGCACCAGAGGATAATCAAAGAACTTAAACTCGATTATGACATAAAGAAAGATATTGTCAGGATCAGGCAGCTGCTGGATAAGAAAGCCAACAGCGATGAGATAATCGCCTATGGCGAATACCTTTCAGCCAGACTGATGGCTTTATATCTCAAGGCTGATTTCGTCGATGCCAGAGACGTCATCTGTTTTAACTATGACGGTTCGCTGAACATCGAAAAGACGAGGGAAAAATTCCTGCCTTACCTTAAGAGCAGGAACAAGATAGTCGTACCGGGCTTTTACGGAAGCCTGCCTAACGGCGTGATCAAGACCATGAGCAGAGGTGGATCGGACATCACCGGTTCCGTACTGGCCAACGTGGTGGAAGCCGACGTCTATGAAAACTGGACGGATGTTTCCGGAATATACGTCTGTGATCCGCGGATCATCAGGGATCCTAAGCAGATCGAAACGATAACCTATGCGGAACTCAGGGAAATGTCCTACATGGGTGCCAGCGTCCTGCATGACGAATCGATCTATCCGGTAAAGGAAAAGGGCATCCCGATCAATATCCGCAATACCAACAAGCCGGAAGACAGGGGCACGATGATCGTGGCGGCCTGTGAAGACAAAAAGAACATCGGTCCGATCACCGGCATCACCGGCAAGAAGGACTTCGTGGTAATAAGCATCGCCAAGATCAACTCTTCCAGTGAAGTGGGCTTCCTTAAAAAGATCCTGGAAGTCTTCGAGAACTACGACGTCTCGGTAGTGCTGGTCACCACCGGCATCGATTCCTTCTCCATCATCGTGGATAAGGAAGATGTCAGAAACAACATGTACGAGATAGCCAACGAGATCAAGGTCAGTCTCAAGTGCGAAGACGTATCGTTATATGACAACCTCTCTCTGGTCTGCGTCGTCGGCAGAGGCATGCGGGCCAAGAAGGGCATTTCCGGAAGGATCTTCTCGCTACTTGGTGAAAATGGCATCAATATCCGTACCATTTCCCAGGGTGCTGATGAGATATCGATCATCGTCGGTGTGGATGATGAGAACTATGCCAAGACGATATCCTGTATATATGAAAGGTTCGTTAAGTAAGATGAATATTGCGATAATCGGAGCTACCGGTGCCGTCGGCAATCAGATGATAAAGGCACTGGAAGAAGAAAACATCGAAGTAGGCAGCCTTAAGCTGCTGGCCAGCGAAAGATCAGCCGGATCAAAGCTGAGTTTCAAGGGCGAAGAGCTGAGCGTCGAAAAGCTCGAACATGATTCCTTCAAAGGCATGGACATCGTTCTGGGTGCGGCATCAGCAGCTGTTGCGAAAGACTGTGCGGAAGACATCGTAAAGGCCGGAGCGGTCTTTATCGACAACTCCTCGTATTTCCGTTTATTTGATGACGTGCCTTTAGTCGTACCGGAAATAAACGGTGAAGACGCCAAAAAACACAAAGGGATAATATCCAATCCGAATTGTTCGACGGTAATATCCCTGATGGCCGTCAATGCGATCAATAAGCTCTCGCCGGTCGAGTCGCTCATCGCCTCGACCTATCAGGCCGTATCCGGTGCCGGCAAGGAAGGCATCGATGAACTCTATGACCAGATAGAAAAGAAAGACTTTACGACCAGGGTCTTCCCTTATCAGATCGCCTATAACTGCATACCGGCCATCGGTGATGAGGCTTACGATCTTTATACGACCGAAGAGATGAAACTGGAAAACGAAGGCAGAAAGATCATGCATCTGCCGGATATGAACGTCACCTGTACCTGTGTAAGAGTTCCGGTGATAAGGAGCCATTCCATTTCCCTGTCAGTCAAGTGCGAAAGAGAACTGGAGTTAGACGAAGTAAAGGAAGCCATCTCAAAACAGGAAGGTGTGATCCTCTATGACGATCTCGATGACAGGAAGTACCCGATGCCTCTTATCGCTTCCGATCAGGATAAGGTCTATGTCGGCAGGATCAGAAAGGACCGGGTATTCAAGGGAGGAATAGCCCTGTTCTGCTGCGGCGATCAGATCAGAAAAGGTGCCGCTACCAATGCGGTGCAGATCATAAAGTGCTTATAAAAAGAATTCCCGTAAGGAATTCTTTTTTTATTCTTCGATATAGACTCTTTTAATGACCGGCGGATCCAAAGGCCTGTCACTAAGTCCGGTCCTGACGCCTGCCAGGGCATCGAGGACTTCAAAGCCTTCGATCATGTCGCCAAAGGCGGCATAGTCGCTGTCCAGGAAGCCGCAGTCCTTATGGCAGATGAAGAACTGTGATGAGGCGCTGTCGGGATCGGCAGCTCTGGCCATGGAGATGGTACCTCTTGAATGATGATGGGAATTAGGAACGCCGTTTGACAGGAATTCGCCTTTGATGTTGTCATCGGAACCGCCCATGCCGGTACCGGTAGGGTCACCGCCCTGGATCATGAAATCCTTTATGATCCTGTGGAAGATCAGTCCTTCATAAAAGCCTTCATTGGCCAGCTTTTCCATGTTGGCGGAAGTGAGCGGGGCATTGTACCTGTCCAGTTCGAACTTCATCGTTCCGTATCCTTCTACTTCTATTACTAGCATCTTATTCCTCCGTATATGATTATTGATACGTAATTAATGTTATAATGTTTTCACCATATTTAAAAGGAGACATTGACGATGTTCTTTTCCGGAAACAGAGATCTTAACAGATATATCGATACCATCTTCCCGGTTACCAACGCCTGTGCAGGCGATGATGATCCTTCCAAGATCAATGCCACGATCGGTTCCTTCTATACCGAAGACAATAAGCTGATGACCTTCGATTCGGTCTATAAAAGCTTCAGAAGCCTGGGCGATGACGTCTATGCCCGCTATGCGAAAGGCTCTTTCGGCAATCCCGATTTCAATGAAGCAATTACCCGATTCGTACTGGAAGGAAAAGTAAAACATCACCGTGTCATCCCCGTACCGGGAGGTACCGGTGCTATCTCAACCGGTGTAGGCGTCTGCCTTGAAAGAGGCGATACCATCATCATCCCGGAAGTGGCCTGGGGCAACTACAGGATCATCGCCAGCGAATTCTCCCTGAAGGTCCTGACCTATGACGCCTATGATCTTGAGGACATGTTCGCAAAGATCGACGAGGCCGAAAGGGTCTTCCTGGTCATCAATTCTCCTTGCCAGAACCCCTGCGGTCTGTCCTATACTTATGAGCAGTGGAAGATGATCATCGATTACCTTAACAGCTGCGGTAAGGAAGCTATGCTCATGATTGACGTCGCCTATATCGATTTTGCCTATAACGACGACTATAAGAAGTACTTTGAGCTCTTCAATGAACTGAACGACAACGTACTGGTGATGATAGCCTATTCCTGTTCAAAGGCCTTCTCCTATTACGGCATGCGTCTGGGAGCACTGTTTGCGATACAAAACGATGAGGAATTCCTGGATCTCTTCATCAACCAGTGTGCTCGCAGAGCCCGTACTACTTTCTCCAGCGTTTCCAATTCGGCCATGACCAACGTCGCCGATGTGCTGAACGCACACCTCGATGAATACCTGGCAGAAAAGGAAGACTGCAAGAGACTGCTAAAGGAAAGATCGTATCTCTTCATAAAGGAATGCGATGAGAACGGACTGGAATACTATCCTTATCATGACGGCTTCTTCGTTACTCTGAGATTCTCTGACAACAGGGAAAGAGACAGGGTCCATCAGAATTTCCTCGATGACCACGTCTACTGCATCAAGGTCAACAAAGGCATCAGGGTCGGCATCTGTGCCATTCCCGTTGAAAGGATAAAAGGCCTGGCCAAACGTTTAAAAGCCCTTTATTAACGGGCTTTTTCTGATGTTTGTGATTGATTTGGCAATAATTTGATATATAATAACACAAAATGAAATACTACGACTGTCTCTATCTGGATAAGGAAAAGGATATCGTCATCGAGTTCTACAAGGAAAAGGGCTCCTTTTTCTATCTGTTAAGGACACCTAATCATAAATCAGGAAATCTCATTACCAACTTAGCCAGGATCTGTGACCTGGAGATCAGTTATGACGAGAACGGTTTGAAGGCAGTTAAGGGAAAAGTGCCTTCTTTTATTAATGAAGAGAACGAAAGGATACACATCCTCAAGTTCAACAACAAGACCGTAGCCGTCATCAACGAGGAAGGGGAGATAAAGGCCAGGGCCCAGATACCGGCAATCTCCAAAACTCTAATGTCCCAGTCCAAGGAATGCAAGCTCGATCTGAACAAGACACTGGTCAGGACCTATATCGAGGAAGATTACAAGTTCAGAAGCGACGTTCATACCCACATGAATGCCAACCTCTATCCGGATATCCTGATCGCCTTGGGCATCTATCATCAGATAAAGTATCCGTATTATTACATCCTCAAGCTGGGATTAAGACTCAGTGAAAGCCAGGAGAAAAAGATACTGGCTCAAAGGGAAAAGGTCGAAAGGCGCTTCAGTAAAAGCGGTCTTTCAGGCAAATACAGGGAAAGAAGGATCAACGACAATACCTTTATCAACTTTGCGGATTTGATCCTTAACAACATCGAAAACGCCTCCTACAACATCGAAAGGATAAGAGCGTCTTTGACCATCCTTAAGGACGGACAGGCGGTCTTTACCAATCTGGAAAAACTCTATCTGTACAGATATGTATTTACCAAAGGACAGGAAGTCTCGAAGAAGATAAAGCTCAGAAATATCAGTAAGATACCTGATAAGGATATCAGGGAATATCTTAAGAGGATGCTGCAGGACGCAAGGAACGATGATTATAAAGACAATACGCTTCTGGAAGACAAGCTTTTATGGATAGGCAGGATGTATGCCCATCAGGGAATAAGATATGTGGAGATATCCAATACGGCTCTGGTCAAAAACAGCGATGAACCGCTGGAACTGCTGGAATCCTGTCATCGGATACTGCCTCTGGTGGAAAAGGAAACAGGCGTCAGGATAAGGTTCCTGGTAGCCCTGAGAAGGATACCGCTGACCATCATCAAGGACAAGGTAACACCGGAAAACTATCTGCGGGACAATCTCGATGTCTTAAAAGCCGTAGCTCTCGATCCTTATGTCGTGGGCAGCGATTTCGTCGGCGAAGAGATCAACGATATCCGGGAACTCAAACCGGTCATCAGCGAACTGGTGGAATACTGCCGCAAAGATCCGACCTTTACCATCAGGATCCATGCGGGTGAAAGCGACTATCTTACCAACAATGTCGCCGACAGCATCGACTGCGTCATCGAGTCTTTGGGTAAAAAGCAGAAGATGCCGAAGATGCGTATCGGCCATGGTCTGCATACGCCTAGTCTCAGTACCGCCAAAGGCAAGAAACTGATCGAAAGGATCAGGGACAATAACGTCATCCTGGAATTCCAGATGACTTCCAATGTCCGCCTCAATAACCTGACCGTACTGGAGAACCATCCTTTAAAGGAATACCTGAGACATAACGTCAAAGCCATCCAGGGAACCGACGGCTGCGGCATCTACGGGACCAATTCCCTTGATGAACAGCTGGCACTGACAAATCTTCTGAAGATGAGCAGGAACGACATCGCCAAGATCATCAAGGTCGAGAATGAAGTGATGGAAAGCTCAGCCAGGGCTTTTGCGTCCAAGAGCCGCAGGTTCGATAAGCTCCGTAACGGCCGCAGCATCACCGAAACGCTTAAGGATGAAATAAGAAAGAACAAGGAAGTCGTCAAGCGCCTTGATCTTAATACCACCGACAAGTACTACAGTGAAGAAGTGCTCAAAGACCAGATCAAGGAACTGCCTCTGGACAAGTATCCGATAGTACTGGCCGGAGGATCCTTCAATGCGGATACCCGTAAGGAAAAACTGCTGAGCAGTGAAAAGAAGATGATCGATTCACTGCTTAAGAGCTTAAATCCTAACAGAGTCTTCTTCGTCATCGGCCATAAACTCAACGGCTATGAAAGGTACCTCTATGAAAACAGAGGAGCCTTTGAAGTCTACGCGATCGTACCGTCCGACATCAGCCGCAACGAAAGAAACAAGCTCCTTAAAGCCGGCATTCCGGTCAGGATATCGACGGAATCCCTGGGCATGGGCATCTACAAGTCATTCAACTATGAGATATTCGAAAGAAGGCCATCGGTAGTGATCGCGATCGAAGGCAACTCAGCCGGGGCCAACCTGGTCCAGGAAGCCAGGAACGGCAAGGCCAAAGCCCTCATCTATGTTTCCGATAACGACAAGCTCCTAAGGCAGAAGGGCGAATCGCTGCACGGTTACGTCAATGTCTACCGTAATGAGAAAGACATCGAAAACATGCTTAAAAACATCAAGAAGACGATAAGAAACGCTCAAAAGAGAGTATAATGTCAACTGATGGAAAAATATGAAAATCTGAACGATCTTGAAGCCAAGACATACAGAGGAAAACTCACCCACGGTTGTCTGGCCCTTGAAGGAGGAGCCTTCAGAGGCATATATACGGCCGGTGTTTTGGATTACTTCATCGAACACAATCTCAATCTCGATACGGTCTATGGCGTATCGGCAGGAGCCCTGACGGGTCTCAACTATGTGGCGGGCAACTACGGCAGAAGCGCACTGCTGATGCTGGAACACCGGAACAACAGCCATTATGTCGGCTTGCCGGCATACAGGGAATCGGGTTCCGTCGTCGGCTTTGAATTCATGTTCAACGACCTGAACAAGGAATATCCGCTGAATGAGAAAAGAGTCTTCAGCGACAGGATAAACTTCTATATCGTTGCCACCAACGTCTATACCGGAGAAGCCGAATACTTCACCAACCACGATGACCGCGATACCTTCTATAAGGCCTGCAGAGCATCGGCATCGATCCCGATGGTCTCCAAGATGGTCAGGATCAACAATCAGCTCTATCTCGACGGCGGTGTCGCTACCAAGCTGCCGATCAGGAAATGTGTAGCCGACGGCAATGACAAGATCGTCTTCATCGGCACCCGTGATGCCTCGTATAGAAGAAAGTCCAACAAGAAGGAAACGGATGTGGCCAGGGTCATGTACCGTCATTATCCCAAGTTCGTTGAAGCCTTCGGCAATGCGAACAAAGGCTACAACGATGACTGTGATTATATCGATGAACTGGTAAGGGAAAAGAAGATCTTCCGTATCACCCCCAGCAGACCGGTAACGGTATCAAGACTGGAGAAAAGCATCAAAAAACTGAGCAAGCTCTATTATCTGGGATACTTTGATGCGATGGCTCAGTTCGACGATCTGCTGGAATTCCTGAAAAAATAAAAAAGGCCCGAAGGCCTTTTTTATTATACGATATCAGCTTTTGATTCTTCAGACTGCGGCAGCTTGTCGGCTATCTTCAGGAAGATGAATCCCAAAGCGAAGAAGATGGCCAGCAGGCCGACTGCCAGGTTGATGGTACCGCCGGCGAACTTGACGATGGCGATGACGGCTGAACCTAAGAAGGAAGCGCCTTTCGCAAAGATATCATAGATACCGAAGTATTCACCTGAGTTCTCATCAGGAATGATCTTGGAGTAGTAGGATCTGGACAGGGACTGGATGGAACCCTGGAAGCAGCCTACCATGAAGGCCATGATGCCGAAGTCCCAGATGGACTTGATGAACAGGGCATAGACACATACCGCAAAGTATCCGCAGATACAGATGAGGATGAGCTTTACCGTGTCGTTCTTCTTGGACAGCTTGGCGAAGACCAGTGAGCCGATCCAGGCAACGACCTGGGTGGCTAAGAGGAATACGACCTGTCCGACGGTATTAAGACCCAGGTCCGTACCGATATTGATACAGTTATCGATGATGGTTCCGACACCGTCGATGTACAGGAAGAAAGCTACCAGGAAGACCAGTACTTTCTTGTCTTCCCTGAAGATCTTGGTAAGGGTCTTACCGATCTTGGTGAAGGCACCGGCGATATCCGGCTTTCCTTCAACGTAGTTGATCTGCTTATAGTTCTTGATCAGCGGCAGGGTAACGATCATCCACCAGCCGGCCGTAGCGGCACAGCCGATGATCTTGGCTACGTATGGCGAGAAGAGCATCAGATTTTCTGATAAGCCTCCGCCCAGGATGTAGCATACCAGGGCAACGATGAACGGGATACAGGATCCGATATAGCCCCAGGCATAGCCGTATGAGGAAACAGCGTCACTTCTTTCATCCGTAGTGACATCGTTCAGCATGGAATCATAGAAAGTCAGTGACATCTGATAAAGGATCTTGGTAACGATATAGACACCGATGAACAGGATCCAGTTGGCAGTGAAGCCCGTGATCAGACAGCCGATGACGCCCAGGGTAACGGTCGTCTGGAAGAAGATCTTCTTGGTGTCCTTGTGGTCAGCGATGGCACCGCAGAACGGACCGATCAGAGCGACGATAACGGTAACGACCGCAATGGCCGTCGAATAGATGGCCGTAGCCTGGTCGCCGTTGACCTTGCCCGGACCCGTACCGATAGCCAGAGCCTTGAACCAGATCGGGATCAGGGAGCATGCCAGCATGGTGTAAGCGGAATTGCCTACGTCATAGAGCACCCAGGCAAATTCCTGTTCATTCAGATCATTGAATGCTTTGGTCTTATTCAGCCATTGAAACAGTTTATGCATCGAAATTCCTCCTTACTTTTGAAATTCGTTTTCTTCGTGTTTTAGTTCTTCTTCATAGTCCAGGATCGGTATGTCCTTGTAGTCTTCCTTAGGACAGAAGTGGTTATGGAAATACGGATCGAGATCCTTGCCTTCATTGAGATAGGAGACCATGCTCAGGGCCAGAAGAGGGAAGTGCCTTAAGGCAACCTTCGAAAGCTTCATGAGCCTTTCATTGACGGCTTTGCAGCGCTCGTCGTTCTCTTCCGTCAGCATCAGATCCTTGTAGGACTGCACGCCTACGGCATCCATCACCGTATTTAGGAACCATCTTTTAGGCCTGCTCGAATCCTTTAAGAGGTTCAGATAGAACAGCATGTCCTTGAGCGCCTTGCGGGTCACTTCCTCACTGTGTTCCGGGAAGATCTGCCATATCACATGGGCAACGTCATTACCCGGCTTAAGAGAGAAGGTGACCGACTTCTTTACCGGATCATAGCCGTCCAGCTCCAGCAGATAGCGGTCATACTGTGATTCGATCTTGCCGTGGCTGAGATCACTTACTTCGGTCTTTCTATCGATATACCCGTGACAATAGGAATCAAGGGTAAAGTGGGCACAGAAGCCCAGCAGATAGGACAGGGCCGCTTCCTTATCGTCACAGTTCTGATAACGCGGTCTGATCTTTTCCAGGGTGTCCCTGAAAGGAGTATCGTGAAGGTCGGTACCGAACTGATTGACATCATTATGTTTTAAGCAGTTGTAATAGAAGAAGATATCGGGACCGTGTACTCCGAAGTCGAATATCTCCCTGTTTCTATTGATGACGTCCT
The DNA here is from genome assembly GCA_017431825.1 of Erysipelotrichaceae bacterium. GTDB lineage: Bacteria > Bacillota_I > Bacilli_A > Erysipelotrichales > Erysipelotrichaceae > Colivicinus. The sequence continues at coordinate 86,487 of JAFRKI010000001.1, read as the reverse complement.
GAAGATCCTGCGGCAGGGTCGCGATGCATTCATCTCCGAAACGCCAATGAGTATATGTAGTAGGCATACAAAAACTCCTTTTTATATATTGTATCAAAAAAGCGCTTACATTTTTACACTGCATTTTATTAATAAAATCATCTGATTAAGAGTTATAATTATTAGTCGTAAAAGGGGGAACGTTTTTTTATATGGCTTTTGGAGACAGAAGAGACGGGATTCTTTTAAGAGATCTGGACTCTCTTCATTACATCACCGGCATCATCTATCCGAATCGCTGTGATAATGAAGCGTTCATTTCCGAAACCATCGATCTCACCAACATCAACAGGTACCTTAAGAAGAAAAACGTCAAAGGTATCGAATACAAATACAATCTGTTCCAGGTGATCACGACTGCCATGGTCAGGACCATCACCTTAAGACCGAAGATGCAGAGATTCATCGTCAACGGCAATTTCTATCAGCGTAAGGAAGTCACGACTTCCTTCGTGGTAAAGAAGCTGTTCCAGGATGACGGTGCCGAAGCTCTGGCTTTTCTGCATCTGAAGGATGACGATAACATCGATACCATCCACGATAAGATCTATAAGGAAGTATCCACCCAAAGGAGCGATAAGATCGATTCCACTACCGAGAACATGGACTTCCTGAATAAGCTGCCAAGATTCATCTCCAAGCTTGGTATCCGCTTCATCATGTGGCTGGACAAACACGGATGGGTACCGGAATCGATGACCTGTAATGATCCGTACTATTCGACGGTGGTCATGTCCAACCTGGGTTCGATAAAGATGAAGAGCGGCTACCATCACCTGACCAACTGGGGCACCTGTTCGATCATGTGCCTTATCGGCGAGATAAAGAAAAGACCTGTCTATAACGATAAGGGCGAAGCGAAGATGGTCGAGACCGTTGATCTGGGTCTCACCTTAGATGAAAGACTGGCTGACGGTTACTACTATTCCAAGACCGTACAGCTTCTGAAATACTTACTGCAGAATCCGAAATTACTGGAAGAAGACTTAAACAAGGAGGTTGACTATGAGTAAGAAAATCACGGCAAAAGCACCATGGAAAGATCATCTGGGAGATCTGCCTTTTACATTAGATTATTTTGAAGGTTCCATGTTTGAAAAGGTGGAAGAGATAGCCAAACAGTATCCCAACAACGTAGCCTTTGACTTTATGAACAAGCCTACGACCTACAGGGAAATGATCAGAAACATCGAAAACTGTGCCAAATCCTTATCGACTTTAGGCGTAAGGGAAAACGACAAAGTCACGATCTCCATGCCTAACTGTCCGCAGGCCATATATCTGTTCTATGCGATAAACCTGATCGGTGCGATATCTAACATGGTACATCCGCTAAGTTCCGAGAAGGAGCTTGAGTTCTATATCAACGAATCCGAATCCTCGACGGTAGTAACGCTCGACCAGTTCTACAACAAGTTCGAGGCCATCAGAGCCAATACCTGTGCCAAGAACATCATCATTGCCAGGATCAGAGATGCCTTGAGCAGGCCTATCAAGCTGGGCTACATGCTTACGGAAGGAAGAAAGATCAAAAAGATTCCTGCCGATGCACCGGTAATCTTCTGGAAGGACTTCATGAAGTTCGGTCATACCAGGTTCTTCGATATCAGAGTCAAGAGAACGGGCGACGATCCGGCTGCCATCCTTTATTCCGGAGGCACTACCGGCACTACCAAGGGCATCCTTCTTACCAATAAGAACTTCAACGCTTTAGCCGGACAGATCGTAGCCGCCAACCCGATGTACAGGGTAGGCGACAAGATGCTGGCAGCCATGCCTATCTTCCACGGTTTCGGTTTAGGCGTCTGCATCCATTCGATGCTGGCTAACGGCGGACGCTGCGTGCTGGTACCAAGATTCACACCGGCCAGCTATGCCAAGCTCATCACCAAGTACCATATCAATTTCATGGCCGGTGTTCCGACACTGTTTGAAGCACTCTTAAGACTGCCTAAGTTCGATAAGGCCGATCTTTCAAGCCTCAAGGGCGTCTTTTCCGGCGGTGATTCACTGTCAGTAGAACTCAAGAAGAAACTGGACAAGTTCCTGTATGACCACAATGCCAAGATCCAGGTCAGAGAAGGCTACGGTACCACAGAGACCGTTACCGCCTGCTGTCTGACTCCTTCCCATCTTCATAAGGAAGGTTCCATCGGTCTGCCTTTGCCTGATGTCTACATCAAGATCGTAAAGCCGGATACCGATGAAGAACTGCCTTACGGTGAAGAAGGCGAGATCCTCCTGGCCGGTCCGACGGTCATGAAGGAATACATCAAGCATCCGGAAGAGACCGCCCAGACCTTAAGGAAACACAAAGACGGTCTTACCTGGGTATATACCGGCGACTTGGGCGTCATGGATGAGGAAGGTTTCACCTACTTCAAGGGCAGAAGCAAGAGAATGATCGTAACTTCCGGTTACAACGTCTATCCGGCCCAGCTGGAAAACATCATCGATGCCCTGGATATCGTATCCATGTCCTGTGTCATCGGCGTTCCTGATTCACTGCGTATGCAGAAAGTCAAAGCCTTCATCGTTCTTAAAAACGGCGTTGAGCCAAGCGAAGAGACCAAGCAGCAGATCCTCGATTACTGCAAGAAGAACATCGCCAAGTACGCCATGCCAAGAGAGATAGAATTCAGAGATGAACTTCCTAAGACTCTGGTAGGCAAGGTAGCCTACAGGATCCTCGAAGAAGAGGAAGCTGCCAAGAGAGCTGCCGACAAGGAAGCTGAATAATTACGAAAGATTTAGCCGTATGGTTAAATCTTTTTTTGTGTACAATAAAGTTAGAAACAAAGAGGAAACAATATGCGTAAAGAAGAATTCTATTTTGACAGTGCCGACGGCCTCACGAAGATCAGAGCCATGCGCTATATGCCTGAGGGTGAAGTCAAAGCCATCCTGCAGATAGCTCACGGTATGGTCGAATTCATCGACCGTTACGAGGGCTTTGCGGAATATCTGACCGGCAAAGGATACCTGGTCACCGGCAACGATCATCTGGGACACGGAGCATCGGTAAACTCCAAGGAAGACTGGGGCTATTTCTCCGAAAAAGACGGCTATAAGAATGTGCTGAAGGACATGGTCATGCTTACCCATCTTACCAAGAAGCTTTATCCGGGCAAGCCGTATTTCCTGTTAGGACATTCCATGGGTTCCTTCTTCTGCCGTTTGTACCTGATAAAGCACGGTGAAGAGCTCGACGGAGCCATCGTCATGGGAACCGGACAGCAGGAGAAAGGCATGCTGGGAGCTGCCAAGTTCCTGACAAAGACCGTAGCAACTTTCAAGGGCTGGAAACACCGGAGCAGATTCATCAATTCCCTGGCCTTGGGTTCCTACAACAAGAAATGGGAGCCTAGCGAGACCCACTGCGACTGGCTGACCAGGAACGATGAGATAGTCAACTGGTATGTCCATGAACCTAGATGTACATTCATCTTTACCACCAACGGTTACTACAATCTCTTCTCCACGATAGGAGAGATCATCGACAAAGACAACGTAGCCAAGATGCCTAAGGAACTGCCGGTGCTCATCACATCCGGTGCTGAAGACCCGGTAGGAAACTTCGGCAAGGATCCTAAGGCCGTAGCCGATATGTTCAAAGAAGCAGGCATGAAGGACGTTACCCTGAAGCTCTATGAGAATGACCGTCATGAGATACTCAATGAGCTGGATAAGGATACCGTCTATGATGATATCTACAAGTGGCTGGAAGCAAAGAGAAAGGCATAAATAAAAAAAGAAGTTTCATCGGAAACTTCTTTTTATTATTCTTCAACATGTTCAAGACCCTGTTCGATGATGTGATAGACGTGATCGTCATCAAGGGCATAGTAGATAGTCTTGCCTTCCCGGCGGTTCTTTATCAGCTTGGAGACCTTGAGGTTCTTAAGCTGATGGGAGATGGCGGACTGCGACATGTTCAGGGTCACAGCTATGTCATTGACGCTCATTTCCTTGTCGTATAAGGCCAGCAGTATCCTGATCCTGGTCGAATCGCCGAAGACCTTGAAGAGTTCCGCCAGATCGTAGATGCTTTTCTCATTCACTTCTTTTTTCTTCATCTCACATACCTCTCGTATTAAGGGCTCTGATGGCATTGAGTACGGCTATCACCATGACACCGACATCAGCGAATATCGCCAGCCACATGTTGGCGATGCCCAGGGCTCCAAGGATCAGACAGATCACCTTGACACCGATCGCGAAATAGATGTTCTCATAGACTATCCGCATGCATTTCCTGGCCAGTCTGATGGCTGTGACCATACGGTAAGGGTCGTCATCCATGAGCACTACGTCAGCAGCTTCGATCGCCGCATCGGAACCTAAGGCACCCATGGCCACACCGACATCGGCTCTCGATATTACCGGAGCATCGTTGATGCCGTCACCGATAAAGGCCATTATTTCCTTATCATCAGTCTTCTTTTTGAGCAGTTCTTCCAGCTTATAGAGCTTTTCATCAGGCAGCAGTTCGGCATAGATCTCGTCGATCCCCAGTTCCTTACCGACCTGGGCAGCGATCGACCGCTTGTCTCCTGTCAGCATGACCGTCTTTTTTATGCCTAAAGCCTTCAGACCGTCGATGCATTTCCTGGATGTAGGCTTGATCATGTCGGCGATATGGATATGACCGACATACTGTCCGTCAACGGCCACATAGACGATGGTCGTCTGATCGTGGCAGTCTTCGACCTGAATGTCATGCTCAAGGAAGAGCTTCTTATTGCCGGCCAGGACTTCTTTTCCCAGTGCTTTGGCTTCGATGCCTTTACCGGGTATCTCTCTTATGGATTCGATCTTTTCCTTGTCTATATCCTTACCGTATTCCCTGACGATCGACTGTCCGATAGGATGGTTGGAAAGACTTTCCGCATAAGCGGCATATTCCAGCAGTTCCTCTTCGGATATCCTGCATTCATGGTAGCAGCTTACCTCGAAGATGCCTTTGGTCATGGTACCGGTCTTATCAAAGACGACATATCTTACCTTGGAAAGCTGTTCAAGGAAGTCCGCACCTTTGACGAGCACGCCCTTATTGGAAGCACCGCCGATGCCGCCGAAAAAACTCAGCGGTATGGATATCACCAGTGCACAAGGACAGCTTATTACCAGGAAGGTAAGTGCTCTGTAGATCCAGGTCGGGAAGTCTCCAGGTCTGGACATGAGCATATTGACTATCGGCGGCAGGAAAGCCAGAGCCAGTGCACAGTAGCAGACGATAGGGGTATAGTATCTGGCAAACTTGGTAATGAACTCTTCGCTTTTGGCCTTATTGCTGGAAGCGTTCTCCACCAGATCCAGTATCCTGGAGGCCGTCGATTCCTCAAAGGCTTTGGTCGTTTTGACCTTGATTACCGAGAGCATGTTTATGCAGCCCGATATGACTTCATCGCCCGTATTTACGCTCTGCGGCTTGGATTCGCCGGTCAAAGCGGCAGTATTGAGTATGGATTCGCCTTCGACGATGATGCCGTCCAGCGGTATCTTGTCACCGACCTTGACGAGTATCGTCGAACCGACTTCGACTTCGAACGGATCGACTTTCTCGATCTCGTCGCCTTCCTTTACCAGATAGGCATAATCAGGCCTGATATCCATGAGTTCCGTAATGTTCTTACGGGATTTTCTTACGGCATAATCCTGGAAGAGCTCACCGATCTGGTAGAACAGCATGACCGCTACGCTTTCCAGATATTCCTGCAATCCGAAGGCTCCCACCGTCGCAATGGCCATCAGGAAGTTCTCATCAAAGACCTGACCCTTGACGATGCCTCTGAAGGCCTTGTAGAGGATATCATAGCCGATGATCAGATAAGGTACTAAATAGAAGATGATCGCATAAGGATGATCTTCAGGAACTGTAAAATGTAAAACTGCCATCAGGATGACAGTTATGAAGATTCTGATAAGTACTTTTTTCTGTTTCTTTGTCATGGATTAAAGGAAGATCTCACAGTCGTCTTCTACGATCTTACAGTTCTTTAATACTTCTTCCATGACTTCCTTTTCGTTTACGCCTTCTTCGAATTCAACGTTCATCTTAAGTGCCATGAAGTTTACCACTGCCTTCCTGACGCCTTCGGTCTTATTGGCAGCTTCTTCCATCTTGTTGGCACAGTTGGCGCAGTCTACATCGATCTTATATGTCTTTTTCATGTCAGCCTCCTTATTGAATATATGAACATACATTCATATATAATATAGCACATTTAGTGATATAATCAATAGGGTATGAATATTATCGATTATATGAAATGGAGAGGCGATCTGAGTTTCAAGGTATCGCCGTTCAACGAAGTTGACAATCTTATCATCTCTTACTTTTCCTATGTCACGGTGGAAGACTATGTGAAGGACGGAAAAGAGTATACGGTCAGGGAACTGTATGAGATGTATAAGAAAGACCACGACATCGAGAAGATGCTTAAAAGCAGCAGCTTCATCGCCAAGGTACCGCTGGTACTGCAGGCCATGGCTGAATGCGACCGTTACAGGGACTGCCTGGTACACGACTGTGTCGCAAGCCTTTCGGAAGACAGGACCGAACAGTTTGCGGCAATGCAGGTAGACCTCGATGACGGCACGACATATATTGCCTTCAGGGGTACTGACGATACCCTTATCGGCTGGCATGAGGACTTCTGCCTTTCCTATAAGACCACTGAATCGCAGATATCGGCTTACCGGTACCTGAAAGAGCATCTCAAGCGATTCCGCAAGTACCGTATCGGCGGACATTCCAAAGGCGGCAATCTGGCTTTATATGCGGTCCTGAGCTATCCGGAAGTGCTGGACAAGGTCATAAACATCTATTCCAATGACGGCCCGGGCATCAATCTGGAACTGCTGTCGGAAGGCTTTATGGATAATCTCGAACTGCTTAAGGACAAGTACATCAAGATCGTGCCGGAGTTCGACGTCATCGGTACCATCTACGGTTTTGAAATGAACAAGCTGGTAGTGAAGTCGGACCGTTTTTCCCTGATACAGCATGACGGTCTATCATGGCAGGTCGAAGGCACTCATTTTATAAAGGGCAGGGCATCCAAGGATTCCAAGCTCATCGAAAAAGCCTTCATATCCTTCCTGGCGATAGCGGATTCCAAGCAGCGGGAAAAACTGGTTAAAGATCTTTTCAATACCTTCGATGAAGCAGGAGTCAAAAGGATCTCCGACTTCGATACGCTTGGTACGGCCGGTATCATCAAGACCATCATGAAATTCGGCGATATGAACGAAGATTCCAAGAAGGTGGCCGCCATCCTGATGAAGTGTTTCGTAAGCGAATATAAAGACAGTTTCCTGGAAGAGACCGGCAATCTGCGTAACGATATCAGCAGCAAGATAAACAAGGCCCTGGCAAGCAGGACTTCCGAAAAGAACAGCAGGAAAGATGATAAAAAATGATCCTAATCAAGGATCATTTTATTTATTTCCATTGCTTCATATTCCGGAAGGAAGAGCGCATCGAATCCCTTATCGACGATAAGTGAAAGCTTGCCGTCTTTTTCGAGTATCAGACATCTTCTGATATCCATGTGGTAGTGGTCACTGATGTCTTTTATTATTCCCTGCTGTTCATCGATATCTTCGATATTGAAAAGGGCAGTCGACAAAGCGTCAAGAACGCCTGCGTTATCATCCGCTATCAGGGTGATGCCTCTGTAATAGTTTTCGCTGTAGCCGGTAAACGGATCCAGGATATGATGTCTTCTGAGGGTCTTGCCGTCGATCTCCGTAAGGAAGAACCTTTCATCATCTCCCGAAGTGGAAACAGCAATATCATTTCCTTCAAAGGCGAATAAGGCATCATCGCCATCAGGCTTACGCACGCCGATATTCCAGTCGATCTTCTGACCGTCCGCAATGTAAGTTATGATGGACGAGGAACCGCCGTCCAGCAGGAAGGAGCTTTCATATTCCTTCAGTTCTTCATAAGCCTTATCCAGCACGTATCCCTTTACGAAGGCACCCAGATCGATGCTGACGCTTCCTTCACAGCTTTCTACTCTGTGGAAGATGAGAGTATCATTATCCTCATCTATTTCGATCACTTCTTCAAGAGCTTCAGGATCAATCATGCAGGCCTTGGCTTTTTCGATATCTTCTGCAGAAGGATCGACCGTTCTCTTATTGCTGAAAAGGGGACGCCACAGTTCTGACAGGGCACCGATGCTCGGATTGAAATATCCTCTGGTAAGTCTGGCCAGGATAAAGCTCTCCTTAAGGGCTTCTATCAGGTCTTCATCGACTTCTATCGCTTCTTCGCTGCCGTAGGAATCATTGATGACCTTAAGATTGTTTATGATATTTCCATCATCGTCATAATAGTGATGAGCATCCAGCAGCTTATGATAACGGCTTATCATCTCATAGGCCGTTTCCGTCATTTCCTGCATCTTATCTTCTTCGACTGTCACCAGCTTTATCTGGGAATTAAGCAGCAGCACCATCTCACCATCCGCATCATAAACAGGTTCCAGAAAGATGTTTTTCTTATGATACTGAGGTGCCGCATAACAGGCAGAAAATGTGAATAAAAAAACAATAAGGATAATGAGCTTTTTCATCGTTTCTATTATATGATTTTTGGCTTAATTTGGCTTTATAGCATTATCTTTAGGTATAAATACAGTTATAATATATGTGTTAAGTAATTGGGTTTATAGATAATTACTTTTTTGGAAAGTAGATTATTCCATATAGGCTTTTGGAGGAACAGGATGTCTCTTTTGTTTGGTCCTATGCATCAGCATATTGACGGACATAAGGAAGTGACTGCACACAACGAAATCATTCATCTGGATGTTCCCGAGATCATCGGGGTGGCACTCAGTCATGGCAATATCGAAGCAAACATTCTGGTAAAAGAAGGCGATCATGTCAAGATCGGTACGAAACTTGCCGAAAGAGATGACGGTTTTTATGTGCCGATCTTTTCTCCTGTTTCCGGCACAGTCAAAAGCATCGAGAAAAGGCCGAGCACGTCCTTGAAGCCGGTCATGCATGCGATCATCGAAAACGACTTCAGGGAAGACACGGTAGAACTGAAGACCATTTCCGAGGAAGCCTCCAAGGAAGAGATAGTGGAATTCATCAAGCAGATGGGCATCATCGGCTGCGGCGGCGCCGGCTTTCCTACCTACTACAAGTACCAGACCGACAAGTGTGAGCATCTGCTGATCAATGCCGTGGAATGTGAACCGTATATAACTGCCGATGCCAGAATGATCGAAGAGAAGTCCTACTACTTCAAGACGGGAGTGAGGATGCTGCTGAAGGCTTCGGGTGCCAGGGACTGCATCATCTGCATCAAGGAAGAAAAGAAGGATCTGATCGAACTGATCGACCTGATGTTTGAAGGCGACAAGAGAGTAAGCGTACTGAAGCTCAAGGACCTTTATCCGATGGGCTGGGAAAGAGTCATGGTCTATGAAGCCCTTAACGCCCAGTATGAGCGTTTTCCTATCGAGATCGGAGCCATCATCACCTCGGCTACGACGGCCATCTATGTGGGCAGGGCGACCATTACCGGTCTGCCGATAAACGAAAAGATCATCACCGTTTCCGGTGATGCCGTAAAGTCGCCGCACAACGTGCTAGCCAGAGTCGGTACACCGTTCAGGAATCTGATCGAAGCCTGCGGCGGCTATACCAGTGACGAGGTCATAGTCCTCTCCGGCGGTCCGATGATGGGCACTTCGCTCAGGAGCGATGAAGTCACCACCAGACCTGCCGTCAATGCCATCACCGTTCTTACCTACATGGTGTATGAGGAATACCCGTGCATAAGATGCGGTGCCTGTGCCAACAACTGTCCGTCAGGCTTAAGGCCTGTAAACATCATCCAGGCGCTCAAGGCCAAAGACTTTGACCGTCTGCAGCGATTAAAAGTAACGGATTGTGTAGAATGCGGTTTATGTGCCTACAACTGTCCGTCCAAGATACCTGTGACCGAAAACATGCGCAGAGCCAAGCGTCTGCTCAATGCCCGTAAACAATCATAACCATGGAAATCAAATATCACGCAGGGCCGCATATCCGTTCGACCCGATCCACCAAGATAATCATGCTGGAACTGACAGCTGCTCTTCTGATCGTCTGGCTTTTCAGTCTTTTCCGTTATCTCGGTATGGGCGGAGCCTATGCCCGGCAGATAATCCTGATCCCGATCGTATCGGTAGGAGTCTGTGTTTTGACGGAAGTACTGTTTGCGCTGTTCTACAAGAAGAACGTTGCAAAGCATCTTAAAGGATCCTTCCCTTGGATAACCGGTCTGATACTGGCCCTGACGGTACCGATCAATACCAGTCTCTATGCCCTGGCCGTATCGGCCTTTATCGCGATCTTCTTCGGCAAGCTGGTATTCGGCGGCTTCGGCGACAACATCTTCAATCCGGCAGCGATCGGCAGAGTCACCATCCTGACCGGCTTTGCGAGTTCAAGACTGCTGGATGTCGTGGCTTCCCCGACACCGACGACGACGATAGCCGACAGCGGCTGGCTTTTGAACCAGAGCGGCCTGCAGGCCTTCCTGAGCCAGTTCGGCGGAATAAAAAACATGCTGCTGGGCAATTACTTCGGTGCGATAGGCGAGACCAATACTCTGCTGATTATAATCCTGGGTATCATCCTTTCCTATAACGAGATACTGGACTGGGCGGTACCGGCTTTCTATATGGGGCTGATCTTTGCGGGTACGACGATCGTCGGACTGATCAAGGGTGCAGGTTTTGAATACGGTCTTTTCAACGTACTGACCGGCGGTGTCGCTTTCGGTGCGGTATTCATGCTGACGGATCCGGTGACTAACCCGAACACCAGAGCAGGAAGGATCGTCTTTACCTGCTTTGCGGCCTTCTTTACCGTTCTTATTCGTTATAAAGCTTCCCTTCCTGAGGGCGTCTGCTACTCGATCCTTTTGGCCAATATCCTGACTCCGACCATCGAGAAGTACTTTGACGGCAAGACCATAGACAGGATGCACAAGGATACGATAACGGTCACTCTGATCATTCTGCTGAGTCTTTTCGGCATCATCCTGATCGGACTTTCTCTGGACGTGAATGATTATCCGGCAGTCATGGCGCTGTTTAAGAATATTGCAGGAGGTATCGGACTATGAAAAAGGCGATGCTTTCCGTACTGCTGCTGGCACTCGTAGCCGCTTTGGCCGGTGCAGCCATTACCTATGTGAACGGGATCACTGAACCGGTGATCGAAGAGAACGTGGCTAACGAAGAAAGAGAGAACCTTCTGAAGATGTTCCCTGACGGGGAATTCATCGAACTGGATGGCTATACCATGAACGACTGCATCCTCAGCGTTTATGAAGCAAAGGACAGAGGCTATGTCGTCAAGGCCGCGGCTTACGGCTATAACACTTCAACGCCGATCATCGTTCTTATCGGTTTTGACAAAGACGGTAAAACGATCGGTATCAGCGCCCTGCAGCAGCAGGAGACCAGCGGTTACGGTGCCCGCTGTTTCGAGAAGATATTCATGGAAGACACATATGTGAATAAAACCGCTGACGATAAGATCGACACTCTTTCCGGTGCGACCCGTACATCATCAGCCATGCAGAAGATCATGGAAGCGGCCTTTGAAGCCGTTTCGGAGGTAAGATAGGATGTGGCGGAACTTTAAGGATTCCTTCATCAAGGACAATCCGGTATTCTCGATGTTCCTGGGACTGTGCAGTGTACTGGCCATTTCAACGACCTTCAACAATGCCGTCGGCATGGGACTGTGTGTAACGATAGTGCTGATCTTCTCCAATGTGATCATATCGCTTCTGCGCAAGCTCATCAGCAATGAGATAAGGATACCGGTCTATATCGTGGTCATCGCTTCACTGGTAACGATAGTGGAGATGCTGGTGCATGCCTATGCCCCGAGTCTTTACAGATCACTGGGAGTCTTCCTGTCGCTGGTCGTCGTCAACTGCATCATCCTGGGCAGGGCTGAAGCCTTTGCCTCGAAGAACGATGTATTCAGTTCCGCAGCAGACGGCTTTGGCATGGGTATGGCTTATACCTTTGCCCTGGTGCTGATATCGGTTGTAAGGGAATTCCTGGCTAACGGATCCGTCATCTTCTATGATCCTTTCGATCCGGAAAAGGTTATCTTCGGATTTGCGTTTGAATCCCTGAAGCCGTATACGATGCCTCTGGCCGCTTCTTCGGTAGGAGCCTTCCTGGTCTTTGCGTGTTTCGCAGCTTTCTTTGCGATGCTTAAGAACAGGGCAGCTGATAAGGAAAAGGAGGCCGATAAGCAATGAAACTTCTCTCTTTAGCTCTGGCAGCTATCCTTGTCAACAACGTCGTACTTACGAAGTATCTGGGCTTATGTCCGTTCTTCGGCGTCTCCAGGAACTTTAGGAGCGCCATCGGCATGGGACTGGCTGTCACTTTCGTCATCTTCGGTGCATCCCTGATAACCTATTTCCTGTATTATCTGATCCTGCTGCCTAACGGCATGGAGTATCTGAGACTGATAACCTTCATTCTGGTCATCGCTTCCTTCGTCCAGCTGACGGAGATGTTCATCAAGAAATACAGTGCATCATTATATAAGACCTTAGGCATTTATCTGCCTTTGATTACCACCAACTGTGTCGTGTTATATGTGGCTCAGGAAAACATCACCATGAAGTATACCTTGCTGGAAACCTGCGTTAATTCGCTGGCGGTCCCGGCAGGATACATGCTGGTGCTGGTCCTGTTTGCCTGCATGCGTGAAAGACTCGAAGGAGCGGATACGCCAAGAGCCTGGAAGGGCGTTCCGATCGCCCTTATTACGGCAGCCTTAATGGCCATGGCTTTTTCCGGACTGGCAGGTATCATCTGATGAAAGCCGTCATCTATGTCGTGATACTGGTCGGCGTTTATGCGCTTGCCTATATCCTTAATCACCGCACGAAGAAGCCGGCAGGCTGTGAGAATCTCAGGGAAGAGTGTTCGTCATGCCATATCGTATCCTGTCCGGCCAATGCCGTATATGAAGGAGGAAAAGACCGTGATTAAAGTCTTTGTGATCATGTTTATAATAGGCGCCTTCCTGGGTGCCATGCTGATGCTGGCAAACAGATTCCTGGCTGTGAAGGAAGACAAAAGACAGGAAAAGGCCCTGGAAATGCTTCCGGGATACAACTGCGGTGCCTGCGGTTATCCGGGCTGCAGCGGTATGATCGCTGCTCTTTTGAGCGGGGAGACCGACACCCTGCAGTGCGCACCGAGCACTCCTGAACAAAGACAGGCCATCGTCGATTATCTCAACTCCGAAGAAGGACCGGACGGCGAGAAACTTAATATCAGATCTATTTAAATGAAGAAAAGAGAAGCACTGATAATCCTGATTATCCTGACAACAGCGATGCTATCGCTGCTTCTTTTTCATAATGCATACAGGAATAAAAGGACCGTTATCGTTAAGGATGCGGACAACGGGATACTTTTAAGCGTTCCTCTTGAAAAGGATGGATATTATTCCGTTGAAGGCAAGGTCGGGACCTTTCATCTGGAAGTAAAGGACGGGAGCTACCGGGCAGTAGACGTCGAGTGTCCCAATCACGACTGTGAAGATGTGGGCTGGGTAAGCCCCGCTTCCTACAGGCCGATAATCTGTCTGCCTAACGGCATCATCGTGGAGCTGAGCGAATGAAGAAACTGAGGAAGGAAGTATTCATAGCGCTGCTATGCACCTTTGCGGTCATCGTCAATCTCTTTGAAGGAGCGTATCTTTCCTTTCTGCCGTACGGTCTCAAGATCGGTCTGGCCAACATCTTTGCGCTGGTGGCCTGGAAGAAATACGGGAAGAAGGAGATGCTGCTTCTCAATTTCCTGAGAGTCACTGCGGCAGCACTGCTTAAAGGTTCGCTGTTCTCCTTGTCTTTCTTCATCGCTTTTGGCGGCATCGTGCTTTCAAGCGTCCTCCTGCTGCTGATGAATAAAAAAAGCGGACTGATGTTCGTGTCGGTCTTAAGTGCGATCATGCACGACATCGGCCAGCTTATCGTAATTGTGCTGATATATGGCGAGGCAGGCATTGCCGTCCTTCTGCCTGTACTATTGCTCATCGCCGTTCCCTGCGGTCTATTTACCGGCTTTACGGCTGAACTTATCTGTAAGCGGATAGATCCTTATTTCAGCTGATCGTTCCTGAGTGCCTCCCGATAGGCATTATCGACCATCTTCCTTATTTCCCGCATGATCTCCTTGGAGACCTTGCAGACTTCCCGGTCATAGGTATACAGGCCGTTTACTTCCTCTTCTACGTCACTCAGCTGCGTATAGATGCATCCGCACAGTCCGTTTTCGATGGAAGGAATGACCATCCTGCTGTACTGACCCAGAATGGCCTTGTTAAGTTCGGCTTCGCTGTTCTTGACGCCGTAGCCGTAATTGGCTTCTCTTTCGGTAAAGATATGATCTTCGATCTTTCTGACGACTCCGCCGAATTCCGACAGGAAGAGGAGTTTTTCTTTATCCTTTGCAGAGAGTACCTTGTTGCGGAAGTAGACGTGATAGGAATCGATGTCGCTGTCATTGGGTTTGAACCAGCCTGATGCCGTATCAAAAAGACGGTTCGGATCGAGCTTCTTAAGGGTATGATAGGCTTCAGAGCTTTTCTGCTGGCCCCAGCCCTCATTGTAGATGGTCCAGGCGATGATGCTTGGATGGTTATAGAGATATCTGATTGTTTCCTTTGAGTGTTCGATGAAGAAAGCGTATCTTTCCTCGTCGACCCGCTGTCCGTCGTCCTTATTGACCAGTCCGACGGTCGGGAAGACGGTATCCATGACCGGGCGGAAATCACCGCTGTTGACCATGTCCTGCATCACCAGGATGCCTTCCCTGTCACAGTAGTAATAGAAGATGTCAGGTTCGATCTTGATATGTTTTCTCAAAAGATTGATACCCAGTTCCTTCATCCTTCTGATGTCAGAGAGGTATTCCTTAGGGTCGCCCGGAAGATAAAGACCGTCATCGAAATAGCCCTGATCGAGAACACCGTTGACGAATAACGGTTCATCGTTCAGGAAAAGCCGCTTATATTCACCGACTCTTCTGGTCTTTACTTCTCTTACAGCAAGATAGGAATCGACCTTGTCATATCTGGTGATGACCGAAAAGTCATAGAGTACCGGATCATCCGGCGACCATTTCCGGTATTTGATATTGAGGGCCTTGAGGTCGATCTCGAATTCCTTCTTCTTGAAGGTCTTCTCGTACATGTCCTCATCGAAGATGATCCTGAAGGTATAGGCCTTGGCATCGGTATCGACCCTGATGCGTATCCTGTCAGCTTTGGTATCGACCTTTATGCCTTTTATGCGTTCCCTGACCGGAACGGCTTCGAGCCATACCGAACCCCAGATGCCGGATACCGGCGTGTACCACATGCCGTGCGGCTTTTTGGACTGCTTGCCGTAAGGGTAGAAGGTATCGAGATCATCCCTGGCCTTTACGCAGATGTAATTGTCTTTTCGAAGATATTCGCTGACATCATATTCAAACGGCAGATAACCGCCTTTGTGGTTGCCCAGATAGTGGTCATTGAAAAAGACGTCACAGATCTGATCGACAGCCGTAAAGTGCAGTATCAGTTTCTGACTCTTCTTCAGAAAGCCGTCAGGCAGTCTGAACCGCTTGTGGTATTCCAGCAGATCTTCATGTTCCTTATCGGGATAGCCGCTTAAGGCAGATTCCTTCGGGAAAGGGACTTCGATCTCCTTGCCGTTGAGTCTCCATTTGCCGTCAAGCGAAAAGAAAGAAGCTCTTCTGAACTGCGGACGGGGATAGGTATTGACGTATGCATTCATACCGTTAGTATAGCATAATTGGTTTATAATTAAGTTAAAGAGGATACCATATATCCGTTTTTATCTGTAACAGTTCATAAAACGATGAGCACAGGAGAGAATAGTGCAGAAGCTAATCAACAGTTTTAAGGCAACACCGGTAAAGGAAAGACTGAGAACAGGCGAAGTAGTCGATCTTTCGGAAAGATACAGGACCAGTGAACTCAGCTCTTTTGACGGTGTTCCGACTGTCTATTATGACATATATCTCCACGGTACCGATCATCGGGTAGGCAAGTGCGATCTTCGTCTCAAGCTGGATAAAAGGATGTATTACTACGGTCATATCGGCTACAACATCATCCCTGAGGAAAGAGGCCATCACTATGCCTATCATGCCTGCAGGGTCCTGTTTGAAGTGGCTCGCAGGGAATTCGGTTTCAAGGAGCTTTACATCACCTGCAATCCCGACAACGAAGCTTCCTACAAGACCTTAAAGGCCCTCAAGGGAGAGCTGGTGGAAGTGGCGGAGATACCGCATGATCATGAACTTTACCGAGGCGGCGACAAATACAAGTGCGTATTCAGATACAGGATAGACCTGAACGATGGAAAAGATAAACAGCATTAACGAAGTCATCGCCCATCTCAAGGACAGAGAGCTTCTGACAGGCAATGGCAAGGATATCTTCGTCTATAAGAAAGATAAGGTATACCGCTACTTTAACGGTTCTTCCATTGCCATGAGCCCCGAGGATTTCATCAGTCTTTATGGCCAGGAAACGTTCTATCTCTATGAGGAAAACGGCGTCTACATCGATGAGGAAAAGGACGAAGACTATTACCGCTATTACCGTAAATAGGCATAATAAAAACACTTCCGGAATGAAGCCTCTCATTACAGAAGTGTTTTTTAATGTCTAGTTGTTTTTAAACATCATGCCGACGACGGCACCCACCAGACCGCCCAGGATATGGGTCAGCTGGGATACGGAGTCCGCAAACATCAGTCCGTCATAGATCTCGCCGCCGATCCACATGATGGCTACGATGATCAGGGTGATCGGAATGCCCGCTTCATCACCCGTAATGGATGAAAGCAGGATGAACGCAAAGACGACACCGCTGGCACCCAGCAGCTGGATGTCGGGGGCAACGATGTTATGAACGATACCCGTTACAAGAGCGGTGACCAGGATCACGACGATCAGGCGGTCATGGTACTTCTCTTCCAGCATCGGTCCCAGCAGCAGGATGTACATCATGTTGGAGACAAGATGGTTGATATCCGCATGCCCGAAGATGTGGCCGATAAGCCTTATATACGTCAGCGGGTCAAGCAGGGAGGTGCCGTAGGTCGAGAAAACATAGAAGGTCGACGCATAGGCAGTCATGTACTGCAGCAGCAGAGCCGCACAGCAGATCCCTACGAATCCCATCGTGATCGGGGCATTGAAGTAAATTCTGAATCTTTTCTTTTCCATACCTATATTATTGCACAAAATTTCCATGGAGAATAAAATTAAGACATGAGTAAAAAAACTGCACTGGTACTGGAAGGCGGAGGCATGCGGGGAGCCTATACGGCCGGCTGTCTTTCCTGGCTGATCGATGAAAACATTGAATTTAACGCTGCCTACGGCATTTCCACGGGAGCTGTCCATCTGACTTCGTTCTTAATGAAAAACAAGGATTTTCTCTATGACATGTCTACCGATGTCATTGCGGACAAGACGGTAGTAGGTCTCAATCCTTTCTTCAGAGAAGGAACGATAGTCGGCTATGACTATCTCTTTGAGCATCATCTCAAACAGGGCTTCGGTTTCGATATCGCCGATATCAAGGATAAAACTAAGTGCAAGGCCAAATACGGCGCCTATGATCTGGAAAAGGGCGAGACCGTCTATGTGCCGATAAAGGACATGGACATGGACATGCTGAAAGCCTGCTGCACGCTGCCGATCATCGGCAAGGTCGTAAAGATCGACGGCAGGGAATACCTGGACGGCGGCATCACCAAGATGATACCGATCGAGGAAGCCGTCGATGACGGCTGTACGGACTGTCTCATCATCACCACCAAGCCTTATGACTATGTGCGTAAACCGGCTAAGGAATCAGTCATAAAGCTCATGGCCAGGATCTATAAGAACTGTCCTAACATCTCCCGCGATTACCGTGAAAGACATCTCAATTATGAGAAGCAGATAAACCTCATCAAGGATATGGAAAAGGAAGGACACGTCCTTTACCGATATCCGACGCAAACCGTCAACGTTTCCCGTCTTAGAGGCGACAAGGCCGATCTAAGAAAGCTCTATGAACTGGGCCGCAGCGACATGGAAGCCAGCAGGGAAGCCATCTATAAACTGGTAAAATAATGAAAAGACTGATTTTGATGCTGGTACTGATGCTTCTGACAGCCTGTACCGGCAAGGATATACCGATCGAAGATGATCCGATAACAGAAGAATATATCGAACCGGTTAACGATATAGAAGTTTTTGAATACCTCAACAGGGAAACCTATGACCTTCTCTATCAGGCCAACGGTGAAAAGGAAGTGGATACCTACATCATGGAATACTTCGGCAGGGAACTGCTGGACTATTCCCTGACAGATATCTACGGCAATACCGTAAATCTCAGCGATTATAAGGATGACAAACTGATAATCGAAGTTGCCGGCAACTGGTGTTCGCACTGCAAGGATCAGGCATTAATGTATACCGATGAACTGCTGGAAGCCTATCCGGAATTGGTCTTCATCCAGTATTTCAATGAAGGTACGGTAAATGAAATAAAGGGCTTCTATGCGGAAATAGCCCATCCTCTTCTGCCTGATAATGTGATCATCGTCCCTGAAGACAGCAGTTTTTCCAGCCGCCTTTTGAGCACCTATAATCCGAAATACTATCCGGGATTCCTCTTCTTCAATAACGGAGTCCTGTCCTGGATGAAGATCTCCAGTCTGACCAAAGAGGAAATGGATCTGGTCTATGACCTCGCTTATGTGAACAGTCTAAGCAGGGAAGACCTGACCGATGAAAACGGTGAATCGATATTCACTCACAAGCGGACCAAAGACGACGTCAGGAATGATTTGAGTAAGGAAAACTATGCGCTGCTGGAATCGCTGGACAACGACTTAAGGACCATTGAAAATACCCTGGACTTCATCGGCAGGGACTTCGGATATCTCGAGCAGTATGAAAATGATTCTGCGTTTACTGCGGAAGCCGATTTCCTCGATTACCAGGACAGGGATCTGGTCATCATCTACTACAATGAAGCAGAAGAAACATCAGTCACCCTCATCAATGATTTCTATAACGCCAACCCGGATGTGGGCGTCGTCGTTTTGAACGTTACCGATGCGGATAACGAGAAGATGGCGGAAGTTCTCGATCCGCCGGTCATCTCCATCATGAACCAGGTGCCGAAGATGCTGAATGAAGTGGTCTTTGATTCCTATCCTTCCGCTCTCTATGTAAGAAAAGGCACCATTACCGGAGCCTTCTCAAATATCACGGATATAAGCTTATTCAATAAGAGCGTCGATATCTTCTTAAGAGATACTTCGATCGCTCTGCTTAAGAACAACTAATTCAGATAAGTGAAATAGTATTCATCAAAACACAGTCCGCTTTCACGGATCTTTTCAGCCAGTTCCGTACCGACATAGCGGAAGTAGTTAGGCATAGCCGCATGTCCGGTAAGAGCTTCCTTGCCTTCCGGGAATCTCTGGATGAAACCGTATTTATAAGCGTTCTCCATAAGCCAGGCATAGGACCTGGTTTCTTTGAATGAACTGTTTTCCTCGTTGGTGACATAAACCGTCAGTCCGGTCTGGTCATCAGAGAAACCGGCTTTGAAACGGGAAGGATTCTGACCGTTCAGGATGGCCTGATCCTCATAGGAAACATAGCCTCCGGTGGCATAGACAGCCATGTCGAGATCCTCTTTTCTGATGGCTTCACACATTTCATAGAAGGCAGCCAGAGCCCTTGATTCCATCATCGCTCCCGGGATCGAATTAATCGAATTGATCTCAACCAGTTTCAGCGGTTCATAATTTCCGAGAAATGACTTGGAAGAGACATAGACGTCAACGGCGTCGGCCTTATCCTCAGCTATCTCGATATAGTTCTCATAAGGATGGAGATAATCGCCGTCCACTTCGAATACGGTTTCGGAATTATCCGGATGGCGCAGGCAGTCTTCGATGTATTCACCGGTATCATCAAGCTTATCGAATACCAGCAACGGCTTCAGCTCGTATATCTTCAGTTTTGCGTAAAGGCTCTCCAGTTCCTCATCGCTGTAGCCTTTTCTGGCCTTCAGCATCTCATACAGTTCAAAGCAGTCTTCATCGAGATGATCGGTCAGCACATAAAGACGCAGGTATTTCTTATTGAAACTGTCCTTTACTATTTCTTCATTAAGATAATCGGAATAATACTCATTCTTAAGGATGGTCCTGCGTAAGCCTTTCTTATAGATGGCCGACACGGCTTCTTCGGAATAGCCCATGTCCAGCAGCCTGTTCACATTGATGAAATGCGGGACCTTGTAGGCGGAAAGGCATAGTAAAAGCACCGCTGCCACCAGGGCAACGAACTTGCCGTTGAGTTTTCTCTTCTTTTTATTTGCTGTCATAGATAGATACTGAAAGGGTACCTGTCCGGCTTTGAAGTGAAACTGAGTTCTTCACCGGAAACAGGATGTTTGAATCTTATTTCAAAGGCATGCAGGGCTATCTGCTGTCCCGGTCTGGCGTCCCTGTTGTAGCGCTGGTCACCGTAAAGAGGATGATTGCGGGAGGCAAACTGCACTCTTATCTGATGGGAACGGCCGGTATGAAGATCTATCCTTACTAGAGCCAGGCCGTCTTTTCTTTTCAGGACCTCATAATCAAGGGAAGCTTCCTTGCCACCGGGATCGACTCTTACCATGTTGGCAGCAGAGTCCTTTAAAAGCCGGTCTTTGAATGTTCCCTTATCTTCAAGACCGTTATCAAAGACCACGGCCAGGTATTCCTTACGGAATTCCTTATCAGTGATCAGTTTTGAAAGACGTCCGGCAGCCTTGGATGTCCTCGCAAAGACACAGACGCCGCTCACCGGTCTGTCCAGTCTGTGTACAAGTCCCAGATAGACATTGCCCGGTTTCTGATACTTTTCCTTTATGTATTCCTTGGCCATGGTAAGAAGGTCCCTGTCCTTTGAGGAATCTTCCTGTATGGGTACGTTTATTTCCTTGTCGACGACCAGAAGGTGGTTGTCTTCATAGATGACCTTAATCATCAGACCACCTGACCGTAAAGCCGCATGGAAGGCAATAGTCGCTGCCGGCTATCCGGATGCCCAGTTCATCGGCCTCGATCCTGCCTTTGATCCCGCAGTCTTCGAAGTGTCTTCGTAAAACGTTTCTGATGACGGTACTTGAATAACCGGTAGTGTAGGTATTGACGATGAAGAACAGCGGCTTATCGCTTAAGAGCTTAAGTCCTTCTTCGATCAGCGGATTGATCTGTTCCTCGAACTTGAAGAGCTCATTGTTAGGGCCTCTGCCGTAGGAAGGCGGATCCATGATGATGCCTTCGTACTTCCTGTCTCTTCTTACTTCTCTTTTCATGAACTTTAGACAGTCATCGACGATGTATCTGATCTTTTCATTGCTTAAGTGACTCAGGTCTCTGTTTTCCTTAGCCCATTCCACCATGCCTTTGGCAGCATCGACGTGGACCGTTTCCTCTATATGACAGGAAGCGGCTACTGTCGTGGCAACTCCCGAATAGGCGAAAAGATTGAGGACTCTGGCATCTTCGTGTCCTTTGAGCTTATCGGTTATGAAGTCCCAGTTGGCAGCCTGTTCCGGAAAGATACCGGTGTGCTTGAAACTGGTAGGGGATACCTTGAAGGTAAGATCACGGTAACTTACCTGCCATTCCTTAGGCAGTTTCTCTTTGAATTCCCAGAAACCGCCGCCTTTACTGGAACGGTGATAGATGCCCTTCGCTTTATCCCAGATCTCGGGCTTGAGCTTTGGCCAGATGGCCATCGGATCAGGCCTTCTTAAAACGATGTCTCCCCAGACTTCCAGTTTTTCGCCGTCTCCGGCATCGAGCAGAACGTAATCACTGAACTTATCAGAGCTTAACATATCCTCATTATAAAATAAAAGCCACATGGTGGCTATTTTTTGTGGCGGTTGTATTTGAAGACCCAGAACTTCTGAACGAAGTAGAAGACCACGAACAGCGTCGTATCGACGAACATCTTTTCGATTATCGGGCTGGCCTTGAGGATGTAGTGGATGTAGGTAAGCAGGGAAGCCGACAGCAGCATCTGCAGGGTCGTAATGGAAAAGTGCTTGATCAGCTGGATCACCGTCTCGGAATCATCGGTCTTGAAGACGACCCGCTTGTTCAGGATGTAGCCGATGACACCGGAAAAGATCCTGGCCAGGATGGTTGCCGTAAAGATCGTCGAACTCATTCCCCGGAAATCAAGCTCGTTCAAAAAAACGTAGAATAATGAGAAATCAACGGCTGCCGTAGCTAAGGATGTGAGTATATAATCAAGAAATAATCTTACCCGGTAATGCACAAGTTTATTAAAAGCCATTTTTACCGATTACGCAAGAGCGGTATTGTATAATAATCTCATGGTCAAGTATTCACAGCTCAACGATGCGCAAAAGGAAGCCGTCATCGACGAGGCAAAGCACTTAAGGATAATAGCGGGAGCCGGCAGCGGCAAGACCCGCGTTTTGACCATGCGGATCGCCTATCTGATCGAAAAGAAGGGCGTTAATCCCCGCAATATCCTGGCCATCACCTTTACCAACAAGGCGGCCAACGAGATGAAGAAAAGGATCATCGAGATGCTCGGCAAGGAAGGAGACGGAGCCTTTATCTCCACCATCCATTCCCTGTGCATGCGTATCCTCAAGGAAGAGATAGAAGTCATGGGCTATCCCAGGAATTTCACCGTCGTGGATGCCGATGACCAGAAACAGATACTGAAGGAAGCCTACAAGGAATATAAGATCGAGAAAAGCGATCTGCCTTATTCCGTGGCTCTTGACTATATCGCCAACTGCAAGTACATGGACGTCGATCCGGCTGAGGCCATGAAACAGACCTACGGCGAGATAAAGCTCATAGAGAAAGCCAGAGTCTATGAATACTATCAGAAACGTCTGGGACAGGTCTACGGTCTTGATTTTGACGATCTCATCCTGTGGACGACAAGGCTCTTCAAGAAGAATCCCGACGTCCTGAAGAAATGGTCATCCAAGTTCCATTACATCCATGTGGACGAGTTCCAGGACATTGACAAGGAACAGTACCTGCTGATAAGACAGCTGTCGACTGTTCATGACAATATCTATGTGGTCGGCGATCCCGATCAGACCATCTATACCTGGAGAGGGGCCGACATCAACATCATCGTCGGTTTCGACAAGGACTTCAAGGATACCAAGACCATCGTCCTTAACCAGAACTACCGTTCCACCAACAACATCCTTTCCGGTGCCAACTCCCTTATAAAGAATAATAAGGCCAGGGTACCTAAGGATCTTTTCTCTACCAAGGGCGACGGCGATAAGATAATCCATAAGACTCTTCTGGATGAAAACAGAGAAGCCAACTACATCGTGGAAGAAGCGATGAAACTCAAGAAGAAGGGCTATGACTATGAAGACATAGCCGTACTGTACCGTTCCAACTATCTTTCAAGGGAAGTCGAAAAGGTCCTCATCGAAAACAGGATCCCTTATGTGATCTACGGGGGCATCCGCTTCTATGAGAGAATGGAAGTCAAGGACATCCTTTCCTATCTGAGACTGATAGTTACCGGTGATGATCTGGCTTTCCAGCGGGTCATCAATCAGCCTAAAAGAGGCATCGGTACCAAGAGCGTCGATGCGATCTTCAGGGCCGCTCAAAGCGAAGGCGTCTCCATGTATGAGGTGATAAAGAAGGGCCTTTTCGGCAAAAACCAGAACACGCTGGATAAATTCGTGGCGATGGTCGAGAAATGGCGCAATGATCTTAATGACCTGTCGCTGGAAATGCTCCTGAATGAAGTACTGGATGATTCGGGATACAGAGCCATGCTGGAAAAAGACAACGAGACGGAAAGACTGGAAAACGTCAAATCGCTTATTGACGATATCAAGGAATATCAGGAATTCTATCCGGAAAGCACTCTGGAAGACTATCTGCAGATGATATCCCTTTATACTGACAAGGTCAACGACAACGCAGCTGATGCCCTTAATCTCATGACCATCCATGCGGCCAAGGGACTGGAATTCCCGATAGTCTTCGTGATCGGATTATCGGAAGGTATCTTCCCAAGCGAAAAGACGCTCCTGGAAGGCACCAAAGGACTGGAAGAAGAAAGAAGACTGGCCTATGTGGCCTATACCAGAGCCAAGGAGAGACTTACCCTGACGGAGACCTCATCCTTCTCGTATGTAATAGGCTCCGCCAAGCTGCCAAGCCGTTTCATCAATGAGATAGACGAAGAATACATCGAACATGTGGACCGCAAGGAAAAGAGATCCTCGGTCTTTGACGTGGACATCTTCCCTAGCGACAGGGCAGCTGATGAAACAGGTGAAGACTACCGCAACGGCGATATCGTCATCCACAAGATCTTCGGTGAAGGAGTGGTCATCGGCATTGACGGAAACGTGCTTTCGATCGCCTTCAGCCATCCGCATGGGGTAAAGAAGATACTCTCATCCCATCCGTCCATCAGAAAGAAGACCGGCAATGATTATAACTGAAGCAGATATCAAAGACATAGATGAGATCATGAAGATCATCGATGAAGCCAAGCGTTTCCTTAAGGACAGTAAGGTCAATCAATGGCAGGACGGCTATCCGGATGAGGAGGCTTTTCTTGCGGACATCGAAATCGGAAGGCTATACGTCGTAAAGGAAGATGACAGAGTGCTGGCCGTGTTTGCCGTGGTAGACTACGAAGAGACTTATGATGTAATCTATGAAGGTTCCTGGATAAATGACGATCCCTATATCGCCGTCCACCGCATAGCCGTGGCTGCTTCCCGCAAAGGCAAAGGCGTAGCCCGTTTCATCTTTGACGAACTGAAGAAGGAACACGATCATATCAGGGTCGACACCCATGAGGACAACCTGAATATGCAAAGATGTCTCCTGCACAACGGCTTTGAATACCGGGGAATAATCTACCTTAAAAGAGGCTCGGAAAGCGACAGTAAACGACTGGCTTACGAGTACCTTAAATAATAATCTGTAAAATCAAAATGTTATATAATAAAAAACAGAGGGATTACTGAAAATGAGTGATTTGAAATATTTTGAATGTCCTAACTGCGGAGGACGTCTGGAGTTTGACAGTGCAAGCCAGAAACTCAAATGTCCTTACTGTGAGGGAACTTATGATCCTGATACTTTTGGGGAAGAAAAAGAGTATACGATAGAGAACACAAAGTGGGATGAAAGCGATGAGCTTTCGGTCTATACCTGCAAGTCATGCGGCGGCGCCATCATCACTGATGCCAATACCGTAGCGACTTCCTGTCCTTACTGCGGTGATCCGGTAGTTCTGCAGGGCAATGTCCGCGGTGACTACAAGCCAAGCAGGATCATTCCTTTCGCACTGGACAAGAACGCAGCCAAGAAAGAGTATAAAAGGCATTTAAAGGGCAAATTCTTTCTTCCGAGAGCATTTACCGATGAAGCCGTTATCGATGAAATAAAGGGCGTATACGTGCCTTTCTGGTTATTTGACGGTACTGCCAATGCCCAGATCTGGTACGATGCCACGAAGGTAAGACACTGGTCTGATGCCGACTACAACTATACGGAAACCAGCTATTTCAAACTGTTCAGATCGGGAAGGGTGTCCTACGAGGAAGTACCGGTAGATGCATCGTCACTGATCGATGACAGGATGACCGAATCCATCGAACCGTTCGATGACCGGGAATTCAGGGAATTCAATGCGAATTACCTGGCCGGCTATCTGGCCGACAAGTACGATATCAGTGCCCGTGACTGCAAGGGCAAGGCCGATGAAAGGATCATCAATTCCACTGAAGCTCTTTTCGCTTCGACGACATCCGGTTATTCCAGTGTCGTTCCGACTCATTCAAGGATCATGCTGAGTGAGGGAAGACAGGAATATGTCATGATGCCGATGTGGCTCCTTAACGTAAAGTACGACAACAAGGACTACAAATTTGCCATGAACGGCCAGACCGGCAAGTTCGTCGGCGATCTGCCTCTTGATAAGGGCAAGATGTGGGGCTTTGGCATCGGACTTTTCGCCGGAATAAGCGCCTTACTGATACTGCTTCAGTACATACTGATATAGGAGGTAAATATGAAAAAGATATTAACGGTTTTATTCACCTGCCTCCTGGTCATCTTCAGCGCAAGCGCGATCAGCGCCGGCAGTGATCACATCATAATCGGTAAAGACGGTGAAGGCATCATCGATGCCTACGAGGAAAGCCGTCTGGAAGACGATCTAGATCATATCAGAGACGACTACGGCATCGACATCTACTTCATCTTTGACGCCAGTATCAGCGATGTCCAGCAGTACGCTATAAACTTCATCTACGATGTGCATAACAGCGAGAATACCGTCGTCCTGTGCATGAATGACGAGTACTACGATATCGAAGCTCTGGGTCCGCAGCAGGATCTGATCTATGCGAATTCCTCAGATCTGTTCAACACCTTCTACAATGCCGTCAGTACCAGCAGCGGCATCGAAGAATACTATAAGAAAGTCGTAAGGATAGTCAATTCCGAAGCCTATACCAGCAGTGTCGATACCGTGAGCGGAACTCCGGCTTTCGTCGATCTGGCAGATCTCTTAAGCAGCAGCGAAGAAAGCGACATCACATCAAGACTGAATGAGCTGTACAATAAATACGGCATCAAGGTCGTAGCCGTTACCACCAATACCCTGCATGGAATGACTCCTCAGGATTATGCGGATGACTTCTATGACTATAACGGCTATCCGAATGACGGCGTGCTCTTCCTGCTTTCCATGGAAGACAGGGACTGGTACGTTTCCACCAGAGGCAAGGGTGCCCGAAACATCACCGAGTTCGGCGTCGATCTGATCGCCGATGAGATGATGAGTTCGCTCAAGAAGGGCGATTACTACGGAGCCTTCAAGAAATACGCATCAAAGACCGACTATCTTCTCGGATCGGCTGCCAAGGGTAAGGTTGTCGACGGCTATACCGAGCCACAGAAAGAAAGCGAGAGCGAATTCGGAGCCGGAAACATCGGCATCGGTGTCGGCATCGGCGCGATCATTTCCTTCATCACTACCCTGATATTCAAGGGTCAGCTCAAGAGCGTCCATAAGGAACGCTATGCCCGCAATTACGTCGTTGACGGCAGTTTCTATCTCAACGGCTATGCGGATCAGTTCATAAACAGATCGGTAAGTAGAAGTCCGCGGCCAAAAAACGATGACTCAGGCTCGCACAGCGGAGGCGGTACCAGTTACCATACTTCGTCCAGCGGCATAAGTCACGGAGGCCATGGCGGTAAATTCTAAATATAAATCAAATTAAACATAAAGGAGGAAACTATGGGTTTAATTAAAG
Source organism: Erysipelotrichaceae bacterium (assembly GCA_017431825.1). Lineage (GTDB taxonomy): Bacteria > Bacillota_I > Bacilli_A > Erysipelotrichales > Erysipelotrichaceae > Colivicinus. Next base: position 58,985 of record JAFRKI010000001.1, on the reverse strand, counting down.
CATTACTGGCATCTTCATTAGGCACTATTGAAGAGACCTGGAAAGATTATTTCGTATGTGACTCTTTAAGCGATGATGTCCTGATGGCCAAGGGCGTCAAAAGAGGAAGAGGCGGATCAGGTGAAGTCATCACCAACGGTTCCGGTATCGTCGTAAACGAAGGACAGTGTGCCCTGATCGTCGATGACGGCAGGATCCTGGAAGTTGCAGGAGAACCTGGCTGCTATACGTTTGATACCAGCACATCTCCAAGCATCTTTGACGGCGGTCTTCAGGGCGTCAGAAACCTCTGGGATCAGATGGTCGAAAGATTCACTTACGGCGGTGACGTCAACAGATCACAGCGTGTCTACTACGTAAACACCAAGGAGATCATGGGCAACATGTTCGGTACCCCGACGCCTATCCCGTTCAGGATCATCGACAACAACGTCGGACTGGACGTTGAAATGCCGATCAGATGCAACGGTGAATACACTTTCCGTATCGTCAATCCGCTGCTGTTCTATCAGAACGTTGCCGGAAACAAGGCCGGATACTATGAGAAGAGCAATCTCTCTTCCGTAATGAAGGCTGAGATCCTCAATGCCTTACAGCCTGTCTTTTCTGTCATCGCCGCTCAGGGCGTCAAGTATTCCGAAGTGCCGGCCCACGTCGATGTACTGGCTCAGGCCTTAAGGGACAAGCTCCAGACCAAGTGGGGCGAAGAAAGAGGCATCGAATTCCAGTCCATCGCTCTTAATTCCGTATCCATGGATGAAGAGAACGAAAAGAAGCTCAGAGACCTGCAGTTCGCAGCCGTCAACAGAAACAAGGACATGGCCGATGCCAACCTCATTCAGGGTACCGTCGATGCCATGAAGGATGCCGCCAAGAATCCTAACGGAGCCGTTGCCGGTATCGCAGCCGTCAACATGATCAACAACACCGGTGCTGCTACTGCTGCCGCATTCAGAGGCGGAAACGAAACTCCTGCACCTGCCGGTGCTACCTGGACCTGTCCGAAGTGCGGTGCTGTCTGCACGGAAAACTTCTGTCCGAAGTGCGGTGAACCGAAACCTGCTGCCAAGATCTGTCCGAAGTGCGGCAAGGAAGTTCCTGCCACAGCAGCCTTCTGTCCGTTCTGCGGTGAAGCTCTGTAATCATTTAAAACAGATAAAAAAAGACCTCCCGGATAACGGGAGGTCTTATTTATGTCTAATAGATACTGATATCGGAAACATGGGCTACCGGCTGCAGCTTGCCGTTTTTGATGATCGGATTGAATATCACCGGAGAACTGCCGTCGGATATGCTGATCTTGGCATTGCCGGAATCGGCATTACAGCACAGTATTATCGGAGTACCGTCGGAGTGGTAGATCTCATTATTAGCTGAATTATAGACCATCAGGGAGAAGCTGTCTTCCAGCGGCAATATCAGGAAATAGTCGAAGCCGTCAGTCTCCACATAGTTATCAAAGGAAATGACGGTCAGGAACTTCCATTCCTCATAGTCCGTTCCTTCGATGACGTTGATGATGCCGTCTCCTATCGGACCTTCCACTCTTCCAAGATACGCCACACCCGCAAGATTGCCGCTGTCAAAGATGACCTGTCTGATCGAGGCGATCTCGCCTTCGCCGACCAGTGACTTATAGCTGTACGGGAAGAAGGCGTCAAGACGGTAGAAGAGCTCATCCTTTATGCCTTTGAACTGATCGAGCTTATTGCTGTTACCGGAATGACCGTAGATCTGGGTGCCGTCATTATAATCGATGTAGACCTCGTAGAAGTCGCCGCTGTACAGTTTTGTGGTATCAACGTCCGCTATGCTGCCGGTATGGAACCTTTCCAGCTGGCAGTCGGATACGATCTCCTGCAGTTCTTCACTGTAGTATGGACCGGGATACTCTGCAGCGAAATCCATCTCATTATCGCCCTCATTCACTCTGCGGGCGATCTTCAGATCACCTTCGGCATCGGTAATGGTGAAGTAAGCGTACCTTACACCGTCATAATTGAAAGAAATGAAGTAGTTGGAGATGGCCTTTTCCTTAGGCTTTAATTCATCATGTCCTTTCTTTACGAAGACGTCCCTTACGTACTCCACCAGTTCTCTGGTCCATTCGGCCTCCGGATCGCCGTTATAACGGAAATAGATCTTTTCCTTGCTGGCAAAAACGGCATTCAGGCTGGTCGGTTCATATTCCGCCGGCAAGCCTGCCGTCACCTTGTCGATACCGTTGTGGATAGCAAGATCATACTTGGCGATTATCTGATAGATGCCGTCAGCTACGTCCTTATCGACGACTTCCTTAACCATGAAGCTTTCCGTCTCTTCCAGATTGAAGGAATCACCGTTCCTTTCAAGGGTGATGTCATAAAAGCCTGTCAGTTCCTCTTCGAACTGATTAGCTGAATAGAAGCAGGCATGGAAGCTTTCCAGATCCTTGGATTCGATCTTTTTCGGTGCATCAGGATCACTGTTGTCTGTCGTTCCTCCATCGATTGGCTCCTTATGACATCCGTTTAAAAGCAAAAGCATGCCCATTAATGCGATCATTATAGTTTTCCTTAATTTCATACATTTATAGTACAATATTAATAATGAAAAAGGTAAAAATCATTTCATTAGGAGTCATACTGATCATGTTTTCTTTATTTGGTTGCAGCAATCCTCTGGGAGTCAAAGGAAGTAACGGTTTAGGCAAAAGGGCCAGGCCCAATGAATCTGATCTGGTCGGTTTTTATTATTCCTATGACGGTACGATAGGAGGAAACAATTACAGTTATCAGATATATAAAGGCGTCTTTACCTATGAAGCCATGGACAACAATTACGGTGAGCTCAGCACCGAGATCGATGATGAGCTTCTGGTACAGCTGAAAGAACTTTATCTCAAGCATAAGGTCTATCAGTGGGACGGTTTTTCCAAATATGCCGAATACGTCGATGACGGCGACAGTTTCTCCTTAAGCTTCAGCTTTGCGGAAGGCGAAAGTTGCAGTGCCCACGGTTCTAATGTCTATCCTGATGGTTTCAGGGATTTTGAAGGGGACATGGAAGCGCTGCTTGGACCTGTCGTTTCAAAGCTGAAGGATGAAGCCAGGGAAAAGATCATCGCTCAGGGACTGCCGGGCAAAGTCGATTCCTGCATGGCCGATTTCAAGCAGCAGGGCGCTTCGGGAAGCGATTATTACAGTCTTTTCGTCTATAAGACCGACAGGGCTGACAGCAATAATTTCAGCATCAGGATAAAATCCGTAAGCGGAGAATACTACGATCCGGAAGAAGTCTATGTCTACGGGCATCTCGATGAAGAATACATCGATCCTTCCTGGCTCGATGAGCTTCTTGAGAAATACGATATCATCACCTGGTATGACTATGATGAAGCGGCTGAAAACTACAATGACTGCGAATGGTTCCAGATGGCCCTCGGCTTTGAATCCGAAGAGAATTCCCGTCTGGATGCCATGGGCACCAAGCACCCGGAAAACTATGATGAGTTCCGGGACGGATTCATTAAGGGCATGATCAGCTTCTATGAAGAAGTAAAAGATAAAGTGAAGTAGGAAAGGAGCTTAATATGGAAGAATACAAGAAACTGGAAAGCGAAGAGGAGAATCCCAACCGATACAAGAAGATAACGCTGCTGCATTCCAACGACATGCACGGCGACTTCCTGGCCGATCATGTGGAAAAGAAACTGACGGGCGGCGTATCCATGCTGTCGGGTTATCTGACCAAATGCCGTAACAAAGATCCGAACGTCATCTATGCCATAGCCGGCGATATGTTCAGAGGATCGGTAATCGACTCCGAGTTCCACGGCCTTTCCACGATCCAGATCGTCAACCTGCTGGCACCGGATATCGTAACGCTGGGAAACCACGAGACCGATTACGGTGTGGCTCATCTGCTGTTCCTGGAAAAGATGGCTACTTTCCCGATCATCAATGCCAATCTGTACATCAAGGGCAATGAAACCAGACTTTTCAAGCCGCACTACATTATGGAGATCGACGGCATGAAGATACTATTTATCGGTATCCTGACCGAAGACGTCATCTCCCAGACCAAGGGTGAAAGCATCATCGGTTCCTTCATCGGCATCGAAGATGCTGCCAAGGAAGTCGGCAAGATCTGTAATGCCTATAACGGACTTGATATCGACCTGACCGTTCTTCTTACCCATATCGGTTTTGAAGAAGACAAGAAACTGGCAGCACTGCTGGATCCGGCCTGGGGCATCGATATCATCGTCGGCGGACATTCGCATACCTTTATCGATGAACCGGCCATCGTCAACAACGTCGTGATCGTTCAGGCCGGTACCGGTACGGACCAGATCGGACGTTTCGACCTGATCATCGATACCGACAACAACTGCATCGATTCCTATAAATGGAAGGCCGTGCCTATCAATGAAGAGACCTGTCCGCGAGACGAAAGGATCGAGGAACTGATTGATTCCATCAAGGCCAAGACCGATCTCAAATATGCCAAGGTCATCGCCAACTTTGACTATGAACTGACCCATCCAGACAGATGGATGCAGACGGAACTGGGCGGTGTCTTTGCGGATGCCATGAAGGAAAGCCTGGCTGTCGATCTCTTTTTCATGGGATCGGGATCAGTCAGGAAATATCATATGGGACCGATCGTAACCTTCCAGGATTTTACGGAATGTTATCCGTATGATGGCAAATCGTATGGTGTTAAGATGACCGGTGCCCAGCTGAAGAAGGCACTGCTGCACATTTACCGCGATGAAGCCTGGCTGGGTGATCATACCGAGTTCTATCAGCTGTCCAAGGGCATGCACGTCGTATATTCCAAGTCCAAACACGAACTGCTGGAATGCAAACTCAACGGCGAAGACATCAGGGATGACAATGTATATGTCGTAGGTATCCAGGAGTTCCACTATAACAATCTGCCTGATTTCTTCAATCTGACATACGATGAAGTCAAAGAAAACGGTGATCCGGCTGTTTTGACGACCAGTGACGTCGAAACACTGCTTGAATACTTCGAAAACAATAAACATCTGGGCTTTGATCTGGACGGGCGTCTTGAGGTCATCGACTGATGAAAAGAATATTTAAAGTACTGCTGACAGTGATGCTGCTTGTCAGTACTTTTTCATATGCGCTGATACATAACTGTGAGCATGTCCATGCAATAAATGCCGGAGATATGATAAGACTGGAATGTCCTAATTGTCATCACGTTACTTATTGCATGGCGACCAGCGACTGCTTTCCTGACTGTACGAACAGCGCTACATGCGTTGTAGTCTGTCAAGAATGCGGTCTTGATTTTATAGCAACCATACCTGCCCTTGGGCATGATTTCAGTATCGTTGTAAGCAATACCAAAGCGACCTGTACGAAAGACGGTTTTCAGATGCTGGAATGTTCAAGATGCGGAACAACTCAGGGCGTACCGATCCCTGCTCTGGGACACAAATATAAATCCAAAGTTACCAAGGAAGCTACCTGCACGGAAGATGGAGAAAAGACCTACACCTGTTCCAGATGCGGTGACAGTTATACCAAAGCCATTGATGCTTTGGGACACAAAGTCGAATATGAAGAAAAGGAAGCTACCTGTACTGAAGACGGCTACAAGAAAGGCGTCTGCAAACGCTGTGGCGATACGGTAGAGGAGATCTTCCCGGCTCTTGGGCATGACGTCGATGAATTTACCGTCATCAAGGAAGCTACCTGCACCGAAGACGGTCTGAAGGAAGCCGTCTGTAAGAGGTGCAATGAAACGGTCCAGGAAACGATAGAAAAGCTCGGACATGATTACCCGGATGAATGGACCGTTGAAAAGGAAGCCGGATACTTTACGGAAGGCCTTGAGGTAAAGATATGCAAGACCTGCGGAGACAGGCTTGAAGAAGCCATTCCGAAAAAGAGTCTGTTACCGATAATACTAGGCGGACTGGGCGGGATCACGATCCTTGGCGCTCTTTTATTCTTCCTGAGAAAAACAGGCAGACTGGGAAAGAAACTTGTTGAAGAAGTGACAAAGGAAGCCATAAAGCCTTCCTTTGAAACCAAGACCATCCTGACTGCCACCAGGGATGAAAAGCTGGTGGAACTGCTCAAGAAGCAGAGCTATCTGAAGATAGAAAACGGTGAATACGTCGATATCGCCAAGGACGTCAAGGAAAAGGAACCTGATCTCATAATTGCCGATATCCTTAGTGAGGAAAGGCTCGATGAGATACTTGGCCTGAAGAAAGAAGAAGAACTCAAGGACAGCAGTTTCGGTCTGGTAGTCGCTCAGGAGATAATCGACGAAAAGAAAAAGAAACTCGATAAGATGGTCAAAGACAAAAAGATAATCAGTTATGTGCCGTTCGGCAAAGCTGATTATTCCGCTCTGGTAAGGCTGATACTGCCGATCCTGAAACCGGATATCAAATCAGATGCAACGCTGGATAATTTCGGAAAGATCGCAGATGCATTGGGCATTCCGGGCATTTCAACGATAGTGAACGTCTATACTTCCGGCAGAGACATCAAGACGACCATTGAAGAAGGAGAAATGGGCGTAAGCGAAACAGCGACCGTTATCGGCGATATCGCCTCCATTCTGGGACTTGACAAGGTAGCTGATATCGCAGGTCTCGTGGATGATGTGGATTCGATAAAAGCTGCCATCGATGAGGAATCCGGTGCTCATGAGGAAGTGAGCGGTGTCAAGGCCGGCAAGGATATCGTCGATGTGGTATCCGATATCGTAAAGAAGAACTGATATTCATAGATGATCAGAAACAGAAAACAGTACGGGATAAGCATCATCGCCAATATCATATATCTTCTGGTACTGACACTTATCCTTGATCCGTTTAAAGAGAACTACTCCATGCTGAGTAGTTCTTTTGGCGGATATGCGGCAGTCTTCTGCATGTGCATTCTGCTCAGTTTCAATCTATATACGGTCACTGGACAGTACAACAGAAAATACATCCTTCTGGCGGTGCTTGGTCCCATCATCGGGGCGCTTTTTCCCTATACTTCAGGAAGAGGCGATCTTTTCAGTAATCTCCATGAGATCTGTGCCTACATATCATTCTCATTGGTGAATATCGTATGTCTGTTGAACATATATAAATACCGGCTAAAAAACGAAAGGAAAGGCAGGATCATGATGAGCATCTTTCTCGGGATCTTTGTGATCGATGCCTTCCTGTTCATGGATTCGATGGGTGCCGTGGCTTATGAGCAGTTCATCCTTCTAAGTACGGTGCTTATCATAAGTTACCTGCTTTTTGAATAAACTGTGAGATACGGATAGAATATAGGTAAGGAGCATATGTTATGGATAATTATTCAACAAACAACAGGATGAAACTCGGTTTCGGTCTGATGCGTCTGCCGAAATCTGAAAACGGAGAGATCGATGTTGAACAGGTCAGCAGGATGGCTGATGCTTTTCTGGAAGCCGGAGGTACCTACTTCGATACGGCCTTCGTCTATTCCGGATCGGAAGAAGCCATCAAGAAGGCCCTTGTCGACAGACATCCTCGTGATTCATATACGCTGGCTACCAAGCTGATGTGTTCAGGAGAGATAAAAGACGAGGAAACGGCCAAGCAGGAATTCCTGACAAGTCTTGAAAGGACCGGTGCCGGCTATTTCGATTACTATCTTCTCCACGCCATCCAAAGAAGCAATTATCAGAAGTATGACGAATACCATATCTGGGACTATGTGAAGGAACTCAAGGAAAAGGGTCTTATCAGACATTACGGATTCTCTTTCCATGGCGATCCGGATCTGCTTAAGGAAATGCTCGACAAGCATCCGGATGTGGATTTCGTGCAGCTGCAGATAAACTATGCGGACTGGGAGAATCCGGGTGTCAATTCACGGATAAACTACGAGATATGCAAGGCCAACGGCAAGCCGGTGGTCGTCATGGAACCGGTAAAAGGCGGAATCCTGGCAGATCCGATACCTGCTGCCAAAGCGATATTCGATGAAGAGGATAACGGCATGTCCTATTCTTCCTGGGCCATCAGATACGTGGCAAGCCTCGATAACATCCTGGTCGTTTTAAGCGGAATGAGCAGCTTTGAACAGATGCAAGACAACCTCAGCTACATGAAGGACTTCAGACCTCTGGATGATCATGAAAAGGAAGTTATCGAAAGAGTAAGAAAAGCCATCGACGAAGACAGGTCGATAGCCTGTACGGCCTGCCATTACTGTACCGAAGGCTGTCCGATGAACATTCCGATACCGGAGATCTTTGCTGTTGAAAACCGCCGTAAGGGTTCACCGGAATTCCGTACCAAGAGGGAATATGTGATCGTTACCGAAGGAAGAGGCAAGGCTTCAGATTGTGTACAGTGCGGCCAGTGTGAAGGTGCCTGTCCGCAGCACCTGCCGATCATATCCTTACTGGAAAAGTGCCGTAACATGGAATAAAAAACCTCCGTATGGAGGTTTTATAATGGTCAATGATCACTGATCCTATTCAAATACTATCCTGTATTCCTCATCTTCAAAGAGGCCCCGGATGGTCTTTTCGATTATCGTTTTGGCATTCTCCTTGGCTATGCCCAGAATATCTCTTTCAATGGCTGCAGTTTCAGCCGTAGCCTTAAGTTCGGCCTGGGAGGCATTCATGTCCTCAAAGGAAAACTGGTTGAAGATGGAGTTCCTTTCGTCATAGATGATCAGGCTGTCCTGATCGAGCTCATTGCTCAGGATCCTGGCATCAGGCATTTTGACTTTTATCTCTTTGGAACTTTCATCAGCTGTGATCTTTATCTGGGTGAAGTCGACACCGGCTTTGATGGTACCGGAATAGCCGTAGATGATCTTACTCTCGGTAAACGGTATCTTGATGCCTAAGACCGTCAGTTTGTCCTTATCGGCTACCTGGGTGATCGAATAGACGTATTCGGCAGTTGAAAGCTCGCCGATTTCGTTTATCTTGCCTTCAAAGTCTATGGCCGAAACTTTCGGCGTTTTTGGAGTCGTCGGGAAGTACTTTATGTAGCAGAACATGAGGATGCCGCCAAGCAGTATCCCTATGAGTATGTTAAGAAGTTTTTTCATAGCATATCCTCCTTGTCTTTACCTATTTATGATAAGACTCATAAAGCTGAGGTGTCAAAATACAGGGCATATCATAATATTCTAATTATGAAACCTGTATAGTAAAATTATAAAGTAGAGTTATTTAAGATAACCTGTTCCTGTATGTGACTTAATGTGACGTGATATGAAAAAACGCCAGAAGAGTATCGTAAGGAAGAAAAGGAGCAACACCATGAAAAAGACCGCAGAGAAAAGAATCGGAAAGCTGCTGCTGATAGGCCTGCTGGCACTGCTGTGCACGGCCTGTACCGGCATTGATGAAAAGGACAACTATCCTTATGAACCGGATACTCCGGCCCCGGCTGCCCATGACGGCGTCTTTATTTCCGATTACGGAACGCTGACCTTCAACGGTGACGGTGAAAGCATAAAGATCTACGTCGGATCCGGCATTACGGATCTCTTTGAACTGCCGGAAGGCGAATACGAAGGAACATATACCTTCTTATCTGGCGACCTGCCTCCTCATGGCAGCATGCCGATCAGATACGATGTGGCTCATGAACTGGAGATAAAGCTGGATGTTGATGGTGAGCAGTACGTAAAGGTCTTTGACATGGGTATCGCCTCCGAAGACGGCAGGACCGGAACGGTAGGTGTGGACATCGTTACTCCGGAAAGCATTCCTTTCCTCTTCAAGGACGGCGACCAGTTCTTTGATGTGACCTTCTATAAGGAGTAGAATAGATGGCTTCGGATAAGGAATACCTGGATTATGTACTGGAACGGCTCAGTCCTCTGGATGAGTTTTCCTGCCGTTCCATGATGGGCGAATATATCCTTTATTCTGACGGTAAAGCAGTAGGCGGTATCTATGATGACCGCTTCCTTTTAAAAGCCACGGAAAGTGCCCTTGGTCTTTTAAAAGAAAGGAATATCGAAATGGACAGGGATATTCCTTATGAAGGAGCCAGGGAAATGCTGGTGGCCGATATCGATGATCCTGAACTGTGCTATGAACTGATCAAAGCCATAGCGAAAGATCTGGAAAGCAGAAAAAAGAAATGACGGATGAAAAAGAGCTTGATCTTTATCTGGAAGATGACGAATGGCCTTTTGAATACACCGATCATGACAGGCTGATAGCCAGAGCGATAGTGGTGGACGAAGAAGGCGTTTTCTATTTCAACAGGGCCATCAGAGATGATGACTTCGGAATAACGGAACTTATCGAAACGGCCGGAGGCGGCGTGGAAGCAGATGAAGACCTTTTTACGGCAGTAAAAAGGGAACTGATGGAAGAACTGGGGGCGGACGTTGAAGTGCTGTGTAAGATCGGCACGGTAAACGACTACTACAATCTGATCCACCGTCACAACATCAACCATTACTTCCTGTGCAAGGCAAAGTCCTTTACCGCAAAGCACCTGACCGAGCATGAAATAGTGGACTTTCATCTTGCGACGCTTAAGCTCAGCTATGATGAAGCATTGAAAGAATATGAAAGGTGCAGCAATACCGGACTGGGAAGACTTATCGCCAACAGGGAAATTCCGATACTGAAAAGAGCCGGTGAGATACTTGCGGATATAAACTGAGAAACGAAATGAATACAGAAAGATTCTGGAAAGACATACTGGAACAGAATGAAAAGGCACTGCCCGATTATTTTCATCCCGACGCAGTCATCAGATGGCACTGTACGAACGAAAAGTTCACGGTAAATGAATTCATATGTGCCAACTGCGAATATCCGGGAAGCTGGGACGGAGAGATCGAAAGGATCGAAAGTCTCGGCAGCAAGCTGATAACGGCCATAAACGTCTATCCGAGAGACAGATCGGCATCATTTCATGTGGTCAGTTTCTTTGAATTAAAAGACGGGCTTATCATGAGCCTGGATGAATACTGGTCCGATGACGGTGAAGCTCCTTCCTGGAGGAAGGAAATGGGTGTCGGCAAGCCGATAAGATAGTTAATAGAGGGAAATCAAGATGAAGAATAAAATTGAAGTTGATATCCACACGCATACGCTGCTTTCCGGGCATGCCTACGGAACAGTCCGGGAAAATGCTCTGGCTGCAAAAGAGATAGGATTAAAAGGTCTTGGGATAAGCGAACATGCACCGGGAATACCGGGGACCTGTGATGCGATGGTCTTTCGAAACATGCCTCATTCGGTACCGAGAGATCTCTATGGCGTAAACATCTATTTCGGAGTGGAAAACAATCTTCTTAATGACGGAACGATGACACTTACCCCTAAGCAGATGGAAAGGCTCGATTACGGCATAGTCGGCATCCACGGTTTCTGTTATGAAGACGAAGGGATCGAAAAGAATACCGATAATCTCATAAAGGCGATAAGCGATCCGAAGACCTTCTTCATTTCCCATCCCGATGACGGTACCTGGCCTTTGGATTATGAAAGACTCGTAAAGGCCGCAAGGAAACTGGGAGTAGCCCTCGAGCTGAACAATTCCCATATCGTCAACCCATGGCGTAAGAACTCCATTGAAAACATGCATACATATCTGAAACTGTGCATGGAACATAAGACGAACATCTTTGTGGGTTCCGATGCCCATGATCCGAGCCGTGTCGGCAGATTCGAAGAGGCCCTGGCCATGCTGGAGGAGATGGGCTTTGATGAAGATCTGATCGTCAATAATTCGGAAGAGAAGTTCAGAGAATTCATCCGTTATAATAAGAAATGATAACAGAGCGAGGATCATAGAAAAGATATGAACAAAATGAAGAAATTTTCCGTATACCTGCGGGCCGTACTGCTCGCAATAATGTCCGTGATCGCTTTCATGCTGTCACTGCGTTTCTTTGAGATCCCGGATATCATGCCGGCCTGTCTTTATAATGCCGGTGTTGACGTACTGGGCATGTTCATATGTACCGTGCTGTGCTTTGGCTGTGCGGGAGGAAAAGGGGACAGATTTGAAGAATCGACCTACTGGCTCATCGGTCTCATACTGCTGATCGGTCTTTCCTTCTTCAACAATGAATGGTTATGGTATGTGATGGGCGTTCCGCAGTACCGTACCTGGTATCTGTTCATGAACGTTCTGACCAAGCTCTTTGATTTCGGTCTGGTCTATCTTTTCTATAACTATGTCAAGAAGACCCTTGAATTTGAAGGAAAAGTGGCAGAATGGACAGATAAGGCCAGCTGGATACTGATGATACCTTTTACGTTACTGGCTATCGCCAACATGTTTTCACCGATCTGTTTCAGTGTCGATGAAAGCGGTGTCTTCCATACCGAAGCTCTTTACAGGCTGGTCGATCTGTATCTGGTGCTCATTGCTCCTCCGACTGTTTATCTGATCATAAAAGCCAAGGCTCCGAAAAGACAGAAAACCGTCGCTTTGTCCTTTATCTTCATACCGATCGTGCATTATATCATTACCGGCGGAGCGCACGGCTATGCGACTCAGTACGGTTCGACGCTGATCGCGGTAATACTCATATATACGGTACTGTTCTTAGACCGTTCCAAGAAGCTGGCTTCGACCCAGACCGAACTGGAAATGGCAACTCTCATTCAGAACAGTATGATTCCGGATATCTTTCCGCCTTTCCCGGATAAGAAGGAATTCGACATTTACGGATCGATGGATCCGGCCAAGGAAGTCGGCGGAGACTTTTATGACTTCTTCCTGATCGATGACGATCATCTGGGAATCGTCATGGCCGACGTATCCGGAAAGGGCGTTCCGGCGGCACTGTTCATGATGGCGTCCAAGATCATCATCCAGAGCTGTGCCATGCTGGGAGTATCGGCTGCCGAAACTCTCACCAGGACCAATGAAGCCATCTGTTCCAATAATCAGGCTCAGATGTTCGTTACAGTATGGTTCGGTATCCTGGAACTCTCTACCGGCAGACTTACTGCTGCCAACGGCGGACACGAGTATCCGGCCATCATGAAGGACGGCAGATTTGAACTATACAACGACAAGCACGGCTTCGTCATCGGCGGATTCCCGGAGTCGAAATACAGCGAATATGAACTGCAGCTGGAACCGGGCGATAAGCTCTTCCTGTATACCGACGGCGTACCGGAAGCCACCGACAGAGACAAGAATCTCTTTACGACCGAAAGGATGCTGGAAGCCCTCAATAAGGAGCCTCTGGCGGCACCTAGAAAGATACTTCAAAACGTCAGGGAAGCCGTTGACGATTTCGTAAAGGAAGCCGAACAGTTCGACGATCTGACGATGCTTTGCATCGAATACCTCGGAAAGAAATCTTAAGGAGACCAGCATGGAAGTTAATGTATATGAACAGTATTTCAGGGCTGAAGGCAGCTTTTCCGGAGTGCAGCGCAATGGCGCATTGGTCATGCTGATAAGCGATTCGGAAGCCGGTTTCATAACCTATAAGGCAGCTGTGACTTTCTTTCCTCATAAGGATGAGGAAGACTATGCGGTATCCTATGACGCCTTCTTTGAAAAAGAACTTTACCAGGTAAAGGGCCGAAGGTCAAAGAAGAAGGAAGAGGAATACCTGGAACATCTTCATGAAGTAATAGATGAAATGGCCAAAGAGAATAATGCCAGAGTAATCTGGGATGAGCCTTTAAGAGAAGAAAGAAGGGGATAAATAAAAGTACGGTTAACCCGTGCTTTTATTTTTATTCATTAGATAAACAGACTTTTGACATCATCAGAACAGCGGAATATAATAACATATGTTATAGTATTAAGAGGACCATGCCAAAGAAACCGACCACAAACATAGAAGACATGATCGAAGGAGCTTTCCGGCTGATAAGAAGGGAAGGTCTTTCGTCCTTTACAGCCAGAAATCTGGCTGATGAACTTGGCTGTTCGACGCAGCCCATCATGTATCAGTTTCCCAATCTTAAGGAGCTGAAGGATCTGGCATACGAAAGAGCCGACAGTTTTCATACGGAATACATAACGGCAGATGACGACTTTCTGGAAATAGGACTGAGATACATCAGATTTGCCAGTGAAGAAGCCAATCTCTTCCGCTTTCTTTTCCAGTCAGGCAGATTCGACGGTGCCAGCATAAAGGAGCTAACGCATGACTCGGTAGCTTATCCAATCGTGAACGCTGCTGCCAAGGATCTGGAAATGTCCGAAAAGGAAGCACTGGACTGCTTCGAAGTGCTCTTTGCGATGGTTCACGGCTATGCCAGCCTCATTGCCAACAATGCCCTGGAATATGACGAAGAGTCTTTAAGGAAGGCTCTGTACATGACGGCTGAAGGGCTTATGAAAAGATAATTACTGACAGGAGGATCAATATATGAATGAAACAATAAAAACAGATAAAAGCAGGATCATAACAGTCGTCGGTATCGTTCTGATGCTTGCATTCATTCTTACTAACTTCACACCGTATTCAGGTCTGGTGGGCTATTCCATTCTGGTGGGAATAGCGGGTTTCTTTATCGTCGAATGGGTTTCAAAGACACCGGACAGCGAATCAGGGCTCCGTTTTAAGACTTTTTTCGCTGATCTGAAGAAGTGCAGTCCGCTTTTATGGCTCATCATACCGGTCGTTTCCACGATAGCCGACATGTATCTTGGTACACTGCTGTTTGACACCAGGTATGTCGAACATGTAATGGGCAGGACCGATGCGATCCTCAACTTTGAAAACATGCTTATCCTGGCCGGGCAGTTCATCATCGGTGCACTAGGTGAAGAAATCGCTTTCCGCGGCTTCTTCGTGGGAAAAGGCACGAAGGTATTCGGATTCTGGCCGGTAGCTATCGTATCCTCGGTATTCTTTGCTCTGGCGCATCTGGCCAGCGGGAATGCCGCAATAGTCGCCTATGACCTGGCAGGAATACTCTTTGATGCGATCATCTATTCGCTGATCATGAGAAAGACCAATAACTGTCTTGTGAGTACTCTCAGCCATTTCCTGGTAAACATGCTGGGAATGATCCTTGTATTTGCTTTCATTTTGTAAATAACTGTTTACTATAGATAAAAACAGGATGATGTCTGTCTTTTTGAATATATGAGCCATGTTAAACATGGCTTTTTTTGAGCAGACCGGATTACAGACCATCTGCGATATATAGCGGATCGCTGGAAATATGGAACAGATAACTGAACCGGGACAGCAAGACAGCTTACTTGATGTGAAATTGTATTTTTCGAATAATCGTATATTATTGAATAGGGAGGATTCCGATATGAAAAAACTAACAACTATACTATTAGCATTTCTGACTGTCCTGACATTATCAGGATGTCAGAAGAAGATCGTAGCAACGATCAGTGTCAGCGATGGCAGCGAAGGCGGCATGCAGGCAGAGATGAAGGAAAAGTCTACGCTTAAAGACCTGTTTGATGAATACAGCAAAGACACGGACTTCACCTATGAACTGGATGAGGAAGGATATATCGTTTCCATCAACGGCAAAGAAAACGACGAATCCGGTTACTGGGAAATACTGCTCAACGATGAACTGCTGGATGACGTGATCGGGAATACGGTCTTAAACGACAAGGACGTCTGCAGTGTCAGATACATTCCTAATGAAAGCGATCTGATCCTTGGCGGTTGGGAAATAGCTGAAGTCGCCAGAGAAGACCTTGCGGAAGATGAAAAGGCAAACTTCGAGAAGGCAATGGAAACTGTTCTTGGTGAAGAATATGAGCCGGTCTGTGTTATCGCAAAACAGCTGGTCAGCGGAACGAACTACGCATATCTGGCCCGTCGAACGACAGTATCCGATGATCCTGACAGCAGTTTCTGTATCGTCACGGTCTATGTGAATCTGGACGGAGAAGCTGAACTGAAGTCTGTCAGCGATATCAATATCGCAGACATTCAGACACTCGAGGATAAAGATGAGTTGCTCCTGGGAGGATGGGAAGTAACGGATACCGGTAAGCCGGGAACCCTGGGTTCTGCGGAAGTACAGGAAAGCTTTGACAAGGCAACAGAGGAACTGGTCGGTGTTGGATACAATCCGATCCAGTTACTCGCAACACAGCTTGTAAACGGAACCAACTACATCGCTATGGTCAGAGGAAGAGTTATCGATTCTGATGATACACTTAAGCTCTATATTATGAGCTGGTACGAAGATCTTGACGGAAACAGTACGATCACCGATATCAGGGAATTAGATCTGAACTGTTACGTGGAATAAAAGCTAAAAAGGACTGAACGTCCTTTTTCTCTATAACATCATCTAAAACACGGGCATTAAAAAAGCCCTGTTTAATGGGCTTATATTCATATGGTCCCCAGAGCGGGGGTCGAACCCGCACGGATTTCTCCACACGATTTTGAGTCGTGCGCGTCTGCCAATTTCGCCATCCGGGGATGCTTTGTCATTTTACCATAAAAGGCTATAAATGATAAGTTAAAATATATATGTGGAACTGAGTGAATTAAAGCTTACCGAGAAGAGAAAAGAGATCTGCAGGAAACTGGATCTTAAGGACAGTGACGACATCCTGCGCTACTATCCTTTCAAGTATGAGAAGTATGAACTGACTCATTATGAAGACTTCAGAGAAGGTGAAAGGGTAGTCTTTGAAGGTGAGCTTTTATCATATCCGAGCACTTTCAGATTCAAAAGGAACCTGACAAGAACGACCTTCAGGGTACTATATGAAGAAGAGGAAATACAGGTCACCATCTTCAACCGACCCTGGATCAAAGGCGTAGGCATAAACTCCAGGATAGTCGTCGTCGGCAAGTATGACGGCAGAAACAAGGTCACCGCTACCAGTTATTTCACCAAGGATATAAACGACGTACTGGGCATAACCCCCGTCTATTCCTTAAAGGAAGGCATAAAGCAGAATGAAATAGTCAAGCTCATCGAATATACCTTCAGTAAGTGTGAAGACGACATAAAGGACGAAATACCTGAAGATATCATCAGATCACATGGTCTCATCGATCTGAAGACCGCTCTTCACAGCATCCATAAACCGGAAAACGAGAAGGCTCTTAAGCAGGCACTGGCCAGACTGAAATATGAAGAGTTCCTGTGTTTTTATCTTTCACTTGAAGCTTTGAAAGGCGTCGGTGACAGGGAAATGAAAAAGGCCAAGGTCTTTGATCAGAACCAGGTCAATTCCTTTATCGATTCGCTGCCTTTTGAACTGACACAGGATCAGGCAGCGACAGTCGAAGACATCCTGAAGGATATGAGGAGCTCCAGACCGATGTACCGTCTCATACAGGGCGAAGTGGGCAGCGGCAAGACTGCAGTGGCGATGATCGCCTTATATGCGAATATGCTGGCAGGATATCAGGGAGCCATCATGGCCCCGACTGAGATACTGGCCAGACAGCACTACGAATCTTTCAGATCGGCCTTTGGGGATGATGTAAGACTTGGTTTATTGCATTCAGGAGCTCCCGACATGAAAGAGACCAAGGAAAGACTTAAAAACGGAGAGATCGATATCATCATCGGTACCCATGCCCTGTTCCAGGAAGATGTTACCTTCGATAAACTGGGAATGGTCATAGCCGATGAACAGCACCGTTTCGGTGTCAGACAAAGACGGGCCCTGAAAGACAAGGGCGAAAGCGTCGATTTCATCATAATGTCAGCCACACCGATCCCGAGGACGCTGGCAGGAAGCATCTACGGCGACATGGACATTTCGACCATCGCCACCCTGCCAAGCGGCAGACAGGGCTGTGATACCTATCTGATCAATAAAAACAGCATCCGGGATATCATTCCCGATCTGAAAAAGAAACTCGAAGAAGGAAGACAGATCTATATCATCGCTTCCGCCATCGAAGCTTCCGACAATTATTCAGGAAAGGATGCCAGCGGCTTATACAATTCCCTTATCGAAGTGTTTGAACCATATAAGATAGCACTTATGCACGGCAGGCTGAGCACTGAAGAAAAGGCTGCGATAATGGACAGTTTCAACCGCAATGAGGTCCAGGTCCTGGTATCGACGACCGTCGTGGAAGTAGGCGTAAACGTGAAGAATGCCACAGTCATGGTGATATACGACGCGGACCGTTTCGGCCTCAGCCAGATCCATCAGTTAAGAGGACGCATCCAAAGAGGCAGCCATAAGGGTAGCTGTTATCTGCTTAGCGACAGTAAGGACAGGGAAGTCCTGGAACGTCTGGACGTCCTGTGTAAGACCAATGACGGCTTTAAGATATCGGAAGAAGATCTGCGTTTAAGAGGTCCCGGCGACATCCTGGGAACCAGACAGTCGGGACTACCGGCCTTCATACTGGGCAACATTTTTGAAGATACCAGGATCATCGAAGGAGCCAGAAAAGACGCTAAAATGATAACGGAGAATCTTGACGATAAGGACTACAGTACCTTTTATGATTCGATAGCCAAACTGGCCCAAAAAAGACTCATCGATTAGGTTATAATAGACTCATGACGATTTTTGCCTTTCTGGATAAATATAAGATAAAGCACAATAACTCAAAGCTCATCGAACAGGCTTTCGTGCACTCGTCATACGTCAATGAACACAAGGGGAAGTTGCATGACAATGAAAGACTGGAATTCATGGGTGATGCGGTCTTGCAGATATATACGGCTGAAAGGCTTTATGAGATAAAGCCCCCATTAAAGGAAGGCCTGATGTCCACCAGAAGGGCCAATCTGGTATGTGAAAAGGGACTGGCCCAGGTAGCCAGGGAATTCGAGCTCAACAGATTCCTCAAGCTCGGTCAGGGTGAAGAGAAATCAGGCGGAAGGAACCGTGATTCCATCATTGCGGACATGTTTGAGGCTTTCATCGGTGCCGTTTATCTTGACACTGACTTAAAGAACGTCTATAAGCTTCTGGATATCCTGATGAAGAAACATATCCGGGAGACCGATGAATCCATCTATGACTATAAGACAAGACTTCAGGAATACGTGCAATCCGATTCAAGAAAGTCCATAGTATATGAACTGATCTATGCCAAGGGTCCGAGCAACAAGCCTGAATTCAAGGTAGCGGTCAAGATAGACGATCTCATCTACGGTTACGGCATCGGCAGCAGCAAGAAGGAAGCCCAGAAGAATGCGGCCAAGGATGCCCTGGAAAAGCTGGCATTGGAAAAATGAAATTCGACTTAGAAGAATTATTTTATAAATATTCATTAGACGATGACGAGAGGGCCTGTTTCGCCAATTTTAAGGTCGTTGATGCGCTCTATAAGAAGAGTAAGGACCTGGTGATCATTAAGGCCGAAAACGATGAAATACTGCCTTTTAAGCTCTATGAAACCGTCATCGATTATTTCAAATGCTACGGGTTCGAGAATCTCAGGATCTGCTACAAGGTCAAAGACGACAGCCTTAGCGTCAAGGAAATAGCCCGTTACATAAACGAATACAAGTCCATCTACAATACCTTTAATGACGGGATCATCATAAGGACCGAGAACGGCTTTTCCATTTCCTATGTGGATGAAGAAGCCTATCAGAAGGATCTGGAATACCTGGATGACCTGAAGCTTTTCTTCTTCAACCTGGGTTACCGCAAGGAGATAGACATGAAGTACAGCGTTTCCAAACCGGAAGAGATGGAAGTCATGGAAGCTCTGCCGGAAAAGAAGCCTGCAGAAGAAGTTAAGGAAAACAAGGGACCGAAAAAGAACTATTACCGTCAGAACAGGCAGTATACCGAAATAAAGATCGACGATCTGGTAGATACCCTTTATTCCGTAAAGTTTACCGGCAAGATCTTCAAGGTCGATGAAAGGAACACCAGGACCGGCTCGCTGGCTCAGACCGTCTATGTCATGGACAACGACAATGCCTGTATCGTCAAGCTGGTGGAAGGAAGAAGGTTTTCCAAGGAAGACCTGAAGAAGAACGAAGCCGGCAAATGGGCGATCTTCTACGGCAATTACCGCTTTGACAATTTCAACAATGACTACATCTTCGAACCGGATGCGATCGAGTATATCGAAGATCAGGATCCGATAACCGATGATGAAAAAGAGAAGAGAGTAGAACTTCATGCCCATACGAAACTAAGTGAAATGGACGGCGTATCAGCTCCTAAGGAATTGGTCAATGCCGCCTTCAGTATGGGACACAAGGCCGTAGCCATCACCGACCATCTCTGCGTCCAGGGCTATCATGAAGCCTTCATGGAATACAACAAGCTGGCCAAGGCTCATAAGGATGATTTCGATTTCAAGATCCTTTACGGCTGTGAACTTAATATGGTCTATCCGGAGCTCAATATCGTCTATAACTGCAAAGACGGTCTTTTGGCTGATCAGGAATATGTTGTATTCGACCTTGAAACTACGGGTCTTTCCAATACCTATGACTCCATCATCGAATTCGGTGCTCTTGTGATGTATAAGGGATCGGTCATTGAACGAAAGGACTTTTTCGTCAAGTCGCCGATAGCCTTAAGCGAGACGATCAAGAAACTGACAAATATCAGTGAAGACGATCTGAAAAATGCCAGGACATTCAAAGAAGCCAAGGACGAGATCCTGGATTTCCTGAAGGGCAGGGTACTGGTAGCTCATAATGCGGTTTTCGACTTCGGAATATTAAACAGCGAGCTGGAAAGGATCGGTGAACCGAAACTTACCAATACGGTCATCGATACTCTGGATCTGTCAAGATCGCTGTTCAAGACCAGACGGGCTTTCCGCCTGGGGAATATGGCACGTCAATATGGAATCTCCTATGATGACAAAATTGCCCACAGAGCCGACTACGATGCGGACGTACTGGCCCAGATCTTTAACCTGATGCTGAAGGACGTATCAAAAGAAGGAGTCGAAACGCTGGAAGATCTGATGAAGTTTCAGGGTGAAGACGCCTACGTTAAAAACAGAGCCTTCCATACGACGGTACTGTGCAAGAACAAGGCCGGTCTGAAGGATCTCTTCAAGCTGATATCCATTTCCCATATCGATACGCTGGCCGTCTTCGGCAAGGCCAACACCAAGGATTCAAATTCCGAATACATCGCTGAACCGAGAGTATTCAAAGATACGCTTAACGAATACCGTAAGAACCTGCTTATCGGCTCGGCCTGCTTCAACGGTGAAGTATTCGAGACAGCTTCTACCAGATCAAGGGAAGAACTGGCCAAAGTCATTTCCTTCTATGATTACATCGAAATACAGCCTCTGGATAATTACCGTTTCCTTTTTGAAGACAGGGAACTGTTTACCAGGGAAAGACTCAAACTCTATCTTAAGGACATCATCGACGAAGCCCTGAGACAGAACAAGATCGTAGTTGCCACCGGCGATGTCCATTACATCAGAAAAGACGAAAAGATCCTAAGGGACGTCTATATCAACGCCCAGGCCATCGGCGGCCTCCATCATCCTTTATACGTTTTTGACAAGGAGAAAAGAGCCAGGCAGATCACACCTGATCAGCACTTCTTTACGACCGGAGAGATGCTGGAAGCATTCAGATGGCTCGATGATGGAAGACTCATCAGGGAAATGGTCATCGATAATCCTAACCGGATAGCTGATTCGATCGAAAAGATCGTTCCTTTCTCCAGCGAGTTAAGACCTCCTAGAGTCCTTGATGCGATAAAGAAAGCCAAGGAATGCAACATCCACGAAGAGCCATTCATCGACACTGATGAAGTGATAAACGCCGATGAATACCTGATAAGGCTGGTATGGCACAGAGCTAAAGAGACTTACGGTGGAAATATGGATCCGTTCATCAGGGAAAGGATACAGAAGGAGCTGGATGCCATCATCGGCAACGGTTACGGTGTCATTTACTATACCTGTCACCTGATGGTCAAACGTTCGAATGACGACGGTTACATCGTCGGTTCAAGAGGCTCCGTCGGATCGAGCCTGGTCGCAACACTGAGCGGCATAACGGAAGTCAATCCGTTACCGCCTTATTATCTGTGCCCTAAGTGCCATCACCTGGAATGGATAAAGGACGTTGCGTCAGGCTATGATGCACCTGATAAAGCCTGTCCGGAATGCCAAACGACGATGAAAGGAAACGGCCAGAATATCCCGTTCGAGACCTTCATGGGCTTCAACGGCGATAAGGTACCGGATATCGACCTTAACTTCTCCGGCGACTATCAGCCAAGAGCACATCTTTTCACCAGAGAGATCTTCGGTGAAGATAACGTCTTCAGAGCCGGAACCGTTTCAACAGTTGCCGATAAGACCGCTTTCGGTTATGTGACCGGTTACTGTGAGGAAAAGGGCATCACCAATATGTCCAAGGCGCAGAAGGAGAGACTGACAGCCGGATGTGTGGAAGTCAAACGTACCACCGGCCAGCATGCCGGAGGCATCGTCGTCCTTCCTGATGACATGGAGATCGAAGACGTAACTCCGATCCAGTTCCCGGCCAACGATAAAAACGCTTCCTGGCATTCGACCCATTTCGAATACCATGACTATAATGACAATCTTCTGAAGTTCGATATACTGGGACATGTCGACCCGACGGCCATGAGACTGTTCGAAAATATCTCCGGCATCGATGTCAGAACGATACCGATGAATGACCCAAAGGCGCTTTCCTTATTCTATTCGTCCAAGGCCCTCGGCATCGTCAATCCTAATTACCGTGAAGAGACCGGTGCTGCCGGACTGCCGGAATTCGGTACGCTCAATACCCGAGGCACCATTGAAGAGACAAGACCTAAGGTGTTCTCGGAACTGGTACAGATATCAGGCCTGTCTCACGGTACCGATGTCTGGAGAGGCAATGCCCAGGATCTGATCAGAAAGGGCATCAAGCTTAAGGATGTCATCGGCTGCCGTGACGATATCATGGGTACGCTGATGTCCTATAACTTCGAACCTCTGAAAGCCTTCAATCTGATGGAAAAGGTCAGAAAAGGCAAAGGCCTTACTCCTGAAGAGGAGAAGGAGATGCTGGAACATAACGTTCCTGCATGGTACATAGAATCCTGCAAGAAGATCAAGTACATGTTCCCGAAAGCCCATGCCGTGGCTTACTGTATCATGGCTGTAAGAGTCGCCTGGTTCAAGGTCTATTATCCGGCTTATTATTACGTATCCTACTTCACGCTCAGATGCGATGCCTATGAGCTGGAGACCATGATGAAGGATGCCGACAGCATCTATGCCAGGATGCAGGAGTTGCTGACTAAGATGAATTCAAGGGATCCGCAGATCAGAGCAACCAAGAAGGAGATCGATATCTACAATACCATCGAAGTATGTTACGAGATGGTATCAAGAGGATACCGTATGACCAATATCGACCTGTATAAGTCGCTGGCTACGGAATTCAGAGTCAATCCGGAAAACGATCATGAGATCATTCCGCCGTTCAAGATCCTTGACGGACTGGGCGACAACGTTGCCGTCAGTATCGTCGAAGCCAGAGAGGAAAGACCTTTCCTGTCAAAGGAAGACCTCGTCGACAGGACACAGATCTCCCAGACCCTGATGAAGAGACTGAGCGATCTTGGTGTTCTTAAGGATCTGGACGATTCCAATCAGGTTTCCCTGTTTTGAGTGATAAGTATTGAAATAAGGAAATAAATAAGTTAATATACTAATGTAAATAAGCGAAGAGAGATCTTCGCTTATATTATTGTTTTTAGGAGTTACATATGAAAACAGCAGCATTAAAAGAAAATCTCAAGAGAGACCTGATAAGTCTGGGCTATGAACTGTATGACGTCACTTACAGTAAAAAGGATAAGATCCTTCAGGTGCTCATAGATAAGAAGATGGACTTAAAGGAAATAGAAAGTCTGTCGAAGAAGGTATCCAAGATCATGGACCTCTATGATGAAGACATGGATGAATACATCCTGGATGTCGGTTCGGTAGGCATCGAAAGACCGATCAGGGACAGGGAAGAACTCAAAGCAGCAGAAGGTTCCTACATCTATGTCAAGACCAAAGAAGAGAAGATATACGGAACGCTTGTCTCCTTTGATGAAGATGTCCTGACGCTTAGCGTCAAAGACAAGAACATCGCTAAGGAAATGAGCCTGAATTACGAAGATATAAAGAATGTACGTTATGCCGTTGAGTTTTAAAGGAGAATGAAAAATGGGTGGCATTAATTTAAAGAACAACAAGAATTTCAATGAGGGCATGAGACTCTTCGAGGACGAAAGAAAGATCGATCCGGAATTCGTCATCGAGACCCTCAAGGAAGCGGTCGTCAAGACCTATCAGAAACACATCGATGCGCCGGCTGCCAAGGTCAGAGTTGACTTTGACGGCAAGGAGATGCACGTTTACCATGAACTGGAAGTAGTGGATGATGATTCCGATACTTTTGATGAGACGCTGGATATCCTTTATTCCGAAGCTGTCAAGATCAATCCGGACATCAAGGTCGGCGATACGATCGAGAACGAATTCGATTTTGCGGAGATCGGCCGTACCAGCATCAACGTTGCCAAGCAGATGCTGAAGCAGCGTATCAAGGAATACGAGAAGCAGAGAGTCTACGATGAATACAAGGACAAGGAATATGACCTCATTTCCGGTATCATCAAGACCGTTGAAGAAAAGTTCGTACTGGTCGACATCAAGAATACCATCGGCATTCTCCTCAAGTCGGAACAGATTCCCGGTGAAGTCTACCGTGAAGGCAACTCCATCAAGACCATCATCAAGGAAGTATCCAAGAACTCCAAAGGTTCTCAGGTCGTACTGAGCAGAGCCGATGCGATGTTCGTTAAGAGACTCTTTGAAAAGGAAGTGCCGGAGATCCAGCAGGGCATCGTCGAGATCAAGGCGATCGCCAGAGAAGCCGGTGAACGTACCAAGATGGCCGTATATTCAAGAAACGACGACGTCGATCCGATCGGCGCCTGCATCGGTCCAAGAGGCTCGAGAGTACAGGCCGTCATCGGCGAAGTAAAGGGCGAAAAGATCGATGTCTTTGAATGGAATGACGATATCGGCGAACTCGTAAAGAACGCTCTGGCTCCGGCTGAAGTAAAGGCCTGCTTCTATTCGAATGAGCTGATCGATCCGGAACTCACTCCGGAAAAGCTGGAAAAGGACGAAAAGCGCAATCAGCGTCCGCTGGTAGTCGTCGTCGATGACGACAAGCTTTCGATCGCCATCGGCAAGAAAGGCAAGAATGCCAAGCTGGCCGTCAAACTGACCAACCGCAAGATCGATATCAAGACCGAAAGCGAGATCAGAGAACTGGGCATCGACGTCGAACAGGAAGTTCAGTTCTTCAAGGAAGACCAGATCCGTATCCAGAAGGAAAAGGAAACCAGGGAATTCCTGGCTCTGCAGGAACAGGCTGCCAAGCGTAAGGCTGAATTCGATGAGGCCATGGCCGCTGCTGATACCGGCATGATCGAAGAAGTCTTTGAAGAGATGGAAGAAAAGCAGGAAGAAGTAACGGTCATCGAACAGGCTCCGAAGGATAGCATCGAAGAAAAGCCTGAAGAAAAGGCCGAAGAACCTGAGGCCATCGATAAAAAAGAGGAAGTCAGAGAAGAACCTGTAAGACCTGAGCCTAATAGGGAGATCGAAGAGATCAAGGTCGAAAAGAAGCCTCTTACCCCAAGGACCGATTACGTATCCAAGTTCGAAGAGATAGCCGGCGGTTCCAAGAAGGAAGATGAGAAGGCTCCGGTCAAGAGACGTAAGAAGAAAGACGACGAAGACAGAAGAGTCAGAGCCGAAAATCTGGAAAAGAAGGAATACAACGAAGACGTCAAGCCGTTCTACTCCGAAGAAGAACTCGAAGAGATCAGACTCCAGGAAGAAGAACTCGAAGAGGGTTCCTGGATCAATGATGACGATATCGACTTCGATGAGTATGACGAATACTACGATGAGGAGAACTGATGAAGAAGATCCCGATGCGTAAATGTCTGGCGACCGGTGAATCACTGCCTAAAAAGGATCTCTTAAGGATAGTAAGGACTCCTGAAGGCGAAGTGAAGGTCGACCTTACGGGCAAGCTCAACGGTAAAGGAGCATACCTGAAGAAATCGATCGAGGCTCTGGAGGCGGTCAGAAAGAAAGACCTGCTTTCAAGAGCTCTTGACGTAAAAGTAAATGAAGATATCTATAAGGAGATAGAAGAGATCATCAATGGATAGGACTTTATCTCTGATCGGTCTGGCATACAGAGCCCATAAAGCATACCTGGGTCAGCAGTGTCTGGAAAACATGAAGGACATAAGGTTGCTCTTCATCGCTTCCGATGCTTCCGCCAAGACCAGAGAAAGATATCTTAAAAAGTGTCATTACTATCACATCGATTCCTGTTCTGATTACGACAGTATTGCCTTATCAAAAGCTCTCGGTAAGCGCAATATCAGGATCGTCGGTATCAGTGACGAGGGATTCAGGAAAACGATAGTTACGAGTTTAAACTGAAGGAGGTACATATGGCTAAACAGACTTACAAGAAACACGTCAATAAGAACAGAAAACCCAATTATAACAGTGCTCCCGCAAAGAGAGGCAATGAAGTCAAGGTCGAAGCCATTACATATAATGACGGGATCACCGTTGCGGAACTGGCAGGAAAGATAGGCCGTAATTCTTCGGATATCATCAAGCTGCTGTTCATGCTGGGAAAGATGGTTACCATCAACTCTCCTTTGGATGATGAAAACATCGAACTTGTATGCATGGAATACGGTATCGAAGCCACCAAGGAAGAGGAAAAGGAAGATGAATCCCTGATGGACGATGAAGCCGATGATCCTAAGGATCTGGTGGAAAGAGCACCGATCGTCACCATCATGGGCCATGTCGACCACGGCAAGACCACGCTTCTTGATACCATCAGAAAGACCAATGTCACGGCCGGAGAATTCGGCGGCATCACTCAGCATATCGGTGCTTATCAGGTCGATGTCAACGGCAGGAAGGTCACCTTCCTCGATACGCCGGGACATGAAGCCTTCACGGCCATGAGAGCCAGAGGTGCTTCCGTTACCGATGTTTCGATAATAGTCGTAGCAGCTGATGACGGTGTCATGCCGCAGACCAGAGAAGCCATCGACCACTCCAAGGCGGCCGGCGTTCCGATCATCATTGCCGTCAACAAGATGGATAAGCCGGGTGCCAATCCCGACAAGGTCAAGAACGCTCTTTCAGATCTGGGTCTGATGCCGGAAGAGTGGGGCGGCGATACCATATATGTCGAATGTTCCGCCAAGACCGGAGACGGCGTCAAGGACGTCCTGGAGACGATACTCGTCGTTTCGGAAGTAAGGGAACTTAAAGCCAATCCTAAGAAGCATGCTACCGGTACGGTCATCGAAGCCAAGCTCGATAAGGGCAGAGGCCCGGTCGCAACGTTGCTGGTACAAAACGGTACTTTGAGACAGGGCGATTCCATCGTCGTCGGAACGGCTTACGGTAAGGTAAGGCGCATGACCAACGACAAGGGCGAAGAGATAAAGGAAGCTCTTCCTAGTACTCCGGTAGAAGTCATCGGCCTTAATGACGTACCGGTAGCCGGCGATAACTTCAAGGTCTTTGCGGAAGACAAGGACGCAAGAGCCATCGCTGCTGCCCGTAATAAAGCCCGTGTCGAAAAGGAAAGAAAGGCCTCCAGTGCCATGTCTCTAGACGACCTGAGTGCTCAGATCGCAGCCGGTGAGATCAAGGAAGTACCGGTCATCGTCAAATCCGATGTTCAGGGTACGGCTGAAGCTGTTGCCTCATCCTTAAGCAAGATCGAAGTATCGGGCGTAAGAGTAAACGTCATCAGAAGCGCTGCCGGAAGCATTTCCGAATCCGATGTCATTCTGGCCTCCGTTTCCAATGCGGTAATCTACGGTTTCAACGTTAGACCTGACGCCAATGTCCGTAAGAAAGCCCAGGAAGAAAAAGTCGAGATCAGACTGCACAACATCATCTACAAGGCAGTGGAAGAAATGGAAGCAGCCATGAAGGGCATGCTGGCACCGGTATATGAAGAAGTCGTCATCGGTCAGGCTGAAGTCAGAAAGACCTATAAGGTATCCAAGATCGGTACGATTGCCGGCTGTATGGTCACCGAAGGCAAGATCATCAGAGACTGCGGCGTAAGACTTATCAGAGACGGTATCGTCATCTATACCGGCAAGCTCGGATCGCTCAGAAGATTTGAAAATGATGCCAAGGAAGTCGTATCCGGCTATGAATGCGGTATGACCATCGAAAACTTTAATGACATCAAGGAAGGCGACATCATCGAAGCCTATACCGATCAGGAAGTGAAGGCCGAATAATGGGCAGAGTCGAGAAACTTGATTCCATCCTGATGAAGGAGATCTCCAGCATCATCCAGTTTGATCTGAATAATCCTGAGATCGGTTTCTGTACCGTATCGGAAGTAAGACTTACGAACGACCTGAGCAAAGCCAAGGTCTACGTATCCTTCTTCGGAAACAACTACGGCGTAGCCGCCCTGAAGAAGTCCAAGGGCTTCATCAAGAGTGAGCTGGCCAAGAGACTGAAGATGAAAAAGATCCCCGATCTTGAATTCGTCGTCGACGATACGCTGGACAAGGTTTCCAGGATCGAAGAGATCGTCAGTAAAGACCGAAAGGATCAGTAAATAAAAAACCTGCAATGAAGCAGGTTTTTATTTATTATTTTCGGATAATCAGTCCGCAGGATTGACGTGGACCATGACGTGTTTGACTGAAGGAAAGTTCTGTTCGATGCCGTCATGGACGCTCTCCGCTATGGCATGGGCATCATGGAGGGAGATGTTTCCGTTTACCGCTATCTCGAGATCGACGTAGATCTTGTTTCCGAACTGTCTGGTCTGTAAGAGATCGACACGTTCGACTCCGGGCTGTTTTTCAATGAAATCACGGATAGCCTGTTCCGTTTCCCTGTCACAGGAAGTATCAAGCATCTTGGCTGTCGCATCCATGGAGATATCGAATGCCACCTTAAGAATGAAGACACAGATGACGATGCTCGCCAGAGGATCCATGAAGGGGAAACCGATCCTGGCCAGACCGATACCGATGAAAGAACCGACAGACGATAAAGCGTCCGAACGGTGATGCCAGGCATCTGCTTTAAAGGCCGAAGAATCAAGTTTCTTTGCGTAATACATGGTATAACGGAACATCACTTCCTTGACGATGATCGAAATGATGGCTGCGATCAAAGGCAGCATGGTAGGTATCTCCAAGGCTTCAGGACTGATAAGCTTTTTTAAACCGCCGTAACCGATGCCGATGCCCGTTCCGGCCAGTATCAGTCCCAGGATCAGGGAAGCCACGCATTCCAGTCTTTCATGACCGTAAGGATGTTCACTGTCTTCTTTACGTCTCGAAAGCCTTACGCCGATATAAGCGATGACCGTCGTAAAGACATCAGAAAGCGAATGAACGGCATCCGATACCATGGCTCCCGAATTACCCGCAATGCCGGTAAAAATCTTTATCAGAAAGAGTATGACGTTTCCGAAGATACTGGTGCGGGATAGTTTCTTTACTGTTTTCTGTTCTTCCATATCGACCCCCCGAGCAACCGTTACATCATCTTTCAGGGAATAAAAAGCACACCCCGGAACATGATGCTGTCCCGCAGATGTGCTGTAAAACGCTTCTGCTGTCGTCAACGACCCGGCTACATACTTTGAAGTACTGCCTGTTCAGTCTGCACTGCAGATAACACCTGAGTGCCTGCAGTACAGATGTTCCTCTTTATTATCATATGTCCTGTTTTTACTGTCAATCGGGCCAATTGAGAATAGCGGATACTGCGGTCTCTTTTTTTATGTATAATGGTATTAATTTATAAAGAAGGTAGTATTATGAAATTTCTGTTATTTGTCTTATTACTGATACTGATATTTGCGGCAGTACTGGTCATCAGGACACTGCTGGCAGGGGAAAAGACCACTTATTTCGAGTATTCCAAAGATGAAAAAAGAGTTAAGGAGTATGCGAAAAAACTCTCAAAGATGGTCCAGTATGAAACGGTATCCGTGGCCGATAAACCGGACCCGAAAAAGTTCAAAGGCTTCCACAAGGTCCTGGCCCGACAGTTCCCGACACTGTTCAAGGAACTGGAAGTTATCGATATCGACGGAAACCTGCTGATCAAATGGAAAGGAAAGAACAGGAAGCTGGCACCGCTCATGCTGATAAGCCACATGGATGTCGTTGAAGCATCAGGCAAATGGAGCCATGAGCCTTTCTCCGGTGACATCGAAGACGGTTATGTCTGGGGCAGGGGAACTTCCGATACCAAGTGTTCGTTAATGGCTTTCCTGCAGGCCGGTGAAGAGCTTCTTAAGGAAGGATACAAGCCTAAATGCGACGTCTATTTCGGCAGCTCCTGTACCGAGGAAATAGGCGGTGACGGTGCACCGAAGATAGTCCAGTATCTCAAGGATAAGGGCGTAAAGCTGTATATGCTTTGTGATGAAGGCGGCAGTATCGTCAAGGATCCGGTCACCGGCGTCAAAGGAGAATTTGCGGCTATCGGCATCTTTGAAAAGGGCTACGGCGATCTGAAGTTCATCGCCAGAAGCGAAGGCGGACATTCGAGCACTCCTGCAAAGGGAACACCGATCGCCAGACTGGCAGCCTTTGAAAACGAGATCGAAAAACACGATCCGTTCAAAGTCGCATTCCTTCCGGCAGTCGATCAGATGTTCAAGTCCCTGGCTCCTTACTGTCAGAGCTTCGCTCTTAAGCTGGTCATGGCCAATGAGGACCTCCTAAAGCCGGTCATCAGCAGGATCATCCCTTCGATCTCCGCTGAAGCGGCAGCCATGCTGAAAACGACCGTTGCCTTTACGATGCAGAAGGGCTCCGACGGTTATAACGTGCTGCCTCAGGAAGCCTGGGTAACGGCCAATCTGCGCTATA
Organism: Erysipelotrichaceae bacterium; assembly: GCA_017431825.1. Classification (GTDB taxonomy): domain Bacteria; phylum Bacillota_I; class Bacilli_A; order Erysipelotrichales; family Erysipelotrichaceae; genus Colivicinus. The sequence goes on along the minus strand of JAFRKI010000001.1, from coordinate 28,144 downwards.
TCCCGCATCAGAAGAAAGATGAAAGCAATGAGCTTATAAGCAGTATCGCAAAGAAATACAACATTGAAACCGAAGTGCTGAAAGCCAACGATCCGTCCAGGGAACTCGATCTTAACGGTGAACAGTACCAGATGTGCGTCAGGACCATAAAGAACGTCTTCCCGGGCATCGGCATCATGCCTTATGTGGTAACGGGAGGAACCGATGCCAGGTTCTACGGACCGATCTGCGACAACTGTATCAGGTTCTCTCCGGTCATGTATGAACCGGAACAGCTCAAGGCCATGCATGGTCTCAATGAAAACATCAAGGCCGGTACCTTGCCGATGGCTGTCGATTACTATAAAGCGCTTATTAAGGAACAGGAAACAAGAAAGTAGGTAGATATATGACAACTAAAGAAACTGTCCAGGAAAGAGTAAAACTGCCTGAGAAGCTGGGCTTCATGGCTTTTTCTACTTCCAGCAATATCGTATTCAACTTCAAGAATCTGTATTATCTGACTTTCCTGAAGATGATACTGAGGATTCCGGTATTCTGGGCTTCGACGATCCTTACGATAGGAACCATTTGGGATGCGGTAAACGATCCGCTGATCGGTTTCTGGAGCGTCAATCACAAGTTCAAATCAGGCGAAAAGATCAGGCCGCTGGCACTGTATTTTGCGATACCGTGGGCCATTACCATCGTGCTGATGTTTGCGGATTTCGGACTGAGCCAGAATATGACGATAATCCTCTGCATACTGATCTATCTGGTATTCGAAGCCTTTTATACTTTCCTGGCCATCCCGTACAATTCGATGGGAGCCCTGGCAACCAATATCGATGAAGACCGCCGGAGCATCAATTCCTTCCGTTCTTTAGGCGGATGCTTAGGCAGCGGTATCGGTGCCGTAGCCGTGCCGATCCTGGTCAAGAAGGTCTTCGGCGGACTTAAGTCCGATATCTATACATCGGAAGACGCCAGAGCCCTGCTGCTTACGGCCTGTGTCATGGCAGCTATCTGCGTTTTCGGCTGTGTTACTCATTATCTTACATCAAAGGAAAGAGTGCACCAGCAGGAAGACAACGAAGACAAGATCGGCTTCATGGATACCTTCAGGATGCTGTTCTCGATAAAGACCTGGATCTTCAACATGCTGTTCATCCTTTGTTACGGCATCAATACGGCCATCGTCATGGCTGAAGTCAACGACTATGCCGCCTACATCCTGGGCGATTCCACGATGGCGACCCCGATCCTGGCCTTCTATCTTGTCGTATCGATACTGACAGCCATCTTTATTGGCAGCATCGACAGGAAAGTTGGGCATAAGAATATGATGATCATTGCGGGTCTCAGCCAGGTGATAGGAAGGATACCGTTCATCATCTTCCCTAAATCGCTGGTCTGCGTATGCATACTGGCAGCCGCTACGGGCTTCGGTTCAACGATAGCCTTCATCATGTTCAATACCAACCGGAACAACATTGCCGATATCGTCGAATTCAAGTTCAAGAGACGTATCGATTCCATGGTTTCGACCTGCGACAATCTCATCACCAAGCTGGCAGAAGCCGTTGCCGTCTGGATCATGGGTATTGCCTTGGCCATGTCCGGATATAATGCCGATCTGGGCGTCGCTCAGTCCTTAAGCACTCAGAAGACGATCATCGCCTTACTGGGCTGGGTACCGGGTATCATCTGCCTGCTGATGGCGTTCTTTGCGACCAGGTCAGATGTAATGGCCGAGTATAAGAAAGAACAGGCAAAAGCTCTGGAACAGTGATCACATATCAAAAACACTAAAAAACGGACACCTGAATAAGTGTCCGTTTTTTTGTTTATATGAACTGTTTGATTATTTGTTCTTGATCGCAGCCTGAGCAGCAGCCAGTCTGGCGATCGGTACTCTATATGGAGAGCAGGAAACGTAGTTGAGTCCCGTCTTATGGCAGAATTCGATCGAAGCAGGATCGCCGCCGTGTTCGCCGCAGATACCGAGCTTGAGATCAGGTCTGGTCTTTCTGCCCTGTTCGGCAGCCAGCTTGACAAGGATACCTACACCATGCTGATCCAGTTTCTGGAACGGATCCTGTTCATAGATCTTGGCATCATAGTAAGAGCCTAAGAACTTGCCGGCATCATCTCTGGAGAAGCCGAATGTCATCTGCGTCAGGTCGTTGGTACCGAAGGAGAAGAACTCGGCTTCGGTAGCGATCTCACCGGCTAAGAGAGCCGCACGCGGGATCTCGATCATCGTACCGATATGGTACTGCAGCTTGACATCGCTGTTTGCGATCAGCTCATCGGCAGTCTTGACGACTACGTCCTTGACATATTTGAGTTCCTTGACATCGCCTACCAGCGGGATCATGATCTCCGGAACGACGTTCCAGTCAGGATGTTTCTTCTGAGTATTGATGGCAGCACCGATAACGGCCTTGGTCTGCATTTCAGCTATCTCAGGATAGGTTACAGCCAGACGGCAGCCTCTGTGTCCCATCATCGGGTTGGTCTCATGAAGTCCGGTAATGATCTCCTTGAGATCCTCGACAGGCATGTTCATTTCCTTAGCCAGTTCTTCGATCTCTTTTTCACCGGTCGGAACGAATTCATGCAGAGGCGGATCCAGGTAACGGATGGTCACCGGGTTGCCCTGCATAGCCTCATAGATACCTTCAAAGTCCTGCTGTTGTAAGGTCAGCACCTTTTCGAGGGCAGCCTTTCTCTGTTCGGTAGTTGAAGATACGATCATCTCACGGATGGCTTTGATCTTGTTTTCTTCAAAGAACATATGTTCGGTCCTGACAAGACCGATACCTTCGGCACCGAACTCGAGAGCCTGCTTGGCATCCTTAGGAGTATCGGCGTTGGTCCTTACTTTCAGGACTCTTCTTTCATCGGCCCAGTCCATGAATCTCTTGAAGTAACCGGAAATGGTAGCCGGTTCGGTCGGAATGGCTTCACCGTATACGTTACCGGTGTTACCGTCCAGGGAGATCCAGTCGAATTCATGGAAAGTCTTATCATTGACCGTAAAGGTCTTGTTGTCATAATCGATCTTGATATCGCCGCAGCCGGATACACAGCATTCACCCATGCCTCTGGCAACGACGGCAGCATGTGAGGTCATACCGCCTCTGACGGTAAGTACGCCCTCGGAAACAGCCATACCTTCGATGTCTTCAGGAGAAGTCTCCAATCTTACCAGTACGACCTTCTTGCCGTTTTCATGTTCCTTCTTGGCATCTTCAGCTGAGAATACCACCTGACCGCAGGCAGCACCAGGAGAAGCAGCCAGACCCTTGGTAAGCAGTTTGGCCTTGGCCAGTGCTTCGGCATTGAACTGCGGATGCAGCAGGGAATCCAGCTGTTTAGGTTCAACCATCAGCAGAGCTTGATCGATTGTGACCAGTCCTTCATCGACCATATCGCAGGCGATCTTAAGGGCAGCGGCAGCGGTACGCTTGCCGTTTCTGGTCTGCAGCATGAACAGCTTTTCGTTCTCGATGGTGAATTCCATATCCTGCATGTCATGGTAATGATGTTCAAGGGTATCGCAGATCTTTACGAAATCATCGTAGGCTCCAGGCATGACTACCTTGAGCTGATCGATGGTCTGAGGAGTTCTGACACCGGCAACGACGTCTTCGCCCTGAGCATTCATCAGGAATTCGCCGAAGAGCTTGTTTTCACCGGTAGCCGGATTTCTGGTGAAGGCAACACCGGTACCACAGGTATCGCCCATGTTACCGAAGACCATCATCTGAACGTTGACGGCAGTACCCCAGGAAGAAGGAATATCATTTTCCTTTCTGTAGAAGATGGCACGAGGATTGTTCCAGGATCTGAATACGGCCTCGATGGCTCTTTCCAGCTGGATGTTGGTATCCTGCGGGAAGTCCTCGTTAAGGTTTTCCTTATAGAAGGCCTTGAAACGTCTTACAAGTTCCTTCATATCTTCGGCATCGAGTTCGGTATCGAGCTTGACGCCTTTGGCTTCCTTGACTTCATCGATGATCTCTTCAAATCTCTTCTTGGATAATTCCATTACGACATCAGAGAACATCTGAATGAAACGACGGTAGGAATCGTAGGCAAATCTTTCGTTGCCGGTCCTCTTGGCGATCGTTTCCACTACTTCATCATTGATACCCAGGTTAAGGATGGTATCCATCATGCCAGGCATACTGGCACGGGCACCCGATCTTACGGATACCAGCAGCGGATTCTCAGCATCACCGAGCTTTTTGCCGGCCTGTTCCTCCAGTTTGGCTAAAGCTTCCCTGATCTCTTCCTTGATGTCGGCATTGATCTTTTCGCCGTCATCGTAGTAAGCCGTACATGCTTCGGTAGAGATGGTAAAGCCGTAAGGTACCGGTAAGCCTAAACTGGACATTTCGGCCAGGTTGGCACCTTTACCGCCAAGAAGTTCACGCATGCTTGCGTTGCCTTCCGCAAACATATAGACATATTTCTTGCTCATTTCGTTTCTCCTTTAAAACAAATACATTTTATCATTTTTTAGCGCTGTTTAAGTATATAAAGACCATTTAGTCCTATAATTGTAGATAACAGGAGGTAATGAAAATGGAATTGAATGAACTGTTGATGAAAAGACGCTCAATAAGGTCTTATAAGGAAGCTGAAGTCAGGGAAGAAGACATCAGGACCATTATTGAAGCAACGCTTTTAGCTGCCAGCTGGAAGAATACCGAAAGCGGCAGGTACTATGTTGCGATAAGCGAAGAAGCCAAGAAGGAAGTATATGATGCCTTACCGGATTTTAATCAGAATTCCACGAAAAATGCCGCCTACATCATTGCTGCCTTCAAAAAAGGACTCTCAGGATGCAAAGGAGCCGGCGAATATGCCGATGAGCTCAAAGACAGCTGGGGAGCCTATGATCTGGGCTTACAGAACTCCTATCTGATGCTGAAAGCCAGTGAACTGGGCTATGATACGCTCATCATGGGTCTGAGAGATGTGGATAAGCTCAGAAAGTACTTCGGCATCCCTGAAGATGAGATAATAATGCCGGTCATCGCCATCGGCGTAAAAGACAAGGAAGCGCAGCTGCGTCCGCGCAAGGGACTGGATGAGGTCCTTGTCATAAAGTAAACAAGGCCGTATAACTTGTTGTATAATATCACTTGATGAATAGAAGGGACCTTGTTCTAGATTTTTTTGTTGTTGTAGCGCTTGGCTTTGTCTTTTTATTCATCGATCACCGGATATCGGCCGGCATAGTCACGGGATTCGTCTTTGCGCTGATCAACTACAAGCTGATCGAACGCCGCTATCAGAATCTCGATAAAGTCAGCATATCGACATATCTGGGCATATTCCTGTCGACCTTTGTCCTGATCATTCCCTTGTTTATCAGTGTCCTGTTTCCCGCATATCTGAACTGGATAGGCGTACTTATCGGATTGCTGACGATCAAGGCGAGCATTATCGTAAAAGCGGTTTTAGAAAAGGGTTAAATGGTAGTAAAAGTCCAGGCACATGTCTTTTCAATATTGCTCATCACAGTTGTCTTAGCTGTATTTTTGGTGATAATAAACAGGGCCCTGAAGAAGTTCGATCCTTTTGATGAACCCAAAGGACTGGTGCTGCTGGCGCTTATGGCCGTGGAAACGGTCGATAAGACGGTAAGGACCGATGTCAATGACGAGATATTCGAGAACCTTGGACCTTATATCGGAAGCTTATGGGGCTATATCTTCCTGTCCAGCATATCCGGACTCTTCGGTATCCAGGCCGTTCCGACCAGCAATTATTCGGTAACGCTGACATTGGCCATCATAACCGTCATCCTTGTCGAATACAACAGCGCCAGATACAACGGCATAAAGAATTATGTCCACGGATTATTTGAACCGGTGTTCCTGTTTCTGCCTATGAACCTGATCTCGAAGATCTCACCGGTCATTTCGCTGTCGCTGCGTCTTTTTGCGAACATCCTTTCCGGAGGAATAATCATGTCCCTGCTGTATACGGCAATGTCGTTCTTTTCCAGCTACATACCACTGATAGGGACTTTTAATATCTTCGGAGTAGTCGTTGCTCCGATATTGCATATGTATTTTGATCTAATAAGCGGATTGCTACAGACGTTCATTTTTACGTCTTTAACAATAATCTTCATCGGTAAGGAATTACCGCAGGAATAAAGGAGGAATATCATGGAAAGAGGAATTATCGCCATAGCTGCTGCATTAGCCGTATGGGTAGGCTTCGGTACCACTTTCGCTGAAGGCAGCGTTGCCAGACAGGCCGTCGAGTCCATCGGCAAGAACCCGGAAGCCAGCGACAAGATCAGATCGATGGCCATCGTCGGTGCCGCCATTTCGGAGACGGTCGCCATTTACGGTACCCTGATCGCCATACTGCTGATCCTGGTTTTCTAAAAGAGGTAGAACATGTCTTTTGATATCGAGGGTGTGCTTTTTCCTAATGTTTTGACCATGGCGGTCCAGCTGTGCGCTACGATAGTGCTGTTTTTGTTGTGCAAGAAACTGCTGTGGGTACCGGCCCGTAATATCCTTAAGGCCAGACAGGACAGGATGAACAGTGATCTGGAGAATGCCAGAAAACTGCAGGAAGAAGCCAAAGGAGACCTGGATGAAGCCAAGGCCAGTCTCAGTGAAGCCCGTAACAGGTCCGGCGAAATAGTCGAACAGGCCCGTAAGGAAGCGGATAATCTAAAGGAAGAGATCATCAACTCAGCCAAGAAGGAAGCCGCCAACAAGCTTCACGATGCGGACGTCAAGATCGAGCTTAAGCGTGAGGAAGCCAGACAGGAGATCCATGATGAGATGGTCACCGTCGCCATGGCAGCCGTCAGCAGACTACTGGAAGAAAAGGCCGATTCCAAGGATGATGAAAAGGCTATAAAGGAATACATCAAAGAGGTAGAGGATAAGCGATGAGTCTTCTGGCTACCAGATATGCGGAAAGCCTGCTGTTTCTGGCGATCGATAAGGACAAGGTGGAACTTTACAGAGATCAGATCGAACTTGTGGCCGACAGTTTCGATCTGGCTGATGTGAAAGCCTTTTTTGCGTCCCCCAGGGTATCAAAAGAGGAAAAGAAGGATCTGTGCAGGAGCATATTCAAGGATAAACTGGACAGATACGTTCTCAATTTCCTGTATGTGCTGATAGATAAGAACCGGATGGTCAACTATAAGGAGATATTCGAAGAGTTCCGTCATCAATGTAACCGGCAGCTCGATATTGATGAAGGAATTATCGAAACGGCCCGTCCGTTAAAGGAAGAACTGATAAAGGAACTGGAAGATTCCCTGAGCAGGAACGGAAAGCGGGTCGAGTTAAGAGAAAAGATAAACAGATCTCTGATATCGGGGTTTAAGATCAGCTTCGCTGACCGCATCATCGATAACTCCATGAAAAACAAGATCAGAAATCTGGAAGATAACCTGTTAAGAAAGGATGGCAGTCTATGGAACTAAAAGCCGGCGAAATAAGCGCTTTGATCAGAAAACAGATAGAAAACTATGATGAAAAGCTGGAAGCTGAAGATATAGGCACCATCGTAAAGGTAGGTGACGGTATCGCGATCGTTCAGGGTCTGGACAATGCGATGTCTTCCGAACTGCTGGAATTCCCGGGAGGCGTATACGGCATGGTCCTCAACCTTGAAGAAGACAATATCGGTGCCGTTCTTTTGGGCGACGATACCAACATTAAGGAAAACGACGAAGTCAAAAGGACCGGCAGGATCGTCGAAGTACCGGTAGGCGACTGCATGCTGGGAAGAGTCGTAAATGCGCTGGGCCAGCCGATAGACGGCGGTGCGCCTATAAAGGCATCCAGATACAGACCGGTCGAAAGAGTTGCCCCCGGCGTCATGACCAGAAAATCCGTCTGTGAACCGCTGATGACCGGACTCAAGATAATCGATTCCATGATACCGATCGGCAGAGGCCAGAGAGAACTGATCATCGGTGACAGACAAACAGGAAAGACAGCGATAGCTGTCGATACCATCATCAACCAGAAAGGCAAGGGCGTAAACTGCATCTATGTCGCCATCGGTCAGAAGGCTTCAACAGTCGCCCAGATAGTGGAAAAGCTCAGGCAGTGCGATGCCCTGGAATATACGACGGTAGTCTGTGCCAATGCATCCGAGCTTTCACCGTTGCAGTACATCGCTCCGTATGCGGGCTGCGCCATCGGTGAAGAATGGATGGAGCAGGGCAAACACGTCCTCATCGTCTATGATGATCTCAGCAAGCACGCGGTGGCATACCGTACCATGTCCCTGCTGTTAAGAAGACCTCCGGGAAGAGAAGCTTATCCGGGCGATGTCTTTTATCTGCACAGCAGGCTCCTGGAAAGGGCAGCCAAGCTCTCGGATGAACTGGGCGGAGGATCGCTTACCGCCTTGCCGATAATCGAAACGCAGGCCGGAGACATCTCTGCTTACATACCGACCAACGTAATATCGATAACCGACGGTCAGATCTTCTTACAGACCGAACTGTTCAACTCCGGTGTCAGACCGGCCGTCGATTCGGGTCTGTCCGTAAGCCGTGTCGGATCGGCAGCTCAGACCAAGGCCATCAAATCGGTTTCAAGCTCCCTGAAGCTCGACCTGGCACAGTACCATGAACTGCTGTCTTTTGCGCAGTTCGGTTCCGACCTCGATGCCTCTACGAAGGCCACCATCGACAAAGGTGCCAGACTGACCGAACTGCTCAAGCAGGCCCAGTATTCGCCGATGTCCATGGCTGAACAGACATTGAGTCTTTATGTAGCCAAGTACGGGTACCTTAAGGACATCGAAGTCAATAAAGTAAGGGAATTCGAAGAATATATGCTGAAATCCTTCCACGGTTCTCATAAAGAGATCGTTGAAGAACTTGAAGAAAAGGGCATCATTTCCGATGAACTTAACGATACCATCAGAAAGACGATGGATGAAGTGCTTAACGAATACCTGGAGGTACATGGTAACCATTAATGGCAGGCAACAAAGCAGCGATCAAATCACGTATCAAGTCCATTAACACCACCAAGAAGATAACCGGTGCCATGGAGCTTATCTCAACGGTCAAGCTTCAGAAGAACCGCTCCGTCATGGAGAAGACCATAACCTATGCGGAGGCGATCGAAAACACGGTAGAGCAGCTTCTCAGCGGTGACAATGTGCTTAAAAGCCCGTATCTGGAAGAGAATGAAACGGAAAGAAAACTCTATTTCGTCTTTACTTCCGATATGGGTCTTTGCGGTGGTTACAACCTCAATGTCAACAAGCTCATCTTCGATGAGATAGACAAGGATGACTGCATAATACTCATCGGTACCAAGCTCTATCCGATACTCAAACGCAGCGGCTATAACATCATCAATGATCCCTGCAGTGCCGATAAGAGCGATTACCGGGACATCAAGGACTATGCGGACATAGCCATCAGGATGTTTGAAGACAAAGAGATCAGTTCGATCAACGTTATCTATACCAGGTTTGTCAATAACGTATCGTTCAAGCCGCTGATAAAGAAGGTACTGCCTTGCGAACTCGTAAGAAGGGAAGAAGAAGACCGGCCATACAAGGAGATCCTCTTTGAACCGAGCCCCGAGGCCATCCTCAATTCGCTGATCCCGATCATGATCGAGAACGATATCTACCGTCTGTTCATGGAGTCAAAGACTTCCGAACACGGTTCAAGGAGATATGCGATGGAGAATGCCACCAATAATGCCAATGATCTTAATGATAAACTGCTGCTGGCTTACAATCAGGCCAGACAGGCAGCCATAACCTCGGAAATTACCGAGATCGTAGCCGGTGCTGATGCACTGTAGGAGGAACTATGGAAAATATCGGAAAAGTCGTACAGATAATCGGCCCGGTCGTCGATATCAGATTCAACGAGAATGAACTTCCAAAACTGTATAATGCCATCAGGATCGAAAGGGAAGACGGTACTTTTCTGACGGTCGAAGTTGCCCAGCATATCGGCGATGACGTGGTAAGGACCATTTCCATGGGATCCACCGACGGTCTGGTCCGTAATATGAAAGCCATCGATACCGGTGCTCCGATCAGTGTTCCGGTCGGAGAAGAGATACTGGGCAGGATGTTCAACGTACTGGGCGAACCGATCGACGGTTTAGGTGCAATCGATAAAAGTATCAAAAGGAATCCGATCCACCGTAATGCCCCGTCCTTTGCCCAGCAGCAGACCAGTGCCGAGATACTGGAGACCGGTATCAAGGTAATAGATCTTCTTTGTCCTTATGCCAGAGGCGGTAAGATCGGCCTTTTCGGCGGTGCCGGAGTAGGCAAGACCGTCCTGATGCAGGAACTGATCCATAATATCGCCATGGAGCATGGCGGACGTTCGGTCGTAGCCGGCGTCGGTGAACGTACCCGTGAAGGCAACGATATGTATTTCGAAATGAAGGATTCCGGAGTACTGGACAAGACCGTGCTGGTCTACGGTCAGATGAATGAGCCGCCAGGTGCCAGGATGAGAGTAGGACTTTCAGGCCTGACCATGGCCGAATATTTCCGTGACGTTGAAAAGCAGGACGTGCTCCTGTTTATCGATAATATCTTCAGGTTCACCCAGGCCGGTTCCGAGGTATCGGCGCTTCTGGGAAGGATGCCTAGTGCCGTCGGTTATCAGCCTACTTTAGCTACGGAAATGGGACAGCTGCAGGAAAGGATCACATCCACCAGCGACGGTTCCATCACCTCTGTCCAGGCCATCTATGTGCCGGCTGATGATCTTACCGACCCGGCTCCGGCTACCACGTTCTCGCATCTTGATGCCAAGACCGTACTGGACAGGAGCATCGCCGCTTTAGGCATCTATCCGGCGGTCGACCCGCTGGAATCCACCAGCCGCATGCTGGACCCTCTGGTAGTAGGTGAGGAGCATTACAAGGTCGCCAGAGGCGTTCAGGAACTCTTACAGAAATACAAGGAACTGCAGGATATCATTGCGATACTGGGCATGGATGAACTCGGTGAAGAAGAGAAGATCATCGTAAACCGTGCCCGCAGAGCCCGTAACTTCCTGTCTCAGCCTTTCGCCGTAGCCACCCAGTTTTCCGGTCTAGAAGGCAAGTACGTTCCGGTAGCGGAAACGGTCAGGAGCTTCAAGGAACTGCTGGAAGGCAAATACGACAGTCTGCCTGAACTGGCTTTCATGTCGGTAGGTACGATAGAAGAAGCGGCTGAAAAAGCCAAGAAGATGGAAAATGATTGACGTTGAGATAATCACTCCCAGAGGTCTCTATAAAAGACTGAAAACACCGATAATCAACATCACCAGCGTTGACGGTGAAAGAGGCATACTGCCCAATCACATGCCGGTGGTTTTTGCGCTGGATATCGGCAAACTGGAGACCGAAGAAAACGGCAGAAGACAGCTCTATGCCATATCGGAGGGACTGTTCTATTTTGACGACAATAAAGCCAGGATACTGGTCAGCACCATCGAAGCAAAGGAAGAGATAGACGTCCAAAGGGCGCAGGCCTCAAAGGAAAGACAGATACGAAGGCTTGAAGAGAAAGATGAAAACATCGATCTGAAAAGGGCTGAGGTATCACTGCGCCGGGCCCTTAACCGGATAAAGATAGCCGGATAAAAAAAGACACATCGTGTCTTCTATTTTTGAATGGAAACAACTTCCCAGTCATCTATGGCGACATCGTATTCCCTGCCGCAGTACGGGCAGTGTTTCTGATAGGTGGCCTTGAAACTGCCGCCGCAGCCTTTACACTCTACGGCCGTAATGGAGAAGGAATCGCTGACTCTGAAATCTTTCTTATGGCGCATGACCATCCTTATCTTTTCCTCGGCTGCCTTTACTCTGTTCCCACGGTCATAATAGTCGGTCAGATAAAGATCAAGCGCAACATGTATCATGCCTTCCTTTTCCTGTATGGCACTGAAGCCGACACCGCCTTTGTAGGCACAATGGATAAGATCGCTGAAATCATCACCGATCTGTCTGCCTTCATAGAAAGACAGTTCTTTAGGATCCTTTGAAAAGACGATGCCTCTGAAAAGGGAAATGGCCTTTGAAGAGAAGTATTCGACACTGAAAGAAGGGTCATAGACCGTAAGCTTATCGTTGAGTTTCTTATTGGAACCCAAAGCCGGCAGCATCGGCAAGGACTTGCCTGCAAGCTTAAAGGCCTTTCCCAACAGGCTGATGCTGTAAAGCATATACATAACGAAGGCGAAGATACCGCCGCACAGCAGCATATAGAACAGCGTCAGCAGGATACCGGGAATGCCCAGCGTAAGATAATCGCTGACGATGGAACTGTAGAGACCGGCAACAGCACCGATGACAGCACCGATAAGCGGATACTTCCGGGATTTTTCTTTGATCTTCTCGGGAGCCGGAACTGTTTCGATCGCATAGTAGCTCATTACTTTCGGATAAAGATCGCTCATCAGGAACTGCGTATTGCAGTAAGGACAGGCGTTTCTCAGCAGTTCACCGATGGTCGTGGCAGAGCCGCAGTTAGGACAGGCATAAGGGTGCTTATCCAGATCATCTTCGTTCTTCGCATCAAGAATGGTCTCATAGAAAACGACATCTTTCTGATGCTTATAGAGCGTTTCGCCGTCCCGGGTAAAGGAAAGGCTTTCAACTGCCGAACGGTAGTGGACGTTGCTGTTATATGGGGTCAGGACTCCGCCCAGAACTCTTCCCGTCTGCATGGGCGGGGCACCCGTTCCTTCAAGACTATAGGACATTTCGATATTATGTTCCTTCAGTCTTTTCTCTTCCAGTTCCAGATAGAAGCGGACATCCTGGCTGCCGTCAAAAGGCTCGTTGCCGTCCATGCTCCACTTTCCCAGTTCATCTGCGAAACGGTCATAGATATTCTCTTTCGGGGAACGCCAGCTCTCCAGGGTAGGCGTCATTTCCACTTTGCTGTCACTCATATCGTTTACCTCATGCCTATTATACAATAGTGTTTTCTGTGTCATAAGGTTATGATTGACTAAGTTTATCCAAGTAATAAAATGAAATTATAAGTGCTTTAAAGGATAAGTATTATGGAAAGAAAATCAGGCGTTTTGATGCATATCAGCTCACTTCCGGGCGATACCGGTATCGGGACCATGGGTGCTGAGGCTCGCAGTTTTGTGGACTTCTTAAGCGGCGCTCATCAGACTTACTGGCAGATACTGCCGCTGTCACAGACCAGCTACGGCGATTCGCCATACCAGTCCTTTTCGACCTTTGCGGGCAATCCTTACTTCATCGACTTCGACGAACTTAAGAAGGAAGGCCTGCTTGAGAACAGGGACTATAAGCACGTCGACTGGGAAAGCGATGACGAACATGTCAACTATGAAGCTCTCTATCACAAGAGATTCGCTATCCTGAGAAAGGCCGTAAGGAACTTCCTTGAACGCAACGATCTCAATGATTATCATAAATTCCTGAAAGAAAACGAATGGATCGATGATTACGCACTGTTCATGACCGTCAAAGGTCTTCATGATGATGCGGGCATCCTCGACTGGGAAAAGAAATACCGCATCAGGGAAAAGGAAGCCATCGATCGGGTAAAGAAGGAACATAAGGATGACATCGACTTCTGGAAAGTCGTGCAGTATCTCTTCTTCAGACAGTGGTTTGCCCTGAAGGAATATGCGAATTCAAAAGGCATAAAGATCATCGGCGACTGTCCGATCTATGTGGCCCTTGATTCCAGCGATGTCTGGTGCAATCCGGAGCTTTTCAAAGTCGATTCCAACCTGGTACCTAAAAGGGTAGCCGGAGTTCCGCCGGACGGTTTTACCGGTGACGGTCAGCTGTGGGGCAATCCTTTATACAACTGGCCTGTCCATAAAAAGACCGGCTACAAGTGGTGGATAGACAGGGTCAATCATTTATGTGCAATCTATGACTACGTCAGGATCGATCACTTCCGAGGCTTATCCAAATACTATTCCGTAAAAAACGGCGAAAAGACGGCCCGTAACGGCTACTGGTCCAAGGGACCGGGCAAGAGCCTGGTGAAGGCCATCCGTGAGAATACCAACAACAACATCATCGTCGAAGATCTCGGCTATGCGGACGATGAAGTAAGGGAACTGTTAAGATACAGCGCTTATCCGGGCATGGCCGTCATGGAGTTCGCCTTCGGCGACAGAGCCAACATCACCAATGAAAACAGACCTTACAATCTTAAGAGGAATCAGGTCTACTACATCGGTACTCATGACAATCCGACGATCATGGGCTGGATGAAGTCGCTGTCAAAGGAGGAACTGGAGTTCGTTAAGGAATACATCAATTACCATGAAGGTGATGACTTCAACTGGGAGATGATAAGACTCCTGTGGTCCAGCGTCCCCGATACCGTCATCATTGCGGCCCAGGACCTGCTGGGACTTGATGATTCTGCCAGAATGAATGAACCGGGCATCCTTGGCGGCAACTGGATGTGGAGGGCCAGAAAGGGCGTCTTCACCAAGGCTATCCAGAAACGCTTAAGAGATCTCTCGCATCTGTACGGCAGAGCCTAGTACATTTCAGAATAAGCATCATATAAGAGCTTCCGTAAGGTAGCTCTTATTTGGTCAATGATAGCCGTAAATGATATAATTATGGCGTTAATTCAGGAGGTCATTATGCCTATTAATACTAAGAACAGTTTCGGTGAGATCAAGATCTCCGATGAAGCCATCGCCTCCCTTGCGGGCAGCACGGTATGCGAGTGCTACGGCATCGTCGGAGTCGTTTCCAAGTCTTTCGTCAAGGACAAATACAACGACCTGCTTAAGAAGGAAAACTATTCCAAAGGCGTAGTCATTTCCCGTAAGAAGGATGACCTTAAGATCGATATCCATGTGGTCATATCTTTAGGCGTCAAGATATCCGAAGTGGTGCTCGAAGCCCAGAAGAGAGTCAAGTACACAGTCGAAAAGACCCTGAATATGGATGTTAAGGAGATCAACATACACGTTGAAGGGATCAAGGAAGTATAGCTATGAAAACACTGAACGGCAAAGATTTTAAGGCAATGGTCTCTTCCGGTGCCGCCAATCTGGAGAACTTTCAGAACGACATCAATGCCCTGAACGTTTTTCCGGTACCTGACGGCGATACCGGCACCAATATGTCAATGACCTTCTCCAACGGTGCCAAGGAAGCCAACAGCTGTCTGAGCAACAGTATTGGCGATGTGGCCAAGGCTTTATCACGCGGTACTTTAATGGGTGCCAGAGGCAATTCCGGCGTAATAACTTCCCAGATCTTCAGAGGCTTTGCGCAAAGCGTTGAAGGCAAGGAAGAGATAACGGCTAAGGAAATAGCCGAGGCCTTTGAGAACGGCACCAGAGTCGCATACAAGGCTATCATGAAACCGATCGAAGGCACCATCCTGACGGTAATAAGAGAATCTTCATGGTATGCCCATCATGATTTCAAAGAGAATCCGAAGATAACGGTCGAAGAGTACTTCCGCAATCTCAGCGGCTACATGGCCGAATCGCTTAAGAATACGCCGGAACTGCTGCCGGTCTTAAAGGAAGCCGGAGTAGTGGACAGCGGCGGCGCTGGCTTATGCAAGATCATCGACGGTTTCGTCCTCTATCTTGAAGGTAAGCCGGTAACGGCCAGCCCGGTAACGGTGGAACTCAGTCACAGTGCCCAGTCCGTATTCGAGAACGAGGAATTCGGCTACTGTACGGAATTCATCATGAGACTGGGAGATAAATACGTAAAGAACTTCGATGATGACCGTCTTAAAAACAAGCTGGCGGAGATGGGCGAATCCCTGGTAGTGGTCAAGGATGAAGACCTGATCAAGGTCCATGTCCATACGCTTCATCCGGGAGATGTCCTCAATCTGGGCCAGAGATACGGCGAATTCGTCAAGCTGAAGATAGAAAACATGCAGGAGCAGCATTCCGAGCTCTTAAAGGCTGAAGACATGCCGGCTCCGGCCAGGGAAAAGAAGGATATCGGTATCGTAGCGGTCGCATCCGGTGAAGGGGTCACCAAGCTCCTGGAAGAGCTGGGCGTCGATGAAGTCATATCCGGCGGTCAGACGATGAATCCGTCCACCGAAGACTTCCTCAACCGGATCGAAAAGCTCGACTACTGCGAGAAGATCATGCTGTTCCCTAACAACGGCAATATCATGCTGGCAGCCAAGCAGGCTTCGGAAATGAGCGAACACAAGAAGGTCGAAGTCGTCAACTGTACGTCTATCCAGGGCTGCGTTTCCGCTCTGGCTCTCTATGATGAGAATGCCGGCTTTGAAGAGAATCTGAAGACCTTCAATGAAGCGGCTGCCAACGTTACGGAGATCGATGTCACCTATGCCGTCAAGGACTCCAGTTTTGAAGGTGCGGAAGTCAAGGAAGGCGACTACATGGCCATGGCCAAGAAGTCCATCATCGCTTCCGGAGAAGATCTGCTGCAGGTCGTCTGTGAAGCCCTGGTAAAGATCATCGATGAAGATACAGGACTGGTCACCATCATCACCGGTCAGGACGCAAAGGAAGAAGACAGTGAGGCACTGGTAGAATACATCGAAAACAACACCAATGCCGAAACGGAACTTATAGAAGGAAATGTGCCGGTCTATTATTATCTGATCGGTATCGAATAAGCATATGGAAAGAAAAGTAGGAACGATATCAATGGGGATCAGATGCCCGATATTTCGTCAGGGCGATGATCTTTCACGCATCGTACCGGAATGCGTGATGGATGCCGTGGATTCTTTAGGCATGAAGCTTGAAGACAAAGACATAATTGCCATTACCGAATCGGTAGTCGGAAGAGTGCAGGGGAATTACTGCAGTGTCGATGACATAGCCGAAGATATCAAAGACAAGTTCGGCGACAGCACCATCGGCCTCATCTTCCCGATAACCTCCCGAAACAGGTTCGCGGTCCTTTTAAAGGGCATAGCCAGAGGTGCCAGAAAGATCGTGCTGATGCTTTCATATCCGAGCGATGAAGTAGGCAATCAGCTCATCAGCATCGAGAAAGTCGATGAAGCGGGGATCAATCCTTACCGGGATGTCCTGACACTGAAACAGTACCGTGAGCTTTTCGGCGAGAATAAGCATGAATTCACGGGCATCGACTATGTGGCCTACTATGAAAAGCTCATCGAAGACGAGGACTGTGAATGCGAGATCGTTTTCGCTAATTCGCCTAAGGCCATATTAAACTATACCGACACGGTCCTTAACTGTGATATCCATACCCGCAAGCGTACCAAGAGGATACTGCTGGATGAGGGCGCAAAAACCGTTTACAGCCTTGATGAGATAATGACGGCTCCGGTAAACGGATCGGGATACAACAGCCGCTACGGTCTTCTGGGATCCAATAAGGCCAGCGAAGAAACCGTCAAGCTCTTTCCGGAAGAGGGAGAGAAGCTGGTCTATGACATTCAGAAGACCATCCTTGATAAGACAGGTGCCAGGGTCGAAGTCATGATCTACGGCGACGGTGCCTTCAAGGACCCTCAGGGCAAGATCTGGGAACTGGCCGATCCGGTAGTCTCGCCGTTTTATACCAAGGGTCTTATCGGCACGCCTAACGAGCTCAAGCTCAAGTATCTTGCTGACAATGACTACAGGGATCTCAGCGGTGAGGAACTCAAGGAAGCCATCTCCAATTCCATCCGCAACAAGGATGCCAACCTTAAGGGAACGATGGCAACCGAGGGAACGACGCCCCGTCAGCTGACCGATCTTATCGGTTCCCTCTGCGATCTTACCAGCGGTTCGGGAGACAAGGGAACGCCGGTCATCCTGATAAAAGGCTATTTCGACAATTACACCAACGGGTAGTTTTGCTTATATGACTAAAAGGCCTCAGGGCCTTTTTCAGTAGTATAATTTAGATATGAGTAAAGAAAGACTGAAGGAATTAAGAGAGCTTTTAACACGCTATAATTACGAATACCACGTTCTGGATAAACCGACCATACCGGACAGCGAGTATGACCAGCTGTTCAGGGAACTGCAGGATCTGGAAGCGAAGTATCCTGAACTTGACGATCCTTCTTCGCCAACGAAAAAGGTCGGTTATGAAGTGCTTGAATCGTTCAATAAGGTCGTGCATGACAGACCGATGCTGTCACTGGGCAACGTCTTCAGTTATGAAGAGCTTAAGGACTGGGCTAGGAAGATCGAAGAAGTATTCCCGAAAGTCGAATACTGCGTCGAATACAAGATAGACGGTCTGGCCATGTCTCTGATCTATGAAGACGGTCTTTTCCGTCAGGCTGTCACCAGAGGCGATGGTGTTGAAGGTGAAGACGTCACATCGAACGTCAGGACCATCAAGTCCATTCCTTTAAAGATAGACTATACGCAAAGATACGATATCAGAGGCGAAGTATACATGCCTAAGAAGGCCTTTGAAAGGGTTAACAGTCAAAGAAGAGCCGACGGTGAAGAGGAATTCGCCAATCCGCGTAATGCCGCTGCCGGATCGATCAGACAGCTGGACAGCCGCATCGCCGCATCCAGAGGTCTGGACGGTTTCTGGTACCATGTGCCTGAAGACCCCAATGCTTCAAATCACTATGACTCTCTGATGTATGCGAGAAAGCTGGGCTTCAAGGTCAACGATACGATACGTCTTTATGACAACATCGAAGACGTCTGGAAAAGGATAGAGGAAACTGCCGGGATAAGGCATGATCTGCCATATGAGATAGACGGCATGGTCATCAAGGTGAATGACTATAGGCAGCAGGAGACATTGGGCTTTACCAGCCGTATCCCGAAGTGGGCCATTGCCTACAAGTTTCCGGCTGAAGAAGCCAGAACGAAAGTCGAAGACATGTTCATAACGGTGGGCAGGACCGGCAAGTGTACTCCTAATGCCCGTTTTGAACCTGTCAAAGTCGCAGGCACGACCATTTCCTATGCGACTTTGCATAACGAAGACTATATCAAGGAAAAGGACATCCGTATCGGCGATACGATCATCGTCCGCAAGGCCGGAGACATCATTCCGGAAGTAGTAAGGGCCATCAGGGAAAACCGTGACGGTTCACAGGTACCTTTTGAATTCCCGAAATTCTGTCCGGTATGCGGAGGTAAACTTGTAAGATATGAAGACGAAGCCGCCCATTTCTGCATCAATACGGACTGTGAGGCCAGGCTGGTATTCGGTATCGCTCATTTTGCATCAAGGGATGCCATGAATATCGACGGACTGGGCGAAAAGAAGGTGCAGGCTTTCTTCAACGAAGGCATCTTAAGAAGTTTTGAAGACATCTATACGCTTTTCAATAAGAAAGACATCATCCTGAACATCGACAAGTTCGGCCTCAAGTCCTATGAGAACTTAGTGGAAGCGATCGAAAACTCCAAGAAGAATTCTCTGGAAAGACTGCTGTTCGGTTTAGGTATCAGACAGGTCGGAGAGAAGGCTGCCAGGATCCTGGCTTCCAGTTTCAGGACCATGGACGGACTCATGAACGCTTCCCTTGAAGATCTTTCTGCCATCAAGGACATCGGTCCGATAACGGCTCAGGGCATCGTCGATTTCTTCAAGGATGAAAACAACCAGAGGATCATAAATGAGCTTAAGCTCCTGGGTCTTAATATGGAATATATCGACAATTCAGTATCGTCTGATAATCCGTTTGCGGGCAAGACCGTGGTTCTGACAGGTACCTTGAGCATCTATTCACGCAAGGAAGCTACGGAACTTCTGGAAAACATGGGCGCCAATGTGGCCGGCAGCGTTTCAAAGAATACGGATTACGTCATCTATGGCGAAGCCGCCGGTTCCAAACTGACCAAAGCCAACGAACTGGGCGTTAAGGCCCTGAGCGAAGAAGAGTTCAGAAATATGCTTTAAGATGGAAAAAGAAGAGATAAAGAAACTGGCACATGATATCCTCCTGGATCTCAGTGACAAAGAAGCCGAGGATATCGCTGCGGAGTTTGAAAAACTCGGCAAGATGCTGAGAGTTTTTGAGGAGATAGATACCGAAGGATTAAGGGCGCTGGTCTATCCTTTTGATAATGAAACGGAATACCTCAGAGAAGATGTTCCGGAAAGGCCCTTAAGCAAAGATGAAGTACTGGCCAATGCCGGCAAGATAACGGAAAACTGTGTCTCCGTACCGAGGGTGCTGAAATAATGCGTATCGGTAATGCCGCTTCTCCCTTTGAAGCATATGAAAAGCTAAAGAAGGCCAACGACAAGCTTAACTGCATCGTCACGGCCATCGAGCCTCATGAAGAAGGAATTCCGATCGCCCTTAAGGACAACGTCTGCACCAGGAGCATTTTAACTACGGCATCCTGCCGGATACTTGATAATTACATTCCGGTCTATGATGCGACTATCATCGGCAGACTGAAAGCAAAGGGATTCGTGCCTGTTGCCAAGACCAGCATGGATGAGCTGGCCATGGGCGGTACCAATATGACGGCTCTTACGGGACCGTGTCACAACCCGTATGATCTTGAAAGGATATCGGGAGGCAGCAGCGGCGGTTCGGCTGTTGCGGTAGCTTCAGGTCTGGTGCCGGTGGCCATCGGTACCGATACCGGTGATTCCATCAGGAAACCCGCTTCTTACTGCGGTGTCGTCGGCGTCAAGCCGAGTTACGGAAAGATATCAAGATACGGCATCATCCCTTATGCCAGTTCGCTGGATCATGTGGGCTGCTTCACGACCAACGTCAGGGATGCAGCGTACATGCTGGAAGTACTGTCCGGAAGAGACGATAAAGACATGACTTCTTCTTTTGAAGAGGTTCCTTCATATTCAAGGATCATAAACAGCGACATCAGCGGCAGGAAATTGCTGATATTTAAGAATGTGCTGGATGAAATAGAAGATCATGACGTACTCAGGGCTTTTAATGATACGGTCACTGTCTTAAGAATGAAAGGCGCTGTCATTGAAGAAGTTTCTTTTGATGAAACACTGATGAAGGCTGTTCTTCCGGTATATTACCTGATCGCCAACGGAGAAGCCACGGCCAATCACGCCAATCTGACAGGCATTCCGTTCGGTGAAAGAGCACAGGGTAAGGACTTTGAAGAGGTGATGATCAATTCCCGCTCCAGAGGTTTCAGTTCTTCCATAAAGCAGCGTTTCGTCATCGGCTCCTATGCCTTATACAAGGAAAACCAGGGGCATTATTACCGCAAGGCTCAGAAGATCAGAAGGCTGGTCGTCGAAGAAGTGATGAACAGGCTCAGGGATGCTGATGCTCTTATAGCACCGACTGTTCCGGGGATCGCACCTTTGATGAAAGAAAGCAGCACCGATGAACTTGATGATAATCTCATCAGTCATTCCCACCTGATCATCGCCAACTTTGCGGGTCTGCCGTCACTTTCATTGCCGATGGGCTTTTCGCATGGACTGCCTTTAGGTTTCAGTATCACCGCCAATCCGTTTATGGAAGACATAATGTTTGACATCGCTAAAGCAGTCGAGGAATATACCGGACTTGAAGGTCAGACGAAGGAGGACTTCTGATGGAATACGACGTCGTAATAGGTCTGGAAGTCCACCTGGAGATAAATACAAGAACCAAGATGTTTTCAGATGCACCGTATTACTTTGGAGCAGACCCCAATACCTGTGTAAGCGAAACGGATCTGGCTTTGCCGGGAACCTTGCCGTGTCTCAACAGGGAAGCGGTCAGAAAGGCTCTGTCTCTATGCCTGGCCCTTGATATGGACATCGATACTGTTTTGCGTTTTGACCGCAAGAACTATTACTATACTGACCTTCCAAAAGGTTATCAGATAACCCAGTATTTTCATCCTCTGGGCAGGAACGGTCATCTGAAGATATGCATAAACGGAAAAGAGAAGACGATAGGCATCGAAAGTATCCATCTGGAAGAGGATACGGCCAAGCAGATCCACAACAGCAGGGAAACGCTTATCGACTACAACCGCTGCGGACTGCCTTTGCTGGAGATCGTATCGGAGCCGGTTATATGTAGCAGTGAGGAAGCAGTCCTTTATCTTGAAAAACTGAAACAGATCTTCGAATATCTGGGGATCTCAAAAGCCCGAATGGAAGAAGGCGAGCTGCGCTGTGATGTCAACATATCCCTTAAGGAAGCGGTTTCCCCGGATCTTGGCAACAAGGTCGAAGTCAAGAATCTGAACAGTCTTGCCAATACCAGAACGGCTATCGACCATGAGATAGTAAGACAGAAGGAACTGCTGGACAGGGGAGAGGAGATCCTTAAGGAAACCAGGCGTTTTGATGAGAAGACAAGAACGACCATCAGCATGCGCAAGAAGGAAGAGATTGCCGATTACCGCTATTTCAGAGAGCCGAACATCTTTCCGATAAGAATAAGCGATGACATGATGGAAGATGTAAGGAAAAGCTTACCGGAACTTCCTGATGTCAGATACAGGAGATATACGAAAGAGTATAGGCTCACCGATCAGGCTGCCCGCAGTATCCTGGCAGATAAAGATCTTTCCGATTATTACGATAAAGCCGCAAGGGAAAGCACCGATCCTAAGATACTATGCAATCTGCTCCTGAGCGAGCTGGGAGGTCTTCTGGCCAAAGCGGATATCCGGATAGAGGAATGCTCGGTGAAACCTGAAGATCTGGCTGAACTTGCTGATATCCTCTCAAGGAAAGAGCTGAGCTCAAAACAGGCCAAGGAAGTCCTCAGCGAGATGTTCAGCAGCTCCGAAAGTCCTGAGATTGTGATAAACAGGAAGGGATTCAGACCGATAAAGGACAGCGATATGCTCCTGGCGGTCATAAATGAAGTGCTTTCCGAAAACAGCCAGTCAGTTGAAGATTACAAAAAGGGAAAAGACAGAGCTCTCAACCATCTGACCGGACAGGTCATGAAGAAGACAAAGGGACAGGCCGATCCGGAAATAACAGCTGTTTTATTGACTAATGAACTGGCAAAAAGATAAAATAAGTGAGTATGGAAAAGACTGCAAACAAGAAAAACAAAGATAAGAAGAAACTTTCTAAAGGAGCCATCGTCCTGATCATCGGACTGGTGATCATAGCGATACCTTGTCTGGTCTTCGGATGGATCCTTTTAAGCGCATATCTGCAGACCGGTAAGCCGGTCATCGGTTCCCGTTTCGACAACGACCTCAATCCTAGCATTACCAGTGCCCAGACCAGCACCATCGAATCTTCGGTAAGCGGCCTGGCCGGCGTTGAGAAGTGCACCGTGGAAATGAAGAGTGCCCAGTACCGTGTCAACGTCGATACTTCCGATTCCCTAAGCAGCGAACAGATCAAGGATCTGGTGGTAAACGTCTATAATACCGTAAACAGCACGCTGCCGGTAGGGACCTACTTTACCGCTACCGATACGATGAAGATGTATGACCTGTCCATCAACGTCTATAACTTCATCAATGCTGAAAACGAGAACATGATCTACTATATCCTGACCAAGAACTCCAAGATGCCGGCTTATACCATCCAGTGCGTATCCGAGCCGCTCAATGAGGATCTGGCCAAGGAACTGCGAGGTGAGACCGATATCGAGACCGGTGTCGGTGATGCCTCGATCGAAGGAGAAGAAGTTGAAGAATAAGCCTCATGTCATATGAGGTTTTCTTTATATGAAGAACGACATCCTAGAACTTGAGTGCATAGATATAACAGTCGACGGACAGGGCGTCTGCAGGAAAGACGGACTTGTCGTTTTTGTCAAAGAGATGATACCGGGAGAAAAGGGACTGGTGAAGATCATCGCCGAAAAGAAGAACTGTGCCTACGGCATCATCGATGAGCTGACATTAAGTTCTCCATACAGGATAAAGCCCGACTGTCCGATAGCCTATAAATGCGGAGGTTGTGATTACCGTTACATCGCTTATGATCATCAGCTGGTACTAAAGAAAAGAGTGCTGGAAGCCACCTTCCGCAATATGGGCCTTGACGTGCACGTCAACGACATCATTAAGTGTGATGATCCTTATCATTACCGTAATAAGGTGCAGGTCCCGGTAAGGGATCATAAGTTCGGTTTTTACCGCAAGTTTTCCAACGATATCGTGGAATTCGATACCTGTTACACGGAGACGGAGCTTGCGAATAATATCTTCAACGACGTAAAGAAAATCATCAGACAGCTAAGGACAGACTCATACTTCAGACACATTCTCATCAAGCATGCCCAGGGGACAGGTGAAGTGATGCTGGGCCTCATCGTAAGGGATTTTAAGGTACCTGATATCGATAAACTCGTTGAAACGATAACCGATACCCATGACTGCATAAAGTCCGTCATACTCAATAAGAATGACCGTGAAGACAATGTGATACTGGGAGAAGAAGAAAAGGTCCTTTACGGAAGAAACTATATAATCGATGAGTTTGAAGGATTGAGGTTCAGGATAGCTTTCAAGTCCTTCTATCAGGTCAATTATCAGCAGATGATAAAGCTGTACAAGCTTGCCAGGGATCTGGCGAAGCCTGATAAGGACACAAGGCTGCTGGACCTTTATTCGGGCATTGGTACGATATCCCTGTTTATGGCAGGTTACTGCAGAGAAGTGACCGGTGTTGAGATAGTGAAAGAAGCCGTGGATAATGCGATAGAAAATGCCAGGATGAACAGCATAGACAACGCGAAGTTCTATCTTGACGATGCCAGAGCTGATCTCAGCAAGTACCTCATCGATAAGGATGTGGTCATCGTCGATCCGCCGAGAAAAGGCTTAAGCGAAAAACTGATAAATTCTCTGATAAAGAGCGGAATAAACAGGGTAGTCTACATATCCTGCAATCCGGCTACGCTGGCCAGGGATCTGGTCCTGCTGAAGGATGATTATGATTTCAGTGAGATACATCCGGTGGACATGTTCCCGTTTACCACGCACGTGGAATGTGTCGCACTTCTCAAGAGAATAGAACAAAAAGTGAAATGATAAATCGGTAATTGGTGAGGCTAATTGCCGTATAGGTTCATTTGTACTTCTAGGAGATTAAAATATGATTTACAGAATAAATGATTTCAGTAAGGTTGAAAAACTCTTCAATGACTGGCCTTATCCAGATTGGCACAAAGTAATGAATCTGAAGGTGGAGATATACGCTGATGATCCTGAATCTCCAAAATCAGCAGTAGGATTTCTGGGAACCTGGTGCTATTGCGTGGGAGAGCCAAACAAGGCCTTGATCACAAGAAAACGTAAAGGCTGGTATGGCTTATTCCCGCAGAATGGAAAATGGGAAAAGCTGATTAAGGAGTGTTATCCTGAGGCAAAAAGATACACCCGTTACGCAATTAAACACGATGCCGTTTTTGACAGGGAAAGACTTCAGGCGATGATCGACGCTCTTCCTGAACAGTACGAACTGAAAAAGATCGACTCCAAAGTGTATGATTTATGTAAGAAAGTTACAGATGAAGATCTTGAGGAGCTGACTGACTGGTTCAGAAGCAAGAAGCATTTCCTCGAACTGGGGCTCGGTTACGCTGTTATTACAGACGGGAAAGTAGTGGGCGGTGCCTCAACTGCCTTCCGTTTTCCAGAAGGAATTGACATTGAGATCGATGTCGACAGAAAACACAGACGGAAGGGTTTAGCCAGCGCGGCAGGAGCCAGGTTGATTTTAGACTGTCTGGAAAGAGGCTGGAAGCCAACCTGGGATGCCGCAAACATGAAATCCGTCCATCTGGCAGAAAAACTTGGCTATACATTTGACTACAAATATCACTGCTATGATATAAGTCCGATCTTTTTAAAAGCGATAAAGAATCCCGATAAGAGCAGATGGGAATCATACTGCGGTAAATATGAAACTAACTGTAAGGACTTTAAGCTGAAGAAAGTCTGGATGAAAGACGGTGATCTGTACGGACTGGCTTCCAATAAAGTCAGAAGGAATTTCAAATTCAAATTCTACCCAATTGGTGATAGTACTTTTGGAAGAAGGGATGGGGATGCCATAGTTACTTTTGGGGATGGTTTCTGCATCATTGATAACATAACCTGCCATAAGCTATAGGAGATGAGACTTATAATTGAATATGATAAGAGGCAGTATATTGGCAACATTCAAGATGGGTATCAGGCAAATACGATATCAAAAGACCATTTATCCAAAGAAAAATTTAATACACTTGAAGAAATCTGTGGAAAGAAATGCGAACTAATCGATGGCAATTATTTCTTTGATTGTTTGAAATATGACGATTCTCTTCAAATAGATAAGTCTAAACGGAAGAAGATTAGGGAATTGTTCTTATGCGATTGACAAAACAAAACATTTGTATTCTTCCGTTTCAGTATGTCCTCAACGTTTTACGACACACGTGGAATCGATCGCGCTCCTAAAAAGGGAAAAATAAAAGATCATTATTGAATGAGGAAATCAGTGTTTAGCAATCGTCAGAAGATGATAAAAGCTATATGTAATCAAAAGGATTGAGTGAGGAATAAAAATGACGGAAGTACCGGATTATTTGAAGCAATATGCTCACAACATCAAAAGGAAAAAAGAGGAGATCTCCTTCGGAATCAAATGCACTTGCGGTTGTGAAGATTTTTCCCTGGCAAAAAACACTCTTAACGCCGAGGAGAAAAAGGAAATTGAGGAAGTGGAAAAACAGGCGCCGGATACCGGGTGGCACACTCTCTATGGCATGAGGGGAGAAGATGGAAATGATCACTGGTATATAAGAAGATTCTTCTTTTGGAAAAAAGAAGTTTTCTTCCCAAAGTTCCCATATTATTACGGAATAAATGTGGTAAAGGCAGTATGTTCATCATGTCAAAAGGAAATTCTTCTCTTTGATAACCGCCTGCATGGTTGGGATTCTCAGGACGTTCCTGAGGAACATCAGAAGTATGTTCCTCACTTTTCCAAGAAGATGCCGAAACCCGGTAAGGTATGGGTGTGTCTTGAACAGCCTGATGACGAGGAGGAAGTTGACCCGCGCTTGTTCACCTGGATTGTAATCTATGCTGTCAGGGATGGTCATAAGAGAGCCTTCTTTGAAGAAGAAACGGCTTAACAGACTAAAAATCAATCAGAGGGAAAGAAAATGGAATGATATGGTAAAGTATTAGTGGTTTTATAATCATGAATATCAAACTCGATCTTTATCCCAACCTTCATCGACTATGACGGATTGTGTATTATTCATTTTTGTCCCAACCCTTTACTAGCCTAAAACATCTTTATCCCAACCTGCAACGACACAAACGGAGACGGTTTGCCTGCTTGAACGAAGATAAAGAAGGATTAATACAGTCCTCAATAACAGCGTTCTTGACATTGAGGGTTTCTTTACATATTGTATTAGTTGAAACCACTTGCGGATGCTCCTTTTTGTTTTTGCTTGGTCGCTAATACATTAAAGGAACCCAAGTGGTTTTTCAATATAAAACTGTTAATAGGTTCGGGCTAAGTACCCACCATTATGCCCGAAGCCTCAGATTAAATTTGTCTTTGATAAAAGCGACAAAGGGTCAATTTATTTAACCAACATCGGGATTCGTAAAGAGTTTTCCGATTAGTCCGGATTCACTGCTTATCAGATAGTTTAGTAAGTTTTTACCTTTATGTAAGATGATTATTAAATGTTGTGCAGAATTTGTATGTTAAATGTAAAGAAACGGGGCAATAAAAGATTTAACATATAAATGAAAGGAGGAAAAATGAATTATAGTAAAACATTTGGTAAGGTTATTAAATACCTTGAGGAGTTAGTTGTTAGCGGCGATGAAATTGATTATGAGGAGATTGGAAGAATTGTAGTTGCTCCGGTAGCTTTGTTTCAAAGAATATTTGTTTTTATTTCAAATGTTACGATTGCTGAATATGTAAGAAAACGAAGGCTAACGCAAGCAGGACTTGATTTAAAGAAAGGTAACGATTCTGTTATTGATATAGCGTTTAAGTATGGTTTTCATTCACATTCTGCTTTTTCAAGAGCATTCAAGGAATACCACGGAATCACACCTTCTCAAGCAAAACAAAAAAATGCAAAGCTCAATGAATATTACCCAATGAATTATCTTGATATGAGATATATAGGAGGGAAAAGAATTATGGCAGAATTAAAGAAGATTGTTTATAAGGAATTTGAGGAACGTCTAATGGTCGGAGTTCATAATAACACTTCATTTTTTGAGGCTGGGAACGCATGGAAATCTTATTTTGAAAGT
>JAFRKI010000017.1 GCA_017431825.1 Erysipelotrichaceae bacterium | reverse complement strand
TTTCGGTGCTATGGAACTTCACCCTTAACAGAAAATACACCTTCCAGTCGGCAGCTAACGTTCCGGTCGCCATGTTCAAGGTAGCCATGTTCTATGTGTTCTTCGTACCGGCATCGACCTGGTTCGAACACTTCCTGACTGCCAAGGGCGTAAATGAATACATCGTTACCGCCATCAACATGGCCTTCAACTTCGTTCTGGAATTCTTCTACCAGCGCTATTATGTATTCAGGGATTCCATCGACACAAAAGTAAAAACACAGTAAGCCGTTCAGGGAAAGATCATCTGTATCCTTTCAGATATCTGATCTTGAATCTCTCCCTTAAATCGTGATCTATATCCATTTTTAAGAGATACGCATCAAAACTGCCGTATCTCTTTTCTACTTCATCATAGAAAGCATCAAGATATTCCTTTACGGCTCTGTCCATGTAGTCGAGAGGATCTTTGGGTCCTTTATCACCATAGAGACAACGGTTGGTATAGAGATAATCATCATAGATATCCTGTCTTTCCACATCCAGCAGTTCCAGAATGATGACGGTCGCCAGACCCGCTCTGTCCTTGCCTAATGAACAATGCCAGAGGACCGCACCGTCTGTATCACATACTTCTTTTATGAATCTGCCAAACTGTGAAGCGGTATAAGGACTCTGTGCCATATCACGGTAAAAACCGGCCATATGTTTTATGACTTCCTTTGCATCACCTTCAAGTCTCTTTCTTAACTCCTTAAAGTATTCCTGCATCCTTCTTAAGGATTCTTCGTCTTTTGCCAGAGCGTGGTTTTCCTCTTTCTGCAGCGGGAGATTTATGTATTCAACGCCTTCTATCCGCGGATCCGTTTCTTCAACGGTCTCCGCATGATTGCGCAGATCTATTATCTTTTTAAGCCCGTATTCATCATGTAAAATATTCATATCGTTATCAGTTAAGAAGGCAAGCCTTCCGCTCCTGATCAAAAGATGCTTCTTTATTGGAAAAGCATTTTCATTCTTTATTCCGTAAAGGTCGCGGGTGTTTTTTGAGCTCAGATCAATGACCGTTGAATGCATAGTCTTGTTTATTTTTCTTCTTTATGCTGTATATGACCGGGTATCGCTTTCCAGTATTTCATAAGTTTACCCATGTCATAAGCCGCATTGGCAGGTGATGTTGAAGGCAGAGCACATGCTTTTATTGCCGTTTTCTTTTCATGGTATTTCTTATACAGATCACAGGAAAGCTTTCCGTTGCAGAATATCATTTTAACTTTTGAGTTTCTGATTATCCGTTCAAGATCGGTCGGTATCACGTTTTTAATGCTGCTGTCGCTGGAACCTTTGATATCACATTCTTCGATCACATCATAAAGAGCGATGTGATGTCTTTTCAGCAGCGCTTTCTTTTCATCTATCGTCTTTGGGATCTCTTCATCAAATAATGAAGCTATCACCTTCCAGAAGCGGTTTGAAGGATGGCCATAGTAAAAGTTCTGCTGTCTGGATGCGACCGAAGGGAGCGAACCCAGTATCAGTATTTCGCTTTCCTTATCATACAAAGGTCCGAAAGGATGTCTTACATGCGTATACTCCATAATTACTCATTATTATACTATCCGGGAATGTTATGATGTAGTCATGGACCTGCTGTGCCCGGTGTGTAAGGAAATACTGATCAAGGATATAAACAGATACCATTGCGTCAATGGGCATTCTTTCGATATCGCCAAAGAAGGATACCTTAACCTGAATCTCAAAAGTTCCGTAAAGACAGGTGACGAAAAGGAGATGATCAGGGCCAGGAAAGCTTTCCTTGAGAAAGGCTGCTATCTCTTTTTAAGAGACAGGCTTAATGAGATCATCGATGAACTTCATCCTGAAAGCCTGATAGATCTGGGCTGCGGTGAAGGCTACTATACGAAAAGTTTCAACGTCAAAGACAAGATCGGTATCGACCTCAGCAAGGAAGCGTTGAGACTGGCATCCCGGAACGACAAGAGCACTCAATACGTCCTCAAGACCATTTTTGACGTACCTCTGGCCGATAAAAGCACTGATCTGATAATAACTATCTTTGCACCGGTATCAAAGGAAATAAGCCGTCTATTGAAGAATGACGGATACTTCATTCTGGTAAGACCTGATGAGAGACATCTTTATGAACTCAAGGAAGCCGTCTATGAAAGTCCTTATCTTAATGAGATAGAAGAAGTGCCTGTTGAAGGCATGAAACTGATCAGGGAATTTAAAATAAATTCAAAGTCCCGGCTCAGTAACGAAGAACTCACGGATCTCTTTAAGATGACTCCTTATTATCACAAGACGTCGGCTGAAGACTTTGCGAAGCTCTCAAAAACAGATGAACTGGAAGTAAGCTTCTCCTTCATCATCAGTCTGTATAAAAAGATTAGTCTGTATAAAAAGATTTGATCAAAGAGAAGGGCATATTTACATGCGCCCATACATTTTCAGAATTATAATAAATATGAAATACACGGAGGAACGATAATGAAAAAACTGTTAGTATTGCTTATGGTATTATGCCTGTGTGCCTGCGGCAGCAAGCAGGTACCGGAACCTGAACCTGAGCCTGAACCGGATCCACAGGAGCCGGTGACCATAGTCATCAAGGAAAAGGAATATGTGCTGCCGGAGGGCTTTGTCACCTATGATTTTGCCTATGACGGTCAGCTGCTTACATACAAGATCAAAGACGGTCTGACGCTGAAGCTCAGCGGTGAAGAAAAGGAAGACAGCGCCTGCAACGGCAAGTGCACACTCTTCAATGAAGTGACGGCAAACGGTAAGCATCTGTCCTTGCTTGAAAAAAGCAAGCTCAACGATAAGGTCGGCCACATGTATTTGTACGACCTCAACGGCGAACTGTACCTGATCTGTCTGTATCCGACCAACAGCTATGACAAGGCCAACTGTGTGGTCTTTGACAGTGAAGGCAATACTGTCGCCGAATGGGAAAACGTTGTGCTGACGATGAATACTGAGATGCAGAATGAATTCCTGATCGACTATGCAGACGGAAGTTCGGAAATCGTCACTGCCGAAGGCAAGACGCTTGATATCAAGAGTTTCTAGATCTTAATGGCTTAAAGATATTAGCCCAACATAAAACGGTCATGTGTAATGACCGTTTTTTATTCATCATATCTGATCGGTTCAGATCGATCAGAACTTCTCTGCCAGTTCTCTTACTTCCTTCGCAACTTCTTCGATCACGTCTTCGTTATTTGGATCGTGGGCTACTCTGGAGATCCATTTCGCAACCTTACGGAACTCTTCTTCCCTGAATCCTCTGGTAGTCATGGCCGGAGTGCCGATACGGATACCGGAAGCATAGGCCGGTTTCTCCTGATCGAACGGGATCGAGTTCTTATTAACGGTGATATTTACTCTGTCAAGAAGAGTCTCAAGTTCCTTTCCGGTCAGTCCGAGATTTGCCTTGACGTCAAGCAGGACCATGTGATTGTCGGTACCGCCGCTGACGATACGGAAACCTTCTTCTTCCAGTGTTTCGGCCAGGACCTTCGCATTGGCTACTACCTGTTTCTGATATTCGACGAATTCCGGCTGCATGGCTTCATGGAAACATACGGCTTTGCCGGCTATCACATGACACAGCGGTCCGCCCTGCATGCCCGGGAATACGGCTTTATCGAGGCTCTTTGCATATTCTTTCCTGCATAATACGAATCCGCCCCTTGGACCTCTTAAGGTCTTATGAGTGGTCGATGTCACAAAATCCGCATACGGGACAGGACTAGGATGAACTCCTGCCGCGATAAGTCCGGCTACATGGGCCATATCTACCATAAGCAGGGCTCCTGTCTTATCCGTGATCTCTCTGAATCTCCTGTAATCGATGAAACGGGCATAGGCACTGGCTCCGCAGATGATGAGCTTAGGCTTTACTTCCAAGGCCATGCGTTCCACTTCATCGTAATCGATACATTCGGTCTCTTTGTTTACGCCATAGGAAAAGGCTTCATAATCGGTACCGGAAAAAGAAAGCTTATAGCCGTGAGTAAGATGCCCTCCCGCATCCAGAGACATGCCCAGTATCCTGTCACCCGGCTCCAGCACCGTACGGTAAACGGCCATGTTGGCGGCAGAACCGCAGTGCGGCTGCACGTTCGCATGTTCGGCACCAAACAGCTCACAGGCTCTCTTTCTTGCGAGTTCCTCTATTTCATCAACGTAAAGACAGCCTCCGTAGTATCTCTTACCAGGATAGCCTTCCGCATACTTGTTGGTCAGTATGCTTCCTACAGCTTCTCTTACGTCTTCAGAACAGAAGTTCTCGGATGCGATGAGTTCTATATTATATTTCTGCCTTTCTTTCTCTTTGGCTATGGCCTGCCCGATATCATGATCTTTCATTGAAAATCATCCTTTCACCTATATTTTACCCTATCCTGATATTCAGGTCGCACAGATATCGTATTTAGTTATCTTCCGGATCGTTTGTGAGGCTGTGATTTCTGTGTTTTTCGTGATATTCAAGGATCCTGCCTTCTGATGATATAATTTACAGGTAGAGGTTTTCTGAATGGTGCTCCAAAAACGGCGTCCAGTTCAACAAAAACAGAAGTTAATATGTTTACAGGAGATTACGGTTTTTTTGATTATAAATCTGATATTGCCGGTTATACAGGTCAGGATTTTGGCAGTATAGCTCAATATATTTATCTGATCATTTCTGTGGTTTTATTAGCCATACTATTGTCTGTTTTTAAAAAGAGTTCGAAAGAAAGAATTCTGAAAATAATAAGAATACTGAGTATATTTTTAATCATATTCTATATTACTAAAACTACCTGGGAATCGATTCACGATATCAGATATACCGGTTCTTTTAATACGGGACTATTACCGTTTGATGCCTGCTCAATGATCATGCCGGCAGGAATACTGTCAGGTTTCTTTAGAGGAAGGGTCAGAGAATACTCTGATGCCTGGATAGCGACAGGATGTATTATCGGCGGAATTGCGAATATGCTTTTCCTGAATGCCCTTAAATTCTATCCCTTCTTCACATTCGGAGCTTTTTATTCCATGATATGGCATTTTTTAATGGTATTTATCGGCCTGCTGCTGATCATAACTGCTTATGTCGATATCAGCTATAAAACGGTCCTAAAAGGTTATCTTTTTCATCTGCTGATATCATGTTTCGTAATACCGTTGGATTTCATTTTTAACTGGGATTTTATGATGTACAGATATTTGGAAGGCGTTCCTGTATTTGAAGATATAGCCTCAGGATTTATACAAAACGGATTAACGTTCCTGAATCCGGTTATGATGCTTATCTTGTATTTTTTAGCTTTTAATGCATTGTTAGGTATTTTATTACTGATTAAGAAACTAAGAAAACACGGGGAGCTGACTGCTTCATAGTTTCAACGCAAAGCAGCAGTTACTGACCGGTTTGATGAAACGCCTGATCTATGTTCTCATAAAAGAATACCCGTCTTAATGACAGGTATTATTTCTTATTCTCTTTATCCAGGTAATACTGCAGTATCCTCACGGCTGCCTGCTGGTCTATTACCTTTTTTCTTTTCTTTCTTGATACGCCGGAAGCGATCAGGAATTCTTCGGAATCCTTGGTGGTGGATCTTTCATCCTGAAGCACTACCCTGATCCCAGATTCCTCTTCGATGACTTCTCCTACTTCTCTGGACAGTCTGGCCCTAGGTCCTTCATCATCATTTTCCAGTAAAGGATAGCCCATGACCACGATATCCGGTTTCTCTTCTTTCAGCAGTTCCAGTATCTTATCAATGGCTTCATCATAATCATCCGGTCTGAATCTTATGGTCCTGACCGGACCCGCAATAAAACCGGTATCTGATCTCGATACCCCACAGGTTACGCTTCCTAGATCCAAACCGATGTATTTCACATTAACTAATATACTAAATACTTGTTATTCTTCAAATACTTTTTTGAGATTCACATCGAAAGGCGGATAGATGATGCCTTTCTCCGTGACTATTCCCGTAAGCAGTTCATGATCGGTCACGTCGAAGGCCGGATTGTAACACTTCGTTTCCTTTAAAGCCATCGGCTTCTCATACCACATGTTCTTGATCTCTTCCGGATCTCTGAGTTCGATCTTTATGTGATCGCCGTCAGGACAGTTCATGTCGATGGTGGAGCTTGGCCCCAAAGTATAAACAGGTATGCCGTAATGATTGGCCAGGATGGCCACACCTGATGTTCCGATCTTGTTCGCAAAATCGCCGTTGGCTGCTATCCTATCACAGCCCACGAAACAGGCCTGTATCCAGCCGTTCTTCATGACGATGGAAGCCATGTTGTCGCAGATAAGCGTCACATCGACTCCGGCTTTCTCCAGTTCAAAGGAAGTAAGTCTGGCACCCTGAAGCAGAGGCCTCGTTTCATCCGCAAAGACTCTGATGTTCATGCCTCTGGCCTTGGCTAGAAGGAAAGGTCCCTGTGCCGTGCCATAGGATGTCGCCAGAGGCCCGGCGTTGCAATGTGTCAGCACACCGTCACCGTCCTTGAGTAAGGACAGCCCGTACTCACAGATCCGGCAGCACATCTCGATGTCTTCGTTATGAATGGCGATGGCTTCCTTCTTCAGTAAGTCGATAATTTCTTTAACATCTTTATCTTCATTATCAAGTACCAACTTATCCATTCTGTTTAAAGCCCATGACAGGTTTACGGCTGTCGGTCTTGAGGAATTGAGGTATTCCTTATTGTGTTTAAAATTCTGATAGAAGGTCTCGAAGTCCTTGTCCTCATCCTTTAAGGACAGCACATACATGGCGTAGCCCGCAAAGATACCGATGGCCGGCGCTCCTCTGATCTCCAGTTTCTTGATCGCCTGATAGGCATCCTCAAGATCACTGATGGTCTTGTGCTCCATGATATTAGGCAGTTTCACCTGATCGATGATGACCAGCTTATCGTCATCGGTAAGCCTGATATTGTCGACGATGGCTACGCTTTCCATCTCTTTCTTTGTCTTTTCCAGATCAAACATATTGCTGCTCCTTTTCGCATTATAAAAGACTCCTAGGAGTCTTCAGATATTTCAGTATTCGTTATATGATCTTGGTCTGCTCTTCCTTGGAAGTATAGAGGTCATATACTTCGGAGATAGGAGAGTTGGTGGATACCGCACCGATCAGCTTGGCCAGCATCTTGCCTACGCTCAAGACCGTGATCTTGGTAGTCCTCTTCCTGTTTTCTTCAGAAAGCGGAATGGTGTTAGATACGACCAGCTCCTCGATGACTGATTCTTCGATCCTGTCCATCGCATTGCCGGAGAAGACGCCGTGAGCCAGGGCCACATAGATCTTCCTGGCACCGAAATCTCTCAGGATCTGACAGGCAGCGGTAAGCGATCCGCCGGTATCACAGATATCGTCGATGACGATACAGTCCTTATCCTTGACGTCACCGATGACGTTCTGGGCTTCGACCACATTAGGTCTCGGACGTCTTTTATCAACTATAGCGATCGGCGTACCGAGTATCTCGGCCAGTTCTCTGGCACGGTTTGTTCCGCCGTGGTCAGGCGAAACGACTACGGTATTCTCGATATCCAGTCCTTTATTCTTGAAATACTGGCCCATCATCGGAGCCGTCTTCATATCATCTACAGGGAAGGAGAAGAAGCCCTGGATCTGCGGTGCATGCAGGTCGACGGTAACGACTCTGGATGCTCCGGCTGCAGTCAGAAGATCGGCCACGAGTCTTCCCGTGATCGGCTGACGCGGCTGGGCTTTTCTGTCCTGTCTGGCATAGCCGAAATAAGGGATGATACAGACTATGTCTCTGGCGCTGGAACGCTTGATGCAGTCGATGGCTATCAGCAGTTCCATCAGTCTTTCGTTGACCGGACGGTAAGTGCTCTGTACGACAAAGACTCTCTTGCCTCTTACGCTTTCTCCCAGTTCGACGATCGTCTCTCCATCAGCGAAGTGCTTCACACTGACTTTCCCAGGTTCTACTCCCAGATACTCGCAGATCTCTTCAACTAAAGCATTGTTGCCTGATAAAGAAAAAATCTTGAAATCGGCCATATGGCACTAGTCCTCCTTGTTGTATTTGTATCCGTATCCCTTTTTGTTCTGCTGATAGATCCTGGCAATGGCCAGATCGCCGTCTCTGACATCAGCATCGATGGTCGAGCCGGCTGCCACCATGACATATTCACCGACGGTGACCGGAGCCACTAACGTGGCGTTGCTGCCGATGGTGCTGTGGGCCTTGATGGAAGTCGTATGTCTGCTCCTGCCGTCATAGTTGATCGTACAGACGCCGGTTCCGATCTTGACGTCTTCACCGATCTGTCCGTCACCGATGTAGGACAGATGACTGACGCTGCTTCTGGCGCCCAGTCTGGTGTTGAAAAGTCTGACGAAACTTCCGACTTTCGCATCATTCAGGATCTCGCTGTCTTCTTCAATAATTGCTTCAGGACCAATTTCACAGTTATTGTGAATGACAGAGTCTTTGATACGGGAATCATCTATCTTGTTGTCATCACCGATCACAACGTTTGTCAGATGGCAGGATTTGCCGATGACGTTGTTCTTGCCGATGATGCATCTGCCTTCTATTACGCAGTCCGGATAGATAAAGGTGTTCTTGTCGATGAAGACATCGCTGCCGATGACGGTGCTTTCCGGATCGGCGATGATTACGCCCTTCTCCAGCCACTTGTTGTTGATCTTTTCCCTGATCAGTTTCTGTAAGGAAGCGATGTCCTTATAGCTGCTCAGTCTTTTGAGCTTGTCTTCTTCTATCCTGAGACCGGTGTAAGACAGCCTGTCATAGGATGACAGAAGCGAATTGTTGATGGCAAAGACCGGAACGACATTTTCTTTCTCGTCGATGAAAACGGCGTTGTCTTCGGTGCTCAGCAGGCATTCGTAGTCTTCCTTACCGATCAGCGGATAAAAAGGGCTCAGTAAGATACACTTGCCCGGTGTACTTCTAAGCTCTTCAAACACTTCCTCAAGACTGTCTCTTCTGATAACGTTGTCGATATCGAGCTTACCCACAAGATATATCGAATCGATGTCCAGTCTCTTTATCTCACTGACCGTATAGTCGATCAGGAACTTGTCAAAAATCCTTGTCTTGGCAAGTTCGGCTTCATAATCATTTCTCAAATATAAAAGTGCGCTGTTCATATGTTGGACATTACAATTTTATCATTATTTACGGTGGTTTTTTCACGATACTAAAAAATATTCAAATAAATATTCATTAATCCAAAAATTTCTCTTCATATCGGTCTTTAGTCTTGCTTCATGATCCGGGTGCTTCTGATGAAGTAATTTTTACCTGTGAGCCTTTCTCTGATGGCTCTGATCCTGTCCTTGTCTTTATCGATGGTGAAGACGCCCGATCCGCTGCCCGATACCATCGCAAAATCAGCGCCCGCTTCCTTCAGGTCTTTCAGTGTCGTTTCGATTTCCTTGCACAGGCTGACGGCCGGAGCTTCCAGGCTGTTCTTCAGAAGGTGCTTTACCTCTTCGCCTTTTTCCAGTTTCTCTCTGATCAGATCGATGTCTGGATGGATGCAGTCCTTCATGTCCAGTGCTTCATAGCACTCCCTGGTAGAAACGCCGTTGCGCGGTTTTATTATCAGAACGTTATAGTCGTCTTTTATGTTTATGAAAGTCAGCCTGTCTCCGGCGCCTTCCACCAGAGCCGGTCTGTTGTAGTAGTTGAAAAGAACGTCGGAGCCGATCTTCATGCACAGGCTCCTGATTTCTTCTTCGCTTAAAGACAAAGAATACATATTGTTCAGTATCCTTATCACTGCCGCTCCGTCAGCCGATCCTCCGGCCAGTCCGGCTTTCATCGGAATGTGCTTGCTTAGAGAGACTCTGAAATCGTCTTTGATGTCATATTCCTTTTTCAGCAGTTCCAGTGCCTTGACGACAGTGTTGTTCTCATCGAAGTGAAGATATCTGCGGTCGCAGGAGTATTCCGTCCTGTCGCTTTTTACTATTTCCAGTTCATCATAAAAATCACACGGCACCATGATGCTCCGTAAATCGTGGTAACCGTCTTCTCTTTCGCTGACGATGTCCAGGGCAAGGTTGATCTTGCAGTAAGCTCTATCCAGCATGTATCACCTCAAAGATCTTTATAAATGTCTTCAGATCGATCTCCTGGGCTCTGATATTATCCTTAAGCTCCAGTTCTTCATATATCTTTCTGATCGTATCTTCGTCGAGGAAATCCTTCAGGTTGTTATGCAGGGTCTTTCTTCTTTTGGCGAAGCACTTTCCGAAGAAGTCAAAGAGTTCCTTTTCGTATCCGAAGTCTCTTTCCCTTTTCGGTATGAAGGCGATGACGGCGCTGTCCACCTTGGGACTTGGATAAAAGACGTACTTCGATACGGTCATTTCATATCTGACGTCATAAAGATACTGGACTATCAGTGACAGGGCATTGTAGTCTTCGGAGTTTATCCCGGCCTTGAAACGGTCAGCGACTTCTTTCTGCACCATGACGGTCATCTTCGATATGTTGAGGCTGCTGTTAAAAAGCTTGAAGAGTATCGGCGTCGTCACATAATACGGAAGATTCGCACAGACTCTGATCTCTTCGCCTTCGTATCTGCTCAGATCGGTATCGAGAAAATCTTCAAGATAGACGTTCAGTCTTTCATCTTTCAGTGTTCTTTCCAGTATTTCATACATGTCTCTGTCTATCTCATAGGCGTCAACACGCTTTGAATATTTAAGAAGGCATTCAGTAAGAGCACCTAAGCCCGGACCCACTTCAACGGTAAGACAGTTTTCATCACAGGCGCCTTTGGCGATCTTATCCACTATATTGGTGTCGATAAGAAAATTCTGGCCGTATTTCTTCTTGGCCTTCAGTTCTCCCAGCGCTTCTTTCACATAACTGATATTGGCTATCATATCTTTATTCTACCGATAAGTCTTCCTTTTTGATACCCAGGAGCTTCAGTCTTTTAAGCATCGTCCTGGCGTTGCATCTGCCGATGTGGTATTTCCTTGAGATCTCCTGTCTTTTCCTGTCGGCATCTTTCTGTCCGCAAAGTCCCAGTTCATAAAGGTCGTTCATCGTCAGGTCTCCTTCATATTCCTTATAGCTAAGAAGACTGTTAAGTGCCTCTTCCAGCGTTTTTTTGGAGGCGTGTTCGACACCGACCTTCTTGCTTGTCCTGGCATCTTCCTTCATGATGAAGGCGTTCTTCAGACCGGGTATCTCCTCATTAAGTTTTCGTCTGATCTTTTCACCGGGACTGTCCGGATCGAGAAAAAGGATGACGCCTCTTCCGTCATTTACCTTCCTGATGAAATCTATCGTATCCTTGTTTAAACCGAGGCCGTGAGTCTCTATCGTTTCACAGTCAAAAAACTCCTGCAGTCTCCTGGTATCGTTCTTTCCTTCTACTACGATTACTTCCTTTATCACTAGATGTTCTCGAAGTCCTCTTTGTCGGTAAGCTTACGGTTGTCATGACGGTCATCGACAACATATACCGGATAGCCGTATGATTCCAGCAGCGAGGCATCATCGGTGAATTTGCGGCCGTCCCACTTTTCATAACACTCTTTGATCAGCGAAGTTTTAAAACCCTGAGGTGTCTCCGCCATGAAGATGATATCTCTGTTTACGGTGCTTACTATCTTGTCGTCATTGACGATCTTGATGGTATCGATCGCTCTTTTTCCCAGTATGGCTGCGTCTTTTTCTGTCACTTTCTTCTTTATCGCATCCAGCGCCTCCTTATTAAGGAAGGGCCTGGCTCCGTCATGGATCAGCACATATTCGCTTCCCACTTCATTAAGACCGTTCATCACGGAATGGTATCTCTCTTCTCCTCCCCTGACTACGGTCAGTTTTTTATTATTGGACTTAACGTTGTCACCGCATACGAGGATGACTTTCTGACAGTCGCTGTCCTGCAGGAAAATATCACAGACGTTCTCTATGACGGTCTTTCCGTTGCGCATCTTAAAAAGGACCTTGTTGAATCCGAGCCTGGCTCTTGAGCCCTTGCCGGCTGCCACTATTACCGCATCATAGTTCATGGAATACCTCCTTATCTTCTGTCAGTCTTCACAGATATCCTTTACCTGAGCTTTCAGGAAGCCCAGCAGTTCATCTCTATTTAATTTTAAACCCATGCCGTAGGCACCGGCCGATACTTCGATGACTTCGTGGTCAAGCACCTTCTTATCGAAAAAGATGCCTTTATTCTTCCTGACACCGATCGGAGTCACACTGCCTCGCTGGTAGCCGACGTCCTTCAGCAGATCCTTCACATGGACCATCTCAAGGCTCTTGACGCCAAGCTCCCTGGCACACTTCTTGAGGCCGATCTCCTTATCCACCGGGATCACACAGACATAGATATCATGAGAATTCCTTAAGGCCAGGGTCTTGTAGCAGGCGCTGACGTCCATCCCCAGGACTTCCGCTACCTTTACACCGGAGAATTCCTCATAAGGAACGTCATATTCCAGGACTTCATATCCGATCTTTGCCTGATCGAGCTGGCGCATCGCATTGGTCTTGTTCATCGGATGACCTCGAAATACAGTTTGGCCAGGTCGTTAGGCAGGTCGACGTCGATGTTCATGAGCTCTTCCTTCAGCGGATGATAGAACTCTATCTCATCAGCCATGAGTCCCATCCTTAAGCAGAGCCTTGAACTGCTTCCGTACAGGGAATCGTTGAGTATCGGATAGCCTTCGGAGCTTAAGTGGACTCTGATCTGATGGGTCCTGCCGGTATCCAGGGTACATCTTAAGATGGAGAAACCGTCTTTCCTGCTGTATCCCAGCGATCTGACTTTGGTGATGGCTTCCTGTCCGCCTTTATAGATGATCCTCTTGTTGGGGTTGTGGCGGTCCTTGCCGATAGGCTTGTTTATCGTCATGGTCATGTCTTTTTCCATGATCCCTTTTACGAAGGCCAGATAATATCTTCTGATCTGTTTCTCACTTAACAGCTTATCCAGCAGCGGCTGGAAGATGACGGATTTTGAAAACATCACCAGACCGCTGGTTTCCCTGTCCAGTCTGTGGATCGGCTGCACCGCAATGTGCGGCTTATCCGCATAACAGCTTTCCATCCATTTCGACAAACAGTCTTCATCGCTGCCGTCACTGTGTACCAGCACGTCCTTAGGCTTATTTACTACCGCAATGATCTCGTCTTCATAAACGATGTCCGGTACATTGAGCGTTTTCCTGTATTCGTACTCTTCCGGATAGATGTTCAGCTCCAGTTCCATACCGGCTATGTCGTCTTCTCTTTTTACGGGATTACCGTCCAATCTTAACCATTTGTTCTGAATGAGAAGATGCTGCATCTTCTTGGATGGGATGTAGTCATCAAGAAAAGACTGCACCGTTTCATTGAACAGCGATCCGACGCTTATTTTAAGTATCCTGTCTTCAAGTCTGTAATCCATATAACTTAACTGAATAATATCATATTTAGGGTTTATGTTGGGTCCTTTAAGTTGCCAAGGTCTCTTATATTTGGGATAATTGTTATATAAAGCGAGGTATCTATAATATGTCAGACAACATCGAAAGAGAAGTCAATACCTTAGTATCTAAGGCCAGAAAAGCTCTGGAAGAGTTCATGGAATTAGATCAGGAACAGATCGATTATATCGTTGCCAAAGCATCCGTCGCTGCCCTGGATCAGCACGGCAATCTGGCTAAGGCGGCGATCGAAGAAACGGGAAGAGGTGTCTTTGAGGACAAAGCCACCAAGAACCTCTTTGCGTGTGAGTACATCGTCAACAACATGCGTCATCAGAAGACTGTCGGCGTCATCAAGGAAGACGAAGTCGAATGTGTTTCCTATGTGGCAGAACCTGCAGGCATCGTGTGCGGAATCACTCCGGTCACCAATCCTACCAGTACTGCCATTTTTAAGTCGCTGATATGTCTTAAGACCAGGAATCCGATCATCTTCTCCTTCCATCCGTTCGCACATGAATCATCGGCCATGGCTGCCAAGATCGTCTATGACGCTGCCGTAAAGGCCGGTGCTCCGAAGAACTGCATCCAGTGGCTGGAAGACAGATCCATGGATGCTACAGCTGAACTGATGAATCACCCGGATATCGCAACGATCCTGGCGACCGGCGGCAACGCCATGGTCAAGGCTGCCTATTCCTGCGGTAAGCCTGCACTGGGCGTCGGTGCCGGAAACGTTCCTGCCTACATCGAAACGACAGCCAACTTGAGACAGGCCATCAATGACGTGGTAATGTCCAAGACCTTCGACAACGGACTGATCTGTGCATCCGAACAGGCCGTCATCGTCGACAAGGAGATCTATGACGATGCCAAGGAACTCTTCCTTAACTATAAAGTCCACTTCTGCACAAAGAAGGAAAAGGAACTCCTGGAACTGAACATGTTCGGAGTAAAAGCTTATTCAAGAGATGTGAAGAAGGCCAGACTCGATTCCTGGATCGCCGGCAAGAGCGCTTATGCGATAGCCGAAAGAGCCGGTTTCAAGGTGCCGGAAGACACCTCGATACTGATGGTCGAATGCAAGGAAGTCGGACCTAATGAACCTTTATCCAGAGAAAAACTTTCTCCGGTACTGGCCATGTTCAAGGCTGAATCGATCGAAGACGGTTTCGATAAGGCTGAAGCCATGGTCGAACTGGGAGGTTTGGGCCATACGGCCGTCATCCATACATCCAATGATGAACTGGCAGTAAAATACGGCGAAAAGATGAAGACCTGCAGAATCCTTGTTAACTCTCCGGCATCCCTTGGCGGTATCGGTAACATCTATAACTCCATGATCCCGTCACTGACTTTAGGATGCGGTACATACGGACATAACTCGGTCGACGGCAACGTCAGTTCCGTGAACTTGCTGAATGTAAAGAAGATAGCCAGGAGGAGAAATACGATGCAGTGGTTTAAGGTACCGCAGAAGATATATTTTGAAAAGAATTCCATTGAATACATCAGGACCTGCAGAGGTCTGGAAAAGGTATTCATCGTTACCGACAGATCGATGGTCGATCTGGGATATGTATCCCGTATCACTTCCCAGCTGGAAAAGAGAAGGGATCACTGTCAGATACAGCTGTTCTGTGATGTCGAACCGGATCCTTCGATCCAG
Source organism: Erysipelotrichaceae bacterium (assembly GCA_017431825.1). Taxonomy (GTDB): domain Bacteria; phylum Bacillota_I; class Bacilli_A; order Erysipelotrichales; family Erysipelotrichaceae; genus Colivicinus. The sequence goes on along the minus strand of JAFRKI010000017.1, from coordinate 62,385 downwards.
ACCGTCAAGCAGGGCCTGTCTCTCATGAACGCTTTCCGTCCGGATACCATCATCGCCTTAGGCGGCGGCTCCTGTATGGATGCTGCCAAGGGCATGTGGCTCTTCTATGAACATCCGGAAGTAGACTTCAATGACCTTAAGCAGAAATTCATGGATATCAGAAAGCGTGCCTTCAAGTATCCTGAGTTAGGAAGAAAATCAAAACTGATCTGTATCCCTACCACATCTGGTACCGGTTCGGAAGTAACGCCGTTTGCCGTTCTAACGGATAAGGTCGAAAACAAGAAATACCCGCTGACCGATTACTCGCTGACACCGACGGTCGCCATCGTCGATCCGAGCCTCACACTTTCGCTTCCTGCCAGCATAACCGCCGACACCGGTATGGACGTACTGACGCATGCGACTGAAGCCTTCGTATCCACCATGGCATCAGACTTTACCGATGGTATCGCCTTACAGGCCATCAAGATCGTCTTTGAATATCTGCCGAGAGCTTACCGCAACGGCAAGAACGATCCGGAAGCCAGGGAAAAGATGCATAACGCATCCTGTCTGGCCGGCATGGCTTTCGCCAATGCCTTCTTAGGACTCAATCATTCGATAGCTCATAAGATCGGCGGCGAATATCACGTACCGCACGGAAGAGCCAACGCCATCCTTTTGCCTTATGTGATCACCTACAACGGAACCAAACCTTCCAAGCCTGGTATATGGCCTAAGTACAACTACTACAAGGCCGATGAAAGATATGCCGAGATCGCCAGATTCATCGGTCTTAAGTTCAATACCGTTGAAGAAGGCGTCAGAGCCTATGCGGATGCCTGCTACAAGTTGGCTAAGGAAGTGGGCATCGATGTGGCCTTCAAGAATCAGACCCAGTGCGGTGAAGAAGTCTGGATGAACAACCTCGACAAGATCGCCTTCCTGGCTTATGAAGATCAGTGCTCGCCATGCAACCCGCGAGTACCGATGCTGGATGACATCAAAGAGATCCTGATCAATTCCTATAAGGGCACCTATAAGTCTCTCGATGAAGTGAAGAAAGCCCAGAGAAGGACCAGAGCCAAGACTCCGGCAAAGAAGAAAACTGTAAAAAGAAAAAAGTAATAAACGGAGGAATGAATAATGCTGGTAAAAGATGAGATCGGTAACTATCACTGGATACATGAAATGGACATGAAACAGAACAAGTCCATACTCTGGCTGATCCTGAAGATCGTTATAGGCAGCCTGGCCGGTATCTTTGCGATCGTGATTGCCATATGCATGAAAGACGGCATGGCCTTTGCGGAAATCATGGATATGGCCTGGATAATCCTGCTGTGTTTCGCTCTCATAATCGCAATATGCTTCTTTGCCTACTGGCTGGTGACAAAGATGTATGGCGGCACCTATGTGATGATCTATGACATGAATGATGAAGGCATCTCTTTTTCCCAGACTGCCGACCAGGCCGAGAAGACCAGGATCATCGCCGGCTTCTCTTCACTGGCCGGAGCAGCCGCCAAGAATTACGGACTGATGGCATCGGGCTTTGCCGTTGCCAATAACACCAACAATTATTCACAATTCTCCAAAGTCAGAAAGGTCATCGTCAAAAGAGATGAGAATCACATCGACCTGTGTTCTCCGTTTCTTCTGAACATGATCTATGTGGATGATGAAGACTTTGATTTCGTGGAGAATTACATCACTCAGAGATGTGAGAACGCCAGGATCAAAAGATAATAAAAAGGTTTTAAAGAAGGGCAGATGAATATGAAATTTAAAACAGAGATCTTCGAACAGTTTGACAAGAAGTGGGCCCTGCTGACAGCAGGAAGGAAAGACGATTTCAATATGATGACCATCAGTTGGGGCGGCATGGGTACTCTTTGGAACAGACCGGTCGCTACGGTCTATGTCAGGACATCACGCTATACCCATGATTTCATGGACAAAGAGGATTACTTTACGGTAAGCTTCTATCCTGAAGAATACAGAAAAATACTGGGAGTCCTTGGAAGCAAGTCCGGCAGAGACATCGATAAGATCCGTGATTCCGGTCTCACCGCTATCGAAGCACGAGAGTCAGTGACCTTCAGGGAAGCTGATATAACGCTTCTTTGCAAAAAACTCTATAAACAGCAGATGGATATTAAAGCCATTCCGGAATATATTGCCCGGGAAAACTATGCGGAGGCTGCAATTCATGACATGTATATAGGTGAAGTCATAGATATCATTATAAAGGAGGAAACAAGATGAAAGTATTACGCTGCAACAAATGTAAGAAGATCGTAGTCCAGTTAAACAAGAAGCCTTGTCCAACGATGTGCTGCGGAGAAGCGATGGAGGAACTTACTCCAAACACTACCGATGCCGCACTGGAAAAGCATGTTCCGGTCGTTGAACAGGAAGGAAAACTCGTTACCGTTAAAGTCGGTTCCGTCGAACATCCGATGCTGGAAGAACACTACATCGAATGGATCGCTCTGGAAACGAAGAACGGTTATCAGCTCAAGGCATTGAATCCGGGTGAAAAGCCGGAAGCTGTATTCGCACTGGCTGACGGCGATGAAGTCGTTGCCGCTTATGAATATTGCAACCTTCACGGTTTCTGGAAAAAAGAGATCTAACAACAGTTTAAATCATTAAATAAAAAGCATGGTCATCCATGCTTTTTATTTCTGTCTTTGTTTCACATATACCGCCAGTACCTGGATGTCTGCCGGATTTATTCCCGATATCCTGCCGGCCTGTCCAAGAGTAAACGGCTTTACCTGATTGAGCTTCTGCCTGGCTTCCAGTCGCAGGTTGTCAACTTTAGTGTAATCGATATCCTGCGGCAGTTTCAGTTTATCCATCTTTAGCATCCTGTCGGCTTCCTTGCGGGCCTTGCTTATGTAGCCCTCATACTTGATCCCGATCTGAACTTCCTTTACGACTTCTTCATCGTATTCGCTGTTGTCAATAAGGTCGAGGATATCGGCTATCTCCACATTAGGACGTTTGCACAGCTCATAGGCATTATGTGAGGTGTTGTCGTCTTCCTCATAACCCAGGTTATTGAGATACTCGTTGATCCCTGTATCATATGAAACCTTGGTGTCCTTCAGATATTCCTTGAGTCCGTTTATACTTTCCTGCTTCTTTAAGTATCGCTGATATCTTTCTTCACTTATCAGGTGATTCTCATAGCCGTATCTGATCAATCTGTTTTCTGCGTTGTCGTGTCTCATCAGCAGTCTGTATTCGGCACGGCTCGTCAGAAGACGGTAAGGTTCCTTGGTTCCCTTGGTGACCAGATCGTCGATCATGACGCCTATGTATGCTTCGTCTCTTTTAAGCACGAACGGCTCTTCGCCGTCCAGTTTTCTTCGGGCATTGATGCCGGCCATTATGCCTAAGCCTGCGGCTTCTTCGTATCCCGACGTGCCCAGGATCTGGCCGCTGATGAAAAGGCCGTCTATATCCTTCAGTTCAAGATTAGGTTTTACCTGCAAAGGATCGACAGCGTCGTATTCGATCGCATAGGCATATTTCACTATCTCGGCATTTTCCAGACCTATTACCGAATGGACCATTTCTTCCTGCACGTCTCTAGGCATGGAGGTGGAGAAACCCTGGACATAGGTCAGTTCCCTGTCTCTGGTCAAAGGCTCGAGGAAGAGCTGATGTCTTTCCTTGTCCGCAAATCTTACGACCTTGTCTTCAAAGGACGGGCAGTATCTTGGGCCGACGCCTCTTACGACTCCCGAATACATGGAAGATTTATTGAGATTGGCTTTTACTATTTCCTTTGTCTTCTCGGTCGTGTAGGTAAGATAACACGGCAGCTGTTCATCATAAGGAAGGACTTCTTCCTTTAATGTATCTTCAGAGAACCTGATGAATTCATCAGTACCAGGTTCATACTTGGTTTTTGAAAAATCGATGGTCGACGTCCTTACTCTTTGCGGAGTGCCGGTCTTCAGGCGGAAGAGTTCGATGCCGAGCTTTCTTAATGATTCGCTGAGGTCCTTTGTCGTCGGTTCATGGTCAGGCCCTTCCGGAGTCACCTCATCGGATATCATCGTACAGGAATCCATATAGGTACCGGTCGTAAGGATACAGACCTTCCCTTCAATGATGCCTTCCTTCTTAAGACGCACGGCTTTAAAGACCTTTTCTTCGCAAATCACTTCTTCGACGATATCTTCATACATCGTGAGGTTCTCGGTATTAAGACAGAGCTCCCTCATCATGTCGCCGTAGGCTTCCTTATCGGACTGCACCCGCATGCTCCAGACGCCCGGTCCTTTGGTGGTATTGAGCATCTTGAACTGCAGCGCCGTCTTATCCGCAACACGAGGCATGACGCCTCCTAAGGCATCTATCTCTCTTACGACGATTCCTTTGGCCGGTCCGCCGATCGAAGGATTGCAAGGCATGTTGGCGATCTTGGAAAAAGAGATGGTCACCAAAACCGTCTTCTTACCCGCATGAGCCAAAGCCATGGCCGCTTCTATTCCCGCATGTCCGGCACCTACGACTATCGCCTCAAACATGAAAAGCTCCTCTTATCTTCTTATAGACTGCCATCATCTCTTTATAATGTCCCATGACGTCCATATACAGTTCTTCTTCGATGTCTTCATAGACTTCCATTATGGCCATGTATAAAGGATAGAGATACAGGTCCTGAGCCAGGATGTACAGTCCTTTCAGAGCATCCTTGGCCAGGGCATAGTCTTCATCATCGAGGTAGTCTTCCAGTTCCTCAAAGAAAGGATCGCTCAGATAAGCGTTGACTATTTCCTCGTATTCATTGATGTCCGGATACCTGCCGGCGATCAGATCGTAGTTGAGTCCGACCTTTGCGTATTTCTCTTTCATCCTGTTTATTATAAAACATTAACGGGTATATTAAAAAAGACCTTGCGGTCTTAGATGCTGTTGATGAGTTCGTTTAGTTTCCTGTTGTTGTCGCTGGTCTTGAAGTAGATCTTGTAGCTGTAAGGATAATATTTCTTTATGTATTTCTTATACAGTTCTGCCTGTCCCACCAGCATGCGGTAATCAAGGTTCTTGCTGTTATACAGAACGATCAGGACGTCCCTGTTATTCACTAGGCACAGATCCAGTTTCGACTTTCCGATGAAGGATGCAGCCGGATTCTTCTGCTGCAGTTTCTTCATGACCTTATTGGCGGATGCGAGCTTGCTTTCGGAAAAGTTAAAGTCGCCTATTTCCTTCTGGGCCAGCTTGATCGCATATTCCAGTTCTTCGTCATCGACACGTTCGGCAGCCGTTTCGCCGCTGGACCAGATGTCGATGGCGTTCTTTCCGTATTCCAGCAGTTTTATGACGGACTCTTCCGGCTTGATGTAGACGAAAGACTCGGTCTTCGAAGAGATGTCCATGCCCAGTTCGCTGAGATAGATAGGAGCCTGGAAGAAGACGACGTTCTTAAGATAAAAGGACGATATCCTTTTAGGAAGGCTGTGATCCTTGCTGACGCGCTTGATCGCTTCCCTGAATTCCTCGTAGGTATTGTAGCCGTTCTCCTGTCCGAACTTGTTCCACATGGTCTTGGGCGTGTAGACATGAATGGCTTCGAGCTTACCGAAACCGACGATGCCCTTTTCCTTTTCCTTCATGTGCTCCCTGTCTTTTGAAAGGAAGAAGACCAGGTCGCCCTTAGCGAAATCAGAGAAAGTCGTCTTGACGGAAAGACGCCAGAAATTCATCGTCTCGTGTGCGTTGAGACGATGCAGTTCAAGTAATTTGGAATCAGTGATATAAGCTATAGCTGCCATGTTACCTCACCTATATTTTTTCATATTCATACGTGCCTTCCATAATGCTGATGAACTTATCGACCATCTCGCCTCTCTGGAAGCTGCTGCTGTCTATTACGTAAACTCCAAGCTCTTCGGCCTTGGCATAGATGCTCGGCTTCTTGTTGGAGAGATCGCTGTTGATGCAGATGACCGGCGATGACTGCCTGTTGCCGAAGACGACGTTATGGACCTTGATCTCGTTAAGGTCATCCTTTTCGACCTTGTTGGATTTGATGGACACGAAGAGAAGATTGTTGTCCTTAAGGACCAGACAGTCTATCTCACAACTTACCGGATACTTCCATTTTTCATCATTGAACTCGATCGTCGAAGACATCATCACATCATCGAAGTAGTTGCTCTCCGAGAGCTTGTGATAGATGTAGTTTTCCAGGAAGGCTCCCGTTACCATGAAGATCCTTCTGATGTCGCCGTTTACGAATTTCAGATCGTTGCCGTTTATCTCGAAGAGATTAAGATCCTTGTATCTGATGTACTGTTCATCCGTTACGATCTTACGGACGACGTTGTCGCTTAAGTGATAGGAGTTCCTGTCGTTTTCATAATCGGCCAGGAAGGAGTTCACACGTGAAACATAGGCCGTAAACAGGTTGTACTGACTGCCGGCCTGATCCACCGCTTTGTATATCATATCGATGGTCCTGCGGTCCTGTACCGGTTTATGCATCATCGAGATGATGCGTCCTCCGCCCAGTGTTACGATGTCTTCTATCTTGAGCGAGAACATCTTATCGCCATAGACCTTGTGATTGTTGTACTCCTTGACGACCCTTTCCTCTTCGTCGTAATAGATGACTTTGAGGTCGTTTTTAATAGCCTCTTCATACAGGACGATCGAAAGATACTTTGAGGCACTGATATCCACGACAGTGTCTTCAGTGATGTATTTCTCTACTTCCTCTTCCTTTACTTTCTTGTAAAGGACTTTGAGTTTCTTATACTTGTTCAGTACCTTTGAACAGTTGTTGATCTTCCTTTGGCTTACGTCGTGGTGATACAGGTAAATGACCTCATCAACATCGATCGACAAAGGTACCAGAACGTTGTTGAGGTTGTTGTCTTCTTCAAAAGTCTTAAGCAGCCGTTTACTCATTCTTCCTTGATCTGCCTCCTGTTGTCCAGAGCCTTTATTAAGGTAAGTTCATCCGCATAGTCGAGATTGGCGCCCATCGGCAGACCGTGGGCAAGTCTGGTGACCAGGACCTCTTTTTCCTTAAGTATCTTATCAAGATAAAGAGCTGTCATTTCCCCGTCCATCGTCGGCGATACGGCGATGATGATCTCCTTCACGCCCGGTTCGATCCTTGCGATCAAAGTATCGATAGCGATGTCTTCCGGGAAAGTTCCTTTGCTGGAGGAAATGAGTCCGCCCAGCACATGATAGAGGCCGTTGTAGGTCCCGGTCTTTTCGATGGCTACGACATCCTGCGGATAAGCTACGACCATGATCGTCGAAGCGTCTCTTTTCTCGTCCTTGCAAATCGGACAGTAATCGTCATCGGAAAGGAAACCGCACTGTCTGCATCTCTTTATATTCTTAATGTTCTTCAGGGCATCGATGTATTCTTCGATCTCTTCTTCCGAATAATCCAAAAGACCGAAGGCATATCTTTGAGCCGTCTTGGCTCCGACGCCCGGAAGCTTTTCATATATCTCGATCAGCTTTTCAAATTTTGCAGGATACATTATTCTTCGACCCTCAGATCATCACCGAAGAGCTCTCTCAGTTTTTCTTCGTTGGTCCGTTCTTTTTTGATCACCGGTTTTTCAACTGCCGGAACGATATTGTTTTTATCTTTGACAAGTTCACGGTAAGTTTCGACCAGCTCTTTCTGCTGGCTGGCTTTTATCGCATAGATGACTTTATCGAGCCCGAATTCATTAACAAGGAAACCATACAGATAGTCTCTGGTTTCTTTGGAGTTGATATTGTCGGCTTCGATGTCGTTGGTTACGATGATGATGGCGTCCTTGGCGCTGGCGAAAAGCTCGGTCCTGTTCAGAAGTTCATAGAACTTTCTCTTGTCAGCTTCGTGCTTATAAAGTTCAAGCTTGTTGTAGATGATGGCGTCGCTGATCTTCTCGTCCTTGCTGGCACCGAGCAGCAGGGAAGCCAGATATCTGATATCGATGGTGCTTTCTTCTTTACTGCCTAGCGGTTCTTCTGTTGCCCGGGCAATAATCTCTTCGGTTACAGCTTCGTTTTCTTCGATACTGTTTTCTTCAGGCGTCTCTTCTTCCTGTGCTGGCTGTACAGCGGTTTCCGGTTCTGCTTCTGTCTTTTCCTCTTCGACGGCAGGCTTTGTCTCTTCTGCCTTCGGTTCTTCCTTTATGATCGGCTGGACCTTGCCTCCTTCAAATCCGGACATCCTTATAAGGCACAGTTCAAGATATGACAGGAAATTCTGACGGCTGTTGCTGTTCATCAGAACGTCCTTGAGACATTCGATATCGTTAAGCAGCGTTCTGCTGCTGTTTTCATTAAGCAGATCCATGGCCTGAATCTTTGAGATCCTGGTCAGAAGCTTGTCATCCGCATCGTCTGAATAGATCAGCGCATCCTTAAGGATCTCCAGAAGATCGACGGCCAGTCTCCTGGCATCGACACCTGACTGATACATTTCTCTTAGACTGCTTATTGCCTGGGTAATATTATTCTGATGCACCAGTGACAGCAGACCGAGTTTTTCTTCAGTAGAAGACAGACCAAATATCTTGCGGATGTCTTCCATGAAGACGCCTTTGTCATTGTAGGAAAGGACCTGTTCCAGGATGGACAGCGCATCGCGCATTCCGCCTTCGGCCAGGATCGCCACTTCATCTATCGCCTTGTCTTCGTATTCGATGCCTTCCTTCTTCAGAATCTCGCTCATCTTTCTCTTCATGTCAAAGTTGGTGATCTTGGAGAAGTTATATCGCTGGCATCTTGAAAGAACGGTCGGGATTATCTTCTGCGGATCGGTAGTGGCCAGGATGAAGATGACATGGGCCGGCGGTTCTTCCAGCGTTTTGAGAAGCGCATTGAATGCATTCACCGAAAGCATGTGCACTTCATCGATGATGTATACCTTGTATCTTCCGAGTATCGGTGCGTAATTCACCTGCTCGACGATGTTCCTTATTTCTTCGACACCGTTGTTGCTGGCGGCATCGAGTTCGATTATATCAGGATGAGTGTTCTCGTTAAAGGCCAGACAGCTCTTGCAGCTGTCACAGGATTCCTCATCGAAATCATCGCAGTTTACGGCCTTCGCAAAAAGCTTGGCAACGCTGGTTTTTCCGGTTCCTCTCGGTCCCGCAAAAAGATAAGCATGCGCGATCTTGTTGAGCTTAATGGCGTTTTTCAGCGTCTTTACTACATAGTCCTGACCGACTACTTCCGAGAATCTTGCCGGGCGGTATGTACGATACAAAACCTGATAACTCATATACCCATTATAACAAAAAAGAGCCGCTCTTTTAGGCCCTTTCTAGATAAGATCGCGATACATCAGCAGCTGCATGTTGTTGAAGATCATTACCGTTTTGCCCGGATATTTCCGCATTACGTAATTGTATGTTTTTCTTTCGTCTGCCCTGCTTTCAAAGAGGATCTTCTTTATCAGTGTGCTGCCGATCTTCCTGCCTTTGGCTGAGTGTTCCCTGACGGTCCTGAGAAGACTGCGGATGCGGTCATACTTCATGATGACTATTTTGTCAGCTTCTTCCATACGTTCTTCAAAATCAATGTCAAAGGCGTTCCCTTCGATCACCCAGGAAACGTGCTCTCTCTGGAAGCTTTTCACCAGTTCCTTTGTAAGTTCAGCGCCTCTTTCTTCGCTTTCTTCAGGAAAGCTCACATCATCCAGAAGCAGCGTTGCACAGTAGAATTTGTTTTTAAGATACTCGGTCATGGCCCTTTTGCCGCTGCCGGTATATCCGATCACCGCTATTTTCATTTTCTTTTTTCCTTAAAAAACCTCTTCAGCAGCTTTATGTATTCCCTGTCTTCCCTGAATTCATATTCAGGATAGTGATTGATCTTCTTTATTTCGGTAATGTTCAGATTGCTGCCGAAGGCGCCGCCTTTGGGATCCCTGGCCGCAAAACAGACTTTGTCGATCCGCGCATTGACGATGGCGCCGGCGCACATGATGCAGGGCTCAAGACTTACATAAAGTTCACAGCCGTCCAGATACCAGTTTCCCAGTTTTCTGCTGGCTTTTCTGATGCATTCCATTTCCGCGTGAGCGGTCGCGTCGTTTTTCTTTTCCTTGTTATTGTGAGCTCTGGCGATGATCCTGTCGTCTTTCACGATGATGCATCCGATCGGGACTTCATCTTCCTCATAGGCTCTGACGGCCTCCTTTATCGCCTCGTCCATGAACTTCTGCTTATACATAATTAAATTATACAAATAAAAAGCGCACACAGACAGAGGTTCGTATGGCTGCTACGTTCCCGTCCTGACCAGATTAGCACATATCTGTTGCGCATCGTTATTATATCAGTTATCGTTCAAATATTGAATAGTCCAGCTGTGTAAAGTCTTCGATCTCCTGCAGGATCTCCTTGAGGCCTATGCTCGGATTATGATAATGATTCACATAAACGAACTGCTTAAAGCCGGCTTTCATGGCATCTTCGATGCCTTTAGGAGAATCTTCGAATACCAGACAGTCCTTGGCTTCGACACCGATCCTTTCGGCTGCTTTCCTGTACATTTCCACTTTATTGCTGATGTGTCCGTCATCGTTGGCGACCAGCTCTCTTTTGAACCATCTATCCAGGCGGGTGTTCCGGAAATAGAAATCCACGCTGAAATCAACGGTCGCGGTGCAGATGTTTATCTTATAGCCGTTTCTGATAAGATAATCGAACAGTTCTTCGGCTCCCTCAGCCAGCCGGTCACGATGCATATCGATGCACCCCTGCTGATAATAGACATCGATCTGGCCGGTGTAATGGCGTGCTTCTTCTTTGCTGAATTCCCTGCCCGCAAACTCGCTTAGCAGTTTTACCGCCACCGAGCTCGGCGAGCGGCAGATTGTCGTATAGAAGTCCTCAAACTCGCTTTCGTCGCAGCCAGCTTCCTTAAACAGCTGGCGGAATGCCGCTTTGGCGATATCCATATCGAAGTACAGCGTGTTGTTGTAATCAAATATAACCCCTTTTATCATCCTCGCTCCTTCATGTTTCACGTGAAACGTTCTTTTTGACTTTAGACCTGCGGTCTTCTCTGTCTGCTCATATATCAGCACAGATGCGTTACTCTTCCGTAAACAGGGAACGGTCGAGCTCATGATAGTCCTTTATCTCCTGCAGGACTTCTTTCTGTGCCGCCTTCTCATGTCCGTAGTGGTTTACGTAGATGAACCTTTCGTATCCGACCGTTATCGCATCATTTATGCAGTTGAGCGAATCTTCAAAGACCAGACAGTCTTTGGGATCCAATCCGATGTTTTCGGCCGCCTGCCTGTACATCTCCTTCTTGTCGCGGGTCACGCCGTCGTCAAAGGCCGTCAGGCTTCTGTCGAACCATCTTCCCAATCCGGTATGTTCATAATAGAAATCGACGGTCTCTTCCACCGTCGCGGTGCAGAGATTGAGCTTATAGCCCTTTTCTTTCAGCTGATCCAGCAGTTCCGCCGCACCAGGAGCCGGTCCGTTCTGTCCGCTTTCACGGCAGCTCTTACGGTAATGATGACTGAGTCTGCCGATGTAGTATTCCTTCTCCGCTTCCGTATACGTCCGGTTCAGTTCCTTGCCGACCTTTAACAGAAAGGCGGAAAAGGGGTTGCGACGGGCATAGAGGAACATTTCCGTGAAGTTGTCTTCCGGATAGCCCATTTCCCTGAAAAGGTGATGAAAGGCTCCTTCAGCCATTTCCTCATCGAAATACAGCGTTCCGTTAAAATCGAATATCACTCCTTTTATCATCTTTGCTCCCCATTGTTTCACGTGAAACGTCACGCATCGCCTATAGTCTACCACGCTTGCGCCTTCTTCATAAAAAGAATGTTTCACGTGAAACATTCTTGTACGGATGTTTATTTTCTTACGATCTTTTCCTGCCCGCCCATATACGGCTGCAGGGCCTTAGGAATATTGATCGAGCCGTCTGCGTTCAGGTTGTTTTCCAGGAAGGCGATCAGCATTCTCGGAGGAGCTACACAGGTGTTATTCAGTGTATGGGCAAAGTAATTTCCTTTTTCGCCCTTGATCCTGATCTTCAGTCTTCTGGCCTGCGCATCGCCCAGATTCGAACATGATCCGACTTCGAAGTACTTCTGCTGTCTCGGAGACCAGGCTTCGACGTCACAGGACTTGACCTTCAGATCGGCCAGATCGCCTGAGCAGCATTCCAGCGTTCTTACCGGAATGTCCAGTGTCAGGAAGAAATCGACCGTATTCTGCCAGAGCCTGTTGTACCAGTCTTTGGAATCCTCCGGCTTGCAGACGACGATCATTTCCTGTTTCTCAAACTGATGGATACGGTAAACGCCTCTTTCTTCGATGCCGTGAGCTCCTACTTCCTTACGGAAACAAGGCGAATAAGACGTTAAAGTCTGCGGCAGGTCGGCTTCATCAAGGATGGTGTCGATGAACTTGCCGATCATGGAATGTTCGGAGGTACCGATAAGATAGAGGTCTTCGCCTTCGATCTTATACATCATGTTTTCCATTTCCGTAAAGGACATGACGCCGGTCACGACGTCGGATCTGATCATGAACGGAGGAATGTAATAGGTGAAGCCCCTTCCGACCATGAAGTCTCTGGCATAGGAAAGGATCGACGAATGCAGTCTGGCAATGTCGCCCTTCAGATAATAGAAGCCGTTGCCGGACGTCTTACGGGCAGAATCCAGATCGATACCGTCGAGATTCTCCATGATATCGACGTGATACGGGATCTCGAAATCGAATTCTCTCTTGGTTCCGTACTGTTCGATCTCCACGTTCTCGGAGTCGTCCTTACCGGTCGGAACGGATTCGTCGATGATGTTCGGGATCACCAGCATTCTCTTTCTGATCTCTTCTTCATATTCGAGTTCCCTGGCTTCGCAGTCTTCGATGTCCTTGCCGATCTGAGCTACAGCTGCCTTGGCTTTCTCGGCCTCTTCCTTAAGACCCTGCTTCATCAGCCCGCCGATCTCCTTGGATGTCGAGTTCCTTCTGGCCCTGAGTTCATCGGCCTTGACTCTTACGGCGCGGTATTCCTCATCGAGTTTCTTTACTTCGTCGACCAGGATCAGTTTCTCGTCCTGGAATTTCTTCCGGATATTTTCCTTTACCAGTTCCGGATTCTCTCTGATCAGTTTGATGTCAATCATAAGTCCCTCCAAAATAAAAAGGTGACACAAGGGCGCTTTCCTGCGCGGTACCACCTTAGCTTGTTTCTCTTCTCTTAACGCGAGTACACGTGATCGGTTAGATCAGCTATAAGGCAGATTCATAAGCGCTGACGATGACTTGCACCGGCCGTCATCTCTCTTAAGACAGTATGCTTACTATGACCCTTAATTCGCTACATAAGAATCATATCACAAAGAAGGGCCTTTGAGGATGCCTGATTTAATGTTTATCATATTTCCCGGGCTATATGTTGTTGCATTAGATCCTGTTTTCTTATATCATTAGACTAATGTTGTTCTTTGAAATTGATGACGTGAATACAGATTTTCTCTTCTAGCGCCAAGCACCTATACAGAGAGGTTAACGAGGTTAGGGGATTTTCGAAAATTCGGCGGGTGCCCCTACGCAACTGTCCTTTGCGTACATAGTGGCAAATATGAGGGTAACTTCAAAACAGAAATACTATGATGGATATACTTTAGGAAATTTTTTTAAAGAAAATAATAATAGAGAAAGCTGAGGAAATTATGTGTGGAATTATTGGCTACGTCGGTAACGACAACGCAGCGAAAATAATTCTTGACGGCTTGAAAATGCTCCAATACCGGGGATACGACAGTGCCGGTATCGCTTTTCATAGTGGTCAGAATGTCGAAATATATAAGTGTGTAGGTAAAATTGAAGATCTTGAGGAAACACTGGGAAACAAGGGAGATGTTTTTTCCTGTGGTTTCGGTCATACACGTTGGGCCACTCACGGAAGTGTCAGACAGCCGAATGCGCATCCGCACTTCTTCGGAAAAGTTACGCTGGTACATAACGGTATCATTGAAAACTATAAGGATCTGATCGACAAATACGATCTTAAGGACAGGCTGCAGACGACCTGCGACAGCGAAGTGGCAGCCGCTCTTCTGGATATCTTTTATAGTGGCGATCCCTTTGAAGCCATCAGAAAACTGCTGGAAGAAATAAGAGGCACTTATGCTTTCGTAGTGATGTTTGAAGACATCGAAGATACGATGTATGCTTTCAGAAAGGTATCACCGATCGTCGCCTGCAGTCATGAAGATGAACGTCTGCTGGCATCCGATCTAATGCCGATATCACTGATGACGGATGAGTATTTCATCCTGCCTGAAGATACGGTCCTGGAGATGAACAGGAAGGGCATAACTCTTTATGACGCCGATCATAACGAGGTAAGACCGGAATACCGCAAGATAGACTGGAAAGCCGATCAGTACGACAAGAAGGGCTATCCTTTCTTCATGGAAAAGGAGATATCCGAACAGCCGGAAGCGATCAGGAAAACGATCGAACACCGGATCACGGACGGTCTGCCTGATCTGAGCAAGGACGGTCTTGATGAAGACTTCGTCAGAGACATCGACAGCATCGAGATCATCGCCTGCGGTACGTCTTATCATGCGGGTCTGGCGGCCAAGGTCATATTCGAAAAATATGCCGGCATCAAGACCAACGTATCGCTGGCTTCGGAGTTCATCTATTCTGGAAACATTTTTTCAAAAAGGCCTTTGTTTCTGTCGATATCCCAGTCGGGAGAGACTATCGATACGATCGAGGCGGTGGAGAAGGCGAAGAAGGCAGGGTATCCGGCCATCGGTATCATCAATGTCAAGGACTCTTCCCTGTCAAGGATCTGTGACGTTTCGTTATACACCGATGCCGGACCGGAGATCGCGGTAGCCAGCACCAAGGCTTATACCTGTCAGCTGTCGCTGATGTATCTTCTGGCTTTCTACATCGGACTGGTCAAAGGAAAGGTCGGCAGGGATGAAGCCCGTTCGCTGATCAGAGAACTGCAGAAGCTGCCGGAAAAGGTACAGGAAGTCATCGACAGAAAGGATGAGTTCCATCTTCTGTCTAAAAGGTTCCTGGACCACAAGGACCTCTTCCTAATCGGCCGAGGACCGGACTACCTGGCTCTTCTTGAAGGAACGCTTAAGATCAAGGAGATCACCTACATACATGCCGAAGCCTATGCTTCGGGAGAACTCAAACACGGACCGATAGCCCTGATCGAAACGGGCATGCCGGTCATCGCTCTTATGACTCAGGACGAGCTGATGCTGAAGGAATCGTCCAACGTCAAGGAGACCAGGGCCAGGGGAGCCAAGGTCCTGGTAATAATAAAGGAATCACTGCTTCCGCATCTGGGTCAGAAAGTTGATACAATTCTTATAAAGGATTATCACGATGACTTCATACTGTTCGTGGCAGTGGTCATATTGCAGATACTGGCTTATTACATCGCCATCGATAAAGGACTGGATGTCGATAAGCCGAGAAATTTAGCTAAAGTAGTTACAGTAGAATAAAGATCAGATAACGTATTCACTCATCAAGGACAACAGTGTTTTTATGAAAGGTTATACATTATGAAAGAAACAGTTTTTAAGAAATTCGGTTCTTTGGTACTGTCAAAGGAAACGATGAAGGAACGTCTTCCTAAGGACGTGTATGAAGCATTTGAAACCGCTTCGTCAAAGAAGGGGGAACTTGACAACGCTTCAGCCGACGTGATCGCCGACATGATGAAAGAGTGGGCCATCGAAAACGGCTGCACGCATTTCTGTCACTGGTTCCAGCCTCTGACCGGTTCCACTGCCGAAAAGCACGATGCCTTCGTGGAAAACAACAACGGTGAACTGTTGCTGAAGTTTTCCGGCAAGTCGCTGATCAAGGGCGAACCTGACGCCTCCAGTTTTCCCAGCGGCGGATTAAGAGCGACTTTTGAAGCCAGAGGCTACACTTACTGGGATCTGACTTCACCGGCCTTCATCAGAGGCAACACGCTTTGCATACCTTCGATCTTCATTTCCTTTAACGGTGAGTTCCTCGACAAGAAAGGACCGTTATTAAAATCCATAGAACTGCTTGATGAGAAAGTTACCGAACTGCTGCGCCTTTGCGGCTGGAAAGAAGTAAACAGCGTCAAGCCTTATGTCGGCCTGGAACAGGAATACTTCCTGATCGACAGACCGCTCTATAAGAAAAGACTCGACCTGATCCTGACCGGCAGGACGCTCTTCGGACATTCGGCTCCTAAGGGCCAGGAACTTGAGGACCATTACTTCGGTGCCGTTCCGACCAGAGTCGCCGCCTTCATGAAGGATGTCAACGAGGAGCTGTGGAAGCTGGGCGTCTATGCCAAGACCGAACACAACGAAGTGGCCCCGAGACAGTTTGAACTGGCCAGCATCTTTGCGGATGCCAACATCGCTGTCGATCAGAACCAGATGATAATGGACATCCTGAAGAGGGTCGCTTATGAACATGACTTCGCCTGCCTGCTGCATGAAAAGCCTTTTGCGGGCATCAACGGTTCCGGCAAGCACAACAACTATTCCCTGATCTGCGATGACGGCAGCAACCTCTTTGCGCCGGGCAAGGATCATAAGGAACAGCTGCGTTTCCTGCTGTTCATTTCCGCTTTCGTCAAAGCTGTCGATACCTATCCTGAACTTTTAAGAATGTCGGTAGCCACAGCAGGCAACGATCACCGTCTGGGAGCCAACGAAGCCCCTCCGGCTATCATCTCCGTATATCTCGGTGAATACCTCGAGAACATCATCGAAGACTTCGCTGCCGGAAATGACGTTCACGACCTGAAGATGGTCCATGACTACAACATCAAAGGCTTCAAGAATCTGCCGGCTGATACTTCTGACCGTAACCGTACTTCTCCGGTAGCCTTTACCGGTAACAAGTTCGAATTCAGGATGCTGGGTTCATCATGCTCGGCGGCTTTGCCTAATCTGGTGCTCAACACCATCATGGCCAAGGCGCTCGATGAGACCATCGATGAATTAAAAGACGTTAAGGAAGAAGACCTTGAAAGAAAGGTCGTTGAGATCATCAAGAAGAACTTCTCCGAACATAAGAAGATCATCTTCTCCGGCGACGGCTATAGTGCTGACTGGATAAAGGAAGCGGTCGAAAGGGGACTTCCGAACATCACTTCAACGGTCGAGGCCATCAATCATTACGACGACAGGAAGAACGCCGATCTTCTGGAAGACTACGGCATCTTCTCCGAAAGCGAGATCAAGGCCCGTAAGACCATCCTTTTCGAACAGTACAGCAATACTCTGGCAGTCGAAATAAGGACACTGCTGAAGATGGTAAACAGACAGGTATTGCCTTCAATTGCCCGGGAAACGCTTGAATATAAGAACGCCGACAGCGCAATGATGAAGAAGCATTACGAAAAGCTCTGTGCATGCTACGACAGTATCTCTGAAGCTATCGGCAAGCTGGAAAACGACCTCAATAGAGCCATGGAAGAAAAAGACGAGTACCAGCTGGCCCGTAAGATGAGAGATCTTTCCAATGATGAAATGCCTGAGATAAGAAAATACATCGATGAATATGAAAGCATCTCCTCAAAAGAGATCTTCACTGTTCCGACCTATTCAGAAATCCTTTTCTAGGTGAAAATATGAAATACATATTCGTGACCGGCGGTGTGGTATCAGGCTTGGGCAAAGGCATGATAGCCGCATCTTTAGGCCGGCTTCTGAAAGAGTGCGGACTGAAGGTATCTCTGCAGAAGCTCGACCCATACATCAACATCGATCCCGGAACCATGTCTCCGTATCAGCACGGAGAAGTCTTCGTGACGGACGACGGCGCTGAGACCGATCTGGATCTGGGACATTATGAAAGATTCTCCAATGAGAATCTGCACAAGTATTCCAACCTTACTTCCGGTAAGGTCTACTGGAACGTACTGAACAAGGAACGGAAGGGCGACTATCTCGGTGAAACGGTACAGATAATCCCGCACATCACCAACGAGATAAAAGCCTATATCCATTCGGCCGGTACCAAAAGCAAGGCTGACGTGATCATAACGGAGATCGGCGGAACGGTAGGCGATATCGAGTCACAGCCTTTCTTCGAAGCCATCAGACAGATAAGACTTGAAAATGAAAGAGACGACACGCTGTTCATCCATGTCTCGCTGGTCCCTCTGATCTCCGGATCCGATGAATACAAATCCAAACCTACGCAGCATTCCGTCAAGCAGCTGCAGGAACTGGGCATAGTACCAGATATCATCGTTGCCAGGACCGAGGGCGATCTTCCCGACAACATCAAAAAGAAGATCTCGCTGTTCTGCAACGTCGCCAGGGAATGCGTCATTGAAAGCCCGACTGTCGATAATCTCTATGAACTGCCGCTGGTCCTTGAGTCTCAGGACATGTCAAGGATCGTCTTAAGCAGACTTGGTCTTAACGTCGTCAAACCTGACCTCGGATTCTGGGTGGAGATGGTCAATAAATATGATGACCCTAAACATGAATGCGAAGTTGCCATGGTCGGTAAATACGTGGAACTTCATGATGCGTATCTGAGCGTCAACGAATCATTAAGACACGGCGCTTATGCCAACAATGCCCGCGTAAAGATCAGATGGATCGAATCGGCTGATCTTAATAAAGACAATATCGAAGAAGAGCTTAAGGGTGCTGACGGTATCGTCGTGCCCGGAGGCTTCGGAGACAGAGGTATCGAAGGCATGATCCTGGCAGCTGAATATGCCAGAAAGAACAAGGTGCCTTATCTGGGTCTGTGTCTGGGCATGCAGATAGCAGCCATCGAGTTCGCCAGGAACGTTCTTGGTTATGAAGATGCCAACAGCAATGAATTCAACAGCGAATCCAGGCACAAGGTCATCGACTTTCTGCCCGGCCAGAATAAAGAGATCGACATGGGCGGTACTTTGAGGCTTGGTGCTTATCCTTGCAAGATAAAAGAAGGCAGCAGGCTGATGGAAGTCTACGGTCAGGAACAGATCAGCGAACGTCACCGTCACCGTTATGAATTCCAGAATCAGTACCGTGACGAATACGAAGAGAAGGGCATGTCGATCTGCGGAACCTCTCCTGATGATTACTATGTGGAAGCCGTTGAACTTAAGGATCATCCTTACTTCATCGGTGTGCAGTATCATCCGGAATTCAAATCAAGACCGAATAAGCCGCACCCTTTATTCTCAGGTCTTATCAAAGCTTCATTAGAATATAAAGAAGGAAAGAACTGAAATTCTTTCCTTTTTTCTTCAATAAGTACGAAGACTGCTGTATAATTATATTGTATACGATTTAATTGTATACTGTTTATGGAGGTTATTATGAATATTTATGATTTTACAGTCAAAGCCCGTGACGGCAGTGATGTGTCTTTAGCAGATTATAAAGGCAAGGTCCTGCTGGTAGTCAATACCGCGACCGGCTGCGGTTTCACTCCGCAGTACACGGAACTTCAGGAGCTTTATGACAGATACAAGGATCAGGGCTTCGAGATCCTGGACTTCCCATGCAACCAGTTTGCGAATCAGGCTCCGGGCGATGACGAAGAGATCCACACGTTCTGTACCGGAAGGTTCGGTATCAAATTCCCGCAGTTTGCCAAGATCGACGTCAACGGTGAAAACGCCATACCTTTGTATCAGTGGCTGACATCGACTACGAAGTTTGAAGGTTTCAACGGCCCGGGCGCCATCGTTCTTAATGGAGTCGTTAAGAAGATGGATAAGGATTACAAAAACAACGGTAACATCAAATGGAACTTCACCAAATTCCTGATCGACAGAGAAGGCAACATCGTTCAGCGATTTGAACCGACCAATATGAAAGAACTGGAAGATAAGATCAAAGCGTGCCTGTGATCAGTGCAGCAAGGAGGATCAGCATGATAAAGGAAGAAGGATTGAAATTGGAAAATCAGCTGTGTTTTCCTCTTTATGTTGCTTCCAAGGAAGTGATCAGAAAGTACAGGCCTTATCTTGAAGCGTTGGATCTGACATATACCCAATACATTGCCATGATGGTGCTTTGGGAAGAAAAGGAGATCAACGTTAAGGATCTTGGCAGCAGACTTTATCTGGATTCCGGAACGCTGACGCCTCTTTTGAAAAGTCTTGAAAGCAAAGGATACATAAAAAGATACAGACAGGACGAAGACGAAAGAGTTGTGATGACGGAACTTACCAGAAAGGGCGAACGTCTGAAAGAAAAAGCAGCACTCGTCCCGGAAAAGATGGCGGCCTGTCTCAAGCTCCAAAACAAAGAAGCCCTTGAACTCTACAGGCTTCTTAATAAAGTTATAAACAGTCTGTAAATAATAACAGCAGGAATATCCTGCTGTTATTTTACTCTACAAACTTTTTAAGTCTTGATACCAGTACCGGGATCAGTACCAGCTGAATGGCGATGCCCGGTAAGGCAGTCACGAAGGATGCGGTGATCCAGGCCTGCATACTGTAGGCACCGGCTCTGAAGATCAGAGCATTCAGGATACCGGATACGATCCTGCCGGCGATCATTGCAACGATCAGTTCGATATAGATGGTACCGATGTTCTTGTTTTTAAGCAGCATGCTCATAAGGCCGGCCACCAGACCGTAAACGATAAGTTCACAGATCATGCCCGGAAAAACGGCTGCCGGAGGCATGCCGGTCAGAAGGTGTGACAAAAGGCACGCAGCACCGCCGCAGGCAGCACCATAGACAGGACCGCATACCAGGCCGCAGAACAGTACCGGGATATGCATCGGCAGAAAGATGGAACCGGCATTCGGTATCATGTGGAATGCCTGAGGCAGCACGACACCGATGGCTGTGCACAGTGCCGCAAACACCAATTTCTTCGTTGTATTCATAATCTCCTCCTAAAATAAAAACCCGAAAAGCGCCAATGGCCTTCGGGCTCATCTAACTTTAAGTTGAATCGGCTTCGTACCGATATTAAAATGTTAATATATTATAAAGAATTAGTCAAAGAGGTAGCATATGAAAATCGTAGTTATAGACGGACAGGGTGGCAAGATGGGAAGCACCATCATCGCCAAAACAATAAACAGGATCCCCGATCTGGAGATCTATGCCATCGGCACCAACTCCATGGCAACGGCAGCCATGATCAAGGCCGGAGCAAAATATTCTGCAACGGGTGAAAATCCGGTCGTCGTCAATTCAAAGGATGCCGACATCATCATCGGACCTATCGGTATCATCAACGTCAATTCGTATCTTGGCGAGATCAGTGCCAGCATGGTCCTGGCCATCACTTCAAGCTCAGCCAGAAAGATCCTCATCCCTTACAGCAAGTGCAACGTCTTCGTGGCGGGTACCGGCAATGACAGCATGGATGAGCTTATGAACAAGGCCATCGATGAACTTGTGAGGTGTATCGGAAAATAACGAAGAAACACATGCCGTCGCAAGCATATGTTTTTATTGAATTCAATATTAGAGGCAGACATGTTAAAATCTTAATGTAAGAGATTTCTATGATCGGTATTATCTGTGCAATGACTGAAGAAAGAGACGCCTTGCTTAAGCTGATGGAAGGCGTCAGGATAAGGAAGGCTGAAAAGCTCCTTTATAAAGGCAAGGTACTGAACAATGAATATTACCTGGGAAATATAGAGGGCAGGGAAGTCGTTCTGTGCCGGTGCGGAGTCGGCAAGGTCTATGCCACGATGGTCACCGCGAAACTGATCGAAAAGTTCAAGCCGGAACTGATCATCAATCTCGGCTGTGCCGGCTCGCTGAACGAAAACGTTCATGTGGGTGATGTGGTGCTGGCCGACAGAGTGGCTGACTGGGAATTTGACGTACCGGGCTGGGAAAGATCCGTCAGCAGTATCGATATCTCTTATGCCTGTGATGAAAGGATGCTTAATGCTTTCAGGAAGCTTAGAGCATCCAAAAAGGCTCATCTGGGCCCGATCGTATCGGCAGACACCTTCATCTATAAGAAGGCCCAGGTCAGAACGATCAGGAAATATTTTCCGGAAGCGCTGTGCGGCGAAATGGAAGGAAGCGCCGTTGCGGGAACCTGTTATGCGCACGGTGTAAACTTCGCCGTCATCAGATCGATAAGCGATGAAACGCTTGTCAACGGCAGCTATAAGGAATTTGATTTCAATCTCGAAAAAGCCTGTGATAACGCAGCCAAGCTGGCTGTAAGAATAATCAATAATTATTAGGAGGAACGATAAATGAAAAAACTGTTTTAAGTATTATTGGTGATCTTACTGGCTCTGGCATTATGTGCCTGTGCCAAATCAGGAACCGTTGAGCCCGAACCGGACAACGAACCGGATCCGATCCCGGATAACGGCAACGATGACGACAGTCTCAACATCTATACTTCTTATGACAACATCGCTGCTTATGAGAAGTATCTTGAAAGGGTAAGCGACGACAAAGCCAACCTCAATTACTCTTACTGGTATGATGAGGAAAACGGCAACTACAAGTGCTGGCTGGATAATGACAGCGAAGAATACTTCTCAAGAGCTTACATCGCCGTATTTGATTCGGCTGATTCTCAGGACGCCTTATTTGACAGCCAGGATTATTACCTGATCAGACCGCTGGACTATCTGAAGTTTGCGGAACAGCCTTTTGACTCCGAACCTGGATACTATGACCTGTGGTCTGCTGAAACATATGCTCTGAATTTTGAAAAGGATCTTAAGTACGAATTCTACTATTCAGTAGATGACGATTACGGCTATGTCATTTCCGCTTCCTATGACGGTGAACTTAACGATGACCTGGCTATGAAGATCGCCAAGAAGGAATATGTTATCGCCGTACTGACCAGCCTTTATGAAGACAACGTATTCATGTTCAACAAGTCTGACCTGGTACTGGACGGCTACGACCCGATCCTCAGCGGTGCCAGCTACCGTGCATATCTTGATTTCAATGCCAAGACCATCACCCTTTACAAGGGCGACAGTGTCGTGGGCAACGAAACGATGGACTAGATCAGCCAGTAATTAAACAAACAAAAAGCTCTGCATGTTTCTGCAGAGCTTTTATTATTGCGTTCTATTCAGCTGTTTCTTCAGGAACGCTTTCCTTTACCTCTTCCGTGTCTTCATCCACATCCATGATGGTAACGGCTGATACGAAGGTTCCTTCTTCCGGCTTGATGAGCCTTACGCCCTGCGTAGCTCTGCCAAGCTCCGGAACTTCCTTGAGGCTGATCCTGATGATGACGCCATCATTTCTCATGATCAGGGCATCTTCGTTTCCGTTGACGGCCTTCAAGGCTACCAGCTCACCGTTCTTTTCATTGATGTTGATGGTCTTGACGCCCTTGGCTCCCTTGGCGGTCATGCGGTATTCGTTGATGTCGGTCTTCTTTCCGTAGCCGTACTTGGATACAACGAAGACCATCTTGCCTTCTTTGCTGGTGCAGCAGCCTACGACTTCCGATCCGTCGACCGTCATGCCTCGAACGCCTGATGCGTTACGGCCGGTGGCTCTGACGCCCCTTTCATCAAATCTTACGGCCTTGCCGTTGGCTGCACCGATGATGATCTCATCATCACCGAGCGTCGGTCTTACGGAAACGAGTTCGTCATCTTCCTTTAAGGAGATGGCGATCTTGCCGGTCTGTCTGATCGATTCGAACTGTGAAGCTTCGACTCTCTTGCACAGACCGTTCTTGGTCGCAAAGAAGAGATATCCTTTGACTTCCCATTCTCTGTTGATCGGCACCAGCGCTCTGATCTTCTCGTCCTTTTCGATGCTGATGATATTGATAGCCGGGGTGCCTTTGGCATTACGGCCGGCTTCCGGTATCTTGTATCCTTTGACTCTGTATACCTTGCCTTTGTTGGTGAACAGCAGCAGGTGGTCATGAGTGGACATCGTAACGTTCTGATCGACGATATCATCTTCGTTAAGAGTCATGCCCTTGATTCCCCTGCCGCCTCTGTTCTGGGTGCGGTAGGTATTTACCGGCAGCCTCTTCATATAACCGTTAGAGGACAGTGAAATGATGACTGTTTCTTCCGGTATCAGATCTTCGTCTTCCACATCGACTTCGCCGTCGATTATTTCCGTACGGCGCTTGTCGCTGTATTTTTCCTTAATGGCAGACAGTTCGTCTTTGATTATCTGCAGAACTCTTGAATGATTCGCAAGAATGTCCTTGAGGTCTTCGATCTCGGCATAGAGCTCATTGAGCTCAGAAACGATCTTGTCATAGGAAAGTCCGGTCAGACGACGCAGCTGCATGTCGAGGATCGCTTTTCCCTGAACTTCATCGATACCGAATTCTTCGTTCATTCTGTAAAGAGCTTCATCATCATCTCTTGAATGTCTGATGATCTCAATGATCCTGTCGATGTTGTCCAAGGCGGTCTTCAGACCTTCGAGGATGTGCGCGCGTTTCTGGTCTTCTTCCAGATCGAACTGTGATCTTCTTCTGATGACATCGATCTGGTGGTCGATGTAGTAACTGATTATGTCTTTTAGCGGCAGCAGCATCGGTCTGCTGTTTACCAGAACGTTGTTGTTTACGCCGAATGATGACTGGACCGGCGTCAGCTTATACAGCTGATTGAGGACCAGATCAGGCTGGGTGTCCTTTTTTAGTTCGATCTCGATGCGGATGCCGTTTCTGTCGTTTGACAGATCCTTCATGCTGGAGATGCCGTCGATGACCTTATTCTTTACCAGTTCGTGTATCTTTTCATACATCGACTTCTTGTTTACCAGATAAGGTATTTCCTTTATGACCAGTTTATATCTTTCCTGAGGCATTTTTTCGACGTCGACTTTTGAACGGATGACGATCGAACCGCGGCCTGTCTCATAGGCCTGTCTGATGCCTGAGCGCCCTACTATATAGGCACCGGTAGGGAAGTCAGGCCCCGGAATATATTCCATCAGTTCAGTCACGGAAATATCCGGATTGTCGATCACGGCGATGATGCCGTCGATCGCTTCTCCGAGATTGTGGGTAGGCATATTGGTCGCCATGCCTACTGCGATGCCCATCGATCCGTTTACCAGCAGGTTAGGAAATCTGGAAGGCAGAACGACCGGCTCTTTGTGTCTGGCATCATAGTTGTCTTTCCAGTCGATGGTTTCCTTCTTTATATCCTGAACGAGTTCCAGAGATATCCTGGACATCCTGGCTTCGGTGTAACGGTATGCGGCGGCGCCGTCGCCGTCCAGAGAGCCGAAGTTTCCGTGTCCGTCTACCAGCGGATAACGGTATGAGAATGGCTGGGCCATTCTTACCATCGTGTCATATATTGCCGTATCGCCGTGCGGGTGGTATTTTCCCATTACTTCGCCGACGATGTTGGCGGACTTTACGTGAGGCTTGTCCGGAGTAAAGCCGGCATCATACATGCCCCAGAT
The DNA here is from genome assembly GCA_017431825.1 of Erysipelotrichaceae bacterium. GTDB lineage: Bacteria > Bacillota_I > Bacilli_A > Erysipelotrichales > Erysipelotrichaceae > Colivicinus. Next base: position 37,013 of record JAFRKI010000017.1, on the reverse strand, counting down.
GACTCTTCTGTGTACGGGTTTCATTCCGTCCTTTACATCCGGCAGAGCGCGGTCGATGATGACCGACATCGAATAGCTTAAGAAGTCCTCTCTCATTTCCGAAGAGATATCGACTTCCTTCATGTTGCCATGGTTGAAAAATCTGTTATCTAATTCTTCCATTTGAGTGCTCCTTTTTAAATATCAAGATTCTTTGCGAAGTGGGCGTTTTCGATGATGAAGTTCTTTCGCGGTTCGACCTCATCGCCCATCAGCATCGAGAACACGCCGTCGGCTTCGATGGCGTCTTCGATCGTAACTCTTTTTAGCGTTCTGTGTTCCGGATCGAGAGTGGTTTCCCAAAGCTGATTGGCGTCCATTTCGCCCAGACCTTTGTATCTTTGGACATCGTACTTGATGTCGCCGAAATCTCTTTTTGCGATCTCTAGATCTTCGTCCGTATAGCAGTATCTGAACATCTTTCCTTTAAAGATCTTGTACAGCGGCGGCATTGCTAGGTAGACGTAACCGCCTTCGATCAGAGGCTTGAAGTATCTGTATAAGAACGTCAGCATCAGTGTGGAAATGTGTTGTCCGTCGACGTCGGCATCGGTCATGATGACGATCTTGTGATATCTGAGCTTGCTGATATCGAGCTCGTCGCCGAAGCCGCAGCCGAAAGCCTGGATCATCATTCTGATCTCGGCGTTATCGAAGATCTTGTGCATCCTGGCTTTTTCGACATTCAGGATCTTTCCTCTTAAAGGCAATACGGCCTGGAAGTTGGAGTCTCTGCCGTTCTTGGCGGTACCGCCTGCCGAGTTACCCTCAACGATGTAGATCTCGCAGATCGAAGCGTCATTGCTGGCACAGTCGTTAAGCTTTGTCGGAAGATTGGATCCGGTAAAGTCGTCTTTTCTTCTGACTGATTCTCTGGCCTTCTGAGCAGCCACTCTGGCTTCGGAGGCAGCTTTGGCCTTTTCGATGATTATCTTGGCATAATCGGGATTTTCGGAGAAACACCTCTTCAGATAATCACCGAAGATCTTGTTGACGACGATCCTGGCTTCGGAGTTTCCGAGTTTTCCTTTTGTCTGGCCTTCATACTGCGGATTGGGGTGCTTTATCGAAATAATGGCAGCCAGTCCTTCTTTCAGGTCATCGATGGTGAAGTTCGGATCGTCTTCTTTTAAAAACTTCTTTTCCTTGGCATAGGCGTTTACCACTCTGGCCAGAGTCTGTCTGAATCCGTCCAGATGCATGCCGCCTTCAGGAGTGAAGATATTATTGCAGAAAGAGTAGACTCTTTCGGAATATGAAGTGTTGTACTGAAGAGCCACTTCTACGGAGATGTTGGTGGCGGAGTCGCTGCCGTCACAGTAAAGGACTTCATCAAACAGGCAGATCTCGCCGTTGTTCAGGAACTTGACGTAATCCTTGATGCCGCCGTCGTAATGGAAGACCTTCGTTCCCTGGTGCTCATCATCCTTGTTCCAGATCAGAGAGAATTTGATCCCTTTATTCAGGAAAGCCATCTGACGGATACGGTCATATAAGGTCTTGTAGTTATAAGCGGTCCCCTCTTTGAAGATCTCTTCATCGGCTTTGAATCTTACCAGCGATCCGCTGATGTTTCCGTCGCATTCGCCCTTTTCGATCAGCGGCTGATCGACCTTGCCGCCGTCTTTGAATTTTACGTAGTATTCCTTGCCGTCTCTGAAGACACTTACTTCGAGCCATTTCGATAAGGCATTTACGACGCTGGCACCGACGCCATGTAGCCCGCCGGAAACCTTATAGGCGCCTCCGCCGAACTTGCCGCCTGCGTGGAGAACGGTAAAGATCGTCTCAACGGTCGAGATGCCGGTCTTCGGATGTATCTCTACCGGCATGCCTCGGCCATCATCCCTGACGGTGACAACGTCGTCGTTATCAACGCTTACTTCGATATGTGTCGCATATCCGGCTAAAGCTTCATCGACCGAGTTATCGATGATCTCCCATACCAGATGATGCAGACCGGCTTCGGATGTTGTACCGATATACATACCCGGTCTTCTTCTGACGGCCTCAAGGCCTTCCAGGACCTGTATGTCTTCCGAAGTGTAATTGTCATGATCTATTTTAGTTTCCGACATCTTGTTCCTCCTTTAACTCTATAAGGTTATAACTGCTGTTCAGGTTCATTCCCGACAGGTCGGTTCCGGTTATGATGACCTGTGTATCTTCAGGGATCATATGCAACAGCCTTTCTCTGTTTTCTAAATCAAGTTCCGATAATATATCGTCCAACAGCAGTATCGGTATTTTACCGGATTTGTTTCTGATGTATTCCATGAGCGAAAGCTTGAAGGCGATCAGTACCATGCGGGTCTGTCCCTGGGAAGCTATGGTGCTCAGCTCGTATCCGTCCATCAGGAACTGGTAATCGTCATGATGGGGACCGAAAGTCGCATAGTGGTAATAAAGGTCCTTGTCCTTGCTTTTGTCCATGGCGGCTCTGATGTTTTCGATCTCGCAGCATTTCTTATAAACGATCTCTATCTTTGAATCCTTGCCGGATATTTTCTGATAATAATCGCTTATCCGGGAATTGAGCATTTCTATGAATTCGATCCTCTCCTTTAAAATAACTTCGATGTTAGGGATCATCTCTTCCTCAAGGATGGTCAGATATGTTTCGTTGATCTCGCTTTCCTTAAGAAGCTTGTTCTTGTCTTTTAGCAGGAGATTATATTTCAGGATCGCATCCAGATACGGTCTTGATACCTTGCCTATTTCCAGGTCCAGGATCCTTCTTCTTTCTTTAGGACTCTGGTTGAAAAGGTCGAGGTCAGAAGGTTTGAACAGTATGCAGTTCAGCCTGCCGATGAATTCAGAAGTCTTTTTAATCGGAACGTTATTCACATAAAGGTTCTTTCCTGACCTGTTTATGACCACCCGGTATTCTTCGCTGTCGGTAAGGCAGATGATGCGTGAGAACTCTTCGGACAGTTTTATCAGATCCTGATCCACCAGTGTCCTGAAGGATTTGGTATTGGATATGAATATCAGGCTTTCCAGGATATTGGTCTTGCCGATACCGTTCTTACCGATAATAATATTCAGATTGGGATCGAAATCGAATTCAGCCGTCTTATAATTCCGGAAATTGTTCAGTTTTATCTTCTTTACTAACATATCCGGTATTTCTTTCCCAGTACCTCAACGATATCGCCCTTATAAAGCTTCCGGCCTCTGCGGTCATCCGCTTCTTCATTGATGATCACTTCATTTTCCCTTAAAAAAGATTTGGCTTCACCACCGCTGGAAACCAAATCGACTACCTTAAGAAACTGACCCAGTTCGATATACTCGCTGCTGATTTCGATATTTTCCATTTACATCATAATTATATCATTTTTAAGGCTAAAATCGGCATAAATGTCTCTTTAAATAATATAGGTATAAGTATAAATAAAAAAATAAAACCCTAAAATTCAGGGCTTATTTTCGCTTATATTCAATTCTTATGATTTTTATGCGTTATTTATAGGTTCTGACAGGTGAAATAAGCTGGATTATGGAATCATCCTCTTTATTAGTCACGATGAACGGTTTCAGTTCACCCGAGAAGGATAAAGTCACTTCATCTGAACCTACGGCTTTGATCGCATCGACCAGGTATTTGCCGCTGCAGGATATCTCAAAAGGCTGACCTTCAAAGCTTATCACATCGATGTTTTCGTAGGAAGAACCGATCTGATTGCTGGAAGTGATGTCGATCTCTTTTTCGTTGATGCTGAGCTTGACGATGTTCTTGCCGTCAGACTTGATAAAAGAGGTCCTGTCCAGCGCATTCAGCAGATCTCTTGACTTAACGGTCACTTTCTGAAGCAGGTTCGTTGGGATCAGTTTTGATACATCCGGGAAGATGTCATCCAGGAGTCTGGTCTGGATCAGGGAATCATCAAATATGAAACTGATCTTCTGGTTATCGATAGCGATCTCGATCTCTTTTTCCAGAGACAGACTGTGATACACGTCATTCAGATATACCGAAGGGATCGTGATGTTGAAATCAAGATCCTTATCCACATCAACAGTTTTGGAAGCCAGACGGTAGGAATCGGTCGCATTGACATAAAGCTTTCCGTCTTCGGCTTTGAAATTGACACCGGTCAGGATCGGCCTTGTATCCTTATCCGAACAGGCAAATGCCGTTTCATCAATGATATCAAAGAATTTCTCCGTTTCGAATTTGAAAGGTTCGCCGTTTACCGCAAAATTGATCTCCGGGTATTCCTCGGCTCTCATGCAATTGAGCTTGAATTCGGAATTACCGCCGTAGATCCTGATAAGCGTTCCGTCTATCGTTTCAAAAGTAATGGCATCACTGTCGATCTTTCTGACTATCTCCAGAATGTATCTGGAATCGATAACGATGTCCCCTTCTTCCTGAACGGTAAATACTTCCTTGTCATTATTAGTTAAAACAGTTTTTATGGAAATATTGGAATCAGAAGATATCAGAGTAATACTGTCTTTTTTGATTTCCAGTTTGATACCGCTAAGTGAAGGAAGGGGTGTTGTAGTGGAAATGGCTCTTACAGCTTTATTCAGTGCATCCAGCAGTTCTTTTTTACTGATCTTGAAATTCATGTTGCCTCCTTTATATTCTTATATATTCAAATGTAATGATTATTAAGGTGTGGAAAACTGTTGATAAGTCTTTAAAACCCTTTATTTATAATGTTATTTTAACATTTTTAATATGGATAATTTTATGGATAAGCGGGGATTAATTCAGCTTCTTCTTTATTTCATCGATAGCTTTTAAATATGAAGGATCGCTCTTTATAAGACTTTCCACCTTTTCACAGGCACTTATTACCGTGGAATGATCTCTTTTTCCGAATTCATTGCCTATTTCCTTATACGGCGCATCGATGAGTTTCCGGCACAGATACATTGCGATATGTCTTGGTATGGCGATGTTTTTGGTCCTGGTCGAAGAAGCGATCTGTTTGGATGTCAGATTATAGTAATCGCACACTACCTTTTTGATCTTGGAAATGCTGAGCTCGTTCTTGTTTTCGGTGATCTGATCCTTAAAGGCCTCATAAGCCAGTTTTAATGTTATATGATCTTCATGATCGAAATTGAAATTGATGTAATAGAAGAGCAGTCTGTTGATGGCACCTTCCAGGGATCGTACATCCTGGGAGAAATTGGTCGCAATATAAGAAAGCACTTCTTCATCGACTTTTTCATTTACGGAAACGTTATTAGCTATCTTCATCTCCAGGATTCTGATACTGGTTTCATATTCCGGAGATTCGATATTGACGTTAAGACCCTGATTGAAACGGGAAATGATACGCTTTTCCATGCCGTTGATATCGTCAGGAGTACGGTCAGCCGTGATACAGATCTGCTTACGGTCATTGACCAGCGTATTAAAGATACTGAAAAAGACTTCCTGGGTCCAGGACTTACCGGCAATGAACTGAATATCATCTACCAGCAGCAGATCAAGGTCATAGAATGATTCCTTGAACCTGTCTACAACTTCTGCTTTGCGGGCTTTGTTTAAAGCCTCGATAAAACCATGCCCTGATATAAAACCGATCTTCTTATTAGGGAAATCACTTAATACCTGATTGCCGATGGCGTTAAGAAGATGTGTTTTACCAAGACCTGAATTTCCATATATAAATAAAGGATTGTAGACGAGACCTAGATTACCGGCACAGGTACGTGCGGCAAGCTGAGCCTGGATGTTTGACTTACCTACGACAAAATTACCGAAGTTCTGCTTCGGATCGATCTCCTTGTCAAAATACTCATTATGTATGGAATTAAGAGTCTTACTGAGATTCTCTTCCAGAATTATCTTCACTTCAACATACTGACCCAAAAGCTCTTTAAGGCAGTCCTCGATCAAGGGCTTATGCTGCAGCATCAATGAATAATTAATGAAGGCCGGAACGACAACTTCGGCACCCTTTTCACTTATATTGATAAGTCTCGAATCGTTAAAGTATAGATCAAATTCCTCTGGACGGATCTGTTTGCTGTCACTGATACTTTGTAAGGTCCGGGACCATAAATCGTTATAATAAAACTCTACACTAGTCATATACAATACCTGTGGTAAGACCAATTATAGTGAAGAGTTTTCCACATTTCAATAAAAAATTTCAGGGACTTATCCACATTCAACATTACGGAAATTCATAAGAGTGCGTAAACAAGGCACCATTTTGAGTTTTCCACACTTTTCCACATTTTTAAGGTGTTGATAATTTGTGGGTAAGTATTCAACATCAATATCCACAGTTGATAGCGGTGGCTAACTTAAACATTCAACACCGTTCTTAACAGTAGTACCTTCATAGAAGCCTTTATTTAAAGCGTTTTCATGCGATTTGCACTTTTCCACATTATGTTGAAAAACCTGAAATGTGGATGTTGAAAAGTACGTGCAATGAAAAAATGAAAATAAGTGAAATTCCTGCTTTTATTAACAATTATCACCCATATACGTATTAAACTTATTAACACCGTTTACGATCCTCTGAAACCCCTGTTTTAGACCGCTCTTGTCAATAAAAGCCCGGATAAAATACAATAATCTTATGGAAAAAACAGAGAGAGTTGTAATAACTAATATATGCCTTATCTACAAGGATGACAAGATACTTGTACAGGAAAGAACGAGGAAGGACTGGCCGGGTCTGACCTTCCCCGGAGGACACGTCAAGAAAGGCGAAAACTTTCATGATTCAGTCATAAGAGAAGTTAAAGAAGAGACCGGACTGACGCTGCTTAAACCAATACTTTGCGGCATTGAAGAGTTTAAGATATTAAATAAAGAAGACCGCCACATCATCCTTTATTACAAGTGCAACCGCTTCAAAGGACGTCTCAGATCTTCGGATGAAGGAAGAGTATTTTGGATAAAAAGAGAAGATTTCAAAAAAGCGGATCTGTCACATGATCTGGACAGGATGCTGAAGATAATGGAAAGCGATACGCTGAGCGAACTGATATATTATGTCGAAGACGGTGAATATAAATCAATAATCAGATAGGAGTGTTATATGTATAAGACAAAAGATTTACTTGATCTGGATCATACCATAGCCAAAGATTACCTGGAAAAATTTGAATATCCGTGGGAAGCCTTAGGCGGCATCAAGGATACTATCATCGAACTGGGCAAGTCCTTAAGTAAGGATGAATATGATGAAATGAGCGAAAACGTCTGGGTGGCAAAATCCGCTAAAGTCTACCCTACCGCCTATCTGGGCGCACCGTGCATCATCGGACCGGAAAGCGAAGTAAGACACTGTGCATTCATCAGAGGAAGCGCGCTGGTCGGCAAGGGCTGCGTCGTCGGTAATTCCGTTGAGCTCAAAAACGTCATCATCTTCGATAACGTTCAGGTCCCGCACTACAACTATGTCGGTGATTCGATCCTCGGATACAAGTCACACATGGGTGCCGGTTCAATCACTTCGAACGTCAAGTCCGACAAAACGCTGGTCGTCGTAAAAGACAGTGATGAGCAGATACCTACCGGACTTAAGAAATTCGGCGCTATCCTCGGCGACCACGTGGAAGTCGGCTGCAACTCCGTACTCAATCCGGGAACCGTCATCGGCAGAAACACCAACATCTATCCGGTATCCAGAGTAAGAGGCGTCGTTCCTGCGGACAGCATATATAAAGATAAGGATAGTATCGTAGGTAAGGAAAATGATTAAAGGAATAATATTCGATCTTGACGGAACACTGCTGAACACGATCGATGACCTCAACAACAGCGTCAACGATACGTATGCGCATTTCGGTGTCGATAAGAAAAACACCTGTGAAGAAACGATGGCTTTGGTAGGCCACGGCATGAGGAACCTGATGATACAAATGTTCCCGGGGAAGGACGAAGCATTCATTGAAGACGCTTTAAAAGTCTTTCTGGATGCTTATGACAGGCAGTATGCCTGCTGCACAAAGCCTTATGAAGGGATCACTGAACTGGTAGACGAACTGATAAAAAGAGGATGTAAGGTAGGAATCAATTCCAACAAGAACCACAACTATACGATTCATCTGATCAACAGCAACTTCCCGGAAGTTGAAGACGATTACATCACCGGCGTAAAGTCGGGCGACAAGATAAAACCCGATCCGACCAACGTGAATGACGTGATCGAAAAGATGGGTCTTAATAAAGAAGAAGTGCTTTATGTGGGCGACAGCCCTACCGATTATAAAACAGCCGAAAACGCCGGTGTCAGATTCATAGGTGTAAGCTGGGGCTACCGCAGCAAGGAAAAGATCATGGCTGCCGGAGCGGAAACCGTGATCGACAGGCCTGAAGAACTGCTGGAATACTGTTAAGCGGTATTTTATAAAGTAATGACATTCATAAGTATAAATGAGTTATAATTTAGACGATAAAGGGAGTGTAATAATATGTTAGAGATCAAACCTGTTTCCAAATATGAAGTAATGCTGGCAGTATACATGTTCAACAACGCCTTCGCCAACCAGACGATCAGATACAACGAAGAGCTTTTAAAACTGTTCCGTTCTGAAAGACCTCAAAGAAACGCTGAGATACTGGAAAGATATAAAAATAAAGAACTGACGATCTACGGTCTTTATGAAGATACCATCATGATCGGAACCGTCATCCTTGACGGTGACCTTGTCAGACACCTGGCTGTCGATGCCGCCCATCAGCACAAGGGCTATGCATCCGAACTTATGAGATACCTGATGCTGCAGGCCAAGAAGAAAGGCATCAAGACCCTTAAGGTCGAATGCGTCGGCAGAAATACGCCGTTCTATGAGAAGCACGGATTCAAGCCTGTTTCCGAGATGGAATTCACCAGATATCCACATATCAAGATGGAAGCCGACCTGACCAAACCGATCGAACTTGAGATCGAAGAACCGGCAGCTATCTAAAAGAAATATAAAACAGACCTAAGTCATCAAGGCTTGAAAAGGTCTGTTTTTAATTGTGAATGATGTTTTGAAGATGCTATCATTTAAGTGGAATAGATATCTCTGTATTTTTAGTATCGAGCGAGGTCCTGTTATGAAAAAGAAGTTATTTGTATTGCTGATGGCAGTGTTACTGCTTATACCGTTAAGCGGAAAAAAGACAGCTGCTGAAGGCAATAAGCTGCCGACACCAAGCAATCTCCATTTTGATGGCAACGTATTGAAGTGGGATGCGATAGAAGGAGCTTCCTACTACCAGGTTCAGATCACCGCGATCATCTCTGAACCAACTTATTTCATTACAGACGATCCTGAAATAGATCTGGTACAGAAACTTGCTGAATATGCTGAGGTCTATGAACAATACGTCACAAGCCAGACCGGGAAGATAACTGCGACCGTTTGTGCGATAGCCTCAAATATTGAAAACAACAGCGAGAAAGTTGATTTGGATTATTACGTATACGACATAACCGCCTACTATGATAATTATGATCAGAGCCAAGGATATATCGAAGGCCTTGAACCTGTTAACGGCATAGGACACGGACTGTTTGCGTCGGAAGGCAACACCGTCGTACTGAACGTCTTACCGGCTGATGGTTTGACCTTCAACAGCACAGGAGTTGATCATGAAGGTTACACCGAGACTTTCAATAAAAACAGCAAGACCATCACGATCGCTTTTAACAATAACGCATATGAAGGAAGAGTAGATCTGCAGTTTGTAGATGACGTAGTGGACGTAACTATCGATTTCGGATCCAAGCATGCCGACTTCCTGGCTGCTCAATATGCCGCAGCGAACCTGTCTGACGAGGACAAACAGCATTTTGAAGTTAACGGCTCAGTATTAAAAGTTAAAGGAGTGTCGGGAAGCATGAGTTTTGAGTATTTCTGGGACGATCTTGATTACATGTTTGAAGATACTCTTCTGCCTTACTGGGGCGGCGTTGAAGACAACGGCGAAGTATATTATGACTATGGCTTTAAACAGGCGAGCGCCTACAGCACATATGGCGAATATTATAACGAGTATGAAGATGACAACAACATAATGAGGGACCACACTGAGCTATATGTAATCTGGATCGCTTATGATGTGACAGAGGGCGACGGACAGACCTGGGAAAAGGGAAGCAGTGATCCGGCAGTATTCCGCTTCGTACGTAATTTTGTGGACGGCGGCGATGATGGGTTCCCTTCCTCATTCGGTTCATTTAAAGATCTGAGCGTCGATGGCAAGACCCTGACCAAAAACACCGACTATACTGTCGAAGAAGGAAGCACCGTCATAAAATTGCTCCCGTCCTATCTGAAGACCTTAAAGAAAGGGGAACACACTTTAAAGGTAAACTATTATGATGACACAAATTCAAGCGGCACGAATTACGGATCTGCCACTGCAAAGTTTACTATAAGCGATTCCGATCCGGTCTACAACGTTCCGGACACCAGCGTCAAATAAGAATAAAACCAAGCCCGATGAAGATCGGGCTTTATATGCGCGGATGTGCAGTTATAAGTAAAGACAAATAAAGAATATTGTTTTACAATTACTCATATGAACGGAAGACTGTGGGAGATATTTCTGAACTCATTTACGAGGATCCTGATACCCGGCCTTTTAGTCACGATACCATTGACTTTACTGGCGTTCTTTCTGGCCATGATCATTGCGACGATCGTGGCTTTCATCAGATTTGCGAACGTCAGGATAATCAAGGACATCTGCCGTTTTTATGTCTGGATCATCAGAGGAACACCGCTTCTGGTACAGCTGTTCTTTGCGTACTACGGACTGCCGATCTTAGGCATAACCTGGAACAGCCCTTTCGTCTGTGCGGTAGTAGTGTTTGCACTGAATGAAGGCGCCTATGCCTCGGAAACGATAAGAGGCGCACTCAACTCCGTGCCTGAAGGACAGATCGAAGCCGGTTACTGTGTGGGCATGTCATACCTGCAGATAATGATGAGGATAGTTCTTCCTCAGGCTTTAAGAGCCGCCTTCCCGGCTTTAATGAACGGACTGATCGGCATGGTCAAGGACACGTCTTTAGCTTCCAACATAACGGTAACGGAGATGTTCTTTACGACCAGGACTATCGTCACTACGACTTATGAACCGCTGCTTCTGTATCTTGAAGTAGCCATGATATATCTTCTGTTCTCATCGGTCTTAAGCAAGCTGCAGGTCTATGTGGAAAAGAAGCTCAATGCACAGGTAGGTAAGGAATGATAGAAGTAAGGAACTTAAAGAAGACCTTTGACCGTGATCCCATATTAAAAGGAATATCCTTTAACGTGGAAAAGGGCGACGTCATATCCGTCATCGGGCCTTCCGGTAGCGGCAAGACCACTCTTCTGAGATGTCTGAACTTCCTTACGCCGAGTGATGAGGGAACGCTGGTCTTTGATGGTAAGACCTATGACATGGCTCATACCAGCAAGAAAGAGATCAATGAGATCAGAAAGAAGACGGCTTTCGTCTTTCAGAACTACAATCTCTTTCTGAATAAGACGGCACTGGAAAACGTCACCGAAGGTTTGATTATTGCCCGCAAAACTGATAAAGTTATAGCTAATAAAAAAGCTGAAGAAATGCTGGAAAAAGTCGGCATGCTGGAAAGAAAGGACAGATACCCTTCCCAGCTCTCCGGCGGTCAGCAGCAGCGTGTGGCTATAGCCAGAGCGCTGGCTCTTGATCCGGAGATCATCTACTTCGATGAACCGACATCGGCGCTTGATCCCGAACTCATCGGTGAAGTGCTGGAAGTCATCAGACAGCTGGCAGCTGAGAAAAGGACGATGATCATCGTCTCCCATGAAATGAATTTTGTAAGGAGCATATCAAGCAGGATACTCTTCATGGACGGCGGTGTGATCGTGGAAGAAGGTTCACCGGAAAAGATATTCGGCGATCCAAAAGAAGAAAGAACCAGGGAATTCTTAAAGACATACAGGAGGTAGATCAGTATGAAGAAATTATTTGTGGTATTACTGGCAGTATTGATGCTTTGCGGCTGCAGCAGGACCAAAGAGTATGCGACGCATCTCGACAAGGTGCAGGCTGAAGGCAAGGTCATTATCGCGACCGAAGGCATGTGGGAGCCATGGACCTATGTAGACGGCGAAGGCAACCTTACCGGCTATGATGTGGAGTTAGGCAAGAAGATCGCGGAAAAGCTCGGCGTTGAAGCAGAGTTCGTTACCGGCGATTTCACCGGTTTCCTCAGCGGTCTTGACAACGGCCAGTATGACCTGGTAATAAACGGCATCGACGTTACCGACGAAAGAAAAGAGAAATATGATTTCTCCGAGACCTATGCGTATGCGGTAAGCTATCTGATCGTCAAAGGCGATAATGAAGACATCAAGTCGCTGGAAGATCTCAACGGCAAGAAGCTCACCAACTCCTTAGGTTCTTCCTATGCCAACCTCGGTGAAAGCTACGGTGCGACCAACGTCGGCGGCGATACCTTTGCGGATACCATCAACAATCTGCTCAACGGTTATGCCGATGCGTCGATCAACTCAGCCGACACCTACGGCCTGTACATCAAGGAACATCCGGATGCCGACGTCAAGGTAGTTGCGACCATCGATCCGCTTGACGTAGCCATCCCGTTCGTTAAGGGTGAATACAACGATTCCTTCAGAGAAGCAGTCAACGAAGTGATCAGAGAGATGAAAGCCAGCGGCGAACTCTCTGCCCTTTCGGTACAGTTCTTCGGAACCGACATCACCGTCAAGTAACGCTTAATTAATAAAGACATTAAAAACCCGTATCGTCATGATGCGGGTTTTAATATATCTCATTGTCCGTCTGCCAGTCGATGGCCGATTCCGGCACCATCTTCGGCCTTTTGAAGGCGTTGCCCGTACTGGCCAGTGTGATCACGGCTATGTAGTACAGTCCGGAAGCAGCGATGTGTGAAAGGAAGGTGGTTCCGTTAACGGTATTGTAGATAAGCAGGATGCCCGACAGGAACAGCAGGGCCGATCCTCTGAACGTCCTTCTAGGCATGACGAAGGAAGTCACGGTCATTCCGGTAGCTGAAAGCAGATACAGTGCTGCCAGGAAACGCAGGAGGCCGAACTCTCCCGGTATCCTTACTATCACGAAGAGTTCGATCAAGGACAGTATTACCCAGGCAATTATTTCAGCCTTTTCCATTTCATCGGCAATGGTATAGTTGTAGCACAGCAGCATATAAGCGGCTATATGCAGAAGGGCACCGATGGTCAGCGAACTCGTCATGAAGACGTCGGCCAGATCCAGGATCAGCACCGCATATATGATATACGCATGATAACGGTCTTTGTGCCGTCTCCAGCCATAGAAGGCAATGACCAGGATCAGAAGACCGATGACGATCTTAAAGAAGTTGATCCTTGACACGCTCGCATCATAAAGGGCCGTCTGGAATTCCTTGATGAGGAAAAGCTGCTGGATAAGGAAGAAGCACAGTATCGGTAAAGGACGGAAATGCACATTCCTTGGTATGAAGCCTTTCTTGCGTCTGTTCCGGAAACGCAGATATATGACCAGGACCGCGCACACGAAGAGGACCAGACTTATGGTCAGCAAACAGACGATGATAACGCCCAGGACCATGTCTCTCCAGGTAATGTCGTTCGAATTGAAGAACGCAAAGTTAACGAGACCGCTGCTGTCATAGTAGTAGCCTTCACCGAACTTGCCGGTCTCGGTGTAGGAAGAATCCTTGGAATAGGAACCGGCATAGTCGCTCAGGTAGTCGACGTTCATGGTGTCGCCGGCTTTCAGGTCATAGTATGCCGTATCGGTCTCCACCGGAGCCTGATAGCCTATTTCGAAATTAGCTTCCAGAACGCTGATGGTCTGGTCTTTATCGGAGCTTATCAGCACCCGGTACTGTTCGTCACGTGGGATCAGGACGGCTATCTTGCCGTCACGTATGCTGAGGTACTGTAATGAAGAATAATCCGGGTCGCCTGTTTTCAGGGTCTCCAGAAGCGCATCGTTTCTTAACAGGGAAACAGTCACGTCACCGTCGATGTAGACCTGTGTAAAGACTGATGAAGGGCTGTATAGATCTACCGGAGAATCGGAAGAGAATATCCAGGAAACATACTGTTCCGGGGTATGTGTCTGCATGACGTTGGAAGCCATCGAAGCTTCTTCATTGAAACGTCTGAATGAGTTCTCGGATGCCACATAATCCATGATCATGCCGGTAATCTGATTGAGGAACATGCTGGCATCCTCACGGTTGTTTTCGTTGATAAGGATCGGGTCCTCAGCCATTTCCAGCACACGGGAAAAGACGCTTACCGGATCGTGTTTCTCCCAGAGATAGATGATGTTGTCCTGAAGGCTGGCCACATAGGTCTCTACGTCAGGGCAGAGCTTAAGCAGGGAATCCATAATGATCCTTATCTGCAGATTGATGTCAGGATTATACCAGTAGGAGATACCGGTTATCTCCTTATAGATGACATCGGCCTTTTCACGCTTTATGTTGAAATCGGAATCCGTTTCCAGTGTAGGTGTATAGAAGGTTTCACCGTAACGGCTGTAGCCCCAGTCCGCAAAAGGTATGCAAGGGACCGGATCGGTCTTGCCGACGATATTGAAGATGTTGTCATATCTCTCAGGCTCTTCTTCCCTGGTGGTCATTGGTGTTGCGAAGGTATACGCAAAGACGTTCTCCTGGGTGAAGATGTCTTCATCGGAAAGCCAGGCTGCCGTTATATTCGCGATAGCGGCCGCTCTGGAGAATCCGGTTATCCAGATCTTGATCTTTCCCTTGATGTGGTTGGCCGCGATATAGCCGAAGATCCTGTCGTAGACCAGTTGCGCCGACCTGACGAAACCGTCCGGATTGTCACCGGTACCGATGGAGAAGTTGGATTCCCATTCATCGAGGTATCCCTGACCGCAGATGCCTACTGCGATCAGTTCAAAAGCATCATCGCCGTTTCCGATCTGCTGATGAGCTATGACCGTCGATACGGTATAGCGGTTAGGATCCTTATCGTAATCGTCGCTCCGGAAATCCTTAAAACCGGCCTGGGAAAGAAAGTAGGTAAGGTTGTAGTCGGTCTTTCTTCCTTCGTCTTCAGGTATGCCTTTAGGTCTGAAAGCGGCAGTCGCCAGACCTATCGATGCCTTAGCCAGATTGTGGTAGTAGATGCGGGCATCGCCTTTGAACCAGCTGCGGTTGAAAGGAATGATGAAAGACTGATTGATCCTGGTCGTCGGCACATAGAAATTGTCGATGATGTTTATGGTCTCGTCATCACCTTCATCTTCATCGTCCGCCCTTACCGGTACATAAAAAGCAAGGCTGATGAGCAGGACCAGAAATATACTGAAGATTCTTTTTATTAGTCTGTTCACAACACTATTGTATAAGATTTGTCTTAAGACAAAAATAAAAACTGCAGCAAAGCCGCAGTTGTTTTATGAAGGAAAGTGCTGTCTGTAGATCCTTATCGTCAAAGGAACAAAGAGCAGACAGACGATGATCTCCGCTATCGGATAGGCATACCATACCAGATCCACGTTGCCGAAAGTCGATATAAACCAGGCGATCGGTACCAGCAGGATGATCTGTCTTAATACGGACTGAATCATGGAGAAAACGCCTTTTCCGAAAGACTGGAAGACCGAACCCATGCAGATGGACAAAGCCGCAAACACGAAGGAATAACTGATGGTCTGGAAGGCCTTCTTCGCAATGGAGTGTAAAGCCTCATCCATCGTAAAGAAAGACAGGACCAGATCGGTCTTGAACTTGAACAGCAAGGTTCCCAAAAGCATCATCACGACGCTGGTGATGATGTAAAGTATCTCAGTCTTATAGTAACGTTCCTTATTGTAGGCACCGTAGTTATAGGAAAGGATAGGAAGAGCTCCCTGTGAGAAACCGAAGACCGGCATGAAGATGAAGGACTGGACCTTGAAATACAGCGACAGACTCGATACGGCATTCTCTGAGAACCTGACCAGTATCGTATTCATCAGTATCGTCGTAAAGGAAGTCACCGCATTCATGATCATGGTCGGCAGACCTACCGCATAAATGTCACGCACTCTGGAGCCTTCGATCTTCAGGCCTTTGAATCTGATCTTAAGTTCATCCTTTATAAAGAAAGCGATACAGAAACACATCGAGAAGATCTGTCCTGTTACCGTAGCTATGGCAGCACCGGCTATGCCCATACTAGGGAAAGGACCGTAGCCGAAGATCAGCAGAGGATCAAGAACGATATTGGTAACGGCACCTAGAAGCTGGGCAAACATCGGGACCAGCATATTGGACTGGGCCTGCATCAGTCTTTCAAAGAACAGCGATATGTGCTGCCCGAAACACAGATACATGCAGATGCTCATGTATGAGAAACCAAGAGCGACTATTTCCGGACGCGGAGTAAAGAGCCTGATGAAGGGCTTGCCTAAAAAGAAGCACAGAAGCATCACGAAGACGATATGACCAAAGGTCAGTAAAAGACCGGTCGAAGCCACTGTCTCGGCTTCTTCCTTCTTTCTTTCACCCAGTCTTCTGGCGACCAGCGTGGCGATACCTACCGAACCGCCCAAGGCTACCGAAAGACCTATCATTACCATCGGCGTTACGACGCCTATCGCAAACAGGGCATCCTGTGAATATCTGGAGATATATATCGTATCGACTACGTTATAAAGGGCCTGTATCAGCATGGAAAAGACTGCCGGAAGACCCATTGAGAATAACAGTTTAGGAATAGGCCAGGTGGCCATCTTTTCCGATTTCGTACTCATGTGATACATAATAACATATATTCAGAGTAATACTTATGATAAAATGACTGTGTCGCGTAGAAAAGACGAGTAAACTGTTAAGCCTCATAGAGAGTTTCTGACGGTGGAAGAGAAACAGATACTGGCAGTTGAATAAAGACTTGGAGCGAAGCGTAAGTCTGCGTTAAGGACATAAAAGTTAAAAGAAAGGTGGTACCGCGCAATTGCGCCCTTGGGCTGCCTTTTAGTTTTTTCAGGAGGAACTTATGGAAAGAGAATTCAATGATCAGCAGCTGGCCAGAAGAAAGAAACTGGAAGACCTGAAGGAAAAAGGCATCAGACCTTTCGGCAACGCCTTTAAAAGCAATGCCAATTCCAAGATCATTAAAGATAACTATGCATCCTTAAGCAAGGAGGAGCTTGAAGAAAAGAAGACCGATGTCACACTGACCGGCAGGATCATGTCTAAGAGAAGGATGGGCAAGATGTGCTTCATGCATATCCAGGACAGATACGGACAGATACAGCTGGTCATCAATAAGGCCGATCTGGGCGAGGAGCCTTACGAACTGGTAAAGGCAGCCGATGTGGGCGATATCATCGGTGTTGACGGCTATGTCTACCGGACCAATCCGAGCGAGCAGAACCCTAAGGGCGAGCTTTCCGTATATGTGCTCAAGTATACGCACTTAACCAAGGCCCTCAATCCTTTCCCGGAGAAGTTCCATGGTCTGACGGACATCGAAGAAAGATACAGAAGAAGATATCTCGATCTCATCATGAACGAGGATTCAAGAAGAGTAGCGTTTGCCAGGCCGGCCATCCTGAGTGCCGTCAGGAAATTTCTGGCTGAAAAGGATTTTGTGGAAGTGGAAACCCCTGTGCTGACCACCCTGCTTACCGGTGCCAGCGCCAGACCTTTCGTGACTCATCACAATACCCAGGATCTGGATATGTATCTGAGGATCGCCCTGGAACTTAACCTCAAGAGACTCCTGGTAGGAGGTATGGAAAAGGTCTATGAGATAGGCAGGACCTTCCGTAATGAAGGCATGGATCCGCAGCATAATCCGGAGTTCACGATGATGGAGCTCTATGAAGCCTACTCCAACCTTGAAGGCATGATGAACCTTACCGAAGAGATGTACAAGTACATAGCCGACAATGTCTTCGGCAAACGTACCTTCACTTATCTGGGACATGAGATATCCTTGGATGGTGAATGGAAGAGAGTCTCCATGACTGATGCGATCAAAGATAAGACCGGTATCGATTTCAGGAAGGAATATACCCTTGAAGAAGCGACAGCCTTAGCTAAGGAACATGGCATCGAAGTCGAAAAGCACTTCACAATCGGACATATCATCAACGCCTTCTTCGAGAAGTATGTGGAAGAGACGCTGATACAGCCGACCTTCCTGTATGGCCATCCGGTAGAGATCTCTCCGCTCACCAGAGCCAACGAAGAAGATCCGCGATTCGTCGACAGATTCGAACTGTTCATATCCGGGCACGAATGTGCCAACGCCTATACGGAGCTCAACGATCCGATCGATCAGCTGGCCAGATTTGAAGCACAGCTGAAGGCTAAGGAACTGGGTGATGATGAAGCCAATGATATTGATATGGACTTCATCGAAGCGTTAGAGTATGGTATGCCTCCGGCAGGCGGTATCGGTTACGGCATAGACAGAATGGTGATGCTGTTTACGGAAAGCGAAAGCATCAGAGATGTCATCCTGTTCCCGACGATGAAGCCGAGGAATGACGAAAACGCATAAATAAGCCATTTTCTGAAGGTTTCTGCAGAAATTTAACACAAACTTAACACAAAATATTAGAAGAGAGGCTCACAGGGATGATCGGAAATGATCATCCTTTGTGTTAACCGATATAGTTCAGACGAGCAGGCAAGTACAGCCAGCTCGTTTTTGTTATGCAGAAAAGGAAGGAGAAACTATGGCATTTGACTATTTTTATGGGAATGAATCATTGCAGTTTGCATTTTACAGAATTCCGAAGATTCTGATGCTGGACCCACAGTTTGACCATGTCAGCCTGGACGCCAAACTGTTGTACGGTCTTCTGTTGGATCGTACAGCAATGTCCATGGAAAACAGTTGGTTTGATGAACAAGGAAGAGCGTATATCTTCTACAGTATTGAAGAAATCGCCAGAGAGATGCACTGCGGAAAGACCAAAGCAGTCGCACTTTTGAATGAACTGGATACGGAAAAAGGAATAGGACTGGCAGAAAAAGTAAGAACCGGACAGGGAAATCCAAACCGGATATATGTAAGAAAATTCAGTTCAGAATTTCAAAATCTGAAATTCAAGAATTTCAGAAATCGAACTTCTAGTATTTCGGAATCTGAAACTCCAGAAGTTCAAAAATTGAAATCTAATAATACTTACAGGAATAAGACTGAGAGAATAAAAAAAGAAAGTATTAAAAGAAACAGCTTCGGATCCTATGCGAATGTGCTGCTGAGTGACGATGAGTTGGAGAAGCTCAAAGCAGAATTTCCGACTGATTATACCCAGAGAATTGAGCTGCTGTCCGGGTATATTGCTTCTACTGGGAAGAAATACAAAGATCATCTTGCGACGATTCGTAACTGGGCAAGACGTGAACAGATGAAACAGAAGGTCGTTCCGGCAGCGAATTATGATCTTCCTGAAGGAGAATATGTCTGATGAGAACTGCAGAACAGTACATGGATATTATTGCACCACCGGATCAGGTTGATATTGTGAATGAAGATGATCTTGCCGTTTGTCCGGTATGCCATGAGAAAACACAGACATATTTCGTGTGGAATGACAGGAAACAGATCGTTCATTGCATGTGTAAGTGTGAACGGGACAAGGTGGCATCAGAGGAAGAAGAGCAGCGAAGAGCGGAGAAAATGAGACGGATCAGGGAGATGAAAGCTGCAGGTCTTCAGGATCCAATGCTCAAGGAATTTACGTTCGAGTACGACCGGGGAGATAATCCTGCAATGAAAAAAGCCAAAATGTATGTGAAAAACTGGAAGGATTTCTACTCAGAGAACATTGGATTATTGTTGGTTGGACCAGTTGGAACCGGGAAAACATTCTTTGCCGGATGTGTTGCCAATGCACTTCTGGACCAGGCAGTGCCGGTTCTGATGACGAATTTTTCAAAAATATTGAACTCGCTTGGTGGGATGTTCAGCGAAGATCGAAACAAATACATCAACAGTCTGAATGAATTTGACCTGCTTATCATCGATGACCTTGGTATAGAGCGCAGCACAGACTTTGCGCTGGAGCAGGTCTATTCCGTTGTCGATGCCAGATATCGAAGCGGGAAACCGATGATCTTCACAACAAACTTGAGTGTGACGGACATGAAAAAGGCAGCATCCGACGACATCCGCTTTTCCAGAATCTATGACAGGATTCTGGAAGTGTGTCAGCCGATACTGTTCGCCGGCAAGAATTATCGCAAAGAAAATGCCGCAAGAAAGAAAGCCAGGACAATAGAACTATTGATGGAAGAAGACGATATCATTCTGCCAAAATGTTGAAATAGTCTGTTTTCTATATATAGCAGGATAAGGGGTTTTGTCGGACAGAACCCCTGTGAGAATAACAGCCCAACGGGCAGTTTGGTGATAAATACAGTGTTTTTGTGTCGGACGCATGTGGGACATTTGTCCGGCATTTTGGTATATGTGCGTCGGACTTGTGTCGGACGTGTTTTTTGGGGCAATTTGCCCCGGAGAGAGGTGTATATGGTCAGAGAGAAGATCTCATTCCGGATGACGGAGGAGTGTGAGAAGAAGCTTCATCATCTTCTGGAGATGGATGCTGCCATGGCAGAGAAGCAGAAACGGAAACCGAAGGACAGATCAGAGATCATCAATGATGCGGTCGTTACTTACTGGATGGCAATGCAGGCGGATGAATATAACGATCCTTATATGCAGAGACTGGAAATCGTCTTTGAGAGAGTATTCAGAAAATATATGTCCGGGTTTATCCGCTCATTGAATGCTACCAATATCCTGGCGCGGGAAGCAAAGGAATATATGCGGCTGCTGTGCAAGGGGTTGAACATTGACCGGGCGAAGGATGGTGTAGAGAGGCTCTTGTACATGACGCTGCCGTGGGACATCCTGATCCCGGAGAAGGTGGCGCGTGAGATGCGGGTGAAGGATCCGGAGTTGGA
The DNA here is from genome assembly GCA_017431825.1 of Erysipelotrichaceae bacterium. GTDB lineage: Bacteria > Bacillota_I > Bacilli_A > Erysipelotrichales > Erysipelotrichaceae > Colivicinus. The sequence continues at coordinate 16,068 of JAFRKI010000017.1, read as the reverse complement.
AGACGAGGAACTGATGTGAGGCCTGGGGCAAATTGCCCCAGGCTTTTGAGCTGAGTTAAAAGTGCGTTGACAGAATCGGGGGGGTTACAGTTTTTTCGAGGAGAGTGGCAAAATGTCAACGAAGGTCGATTATAATCTGATTGTACATGACATGATCAAGAGTAAGAGTTAGACTTATGTTCTTACGCTAGATAAAGTCAAAAAACTATGTAATGCAGAATTACCCAAAAGCATGTTTACAAAACGCTCTTTTCAAAGAAATAGTTGATAGTGTCCCTTTTTAGGTACAGCGGATATTCCTGGAAGTCATATTCTAAGCACAGAGAGGTTGAGAATATGTTGATCAATCAGGAATTCATTAATCGTTTGACTCCGGTAGAAGTATCCTTTCTCCGGATCGGCATCGATAAACTGTATAATATCTCCTTGTTTTAGACCATCAAAACAAAACTGATAAGTATATTCCGTTGACCAACGAACGTTTGGAACCACGCAGACTCCATTACATTTCAACCAGTGTGTCAACCAGTCTACGGGAAGTGAAACGTCCGGAGATGGCCTTGAGACTCTTTCTACGCTTTGCCATTGCGAGAGTCCTTGTGGTATACGGTATTCATCGTTGTCGCAAAAGAATATCAGGGACAGGGATACATGAGCAGAATGATCGGCTTTGCCTTTTCAGAAGCCGACCGACTGAGGCTTCCTTGTATTCTCACAACGGATGATGAGAAGAAAGTAAAGATCTATGAGCATTTCGGGATGCGGATGGTGAAGAAGCACGTACTTTCCGGCAATGCATCATATTATGAAATGCTGCGGGAACCCGCTGAGGAACAGCTATGATCTCTGCAGCGGAAAACGGATCATACATAGATGACGTATGATAAAACCACGAAGGGAGCTGACAGGTGACCGAATATCGATCAAACAGTTCCGGGACCGGCCGGAGTACCCTGTACCGGTAAAGGTCCTCAGAAAAAACACACCCTGACCTGGGATTGCCCAGCAGTCCGGCAAACATCCCGCTGCCGGGTTGTTTTATTCTGGTATGGCAGAAGCAACGGGCTCTTTCCTGGGAAAACTACCGAAATGATTCCTGCAGGTGCTGTGCATAGTCCAGGAATGTCCGGCAGATCTGCGGATGGGATGTCTCGAATGTGATCGGGGAAGGATACATGCGGATGACGGCAACCCTGTCATCTGCAATGAAGATCTGTACATTGTCATACGGACACTCCCTGAGAAAGAACGGATGATATCCGGGATGTTCTTCAGCCAGCTTCCGGATATCTTCTGTATGAAGCCGGTACTGTTCTTCCGTGTAGGCAGACTGCGGGATACCCGGTATGGATTCCGTAACGACCTCCTGTTTCCGGCAGGCTTCCGGTTCAAAGAGGGGAATGTATTCCGTAATGGATTCATAACCCGTTTCACCAAAGCGGTACCTTGCGGCCTCCCACTGCAGATACAGATCTGTGCTGTTAAAACTCTGCACAGTTTCCTTTGACATTGCCGCAAGCGGCAGTGTATTCCGGATGATCACCATCTTCCGGCTCTCAGGGATATGGATCCCCGGCCGGATCGCAAACAGAGGAGAAGCCTGCGCGATCAGTGACCGGAATTCCTTTTCCAGCTGGATCAGAGATCTACTGCCGGTATGGTAGTGATAGATACCGTCTGCTTCCGTCCCCTTTACATGGGATGCCCGGATACAGGCTTTTCCGGGAATCAGGAACATCGTATCGGTGAACAGGGAATGGTCATCCTTCCTGCAGAAATACGATGAAACCATACCGGAAAGATACAGCGGCAGCCACCCTGTCACCGCATCATTCAGTTCTTTCAGGCTCCGGTTGACATGATGAATGATCGTGATCTTCGTATGATTCTCTGTACATATCCGCATCAGAACAGCCCACATCCGGAAAAAATCCCGGTCACCGCTCAGCCAGCCCATATCCTCATCCGAATACAGGAACATCTGCGGAACGCGAAGCTCAGCCGCATCTTTCAGAAACCGCAGGGCAGCTTTCCGCAGTCCCTCTGTCCCGTGATATACATCCCTGATTTCCGTTTCCGGCAATACCGGAAGCTCCTGCCCGGATGCCTGCGGCTCCGATACATCGGTGTTCATCAATGAGATCAGTTTCCCGGCAATGGTGGTACTGTCCTTTGTCTCTCTGCCGCTGTCAAACAACCATGCATAGAAGGCGGTTTCATCTGCCTCAGAGCAATCCATCAGATCACACAGTTCCTGGATCCTGCCGGTTTTTTTAAATCGTTCCCAGAGCACGCTGCTGATTCGTGCCGCCATATCCGAACCGCTCTTCGGCCGTCGCCGGGAGCTGCGGTAGCGGCTGATGAGGGACGCGTCCGCATACACAAGCCGGCTCAGCCTGATATTGGAAATATCCGCCAGCTCCATCACAGCATTCAGCCGTACACCGAATGTCTGAGAGGTGCCGGAGATGGCAGGCAGATCAGTTTTATCTGTACTTTCATGAACACTGTCTTTGCACAGCCACGACTTCAATGCCTGTGCCAGGTCCTCTTGTGAAGATCCTTCTCCGGTACCAATCAATACCCGCAGAATATCCGTTTTCCCGTTTTCTTCACAGTACCTGATGATCCCGTGGATCAGTTTCCGGATGGATGTTCCGTTCTGTTTCGGCTGCCGGGAACCGTTTTTCATCCGGCTGATGCTTGTACGGTCCATACGGGCATATCCCGCCAGACCGGTAACGGATATCTCCAGGGTATCCAGCAGATATGTCAGCTGACGGTCAAACATAATAGAAATTCTCCTCTCTGACAGTCATCCTGTCTGTAGATTCAGTATAGCAGTTATGTGCCATAAAAACAGTCATTGACATATTGAATGGCACAAACAGAATCCATATCCGGTATGTCTACAATGAAAGAGAAGAGTATATGTTTTAATCATTGTACAAGGAGGATAACAATGCCGGTGAAGTGTCCTGTCTGCGGAGCTTTGCTTCCGGATGATGCTGTTTTCTGTACCCGGTGCGGTACGGAACTGAACCACGATACAGCGGCTGAAAGACCGTCGGCCGACAGGGACGGTGTGTACCGCTGGGTCTATGAACTGCCGATGATGAAGAGCTTCTTTCTTCTGTTTGAAGTATGGAGAGTGCTCATCCTCAGCGCGGGAATCGTCGTTGTGATCATGACGGTGATCAACCTGATATCCGGGGACGGCCTGGAGGGAGCCTTCTTTGCACTGAGGCTGGGTCTTCTGGTACTTGCGATATTGATGGTGCTTTCACTGCCGTCTTACTGGATCGTCACAAAGGCCAACAACGGGAAATACACCGTCCTGTTTGAAATGGATGAAGAAGGGATCGACCATACCCAGATCAAGACGGACAAGGCAAAAGCGCTGGAATTGCTGACGGTGCTCGCCGGAACAAGAACAGGAAACCGTACCGTTGCCGGAGCCGGAGCCCTTTCTGCCTCCGGGACATCACTGTATTCCCGCTTCTCTGATGTAAAGAAGATCCAGGCGGACGCTTCAAAACGCCTGATCCAGCTGAAAGGACGACTGATCCGGAATCAGGTCTATACCGATCCTGAGCACTATGATTTTGTACTGGACTATATCATTGACCACTGTCCGCAGGCAGTCATAGAAGAAAAGTGAATCCGAGAAACGAGGAAAGAGGAACGATATGAAACGTATCAGATGGATCCTGCTTGCAGTTGTGCTGCTGGCTGCTGCCGGCATTTACGTAATGGTTGACCGTTATCCCCGGGATAACGGGAATTACCCGCCGGAACCGGATACACCGGTACCGGACCCGCACAACGGACTGTTCGTGTCGGATCACGGCTCTATGGAATTCAACGGAGACGGCAGTACGATCATTATTGACTTTGACACAGAACTGGCAGAACTGAGCGGTCTGTCGGAAGGAAGGCAGGAAGGAACCTATACATTTCTCAGCGGTGTCCTGCCGCCGCACGGAAGCTTTGATATCCGCTACGACGCAGCCCATGAACTGCGTATTACAGCCGGTGATACCTCTGTTGTGCTTGATCTGGGCGTCGTTACGGAAGACGGTACGGTTCAGAAATACCTGGAGATGGTGACACCGGAAACCATACCGATGGTACTGTACAAAGACGGAAAACCCGTACCGATCGTCTTTGAACTTCAGAATTAGGAGGACCAGGGAATATGGCTCTTTATTGTCCCAACTGCGGCAAAGAACTGCCGGATTACGCAGAATTCTGCGACAACTGCGGTACAAGAATACCTGATATCGGCAAAAGAACGTCTTCTCCGAAACCCGCAGAGGAACACCGGATATCACCCGTAACAGAACCCCGGAAAAACACATCCAGGAAAGGCTCTTTTACCGGTACCCTGGTGAAACTCGCTGTTTGCGCGCTCATTCTTTTCGGATTGTTCAACGGAGGTATGTGGCTTTGGAACAAGTGGCATTACAATCCCGCGCTGGACGGCAATGTTTATCCGGGAAACAACGGTCAGAGCAGCAGTGCCCTGACGCCGGCCGCTGATGAAAAGGATTACCAGTCTGCAGGCATCTCGGACGATCATACACAGCCGTCCGTACCGGCAGAAGAACCTGTCATCAGCAACGAATCATTCGATTTTGATGATGTCTCAAAACTGCGTTTCGAAGACTTCGATAATCTCTATGGACAGATTACCTATGAAGGAACTCCCGCGGATAAGGTACTTGTGCCGTTAGGCAATGCCAACGGTGTATGGAAGTACAACCTGAAGATTCGTGATGAATCCCCGTCGGGCATATCTTATTTTGATGAATTGGGCTATGCGGAGATGTCCGTCCACAATAATGATGATCCTCCGGTGAGGATCATCCTCCATCCGCGGCTTGCGAGTGACGGGTATGAATCGTGGAGTGAAACGGATGAAGAAGTAGGATATGAGCCTTTCGGGGGCAGATATGACGAAAACGATAATCTTAAACTCACCGGCAACAACTGTGTCCTCTGGCTCAAGGAATACTATGCCAGCGAAGGACGGGAATACCTGCTTGCGGAGCTGTGGATGTCGGAGGAAACCCACGCAGAATTTCTGATGATGCGGGGACAGGAGTAAGACTATGGCAAAATACTGTATGAAATGCGGCGCCGAACTGAGACCGGGAGCGAAGTTCTGCCTGAAATGCGGAACACCGGTTCCTGAATACAATGATGAGAAAAAAACTCCGCAGAACAAACGGAGCGTCTCTTCTGCTGCTGTAACTGAAAGTAAGGCGGCAGGCATTCCGGATGCGAAGCCGAAACGGAACACCGGGAAGAAAACGGAACAGAACAAAACAACAGAGGCTTCTTTGAACAAGAAAGAAGCACCGATCGCGGAAAAGAAGAAAAGCACCGGCGGTCTTACAAAATTCATCTGTTTTCTGCTGGCTGCCGCACTCACATTCACAGGTTTTGTCAAACCGGGTTTCTTCCTGAAAAACAGGAAAGAACCGGGGCAGACCGTTTCCAATCTTCCTTCCGGCAATAACGGATTTTCAAACACTTCATCCTCTTCCGGACTTCATATGACCGATACAGGGAAGCCTTCTCCGGATGCGGACAAAGTCACACTGACCGTTTCCGACTGCCTGATCGAAGAGGATGTGGAATACACGGTCACTCCGTCGAACGTCAGAGAAGATAAGAACACCGGCGTCAAAGTCTATACATATGATGTTTCCTCAGATCAGATCCAGGGAACACTGAACGGTTTTATGGAGATCCGGGTGCCCTATGATGATACTTTCTTTGATCCGGGAGAGGATCCGGGAGACTGCATTGCCGTGCACGTGATCGATGAAAACGGCAAGCCCCAGCTGGAACTGTTTGAAGTTGATACGGAGAACAAGGAAGTCATCATATATGCGGAACATCTTTCAAAAAGAGAGATATATCACTACAGGAATGCGCCGCTGCTGGAAAAGTATGATCTGAGCTTCGGAAATACTTTCGTAGGGAACCTTTCCTTCAAGGAATGCGCAGAACTGACGATGGATTTCATCAATGATATCGATGAGATGAGCGAAGCGGAAAAAGAATGTTATTTCAACAGGGAAGCGATCAGCCTTGTCGTCAAAGCGGGCGTGGGCGCACAGCTGAACATCTTCCCGAAAACGCTCAACAACTATATCAACGACACGACAGGCTGGCTCACCAATGCCGCGACGATCGTGGCCCTGGGAGGAGAGTATTCCCAGTCCTGGATGGGAGCGGGTCTGGATTCCCTGAGCAAACTCGGTCTTTACACGTCCATGTGCAAGTTCTCCTATGCGATGTCTGATCTTGCATCGCCGTGGAGAGTCGGTTCTCCGTCCAGAGAAGAAGTGCTGAATGCGTATAAGACGATATTATCGACGGGACTGGACCGCGCAGGCTCGTTCTTCTCAGGCAGCTGGATTGGTGCCAATTATGCGATGTGCATGTCCGGTGTCTTTGTCTTCACCGTGCTGATCGATGCGATGTTTGAAGAGGCGATGTACCAGAAGATGTGGGACATGGCCGCGGTCTACGAATACTACGGCGATCAGTATACGGAAGGCAACTACCTACCGAGGACCAACAAGGAATGGTACGATCTCTTCCTCGATATCTTTGAAAGATATACCAACGCAGGAAAACAGGACTTTATCGAGGACGCAGTCAACAAGGAGATCTATGACTACGCGAAGAAATTCTGGGAACTCAGCCCTGAGGAAGTAGCCAAGGTAACAGACAGAGCCGGCTACAAGCGCATGCCTTATCCGACGGAAGAGGAAATCGAGAAGATGACCGATGCGTACGTTGAAAACCTGACCTACAGGCTCCATCCGATCATCCTGCAGTGTGAGAGGACCATGGCCAGGAGGGCGGAAGCCAGAGCTTTGAAATGGCTGCGTACCGCCTACAACAACCTCAACTACAAGATACCCCTTGAAGTGAAGGACACCAACGAGAAGGTGATCTATGCCGGTTATTACTTCAGCTTCAACGATCTGGCGGAAACAGCCGACATCAACATCTGGCAGGGACAGCTGGACAAGGACGGCCGGTTTGAGACCAAGTTCAGCTTCAACGACTGGGTCAATGCCGGTGTTCCGACAACCGTCAGTCTCTATGCCACCGAGAGGGACAGAAACGAAGGAAGAAACCCTGTGGCCACAGCCAGGCTCATCATAGCCAGGACAGCGACGGAAACGAGCTATGTATCGTTCCTGGAAGCCCAGGATCAGCTGGTCTGGGTCATGGACCAGCAGGTGTTCCAGTCGAGGAAGGATAACACTGACACCTGCCATCTGACCCAGAACGAAGTATGCGGAAACAAGCCGGGATGCACGTATATCGCCATGCCGTGCTCCGTAACGGAAACAAAGTGTGAAGATGGATCGTGCACGATCTATCAGACCACTTACGGTACGTCCGGTGATTCGAACAGCCAGACGAATACCTATAAAACGTTCAGTATCCCGCGCAGGGTCATCGATGACGCAACGGATCCGTACGCCTATCCGGGCGGTGTATTGATCAAGTTCAAAACCGAGAAAATAGAAGATATGAACAATTTCATGATCAGCCAGGGAAAGCTCACCCTCACTGACCTGACCCTGACCGAGATCATCCCGGCGAAAGAAGAAGGAGCGTACTTCATATTCGCCACCAATTCAGGCAATTATGCCTGCCGATACCGCTGTGTTTCCGCAAAAGAAGCGGAAAACATCAAAACCGAACATATCGATGCGGTCGGCAGGGAATACTACGGACTGAAAACATATTGAGAAAGCTGAACCGGTGGATACGTATGTTAATGAAGCGGATCATGATCTTCATGATCGGCATGACGAAGGAAAACCGCGGAGAATCACAGAAAGGACGGAGAGAGCACACAGGCTTTATCCGTCCTTTTACAGTGTGTCGGGCATGACACATCTCCAGCTGGTGAAAGCCCAGCCACAGGTATTTACCGCCAAGTGTGGTGAACCCCAAGTCAAAAGCAGTAATGCCGGGATGAAGGAAGGGGCTAAGGGTCAATATCCTTGTCAAAATATGTAATTATTTCAATTGCACATTTGATGACATTGTTGAAATCATACCTGCTCAGAGAATAGAGCAGATAGCCTGGATGCTGTTTTTAAAGGTTTACGATTCCCATGAATCCGGTATTTCAAACGGCACTTCATCTGCAATGCTGACAGGCTCATTGTTACCGATTTTCTCATAAGGAGTATTATCGGCACTTACAGCGAATAATAGTTGTCTGTACCATACAGAAGCTCATCCATTGAAATATCAAAGTATTCCCGGATCTGGTCCAAGGTATCAATACTGAGTCCTCGTTTGCCTTTCTCAGCTTTCTGCAGGTGATCATAGGAACAGGAAACAGCAATCGATAGGTCCTCAATGGTCATATTGCGGGATATTCGCAGCAAGCGGATCCGCTTGCCGATCTCAGCGTTATCAATAGCCATTTCCGACTCCTTTCCTTGGGTAAAGCACATATAAAACCGGCTGGTAACACATCAGCCGGTCGGTAACTTTTGTTATTATTCTATGCTACTATTCTATTCGCGATTACTAGGCAAAGTTTGCCATCTTTTCGACATTAGAATCCGGCAAAAAGTGTAAGAGTTTTTGCCAAAGGTCTTATGGATAATACTGGCAGCAGATAACGATATGAACCAGGTCGGCTAAAGAAGCCGACTTTTCGTCTTTCTGCGCCGAATCGATAATTACAGAAACCCTGTACGCTTAAATCAGCAGTGGAGAGATATGAATATCTGCTTACCTGCTGAGTTCCTTGAAAACTGAATATATTCGTCTGAAACGAGATCTGTAAAAGATATAAAAAGGAAAGGAATATCCTTTGCGAGGAGGAAAAATGACACTGACAAATAATGAAGTAATGGAACAGCTTATGACAGCCTTGAGAAATGATGATTCTGTACCGCTGTGGCAGAAATCCAATCTTACACTTGATGAAGCGGCTGTATACTCCGGAATCGGTAAAAACAGAATACGGCAGCTGAGCGATGATGAAAACTGTGAATTTGTTCTCTGGGTAGGCACAAAACGATTGATCAAGCGAAAACAGTTTGATGAATTTATTTCCAAGCAGTATTCGATCTGAATTGGGATGCGAAAGAAGAGAGCTTGATTTTATAATGTGTTAAGCCTCTCTTCTTTCGGAGGAAATAATGAGCGAGAAAAGAAGAGACAGTAAAAATCGTGTTCTGAAAACAGGAGAATACGAGCGTCCAAACAAAACCTACGAATTCAGATGGACCGACGGTCGTGGTAAAAGACATGTTATTTATGCCAAGACGTTATCAGATCTTCGGGAAACGGAAAAAGCATTAATACGTGACAGCTATGACGGTATCAGAGCCGAAGCAGCAGCACTTACAATCGATGACTTGTACGAGAAATGGAAGGTCCTGAAAAAGGGATTGAAGGAGAATACATTCGAAAACTACAAGTATATGTATGAGATGTTCGTGCGGGATGAGATCGGCAGTATGAAGATTCTGAAGCTCAAGAAAACTGATATCCGGTCGTTCTACAATACATTGCACGATGTGCGGGGACTGAAACCACAGTCCATTGTGAATGTACAGACAATCCTTCATCAGGTGCTGCAGTTAGCTGTAGATGACGATTACCTTCGGCATAACCCGGCGGATGATGCACTCGTAGAACTGATGAGAGCGCACGGTGATGAAAACAGCCGCAGACAGAGTCTTACGACAGCCGAACAGGATCTTCTTCTGGATTATCTGAGCCATCCTGGATGCAAGTACCATCATTGGTATCCGCTGATTGTTACAATGATTTATACAGGCATGCGGATCGGTGAAGTGGGCGGACTGCGCTGGGAAGATGTAGATTTTGAAAACAACATGATTGATGTGAATCATAATGTGGTTTACTTCTGCAGCCGCCAGGAACGAGCAAAGAATGGTTACCAGAAATGGGGAGCAAACACACCTAAGACAGAAGCCGGAAGGCGAAAGATTCCGATGCTACCGATTGTGAAAGAAGCACTTCTGATGGAAAAAGCATATCAGGAAGAAGTAGGCATCAAGTGCCGACAGGTGATTGACGGCTATACGAATTTCATCTTTGTGAACCAGAATGGAGATGCTCAGCACCAGGGGACGGTAAATAAAGCGATTCGCCGCATTATCCGGGATTGTAATTATGATCAGATGGATAAAGCGGGTGGAATCACTGATGGTCTGGTTCTGCTGCCGAAGTTCTCGTGTCATTCATTGCGGCATACAATGGCAACACGGATGAATGAGGCCGGTGTAAATGACCGTGTGCGTATGGCTGTACTGGGGCACAGAGATATTGAAACGACGCAGAATATCTATACGGACGCTACGGATGATTTCAACAAGGCAGAGATGGAGAAGCTTAACACAAGCTTAACAAAAAAGTAACACAAACAAGAACAGATACATACGGATGATAAAGTGCAGAAAGCGTGAAAAACGGCTGAAATATGCTTTACGTAGAACTGTTGACAGTTGTAAAACAGGCTATATTCTCTTCCCGACAATGAAGCAGCGCGGAGAGTAATTTCCGGAAAAACCATTGAAAAATGGTCAAAATGAATGGATTTGACGGGTTATGACGGGTTATATAAGCGGAATTTTGTACAATCCGCAAGGCGATTTACCCCCGCTTACCCCCAACTTACCCCCAAATCATGAAGATTTATTACGTTCACTGAAGACTTACGGAACGAATATTAGCAACAAGAGCTCCTGAAACATCGGGAGCTTTTCTCTTACTACAGTACATACCGCAGACGGGTACCGAAGGTAACCTGCAGGCAGTATAATATATCCAAGGAGGTGTCTCATGAACGGGAAATACCAGCCGGGACAGAAAGTCTTTCTGACCGGAGGAAACAAAAACCTGATCAAGGAAGCAACCGTTCTGAAGTATACCGGAGGTTTCTATACGATCCGCTTCAACAATGGCGGTGGTATCAAGGTAAGAGAGTCCAGGATCTACCCTTCCCGAGAAGAAGCGGAAGCAACCATCCTGAATAGAGCTCGATAAATCGGGATTTGCGGAGGAAAATATTATGAGACTAGATGGTTTTGGATTATTCGTAAATGATATGGCAACAATGGTTCGGTTTTATCGAGATGTTCTTGGTTTTGAAATCAAAGAGGGCGAAGACGCTGGCAATGTATATCTTGTAAAAGATGGCACATTATTTCTTTTATTTGGAAGAAAAGATTTTGAGAATATGACATCTGCGAAATATGAGTATGTCAAGGGGAATAACGGACATTTTGAAATCGCTTTGTATGTGGATACTTTTGAAGAAGTAGATTTGGAATATGAAAAAGCAGTATCCAAGGGTGCAGTATCAGTATTAGTCCCAACAACTGAACCGTGGGGGCAAAGAACCTGTTATATTGCTGATCCCGAAGGTAATCTGATTGAAATAGGTTCGTGGAATAGGCCCTACGAAGAAAAGGATTTATAAATTGGAATTTGAAATCCCCGAAATCATAGGCATCCGCCGCTGATTATAGGGCTTTAATGAAATCCTCTGAAACTGTTGAAAACAAAGGATTTTCCGCGATCTGCTCACCGAATCCCTTTATTAATTGTTACACCGTTTCAACGACGCCCGCGCCGCTCATAAGGGCAAAAGCAAGGGCAAGAATAACCCATAACAGAATATAACAAGGTGTGGCAATCGGGAGCCTGTGACATATGTGCGCATACATCAACGGAGCTATTATACAGGAGGATTTCACAATGGAAAAGATCATTTATGACGAAAACAACGGTTTGTGGTACGAGCTGCGGGGAGACTATCACATCCCCTGCCTGACGGTACCGGCTCAAGAAGAACGGGCCATTGGCATATGAGGGCAGCGGCACCTGCGATATATCAGGGCGGAGCGCAAGGCCTTATATGCGGAGCTGCTGATTAGCGGCAGACTGAACATCTACCTTGCTGACATCAACGAACAGGCAACGGAGCAGATGCTCCAGCTAACACAGCAGATGGCTGAACGTGAGGGTGTCACTGAACAACTCAAAGCACAGGATCAAATGCTGTGGGTGCAGCGAATGAACAACATCCGAAACAGGGCAATGGAGATCGTAAACCATGAGCTGATTTACGCATAAGGTACCAGGCGGCGGGGATTGCTCCCCGCCGCCTACTGCATATTAATCGTTTTCTTTGTTTACCAAGTGTGCCCTTTACTCAATAGTTACTTCTATGCCACCTGTCACACTTTTTCCGGTTATTTCGATCAGGTAGTGCCCATCGTTCTGTATCGTATAGGCATGATAACCCCAATTGTATACATCACAGAAGAATACCGGGGCCTTTCCGTTTTCTGTAACACTTAATTGCAGATGTCCCCGTTTTAACTCAACAATGTGAAACTCTATGCTATCTCCCTTTTTCAGATCATACTCTTTAATCACGGAGGTATTCAGCATTTTTGCCTCCACGACGTATCCATTGACGTATCCGTTATCAATTTCTGTAGTCGTATACGATGACCACCGATATGTAAACCAGAAAACCACTCCTATTATGGCAATCATTGCAACAATAAGAACAAAAACCCCTGCATAATTTAACCGGAATCCCGAGCTGTCGCCCGATATCTGTTTCTCATATTTATAGTAATGTGCGGTCGTGATCGAGAAAAAAACAAGATATACTATTGCCAGCCCAAGGAAAATGAAGGACAAAATCTCCATGGCAATAAAACCACTGTAACCTCCTAGAGCATTTCCCAGTGTATTCATAAATAACTGCGAGATGATCACCAAAGCAAAAAGTAGGATCACCGGGATAATCTTTCCTCTATAGGCACGTTTCATCATATCAAGTCTTGAAGCATTATCACAGAAGATTTCTTCTCTTTCCTCCCCAACGACTCCTTCTTTCCGGAAATAGCTGTAACCTGCGAAATCACATATGTACTCCCATCCGCAATCGGAAAACATCTGGACATATTCAGCCTTGTTTCTGATTCCTTCTTGGTTATAATCCAGTCTGTAGGCGAACCGTTCAGGTTCACTTTTCTCAAAATGATAAAAGCCCGGGAATGTCACACGGGTAAAACGCCACCCCTTTTCATTCATGGCGCTCAGATAATCCTCTTCTTGCTGATATTGGGGAATCGTGAAAAATTTGAAGACCGTTTTATTGTTTCCCATCATCTCATCTCCTTCATGTTTCTATAAAGGCGTTCTATCCTTTTCATCTCCAGATTTAGGACTTCACTGCCCAGGTCCGTAATCGAATAGATTTTTCTTTTCTCCTCCTCACGTACAAATCTGATCAATCCATCTTTTTCCATCTTTGACAGGCTTCCATACATAGTTCCCGGTGCCAGGACAATATCCCCTTCTGTCATCTCTTTAACCATCTGGACTATTCCATATCCATGATTCGGTTCTCTAAGGCACAGCAAAATATAGAAACTTGTTTCTGTCATGGGAACATACACTTTTTTTATATGTGCGTCCATAATTTGCTCCTTTCTATTTCACTACAATGCATCGCACTGCGATATAAACAATATCGCAGTGCGATGCATTTGTCAAGTATTTTTATATAAAATTCAGAACATATTCCGCCTTAGCGTCCTCTGTCATAATCATGGCTACGAGGTCGTATCTGCTGTCGCCGTGCATCGTTCCGGCGCTTTGCTTCTGCCTCCATATCTCGGAGCTTCTTTCGTATGCTCTCTTTTTCAGGCGGTTTCTGCTGCGGCTTTTCTTCGCCCTTAGCCTGGCGCTCCCATGCGGCCAGATCACGGTTGTACTGCCCCACAAAGGCCGTGGCAGCGTCAAAAGTCCGTTTGAAGGCCTGCACGTCTGGGTAGCCGTCCTCTTTGAGGATACCCGGCAGCCGATCCATACGGCGGTCAATTTCCTGCTGTAGACCTGCAATCTTTTCCTGCAAGGCCTTACGCTCCTTGCCCTTGAACAGCCCGGTCGTCTCGGCAAGCTGCTTTTCCAGTTTGGGAAGCTCCCCGTGCATGAGTTGCTTGATCGCCCTGGCTTCGTCCTGCACCTTGCCCATCAGCTTCTGCATCTTTCGGTACTCCGCCATATCAATAGACAGCGTAGGCTTGGGCGGGATTTCTGTCTCCCGGATCAATACCTGTAGGATTTCTTTGGCCTTCTGGATGATGCCCCGGAACAGTCCCGGCAGCCAGCCGTGCTTCTGCACGGAGCGGCTGGCCTCGTTGTAGACATGTTCGTTTCTGAGCTCAATGATCTTTGATTCGGCGATCCCGGATACCAGCGCCATATCCGCCGCTCTGTTCCAATCCTGCCGCGCGGCATTGTCCGCCTCGATCTCCGCCGCCTTTGGGTTGTTCTTCCCAATCTTCTTTGTCGGGAGATACACGCTGTTCGGATCAAAGACCTTTAAGCGCCGTTCCGGGTCATGGATGTGCCGGTTGATCAGGGCAGTGTAAAACTGCTTGGCCTCATCCAGAAACAGCTCGTTTTTGAAAACATCATCCTTAGCTGTGAACAGGTGGCTTTCGTAAGCCTCGCCTTTTTTGATAACAGTGCAGCCATCCCGGATTTTGCCGTCCTCTCCGGTGATCTCTTTCTTGGTTCGTACCCGCTTGCCGAGTTCATCATAGAACACGCTGCGGGTGGCGATCTTGACCTCCGGCTCCGGCAGCAAGCGCCGCTCCGAAAAGATGAGATGGATATGATAGTTTTTCTTCGTCTTATTGTGGTGGAGCGCAGAGACGCATTCCACATCGTACCGCTTCTTGAACTGCTCCGTGAACTCCCGCAGTACCCGGTTGGGGTCAAACTGCGTGTATTCTTCCGGCAGCGCAATGATCAGCTCCCGCGCCTCGATGCACTTTCCCTCAGTCCCGAAACGCTTGAATTCCTCCTGGCACTCCTTCGCCAAATCGTTCCAGAAGGTCATATCTTCCCTTGTAGAGAAGGTGGCGTAAAGGTATTCCTGCCGCTTGGGGTCTGAGATATACGATATTCTTCCCTTGACATTGGACAGCTTCGACATCTGGATAAAGCTGTGCCGTGCCATTGTTCACCTCCGTCCTCGTTCTTCGTCTCCCGTCCTCCGTCCCCCGTATGTTGTCACGCCGCCGCAGCGGTGGGACAACACCGGAAAGCGCCGGGCGGTTTCCGGCTGCGCCTCTGTCCTCCATCGCCGGGACAGAGACGCAGGCCCTCCGCAGGAGCGAAATACCTCTTGTACAAATCGTCAGATTTGTGCGAGGGGTGTATTTCGCTCTCAAACGGCGAGGCCTTTTTCCTGCTGTGTCCATCGTCAGCGCACCTCCCGGACGTCTGCCTGATTGAGAAGGTTTCTTCCCTGATTGACCGTCATAAAGTTCTCCAGCGTATCCCTTCGGATAATCGTCTTCCGGCCCACTTTGAGCACGGGCAGCTTGCCCCAGTCCACCAGCTTCCGCATGGTGTTCCGTCCGATCCCGGTCATTTCGGCGGCTTCTTCGATGGTCATTCCCATTTTGACTCCGTTCATGTTATCACCTCCATTCTGCAAATACCTGTTTTGCAACCTTTGCTCTGTCATTATACTTATTCTGCCTCCACTTGTCAACTCATTCTGCAACCGTTTAAGAAATATTTTTGAAAATATATGTGATTTAGGGTTGCACATTAGGTTTCGTTGTGTTATACTTGCATACGTTAGGAGGTGAACACCTTGAAGACAAAAGAAATGTTCAGCCCGAAACAGGTCGGAGAACGGATCAAAGAGCGCCGGACAGAACTCAAGCTGTCCATGCCGGAGCTGGGAAAGCGGATCGGTGTCAACAAATCCACTATTCAGCGGTATGAGGCGGATGGGGTCGATCCGAAACGCACCATGATCATCAACGGTCTTGCGGAAGCGCTGCTCACTACTCCCGAATGGCTGACGGGCCTTTCTGACGATAAGGAATACAGCATCTATACCGTCTGCCAGATGGACTTGGAGAAGCACATCAAGGGCTATCTGGAAACGGTGACTAATACTGTCAACGGAGAGCCGCACCAGCAGCT
>JAFRKI010000016.1 GCA_017431825.1 Erysipelotrichaceae bacterium | reverse complement strand
GGCTCTACCACATAGGTTCCGCCCGGGTCGTCACCGTCTCCTTCCTGATCGTCAGTTTCGGTGGTCTCGGTAACAGGTTCATCGCCTGTTATTTCACCGTCTTCAGCCCTTACCGTCATCTGCGGCAGGGTGTTTACCAGCAGCAGCACTGACAGTAAAATCGATAATACTTTTCTGACTAATCTTTCCATAATAGCGTACCTCCTTACAAATACTCATACGCTGCAAAAACCGCATATATTATCTATATATGCGATATTTCCCAATAATATTCTACCAAATCCTCTAAAGTACGCAATATTAATCGGGATATTACACTAATGTACACTATTATTTTCCTATTATCTGAGTCAAAACTACAGTCAAAAAACCCAGATTAAAAGGGCAGTCTTTCTACCCTGTAAAATACGATATCAGCATATATTTATCAGTGTCTTTCCCTGCCCTTTAACAGAATGCCGCAGATCCACTTATAGAAGAGGTCCTTATCGGCTTTACGGGCATAGTGAACGTTCTTAGGAAGGTCCATAATTTCGCCGTTTTCATCATAGACGGCCTCATAGTTTCTTCCCAGTACCGTCTCACCATAGGCAAAACCTCTGCCCAGATCGACGTGGCAGCTGGTATCGATGATGTCCGTCAGTACTTCCGGATGGGTAACGGCACAGACAGCCAAAGGGTCATGCAGGGCAACGCCTACCACAGCTCCTTCATTTCCTTTCATGGTCTTTGATGAGGCGTTAAGTCTCTGGTCTATCATGTCGGCCACCAGGATTGCCGGTCCGGTACCGATCTTTCTTATGGCTTTGGCTTCTTCTTCGCCTAAGGAAACGGTGGAAGTCGCATCGAGAGAGACCATCGTCACGTCAAGCCCGCTGCTTAAGACGATCTCACAGGCTTCCGGATCCACCCAGACGTTGAATTCCGCTCCCTGGGTAGGCGCATACTTATCGTGACTGCCGCCCATCATGACGACCCTTTTTATCTTCTTCAGGATCCTTTCGTCGCTTCTGATGGCCAGAGCCAGGTTAGTCTCTGGTCCTACAGGAACCAATGTAACTGATCTGTCAGGCATCGACAAGAGCGT
The DNA here is from genome assembly GCA_017431825.1 of Erysipelotrichaceae bacterium. Classification (GTDB taxonomy): domain Bacteria; phylum Bacillota_I; class Bacilli_A; order Erysipelotrichales; family Erysipelotrichaceae; genus Colivicinus. The sequence goes on along the minus strand of JAFRKI010000016.1, from coordinate 166,357 downwards.
TTCTATCATCCATGGCACTGCCCTTTTATCTTCTTCCTTCAGCTTCGTTTCCGGCAAAGGCAGATGATCGGGATGGACCTTAAGACTCTGGTCGCTTTCCTTTTCGGTTCTCGGCAAGGTCTTTCCCTGTATGCCCCAAGGGACCAGAGTAGAAGCCAGAGGCAGTTCTGCGCCTCTGTAGACCTTCACTTCATCCTGCTTATCACAGCATTCGACTACCCTTAAGGTATTGTCGGTAGTATTCCTTATCTCCACATTGCCGGTAACGGTGGTGATGCCTAAGACATCAACTTCATCCGAAAGCAGCGCACAGACGATGGCAACTGCATCATCCGATCCCGTATCGACGTCCAGTATTATCTTTTCCTTTTCCATATCGCACCTCACTTTGATTCGATGAGCTTCTTCATATATAAGTAAGCCTCATAAGTATACATGCAGTCGCTTAGACCTCTGTGTTCCTGCAGCCCTTCAAGATGGCATCTTTCGATCAGATCTCTCAAGCGGTGATGTCTCTCTTCCTTCCAGATCCTGCGGCTTATCCACATCGTATCGAAATAATCGTTATCGAAGATCATGCCGTAGTACTTGCAGGTATCGTAGTTGATGAAGTTGATATCGAAGGTGACGTTGTGTCCCAGTATCTTATCATCACCCACGAATTCCAGAAAGGACGGAAGCACTTCTTCGATGGACTGTTCGCATTTGAGCATGTCATTACTGATGCCTGTAAGATTTGTGATGAAACAGCCGACGTCACAGCCGGGATTGACCAGCCGCGAATAGGTATCGACTATCCTGTCGTCTCTTACCTTAATGGCCGATAGCTCGATTATCTCGCAGTAAAAAGGCGAAAGACCGGTAGTCTCCGTATCGATGACGGTGTATTCGCTGGGGAAGTCAAAGATCCTTTTTCCTCTTTGACCGCTTAGATCTTCATTGAACATATCAGTAATTATGAACGATGACTTCTACCGGCATGCCGTCATTGACGCTGTCCAGAGCCTTGACGGATATGTCGTATTCCGTGCCTTCCTTCAATAGAAAAAGGTAACAGAGATTCTCTATCACGAAGATGCCCTTATCCGCCAGATACTGGTCCGTAAGCGGATGTTCCTTGCCGCTTTTTATGCCCGGTCCGTCGATCCCGATGAGAGCGACTTTCCTGGCGATCAGCTTTTCGATCAGCGCATCGCTTAAGGTAGCGTAACCGCTGAAGTATTCCTTGCGGCCGTATTCGATGCGTCTGCTGTGCATCGTATTGAGCATTACGAAACTGCCTTCCTTGACCATGCTTAAGTCGGCATCTTCGATCACGCCGTTTTCCTGACATCTGATGATGACGCCTTTCAGGTCAGTGTCTTTGAAGTCCTTGCCTTTTAAATCGATATGCGTGCCGACATGCCCCAGGGCAACTTTCGGTTCATACTTCATGACGTCTTCCCGGGCTTTGGCTGTTACGAACAGATTGAGGTTCAGCATAATTCAATTATAAAAAAAGTATGCCGTTTTGGCATACTCTTTAGTCTCTTCTCTTACCGAAGATCTGGATGATCCTGATGAACAGGTTGATGAAATCCAGATAGAGCTGGAAGGCCGCCATGATCATCAGCTTGTCAGCCATCTCATCATCGGTGAAGCTTGAACTGTAGTAGTTCCTGAGCATCTGCATATCATAGGCGATCAGGAACAGGAACAGCAGTATTCCGACATAGGTTATCACCCACTGCATGAAGGCTCCTCTGAAAAGGAAGACATTGAGCAGTGTCGCAATGATCAGGGCGATCAGAGCCGGTGCGATGTAGCCGGAGAACCTGGTCAGATCGACCTTGGTGTTGTGTCCGATCATCGCCATGCTTATGAACATGACCGTGGTGATCGCAAAGCAGATCCATACGGAAGATGCCGTATAGGTGATCAGGATGCCTGAAAGCGAGAAGCCGGTAAGTACCGAATAGGCGATGTACAGGCACCAGCAGGTCTTTTTGGAAAGCTTGTTAAGTCTGGCCGAGAAGACGATGGCTACCACCAGTTCCGCAATGGCCAGGCCGATAACTAATCCGAAGAAGGCGTTGCCTAAGGCATAGTAGATGTTCATATAAGTCAAAGAGAAGATCAGGGCGGAGGCTGTAGTGATGGCCAGGCCGATGCCCAGGATCGTAAAGACCTTTGACATGTATTCGTTGAATGTCAGCTGATTCTGACTCTGGTATACTTCGTTGTTGTATTCACTCATATCTATGAACTCCTTTCTTTTCCAAGTAATATATTATCACTTTCGGAAAATTTGCAAATATCAATCGTAACTGAGCTCATTCATCCTGTCTAGCTCTTTGTCCATCGTAGCGGCTACGCCCTTAAGACAGCCGTCCCTGAAAGGAGATGTCAGTCCGGCCATTTCCACCACCTTGAGGAAACTGTATTGTCCGCCTATCCGACAGATCTTCAGGTAATCTTCAAAGGCTTTCGGATCCTCATCCAGCATCCGCTTGTAGAACTGCAGGGCACAGACCTGCGCCAGCGTGTAATCGATGTAGTAGAAAGGACTCTGGAAGATGTGTCCCTGACGGTAGAAGAAGCCGCCTCTTTCCAGGAGAGGGAAATCTCTGTAATCGGTGTCCGGGTTGTACTGCTTTTCAAGAGCACGCCAGCACTGTTTTCTTTCTTCCGGTGTCATTTCCGGATGATTGTATACTTCATGCTGGAAGTGATCCACGAGGCAGCCGTAAGGCAGGAACTTCAATGTTCCGGATAACTGCAGCAGCTTGTACTTGGCCGTATCCTTGCCGAAGAAAAGATCGAGCCAAGGGAAGGCGAAGAATTCCATCGACATCGAATGGATCTCACAGGTCTCCAGTGTCGGGAAAGCAATATCAGGAATGCTTATTTCCTTTAAGGAAAGATAGCACTGCAAGCCGTGTCCGGCTTCATGAGTCAATACGTTGACATCTCCTTCATCACCGTTGAAGTTGGAGAAGATGAACGGCACCTTATAATCTAAGATCTCGGTACAGTAGCCGCCCATTTCCTTGTTAGGCTTGGTGGTCAGATCGAATAGTTCGTTCTCGGCCATCATTTTAAAATATTCGCCGGTCTCCGGTGACATCTCGGTATACATCTTGAGTGCGGCATCGACCAGTACCTTTTCCTCACCTATAGGTTTCGGGTTGCCCGATCTGAACTCATAACCCATATCATAGTATTCGAGCTTATCAAGACCGATACGTCTGGCCTGGGCTTTGTGTATCTTCGAAACTATCGGCACGATATCTTCCCGTACCTGCTTACGGTAATTGGCGACCATCTCTTCGTCATAGTCGAAACGGTTCATGCGGATATAGCCCAGTTCGGTAAAGGTCCTGTAACCGAGCTTCTTTGCCATCCTGTCTCTTACCTTGACGAGCTTGTCATAGATCTCATCGAACTTTTCTTCGTTGTCTTCATAGAACTTCGTAACGGCCTGCGCAGCTTCCTTACGGGTCTGGCGGTCACTGTCATTGAGTAAAGGTCCGATGGATGCGAGGTTGTAGATCTCGCCTTTGAATTCTATTTTTGCGGAAGCCTTGAGCTTGCCGTATTCGGTAGTCAGTCTGTTCTCTTCCTGGAGGTCTTCGATGATCTTCGGTGAGAAAGCCTTCAGGGAATTCTCTCCCAGCATGAAGAAAGTCTCCGGGATCTCCAGTCTGTCCCTGAAAGGACAGTCGATGCAGATCCTGAAGAACTGCGTTTCATATTCCTGGATCAGCGGCGAGGTATCGTCCCAGTATTCGTTCTCCTCATCATAGAACTTATCCGAAGTATCGATGGTATGTCTGACCGAAGCCAGGGTATGCATCGTATAGATGTGGGCCCGGTACTTATTGATGTCGTCAAAGATCTTGCGGAAAGATACCGGATCATCGCACTCTTCCAGTTTCCGTAACAATGCGGGATATTCTCTTCTGATATCCTCGAAGTCTATTCTTTCATACTTGAATTCACTGAATTTCATGTTTACTCCTTTATCAGTATTTCCACTTTGATGTCCTTATCGACCAGTTCCCTGAACCTTTCGCCGTCTTTAATGTCGCCGATGTCATTGCTGCCGTAATGGGTAGGAATGGCCAGCTCCGGCTTTATCTCATTGACGAGCTTTGCGGCTTCCTTATAGTCCATCGTATAGTGACCGCCTACCGGTACCAGGACTATGTCGGCTCTGATATGAGAGTTGTCTTCGTTCATGTCGGTATCGCCGGCCACAAAGACCCGCTTGCCTTCGATGGTGACGATGTAGGCAAGATTGCCCTTATCCTTCGGATGGAAAGGCCTGCCCACATTGTAGGAAGGTATGGTAAGGACTTCATAGCCTTCGACTTCCGTTTTCTCGTTGGGATTGAGTACCACGACATTTTCTCCTCCCAGAAGGTTATACATGTTGTCAGGTATCACGAAGACCGTGTCTTCCTTTTCAACTTTCTTTATGTCTTCGATGGAGAAGTGGTCGAAGTGCTCATGGGTGATGAAGATGATGTCGGCATCATGCCTTTCATCATCGATGAGATAAGGATCGAAGTAAATGACCTTGTCGCTTTCGATCCTGATACTGCTGTGCTTGTTGATGGTGATCTTCATGTCAGTCCTCCTTTAACAGATCTCTGAATACTTCGCCGGCTATGAAGAGTCCGGCGCTTCCCACCACGAAGATGGAAGAACCGAGCTTTTCGCTTCTGATCGCCGGCGAGTCCACATATACCACGTCGATCTTATGACGGTACTTTTCCTTTTTGACGAGATTCCTGAAGGCCTTGGCCAACGGATCGTTCCGTGTCTTATCGAGCGTCGTTCTTTTGATGTTCTCGATCTTTATGCGCTTGGCTGTGCCTAGAGATGAAAGACAGGGGATGCCCTTCTCATGGCACTTCTTCACCAGGGCGAATTTGGAATGCAGGGAATCGATGCAGTCGACGACGTAGTCGTATTTCCTGAGTCTGAAATCGTCATCGATAAAAGTCCTGACGGCTTCGACCCTGCAGTTAGAGATCCCTTCCAGTCTTTCCTTGAGGACCTCGACTTTAACTTTGCCGATGTTATCCTTATCGGTCATCAGCTGTCTGTTGAGATTGGAAGGATCGATGACGTCATGGTCGATGATCGTCAGATGACCGATACCGCTGCGGGCCAGGGCTTCCGCGACGAAGGAACCGACACCGCCTACTCCGCATATCAAAACCTTCTTCTTTTTAAGAAGTCTCAGCTTGTCTTTGCCAATCAGTATTTCCAGTCTCTCTAGGTATTTATCCATTCCTTTATTTCCCTAAGTGCTTCATCTGTATCGGTATGCCAGCTTATCGGCATCTGGTTGTTGAACCAGGTGTACTGTCTCTTCGCAAAACGGCGGGTGTTCTTCTTGATGTCCTCAACGCAGTCCGCTACCGTTCTGTTGCCGGAGAAGTAGCCCCGGAATTCCTTGTAGCCTATCGCCTGCATGGACTGGGCATCAAAGGATACGCCGTTGCCCAGAAGATTGTCTATCTCATCCACAAGACCGTCAGCCACCATCTTCTCTACTCTGTCTTCAAGCCTTCTGTACAGTTCTTCCCTGTCCAGTGTCAGACCTATCACCTTGGCGTCATACAGCATCTCATGTTTCTGCTTATCCTTTATTTCGGATATGCCTTCATGGTGTTTCCTGAGGATATTCAGGGCTCTTACCAGCCGCTTGCGGTTATTCACGTGGATGTTCTCAAGGGCTTCCGGATCTTCCTCCTCAAGTATCTTATAGATCTCTTCGTTGCTGAGTTCATCATAAGGATCATCTTCCTCTTCCTCATCAAAGAAGGTGTAGTCATAAAGAAGCGCCTTGATGTAAAGACCTGTTCCGCCTACGACTATCGGGAGCTTTCCTTCTTCACTGAGCTTATCGATCAGTTCCCTGCCCATGTCCTGGAACTCCTTGACGGAATAGTTCTCGGTCGGATCGAGGATATCGATAAGATGATGTCTGGCCATTTCCCTTTCTTCGGCCGTGGCTTTGGCTGATCCGATGTCTAAGCCTCTGTAGACCTGTATCGAATCGCCGGAGATGATCTCGCCGTTAAAGGCCTTTGCGCATTCTATGCCAAAGGACGTCTTGCCGCTGGCCGTGGGGCCGACTATCACCAGTACTTTTTTCATAAGTCTATTATATAAAAAATAAGCCCTGAGGCTTATTTAGTATCCGCTTGCGTAATTGAAGATATCGTAGTTGTCGAAGGTCACCGTTTCGTTCTTCTCGAAGGTAACGTAGTCTTCACGTTTCTCATCGAGGACCTTTTCGACCTTGACGATGGCACCCTTGAAGAGATGGTAATTGTTGTAGTTGCCGTTGAGGATATAGTCATTGGACAGTCTGCCGAAATAGTTCAGGGCATAGTTCTTGTCGATGACGAACTCGATGACGGAATTATCGCTCAGATGGTAGCAGTTGGAATAGTCGGTATCCCAGTCGGCCTTCTCTTCACATTTGACGATAGGCAGCACGACTCCCGAATCCAGTGTGAAGTAGAAGCGGTCGCCGATCTCGCCATAGAAAGAACCGAGTGCCGCACCGATGAATCCGTCCTCGTCATAGAGGAAACCGGTCTCCTTGTCGACGGTCAGTTCGTCATGGATGAACCAGTACTGCCTTGAATCCCTGGCGGTAGTGGATCTGTAGTCCATGTAGGTCTTGGCCGTACCGGATGCACAGACCTTTATCTCTTCGCTCTTGAATTCCTTCTGGTAATCATAGAGTTCATCGATGGAGAAAACCGGATCTTCATCATCGCTGTCGTTTTCATAGGAAAAGCCGCTGATCACAAGACCCATGCATAATACCAGTAATAAGAGAAATACTTTCTTCATAGGGTAATTACAATAATATCACATTACTGTCTTGCGGGCAATTATCATAAATGATAATATGAATTCGCTGTATGAAAAGAGCCTTTATTATCAATGCGTTCCTGCTCGGTATCGGACTGGCCATGGACGCCTTCTCCGTATCGGTAGCCAACGGTCTCGACGATCCGAAAATGAAGAACCGCAGGATGATCTTCATGGTCCTGACTTTCGGCATATTCCAGACCGCCATGCCGCTGATCGGCTGGTTCTTCGTCCACAAGCTGGCGGAGACCTTTGCGGTATTTGAAAAGTGTGTTCCTTATATCGCTCTGGTCCTTCTTCTGTATATAGGCGGAAAGATGATCTATGAATCCTTCCATGAAAACGAAGGCGAAGAAGCTCTGAGCGTAGGTGACATCCTGATACAGGGAGTTGCCACTTCCATCGATGCCTTGTCGGTAGGTTTCACCATCGCCCATTATTCCTTCGACTATGCCCTGTATGAAGCGGTCATCATCGGTGTCGTTACGACCATCATCTGTATCATCGGCGTATCCATCGGTAAAGCCGGAGGCAGCAGGCTCTCTGACAAGGCCGGCATCATCGGCGGCATCATCCTGATCGGGGTCGGAATAAAGATATTCGTGTCAGGTGTGTTGTGATAATAATATATTGCATTTAGCTTAAAATACTGTTATTATTATAAGGCACAGCAGAAATGCTGTTAATGGTATGGGCCTGTAGCTCAGGTGGTTAGAGCGCACCCCTGATAAGGGTGAGGTCGTTGGTTCAAGTCCATTCAGGCCCACCATACCTGGGGCATTAGCTCAGCTGGGAGAGCGCCTGCTTTGCACGCAGGAGGTCAGGAGTTCGATCCTCCTATGCTCCACCATCTATAAAATAAAATCACTTCATCGAAGTGATTTTTTATTTCTTATATTTTCTTAAGGTATCCTCAAGTTCCTTTTTGAATTCCTGCCGCAGGTCTTCCGGTTCCAGGATCTCTATCTTGTCCATGAACTGCTGCGCCAGATACCTGGCACCGGTCTTGCTGGTAGCCACCCTTAACGCAAAGTATCCGTCATCCTGCCTGATGATGCTGACGTCGGTTCCGAAGATGTCGATCATCTGGTCGATGATGCTATCTTCGCATCTGAACATGACCGTCTCCGTTTCTCCCGCAAACATGAACAGCCTGTTACGTGCATATTCATAAGCGTCCTTGTCCTTAGGCAGTTCCTTGGCTTTCTCATCGAGGATGACCGCCCTGCTGATACGGTCCAGACGGTAATGGACGAAGTCATAATACTTTCTGTTGGTAGCGATCAGATAAGGTCTGGTATCCGCATAGACGATGTATCTGGGTTCAACGATGTAAGGCTCTTCCCTTCTGGCTTCCATCTTTTTGTCCAGGTTATAGCGCATATAGGAAAACTGTATCAGTTTATTATCTCTGATGGCTTCCGATACCAGGGAGATGTTGTACATCAGTTCCTGTGAAGGAGTCTTCTGGTTATTGGGCATGTAGACATTGCCCCTGAACTCACTGGCTTCGTATCTGCTTAAAGTCTTGAGCAGCTTGTTTATGAGCCTGGTGCTTTGCTTATCGGATATGAAGTGAGAGGAATGGATGGCATTGCACAGCAGAAGGACTTCGCTCTTATCGAACTGCTTCTCTTCCAGGTAATAGCCCTTGCCGTTGTCCTCGTATCTGCTGATGACATATCCGGCCTGTTCCAGGATGTCGATATTGGAATAAAGCGTCCTTCTTTCCAGATCGAGATCATAGGTGTTCTTCAGATGATCCAGAAGCTGTCTGGTGCTCAGGATGTGATCTTCATCGGAATACTGAATGAGAATGTCCAGTAAGGCCATTGCGCTGTGTTTTTTCTCTGCCATGTCGGTTCCCTCTTTTCTGTCTTCAGTTTATCAGGATGGCACATTTTTTGCACCAGAGTCCTGTTATAAATAAGGCATAAGAGGAAAAGCCTATGAGTAAAGACAGGATCTATATAACGATAAATCATCTCGACAATTACGGAGGCACCAAGGGCTTCCGGGTAAATGACGAGCTCTTTCTTAAGAAGGATACCGACAATCCCTTTGACGATGAAGCCGTTGCCGTATACAACAGACACAACGTCAAGTGCGGCTATGTGGCCAATTCCGTATATTCGGTAGCCAGAGGCACCAGATCGGCCGGAAGGATCTATGATAGGATAAAGGACTCCCAGGAGTGCATCGTCAGATTCATCACCGAAGATTCTCTGATAAGCGAACTTCTATAAGTTCTTAAAAACATCTATCTTTTCTTTTAAAATTATGTTTTAATAGATGTACAGGGAATGGGGTTTTAGCGCAGCTGGAAGCGCGTATCGCTGGCAGCGATGAGGTCACGGGTTCGAGTCCCGTAAGCTCCACCATTGAACATGAACAGGATCGTAAGATCCTGTTTTTTCATATATGACAAAAAAAAGGATGGCAGAGGCCATCCTTATGCATATGTAGCTGTATGATCTTTAAATATCACTGCGCCAGAAGACGAACTTCCGATCGATGAACTTTATGACCGCAATGCCGGCTATGGCGATGACGCTCAGGATGAGGACAGCCGCAAATACCGTTCCGCCGTCCAGCTTCGATACCATGAGCTTGCTGTAATAGCCAAGTCCCCTGTTGGCACCCAGCCATTCCGCAATGGCCGCACCGATGACAGCCCATGGAAAGGTTATCTTCAGGGATGTCATGAAATAAGGAAGAGCCGTCGGCAGTTTGATGTGCCAGAACAGCTGCATGGTCTTAGCGCCGTAAGTCTTCATCAGTTCACAGGATTCCTTGTTGATCTTCTTGAGTCCGTCAAAGGTATTGACAGTGATGGAAAAGAACGTCGAAAGGACGATGGCCAGGATCCTGGCGCTCAGCGTATAGCCGAACCACAGTACGAATAACGGAGCTATGCACATGATCGGTATCGTCTCGATGATGACGAATACCGGATACATCATGGCTTCCAGTTTTTCCGACAGGTCCATGATGACAGCCAAAAGAACACCGATCACGATGGCTATCAGATAGCCGATGACGATGGCTTTCAGTGTTTCCACCATATGGACCTTGAACAGCACTTCTCTTTTATTCCACAGACAGACGAGCACATCGGTTGGTCGCGGCAGTATGTGAGATATGCCGGCCAGACCTGCGCCTATCTGCCAGAGGATGAGAAGACCTGCTCCGGTAACGATCGCACTGAGGTTCTTCTTCATGATCTATTCGCAGACGACGAATTCCTTGGCGTCCTTTACGTTTTCGACTAAGCCGTTCTCATGAGCCCAGGCGATCATGTCGTTCCAGACGTCGGCCTTCATGGTCATGAACTTGACGCCTGAAGCATTCTCGATGTCGATAAGCATCTGCAGGCCCTTGGCTTCGACTTCTCTGTCAAGTTCATAGTTAACGGCATCCTCATTGTTCATGATGATGTCCATAGCTGCTTCAGGATTATCCTTGACGAAGTCAAAGCCCTTCTGACAGGCTCTTACGAAAGCGTCATATTTTTCCTGATCAGCTTCATAATCAGTCTTATTCACCACAAATACGGTATTGTATTCTCTTGGAGCACCGTATTTGTCCCATGTCCAGTAATTAACTTCATAACCGGCATCTTCCAGCTGGATGATCTCGGAGTTTACCATCGATCCGGCAACGACATCCACGGATCCGGTAGTCAGAGCAGTAATGGAATCAAAACCGATGTCGACTAAGGTGATGTCATCTTCAGTAAGTCCCTGATCCTTTAAGATGGTGAGGATCTTGGCCTTTAAGAAGGTCGAACCGGTATAACCGATGGTTTTGCCCTTGAAATCGGCAGGAGATTCGATGCCGCTTTCCTTTAGGGCACACATGACATTAAGACTTTCCTGGGTGGCAGTACCAAGGATCTTGATGTCCATTCCCTGATCACAGTAGGCGACGGTTACGTCATCCATGTAGTATAGACCTGCTTCTGCTTTGCCGGCAGCCGGGAAAGTCAGAGCATCGGAATATCCTGCAGGAGCCGTGATGGTAACGTTAAGTCCTTCTTCGGCGAAATAGCCCTTTTCCTGTGCAACATACAGGAAAGAATGGAAGGAGTTAGGATACCAGTCAAGAATCACTTCGAAGTCTTTGAGCGAAGCATCTTCACCGCCATCAGTTTTCTTGTCTCCTGAACATGCACATAAGGTCAGAAGGCACATCATAAGTACGATACAGATCTTTACGAATTTTCTCATAGTTTCCTCCTAGATATCGTTTTCCCAAGTCACGACTTTTCGTTCAATGAATTTGATCAGCTCTGTAATAGCCAGTGCGGTGATCGATACCACGACTAGCGGTGCCAGCAAACCCGGAACATCAAGCGACAGCATTCTCTCTTTGGAGAAGTGCCCAAGACCGGCCTGTGCTCCGAACCATTCGGAAACAGACGCTGCCACTACCGCCCACGGAATTGAAACCTTCAAAGCCGTAAAGAAGTATGGCAAAGCGGTCGGGACCTGCAGGGTCCAGAATATCTGTTTGCGATTGGCTCCGTATGTGCTCAGAAGCTCCCTGGTCTCCACCCGTACTGCGTTGAATCCGTCAAAGACATTGACGGTGATCGAAAAGAAAGTCATCAGTACGACAACGATCACTCTGGTCGTCACGGTATAACCGAACCACATGACCAGTATAGGTGTCAGACACATTGAAGGAATCGTCTGTGAAATGGTTAAGATAGGATAGATGGCCTTTTCCAGCGAGCTGTTTATGATCATCGCCGTGGCAAAGCCCAGGCCCAGTACCAGAGATATGAGTGAACCGATAAGAACGACTCTCATCGTCGCTACGAAGTGAACGGTCATTATCTCGCGGAAGTTGTTTCTGATGGCGGCGAGGACTTCAAAAGGCGTCGGCAGGATAAAAGTGGTGTCGATGATCCTGGCGATCACGTACCACAGTACGATCAGAAAGATACCGAATCCTACAGCCAGCAGTCTCTTTTTCATTCTTCTTCCTCTGTCGTTCTCAGTTTATCTATCAGATCTTCCTTAAGTCTCTGGATCCTTGGATCCAGCAGCATTTCCCTGGTACGCGGATAAGGAAGATCAACTTCTTTTATCTCGATATCGGTTATCGGCCTGCCGCTGACGACATAGATCTTTTCGGAAAGGAAGATGGCTTCTTCAACGTCGTGGGTTATGAAGACGATGGTCTTCTTGACATCCAGCCACTGTTTCATCAGCCATTCCTGCAAGGAGATGCGGGTGATGTAGTCAAGAGCGCTGAAAGGCTCATCCAGCAGCAGCAGATTGGCACCGGCACAGAGGGTCCTGGCAAAGGCTACTCTTTGTCTCATACCTCCGGAAAGGTCTTTAGGGTATTTATTCGCATATTCTTCAAGGCCTACCTGTTTAAGCATCTCAATGGCTCTTTCCTTCTGAAGATCCTTATCGACCTTCTGGATGCTCATCGGCAGCATGACATTCTTTTCGATGGTCTTCCAAGGCAGGAGCAGATCTTTCTGCGGCATGTAGGAGCTGTAGTTCTTGAGACCTCTGATGTCCTGACCGTCGATCTCGACCGAACCTTCCTGGATGTCCTCGAGACCGTTGAGGATACGGAAGATAGTCGTCTTGCCTGATCCCGATGAACCGACGATGGATATGAATTCACCGTCTTCGACCTTAAAGGAAAGGTTCTCCAGGATCGGTTCCTTGACACCGCTCTTGTATATGAATTTGACGTTCTTGAATTCCAGCATTATTCTTCCATTCCCATTGACCAGAACTTCAGCTCGTGGTCACAGCTTTCCAGAAAGATCTTCTTATACTTGGCATCCTCTTCTTCAGTCGGATCCTTGATGACCATGTTGCACAGATCAACGGCCGAGTCATAGATCACCTTGTACGAATCGGAGCTGTAGTCTTCAAACCAGTGACGGAAGTAATTGCCCTCAAGAGTGTTTCTTTTCTTTGCTTCTTCCAGCATGTAGCAGGCAATGTCGTAATAGCTGAAAGCACAAGGAAGAACAGCTACCACCGCTTCCTTATCACTGCCTTCTCTGGCGACTTTCAGCATGAAGTCCAGATAGTCTCTGTTGATCTTATTGAACTCGCTGTTAAAGCAGTCTTCTTCGCTGTATCCGAGATCTTTAAGATAGCGGATATGCATCATTGATTCATTGGTATTGATAAGCCCCATATCCTGATAGATATGACGCATGGTTTCCACATCGTTGTTTTTGATGAAGGCATAAGCATAGACCTTGGCATATTCGACCAGATACTTGGAATCCTGGATCAGATACTTGAGGAAGTATTCCTTCTTCAGGGTGCCGTCGATCATCCCCTGGATGAAAGGGTGCTCAAACATCTCTTTCCATTTCTCTTTTCCGTATTCAATCAGTTTATCCGAATAGTTCATCTTGCCCTCCTAAATGAGAAAAAGCAGCTATCGCTGCCATAAAACAAAAAAGCTGTTTTCCAATAGTCGGGAATTAAGGGCATCCCGGTAGAGACATCTGGGCCACGATATCCAGACCTATATTGGCAACAAATATAAGTCTATTTAATCATTAAGGCATAGCTAAGTCAACAGACTTTTATGACCGTTTCAGCACTTATAAGATCGTTCCGTATTTAATCTGTCTAGTCCTTTTTTTTACGGTTTTTTGGCTTTAAGATAAGGCGTATTATGATGTAAAATATAAGGTAGACACGGGGTTTTAGCTCAGCTGGCAGAGCGTTTGGTTCGCAATCAAAAGGTCACGGGTTCGATTCCCGTAAGCTCCACCATATAAAATAAAAGTCCCGGATGACCCGGGACTTTTTTATACCTGATTATTCGAAGCTGATACTGTTCAGCAGGTCCTCAAGGACCTTTACCGATTCATCGCTGCGTGACGTGAACCAGCCGTTGGAAACACCGAGGTTCCTGATCTGATAGACGTCACTGCCGTGCTTGACATAGTAGTTGAACGGAGCTTCCGAATCGCTCAGCTGTTCCGTAAAGGTGATGCCGTTGATCTCCTTTTCATCATACTCATAGCTCTCGCTCAGCAGGCTTTCCAGTTCGGTATCCGGATAGACACGGATCAGCATTCTGTAAAGAGTCTCGTCTGCGTCTCCGAAGTACCAGGCAACGCTCTTCTTGGTGAGCTTGCCCTGGGCATCTTCAGAAGCAGTCAGGCCATACTGGAATAAAGGCAGTGAATTGTCGATCTCATATTTGATGTCATAGAGATCGTGATCATTAACGGCAGTATCCATGGAAGAAGTGATGGTGATGCCTTCAAGGATCTTTACAAGCTGATCCTTGCCGTCTTCCGCATCCGTTATGCAGTCAACACCGCCCAGGTCATTGTCGATCTGGATAAAGGCCATATGATCGCTGCCATAAGGGTAGTAATAGTAGGAATTGCCGTTTACCTCAAGCGTTTCCAGCTGTGAAAGATCGACCAGTTCACCGAGGACCGTATCCTTGAGATAGGTAAAGTCGACTTCCTTTCCGTCTTCGAAATAGTAATTGATGTCCTTTTCGGTCACGTTGCCGTTAAGGTCTTCAAGGGTATTGCGTTCGACGCTTTCATATCCTTCCGGTGCCGTGATATGCATACGCATCAAACCGTTGTCATTGATGATCTTATCGGACTTTGATCCGCCATTGCCGGAGCCTGAACAGGCAGCCATGGTCAGTGCCAGCAGGACCATCAGTAATACTGTTAATATCTTTTTCATTCTTTCCTCTTTCTAATAAGTAAAGCCATATACCGTTTACCAAGATAATTATAATGCAAAAGGAAAAAGAATAACTAATATTGACTGATATAAAAAAACAGGAGATCAGTTCTCCTGTTTGTTAAGTACTTCCGCAATGGTTTCCATCATCACATTGACGTCTATCGGTTTGGCGATGTGTCCCTGCATGCCCGCATCGGCCGAAGCCAGTTCGTCTTCCTTGAAGGCGTTGGCCGTCATCGCGATGACCGGTATCTCTGACAGATCTTTGTCTTCAAGGTTTCTGATGGCTTTCGTTGCGGTATAGCCGTCCATTACCGGCATCTGCACATCCATCAGGATCAGATCGTAATCGCCCGGCTTTGACGCTTTCACCTTATCCACGGCGATCTGTCCGTTTTCAGCCGTGTCGATCGCAAAGCCCAGCTGTCCCAGTATCGCCTTGGCTATCTCCATGTTGATGAGATTGTCTTCTACCAGCAGCAGTTTCCTGCCGGTGAAGTCAGTTCCCGCGGCACCATTCTTTTTCTTTTCTTCCTTAGGCATGTCGCTTTCCGCTGCCAGTCTGAACTTGAAACGCAGGATGAACTCGCTGCCGCTGCCCGGTGAAGTAAGAACTTCGATGGTACCGCCCATCAGGTCGGCAAGGCTCTTGGTTATGGCCAGACCCAGTCCGGTGCCTTCGATACCGCTGACGGTCGAGGTGTGTTCCCTTTCAAAGGCATTGAACATCTTTTCCACGAATTCCCGGGACATGCCGATACCGCTGTCCTTAACTCTGATCTCATAGGATCCGTAGCCGTCTTCATTACCGCCCATCTCATAAAGGGACAGCGATATGCTTCCCCCTTCCGGAGTGAACTTGTAGGCATTGCTCAGAAGGTTCAGCAGGATACGGTTGAGGTTCTTTTTGTCGCACCAGACATATCTGTCACTGATCTGGGAAGTATAGACGTTGAAGTCCATGTCCTTCTGTTTCATCTGTTCATGGAAGAGATCGCGCATGCCGTCAAAGACGGATATGATGTCGGCAGGCACATATTCGAGTTCCAGCTTTCCGCTTTCGATCCGGCTCATTTCCAGGATATCGTTTATCAGTGAAAGCAGATGCTTTGAAGAATTGTTTATCTTATTGAGATACTCTTCGACCTTAGGCGAATTTTCCTCGTCGAGAGCCAGGTTGGTATAGCCGATGATGGCATTCATCGGTGTTCTTATGTCATGGGACATGTTGAAGAGGAACTGGGATTTGGCCAGATTTCCTTCAACGGCCCTGATCTTGTCCCTTTCGCTCATTTCATGCTGCTGTCTTACCAGGTTCTGTACATACAGCATGACCGTCAGCCCGATGAAGACGATGATCATCAGGATGACGCCGCCGGCAATGATGTTTTTATGAACGGCTTCCAGACTTTCCTGGGCATCGATACGCTTGGCCAGCCACATGAAAACGGTATAAAGCAGCAGCGCAAACAGGGCAATGCCTGACGTGGACATGCCGCTGTATTCGGTCAGGGTGCTCCGCTTGATCGTCCGCCAGTAGAACACGAAGCCCAGAAGGCACCATAAAGACAGTAAAAGAAAGGCTTCCGCACCCATGGCTTCCATGGCGGTAAGTCTCGGGATCAGCTGTACGAGTACGAAGAGCACCGATATCACCGCACCGGCCAGTGCACTGATGAGTATCTTCCTATTGCCTTCAGTCTTTCCGATCTTGTAGGCAGCAGCCGAAGTATAGCCGAAGCCCACTATCGCACCGAAGGACGTCACGTCGACGAACCAGTTGAGGGTATTTCTGCCAAGCAGTGAAAGCGCAATGGAAAGCACCATGACAAAGAGGATGCTGTAAGTCGTTCGGGAGAATCTTTCCGAAAGGATACGGTCTTCTGCCATCGTCGAAAGGACTCTGATGGCAGCACGGTAACCGCCGATGATGCCGGTGATGATGGCTGCCATAGCCGTAATAGTAATGACGACGAGACCTCCCGTTCCCATGATCTCTCTGGCCACATAGAAAGTCGGTACCGAGGCGATGCCGCTAAGGCTTCCCAAAGCGTTTATGTATTCGACCCAGGAAGAGAAACCGTCAGGCATGGCTGCCGCATTGATGACGGCCATGGTCATATAGGCCAGTCCTCCGGCCAGTATCGAAACGATGATGATCGATCTGGACTTTCTGATATCGAATCTGAAGTGAGCGGTATCAAAGGAGATGACCTCAAAGCCAACGAAGGCCCACGGCGCCAGTATCACGATACTGAAGATCGCATAAGCCGGATTAAGTTCCGCGGTACCAAATGACAGCAGAGCTTCCCTGCTCACATGCGGAAGACAGACGACGGACGTCGCTATCACGCCTGCCAGCAGTATCAGCGCCAGGACCGTATGCAGCTTCTGCAGTATCGGTTTGGCGATAATGAAAAGGAAGCCGATGAATACCAGTATGAGTACCGAGGTGACTAATTCACCCAGATAGATCGTATTTCCGGCTATCTCATAGGCATAGCCGCCCTGTAAGGCGCCGTTAAAGGCTGTCCTTATTACCAGGTAGACGGCAGTCGCATTAAGGAATACTATCGACAGGTATGAAAGGCACAGAAACCATGAACTGAGGAAAGCGTGGTCTCTGCCGAAGGCCTCCTTGGTGTAGGAATAGACACCGCCGGTCATCGGGTTCCGGTTCATGAGATAGGCGAAGTTGTTTCCTATCACCAGCATGATCGCTACGCTGATGATCATCGCAATGACCGTACCCAAAGGTCCTGCCAGAGGCAGGAAAGTGGTTCCCGGCATTACGAAAGCACCCCAGCCGACCATGCAGCCGAAGGCCATAGCCCAGGTATCGGCCGGTGATAAATATCTGTCTAATCCTTTGTTCTCCTGTTTTTCCATAGTTATTTATTGTCAGCCTGATCCTTTTCGTAGATCAGTTCTTCAAGTGTCTGATAAAGATGTTCCGGTTCCACCGGTTTTGACAGATGGGCATTCATGCCTACCTGGAGCGAACGCTGGACGTCTTCATCAAAGGCATTGGCGGTAAGGGCAACGATCGGTATGGTCTTCGCATCCGGTCTGTCCAGCATTCTGATCTGTTCGGTCGCCTGTAAGCCGTCCATTTCCGGCATCCTGACATCCATCAGGATGGCATCGTAGTAGTTGAGCGGACTGACGGCAAACTTCTCCAGTACGACCAGACCGTTTTCCGCATGGTCTATCTCAGCTTCCTTCATCTTCAGAAGGCTCTTCATGATCTCGGCGTTGATGAGGATGTCTTCGGCCAGCAGTAAGCGTCTGCCCTTGAGTTCGGCCCGTTTCTTTTCCTTGAATAGCTTCATGCTGTTGCGTCGGGCTATCCTTTCGAATTCATCGATGATATTGGAAGCAAACAGCGGTTTGGCCAGGAAGGAGTCGACGCCCACATGCAGAGCTTCGTCCATGATCTCATCCCAGTTGTAGGCGGTCAGGATGATGACCGTCGTCTCGTTGTCATAGAGGGTCCTTATTTCCCTGGCAACTTCGATACCGTCCATTTCCGGCATCTTCCAGTCCAGGATCACCAGATTGTAAGGTTCATGCTTGGCATGCTGCAGTTCCAGCATGTGCAGAGCTTCCTTGCCGCTTAAACAGGTCTCAGCCCTGATGCCGGCCTCATCGAGAACCAGCTTGGCATGTTCGCAGGCGATCTCGTCATCATCGACCACCAGGACCTTCAGATCATGAGGGTTGATGTATTCGACGCTGGAAAGCTCATGCTCACAGTTATTAAGCGTGACGATGACGGTGAACTCGGAACCTACGCCCTTCTCGGATTCAACGTAAATGGTGCCGTTCATCATCTCCACGATGCTCTTGGTGATGGCCATGCCCAGTCCCGTGGAACCGTACTTGTTCTTGCGGGAAGAATCTTCCTGGGTAAAGGAATCAAAGATCTTCGGTATGAATTCCTTGTCCATACCGATACCGGTATCCTTGATCGAGAACTTGATGGTCGACTTGTTCTCAAAGACAGCCGTTCTTTCCAGGGACAGAGTCACGCTGCCCGGTGCTTCGGTGAACTTGATCGCATTGCTCAGGATATTGATGAGGACCTGCTTCAGTTTCATGTCGTCACCGATATAGTAATCATCGATGTGACCGTTGATATGACATTCGAATTTAAGTCCCTTGTCGGAACACTGGGACATGACCATCGTATTGATCTGTTCCAGCATCTCGCTTAAGGAGAACTCTTCCTTCTTGAGAGTAAACCTGCCCGATTCGATCCTGGACATATCGAGGATGTCGTTGATCAGCCCCAGCAGATGTCTGGCACTGTCGCCTATCCTTTCGATGTATTCCCTGGTGGTATCGGATAATCCCTTATCCTTTAAAGCCAGGGAGTTGAGACCGATGATGGCATTCATCGGCGTTCTTATCTCATGGGACATGTTGGAAAGGAAGGCGGTCTTGGCATTATTGGCTTCCTCAGCTGCCGCTAAGGCATGGACCAGCGCTTCGTTACGGGCGATGTTTTCACGCATCTCCGCATCGATGACCGTAAAACCGACACCTACCTGATGGACCAGATGATCTTCTCTGTCTTCGGCGTGTCTGACACCGGCCATTCTGAGCATTTCGTAATACTCTCTGTCCTTGCGCTGTACGAGATAACGGTAAATGATTATCAGCTCGTCAGCCAGGGCATTCTTTATATTTTCGGGATCGATGAACTTAAGGAATCCTTCCTTATAGTCATCGGCGACGTATTTATTGCAGTAAGCGGTAAAGTATTCACTGAAACAGAAATGTTCGCCTTCCGGATACTGGTCGTCATCATTGTGGTCGGATCGGTAACATACCGCATCATCCTTATCCAGATCGACCTGATAGACGCTGCGGTAATCGGAGGCCAGGGCCGTTATCATCCTGTCCTGCTGCTGCCGGTGCTGCTTCTGTTCAAGGAGCTGGTCCTGCAAAGCCACTCTTGCTTCCAGGGCGACCTTGGCTTCATTGAGAGCGTCTCTTAAAGCCTGGTCTTTCTTGATCTCTTCATCGACGTCCCTGAAGCCCATCATGACGCCCATTTTGCCCTTAGGCATGACGATCTTACCGAAATTGATACGGTAGTATCTGTTTCCTTCCGGGAAGTGCCTTAAGAAGTTTACGGAGAAGGTATTCTTGTCTTTCAGCTGATCGATGATGTAAGGAAGGGATATCTCTTCCAGCATCCTTTCCTGGTCTTCCTTGGCGACCATGGTCTTGACATATTCGGTCATCGTATCGGTGTATTTCACATGACTCAATGCGTGCTTGATGGCTTCCGCATGGATGGAATCGATACCGATATCGCCGTGGTACAGCGAACATCTTTCGCTTTCCACGTCATTGATCAGCCAGATGGTATTGTAGATGCTCATGACGGAATCGTTTACCGCTCTGCGCATGGAAGCGTCGGTCTCCATCTTTTCCCGCTTGTCCGTGATATCGGAGATGAAGACATAGTAGATGCCGCCGTGCTTGTCCGTTTCGGTATAGTGGCCGTAATCATCGACCCAGCGGATCTCGCCGTCCTTTCTGACGATACGGTATTCGACGTAGTCGAAGCTGTCTTCACTGGCCGCTATCTGGTCATTTATGGAACCGCTGATCGTTTCATAGTCTTCAGGATATACCATGCCTTTGAAGGTAAAGCCGGTCAGTTTCCTGAAGTCCTCCAGATCGTCGCAGCCGAACATGTTGATGACCGCATGATTGACATATAAAAGCTCTTCCGGAGCTGTGGCCTTGTATATGAAGAAGCCTCCCGGCATGTGCCTTCCGACTTCTTCAATGACCGGTATCGTCTCTTCGTTGAGTTCAAAACGCTCTCCAAACATAACACATCTCCTTATTAGAAAAACCGTTGATTATTGCAGAATGTATCGGTTATTATCCGATATGTCCGCTTTAATTATATTTTAATCTTCAGTTCTTAGGCAACGGAAACGCCTTAATAAAAAGAAGGATCTCTCCTTCTTTTATCATCCTTTAGGACCGGCCTTGACTATCTCTTCCGGCATGTCCGGATACTTCTTTTTGAAGTTGTCCGTAAACATCTTAGCCAGCGTCCTGGCCTGTTCGTTATAGGCATCCTTGTCTTTCCACATCTGCATCGGATCAAGTATCTCATCAGGCACATCCCTGCACTTTACCGGGAAGTCCAGATTGAAGATCTCGGAGTGCTTTGTTTCCACGCCTTTGAACTCGTCATTGAGACAGGCCCTGACCATGGCCCTGGTGTATTTAAGATCGATGCGCTTAGCTCCTGAACTGGCGCTTCCGCCGAACCAGCCGGTATTGATAAGATAGACCTTCGTATCATACTTATCCAGTTTTTCTCCCAGCATCCTGGCATAGACGAGCGGATCCAGCGGCATGAACGGTTCGCCGAAGAGCGTTGAGAATGTCGGCACCGGTTCCTTGATACCTCTTTCGGTACCTGCGACCTTAGAAGTAAAGCCCGTAACGAAATGATACATGGCTGCTTCCTTGGACAGGATGGATATCGGCGGCAGAACTCCGAAGGCGTCAGCCGTCAGGAAGATGATGACCGAAGGTATGCCTCCGACTGAAGGTATCAGCGCATTTCTTATATAGTAAAGCGGATAAGCCACTCTGGTGTTTTCAGTTAATGATGCGTCATTATAGTCGAGGGAACCGTCTTCTCTCATGATGACGTTCTCCACTACGGAACCTTCCTTTATCGCATTATAGATATCAGGTTCCTTTTCTTTGGAGAGGTTGATGCACTTGGCATAGCAGCCGCCTTCAAAGTTGAAGATGCCTTCATCGGAAAAGCCGTGCTCGTCGTCGCCTATCAGCATCCTTTCCGGATCGGCACTGAGGGTGGTCTTGCCGGTACCGCTTAAGCCGAAGAACAGAGCTGTCTCTTTAGTCACAGGATCCATATTGGCTGAACAGTGCATCGGCAGAACGTCTTCATCCGGCAGACAGTAATTCATGGTCGAGAAGACGCTCTTCTTGATCTCGCCCGCATAAGCCGTTCCGGCTATCAGGATCTCCTTCTGCGAATAGTCGATCAGTATCGCTGCTTCGGAATGGGTACCGTCCCTTTCCGGTTCGCACTTGAATCCCGGACAGCAGATTATCGTATAATCGGCTTCACCGTAATCCTTAAGTTCTTCCTCATCAGGTCTTATCAGCAGGTTCCTGATGAAAAGATTCTGACAGGCCAGCTCGTTATAAACGATGAACCTGCGGGCATGTTTCCTGTCGGCACCCGCAAAGCCCTTGAAGACGTAGACGTCTTTGTCTTCCAGATATTCAAGAAGTCTTTTCTTCAGGTCATTAAAAGTCTTTTTGGCAGTCGGTCTATTGACCTTGCCCCAGGCTACGGTATCATGCGTCAGTTCATCATCGACGATGAACTTGTCATCAGGTGACCTGCCGGTGAACTTACCGGTCTCGACTACCAGCGCACCGTTGTCCGCCAGCCTTCCTTCGCCCTTTTCCAGAGCGATCCTGATCAGTTCTTCACTGCTCAGATTGACATAAAGATTCTTGGCTTTGATCATTTCCTGTTTCGCTTTTCAGCTTCCTCTCTAGCTTTGCTTATATCATGCCAGCTGGTCATGCCGGATACGATATCCGACAGTTCCTTTAAGACCTCCGGTACCGCTATGCCCTGCGGACAGATCGACGAGCACTGGCCGCAGCCTATGCAGTCCCATGGTTTCTTTCCTTCTTCCAGGAATTCTATCCACATGGAAACATTAACGGTCGGAGTCACTTTAAGATCATTATAGGTCGAAATGAAGTGCGGTATCTCAAGCCCCATCGGACAGCCTTCCATACAGTAGGAGCAGCCTGTACAAGGAACTGAAGATTTCAGCGATTCCGCAACTTCATAAATGTATCCTGTTTCTTCTTCATTCAACGGTTTCAGTTCTTCAAAAGTCTTTACGTTATCCTTCATCTGTTCAATGTTGGACATGCCGGAGAGTATCATATGGACATTGTCCAGACGCTGCAGGTATCTGAATGCCCAGGCCGGAGTCGATTCATCCGGGCGATATCCTCTCAGCTTCTTCGTAATGCCTTCAGCAAAGGATGCCAGCTTGCCTCCTCTTACCGGTTCCATGACCCAGACCGGTATGCCTCTTGTGGTCAGGATTTCGTATTTTTCCTTAGCGTCTTGCAGGGACCAGTCCAGATAATTCAGCTGTATCTGGCAGAACTCCAGTTCATCGCCGTAACGGTCCAAAAAGCCGTCGATAGTAGCCGGCCTCGCATGAGTGGAGAAACCAAGATGTCTGATCCTTCCCTTGTGTTTCTGTTCGATGAAATAATCGATTATCCCCCATTTAGGATCCTCATATACGCCGATGGAGTTTTCATAGACGTTATGCAACAGATAGAAATCAAAGTAATCGACTTCCATCGCCTTCAGCTGATTCTCGAATACTTCTGCAGGATCATAAGAGCTTCTTATCTGATGTCCCGGGTACTTAGTGGCGATGTAATAAGAGTTACGGGGATACTTCTTCAGGGCCTTGCCCAGTTCGATCTGGGAATTGCCGTCATGATAAGGCTGAGCCGTATCAAAATAGTTGATGCCGTGCCCTATCGCATAATCGACCATCTTCTGGAATTCTGCCGTATCGATGCTTTTATCAGGGTTTAACGGCAGACGCATGCAGCCGAAGCCCAGCAGTGATAAATCAATGTCTTCAAATCTTCTGTAGATCATAATCTCACCTCTTAATTCAATTATAAACAAAAGAAAATGAGGATTACCTCATTAAATCTTTTTTACCTCTTCTATTTCCTTCACATCCAGGAAACGGCGGGCTTTCCTGATGAAATCATTCGGATCACCGGATACATAGAATTCCAGCTCCGCTTCCCTTGCTTCGCCGATGTTCAGCTCCTTTGCCAGGATGGTGCCGCTGCTGACGATGTTTACAGGCTTATCCAGACATTTCCTGATCTTATCTTCCAGTAAAGGATAATGGGTGCAGCCCATGATCAGCGTATCGATATCCGCTTTCTTTAACGGTTCAAGATACTCGGCTATGGCTTCATCCATCTCTGCAGAGCCGATCATGTCCTTTTCGATGAGCGGAGTGAACTTCTGACAGCCTGCTTCATATACATCATTACCCGTTATCTTCCTTGTGAAAACGGCTGTCCTGACGGTTGCCGGTGTGGCGATGACGCCGATCCTGTGATTGACAGTCTTCGCCATGGCTTCTTTGGCCAGAACGTCGATGATGCCGATAAGAGGCAGCGAGTATTCTTTCTTCAGATCATCCAGCACATTGGAAGAGACTGTGCCGCAGGCTATTACTATCTCCTGCGCTCCCTTGTCTATCAGGAATTCAACATCTTCTCTGGCATAAGCCAAAAGCGTCTCCCTGTCCTTATCGCCATACGGGAGCCTTGCGGTATCACCGAAATAGATGATCTTATCGTATGTGTTGTTTTTTATTATTTCCCTTAAGACGGTAAGTCCGCCTAAGCCGGAGTCGAATACACCCAGTATCATTATTTATTGAAATCCCTTACCAGTTTCTTGAATATCTCACCGCGCTCTTCGAAGTTCTTGAACTGATCATAGCTCGAACAGGCCGGAGACAGAAGGACGATATCATCCTTTTCAGCCAGCTTTCTGGCAGCATTCAATGCTTCTTCCATGTCTTCACAGACGATGGAGTCATCTTTCAGTTCTGCCAGCTCATTTCTGGTCTCACCGAAAGTGATCAGTTTCTTGATCTTATCGGTATAGTCTTCCAGTTCCCTGAAGCCGGTATGCTTGTCATGGCCTCCGGCCAGCAGGATGACCGGTTTATCGAAGGCTTTTAAAGCCGTGATGGTACTGTCCACGTTGGTCCCCTTGGAATCGTTGTAGTAGGATACGCCGTCGATCTCATCGACATATTCGATACGGTGGGCCACGCCTTCAAAGGAAGAGATGACCTTCCGGATACTGGAGACCTTGGCATCCAGTTTATAGGCCATCGTGGCAGCTATCATGGCATTCTGCAGGTTGTGTCTGCCCACGATCTTGAGATCGTTCTTATTGAAGAGGACTTCGCCGAACAGCGTTACCTCATCGCCCTTAAGCATCAGGTCGGCTTCCTTTTCCAGGGAGTAATCCACTATGCGGCAGTTTATTTCCTTGAGATTATTCATGACCGTTTCATCATCGATGTTTCTTAAGAACCAGTCATCGTCGCCTTTCATGTTTTTATAGATGAGATTCTTGGCGTCATAGTAATCCTGTAAAGTATCGAAGTAATCGAGATGATCAGGTGAAAGATTGGTTATGACAGCCACTTCCGGATGAAAGGACGGTGCGCCTAAAAGCTGGAAGGCGCTTATCTCAAGAGCGATGTTGGCGCTCTCGTTTTCATGTTTATAGACGATCTCGGAAAGAGCGGTACCGATATTGCCGCAGGAATAGGCAACGGTATCTTCCTTCAGGATCTCATAGACCAGCGTGGTGATCGTGGTCTTGCCGTTGGTTCCGGTAATGGCAGCCACATCAAAATCGATCGGATACCTTAAGGCTATTTCGATCTCCGTAAAGATGTCGATGCCCTGATCGGCAAAGTACTTCACGAAAGGATTGGAATAAGGAATGCCCGGATTCTTGACGATGAATGACCAGTACTCATCCTTCAGAAAATCAGGATGACCGCCATCATAGACCT
This sequence comes from Erysipelotrichaceae bacterium, assembly GCA_017431825.1. Taxonomy (GTDB): domain Bacteria; phylum Bacillota_I; class Bacilli_A; order Erysipelotrichales; family Erysipelotrichaceae; genus Colivicinus. The sequence continues at coordinate 141,069 of JAFRKI010000016.1, read as the reverse complement.
TAATGCCGAGACTCTCCAGTTCTTCCTTTTCACCGATCGTTCTGAGGTCGGTGATGCTTACATCATAACCCTTTTTGTTTAAGAGCTTTGCCGCCCAGTATCCGCTTCTGGCACAGCCGATTACCAATACTTTTTCCATATTTATAAGTTTATCATATTTGGATATAAAGGGTTCAATATCAGGGTCCTCCCTTAGGGTATAATATACCTGTATACAGGAGGTGCTCATGAAATGTCCTAACTGCAGCGGGACCCTGTATTTTGACATTAAGAACCAGAATCTCAAATGCAGGCACTGTTCCGCGACCTTTTCCGTTGATGAGTATCACAAAAGCAATGCCGCTGAGGAAAACTTCTTTGAAGGCGCACGCTTATATACCTGCAGAAACTGCGGTGCTCAGCTTATGAGCAATGACGATGAAGCCGTTACCTACTGCAATTACTGCGGCAGTCAGCAGCTTCTTGAATCGGAAATGACAGGTGTAAATGAGCCTAAGAGGATCATTCCTTTCAAGATCACCAAGAGCGAATGCAAGCGGATCTACAAGAAGGAACTCAAAGGCAAGTTCTATGTCCCTAAGGAATTCAAGGATCCGGACTTCATCGACAGGTTCCGTCCTTTCTACATTCCTTACTGGATGTACCATGTGAAGTTCAGAGATGATGAATTCTCTCTCCCGGGAAGCAAGTTCTACACCAGGGGAGGCTATGACTATATCGAAGACTATGAAGTCACCACCAGCATCAAAGACAAGGGCTTGTACGGCGTGCCTTTCGATGCTTCCAGAAACTTTGACGATTCGATAGCCGAAGAGATCGCTCCTTTCAAGAAGGAAGGTCTTGAAGACTATAAGGAAGGCTATCTGGCCGGCATGTATGCGGATGTGCCTAACGTCGACGGCGGCATCTATGAGGATGAAGTCCTGGATAAGGCTACCGAGCTGGCCGTCAGGGACATCAAGACCGGGCTGGGCGGTATCGAACTGAAGTTCCCGCGCGGAATAAAGAAGCAGCGTGAATTCCTCGATGCCCGATATGAAAGCGAAGAAGCCGTGTATCTGCCGGTATGGTTCCTGACCTGGAGAAAAGGCGACCGTGTCGCCTATGCGGTAGTCAACGGCCAGAGCGGTAAGATCCATATCGATCTGCCTGCCGATATCGGTCAGTTCTTAAGCTATACCCTGCTGGGTGCGGCGGCCCTGTTCGTGCTGCTGAGCCTGTTCGTGACCGTGACATCCCGGTTCGTCCTGTGGTTTGCGGCCCTGCTGGCATACCTGGTAGCCAGAAGATACCGCAAGGAGCTCAAGCTCGTAAGAGACAGGGAAAACCACGTCTTCGACAAGGGCTATCTCCTGGAAGAGGGAGACCGGCTGCCGATGTCGGAAAAACAGAGAGCCAGACTCAGAAGAAAAGGCAACCGCAGTATCGGCTGGGAGATCGTCAAGATCGTACTGCTGTCCATGCTGTCATTCATCGGAATGGGAATACTCGGTGCCTTATATGACGAACTGGTGTCCCAGACCGGAGCCATGGTCATGACCTTCATCATAGCGGTACTGGAAGTCATCAACTTCCTCAGGACCATGTCCATTGCCGTCTATCTCAAAAACAAGCGTTCCCTGCTCTTTGCCCTGGTAACGCTGGCAGCCATCGATTATGCCTTCATCGTCGGTGCCACCACGCCTGTCCAGGACTGGTGGTATTATCTCGGAGCACTGGCTGCTCTGGTAGCCGCATCGCTGATGTGCGTCGACCTGCTGATCAGATTCAACGAAACGGCCACCAGACCTTTACCGTCCTTCTATAACCGGAAAGGAGGAAATGATGATGAAAAAGATTACTAGGATACTTCTCATAATCGGCAGCGTCTTACTGCTGAGCTTTGTTTCCGTAAGACCGGTAAATGCCGTAAACAATTACCAGATCGTTCTTAATGATGAAGAAGACCTGCTTTCACCAAGTGAAGAAAAGCTCCTGAAGGAAAAGATGGCCAATATAACCAAATACGGCAACGTCGGCTTCGTCAGCGTTTCCCAGTATGAAGAGACCAGTTCCTATGCGAAGAAACTATACCGTTCACTGTTCGGTACCGACAGCGGTTTCCTCTTCCTCATCGATATGGGCAGAAGAAACATCTGGATCTATTCCGACGGTGCCATCTACAGAGTCATAAATAAAGCCTATGCCAACACGATAACGGACAACGTCTACCGTTATGCCTCCAGAGGCGAATACTACGAATGTGCCTACCAGGTATATGATCAGGCCGAGACCCTCCTTGAAGGAGGAAGGATAGCCCAGCCGATGAAGTACATCTCCAATGCCTTCATTGCCCTGGTAACGGCCCTGCTGATAAACTTCATCTTCCTGCTGATACAGCGTCACAATAAGACGTTCAGTTACGGCGAAACCGCAACAGCCATGACCGCTATGGTCGGCGTGAACGTCCTGGCAAAGAAGATGACCAGACAGCGCAAGCACGTCCACGTCGAATCTGACGGCGGCGGTTCCTCCGGCGGAGGTGGCGGAGGCGGAGGCGGCGGAGGCGGCGGTTCCTCCGGCGGAGGCGGAGGCCACAGCTTCTAAGACCATACGCATAATAAAAAGGATAAGCATTGCTTATCCTTTTCTTTTGTCTGTTTTTTTAAATATCAGTAGATGATGTTTTCATCCAGCTCCATGCCAAACAGTGACAGGAAGGCCTTTATTTCATCCTTGCAGTCTTTGGCATCCTTATAGTCAAGAGCCATTCTTGAATAAGCGTTCTTGATTAGATCGGCATTGGCAAAACCCAGTACGCTCAGATCGAGCTGATCGATCCTGGCACTCAGGGCATCCTTATCGGCATTGTAGGCCTTGATGCTTCCGGCAACGTCTCTTATGAACATGTTCAGCTTTTCCTCATTGCCCAGAGCCTTGACGTTGACGAATAAGGCAGCCTGCGGATATGAATCATAGCCGGTCTTTTCCTTATAGGCTTCCTGGATGTTTACCAGGACGTTGAGTTCGCCTTCAAATTTTGACTTAGCCATGGTCAGTACCGGTTCAGCCAGAACGGCGCTCTTGTATTCACCGGCCAGAAGGGCAGCGCTGGCTTCGTTGACGGAATTGAACCATTCGAATTCGTAGCCCAGTTCTTCGCTCAGGAAACCGAGCACCTTGCCCGGAACAGCTGCTTCACCGAAGGCTGCTACCGGAGCTGCTGCAGCTTCTTCTTCGCTTGCACCGCTGACGATATAGAGATTGCCCCAGGTCAGTACTGCAACCAGCTTATAGTTGCCGGTAGCACTTGAAAGCTTGGCACCCAGATTGATCGGGGCGATTATCACATCAGCTTCACCTGATGAGAATTCAGCCTGCAGGACATCTGCTCCGTCAACGATGTCAAAGGACATGTTGGCATCATCAATAAGATCCAGTAAAGCCAGTGACGGGGCACCGCTTGGGGATACTACGCTGTAGTCAAGAACGACGTCGTCCACAAGATCGACAGATTCTTCGTTCCTGCCGGTACAGGCGACCAGACATAATAACGTTAATAATAAGACGATAATTTTCTTCATGAGACAATAACCTCCTTCTCAATTATACTTGGCAGGTTTATAATTGAATGTGATTTGGATCACACTATGAATGTCCTGAAATGCCTTGATAAAGAAGAGAAAAAACTCCTGAAGACCGTCAGTTATAAAGCCGATGAGACTGTCTTCAGAGAAAACGATGAATGTTTTGCGATAGGCATCGTATTAAAGGGCAGCGTGAAAATCGTTTCGTATTCACACCTCGGGAACGAGATCGTTTTCAATACCGTAAACGAAAACGGCATCTTCGGCAACAACCTTCTTTTCTCGTCTTCTCCTTACTACAAAGGAGACGTCGAAACGCTAAGCGATACGGTGATCGCCTATCTTCATAAAAACGATCTGCTCAGCATCTTCAGGCGTAACGAATCTTTCCTTACAGCTTACCTGGAGATCCAGGCTGACTTCGGCAAGGCTCTTAACTCCAAGATAAAGCTCCTGTCTCTTGCGTCTGCCAAAGAAAGGCTCCTTTACCTTCTTGAAGACAATGACGGAACCGTAAGATATGGAAGCATTACTTCTTTAGCCGGAGAACTGAACCTGGAAAGAGAGACGCTCTCCAGAACGGTCAGTTCCCTCGTTAAGGAAGGACGGATAATAAAAGACAGCCATATGCTGCATCTTAAGGACAGGCTGTCTTAACTGATATTCATTTCTTATGGTAATGATCGTAGAGGTGATTCTTGGAGATACCGTGTGCGGCGGCAACTTCACTGATCGCCTCTTTTGTCTTGTATCCTTTTTTTACTAAGGCATCGACTTCTTTCTTCAGTTCTTCAAGATCGGTCTTCGTCTTTACCTCTTCCCGGCCTTCGATCAGAAGCACGATCTCGCCTTTGACTTCTTCAAGTTTCAGCAGTTCGCTTAAGGTTCCCCTGATGTATTCCTCATGGAGCTTGGTCAGTTCCCTGGCGATGACTGCCTTCCTGTCACCCAGCACTTCATGGCAGAGTTTCAGTGTTTTGAGGATACGGTGCGGAGCTTCATAGAAGATCAGCGTATAAGGGAATTCCTTAAGCTCTTCCAGCTCCTTTCTGGCCTGGGACTGTCTGGAATTAAGGAAACCGAAGAAGAGATAATGGCTTGTTTTAAGACCGCTGGCTACCAAGGCGTTGAGGGCGGCATTTGGTCCGGAGACCGTTATGATGTCGTAGCCTCCCTTTATCACTTCACTGACCAGTTCATAACCCGGGTCGCTGATCAGCGGATAGCCGGCATCGGAGACCAGGGCTACGCTTTTTCCTTCTTCAAGAAGGTTCATTATGCCTTTCGTGGAGCTTTCCTCATTGAAGTTATGATAGGTGATCATCCGTGTATGGATGTCAAAATGACTTAAGAGCTTAAGGGTGTTGCGGGTATCTTCGCAAGCCAGCACATCGACTTCCTTAAGGACGGACACGGCTCTGGGCGAGAACTCGCTCAGATTTCCTATCGGGGTGGCCACAAGAAAAAGTGCCGCCTTATTCTTCGCTGACACTTTCTGTTCCTTCACTTTCTTCTTCCTTCTTGACGTTTGGCGTCTGGTACTTGCCGTATCTTCTGAGATCATCCAAAGTCAGATAGATCGCATGATCCTGGTTTTCCAGTTTGCAGGTACGGGCGATGACATTCATGGAAGTGATGCGGTATCTTTCACCGTCGTATTCCACGACGCTGTTCATCTTCGGCAGGCCTTTCCGCAGTTCCTTATAGGCATCGTCTTCGTATTTGAGACAGCACATCAGGTTGCCGCACTGTCCGGAAAGCTTCTGGACGTTCAGGGCTAAAAGCTGGTTCTTGGCCATGTTTATGGAGATGCGGTCGAATTCCGTGATGTAACGGGCACAGCACAGCTCCCTGCCGCACGGTCCCACGCCGGAAACCATCTTAGCCTTGTCTCTGGTACCGACCTGTCTTAAGTCGATACGGCACTTGAAAATGGATGCCAGAACCTTCAGCAGTTCCCTGAAATCCACTCTGTCATCAGCCAGATAGATAAAGGTTATCTTAGCCCTGTCCAGCGTGTATTCGGCGGAGAGGATATTCATTCCCAGCCCGAGCTTGTCGGATTCCTCCTGACAGATGACCTTGGCCGATTCGCAGTCTTTCACGTTCTGCTGATACTGTTCCCTGTCGGCTTCCGTGGCCTTTCGTAAGATCGGTTTGATCTCCAGGGAAATGTTGGGCTTGTCGAAAGGATCTGCGATCACTCTGGCGTATTCGATGCCTCTCTGGGTCTCGACGATCACCGCATCACCGTTACGGATGCTGTCATCGGTAGTGGAAAATGTATAGGTCTTATTGGTCGTCTGAAATCTGACCGATATGTATTTTACTGTCTCACTCATATAAACTCCTGAATTTATGATATTATCTTTGCGGCGATTTGGTCAAACAGGAGGCTCCTGTTTACTGACGATAAAGAACGCTCCTTTGCCGCGAGGAAGATCTCCAGCAGTGCCGTGCAGTCTTCCTTTGAAAGACGGTCCAGACAGGCGTCATATTCCTCATCGATGCCTCTTTCATTACATCTGACGTCTTCCAGCATCTTCAAAAAGATATCCAGATAATATGACGTTCCTTCCTTCATCCCATCCTTGCCTAAGGAAGGATAGAACTCCCTGCTGAAGAGCACCGGGATGTATTTTCTGTTGTCCAGGTTTTCGATCGTCTTGTAGACATGTTCTTTGGCGCAGCCAAAGACGTCTTCATCGACTTCCTGCAGTTCGTGTCTGATGTGGCTCAAAAGATAGGCATCACTGTGACTGAAACCCTGTTTCTCATACTCTTTGATCAGCGCAGAGAAATCACGGCTCATGAAAGGTATCTTCTGGCATCGCGATACCACCGTTTCCAGCAGGGAATCGATATTGTCGCTGATCAGGATGCCGAAGATGTTGTCGGATCCGGGTTCCTCCATGAACTTGAGGATCATGTTCAGGACCTTCGGGGAAGAGTTGTTGATGTTGTCGATGATGTAGACCTTTTTGCCGGAAGACTCCAGTGAAGTCTTGGACATCTCGTCCATGATCCTTTCGATGTGTTCCTTCTTGATCGATTCCTTATAACCGTCCAGATAGATGACGTCGAAGTACTTTCCTTCCCTTATCCTCTTGCAGGTGGGACATTCCTCACACGCAAAGTCATCCTTTCCTTCGATGATGCTTTGAGCCAGAAGAAAAGCCGTCTCCTTCTTCAGGGGGTTGAGTTCTCCATATAAAAGATAGCTGTGCGCCAGATGCCTGTTATTCAGATCGTTCTTTAGGCTCAGGTACGCGACAGCTTCCTTTTCTTTCAGTATTTCCTTAATCATTTATCAGATCTTTAATAAGCTTGAGCGCTTCTTCGACAACTTCATCGACGCTTTTTGAGGCATCGATGACCTTCGTGTCCTTAAAGCGTCTCAGTACTTCCCGGTAGCCTTCGTTTACCAGATGATGGAAGCCCAGGGATTCGCTGTCCAGACGGTCCTTGAAGCTCCTGTCGGCTATCCTTTTGAGGCCTTCCTCTTCATCGATATCGAGATAAATGGTCATATCGGGATAGGCGTCACCTATCGCAAAGTCGTTGATCTTCAAGATATCGTCAAAGCCCAGGCCCCGGCCATAGCCCTGATAGGCCAGCGAGGAATAGACGAAGCGTTCACAGATGACGATCCTGCCGGCTTCCTTGGCCGGTATGACCTTCTCCACGAGATGCTGCCTTCTGCTGGCGGCATAAAGCAGGGCTTCGGTCCTTGGATCCATAGTCGTATTCTTCGGATCGAGGATGATGTTCCTGATCTCTTCGGCTATCCCGATTCCGCCCGGTTCTCTGGTATGGACTATTTCAAAACCTTCGGTCATGAGCCGGTCACAGATGATATTGGTAACGGTCGTCTTGCCGGAACCGTCAGGTCCTTCAAGGACGATAAAGTATCCCTTTTTCACTAGTTGAGTTTCTCCGGTTTCGGTTTGAAGGTCTTTTCGATTATGTCATTGAGCTGTTTCTTGACAGCTTCGTATTCGTCATAGCTCAGTTCCAGTTCGTTGCCGTTGATCACTCTGACTCTAGGCATGGAGAGGTTCTGGCTCTGCTTGAGCATCTCATCGATGAAATCATACTGGGCTGCCGGCATCACTACGAATCTGGTCTCGCCGTCTTCGTCAATGAATAAAACATCATCTTCTTCAAGACTGTCCAGCTGTTTTCTGATGTTTTCCAGTTCTCTGATATCGATGCTGCTCATAAGTCAATTATACTACTCCTTGATGAGTCTTTCATATGCCTTGAGAAACGGCTCGTAAAGGATGGAACCAAGGATCACGCAGGCTATGAACTGGCCTGTGAAAACGGATAAGGCAGCGGCCAGAAAGACCGTCAGCTTATCGGCATTACCGGCAGTATAAAACATGATCTCCCAGCCTATTATCACCGCATTGACGATGCAGGGCATCAGCAGGGAAAGGATGGGCTTTCTGAACCACAGGACCTTGCGGAACCTGTATGCCAGCAGGCAGGATATCAGTGTCGCCAGCGTTCCGAAAATGAAATCCAGCGGGAAGTTGATGCCCATGGCGATACCGATGAGGTTGGTGATAAGACAGGCCAGAGTCAAAGGCAATGTATATTCAAGCTTAACGAGACATAAAAGCACCAGCACTTCCGCCAGTCTGACCTGGATGGCCGCAAAGGAAAAGCTTCCCAGCGCCAGGCTCAGGCCCGAATAAACAGCGATAATGAGTGCGTATATGGATAACTTCCTGCTTGTCATGATCTCAGTTTTTTCTCCTTATTGTCGCAGCACCATGAGAAGAAATACGGTACGGAGCAGATCTCCTCAAAACAGACGTCGATGGCGCTTCTTAGCGCAACGGCCTCTACCGAATCGTTATTGTCGAGTTCCCAGATACGGTCGATGTAGTCTCCGTACTCGAACTTGTCGATGAAGTCCGAAAGCACTTCCCTGGCCTTCAGTTCGTCTTCATGCTTGAGCAGGACAACCATCAGCAGAAGATACGGGATCATATCATTGAAGTCCTCGTTGTGATAGAGCTCGTAGAATTCATCGTCCTTTTCGATGACACTGTACATGTAAGCCAGCTTGGCGATATTGTCATCGGAATAGCCACCCTCAAGATCCGCTGTCCTTCTGACCACCTTTATCGCAAAAGTGACATTGTGGATGTCCATCAGGAACTGGGCATAGATGTTGAGCAGTCTCAGATAGGAAGTCTTTCCGTATTCGCTGAAGGAAGCGTATTCGCCGCTTCTGTGCATGAGATTGTTGAGCCAGAGGTCGACCATCGTTTCCTCGTTAAGCAGATAGTTGACGTAGTTGGCTTCCATGCATAAAGGACTTCTGTCCAGTATCATCAGTGCTCTGATCAGAATGTCCTCACTGCTGTGGAACATCTCATAGATGTCCATTCTTTCGTCTTCACTGCAGCTTTCATCGATCAGATAGTCATCGAAGTTGTTGGCAGTAAAAAAGTTGACCAGGTAATTCTCCCGTTCCTCGTTTTCCAGATCCTGCGTTTCGTATACCAGCTGATCGAAACTAAGCATTCAGTCCTTCCATTTCCATGTGATACATGATGGCTATCGTCTTGGCGTCATCGATCTCACCGTTTCTTATCATCTCTTTTATCTCTTCAAAGGTGAATTTGTTGGCTTCCAGTCTTTCGTCATAGTCCAGATTCTGGCCCACTCTTTCACCTTTTTCGCCGTAGTATAAGTGGATGTGTTCACTGCTGTAGGCACAGGTCGGAATGATCTGGCCCAGTTTTCTGACATTGATTGCCCTGTAACCGATCTCTTCTTCGGCCTCTCTTAAGATGGCCTTGTCCGGATCTTCACCTGCTTCGATCTTGCCGGCACAGAATTCATACATCTCCTTGCCCTGGACGTAGCGGTACTGTCTGACCATGAAGAAACGGCCGTCGCTGTCTTTCATGGCGATGCAGACGCCGCCGTTATGCAGGACGAATTCCCTTTTGGCTTTGGTACCGTCATCCAGTATCACGTCATCCACGTTCATGGAGATGACCTTGCCTTCATATATCAGTGTTCTCTTTATTCCTTTTTCCATTACAGTATTTCCTTGTATCTTTCTCTTTCTTCCCTGTTCCGGTAACAGTGTTTTTCATAATAGCCGATCAGTTTTCTGTCGTCATCTCTTAAAGCTACCATATAGACGTCCTTGTTTTCCTTGTCATTATGGAAGGTAAAGACCGAACTGCTGGAGATATCCTTTTTGAAATATTCAAGTATCTTTATGATCTTTTCCTTCGATTCTTCACTGTGGCAGTCAAAGAGGGATCTGCCCAGAAGTTCCCTGCCGCCTCCTTTGCCGTAGCGTATGACGGCCGCTTCATTCATGTAGATGATCACATGTTCAAGATCACACAGCACTATCGGTGCGTCATCGCTTTCCAGAACGCTTTTATAATAAAGACCAAGATCCATAATTCCTCCTATATCATTATTGACAGTAAACCCTGAAATTCCTTTTAAAAAAACTTCCCTATTGAGAAGTTTCATTACTGTCGCTGCTGCCGGATGGCAGATAGAATACCTTTTCGTCTCCCTTGGAGAACATGTATTCGCCTCTGGCATATGTAGTAACGTAGTTAGGATCTTCCAGTTTGTTTTTGGTGGAAAGCAGAGCCGCATTCTCATCCTGCAGTTTTATCAGTTCCTCTTCGACCAGTTTGGCCTGTTTCTTGAGGCTGTACATGGTATAGACCTGTTTTCCCACTCTCACGAAGATGAGTATCGCAATGATGATCAAAAGTATCGATATCAGTTTCGATTTAAGATTCCTGTTCAGTTTTCTTTTTTTAGTCTTATTTTGCGGCATGGGATAATTATACCTCATTAGTCTTTGATTCTTCAATAACCTCGTACATGCCCAGGGCATCCTGCTTGGAAGCGTTGTCTCTAACTTCCAGGACCCTTGCCTTGAAGGTACGGTGGCCGAATTCGATGGTGATGACATCCCCCGGCTTTACTTCGCTGCTGGCCTTGGCATGACGGCCGTTGATCAAAAGCCTGTCATTCAGGGCCAGTTCCTTGCCGACAGTTCTTTTCTTCAGAATACGCGCGACTTTCAGATACTTATCTATTCTCATCTTTCAAGAGCTTATCTAAATTATCCACGAGTTTCAGGATCTTATCAACTGCCCCCTTCTGATTTTCGACATAGAGTTCCAGTTTACGCTTGCGGTAGGCGATCTTGATGTCCTTAGAGATCTCGTTGCAGTACTCGAAAAGCTTGACACCGTCGATATTGTCGGAATAGCTTTCGCTCAGAATGATGGTGAAGCGTCCGTTGCGGTTCATGATCCTTTCGATGCAGTTGAGATTTACCAGCAGTTCCAGTTTCTTCTTGTCGAAGAGGTTACCGACTTCCTTAGGCAGTCTGCCGTATTCATCCTGGATCCTTAAGTAGTATTTAAGGAGATCTTCCTTGTTGTCGATGAGATCCAGCTCATGATAAAGGGCCAGTTTCTCATAGTCGTTGTCCGAGAACTGTTCCGGTATGTAGGATTCCAGCGGGATATTGAGATTTGGCGTTTCCTTTATCTCTTCGACTTCCTCGCCCTTTCTGATCTTTATGGCTCTGTTGAGCATGGCCAGATAAAGGTCGAGACCGACGTTGTCGATAAAACCGGACTGCTTAGGTCCGAGAAGATCGCCGGCACCTCTGATGGTCAGGTCTCTCATGGCTATCTTGTAGCCGCTGCCCAGTGATGCGAATTCCTTGATTGCTTCCAGACGTTTGATGGAAGTCTCTTTCAGCTGTTTCTTTTCCGGTATCAGCAGATAGGCATAAGCCACTCTGTCGCTTCTGCCGACTCTTCCCTTGATCTGATAAAGCTGAGCCAGTCCGAAGTTCTGGGCATTGTCGATGATGATGGTATTCGCATTAGGGATGTCAAGACCGGTCTCCACTATCGTCGTGCAGACCAGGACGTTTATCTCATTGTTGTAGAAGCGGAACATGACGTCTTCTATTTCCTCCGCCGACATCCGGCCGTGAGCCACTTCGACCTTGGCATAAGGAATATCGGCTGCGATCCTGTTCGCAACGCTGTAGATCCGTTCGACATTGTTGTACAGATAGAAGACCTGGCCGTTTCTTTCCAGTTCTCTCATGATGACTTCTTTGATGAGGTTCTCGTTCTTGTGGACGACGTAGGTCTGGACCGGATAACGGTTGAGCGGCGGCGTATCAAGAGTGGAAAGGCTCCTGACGCCGATCAGAGACATCTGCAGGGTCCTTGGGATAGGCGTCGCACTAAGCGATAAGACATCGATAGACTGCTTCATCTCCTTGATCTTTTCCTTGTGTTCGACACCGAAACGCTGTTCCTCGTCTATTATCAGCAGGCCCAGATCTTTGAACTTCACGTCATTTGAAAGGATGCGGTGCGTTCCGATCAGGATGTCGACCTTTCCGGCAATAAGATCGTTGATGATCTCTTTCTGCTTCTTTTCCGGTACGAAGCGGTTCAATAGCTCGACTCTGGCCGGGAACTTCTCCAGCCTGACCTTGAAGGTGTTGTAGTGCTGCAGGGAAAGAACGGTCGTCGGACAGAGATAAGCGACCTGCTTGTTGTCATTGACGGCCTTGAAGGAAGCCCTGATGGCCACTTCCGTCTTACCGAAACCGACATCGCCGCACAGCAGCCTGTCCATCGGCTTTCTGTCTTCCATGTCTTCCTTGACTTCTCTGATGGCTGTCTCCTGATCGGCCGTCAGGTCATAGGCAAACTCATCCTCGAATTCCCTTTGAAGGTCACTGTCCTTGCTGTACGCAAAACCGATCTCTTCGCTTCTGTTCGCATAGAGTTCGATGAGCCTTTCTGCCAGTTCATTGACGTTCTCTTCGACTCTCTTTTTGGTTTCGACCCATTCTTTGGAACCAAGCTTGTTGAGTCTTGGTACGGCTCCTTCCTTGGAGACGTATTTCCTGACCAGAGAGAACTGGGACAGCGGTACCAGCAGTTCGTCGTTTCCCTTATAGATGATCCTTAAATAATCCAGGGCGATACCGTTGACAGTCCTGGTCTCGATGGAAACGTACTGGCCGATGCCGTACTGGTCATGGACGACGTAATCGCCCTTGTTCAGCTCTTCGTAGGAATTGAGGGTCCTGGCTTCCGCATACTTCTTCGCAAAACGTCCCTGATGTTTTCTCTGGCGGTATAATTCAGCAGAAGTATAGACGATGAGATCCAGTTCCTTTACCTCAAAGCCTCCGAACATGTATCCGTAAAGGATGTTGATGCCTTCCTTCAGTTCGCCGGTATAGACGCTGTAAGGTATCTTGAACTTAGTCAAAGAAGCGATGGTATCTTCAACTTCCTTGTCCTGCAGGACGATGAGTTTGTAAAGACTGCTGTCCTTTTCGATCAGGGTGATGAGGTAGTCGATATTGCCGAAAGGCAGATCCACTTCCGTGATCCTCGATATCGCTTCCTTAAAGGCTTCGCCTTTTATGACTTCTCTGCCCGCAAGCAGGCGGTCCAGGTCGCCATAGACGTAGAATCTCAAAGGCAGCTTCTTTTCTTCGTGCATCTCCTGAATATAGGAAACAGTCTCCTCGCTCAGGATCTTCAGGTGATCTTTGATCTTGCCTTCATCGCTTAGATAAGTCAATGCGTCAAGATAATCGTTAAGATGCTCCTTTTTGAAGAAGGAATAATAGAAGTACTGAGACTGGACGTACTGATCGTTGTAGATGTATTCCAGGTTCAGATCCATTTCACCGGACAGCACTTCGACGTTCTCCTTGAGCCAGGCTTTTTCCTCATCGTTAAAGAAGACGTCCTTCGCAAAGCAGATGTCGACTTCATCGATCATTTCCAGCGTTCTCTGGGTATTGATGTCAAAGAACCTGATGGAGTCGATGACATCGTCAAAGAATTCGACTCTTACCGGCTTGTCATAATTGACGCTGTAGAAATCGATGATGTAGCCTCTGGCCGCATAGGTCATCGGCGTTTCAACGTGGGCAACCTTGTCATAGCCCAGTTTTCTCAGTTTTCTGATCAGCTCATCACGGTCATAGATGTCATCCTTCTTAAGATGGATGATGCTGCCTCTTAATACTTCCTTTTCCGGCAGATGTCTGATATAGCCGTAAGGAGAAGTGATGATGACCTTGACCTTCGGATTGGTGATGATGCGGTATAACGCAAAGAGCCTGTCCGCCCTGTTTTCAAAGGATGTCGCTATCTCTTCCGATCTCAGTGACTCTTCCGGCAGATAGGTGACCAGTTCGTCTTTATCAAGGTAGGAGACCAGTATCTCCTTTAAGCGGTTGGCCATGTAGCTGTTTTCCTTGACGACGATGATCGGCTTATCGCTGCCCTTAGCCATGATCGCCAGTCTGAGGGCTTCTTCTATCAGGGAATTATAAGTCAAAAAGAAACGATCATCTCGTTTCGTTTTCAGTACTTTTTCCAGTTTTTCCAGCAGATCCAGATATCTCATTGGTTATATATACTCATGACTTTCGAAAAATCATTGTCCAGGGAACAGATTACCGCATCTTTGGCTCGCTGTAAAGACTCCTTATAGAGTTTTCTTTCCGAAAGAGGCACCTTTCCCAGGACATAATCGACGGTCGGTATCTCCTTGTCGTTGCCGATGCCGACTCTGATCCTTTTGATCTCGCTGCTGCCAAGCAGATCCATGATGCTGGCCATACCTTTCTGCCCGCCGCTTGATCCTTTTTCTCTGATCCTGATCTTGCCTACCGGCAGATCGAGATCATCATGTATCACAAGGAGATCTTCGGTATTGAGCTTGTAGTATTTCATCAGCGCCTTTATGGCTTCTCCGGAATTGTTCATATAGGTCAAAGGCTTTACGAAGTATACCTTCTCGCCTTTATGGTTACAGACCGTATATAAGGCATTGAACCTTTCCTTATCCAGGCTTATCCCCAGTTCCTTAAGCACTTCATCCAGCACCAAAAAACCAGTGTTGTGTCTGGTTTTTTCATATTTCTTTCCGGGATTTCCTAAGCCTGCGATCATCTTCATAAGCTTGAGTTATTCCTTTTCTTCGGGTTCCTTTCCTTCGATGACGGCCGTCTGCAGTCTTTCCTCAGGTTCTTCGACCTGTCCGTTTTCTTCAGGGATCTCTTCCTTCTTATAGTAACGGTCGATCAGTTCCAGATCGCTCAGGAAACGGTTACCGACCTGTGATAAAGCGAAATCATAGAGGATCTCTTCGTCTTCCTTTTCGATAGGCTCGCCGCTGTATACCAGCAAGGCAGCTGCCGCTTTCTTGAAGACGCCGATCAGCTGCTTGTCGTACTGATAGTCACCGTATTCGCCGGCCAGCAGCTTGTTGAGGAATTCGATGCCTTTGACATCCCTTTCCAGCAGGCAGTTGCAGGCAGCCTTGAATACCTGATATTCCACATGTCCGCCAAGCCGGTCTTCATAGGCCGTTACCTTTTCATAGAGCTTATCCATGATGTCGATCATCGACTGGCTTCTGGCTTTTGAAAGATTGAGAAGCAGCCAGACGAAGGCGTCGGAATTCTTCGAGATCTTTTCCGGTACATAGTTTCCGTCAGCCAGGAAGATATCATCAAAGCTGATGCTGTCGATGGTAGCGCTCGGATTGATGCCTTCAAGGATATCGGTATAGACCTTGACCAGCAGTCCCTTGTTCTTAAGTTCGGGATTGGTCTCTTCTTCAATATACTTATTCAGATTGGCAACGGCGTTCTCTTCCTTTTTAAGAACACCGGTATAGGCAAGTATGTATTTCTCGTCTTTCTTCATGTTGCGTACCTTGCGGATGTTGTTGAACATCATCACCAGCATAAGTACCATAAGGATCAGCAGTAACGGATTATTCATATTTTTTCTCCTTGTTTTTTAATTATATCAGTTAGACCCGAACAAATTATCATAATTGGCATTTATCTGTCTTAAGAAAGTCTCCTCATCGATACCGAGTTCCTCCATGATCCTTTTTGCGGTATGGACCACATAGGAAGGCTCGTTCCGTTTGCCCCTATTTGGTGCCGGAGTAAGATAAGGGCAGTCGGTCTCGATCAGGAGCCTTTCCAAAGGAACGCTCTTCACGACTTCCAGCGGTTCTTTAGCATTCTTCCAGGTTACCGGTCCGGCAATGGATATGTAGTAGCCAAGCTTCACGAATTCCTTCGCCATTTCCGCCGATCCGCTGTAACAGTGCAGTACGCCTTCATACCTGTGTTCCTTAAGGATGTCATAGGTATCCTGCAGAGCATCTCTTGAATGGACGATGACAGGTTTACCGAGTTCCTTGGCGATCCGGATCTGTCTTATGAAAAGCTCCTTCTGCTTCTCCTTCGTTTCGGGATACCAGTGATAATCAAGACCTATCTCGCCTACGGCATCACATTCCTTCATTAGCCTGACATATTCATTAAAATCATCTTCGCTGATACCGGTACACTCCGGATAGACACCGATGGCTTTTTTGAATCTGATGCCTTCCTTTTTTATTTCCAGCGTCTTTCTGTAGTCTTCAAAACTCACACAGACGATCATGGCCCTGGTCACTCTGTTTTCCAGCATCCTGTTTAGAACTTCATCAAGGTCTTCATCGTAAGCTTCATCATTTATGTGGCAATGACTGTCCAGATAGTTCATCATTTTCCCAGACAGAAGTTTCTGAACATGTGATCGATCAGATCCTCCTGATACTCCTTTCCCAGTATCTCACAGAGATAATGATAGCTTTCCTCCAGGTTCAGCATGATCACATCCAGTGAAGTATCGTCAAAGTGTTTCAGCATCTCTTCCAGTTCGTTTCGGGCCTGTTTCATCAGCGATATCTGTCTTTCATTATTGAGGATATCCTCATCGACTAAGGAAACGTCATCCTTATACATATCTTCGATGTGCTCCACGAGCATAGAGACATCATTATTCAGGGCGCTGACGTTTATGTCACCCCTCTTCACAAGATCGGACTTGTTGTAGACGACGATACGGTTACGGCCTTCGGTCATTCTTAAGAGTTCTGCGTCTTCCTCGTCTTCGTTGGAAGCATCGATCACGAGGATCACCAGTTCGGCTTCTTCCAGAGCCTGTCTGGATTTCTCGATGCCGATCTTTTCGATCCGGTCTTCGCTCTCCCTGATGCCGGCGGTATCGATGAGGTTGAGCGTAATATTCTTAAGGTTCACCCTGCCTTCGACGAGGTCCCTGGTCGTACCGGCGATCTCCGTCACGATGGCCTTGTCTTTCTCGATCAGGGCATTCAGCAGGGAGGACTTGCCGACGTTGGGCTTGCCGATGATGACGGTCTTTATGCCGTCCTTTATCACTCTGAACCTTTCGGCCTTGTCTACCATTTCACCCATGTCCATGATCCACTTCTCGACATACGGTCTCACATTGACGTTGGTCATTTCTTTGACGTCTTCATATTCGGGATAGTCGATGTTGACTTCGATCATCGAGATGACGTCTTTCATCTCATCCATGATCGGCGTCAGCAGTTTTTCAATGGACCCGTCGATGCCTTTGATGGCGCTTTTGGCCTGTATCCTGCTCGTGGCTCTGATCAGGTCGTTGGCCGATTCGGCTTCGCTCAGATCTATCCTGCCGTTTAGATAAGCCCTTTTGGTGAACTCGCCTGCTTCGGCCAGACGGCAGCCCTTGGCTAAAAGCAGATTCAGGATGAGCCTGGTCACATAGATACCGCCATGGCAGTTGATCTCCACCATGTCTTCCCTGGTATAGGATTTAGGTCCTTTAAAGAAAGATACCAGTACTTCATCGATCATCTCTTCACCGTCATAGATGTGCGTAAATTTTATGGTGTTTGGTTCTATCTCTTTGATGTCGGAAACGCTTTTGAGTATTTCAAAACTGTCATCTCCTGACATCCTGACGATGGAGATGGCGCCTTCCTTCAAAGCGGTGCTTATGGCGACTATCGTGTCACTTAACATATCTCTATTTTAATGTATTCTTAAAGTTTAAAAAAGGTGCCTTGGCACCTTAGTCGCTTAAGTTGAAATCTTCGATCTTGAGCTCACTGATCTCATCATCAGGGTTATCGAGCAATCGCTTGGACTGTTTCAGAATGGCCTCCTCGACCTTGTTTCGGGCGAGACGTCCGTTACCGGAGTTAGGATCGCCTTTGGCCTGGATGATAGTGAAGTATTCCTGTAAAGGCTTGTCGCAGTTCTCATTCAGGAAATAGCCCTTGGACTTGGCGATGGACTTGGCTATCAGCATCATCTCTTCACCGGTATAATCATCGAACTGGATGATATTGGCGAACCTTGACTTAAGACCGGAGTTGGCAGTCAGGAACTCAGCCATTTCCTTGGTGTAACCGGCCAGTATGACGATCAGATCGTCACGGTGGTCTTCCATGCCTTTAACGATGGTATCGATGGCCTCGAGACCAAAGGAATCATCCTTGCCTCTGTATAAGGAATAGGCTTCATCGATAAAGAGTACACCGCCTAAAGCAGAGTTGATGACGTTCATGGTAAGCGGTGCGGTATGACCGACGTACTTGCCTACCAGATCGGCTCTGGTAACTTCGACCAGCTGGCCCTGCTTAAGGATGCCGGCGGCTTTCATAAGTCTCGATACGATACGGGCAATGGTCGTCTTGCCGGTGCCGGGGTTGCCGGTAAAGATCATATGCTTGGATACTTCGGATACCTTCAGACCTTTCTGCTTCCTTATCTGCATGATCTTCATGTTGTTCTCAAGGGAAAGCAGATAATCCTTGACGGACTGTAAGCCGACGATCTCATCCAGCTCAGCCTGGATCTCTTTTCTTTCGGCCGACTCGTCATTGGCGATATCGAGGTCGACGGTCTTTTCATCAAAGCTGGCTTTGATGGTCTCATCATAGGTAAGCCTGATGGAATTGATATCGGAATTCTGCAGGGTAATGTTTACCAGGCAGTTGTAGATCTTATTAGTGATTGGTGTCAGGGAATCGATACCGTCATTAGGTTCGTAGTTCTCTTTAAGATAGGTCTTAAGTGAATCATCGATCACCAGATCCAGTTCGAACTGGGTCTCGGACTTGGTCTCCAGATCCTTGAGGATCTGATCGATTATCTTATCGAGAGCTTCTTCCGTGAACTTCTCGGTAGTGATCTTGTCTTCGATGTGATCGACGAAGGACTTGCCGAAGACGTCCATCAGTTTGGATGGCTTGTCTTCGGTAATGAAGACCAGGGTCTTGTCATTGCCGTCCAGGTGGTCGATGACATCCTTGCTTAATTTGGCGGTAGCTTCCTGCAGCTGGTTGTTCGCAAAGGTATATCTCTGGTTAAGAAGACATCTTCCTTCCAGCACCAGTTCCGTCAGCATTCTGTTGAAGATCGGTGAAGCTTCCTTGAAGTTCTCGATCAGAATGACCGGATTCTTGCCTACCAGGGCCACATACAGGTCCTGCAGGAAAAGGATCTCCTGGGTGGAAGACTGATATCTCTTCATATCCAGGACATATACTTCATTGGATACTGTCAGTCCGTGTTTCTTTAAAAGGGAAGCCATGCTGCTGACCAGCTGATGTCTGCCGGTACCGTTGGATCCGTAGACGACGATGGAATTCCTGATCTTCTTAGGATCGGATCCGGTCACATACGGTCTTCTGAAGGCCATGGCCATCTTTTCACAGGCTTCATCCTGTCCGATGATGATATCCTTCAGTTCCTTTTCGATCTCGTCAAAGACCTCTTTCGATGCCTTGCCGACGACTACCGTTTCCGGTACTTCCAGCTTGACGTCAAGATCGCTTTCCATCTTCTGTTTTAAAGAGGCAAGATAGCCTTCATCGAGATCGGTTCTCTTTAAAAGGTTATCGATGCCCTTCTTGTTTTCTTCCATCATGCGATTCAGTTCTTTTTCCGTCGCATCGATGACTCTCATGGACTCGTTGTAGACGGTGTTATAGTCACGCTTTTTATTAAGAACCTCTTCGACCAGTTTTTCTCTTTCTTCCTTTTTCATTATCCTAGCTCTTTTAACAGTTCCTCATTTATTTTCTTAGCCATCAGTTCCTTGGACTTGTCCAGGGCCTTGACGATATATTCCAGTCCATCACGGTAGCCTCTGGTGAAGTTGTCAGGGCTGTTGCCGACTCTGAACTTGGCCACTTCATCATTGACTCTTCCTTCGACAACATAGAAGTCCTTAGGATTGCTCTGGGCGATGCCGTAGTACTTTTCCAGTGCCGTCTTATGGCCGTCCTCATAATCACGGTTGTTTTCACCGTATTCGATGGCCTGCAGGATATTCAGGAAACAGTCGGATCTCTTCTCGAACGGCCTGATGGCTGTCGGAAAAGAAGGCTTCCTTATCGGTTTTACCTGATCCTTGAAATCGCTGAGCCTTGTTTCCTTAGGCTTGGCTGCCGTCGCTTCTTCGACCGGCTTTACTTCTTCGCCGAAAGTCAGGTTCGGCTTCTTTGTCTTGTCTTCGCTTTCCTTCTTGACCTGATCCAAAAGACCATAGATGCTGTCGATCTTGGTGTTGTCGGAAATGCTCTTGTTCTTGTTAAGCTCTTCTACGAGTTTATAAATATCTTGTTCAGCCATTATTTCTTCTCTCCAAAAGGATCTTCTCCGTATCCGTCTTTCTGTAACAGGCTCTGCAGAGTGCTGATATCGGCATTGATGTTCATGTAGTCGTCTTCCTGCATGCTGTTGCCGATGGTCTTGAGAGCTTCGTTGATCAGGATGATGGTCTTGATCAGCTGGGCTTCACACTTCTTGAAGTCTTCGCCGTGTGTCGGGGCATCCTGCAGTTTCTTGTATCTTTCCAGAACATCGATCAGTATCGGCAGATAGTAATCGTAAAGTTTCTGGACCTTGTTCTCATCATTCTTGGTCTCCTTCAGCAGGTCGATCTGCTTGAGAAGATCACAGGTCTGGTAAAGACCGTTGGTGATCTCTTCCTGCGGGATGGCCTTGTTGAGGGCATCGATCCTGTCGATGTACTTATCGGCATCGCTGAGGATGTTCTTCTTGTTCTTGACCTTGGTCTCGACTTCGGCCTGCATGACGTTCTCGCCCTTCTGGGAGAATACCAGCAGCAGCTGCATGATCTTCTCATAGACCGGATAGTACTTGACCTTGAACTCTTCCAGTTTCAGGACCTTCTCATCCTTGTAGGTCAGATAGAGCTGGTCGACGGTCGTGAACTTGCCGGACTGAGTCGTAAGGGATATGCCTTCGATGACCGGCAGGGTCAGGTTATTCTTAAAATAAGAAGTGAGCTTCTTGTCTATCTTGTTTAAATCCGCGTTGGATATCTTGGTAACGCGGGAATTAACGGTTCGGGTGTTGTTTACTTTGTTGGCGTTTATCGTTCTTCTGGTTGACGGTTCGACTCTTACAGGATTGTTTACGGCTGCGTTAGCCTTCTTGATGATGGAATAGATCGCATATCCCATCGCTCCGAAGAATATCAGAGGAAACAGCAGTACGCCCATATCCCACATCAGTTCTGAAGACATCGCTAACAGAAAAAACCAGAAGAAGATAAAACCGCCGCCATACGGTCTTCTTCTCATACGTAATAATTATACAATAAAATTAATTGAGTTATAATGATAAAGGATAAAGGAGGTATTTGTCATGAGCCGTTTTGATGAAACCATCAAGAAAATGCAGGATATCACAAGTGCGATCAAGGAAAAGGCCGATTCCAAGCTTGAAGGACTTGACGAAGAGACGACTGCCAAGATAAAGACCGTATCAGATAAGACTATCGACGTAATAAATGAAGCAGCCTTTAAGCTTAAGGCCGCCATTGACAAGATAGACAATGAGGAAAGCCTTAATGAGTTCCTGGACAGAGTCGAAGCCAAGTGCGAAAGCGCCAGAAAGTATGCCTTCGACAGGATCGAAGAGATAATTCCGGACGATGACGAGCATGACTTCTCAAAGAAGTCGACCATGGAGAAGTTCCTGGAGAACGACAGCGTCAAGAGCGCAGCTGAATTCATGGTCAATCTGAAGGACGGGCTTGTGGATATCTATACCAGTCCTAAGACACAGGTGCTGATCGGAGAGGCCAAGCTGGCCATCCTGAATGCAGCCGACAAGGGCCTTGACGTGATCAAAGGCGCCTTAGCCAAGGATAAGGACGAAGAATAAGATCTTCCAAGGAAGATCTTTTTTAATCAAAAGAAAAAGCCGGGATAACCCGGCTTTTTTCATGTTTTGGCTTTTCTTACTTCAGGAAAGAGCTTACCAGATTGGCGATCGCAGCTACGTCGCTGACACTGGAAGACTTCTTGGAAGAAGTACCGGCACCTAATAAGGTTCCCAGTAAGTCAGCTGTCATGTTGGCGGAACTTGCCTTGGTGGTTCCGGCTCCTAAGAGGGCACCCAGCAGATCGGTAGTGGATACTGCGGATGATTTCTTCTTGGTGCTCTTGGTTACGTTGCTGATGAGTGATTTACCGATCAGAGTCAGCAGTAACGGTGCAGCAGCGGAAAGGACCTTAGAAGCAGCAGTCGAGTTGGTGTTGGCTTTCTTGGCAACGTTCTCGGTAACAGACTTGGTCTCGCCGCCCAGCAAGTGCTTGATGATCTTGGCGCCGTCATCCAGGTCAACGTTCTTGAAGAAGCTGTTGATGTTGGAGCTGTCATCGGCAGCGTGCTGTGTCAGGGCTCCTAAGAAGCTTTCAACTGTCTTGGAAGAAGCAGCCTGATTATTAGCGCCGTTTAAAAGCAGCGGTAATGCATTAGCCAATACATTCTTGGTATCGCTTGAAGAAACACCGGTCGCGCCGCTTATTGCGGATAATGTATCAGCATTTAATAACTGCCCTAAAAGAGCATTCAGATCATTATTTGCCATGAATTATTATTCTCCTTTCAATAGCCGTATTAATTATAGCATTTATTCGGCAGGAATAACGGAACCATCAGAATATTTTTCACTGATGAAATTCCTGATGGCATCAGACTGCAGCACTTCGACTAAAGCATTGATCTTGTCGCTTCCCAGATCGGCAGTTCTGCAGGCAACGATGTTGACATAAGGGTTGTCCTGGCCGGCAGATTCCAGAATGACGGCATCCTTGGTAGGATTGAGGCCGTAGGCGATGGCATAGTTGCCGTTGATGGCAACGAGAGCTCCCTCGTCGTATTCATAGGAATTGGTCAGGAGTTCCGGCTTGACTTCAACGAACTGCAGGTTCTTAGGGTTTTCGGCAACATCATCCAGAGTTGCGCTCATGGCATCGACACCGTCAGCCAGCTTGATCAGACCGGCATCATCGAGGATGGCCAGGATCCTGCCGTGATCGGATACGGAGTTGGAAATGACGATGGTATCGCCGTCCTGGATTTCATCGACGCTTGTGTATCTCTTGGAATAGAAGCCGAAAGGTTCGATATGAACACCGCCGGCATTGGCGATATCATAACCCTTTTCGCTTACTTCGTTATTGAAGAAAGGAATGTGCTGGAAGTAGTTGGCATCGACGTCACCGTTTTCCAGTGCACTGTTGAAGATGTAATAGTCATCCCAGATCTCGATCTTGAGTTCATAGCCCTTTTCAGCCAGTAACGGAGCTGCCTCTTCCAGGATGGTGGCATGAGGTTCAGCCGTACAGGCTACCGTAATGACTTCCTTGCCGTCAGTCACGACTTCTTCGCCGCCCTTAGATCCAGAGCAGCCAACTAATAACAGTAAAGCAAATAAAACAACTAATAATTTTTTCATGATTCGTCCTCCTATCTTTTATCTACTTTTCTTACGATGATATCGCCGATGTACTGGATACCGAATACCAGGATGATTATCAGTAAGGTAGCCATGTACATGAGCGGCGGATTGTTTCTTATCAGACCGTAGAGGTAAGCCTCATAACCCAGTCCTCCGGCACCGATGGCTCCGGCCATGGCACTGTAGGATATCAGGTTGATGGCCGTTACCGCAATACTTGAGAGTAAGGCAGGCTTGCTTTCCGGCAGTAAGACCTTGAATATAATATCGAAGTTGCTGGCACCTAAAGCCTTGGAAGCTTCGATAGTACCTTTGGGAACTTCACTGAAGGCGATGACCGTCATCCTCGCAAAGAACGGGGTGGCACTTACGACCAGTGAAGGAATGGCTGCTTTCCAGCCGATGATGGAACCCACCAGCAGCTTGGTCACAGGCAGCAGCCAGATCAGGATGATCAGATACGGTACCGATCTCAGGATATTGATGATGGCATCGGATATCCTGTTCAGTACCCTTAAGCCCGGGCTGGCATTGACGTCGAGGATCCCGGCGTCGCTGGTAATGAAGACCAGGGTGCCGAACAGGAAGCCCAGGACCACCGATATGATCAGCGGTATGAAGGTCAGCAGCAGCGTTTCCAGCAGAGGCTCCCTAAGTTTTATCAGTAACTGCAGCATTTAGATCACCTCCACTTTCAGTCCCTGCTTTTCCAGTTCAGCCAGGAACGGTTCAACATCTCTCTTGGCTTCGATGTTTATATACATGACACCGAGCGATCCGGCCTGGGTCGACTTGATGTTGGCGGCCACGATGTTGATCGGAATCCCCAGCTTAAGGGCCAGCGTATATAGTATCGGCTTTTCGGACGTGCTGTCTTCGAAGGTTATCCTTAAGAGGTGTCCTTCCGGATACTTGTCCTTGAGCTGTGAAGCCAGCTTCACAACATCCACACCGGTATCGACGGTCTGTATCAGTTCCTTAGTCAATGGATGAGTAGGATTGGAGAAGATGTCCTTGACACTTCCCTGTTCCACCACTTCGCCATCGGCCATGACCGCCAGCTTATGGCAGATCTTCTGTACCGTTTCCATCTGGTGGGAGATCATCAGGATGGTAAGGCCGTATTCCTTATTGATCTGTTTCAGAAGTTCCAGTATGTCTTCGGTAGTCTTGGGATCAAGAGCCGATGTCGCTTCATCACACAGGAGTATCTTCGGATTAAGGACCAGTGCTCTGGCAATGGCTACCCTCTGTTTCTGTCCGCCGGAGAGATTGCTCGGATAGACGTTCATCTTGTCTTCCAGTCCGACTTTTCTGGCCATCTCGGCGGCTCTTTCTTTTCTTTCTTCCCTGGCTACTCCCGCAAGTTCCAACGGGAACATGATGTTGCCGAGAACTGTCTTTGACCAGAGAAGGTTGAAATGTTGGAATATCATGCCTATCTTCTGTCTCTGCTTTCTCAGCGCATCCCCCTTTAATTTGGTTATGTCGACATCATCGATGCAGATCTCGCCGCTGTCTGCCGTTTCCAGCTGATTGACGAGTCTTATCAGTGTCGACTTTCCTGCACCCGAGTAACCGACGATCCCGAATATCTCTCCGTCTTCGATCTCCAGGGAAACGTTCTTTACGGCATCAACGCTTCTTCGGCCTTTGAACGTCTTGGAAACGTTCCTTATCGAGATCATGGTCCTCACCTCCTTTTAAACAAAAAAGACGCCCATAAGGACGTCTGTATAAACGTGTTACCACCTTATTTCGTGCATCGCTGCACCTCTACAGGATACCATCATACCCCTGCACTGTAACGTGTGCTTACGTATATCACTCATCGTAATATCAGCTCCCGGACCATGTTCCCTTAAACTTCGCTGTCCCTTTCCACCAGACGGGACTCTCTATGAGTTTCCTTTAAGGTACTCTTCCTTTCTCAGCTATTAAGGTTATATTACGCTTTAAATAAATGATTTGTCAATCGGTTTATGAAAACTTTCTCTTCTCTATGAAACAATTTACATTGTTGCCGCAGCTGTAGCCGCCTGTATCGCTGCCTCCTGCATCCTGGCAACGATAGCCATCTGGACCACGGCCGATACGGTAGCCGACAGTGATGCTTTTCCCGTGCTTTCATTGGCGCTTTGTACGCAGAGTACCGCATACATGCAGCGGTCGCTCTTTTCGAAACCGAAGATCCCTTTAAACGGCGCAAACTGTTTCAGATACTCATCGGCTTCCAATATCTCTTCGACCAGTTCGGTTTCGCTTTTTCCGGAATTCATCAGCAGGCCCAGTATCGCTGCCCGGACGCTGCCGCCAAGAGAATGTCCCGCTTCTTTCAGGGCATTTCCGATATCACTTATGCTTTCACACATCTCTTTCAGATCTTCATCATATAAGGACAGGATGTGGCTGAGACTCTGCAGGGTGTCCCTTTCAGCCTTGAATCTTCCTCTTAGAAGTTCATAAGCCGCCTCTGCTCTTTCATGTATCTCGAAAGGATCCTTACCCGATGCAGCCATCAGGGCCGCAAAAGGCAAGTCGTCTCCGTCGGTAAGGAAGGAGTGAGCCTTGCGCATTTCCTTATAGATCGCAAGAGTATCGGCTACCAGCTTCTCTTCGTTGCCGTTCATATAGTCGGCGACCACCATGGCAGCTGCTACAGAGCCATCGCTGGTAAAGATGCCCGGATCAAGTTCCTTGTATATCCTGGCAACGTCATCAAAATAAACGGCAGGATTCTTGGAAAGGGCCATCTTGCAGCGGATGATGTACTTGCAAAGGCCTCGCAGTTCAGAGAACAGCCCGGTATTGGCGTCGATTATACGGCTGCAGGCTTCGATCCTGGCAGTATTGATCTCCTTGCCGCTGGCCATGAAAAGACCGGCGCCGGCCAGTATATTGTGTTCATCTTCAAATTTCTCTTTTTCTTTCAAAAGGCCATAGGCCCTGATCAGTTCATCACATCTGTTCTCAAGTATCTTATTCATAAAGGATCCTTCTTTCAGCAATATTAATTATAAAAGCATTTGTGCTATTTACCAAAAAAGAGTATGATAGAGACTGTCACTGAAAGGAGCAACATATGACTTCAAAAATAAAAAAGGGAATAACCCTCATCGCCATCGGCTTTCTCTTTACGCTGATCAACATCAATCTGACGATCAATACCTTAAAGATAAACATTACTCCGGACTTTATCGGCTGGTTCCTCTTCTTCCTGGCCTTTGATTACTTAGGCGAATACGGCAAGGGCAAGGAGTACATCAAATGGCTGTCCTTATGTCTGGCCATAGCCGTAACTGCCTTATGGGTGCTTGGAATAGTCATGCCGGAACTGCCGATCGATATCTTCAAGAGCGTCGTCAGCGTTCTTTCTGCCGTCTATATCTTCATTCTCTTCGGCATCCTGTCAAAGATAGCTGAGGATTACGGTTCCAATAAGGCAGGTACCATCAATGTCCTGAAGTACCTCAACATCATCCTCGTGCTGCTGTTTGCGGCTGCCGGAACCTATGCGTACTATAAGGAATCAACCGTCATGATCGCTGCAGCTGCCGTATTCGGAGTATGTGCCCTGGTAAGCGCCATCGTGACCTGTGTCACTTTGTTTGCGTTAAGGAAAGACATCAAGGAGCCGGATGTGATAACTGAATAAAAAAGACATCTCTTAGTGAGATGTCTTTTTTTATCTCTTATACTTCTCTGCCGAGCCATCGAACTCAAGGTTTTTCTCGATCGCTTCATCCAGCATCCTCACCTGTTCAGGTGTCAGATCCCAGTCGAAGGTCGCACAGTTCTCTTTGGCTTCCGCAACGTTTCTCACGCCGCACAGACAGGTGGATACGAAGTCCTTGCTGTTGGACCAGTTGATGGCTATCTGGGCTAGAGGCTTGCCGGTCTCGGCCGATATTCTGTCCATCACTTCCAGTACTTTCATTACCTGGGAGAATTCCGGATCCTTGAAGAAAGGATAGAAGGAATTACGGTAATCGTTTTCCGCAAACTGCGGCGGTGTCCTGAAGGCGCCTGTCAGGATACCTGCACCCAGGGAACCGTAAGTCATCGTATCGATACCCTTTTCATGAACCCATTCCATCAAAGGTCTGTCTTTTCTTACGACCATGGAGAAGGCCAGCTGTACGGCATTGACTTCCGTGTATTTCTGGAATTCGGTGATCAGTTCTTCAGTGACATTTGAAAGACCGACGAACCTGATCTTTCCCTGTTCCTTAAGATGATTGAGAGCTGAAGCCGTCTCTTCGACCGGAGTATCGTAATCAGGCCAGTGCATAAGATAGAAGTCGATGTAGTCCGTTCCCATCCTTCTTAGAGACTGCTCGCATTCATAGAGGACACTTTCATAGGAGGAGTCCCTTAAGGATCCGTCTCCGGTCTTCTGGGCCTTCATTGTGGTAGCGGAAATGCCGAACTTGGTGGCGATGAAGAGTTTCGATCTGTCCAGTCCTTTGATGGCCTTGCCTACCACTTCTTCCGAATGGCCGACGCCGTAACCCGGAGCCGTATCGATGAGGTTCACGCCTCCTTCCAGCATGGCTCTGATCGCCTCGATGCTTTCCTTTTCATCGACGTCGCCGTAACGCTTGCCGCCGATGGCCCAGGTTCCTACCGCCATCTGGGATACGTCAACGTCAGCACTCTTGAAATGAGTATATCTCATGATCTGTCCCTCCTTTGAGCCCTTCTTATAAAAAATGGTCTGGATGAAGAGATTTGAACTCTCGGCCTCCTGCTCCCGAAGCAGGCACTCTACCAAGCTGAGCTACATCCAGTCCTGAACTAATTATAATACAAGAATCCGTATATGGCTGAATCATCTGCCGTTATCGTCATAATATGCTTCGATACGGTCGATTTCATCGATATCATCATCCAGGATATCACCGTAAAGGATGATGTAGTTCTCTCTTTTATAGACTTCCTTGCCTATGAAACAGGCATAGCCGTTCTTTTCGATCAGTTCGCCGTCAAGATCGGCACAGCTTTCCTTTATGCCCTTATTAAGAGGATAGTCATCGATATATACCAGCGGATCGTTAAGATCGTCAAGGTAGATCACCAGCCTGCTGATGATCTTTTCTTCTTTATCATTCAGATAATAAGCGTAGTTATCGATACCGGAAACACCATCCAGCATTTCAGTACCGTCATAGCCGACAGCGATATCGTTACCGTCAAAAGAAAGACTGTAGAAGTCTTCCCTTTTGGCAGCACAGCCGCTGATGATAACGATCAGTAACAGTAATAAAAGTTTCTTCATATTTAAATGATCATCAGCAGGTAAGCGATGATAAGACCGAAAGCAAAGCAGCAGATATGGGATGTACCGTCGACACCCGGAATTATGGACATGATCACTATATAAGCGACAGTGACCGCAAAGTTCATGATGGTATTCTGAATGCCGAAGATGAAGATGATGGCCACAAGGTAGGCACCGATAAGGCCGCAGATGCCGCCTGATGCACCGACACTGAGGACGCCGTCTTCACCGTTGTCATGACGGATATATAAGGAAAGGGTCTGTCCCAGGATGATGGAAACGAAATAGATCACCGCAAAGCCCACGGTGCCGTATACTGCCTGGACCCACTGTCCGACATTGTATAAGGCAAACATATTAAAGAAGATATGCGTAAGCGACTTATGGGTAAAGGCACTGGTAATGATGCGGTAATACTGCTTATCCCTGAAGACCGTCTGATAGGACTGTCCCAGGTCTTTCAGCCTGAGTTTTCCGTTGAACATCAGAAAGAAAACAGCGGCATTTATAAGTATCAGGATATATATCATAGGCACCTCCCGTTGATCTTAAAGTTAATCTTATTATACATTTTTAACAATTCAGCGATAAAGCCATAATACAATGGATATATGAAAACAGTACTGTGTTACGGTGATTCGAACACCTACGGCTATAATCCGGAAGACATGACACGTTATCCGAAGGACGCAAGATGGACCACTATCCTGGACGGTCTTCTGCCTGCGAAATATGAAGTGATACCTGAAGGCCTCAACGGCAGGACGACTGCTTTTGACAGGGAAGGAGATGACATCAAGAACGGCCTGAGGCATCTGGTGCCCATCCTTCATTCCCACCGGCCTCTGGATATCGTGATCTTCATGCTGGGAACAAACGACTGCAATACGGAAGTCGATGCCAAGGCAAAGGACATCGCTGAAGGAATGGAAAAACTGATCATGAAGACCAGGGAAGCATCCTTAGCCAAGCAGAGCTATCTGCCGGTCATCATCGTCGTTGCGCCGGCCCATATCTCTTCCTCCTGCAAGGAAGGACCTTTTGCGTATGAGTTCGATGACGATTCGATCAGTAAATCCATTGCCTTAAGCGATGAGTACAGGAAACTATGTAAAAGGCACGGCTGCGTCTTTGCGGATGGCGGAGATATTGAAGTATCCGATATCGATGGTATCCACTTAAGCAGGCAAGGCCATAAACAGCTGGCGCATCTGCTGGCAGAAACGGTTTTGAGCATCGGATAATTAGCATAATTTTAGCATTCAGATTTTACATTTTTATATCTACTTATAGTAAAATAATACCTGAAGGAGGTATCTGCTATGGCAAAGAAAAAAAGCGGTTTAGGTGGTTTGCTTGGAGCAGCAGCATTAGCTGGTGCAGCGGCAGCAATCTCAAAGCTCGAGAAAGAAGCTAAGGAAAACGATAAAGACATTCTTGATGTTGCAAAGGAAAAAGTCAACAACCTGGTTAATGACGTAAAATCCGGCGATATCGTTGGAAAAGCTGATGATGCTGTCGGTAAGGTTGCCGATTTTGCTACCAAGACTGTCGATGATGTAAAGTCCGGAGAATTCGCCAAGAATGTCCAGAATACATTCAACAAGACAGTTGAAGGTATCAAGTCAGGTGAGACCTTAAACAAGGCTACTGAGCTTGCCGGAAATCTTAAAGATGGTGTAGTTGATCTCTTTGATGGAAAAGAAGAAGCTGAAGAAGTAAAAGAGGCTGTAGAAGAAGTAGTTGAAGAAGCCCTTGAGACAATTAGCGATACTACCGAAAATAAGACCGAAGCATAAGCCAGTCTAAACAAAACACAAGAAAACAGTCATCCGGAAACGGATGGCTGTTTTATTATCATGATCATAAATTTCCGTAAAAAAGCCATCCGCAAGGAATGGCTTGTGTTTTTTTATTATCAGTATACTTTACGACATCTGCGGTTCAGGATCCTGTGTCCGGTTCCTGCTCCGGTTTCGGGTAAAGTATGCCAGCAGTACTCCGACCACGGCTATGGCTGCCATGACGATAGTGAATTTATCAGTCATGACCATCGGCTGCTTCATATCCTCGGTAATGAGGAATACGACGATCGAGACGATGGCAGGGACTAGTCCGAGAAGCTTGAAGTTGTTTCTCTTTACTTCTTCTTCATCTTCGACTTCCTCTTTCTTCCTTCTGGTGGCTAACATGCCGAAGGCCAGTAAGGTGGTAAGAGCTGTCAGGATAAGATTTACCAGAGCCCAGCTGCGGTTGAGAGCACCAGGGGTAGGATCAGGATCGATCGGAGGATTCGGGTCTGGTGTTGGACCCGGATCAGGTTCAGGAGTAGGATCGGGTACCGGCTCCGGTTCCGGCTCTGGTGTCGGCTGAGGAGTCGGTATTACCGTTCCGCCTGACTGTGACTGGCTCGGAGTAGTTCCCGGAGTATCACCTCCGCCTGTACCGCCTCCTGAAGGTTCAGGGATCTTCGTCTCAGTGAAAGTGGCCGTATAGGTTATGTTTTCACTTGCTTCCGTTATCTCAGGAGACCAGCCATTGAAAGTATAGGTATACTCTGATGAATCCGGTCTGGTCGGTGTTTCGCCGTCATAAGTCGGTATCGTACCTTCTTCTACTGCTTCATCGGTTTCCAGTACCGTACCGTCGTAATTGACCCAGATAACGGTGTAGGTATAGGTATAAACGATCTCTCCGTGAGCGGCCTTTAATCCGTATTCTTCGCTGTAAGTTTCACCGACATGCTCAAAAAGCTCCAAATGGTCTTCTTTGCCGGTGCAATCACTGTAGCTCCAACGCTCTACTGCATCTTCATACCAGCCGTCGATATTATGACCGCAACCAGAAAGGGTCGCAGATGTATCGACTGTTCCTAATTTGACTTTGCCGCCGGCATTATAGATATCATCACCGCCGTCTGAAGCTGTATTGTTGTATAAACCGAAGCCGTTGGCAATGGTTATGTTGCCGCCAAAGGACATTATGCCTGCGCCAAATTTTGCGGTATTGTTTTTGATGGTACCGGCATTGAAATTAATGCTTGTGTTATTACTTGACGCATAAATGAAAACCGCACCGCCATATCCGGCTCCGCCACATTTACTGCCTGTGATCGTGCCACCGCCCATGTTGAATGTTGTATCGCTGGTGGTATATATGCAGATAGCACCTCCATAACCATAAGAAACAGAAGAACAGTTAGTGATTGTGCCTCCGTTTATATTGATAGTGACCGGATAAGCGGTCCATGCACATATAGCTCCGCCTCCGACGAATTTATCAACACAGTTGCTGATAGTGCCGCCATACATGTTCATAGTCACGGAACTCTCGCCGGAACCGCCGATCGGGGCTGCTCCGGAAAGGCCTATTGCTCCACCCTGCATGCCAGTGCATCCGGTAATGGTTCCGCCATGCATATTGAATACAGAATTGCCATCAAAATATAAACCGCCGGAAACGGATACGGTACTATGACAATCGGTGATGGTTCCGCCATACATGTTGACCGTAGACTGGCTGTGAGCCTGGATGCCGCCGGAAGTGCCACTCGAAGAGTGCGGGCCAATGGTCGTGCCATTATAAATGTTTAAAACGGCGCTGTCTCCTACATCAAAAATACAGTTGGTATTGTCGTTGTTTTTAAACTGCAAGGTTTTACTATATCCTTCTTCACCTAAATTCATTACTGCTGTTTTTTTAAGCAGAGTAGTACCGGTCAGCACATGCCCTTCACCCAGAATGGTAAGTGTGCCGTTATTCAAGGTAACATTACCGGAATACGTAATATCCGCAGCAAGTTTAATGGTCTTTGATCCGCCAGCAGCATTCAGCTCAGCGATCACTCTGTTAAACCCGTCTACATCTGATATTACTTCAGGATCAGTATCGTTTCTGGTCTCAGCCTCCTCATTCTCGGTGCTCTTGACGAACGCATAAGTGGAGAACTCACCAACCGTGAATTCAGCGATCGTCATATCACCATTGCTGTTCATTACGGCTTTTACCAGCTCCGCATTGTTGTCATCATCGATATGAACGATCTGCTGTTCCACATCTTCGTCAGCACCGTTTACTCTTATTTCGACGTCTACCGGAAGGATCGGTTCGATCTCTTCGTCTTCATACCAGAAAGAGATATCGACAGCCGTGATCTCGCTGATGGAGGTTTCGACCACATCACTGACCGCAGCGAAAACATCTTCCGCAGCTACCGGCTCCGTCTTCATGATCGTCTCAACCGGGAAAGCACCATCGGAATCAGTTACTCTGATATAAAGACCGTTAACGTCTTCTTCAACGAATTCATGAGGACCGTATTCGATCTCGGCTTCTTCTTCGGCAGAGACCTCTTCTTCCTCGTTCATCTCTTCATCAAGGATCTCGGTTTCTTCACCTTCTTCATCAGTGACTTCGATGATCTCATCGGTTTCTCCGGTTTCCGAAACGGTCTCTTCGTTTTCATCATTAACGGTTTCTTCCTGCACGGTTTCGGCAGGAGCTTCAGTGACCGTTTCTTCCTTGTGCTCTTCCTGAACGACTATTACTTCTTCTTCGTTTACTGTTTCGCCTGTATCCTCAGACTCTTCGACAGTTTCTTCGACTACGGCGCTTTCATCTTCTTCTGCCATAACGGTATTACGGCAGGCGGAAGGCACATGCGCAAACAGCACGAAGACCGCGATAAACAGGATCAGTATTTTTCTGAGCAGTCTGTTCATTTTTTCCTCCTTTACACAAAAAACGTCAGTTTTCCTCTTATATTTTATTTTACGGGAAGTATAATCTAAAATCAAAAAACCGTCTTCAAAAGGGTAGGAAATTTCCTTTTCCCTTAGCAGCGAAAGATCTGTATGCAGCGGTAATCCTGTTCTTTTTTTTATTAAAAATACAAAAGTTCCTTATGCATATTTTAAAATAAAAGCAGATGAGGAGGATTAGCAAATGTCATCATATTGTCCGTATTGCGGAAGAGAATTATCGAATGATATGGCATACTGCCCGGGCTGCGGTTCAGCCGTGAGTGCAGAAGAAAGATCATATGTGCTGATCGATGAAAACGCAAATACTGTAAGTACCGGAAACTATGCGATCTATATCACCGGTCTGGGTTCAGCCAAGAAGGCTGAAGTCATCGACCTGCTGGAAGATGTGCTGGGTTATACGACCATCAGTGCCAGAAATCTGGTAAACAACATTCCGGTAGAGATAGCAGCCAACCTGACGCTCAAGCAGGCTGCCGTCGTCGCTCAGGCTTTTGAAGAATACGGTGTCGAATTATCTGTCACCAACGGTGATGAGTATGAGGATATCTCCAAGAACACTTCGACTGCTTCACTGTTCAATTCCGACGGTTCCTTCCTGACTTCAGCGGCTATCGTGCTGGCTACCATCGGTGCCGCTCACAGACTCAGGACCATCGTCCGTCCGAAGAAACCGAGCCTGCTGAAGATGCTGTTCCATTCGCTGTTAGGCACAAAGAGAAGGCCTCCGGTCCATGTGCGCAGGACCATCACTCCACGTCCGCGTAACGTCGTAAGACCTCTGGCACCTCAGACCAAGAAGATCACCGTAAGACAGAAAGTCAATCCGTACGGTTACTACACGGCACCAAGCGGCGGTGTACGCTACAATACCAATCCGGGCGGTCCGAAAAAGAATACCGGATTCGGCAATCACGGTACACAAAGCGGTCCGGGAGGCAAGGGCAAGAAAAACGGCCCAAGCGGATTCGGCGGATCTAAGAAACACAGATGATAAAAAAACAGCTATCTGATGATAGCTGTTTTCTTTTACTCGTTTATCAGCAGAGCTTCCAGACGTTTCTTGTACAGATCGTTGTCTAATTCGTAGATGACCGTACAGTTTGGTTCCTTCTTGCCGTAGTATTCGCCTTCAAAGCCCGGTCCCATTCCTGCCAGCATCCTGCCGTCATAGAAGATGACCTGACCGTAGCACTCGTTGTGCTCGGTACAGACGTGGGATACGCAAGGACTGGCCTTCTTTATGACGTCGCTCCAAAGCATCGGTGACAGCGATACGGCATCAGGCAGGTCTATCCTTCTCTCCCCGCCTATCGCATAACAGAACTGTGCCAGGGCCTCGTTGCACTTAACGGCATACTCGGCGGCCTTCGATCCCGAATCGAGAAGCCTCTTCGTGTCTTCATCGAACCAGGCGGCGGCGCTGATGCATAAGTCATAACCGCCCACATAGACATGAACACCGAAGTCCATCATGATCTGATAGGCCTCCGCATCCGCATAGACGTTGAATTCCGAAACCGGCGTGGTATTGCCGTTGCCGAAACCGGTGGTGCCCATGGTCCAGATGCATTTGAGATGCTTCATGGTTTCCGGTTCCTTCATCATAGCCAGAGCCAGATTGGTCACCGGACCGATGACGGCTATCTCTATTTCATCAGGATACTTCCTTACCAGATCGATGATCGCATCACACGCATGGACGCCTTCGACCGGCTTAACGGTCGGATGTATCAGGTCGCAGTCGGACATGCCGTCATTGCCGTGGACGTTTCTGGCATGGACTCTGCTCCTTATCAAAGGTCTGTCAGCTCCCATATAGACAGGAGGAACGTTTTCCGCTCCCACAGCTATCTCGGCCGACATCAGACAGTTCAGCGTGGCCTGTTCCAGAGGCACGTTACCGGATACGGTAGTAAGAGCCAGCACTTCAACTGACGGCTCCCTTAAACACATCATCACGGCTACGGCATCATCGGAACCGGTATCAGTATCGATTATTATCTTTCTCATGGTTTTTCCTCTTCTTTCACTTTCATCATATCATCGCTTAAGCGGTTTTTCCTATCGAGCAGGGCGTTGTCCTTCTTCCACTGATGATATTCAGCCACCAGCGGCGTGTATCCCAGTTTCTTGAGATCTTCGTATCCTACCCTGTAGTTTCCCTTGTAGTGCCTGCCGCTGTAAAGATATCTTAAGTACATCTGCATGTATTCATCGATCTCATGCAGCCCCTTATCGTCATTGATCAGCGGAAAATAGAATCTGATCCAGGTAAAGTCACGGTTACCGTTAAGATCATAGAAACGGTGATCAAAGCTCCTGATCATCGTTCTGGCAGCTTCCTTGAAGGAACGGCCGTTTCTTTCCTTCCAGCGGTATATCTTATGGGCTTTCCTTCTGATCTTTCCTTTCATCTTCCTGATGGTAACTGCCGACATGTCGATGATGCCTTCCTTATAGCTGAAGCCCAGGAATTCAAAACCTTCATGGGGATCGGCATACATCAGCTTATCAGGATTGAGCGTCAGCTTCTTTCTTTCCAGCTCTTCCTTTACCAGTCTGTAGCACTCATCTCTTTCTGCCCTGCTTCCCGCAAAGATGATGATGTCATCGGAATAGCGGAAATAAGGGATGCCCTTCTTTGCGAACGTCTCATCAAGACTTAACAGATACACGTTCGCAAAAAAAGATGCCAGAGGCACACCGGCCATGGCTCCTCTTTTCTCTTCTATGAGTTCATCACCAGAGTAGCATCGGTCCTGCTTAAGGAGATTCCTTAATAGCTCCAGCAGTTCCTTATCATCGCTGATGATCTCTTCCAGGATCCTGAGCAGCTCGTCGGCATCGATGGAATTGAAGTAATCGTGGATATCGAGTTTCAGGACGTATCTGTCATCAAGATCTCTGATCTTCAGGATGGCATCAAAGGCCGATTTGGATGTCTTATTCTTTCTGAATGAGTAACAGGAAGCGGATATCCTGTCGTCATACTTATACAGGAGATAGGCCAGCAGTTTAAGTACCCAGGTCTCATCCTTAGAGTAAGTGTATACTACCCTCTTCTTGCTGCTGCCGATCTTGGAGAGATACTTCTTATGAGGATAATCAAAAGAAAAAGTCTCAGTTACCCTGAGGTAGTCTTCATTATCGATGAATGCTTCCAGTTCGGCCGCTTCCTTCCTGCTAAGCTGGTTCTTTTTCAGCTTGTATTCAAGGAAGTCCTGCCAGACATCTTTTCTGCTCAGTTCGTTCAGTATGGTCATAGGAAATAAAAAGAAAGAGAAAACACTTTGAAACACGAAATTTCGTGTGATACCGGCCGGTACATGATCCTGCTGCCTGCAAAGTATTCAAGGGATCATGCTGCAGCCGCCGCAGGCGCATTATTGCATTTCTCTTTCTTATGCCAAAACTACAGATATTTGTGCAGTCTTTGGGTGATGTAGTCTATCTTATTAGGATAGAAATGGATGAAGTTGATGAACGGAATGCCTTTGCTTTCGGCAAATTCCCGGCTCCAGCGGTATTCCCTGTGGGAGGCGGTCGTCTTGCCTATCAGCATGATGGCCAGCTTAGGAGCTCCGTCCTTGGAAACCAGAATGGAGTAATCCATGAACTTACCGGTACCGCCCAGTTCTCTGGGTGATACTTCTTCTCTTGCTTCATATTCAGGGAATTCGCTCTTCAGGACTCCCAGGATCTTTTCCTTGCAGGTCCTGGTATCAGTCGGATCTTCTTCAAAATAGGATTCATCATAGCTGCTTTCACTGCTCTTTTCGGCATTCAAAGCACCCTTGAGTTCTTCCAGATTGATGTCACCGACTTTATCCTTCAGCTCACCGGCTAAGTCACCGATGCCATCCTTGAGGTTGGTCAGGAATTCTCCTACTTTTTCCTTGTCTTCAGGAGAGACGTTTTCTTCAATGATCTTAGCGCCTTCCTGGATCAGTTTGTCTAATAAACCCATCGTGTTTCTCCTTTATGCTTAATGATGTTTCTTGGCATATTCGCCGTAAGCCGTTTCAAAATCAGGACCGCCATAGTACATGGCTTTGCCTTCGAACTTGATCTTGCCGTTGGCGAAGTCCGTCAGATCAAAGGTGAACTTCCTGTTTGAACTGGTGTTGACTATAAGATAGCAGTCGACGACATATACTTCGCCCGTCTTCTCGACGCTGCTGAAAGTATAGGTTCCGCCCGGTTCTGAATCGTAAAGGCCAGGTACCAGTACCAGCTGCCCGGAATCAGGATCCTTGCCGACATATACGAACATATTGTATTCGACTTCGTTCCAGTAGCCTTCCAGCTTTTCCGCCAGACCCTGAGCCAGGAAATAGTTGCTGGTCCAGGCTGCATCTGAATAGTCATCTCCGATATAGGTATAGAGTTCATCGTCGATGGTGATAAATCCTTCCTTGTAGTCGGCAATGTCGATGTACTTGTCACCCAGAAGGTTATCCATGTCGATGTATTTCAGCTTGAAATAGAAAACGTCGTCCTTGGTATTCTCATATGATTCGATCTGTACCCGGCCGGTAGTGAAACTGTTGAAGTCACCGAATTCGAACATGTCGTCTCCGGTCGCTCCCTGATAGATATTGCAGTATTCTCCGCCGTCGGCCAATACCCAGTAACCGTAAAGATCCGCATAAGGGAACTCTTTCTTTACAGGTTCCGGAGTATCGTTGCCCCCGTTATTGCCGTTGTTGCCATCGTTTCCCTTTCCTCCCGTACAGGCTGTGAGTAAAAGGATGATAAAAACAAGTATAATTCCTTTTTTCATTGTTCCTTCCTCTTTCTTAACTACATTGTATACTAAAAGCCCGTGCTTTGATAATCTACCTTATCTTATCGGGCCAGATATCCGTTCCGTTTATTTCATTAAGTGCTCTGATCACGCAGTAATAAAGAAGATAATTAGGCATGTAGTGCCAGTCCTTAAGTATCACATCACCGTCATTGAAATAATAGTCCCTGATGGCCATGGCCGTACCGGCACTGCGGCTGACTCCGGCTTCACACTGGCAGTATATGTCACAGTCATTATCCTTTGCTTCCTGAATGAAATGAGCCATGTCCAGAAAGACCTTATAATTGTCCTCGTAGAACTTCTCTTTATTCTTTACGACTCTGATGTCATCGATCTTAGCCTTGAATACTTTCGATCTGACTTTGGAGAAGTTCAGATCTCTCAGATCGGAGTAATAGCTGATGATATAGGTATCGCTTTTCAAAGTACCGTAATACATTACGGAGCTTATCAGCTGTTTCATCTTTTCTCTTGATGCAATGCTTACTTTCATGGCTTTTGATCCTACTATATAAATGACACGGATCGCTTTATTTTTCAAGAAGAAATCAGGGTCGCCCCTGATTTACATAAGTCTTTTATAGATGTCCAGTGTCGACCTGGTCTGGTAGGACAAGAGCCAGGCTGCGTCATTATAGTCGTTTTTGATGACCTTTAACAGCGGCAGAATATAGAGCTCAGTCTCCCTTATATAGTTGTATATTTTCTCTCTGCTGAGACCGCAAGCTATTGTGGTGAGGTTGTTGCAGCGGTCGATGCATTTGATTAGCGCTGCCTTAGGGTTTTTGGAAATGGCTTTGAAGTACCGCTTAAGTACGGCTTCTTCGTCTCCTTTTTCTTGCTTGGTAAGCAAGACGACGAGGTTAACGGTTTCGCTGTCGAACACCTTCTGCAGGTCCTCTTTTGTAACGTCCGTGTCTTCCAGAGTGTCGTGCAGAAGACAGGCGGCGACGATACTGTCGTCATGGATGCCCATGGCCAGCGCATGACAGGCTACGCTTAAAGGATGATAGATATAAGGAACGTCACTGTTTTTACGGAACTGTCCTTTATGGGCTCTGACCGCAAAGTCGACGGCTTTAAGCGAGTCCTTAAGTTTTAAGGCATTGGCGCTTGACTTAACGAAAGTACGCATGTGTTCCCAGTTATAGATGGCGTCAGTAGTGGTGAACTCATAGCCTCCCCGTTCCTCGACGAGGGAAGATACCGAAACGTCCAGCCGTCTGGCCAGCTCGATAAGATTGTATGTGTCGGGAACGTAAGTGCCAGTCTCCCAGGAAGAAACGGCCTGGAAGGTAACGCCAAGTTTGTCTGCCAGCTCCTCCTGGGTCAAACCGGCGTTTTTACGTGCTGCTTTGATACGTTGTCCAATTGTCATATGAATACCTCCTTCTTACATAATCAGTATAGTTTTTCTATAAATAATCACCATAGGGTAGCGATTGAGCTTTTATGAATTATTTCAAGTTTAACTTGAATACAATATCATTATACATCATCCTTAAAATATGTGTACAGGCCTACGCTGTGTTATACTGTATCCGATAAGGTGAAGAATATGAACAGCAGATTTATCGAACTGAAGACCGTTTCCAACATCAGGGATCTGGGTACGATGACCAACACTGAAGGAAAGACCGTTAAGCCGAAGGCTCTTATCAGAAGCGCGCTTTTGAATAAAGCCGACCAGAACGATCTGAACTGTCTGATCAGCGAATACGGACTACGCACCGTCATCGACTTAAGGACTACCAGAGAAAGAAACGACAGACCGGAGATCCTTCCCGATACGGTCGAGTATCTGCCTCTGCCGGTATTCGATGATGATAAGCTGGGTATTTCCGATTTCAACTTTGCTCTGGAGAAGGGGCTGCCGGTAATGGATATGCTGTATAAGCTGATCGTCAGCAACCCTTCCAGCCAGGAACGTTTCCATGCGATCTTAAACACCATCCTTGAATATGACTACGATAAGGGCAGCATACTGTGGCACTGCACCGAAGGCAAGGACCGCTGCGGATTGGTGGCAGCTCTGGTCGAACATATCCTCGGTATAAGCGAAGAAGACATCTATGAAGACTATCTGCTTACTAACGTCGTAAACGGTCCTAAAGCGGAAATGATAAAAGAAAAGGAACTGGCCAGAGGGCGCAGCGAAGAGTATGCGGAAGGAGTTAAGAACGTCTTTCTCGCCAAAGAGGAATACCTCCGGGCAGCTCTTGATACCATCAAAGAGAAACACGGCAGTCTCGATGCTTATCTGATAGATACCGTCGGTCTTGATGAGGAAAAGATCCGCAGCTTCCGTGAACGGATCCTTGAATAACTGTTAATTAAAAAAGCGGTCAGGCCGCTTTTTATTTTCTTCTGTTTTTTATTTCCAGTTCATCTTCAAAGTAATCCATGGCTTCCGACAGGCTGTCGAAGTCATCGCGGTATTCATGCGCAAAGCCTTCCATGTCGTCTATGAAATCATCGATCCTTTTATCATAGTCGTCCTTAAACGGTGAACCCTTTTTCTTATCAGGCTTGTCGAATCGCTCCAGCATGCTGCCGAAGGCGCCTAAGAAGACAGGGCTTTCTTCAAAGCTCTTTTCTTCGTTCCGCAGGTCCGGAAAATCGATGTAGTTGTCTTCAAGATATTCCCTGATGCTTTCGGCTGCCAGGGACTGCACTTCCTCATCTTCCAGCATTTCCTCAATATTAGAGACATCGTTTTCCAGCAGATATTCCTTCAGGACATCGTCGAAGCGATAA
Organism: Erysipelotrichaceae bacterium; assembly: GCA_017431825.1. Taxonomy (GTDB): domain Bacteria; phylum Bacillota_I; class Bacilli_A; order Erysipelotrichales; family Erysipelotrichaceae; genus Colivicinus. Next base: position 100,174 of record JAFRKI010000016.1, on the reverse strand, counting down.
GCGATCTCATCCACGGCATCTTCATAGTCTTCCAGATCGATGCCGAAGTCCTGCCTGGCGATGCCGTTTATCATTTCCTTCAGTTCATCTTCATAATCATTTGGATCTGCAGACTCATCATATTCATCTTCATCATAAAGATCATCCGACTCATCGTCTTCTTCCATCACATCGTCTTCAAAATCGTCAAAGCCGGTCATATGCTTCTCCTATCTCATCTTCAGTATTTCTTCAGTCAGTTTCCTGGCCTTTTCGTCCTTCGTAAAGTCCCTGAATCTTACCAGAGCCTTGAGAAGATCGTCCTCGTATTTGAGCTTTTCCTCATTATCGGGATCAAGATACTTCCTCAGGCAGCTGAGCAGTCTGTATGCTGCGACGTCATCGTCATCGAAAAGGATGTCTTCGACGATAACGAAACCGTCCCTGACCGCTTCCTCTTCGATCTTTCCGTAAGGATTGGCGAATTCATCGACGATCTTTATGTCCTCGATATCGCCTCTGTAAAAAAGAAAGTAGGAGATCTTCAGGCCGTCTTCAGCCCTGCCGAATTCCAGTTCGTTGAATTCCTCGCCGTTATAACCGGCCAGTCCTTCATAGACTTCACCGTCAGTGCAGATGAGTCTTACGTACTCTTCATCAAATTTCTTCAGATCCAGTTCTTTTCTTGCCATATGCGTTCCTCTTAAAAAAACCCATTATCCTGTAATGAGTTTATCTGTATTCGACTTTGGCTTTCTCGGAAGTCAGCGTCAGTATCTTGTCTTTGACCATGTCGTAATCATCGACCGGTACGAAGACCATCGGATTGCCGAACTTTCCGTAAAGCTCCAGTGCGTCGCCGTATACGACGACCTTTTCGACCTTGTCCAGTTCGATGGTTGCCGTCCTTGGGGCTTCACCGAGCCTGATGTGCTTATCGGTCAGTTCGTATTTCTGATCGACGGTGCCCGGCAGCTTCTCAAAGAAGCGGCAGACCATCTGGCAGATGAACATCGCTGCCAGAATGGAAAGGACTACAGTTCGTAATGATTCCTCGTCAAATCCGAAGACAGCTGCCACTCCCAGACAAAGCAGGCAGCATATTCCTACCACCCACATGGTCAGACGGTACTGTCTGTGTTCATATTTCTTGTCGATCTTGCAGGTCCAGCGGTATGCACCGTCTTCGCCCTGCGTGACTCTATCAGGATATTCCATTTTTCTTTCTCTTCCTTACTTTAATATTATACAACTTATTCCCATTCTTCCGTAAAGATGCCGGTATATAAAGGCACATTGTAACGGCTGGTAAAAAGATCGCATTTGCACAGGAAGGAATAGAAGATGTGCCTTCCCTGGGCAGCCATCGATTCATAGTTGCCCTGTCCCTTGGCCAGGATGACGTCCGTGTTGTCCAGTGCATCTTTCGCTTCATCACTGCACATTTCATAGACTGTACCGGCTATCTCATTTCCGTTGGATATAATCTTTGCGTATTTATCGATCCCGACATAAGCAGCATCTTCGGCCGTTACGTCATTGACGGCTTCAGCTCCTCTTACCATCACGCTTATCTCAAGATGCGGATAGAGTTTCCTGAGCTGTTCCAGAAAGAGTTTGTCGATGACGATCTCCCCGCAGTTGTCCGCTATCAGAAGGAAGGTCCTTGCTTTGGCACACTGTCTTTTGAAAGACTCGAAGGCTTCCCTGTCTCTTTCATTGAATTCGGCCTTTCCAAAAAGGGAAAGGAACTCTTCTTCGCTGACACAGTTGGCGGCACCGAAGTCGATATAGTTTCCTATCCTTCCATATACCATGGCGGCAGCTAAAGGATCTTCGCTTTCTATGATCTGTTTCCTTAACTTGTCTTCCAGGGAAAGGACCAGGTCATTGAACTGTTTCTTCTCTTCCTTATAGGACTTGGGACTTATGCCGAAATGCCTTTCATAAGCCTGATGAAAACGCCAGGTCAGATAAGGGGAGGTGTCATGTTCCCTTCTGCTGTCGATGATCGCTCCTATTTCAGCCAGGTAGTCTTCATTATCTGTATGCTCCTGCTGTCTTTCGTATAAACACTTTGCACAGCGCCAGTCTAACTGCATAGCTCCTCCTTATTTCCAGATCAGTGATCCGAATATCTCATCCAGGACCTTCAGGCTTTCTTCCTTTAAGGCCGTACGGTAATAGCTGTGGATATAGTAGAAAGTCCTACTGTTTTTCACGATGAAGGATTCACCGGACATTTCCAGGCCATCGACCTTATAATCATAACGGTAACCGTCAGCCGTCTTGTCTCCGGCTTCCCTGACGATGAATTCATCGAATTTATAACCGAATTTCTGCATCTGTCCGGATACGGCTTTTTCCATGTTGACTACGGCATCGTGCGGCTTGACCAGCGCACTTATCAGCCCTCCCGCATTTTTCCAGAAGACGGTTATGATGATATGTCTTTCTTCATCGCTCAGACAAAAGCTGCCGTTTTTGTCCGTAATGTTGTGTTCCTTCTTTTCTGTTTCGTTCATTTCATGGAAACCTTCAGGATAGACGATCTCCAGTTCATCGTTTATAAGTGTTTTCATGTACTGTACCATCCTTTTTAATCGATGCTTTCTCTCACAAAGTGGACTTCGGCCGTATCATAGGTGACCATGACACTTTCCTGATTGAAGAAGACGCAGAGGTCTCTGGCTATCTCGTTCACCGTTTCTTCGGCTGTTCCCAGCAGCATGACCACCAGGGTATTCTCGTCAACGTATGTGCCGTCGTCATGGAAATAGCCGCCGTTGGCCAGATACAGCGAAAAAGCCGTATTGTAGGCCTTGCAGACATCCTTAAGGACGTCCACGTATCTTTTGAGGTCATATTTCTGTTCCTTGGTCTCACTGTCATTAAGACCGACGTAAATGGTCGCCTGTTTTACTTCGTTCATTTGATCTCCTGCACCAACGGTTCATAAAGTTCATTATTCTTTTTGGCCTTACGCAGTTTCAGCACCGACCTGATGCCGATGATGACGGTAATCAGCAGGATGATGAAAGGCACGAATACGAGGTTGTCGTTAAGGGCACCGAATTCATCCGCAAGGGAGAAGTCATACATGCCATGCAGGAACCAAGGCAGGATGATGGCGGCTGCCATATAGGATCTCCTGCCGGTCTGAAGATTTCTTGCGATAAAGTGGCCCATCAGCATGCCGAAGGATGCGTGCATGATGAACAGGCCTCTTACCAGGATCTGTATCCAGTTGGTAGAGAAGAAGTATACCAGCGATTCCGCCAGACCGAAGCCGATGCCGACGATGGCTACGAAAGCGATGCAGTCACTGTAGCTGACTTCGCTGATCTTCTTTCTGATGGTCTTCCTCGCAATAAAGAATTTCATAAGTTCTTCGGACATGGACGCCAGAATGAAATCGCTGAAGGCCGCTTTGGCCAGAGCTCCGAATCTGTCGAAGCCGGCAACGTTCCAGAGGATGTTCATCGTCAATGAGAAAAGGACCACAAGACCCGTGCACAGGACACCGCCAATAAGCAGTTTACGGCAGTTTTTCTTATATTCGGGATCTTCCTTTTTCAGTCCGCGCAGCCAGAAATACAGAATGACCGGCGGTAAGAAGCTGATGATCAGGGCAATAATCTCTATCATATTCGATCTCCTTAATAACTGTAATGCAGGGATACCAGCAGGATGTAAACAGCGATCATCACAGTGAGGATGACGGCCTGTTTCAGGCGATGAGCAGTCAAGAGCCCCACGAACTCCCTGACGGCGGCATTAGGCCAGAAATACCATTTCGTATCGGCACCGATGCCCTGAGCCTTCATCTTCACTCTTCTGGCCAGAAGGCCGCTCCTGAAGACATGGAAGTTGGTCGTCGAGAAAGCGATCTTTCCCTCGGGATCGATCGCTTCGATCTTTTCCTTGGAGAACTTCATATTCTCATAAGTGGAAGTCGATCTGTCCTCCATGACGATCTGTTCCTCTTTTATTCCTTTATCCATAAGATAATTCTTCATGGACCTGCTTTCCGATATCACTTCATCAGGACCCTGACCGCCGGAAGTAACGAAGGTCAGTTCCCTGCCGGTATCATCCTTCTGTTTATGATAGAAGTCCAGAGCTCTGTCTATCCTTCCTTTAAGGATAGGCGAAGGTGTGCCGTCCTTTCTGATGGCACAGCCCAGGATTATCATGAAGTCCTTGTCATGGTCGGGTTCATATCTGCACACGATGACATGGGATATTATTACTCCTATCAGCATGCATTCAAAATAGAGGTAAACGGCCGCAAAGAGGCTGGTCCACAGTTCATGGATCATGATCTCTTTAAGGCTGCCGCTGGCATAGAAATCAAAAGTCCAGATAAAGGCTATCCCGCCTACCAACAGTACCGACAGGATGATACCCAGTATATTCACGAAACGGAAGTCTTCATGTCTGATCAGCGACACGTTGGATATGCACAGACCTATTGAAAAGACCAGCACGAAAGGCGAAGTCATGATCATGTAGTTCCTGGCTGAAGCCAGTAAGGTACCGGTGATGTTATAAAGAAGCGTCTCCGACGTATATGAAGACAGACGTACTGCCAGGATGATCTGCGTCAGCAGCAGGAACAGCACGAATATCGCAAAGCCGATATAGTAAATGGTATTGTATGAATAAGGATTATACCTGAGTTGTCTTATGAAAGCTCTAATAAGCAGTACGATGACTGCAGCCAGATAAGCTATCAGTATGCAGCTGATGAGGTGAACATGTTCATACGACCCCCTCATTACCAGGATCCCTAAAAACGCAAAAACGGCAGCCGTGAGTACAGCTATGTCATAGATCTTCGGCTTTCTGTCTCTGGTATCGAATCTGACCATATATCTCAATTATACATAAAAGAAAGATGTGCCTGACAGCACATCTCTATTCATGATCATATATTTTCGAATTCTTTCGCTATTCTTTCAAAGGCCTCCAGACACATCGAATGCGGTGATGACAGGCAGGCTCTGTGGACCTGCAGACCTCTCCAGTCATCGAAGAAGAGTCCGGAATTCAGGATGACGCCGGCCTTGCCGTAGATCTTTTCGGCTACTTCCTTATCACTTAATCCGTATCCGGAGAAATCGATATTGATGGAGTAACCGCCTTCCGGTCTGATCACCTTGGCCTTAGGGAGATTCTTATGGATATATTCAAGACAGTCATCGATATTCCTGTCGACATATTCATTCAGGGCATCTACCCATGGCTCGCCTCTGGTATAGGCGGATATGACAGCCTGGATACCGAAAGGTGTCGGCATCGAATACATGCCTACTTCCTTTAACTTGAGATCCTCATCACAGATGATCACATTGGTCATGGCCAGCCCGGCCAGATTGAAGGTCTTATTGACGGCCGTGCAGGCTATCAGCCCTTTAGGGCCGCAGGCCTTCATCATCGGCTCGAATCCCTGTCCCTGGCGGAGGATATCGGAATGGACTTCGTCGGAAACGATCAGGACATCATGTCTCCTGCAGATATCCGCGACCTTATTGAGCTCTTCATGAGTGAACACTCTGCCGGTCGGGTTATGCGGATGGCACATGATGATCATGGTATTGTTCGGATCGGCACAGGCTTTCTCCAACGCATCGTAATCGATGGTAAAGTACTCGTTGCCGTCATTGATCATCCTTACCTGGACGTATTTACGGCCGTTGTCTTCAACGTCGCCGTGATATCCGTAACACGGTACCAGAACGATGACGCCTTCACCCTGCTTCGTGTAAAGCCTTACCAGCTGAGCTATAGCTTCATGAGTACCCGGGAAATAGTAGATGTCGTCCTTTTTGAAATCCCAGCCCTGTCTTTTCCCGTACCAGTTTACGACAGCTTCCTTGTAGGCATCAGGCATGGAAGAATAGCCGAAGATGCCGTGCTCCGTAAGCTTCTTCAGATCTTCAATGATCTCGGGAGCTACGCGGAAATCCATGTCTGCCGTTTCCAGGCAGATCACATCATCCCTAAGTTCGCTGACGCCTACCTGCTTACAGACATAGTCAGGTTTCTGCCACTTGAAGGAAAAGGAATAAGGGTCATGTTTACGGTCGATTATTTCATCAAATTCATAGTGCATAGTGTCACCTCTTTATATGATGTTTTGATAATTATACCATTCATCATTCATCCAGAACAAAAGCTCTCAGTCATCTGAGAGCTTCTTTATCAGCTTACGGGCCTGACATCTTCCAGCAGCGCCGTCTCCATGTCGTCCTCGCTTATGTAACCGTTATTCACCATGGTCTGAAGTACCCAGGCCTGTCTTTCCTTGGCCAGATCATATCCGGTCGACAGCTGAAGGATAGATGGCGCATTGGGTATGCCTGCCAGGATGGCTGCTTCTGCCAGAGTCAGATCGCCGGCATCGGCAGCATAATAGCCTTTGGCAGCATCCCTTATGCCCCAGTATCCGTCTCCGTAGTAGTTCATGTTGGCATAAAGAGCGAAGAGGTCTTCCTTGGAATACTCCTTCTCCAGATCCAGCATGATGAAGATCTCCGCCGTCTTTTCTTCGATGCCGTTGACATAGCCGCCCAGATACAGGTTCTTGGCTATCTGTTCGGTAATGGTCGATCCTCCTTCAACCACTCTTCCGGCCCGGAAGTTATTGTAGAAAGCTCTGATAAGAGCTACGAAATCATAACCCTGCCGGTCGAAGAAACGCTTGTCTTCAACGGAGATGACGGCCTTGACGAAGTCATCATCGATATCTTCAAAAACCACATAGTCATCCTTATCCGTATACTGAGCTACTGCCGTGCTTAGAGGCATATTTTCGATCTCCCTTTGGAAACGGAACCAGCCTTGTCCCAGCACCGTTGCCAGACACACCAGTACGCTCAGGATCAGCAGCAGCACTATGGTCTTTAATGCTTTTCTCATTATTCCAGATTCAGCCGCTTATCCAGTATGAACCAGGTTATGAATGTATAGACGGCGATCGGGATGAGCGACTGCAGATACCACAGCCAGATCTCAGGCCTGATACCGAATGCATCTGAGAAGATCACATTGGTCGTCAGCATCGTTCTCAGGACGATGAACAGCAGGATCACCCCAGCCATGACCAGTGACTTGTGCTTTTCAAACAGATGGGCGATCGCATAAGCCGCATAGATTAGACAGACACCGGCGATCAGTTCCAGAGTGGACAGCGATACGGCATGCAGGAGACCGATGATAACGTCTTTATCCATAAGTCCGAACATCTTCAGAATAAACCTGTATGCTTCCAGAAGTTCTTTTGAATTGGCGGCGATCATGCCGACGATGCAGATACTTGCCAGAACGGCCAGTCCTTCAAATACCGACCAGATGACACCGTTTAAGAGCTTGGCAATGATGTGTGTACCGGTCTTTACCGGTAAAGCAAAAGACAGATAACCCTCATTCTTCAAAAGACCCTGATTGAATCTGTTGGAAATGCAGATGATCGAAGCAATGCCCGATCCGATCATTGCAACGATAAAAGCTGTTGCGATAAATCCGAATACCCAGCCGTTATCCAGTCTCAGTTTGAGCATCAGGCCCAGTACCAGCGACAGCCCCAGCATGACCATGAAGATCGGAAACATGATCTTGGACATGGCTTTGAAATCATATTTGACTAATTTACCTAACATCTGAAAACCTCCCGGAAGTATTCATCGATACTCTTGCCTGTTTCTTCTCTCAGTTCATCGCTGTTCTTATGCAGGAAGATCTCACCTTCCTTAAGGAAGATGGCTTCATCCAGTACGCTTTCGACATCCGATATCAGATGGGTACTGATAAGAACAGTAGCTTCTTCATCATAGTTGTTGATGATGGTGTTGAGGATGTAATCCCTTGATGCCGGATCGACACCGGCGATAGGCTCATCAAGCAGATACAGTTTGGCATGCCTGGACATGGTCAGTATCAGCTGTACCTTGTCTCTGGTGCCCTTGGACATCTTCTTGATCGGCATCTTCATGTCGATATTAAGGTTGTTCAGCATCTCTAACGCCTTCACTTCATCGAAATCACCGAAAAAGTCGCCGTACATCTGCAGCAGTTCTTCGCTGTTCATCCAGTCCGGCAGGAAATTACGGTCAGGCAGATATGATATCAGTGCCTTCGTTATCTCTGACGGTTCTTCACCGCAGATGGTGATCCTTCCTTCACTCGGTACCAGCAGTCTTGAAGCAAGCTTTATCAGCGTAGTCTTGCCGGAGCCGTTAGGACCCAGCAGGCCTACTATCCTTCCTTCTTCAAGTCTCAGGTCGATCCTGTTTAAAGCCAGTTTAGATCCATAGCTTTTTGATAATCCTTCACAAACCAATGTTTCCATTATTTGTTTTCCTCCCACTTATTGACTAAGTTCTTTATCTCTTTGCCGCTGAGACCTATCTGTCTCAGACGTTCGAACAGTTCCCGGATATACTCTTCACTGATCCCTTTCTTGAGTTCGTTTATCTTCTGGGCATCAATGTTTATATACCGGCCTGACGTCCGCTCGCTTTGAACGATCCCTTCTCTTTCCAGTTCGCTGTAAGCTCTCTGGACCGTATTGGGATTGACTCCGTATCGAAGAGCCAGTTCCCTTACCGGAGGCAGCTTGTCGTCTGCCTTGTATTCCCCGGTGACGATCGAGACTTTCAGCATTTCGATCAGCTGGAGATAGATAGGAACGTTTTCCGAAAATACTCTTGGCATATCTGATCCTTTCTTTTTGTATTAATACATTAATACATTAACACAGTAATACAGGCTTGTCAAATAAAAACGGCGCTTTTTAAGTGCCGCCTGCTTTAGGTATGTTATTTGTCTTTAGAAGAACAGGACTCTGCTGCTCCTTAACAGCAGTACCGCCAGTATGGCCAGATAGGCAGTCAGCTTCAGTAAAGGAAAGGCATTGATCTTGCCTTTGAGCTTGAACAGCACCGAAGCAACGGAGAACAGCGTGAAGCCCAGGGCTATCCAATAGAATAAAGGACTGCCTTTTTTAAATAGCGCATAGGCCGTTATGCCCTGTACGATGCCTACGATAAAGGTCACCAGACCCATCCTCACCGTGAAGCTTTTGAGTTTTTCTTCATCGTTCAGCTTAGCTACGAACTTATCCGGCAGTTCCAGCGGATTGAGTTCCTTCCTGCCGTTCATGTATATGAGACCGGTAACGATGGAAAAGATGCACAGGAGACCGTAGAATAAAGCACACAGCAGTAAAGGGATATTCATGTCAGATCCTCATCGTCAGAACGTTAAGTCCGAGGATATTCTGGTAGTTGACGTCCTTTGCGAGCTTATACACCAGCCTGATGCCGATGTTTCTGGTCATATCGTCAGGATCGATGATGCCGGCTCTTTCAGCCGGATCGAAATGAACGCAGTCGTCCTTGATCCTGAGGATGACGTCATCATCCTTGTAGACAACGCGGATGTCTATCGAATGCTTCTTATTATCCTTGGTGAAACCGTGATCGACGATGTTTCCGGCCATTTCTTCCATGCAGAGACCTGCATAATAGGAACGTTTATTATCGATCCCCTTTTCCAGACAGAAGTCCTGGACCTTCCTGGAAACATCCATTACCTCTTCAATGCTGTTTACGGAGATATCGATACGGTCCTCTTCACCGACACCGAAGTCTTCCGGGATCACCATCAGTTCTTCCATGTTCCGAGGGATACGCTTGTTTTTAATGATGGCATAACCTACTATCACGATCGTAGTCACCACACCATTGAGGACATTGGCGATATAGACGCTGTTCATACCAAGGAACGATATCAGTAAAGCCGTGAATCCGGCAACGCAGACCACACCGTCCAGTAAGGCCAGCACATGGACCAGAATGTTTTTATTTGAAGCCTGACCGTAGCAGCTGAAATGCATGTAGATGATGCTTAAAGGCATGCATATCGGCAGGATCCTGAAGCCCCAGACCGTCAGCATGTATACGGCATCGCTCATATCCCGGTAATAAAGACGGGTGAACGGATGGGCCATAAGGATGATGCCTAAACATATTACGGACATCAGAGGTATGAAGCAGTACATCATGACTCTCATGACGTCTGCCAGCGTCTGTCTGTCTTCTTCACCGACGCTTATGGAGATCATCATCCTCGATACTGCCAACATGCCTCCCGGCACGGCCCAGAACAGACCCATCAGGGAATTGGCTGCCGTAAAGGCCGAGATGCCTACGCTACCCACATATTTAAGTATCAGAGAATTAACGATCACTCCTCTTAAGGACTGATAGCCATAACTGGCAGCTCCCGGTATGCCGATCTTCACGACTTCACCGCTCTCGTTCCAGGCAACGTCGCCCAAGGCGAAACGGAACGTGGCCTTCTTTGTAAAGAAATAAGTGGCCTGGATGATGAAGAATATCCATAAGCCGATCGATGATGCCAAAGCCAGCCCCAGAGCTCCCATGGCCAGTTTCTGGATAAAGATATAATCCAGCGCCAGATTCGCCAGGATATAGACGATGGAAGCGATCATCGTCAGTCTCGTTCTGTTTTCAAGAGAAAGGAAGGCTGAAAGCTGATTACCCAGTATCAGCGGCAGGATACCGATGGCCTGACCGATGAGATAAACGTTCAGTATCTGCTGCAGAGCAGTGTCCTTGGTGAAGATGAAACTGAGATCGAAAACTCCGATAGCCAGCATGATGACCGTAAACAAGACAGCCACCAGTAAGCTTATCGCAATATCCAGGGAGAATACCCTTCTGGTCTTGTCCAGTTCGTTCTGACCGATGTATCTGCCGCAGATGATGGTGGCTCCTCCCACCAGCATGGTGCTGACGGCACTGATGAACATGTTTACCGGAGAGTAAAGACCTACGGCACTCATGGCATCCTGACCGATGAAGTTGGACGCAAAAAGGCTCGATACGATACCGTTGATGGCTCCGATGCCCGCCAGCAGTATCTGTATCGGCAAGAGCTTCAGCATAAGCTTGGTTATTATTTTACGGTTACTGTTTTTCATAAGCTGTTCAGATTCTTCCAGTCTATCTTTTCATCCTTATAGAAGTATTCATCATCTCTTTCACCGACTTCTCTTAATTCCCTGCAGGGATTGCCTACGGCGATCACGTTGTCAGGTATGTCTTTAGTTACGACACTGCCGGCTCCGATAACGGCGTTGTTTCCGATACGGACACCGGGCATGATCATTACTCCCGCGCCGATCCAGGCATTCTCGCCGATATATACATCCTTATTGAACTGCAGATTCCTTCTTCTGAGCTCCGCATTGATCGGATGGCCGGCCGTAGCTATCGTAACGTTAGGTCCGAACATTACCCTGTCGCCCACATAGAGATGACCGTCATCGACTACCGTCAGATTGGAATTGGCATAGATATGGTTTCCGAAATGGATGTGATGCCCACCCCAGTTCGCATGAAATGGCATTTCGATATAACAGCCTTCACCGCATTCCGCAAAAACTTCCTTCATATACTCTTCCTTTTCCTTCACGTCAGAAGGCTTGAGCTGATTGAAAGCCCACAGCCTGTCCTGATAAGGGACCTGTTCCTTCATTATCTCTTCATCTGCAGGATCATAGAGCAGACCCTTCAGCATTCTTTCGTATTGTGTCATATGTCTCTCCTAATACAGTTTATAACCGCAGTTATGACAGAACTTCATTCCTTCTTCAACTTCAGCACCGCATTCCGGACAGATGACCGTACCCGGCTTTCTGTCTGCGGGATGTTCCTTATCCTTTCCGGGCAGATGTTCATGACCCAGCTTCATCATCGAGTTGCGTGATGATACGGATACCTGCACATCCTCATCCGGCATGATGAAACAGTAGACTCCTTCATAGCCTTTTTCCACTCTGTCAAGCGTTACCTTTACCTGCTCGGACGTGACACGGTAATCGGTGTCGGTCGCAAACATCACTCTGAACTCCACTCTTTCGCCTTCCTCAAAAAGATCTTTGTCAAGACCGTAGAGCCGGTTGTCATTATTGATAGTGACTTTATGCATCATAATAGTTTCCTCATATATATTCTATGATTAATGGACGGCATTTAGCCACCAATAAACGCCGAAAACTGTCTGAAAACCCGGAAAACTGCTTTTTTTAAAATTACCTTTTTATAAGCCGTTTTTAGACTAATCCTTATAAGGGGCTTCCTATAAGATGGAGTTGTAAAGCGAGATACAACCGAAGGTTTAAGGAGAACGAAAATGAAAAAACTGCTTATTATTCTTACTACACTCTATCTTACGCTCAGCTGCGGCATCTGCAATGTCTATGCAGACGAGATGCCGGAAATGCCTGATACTGAAGGTATGACTGCTGAAGAAGCAAACGAACTTATCGAAAAGTACAACGAAGAAGTTGATGCCTACAACGAACAGCTGGAGATCACTTACCAGGAAGAACTGGAAGCGGCAATGGCTCACAACGAAGCCGAAGACGAAAAGGTCGCCGAAAACGAAGCTCAGCTGGAAGCCTATGCACCGACTCAGCAGAAGATCGACAAGCATGAGGAAAAGGGCATCACCGAGACCAGGACCGACGATCCGGAAGATCTGCCTACTGACTGGACAGTAACGACTGAAGCATCTGAAGCCAAGACCATCAAGGTCGAAGAAGCTGAAGAAAAGTCCGGACAGACAGTCAGGATCATCAATGTTCACATCTTCTATGCTGAAGATGCCGACCATTCCACCTTCTCGATCAACGAACTCAGCGATCTGGAAGATGACGACAACATCCAGAATCATCTGGCCCTGGCTGAATGGGAAGCCATCGAAGTAGATCAGAACGACTACGTGACCGTCATCAGCGAAGCTGAATCCATGGGTTACAAGAGCGCTGCCTTCTACAAGTGGTTCGAAGGCTACACCAACGGCTACTGGATGCCATCAGGTACCGTCTTCACTTCCAATGCGGCTTATTCCTACAGCGACTGGTACAAGGGCGTTGCCCAGAACGTATCCTACGCTTACGGTACGACCGACAGAAGAGAAGCAGCCGATGTCTTCAGCCTCTACACTTACGATTTCTACCGCTTAGGTGCAGAACCTCAGAAAGTCGAAAAGTACACTCCTGAATATAAGGAACTGCCGACCGAGCCTGAGAAGCTGGAAAAGATGGATCTTCTTGAGATCGAAGAAAAGGAAGATATCGTTCCGGCGATCGTAAACGACGAAGTCAAGACTGAAGAAAACAAGACTGTCCCTGCAGTTATCGAAGAGACTATCAAGGCTGAGCCTGAAAGAGGCGACCGTCTCCACAGCAAGCCTGTGATCATCGCCGAAGATGATACTCCGTTAGCTGCACCTGTGATCGAAGAAAGCAGCTGGGCTCTGATCAACCTTCTGGCTCTGATCGCTACCATCCTGGTAATGATCGGTTCCCTGATCAAGGCTGTCTTCAATAAGGAACACAGATTCAACTCCGGCAGGATCCTCTCAGTGATCCCGGCACCGTTATCGCTCTATGTATTCCTGAACACCGAAAACATGAATCTGCAGATGGCCATGACCGATAAATGGACACTGCTGATGATAGGATTATTCCTTGCGGGTGTTCTCCTGGTCATCATCACCAGAAGAAGAAAGGAAGATGATGAACCGGTAAACAGCGTTTCGGCATAGACTCGCATATAACGAAACGGATACTGACAAGGTCAGAAAAAACAGATATCGATGAGATATCTGTTTTTTATTGTCTGAGTCATTTCCACATCCAGCAGATCAGATCTTCCGATACCGTCATCCCCAGCTTTTCCTGCAGCTTCAGGGACGCTTCATTGTCCTTTTCGATCTGTCCGAAAGGAATAAGGCCTCTTTTCATGGTAAGTGCGATAAAGGCTTTCTCCAGTTCATAGGCGTAGCTCTTTCTCCGGTACTCAGGGAAGACATAAAGCAGGCCCATGCTGCCTTCTAGATGCTCACCGATAAAGCCTACTGGCGTTTCGTCTTTGAAGCCCAGAAGCAGGCACTTTCTTTCGATGACCTTTTTCATTTCTTCAGCCGAGATCATGTGATATGCGTCAGTTACCGTTTTCAGGTCTTCCTTATCCGCATAACAGAAGCGCAATATTCCTTCATCTTCCGGGGGCTCACCGTAATAGGCTGCCTGGTAACACTCGAGTTTTTCCTTAAAGCCAAATTCTTCGAAAAGGACTCTGCCGACGCCGATATCTGACGTCATCAGCAGCCTGATGTCCTGATGTTTTGAAATTATGTCCCTTGACTTCTTCAGATCGTTGCAGATCAGGAAATAAGCTCCGCTGATATCATCACGGGCAAACAGAACATCGTCATCTTCTTCAATGATCCTGCCGCTTCTTCTTTCCAGTACCCGGTCGATTCCCAGATGATCTATATACTTAAGATCGGTCTTTTTCATTACCATTATGATACTTTATTATCCGTGTCCGGTTTCATAAAAAACATCAGAATCGCTTCTGATGTTTTCTGATCAGTTATTGTTCCACTTTTCGAACTCTTCATCGGTAGCCAGCACATAGTGCGTATCGCTGAGCCAGTGCTGGGTTCCCTTGGTATAATCGACGCCTTCCTTGTCCTTATCGTAGCTGATGGCCACTCTCTTCTTCTCCACTACCGGATTAGGATGAGGGATGGCGCTTAACAGCGACTTGGTATAAGGATGGATCGGATTCTCGAAGATCTCATCGGTCGTACCGGTCTCCACGATATGTCCTAAGTGCATGACACCGATCCTGTCGGAGATGTACTTGACCATTGAAAGGTCGTGGGCAATGAAGAGATAGGTGGTACCCAGTTCATCCTGCAGGTCCTTCATCATATTGACGACCTGAGCCTGAATGGATACGTCAAGAGCTGAGATGCATTCATCGGCAATGACGAGCTTCGGATTCATGACCAGTGCTCTGGCGATGCCGACTCTCTGTCTCTGGCCGCCGGAGAACTGATGCGGGAATCTGGTTCCCTGTTCCTTGGATAATCCGACCTTGTCGAGGATGTTGTTGACTCTTTCTTCGACTTCTTCCTTGGACTTGCAGATATGATGTATCTCCAGTCCTTCGGCGATGATCTGTGATACCTTTCTTCTCGGGTTAAGACAGGCCATCGGGTCCTGGAATATCATCTGCATGTTGGTCCTGAGGAATCTTTCATCTTCCTTGGAAAGCTTGCCGGAGATGTCATGACCGTCGAAGATGATCTTGCCGTCAGTCGGATCATAGAGCCTGATCAGAGCCCTTCCGGTTGTCGACTTGCCCGACCCTGATTCACCTACCAGACCGTACGTTTCACCTTCATATATGTCGAAGCTTATTCCGTCAACGGCCTTGGTCGTGAACTTTCTTGAGATCTTGAAGTGCTGTTTCAGGTTTTCCACATGAAGCAGAGGTTGTCTTGTCTCAGTCATTTATATCAGCCTCCTTCTTCATCTTTTCCAGTTTTTCAACCAGTTCCACCGGCAGTTCCACCTTAGGTGCTCTCGGATCTGAGAGCCATGAGGCAACACGGTGCTGTCCGCCTACGTCATACTGCGGCGGCTCCTCAACGAAGTCGATATTGAGCGCATACGGATTCCTTACCGCAAAGGCATCGCCTTCCACTCTTTCCATCAGGTTAGGAGGAGAGCCCGGAATGGCGAAGAGCCTCCTTGAATTGGTATCCGTATCCGGCATGGATGACAATAATCCCCAGGTATACGGATGACGAGGATCATAGAAGACTTCGTTGATCTTGCCTTTTTCCACTATTCTTCCGGCATACATGACGGCCACATAGTCCGCGACCTTGGCAACTACGCCCAGGTCATGGGTGATGTAGATGACCGATATGCCTTTCTTGTTCTGAATGTCCTTGATCAGTTCAAGGATCTTGGCCTGGATGGTAACGTCCAGAGCCGTCGTCGGTTCATCACAGATCAGCACGTCCGGATCGCAGGCCAGGGCGATGGCGATGACCACCCTCTGTCTCATGCCTCCGGATAATTCATGCGGATACTGTTTGAATCTTTTATCGGGATTGTCGATGCCTACTTCTTCCAGAAGATCCATGGCCCTTTGCTTAGCCTCTTCTCTGGATATCTTGTAGTGTTCTCTCATCGGTTCCATGATCTGCTTGCCTACCGTCATGGTCGGATCGAGGGAAGTCATCGGAT
Organism: Erysipelotrichaceae bacterium; assembly: GCA_017431825.1. Taxonomy (GTDB): domain Bacteria; phylum Bacillota_I; class Bacilli_A; order Erysipelotrichales; family Erysipelotrichaceae; genus Colivicinus. The sequence goes on along the minus strand of JAFRKI010000016.1, from coordinate 84,045 downwards.
CCTGAAAGACCATGGCGATGTGCTTGCCGCAGAATTTGTACCTGATGTCTTTCTGGCTCATCTTGACCAGATCGACCTCCTGCTGATTGCCTTCTTCGTCCTTATAGCGGTAGATGATCTGACCGGAATCGATGACTCCGTTGGAGTCTAAGATGCCCATTATCGTCTTGACGGTAACGGATTTGCCTGAACCCGATTCACCGACTATCGCAATGGTCTCGCCCTTAAACAGGTCCAGCCTGACGCCTCTGATGGCTCTTACGGTGCCATAGGCGGTCTTGAATGAGATGTTAAGATCACGTATGTATAAGACTCTGTCGTTCTGATTTCTTTTAACTGTCATCTTAATACCTCCTTACTTGTTCAGCATCTTAGGGTCAAAGGCATCCCTCAGACCATCGGCAAACAGGTTGAAGCACAGCATCAGGACAGCCATGACTACGACCGGGATGATAAGTATATGAGGGAAGGTCGTCATAGACTTGTATCCGTCAGATACCAGTGAACCAAGCGATGCCATAGGAGCTGGAACACCTAACCCTAAGAATGATAAGTATGCCTCAAGGAATATGGCATTCGGGATCGAGAACATACTCGTTACGATGACCTGACCCAGGATATTAGGCAGGATCTCGGAAAATATAAGACGGAACTTGGAGGCACCAAGCGTCCTTGATGCCAGGACGAATTCCTGCTCCTTTACTTTAAGGACCTGGGCACGGGCTATCCTTTCCATGCCTATCCAGCCCGTCAGCATCAATGCGAAGATGATGGAAGTGATGCCGGCCGGTAAGACCATACCCAAAAGGGTAACGATGACCAGAGTCGGTATGCCGTTCAGGATCTCGGCGAACCTCTGCATGACGCTGTCCACCATGCCTCCGAAATAGCCCGACACCAGACCATAGACCATGCCTATTACGATATCGACCAGAACGGCCGCCAAGGCAATGATCAGCGATACTCTGGTTCCTGACCAGACACGGGTCCAGATATCACGTCCCTGTGTATCGGATCCGAACCAGTAGTAAACGTCCTTGGCGCCCTTTTCCGCATACTGGTCGACGCCGTTATGCCAGCCGTCGGCTATGCCGAGCTTTTCCAGGCCCGGAATACGCGGTACCAGACATTCCTGTCCGCCGTGGATCTGCTTATAGGTAAACTCGTTCATACTCGGACCGATAAGGGCCATGATGACGATGATGAGGATTATTACGGCTCCTACCAGGGCACCTTTATTCTTCTTGAAGTTGTTCCAGACGTCCTTGGCATAGGAAGTTGCCGAATAGTTACGGTCGATCAGCTTTTCGCCGGCCGCATGCGCAAATTCGAAGTCGTTAGACTGAAACTCATGATCATACATTGACATCTTACTTCTCCTCCTTTGTGATACGGATACGCGGGTCGATGATTCCGTAAAGGATATCCACGAACAGCATCATCACGATGTACATTACCGAATAGACGAAGGCGCAGGCGATGGTGACGTTGTAGTCGTTTTCCTGAATGGCCGTTATCATCAGTCGGCCGATGCCCGGGATACCGAAGATCTTCTCGATGACACTGGAACCGGTAAGCAGGTTTACCAGGATCGGACCCATGACGGTGATTACCGGAATGAGTGCATTCCTGAGCACGTGCGTGATGATCATCTTCCAGTTCCTGACGCCCTTGGACTGTACCAGGAGGATATAGTCCGAGTTGAGGACGTCGATCATCTCACTTCTGGTGAAACGGGCGATATTGGCCGTAGGCGACACGCTTAAGGCTATCGCCGGCAGAATAAGCGAAATGAACGGCTGTTCGACGTTATATAGTATCGGCAGCCAGCCCAGCCTGTAGGCAATGAAATAACACAATAAAAGTGCACAGACATAGGACGGTACGCTGACACCTATTACTGAAATGGCAGAACACAGATTATCGATCCAGGAATTGTGGTTGAGCGCAGCCAGGATGCCAAGGATCAGTCCGAAAACCGTTCCGATCAGCATGGCCATGCCGCCTACCGCAATGGATATTCCCAGACGGTCCTTTACCATGTCACTAACAGCAAAGTTTTTATTGATCGCATATGAGACCCCCAGGTCACCTTTCAGCATGTTTTTGGCATACAGGAAGAAACGCGTAAGCAGCGGTCTGTCCAGACCGTACTTGGCATACAGCAGTGTCTTCTGTGCTTCCGTAAGCTTTTCATCGTTGAACGGTGTACCAGGCATGAGGTCCATAAGTATAAACAGCACCAGCAAAATAACAAAAAGCGTAGCTAAGGATATCAGTACTCTTTTTATGATATATTTTCTCATGCTTTCCCCCTTCCCTAAATGTATAAAACCGGAGCGATCAGTTACAATCGCTCCGGTAAAATAATCTTTTCTTACTTAGTCTTATTCACCGTAATGGTTGATATTAACTGATAAGTAGAACAGATAGCCCTGCAGACGGTCAACATAGCCGTCGACATTCTTGTTGGCATCGACCTGTTCACCGGAAAGGATTACAGTATCGATATTGCCGGCTTCATATTCCATTAAGGCAGTCTGAGTATCTTCCAGTACTCTGAAGACGACCTTATCAGCACCACCGTCGGCTACATAGTCAGAAGCGAAATAGTACATGTCATTCTTCTTGAATTCATAAGAATAACCAGGAGTCCAGGAATCGAGAATGAACGGTCCGCAGGCCAGTACGGTGTCAGCACTGGTTGCATACTGATCGCCCTGGGCAGTCAGGAATTCTTCATTGATCGGGAATGTGCTTGGGAATGCCAGACAGCCCATGAAGATGCCTGAAGGTGCAGTCAGCGTTACTTCGAAGGTCTTGTCGTCGACAGCCTTCCAGCTCTCTACTGACATGGTATCCAGCCACCATCCGTATTCGGAAGCCAGCTCTTCAGATACCAGTCTGTTCCAGGCAAATTCAAAGTCATAAGCAGTTACCGGAGCATAGACGTCACCGTCTTTGGTTACCCAGTAAGCATCGTCTCTGATCTTGAAGGTGTATACTGTAGCATCGTCATTTACTTCATAGCTTTCAGCCAGATCGAGTTTCCAGTTGCCGCCTTCTTCAAGCTCGGTCAGACCGGCCATGAACATCGTATCGGCGATGAAGGAAGTACCATCGGTAGCAACCTGGTTATCAAGATAAATGATATCCGTGTTGGTTACAAGCGTAACAGCTTCCTTACCGGCAACATGACGGTAGTTATCGACAGCAGCTGAGTGGAACTGGATACCGGTTACACCAGGTCTGATGATCATGGCACCGCCGGCCTGGAATACAGGGATATCAGCGGCATCATCAGCTACCAGGTTTCTCTCAGCAGCCAGGAAGTACTGCCATCTTTCAGCCATATCGGTAGTTGCTTCAGCAGCGGCTACGTTGGCATCGTATTCGGCAGAGTTGTATCGGCCGGAGTTGTTGGAAGTATTGGTGCTTACGAACAGATCCATGTAAGTCTGAGGATCGGCATAGTCAGGACCCCAACGGGTCAGAGCTACATCGTAGTCACCATCGGTCATTAAGGCAAGTCTCTCTTTTTTCTGCTTGGCGACCAGATTTACTTCGAAGCCGACTTCTTCAAGATAATATGCTACCTGTTCAGCAGCCTTGATTACGGAGTCACCTTCGTTGGTACCGTACAGCAGGTTGATGGTAAGAGTGTCCTTACCCAGTTCTTCACAGGCCTTCGCAAAGTATTCCTTGGCCTTGTCGACATCATAGCCTACCAGTGAGCCCTGATCTTCACGGAAGTCAGCGCCGCTTACCGGATTGGCAGCCAGTTTCCAAGGAATGATGCCTTCGGCTGCGATAGAACCATCGTTCAATGATTTGACGAGAGTGTCTCTGTCAATTGCATATATCATTGCTTTTCGTACGTTTTCATTCTGGAAGATAACGACATCAGCAGCGTCATCGCCACCCTTCTTGCCGGAGCAAGCGGTCATACCGACCAGAATCAGTAGTGCTAATAAAACAGTTAACAACTTTTTCATTAACAGCGTCCTCCTTATAATAATAAGTTAATTATAGTTTGAATGAAAATAACGTGTCAATAAAAAATGTCATCTTTTTTCAATGAATGAAAATATTTTCATTATTGCTTAAAGAGTGTCAGATATATGCCCATATTATTAATGGAAAGGTTCTTAGTGGTACAATTTAATCATGCTGCAGATAAAGAATATATCCAAAACATATAAGACAGGTGACCTTGTACAGAAGGCTCTGGACAATGTTTCCCTTAATTTAAGGAAAAACGAATTCGTTGCCGTACTGGGGCCTTCGGGATCCGGTAAGACGACGCTTTTGAATATCATCGGCGGCCTGGACAGATATGACAGCGGCGACCTGATCATCAACGGCATATCGACCAGAGATTATAAGGACAGAGACTGGGACGCTTACCGTAATCATACGATCGGTTTCGTTTTCCAGTCCTACAATCTGATCCCTCATCAGACCATCCTTTCCAATGTCGAACTGGCGCTTACTATCGGCGGTCTGACATCGTCCGAAAGAAAGAACAGAGCGCTTGAGGCTTTGGATGCGGTGGGACTGAAGGACCAGGCTCACAAGAAACCCAATCAGATGTCCGGCGGTCAGATGCAAAGAGTTGCCATCGCCAGAGCTTTAGTCAATAATCCCGATATCGTCTTAGCCGATGAACCGACAGGTGCTCTTGATACGAAGACATCCATCCAGGTCCTTGACTTATTAAAGGAAGTGGCCAAAGACAGACTGGTAGTCATGGTCACTCATAATCCGGAGCTGGCTGACCGCTATGCGAACAGGATCGTAAGACTCAAGGACGGCGAGATCGTTGGTGATTCCAATCCTTATCTGCGGGATGAAGACAATGAAGGTCTTTCAAGCAGAAGACTCGGCAAGGCCCGCATGGGTTTCCTTACCGCTCTTTCCTTATCATTCAATAATCTGCTCACCAAGAAAGGCAGGACCATCCTGACGGCCTTTGCGGGTTCCATAGGCATCATCGGCATCGCTTTGATCCTGTCCTTGTCTCAGGGCTTTCAGAACTACATCGATAAGATACAGGAAGATACGCTCTCTTCCTATCCTTTGACGATAACCAAAGAATCAACAGACATGGCTTCCATGATACTGGGCATGGCCAACAGAGGAGATGAAGAACCTGCTGACGGTACCTTAAGGGAAAGAAAGTACCTGGCAAGCATGTTTGCATCCGTCAGCATGAATGAACTCAAACCTTTCAAGGAATACGTGGAAGGTCACTATGATGAAATAAAGGATGACGTTACCGGTATCAGCTACAGCTATGCCGTCACTCCTATCATATATACCTATGACGCTACGGACAGACTGGTACAGATCAATCCCAATTCCGTACTCAATTCCTTTACTTCCGGTACCATGTCTTCGGTCATGACTTCCGCTTATGCCTCTTACGGATTCGGTATCTTCACGGAAATGAGCGATGATAGGCAAATGATAAATGATAACTATGAACTGCTGGCCGGCAGACTTCCGGAAAGATACGATGAACTGCTGATCGTCTTATCGGAAAGAGACGGCATTTCCGATCTGCTGGTATATTCACTGGGTCTCAGGAATTTTGAGGAACTGACGGATATGTTTACGAAACATCTCTCCGGTGAAGAAGTCAAGGATACCAACGAAATGCTGAGCTTCACCTACCAGGATCTGCTGGACCTAGATCTCAGGCTGATACTGGCTACCGACCGTTATAAATACAATCCGAGCTATAACATCTATGAGGACATGTCTTCCGATGATGAATACATGAAGAAACTCTATGACGAGGCCATAAAGCTCAAAGTCACCGGTATCGTCATCGCCAAGGACGGTGCTTCCACCACCTTCCTTTCACCGGGCGTCAATTACACCAAGGACCTGACCCGGTTCATCATCGATAAGGCTGCCGATACCAGCATCGTTCAGAAGCAGCTGAACAACAGGGACATCGACGTCTTTTCCGGCAAGAGCTTTGAAGAAATGAATAATGAGCAGCAGGAGCAGATGAACTTTGAAGACATGATCTCGATCGATCAGAAGAAGCTTGCGGAAGCTTTCACCATCAATGCGGATCTTTCTTCCTTCTCCGATGCGGGAGCCATGCAGAGCAAGATCATAGACAAGTCCAAAGACATCGTCAAGGATCTTGAAGATATGGAGACCGGAGTCTATCAGGAGCTGGTCAGACAGTTCTCGACCGCAGCCAAAGGCATCATCGAAAGCTATGCTTCTTATATGAATTTCTTCGTACCGGACACTGAAGATGATAATGCCTGCCCGCTGGGTTATGCCGTTAACGGTAATCTGATCTCCGGCTGTGCCTTGCCTGAAGAGAGCGATCCTGATTATGAGGAAGAAATAGTCAAATACAGAAAGGTCAAGGGCATAACCACCGACCCTGAGAATCCGAATGAGATCTATGTTTATGAAGACAGATACACGGAATATGTGACTTTCAGCAGCATGATCACGGAAGCCTTCAAATCGGCTGCCATCACCAAGGAGATCCTGCAGGTCGACGAACTGGTCACCGTCGTACGCAGCTGTTTCGATGAGTACTGCAGTGAAGCCAGAGAACTGGCGGATACATCCTCTCCGATATTCTCCATGCTTTCACTGGTAAAAAGAAGCGACCTCGATACGATCGATGTCGATGAAGCGATAGCCAAAGGAATGGCCACAAACGAAGCGCAAAGCGCTATCAGGAACCTGGCAACGAATTCCACCGAAGATTACACCTACCTGCTTATCGCCAAAGGCATCGGTGAAGTCACTGCCGACCTGCTTTCACCTTTAAGCAAGGGCGACCTCATGAAGATCGATTCCTCCAAGTTCGCACAGGCCTTCAAATTCAACATGAAGGAAGATGAACTGCAGAGGATCATGTCGGCCATGATGTCCGACAACAAGATCGCTTCGGCTGCCACCAATCTGACCAGCCTCGGTTATCAGGATATCGAAGAACCTACTACCATATCCTTCTTCTTCTCCAGTTTTGAAGGCAAGGAGAATTTCCTTAAGTGGTTAGACAGCTATAATGACATGGTCGAGGAAGAAAGACAGATAAACTATACCGACATAACCGGTATACTGATGTCTTCGGTAAAGACCATCGTAGACAGCGTCACCTATGTGCTGATCGCCTTCGTCTCCATATCGCTGATCGTTTCCAGCATCATGATCGCCGTCATTACGCTGATATCAGTAATGGAAAGGACCAAGGAGATAGGCATCCTGAGAGCGATGGGCGCTTCCAAGCGCAACATCTCATCCATCTTCAATGCGGAGACCTTCATCATCGGCTTATTGTCAGGACTGCTGGGAGTGGGCACAACGGCCCTGCTGCTGCCGCCGATCAACAGGCTCATCCACAGTCTCACCAACAACTACAATATCAATGCGGTATTACCGACAAAGTATGCGGGAATACTTGTCCTGATATCCGTGATACTGACGATGATCGCAGGCTTCATACCATCCAAGAAGGCTGCCCGTCAGGATCCGGTAATAGCCTTAAGAGCAGAGTAAAAAAAGATATCAGCTCAGCTGGTATCTTTTAAAATATGAAATGCAGTAAAATCATGTAACAGAGAGTTCCTGCTGCTATGGACAGCAGGGTCTTTCTTTTCCATAAATGTAACGATACCGTCAAAGCAACGGAGACGGCTTCAGGAAGACCGTGGCTTCCATGCAACAGGTCGACATCCTTCAGACAGTAGATCAGCAACATCGCAAAAACAGCACCCGGCAGAGCTTTTCCGAGATAACGGATATATGCCGGTGTTTTCTTGTCGGAAGAAAAGACCGCAAAAGGCAGAAACCTCATCAGTATCGTTGCGGCGGAACAGAGAAATATGGTGATAAGCTGCTGCATCACGGTCATGATCCTTCTCCTTTTTCAATCGCTTTTCGAAATACGGTCAGCAGGATCATGATCATCAGCATTGCCGGGACCAGGAAGCCTCCTTTACCGAAAGCATAAAGACAGATCAGGGAACTGATAAAACCGATGAATGAGCTATGGTGTTTTTTCTCCTTTAAAAGCTGCTCCAGGAAGATGACCGTAAACATCGCTGTCATCACGAAGGAGATGCCGTCGGTGTCGAAGGTGATCAGCGAACCAAGCAGTCCGCCCAGAGTAGCTCCGCTTATCCAGTAACAATGATCTAAAAGGCTCACAAAAAACATGAACCAGCCTTTATCGGTCTCTTCGGGAGCATCGATAGAACAGTTAAGGGAAAAGGTCTCATCAGTCAGCGCATAGATAAGATAGCATTTCTTCTTACCCTGATCTTTGTATTTATCCAGCATGGCCAGCCCATAGAACAGATGCCTGGCCTGTAAAAGCACAGCCATGACAAAAGTTTCCAAGGGTGCAAAAGGCGCCATAAGCATCGTCACCAGCAGGAATTCCAGTGATCCGCCAAAAATGATGATGCTGGTCAGTAAGGGATACCATAACGGAAAACCGGATACCCGCATATAGATGCCGTAAGCCATACCCAGAAAAAGATAACCGGTCATGACCGGTATGGTATGAGGGAAGGCTGCTTTCAGGGCTTTCATCTTCATCTGCTTTACCTGATATTCCAATTTTACATCAAAGCTTTCCGTATGCAGAATAAAACCGCATTTCTGCGGTCTTTAATAACCAAGTTCCTCACCGACAAGGATCACCTTGATCCTGCCTTTGGTCCTTGAATATCTCGTGATCAGGAAGTTGCAGCAGATCGTGTCCTTATCAAGACAGTTCATGCACTTCCCGGCCTTTGAACATGGCGTATCCGTATTGAGCCTTATGGCATTAAGAGGTGCCGCGACATTGCGGGCTCTTTTCATTCCTTCTTCAAAGGAAGGAGCGACCTTATTCATGCCGACGATGAAATAGACTTCATCAGGTCCGTAAGCGATATAGGAAATACGGTTGCTGGTACCGTCGATATTGATTAGCTCACCGTCCATCGTAATGGCGTTGGTCGAAGTAAAGAACGCATCGGCATTGATGGTCCTGGCCTTCAGTTCCTTTACCTCTTCCGGTGTCTTGTAGTTTTCCCTGACGATGATCTCATGACCCTTTTCCTTCAGGAAATCCTTAAAGCCGTTTTCATCCAGGGACATCGAACCGCCGTAAGCGATGGTCTTTCTTTCTCCTAACAGTTCAGCGATCTTTTCCTTGGCTTCCCTGACGTCAGTACAGTAGTATCCTTCCATGTTCCTTCTTTCAAGATTGGTAATGATGACCTGTGCCTGTTTCTGGTAATACTCTTTTCTCGGTTCCATATTCATCCTCCTTATATGTACCTATTTATATTCCTTTAAATATCCGTTAACGGATCTCGTCATTTCCTTGGAGAAATCGGAATTGTATTTGACCTTATAGAATCTTTCCAGCCAGGCCTTATATGCCGCTTCATCCGGAAAGTTCTGTTTATCCCTGAACAGTTCAAAGAGCTCTTCGGCACTGCTTCTGTGATAGGTGTTCTCACATACCAGATATTCCAGTGATTCCCTTTTCGGTTTTACCCTTTCCAGCTGCTGCTTGACCGGATAACCGAAGACCAGCAGCGTCGAAGGAAAGACCCAGTCAGGCAGTTCCAGCAGTTCCTTGATGGCTTCCCTGTTTTCCAGTATGTCGCCGATATAGCAGGAACCGATGCCTAAGGACCAGGCTGCCGTTACCGCATTCTGGGCGGCGATCATCGAATCTTCGATGGACAGTATCAGATCACCTACACCGACTTCCCTCGGACTTAATCCGGCACTGTCAAAAGCATCATACCATTTGCGGAAATCACCGCAGAAGACCAGCACCATCTTCCCTGTCGCAATGAAAGGCTGGTTGTCACAAAGCACCGCCAGTCTGTCCTTTATGCTCTGGTCGGTCACATCGATGATGCGGTACATCTGCTGATTACCGGCCGATGGCGCATTGACCGCTGCCAGAAGTATGACTTCCCTGTCTTCGGGACTGATCTCCTTTTCTTCAAAAACCCTTACGGACCTTCTTTCCATGAGTTCTCTGATCGTATTGTTCATAATATCTTCCTTTTTCCTAATTATATATAGTAATGATAGAATTTAGGTAATAAGGTGAAGTTATGAGCAATAAGGAAAAAGCCTATGTGGCACTTGAACTTGAAGAAGATGATGATCTGGTCGATATCGGCGAAGAACCTGAAGAGAAACCGGTAAACGGCCTGCTTTATAAGGACGGCAAATATTACTGGGTGGCGGAACTGCCGATGCTGAAGACCTTTGCCCTGCTTTTCGAAGTGTGGAGAGTCCTGGGCATCTCTACTTTCATCATTGCCATCATTGGTCTAGTGGCAAATCTTATCGGCGGCAACGGACCGGAAGCCTATCTTGCGGTGATAGGCATGTGTGCTTTGGTCATGGGCATCCTGATGGTCTTGTCGATCCCTGCCTACTACATCGTCACCAAAGCCAATAACGGCAAATACACCGTCCTGTTTGAAATGGATGACGAAGGCGTAGATCATACGCAGATAAAGACCGATAAAGCCAAGGCCCTCGATATCCTGACCATGATGGCCGGTTCGGCAACGAAGAACTATACGTTAAGAGGCATCGGGACTCTGAATGCTTCCGGCGGTTCGTTGTATTCCTCGTTTGCGAACGTCAGAAAGATTAGAGCCAATAAGAATAAAGGCATCATTGCCTTGAACGGCAGGTTCCTTAGAAACCAGGTATATGTGGACGACGAGAACTTCGACTTCGTATATCAGTTCATCAGGGAACGCTGTCCCAATGCCAGAGAAATCTGATCCTTAAGATGCGGACATTTAAAAAGCACTGCTTTCAGCTGTGCTTTTTTATTCTTCTTCTTTTTCGTATTTAATGTAGTAGATGAACGAATAGACGACCGGAGCCGTAGCAACTATCATCATGACGACGAAATAGATCCACATGATGTTTCCGGAGACTGCCGGCAGGACGCCCATTATCAGCGATACGATTCCGATCGCTATATAGACGATACCGGCGAAACGATGGGTCGCATTCCAGTTGTTGTCGCTGTTCAAGGCCCAAGGTACTTTAATGCCCATGGTATAGTTCCTTCTTGATTTAGGAACATAGTTGCCCAGGACGATGAACATCATGCCCATCAGCAGCATCACGATCTTGTTGACGCTGACTTCCCGCCCTAAGCCATAGCTTACTTCAATGGCACTTAGAATGATGGACATTACCGGACAGATGAACAGGACCATATTGAAAGCGGCATCACTGATGTTCTTCCTCTTCGGATCGGCTACGGTCGCGAAGATGCACAGCGCATGGACTGCCAGCATTATGACCGGTATTCCCAAGAGCGCAGCGGTCTTGCTCCAGTAATTGTCGGCCTCACCGTTCATGTTGAAGTGCACCGGTATCTGATCCGGCAGTTTATCCCAAAACAGTAAAGAAACACAGATCGGCGTCAGTATCAGCAGCGAGCTGATGATTATCGCTATCTTATTCTTCCTGATCTTTTCCATTGTCATCTTCCTCCTTTAAACTCTTTATCCACAACATGACTTCTTCCAGTACGGTCGTATTCAGCTGGTAATAGACGAAGTTCTTCTCCTTTTCCTCAAAGACCAGCCCGGCCTTTTTCAGTATCGACAGGTGATAGGAAATAGTGGCGTTGGTCATATCGAAATGGGAAGATATCTCACCGGCTGACATCTTGCCTTTCTTGAGCAGTTCCAGTATCTCTCTTCTTTCCTTATCGGAGAGAGCTTTAAGGGTCTCGCCAAAACTCATCTAATCACCTTCTTTTCTTAATAATAACACGGCTGCAATGAACATCGGTATGGCGGCCAGGATACCTACAGGAGCCGGTCCCAGTATCATTAAAGACGCAAAGACCGGATTGAATATGGCTGCCGGTATGGTGCCCCAGGCATTGAAGCTTCCGTGTAATACGGCCGGCAGCCAGATGGATCCGCCTTTCTCATAGACGTAATAATGAAGGATGCCAAGAGCTATCGTTATCAGACAGAATACCGGCAGTCCCAGGAAAGGAGCACCGAAATATGCCGTACCGTATTCAAAGCCTATCAGCAATATCAGCGGCCAGTGCCATATGCCCCAGATGATGCCGCCGATGATTAGGCCTTTCCTGGTGCCGTATTTTTCCTTTAACTGCGGATACATGACACCTCTCCAGCCTATCTCCTCACCAAGCGAAGGCAGAGTATTCAAAAGCGGTGCGATCGTAAAGCACTGGACTACGGATATCAGGATGTATGCCTTATAAGTCATCCCGGCCGCTTCCATCTGCTTCAGCGCTTCTTCACCCCCGGCAGCTACCATAGCAGAGCCGCTCAGATCGAAGGTCTTAGGGAATACCGCAAAGAACAGCAAGGCTCCAAGTACGGTTACGATACCCGGCAGAAACCAGGCCATCAGCCAGTATCTGAGCTTTCCTTTGAACTGCGGTTTCCAGCCCAGGCCTTTTAAGGAATGGCCGGAAAGGACAGCTCCCAGAGCCGGTATGAACATTACCGCCATGATCAGTGTCCTTGTGAGATTCAGTCCAAGTCTTGCATAGTTGAGACAGATGGCAATCATGATCACCCAGGATATTACGAAGGTATAAAGCAGGTATTTCTTCATTAATGTATCCTCCTGTTATTTAGAATATTTTCTAAATATATTATCCGTCATGGTAAATGCCCTGTCAATATATATTTTGAATTTTTTCTAAATACTGTCTCAGGTAGTAATATGTAAGTAGATAAGTATATCAAGAGGCAAGCTATGAAAAACGATAATAGGAAAAACTACTCTCTGAAAGAACGCTTCAGCTACTGGTTCGATAATAAGATGTCCAAGGGCTCGCTGGGCTTCATAAGGATGCTGATAGTCGTCAGTATCATCTGGGCCGTTTTGATGGCCGGCATCATCATCCTCTTCCATTTCAATGAAGAAGGAGAAACGGCATCGGTCTTCTGGGACAGCATCTCAACGGTAATAAACGCCTGGATGCCTTCGTTTGAGGACGGAAGCCTGGGCTATGTCATCATCATGGCCATAACGGCTATTGCGGGCGTGCTGTTCACCTCGGTCCTTATCGGTATCATCACCAGTGCCATCGAAGAAAAGATCATCGATCTCAAGAAAGGTAATTCATCCATTCTCGAAAATGATCATATAGTGGTACTGGGATTCACTCCGGGTGAATACACACTGATAAATCAGCTGATCCTGGCAGCCGAAGGCAAACCGGCCTGCATCGTCATCGCCGAAGACATGGACAGAGACGAGATGGAACAGCAGCTTGAAGAGAACATCGACATCCCGGATAACGTCAGACTGATCTGCCGCAGCGTCGACATCAGCGATCCGGCTTCCATCGAGAAGTGTTCGCTGGAGACCTGTCAGACCGTCATCATTTCCCCGGGAGACGATAAGAAAGTCGTCAAAGCCATCCTGGCCGTCGTCGTGCTGATGCAGAAGAAGGACATCCACGACAAGCAGATCAATGCGATCGTCGCCAAAAACATCCACAGCTTCCCGCAGACGCTTGCCAAGGCTCATAACATAACCACCCTGCAGACCGATGACATCCTGGCCAAGATGATAGCTCATTCCTGTACCCAGAACGGTCTGGCCGATACCTTCCGCAACATCTTCAACTTCGAAGGTGCCGAATTCCGGATCGTGGAGATACCGGAGATAACGGGTATGGCCTATGGCGAACTGATGTTAAGGATGAAAGGAGCGGTCCCGGCCGGTGTCTTCCATGACGGTAAGAGCATCCTCAATCCTGCCGATGATTATCTCCTGGATGAGAGCGACAGGATACTGATCTTTTCGGAAGAAAGCGATGCCTATAAACTGAGTGACGAATATGGCTTTGAAGAAGACGACGTAAGTGCCTTAAAGCTCAGGGACAGCGAGTATAAGACCGATGCCCTGGTGATAGGCCATAACGAGACGCTGACGACGGTCTTAAGAGAACTGCCGGAAAACGTCACCCGAGTAACACTGATCAGCTCCGATGTCGACAAGTCCGAAAAGAAGGAACTGCAGGAGATCGCCGACAAACGCGGACTTAAGATCAACTACAGCACCGAAAATCCTCGCCGTGTCAGCGGACTTACCAAGCTGGCATTGAAGGCAAAGCATATCATGATCCTCAGTGATCATGACAAAGCCGAAGAAGATGCCGACATGGATACCATCTTCCTGCTGCTGAACCTAAGAGACATCCGTAACAGCAACGACCTCGACTTCAACATCACCGTCGAGATGCAGCGTGAACAGAGCCAGAACCTCGTGGACTTCCTGGGCGATACCGACTTCCTGGTATCCTCCAGCATGTCTTCCCTCGTTCTTGCCCAGACCGCCAAGAATCCGGAGCTCATCTCCGTCTTCAGGGAACTGCTTTCCAACAGAGGCAACGAGCTCTATCTTAAGAATGCCGGAGCCACAGGCCTGGCCGGAACCCACAGCATAAGAAGCCTCAGACACCTGCTGTCACAGAACGGCTATGTGCTGCTGGGTTACGTCAACAAGAACAAGGAAAGCTTCTTCTGCCTCGATCCTGATGAAATCATCGAACTTGAAAGAGGCGACAATCTCATCGTCATGGGTGAATACTAGAAACCTGATTTATGTTTAATGAAAAACAGATGCTCAGGCATCTGTTTTATTATTCTCATCAATGAAAGAAGAGAGCACCGATCTTATCTTCCCCAGGGAAGAGTGTTTCTCAAAAGGAAGGTTCGCTTCCGTGATCCTGTATACTTCATCATTTATCACGAACTTGACGATGTTTTCTCCGCCACATAAAGGACGGCCTTTATAGTCCCTGTATTTCGCCAGCTTTTCCTTTTTTATGGCCTCGAATACCTTGTCGGCACATTCCTTGGTTGTCCTGTAAGCCGCATGGATGGTATCGGACATGTATTCATACCTGGAGAAGTGATGGATCTGATAATCGTCACCTTTCTGATAAAGGACCAGTTCATCATAACCGTCGCCCCCTACAGTAGCCACTGTTCTCCGGCAGCAGTCTACCAGCAGCGAGTAGCCTTCATCTTCCGGTACCGGAATCTTCTTTTTCGGTTTATCGTCATCCGGTTCAGCGATCTTCAGCCCGTCGCATGGTTCCGGTTCAGTGATATCCGGCTTTTCATCAGTCAGTGTATCGTCGTTAAGAGGCGTGCCGCATTCCGGACAGAACCGGGAATCGTTGACTTCAGCACCGCAGCACTTGCAGTATTTCTTTCCCATGCAGTCTCCTTTAGTACATCCTGTAAGTAAGGTCGTCAAGGCACAAGGCGATGAGTCTTGAACCCGGAAGCTGATAAGCCAGACCTCCGTCGATATCGATATACGGAGCCTTACTTATGTCGTCTCCGTAATAGTAAGGTTCACATTTGAAGTAGCCGTAGTATTCCTGCACTACCGTATGTCCGGCGATGACCGTCTTATCTTCAAAAGGCTTCAGATACTCATCGATGAGCTGCCTGTCCCAGACGTAGCTGTAGATGAGATCATCGTTATAACCGATGTCGGCCATCCTTATCTCTTTATCGCTTCCCGGGAGGGAGTGTACAAGATAGAACTTTCTGTCATTGACGGTCACTTCCGGAACGTTAAGAGGCAGGTCCTCGATGAAGTCATAGATCTTCTTCTGTTCCGCTTCTTCAAGCTGCAGATATGGCTTGTAGGTATCGGAGCCTCTGTTCCATTCGATCCACTGGATGTAGTTTTCTTCCTTATCGCTCAGATCGTTCTTTAGGGAATGAAGGTACTGCCACATCATGTATTCATGGTTGCCCAGGATCATTATGAAACGTCTGTCATTCATGATCAGTCTTAAACAGGAAATGGGATCTTCTCCTTTATCGATGACGTCGCCCAGGACATAGACCAGGTCGTCCTCTTCCAACGTTTCATAAAAAGCCAGAAAGTTCTGATAGTGTCCGTGAATATCGCTTATGCAGTAGGTCTTCATTAACTATATTCTAACGCAATTAAAAAGGCACTGCCGTGCCTTTTAATCCGTTGTCTTTACACCCATGGTGGCCAGGCCGTCGATGAAGGCAGCCAGACCCTCCATTTCGTAGTAGTGATACTGATTGTAGACGCTCACTTCGAGGTTCCTCATATTGATGCTGACATAGGATTCGGTTTCATCCGGCCAGACGAAGTGAATGCCGTTGTAGTTGTCGGTATAGACTTCATTGGTCTCATCCTTGATCTTTATCGAAGTAAAGAGAGCTACAGCCTTCTCGATGCTTTCCGGATCTTCTACGGTATAGTAGGTCCTGAATCCGCTCTGATCCTGGATGTAGGTGATCTTGACCGGAAGGACTTCTTTGATGCTGTTGATCTTTTCGCTGTTGAGAGCTTCGTAGAGATATTCGCCGGTCTGAGGAAGATGCTTAGGCGGCAGTTCTTCAATATTCTTAACTTCCGTTATCTCAAGATAGACCTGCTTGACATCATCTTCGAATCTGTTCTGGAAACCGTATTCGGTCGTTACCGTTTCGTCCTTTTCCAGCGGATCATCGACACCGATGTAGTAGAAGCCTACCGTGCCTACTTCTTCACCTTCGTCATTGAGGAAATGGTAAGTGCCGTGAATGCTCATGAGGGCAATTTCGGACCTGCCGGTAAGCTCCACCTTGGTATTGACAACGGTGAAACCGGTATTCTCGTTCTTCTTGGTTGTTGCCGATATGATCCTGGCATCGACCAGGTCGGAATCCTTTTCACCTTCCTTGATCTTAAGCGAGCCTGAGCATCCAAACAGTGTCAGCAGCATCATCATGATCACTAATAATACTGTTCCTTTCTTCATTTACTTATTCCTTCTGTTTCTTAACTTTTTATATAACTTGTATCCGCCAAAGGCGATGGCTGCCAGTAAGAGGATAGTCCAGATGTAGTATATTACGCCCAGTACGAAGTCTTCCACGCCGGAGATGAAATCAGTCCAGCCGTACCTGAATGAATTTGCCAGTCTCTCCCAGAAGCTGACACTTGTTTCGGTATAAGTAGTCGTCTCCTTGATGGAGATGGTCAGCGTGGAGTAGGATACCTGCAGATCGAAGTTCTTGAGCTGGTTCTCGATGTAGTCGATCTCATAGCGGATATCAGTGAGTCTTGATTCGATCCTCATCAGATCGTCGATGCTTTCAGCCTGCTTGTAGAACTCCAGGACCTTTTCTTCTTCAGCCTTCAGGGATGTTAGTCTGGCACTTAAGTCAGTGTAAGCATCGGTGATGTCCCTGGTGTTTTCATGATAGTAGGTAACGTTGCCGCTGCCCTGTACGGTCGAAATGAAATCAGCGTACTTTTCAGCCGGGATCCTGATGACGGCCGTGTAGTAACGGTAGGAACCGGACGTGGATACGGAAGAATCCTGGAAATAACCTCCGCATTCATTGACGTTTTTGCCCAGCTGATCCAGCACCTTGTCGAGGTCCATCGTTTCCATGTTGAGATCACCGGTTACGATGAGCTTCTTGTTAGCCTGAAGTTCCGTGCTGCTGCCGGAGCTGCTTTCATTGCGGGATGTCGATCCGCCTGAATAGCTTTCATCCGACATATAGGCGGCATCTTCGACCATTACATCCGCATCGTAATCTCCGTAATAGGAAGATGACGGGATGCTGGTCTTATAGGAAGTGTTTCCGGTGCTGTTGCTTCCGCCGTTATAGTAATAGGTATCTTCAGCTGCCTTGTTGCCGAATCCCGCTCCCTTATTGAGGATCTTCGGGGCTATCGTTATCAGTAAGCACAGGCACGCAAAACCTGCTGCCAGCTTGCCCGCAAAGGCCCAGCTGAATCTGAACTGTTTCCTGTTTGCCTTATGGGCTTCTTCAATATAATGATCGTCGATAAGTCCGATCGCATCTACTAACTTTTCATTCTTCATACCAAAACACCTCTTCTTTCCAAATAATCTTTCAGTCTGTCTCTGGTCCGTTTCAGCATCATCTTGACTTTGCTGGGAGTATAAGTGAATCGTAAAGCTATATCAGCGATGGACTCAAAGTACCAGTAACGGCACACAAAGACCTTTCTTTCTTCTTCTTTCAGCGTTGACAGGAATTCGCTGATCATGTCTGCCAGCTCCTGTTCCGCCAGTTCTTCATCGATGGTCTTGCCGGAGGCGATGCACTCTTCCAGTTCGTCAAAGGACAGCGTTATCTCTCCTCCGCCTCTCTTTTTCGCATTGTCGCTTCTTCTTCTGTTTAAAGAAAGACGACGGGTGATCTTGCCCAAGAAAGTCGACAGGACCGCCGGATGATGAGGAGGTATCGCGTTCCAGGCGCCCAGATAGGTGTCATTGACACATTCCTGGGCATCTTCATTGTTACAGAGAATATTGAAGGCGATCGAGTAGCAGTAATTGCCGTATTTGTCGGCAGTCTCCTTAAGTGCCGCTTCATCTCTGTTCCAGTAAAGTTCCACGATCTCTAAATCTTCCATGTCACCCTCCTTTCACCTATCTACTAACGGTTAACGTGTTTTGGTCACATTTTTATTTTCGCAAATTTTACATTTAAAATAAATAATCCCTACTTTAACTTATAATTTAAATATGGATAAAAAGACCTTTTTCAGACATTATCCTTTAAGGAAAGCTGATTCCAATAAGTTCGACAACGGCAGAGTTTTCATCGTAGGCGGATCATACGGAATGGCCGGAGCCTGTATCCTGAACATCATCGGTGCCAGAAGCGTCGGCGCATCCTATATCGAAGTCCTCCTGCCTGAAAGCATCTATCCGATAGTTGCTTCCAATGAGATAACGGCTGTCTATCATCCTGATGACCTCAGTAATAAAGGCTTCCCTGAAGCCTTTAAGAAGGCTGATTCCGTGGCCTTCGGTTCAGGGATGACCAATCATTCTTTGAAGGAAGAATATCTCAGATACGTATTAAAGAATGCGAAAGTACCGGTAACGGTGGATGCGGAAGGCCTGCATATCCTTTCTGATAATGACGGTCTGTATAAACTGAACAGGAAGATGATACTGACTCCGCATCTGGGAGAATTCTCCTTACTGACGGGCTTAAGCATCGATGATATAAAAAAGAATAAGGAAGAGATAGCGGTAAACTTCGCAAAGGAAAAGAAGGTAACACTGGTCCTTAAAGGGCCTTCTACGCTCATCGTTTCCGGAAGAGGAAAGGTCACCGTCAACGATTCCGGCAATGAAGCACTGGCCAGAGCGGGAAGCGGTGATGTCCTGACCGGCATGATCGCGGGGCTCTGTGCTCTCTATGAGGATCCGTACCGGGCAGCTGTCGATGCCGTGTGGCTGCACGGCCATCTGGCTGATGAAGCCATCAGGACCCGTTCCAAAGAAGTATTCGATCTGACTCTCTATCCGGAATTTGCGGATAAGTTCTTTAAGGAAAGATAGATTATATCAGAATATGTCCAAAGCAGATGCCTTATCGAGAAGTTCTTTTTCATCAGTGATGGTGTAGACAAACTTCTCTTTTTTTAATATCCCCTGTTCCACAAAGTCTTTCATGACTTTCTCCAGATGTCTGTAGGAAACTCCCAGACTTTCCGCTATGACTGTTTTTCTTAGGGATATCTCCTTGTTGATGGCATTCTCCAGCAGGAACTGAGCCAGTCTGTTTTCAAGCGGAAAGGAAGCAGCCTGTGTCAGCTTTATGGCATGTTCCCTTTCCTTTTCCGTAAGCAGCTCACAGAGATGAAAAAGGAATTTCGGGTCATTCAGAAGCATATCCCGGCACGCCTCATAAGGAAGGGCTATAAGCAGGGAATCTTCGACCGCTTCTACCGAAAAGGAATCGTCTTCACTGATGAACTCTATCTCGCCGATCAGATTAGGCGCAGTTATCGTATTGATCACACAGAGCTTACCTTCGCTGTTGACCGCTGTTGCCCGGCACTTTCCTTTCACCAGATAATATAATGTATCGGCTTCGTCTCCCTGGCGGATAAGGATCTCGTTATGCCGGCATCTCACAAGATATGCTGCATCATCGAAGTCATGGGAAAACCAGTTGCGGTAACCCTTGCGGTTCAGATATTGCCTGATAACGTTTTTTTCATATATCTTTTCCATAGTTATCAAATAGGAGATATCTCCTATTTTATATATCTTAATGATACTATCATTTAGTTGAAAAGAGGTGCTGTTATGAAAAGAAAAATGATACTGGACTGTGATACCGGGCATGATGATGCGATAGCCCTGATGGTCGCTGCCAGGCATCCGGATATCGAACTGCTGGGCGTTACGGTGGTGGCCGGCAACCAGACTCTTCCCAAGACTCTAAAGAACACGCTTAATGTCTGCGATCATCTGGGACTGGATGTTCCGGTATACGGAGGCATGAGCCTTCCGCTTGTCAGAGAGCAGTATGTGGCTGATGACGTACATGGCGAATCGGGACTTGACGGTCCGGTCTTCGGCGAATGCCATAAGAAGGCTGAACCCTTGCATGCCGTGGAGTACCTTATTAATACGCTGATGAACAGTGACGGTGACATCACCCTGGTACCGGTAGGACCGCTTAGCAACATCGCCATGGCCATGAGACTGGAACCGAAGATCATCGGTAAGATCCAGGAGATCGTCCTGATGGGCGGTGCCATCGGTCTGGGCAATGCCACACCGGCTGCCGAGTTCAACATCTATGCCGATCCGGAAGCTGCCCATATCGTCTTCTCTTCAGGTGTTCCGATCACGATGATGGGTCTTGACCTGACCAATACCGCCTTAGCCGACATGAAAGTCATCGAAAGAATGGAAGCCATCGGCAACAAGGCCGGCAAGCTCTTCGGCGACATCATGCGTTTTACCTTCAGGTCACAGGCCGTCAACGGTCTTGAAGCCGGTCCGGTCCATGACGTTACGGCCGTTACCTATCTGGTGGCACCGGAAATGTATAAGACTCAGGACATGTTCGTGGAAGTCGATACCAACCGCTACGGACCGGGCTATGGCAGGACGCTGTGCGATGCCAATGACCGTTTCCATAAAAAACCTAACGTCACTGTCGGTCTGGCCATCGATCATGAGCCTTTCTGGGACCTGGTAGAGAACGTTCTCAGAAGACATATCTGATCAGGATCATAAACCGATAGATAATTCCTTACCCTGCTTAAAACAAGCGGGGTATTTTATTTAAATTCCTAAAATATTACAATAAATAATGTCAAATGAAGAAAAAGAAAAGCGTTTTCAACACAAAGAAAACAAGGACCTACCAGCTGATCATTCTGGGCTTTTTACTGCTGATACTTTTCGGAGCCCTGCTGCTGATGCTGCCGGTGGCAAATAATGCCCACATGCATACGGAATTCGTCGATGCTCTTTTCACATCGGTATCAGCTACCTGTGTTACCGGACTGGTCGTCAAGGATACGGCCATCCACTGGTCGATGTTCGGACAGCTGGTGATACTGATCATGATACAGATCGGCGGTATGGGCGTCGTTACGATCACCATGGCTTTCATCGCCCTGTCAGGCAAACAGATCGGCCTGTGGGAAAGAAGCACTATGCAGGAGTCGATCGGTGCTCCCCGTATCAGAGGCATCGTCAGGCTTACTTCCTTCATCATCAAAACGTCTTTCTTTATCGAACTGATAGGAGCCTGTCTTCTGTTCCCACAGTTTCTTAAGGATGTCGGTCCGCTCAAAGCCGTCTGGTATTCGATCTTTCATTCGATCTCGGCTTTCTGTAATGCCGGATTCGATCTGATGGGCATCAGGGGACCTTTCTCTTCCTTTACTTCCTATCAGGGCAATTACTACGTCAATATCGTGATAATGTCACTGATCGTCATCGGCGGTATCGGTTTCGTTACCTGGGATGACATCAAGACTAATAAACTCCGTTTCAAGCACTACAGCATCCAGAGCAAGATCATCCTCGTGACTTCGCTGCTGCTGATATTCGTTCCGGCGCTATTCCTGTTCGTCTTTGAATTCAGGTCCCTGCCTTTGCCGGAAAGGATCATCTCATCCCTGTTCCAGTCGGTAACGACCAGGACAGCCGGTTTCAATACGGCTGACCTGAATATGATGGATGAATCGGGCAGCCTGCTGATGATCATTCTGATGCTGATAGGCGGTTCGCCCGGTTCCACAGCCGGCGGTATGAAGACGACCACCATCGCCGTCCTGTTCCTTTCAGCCCTTACGGTCTTCAATAAGAAGAACGATGTCGAAGCCGTAAACAGAAGGCTTTCGGAAGACACCGTCCGCAGTGCCGGTGCCATCCTCTTCATCTATCTGGTCTTTTTCATCACCGGGGCTATAATTATCAGTAAGGTCGAAGATCTGCCGCTGATCACCTGCCTCTTTGAAACGGCATCCGCCATCGGTACCGTCGGACTGACCCTGGGCATCACCAGTTTTCTGTCCGTTCCTTCAAAGATCGTACTGATGATCCTAATGTTCTTCGGCAGGATCGGCTGTCTGACTATCATCTATGCTGCCGTTCCGGCAGACAGTAATAATAATGCGAGACTTCCTTTGGAGAAAGTCGCTATCGGTTAGGAGAAAACATGAAAAACGTATTAATCATCGGTGCAGGTAAATTCGGTAACCTGATCGCCAGAAGAATGTCCGAACTGGGCTGTGACGTCATGGCCGTCGATAAAGACGAGGAAAAGATCAATGCGGTCCTTCCTTACGTGACCAACGCCATCATCGGTGACAGCACCAGCGAAGAATTCGTGGAAACGCTGGGTGTCAGCGACTATGATGTCTGCTTCGTCTCTATCGGCAATGATTTCCAGACCTCTCTGGAAGTAACTGCTTTATTGAAGGATGCTGGAGCCAGGTTCCTGGTCTGCAGAGCCAGCAGCGACATCCAGGCCAAGTTCCTTTACAGAATCGGTGCCGACAACGTCATCTATCCGGAAAAGCAGATGGCCAGAAGGATAGCCACCAAGTATGCATCCGACAACATCCTGGATTACATCCAGCTGGAAAACAGTTCGCATGCCTTGTACCGTCTGAAAGTCCCTGCCGACTGGAACGGTCATACCCTTAAGGAACTGGATATCCGCAAGAAACACGGCATCAACGTCGTTGCCCTGTGGGAAGGCGATGATATCGTTGTTCCTGACGGCGATACGGTCTTCAAGAAGAACGATGTCGTACTGGCCATCGGCGACAGAAGCCAGCTGATGAAAGTCTTCAACATCAGATAATAACTGTTGACTTCATCACTTAGAGTTATAGAATTTAATTAAGGAAACGACGAAAGGAGTCCGGAACATGAAACATTACACTGTTATGTGCTGTTGCTGTTGTTGTAGTGTTTTAAATGAGCCCGGACCGATCTGCTAGGACTGTTTTAAACAGTATCAGCATTCAGCATAACTAATCCAATGATCCGGGCAGTGTTCCCGGATTTTTATTTGTCGTTTCAGAAAAGAGGTAAATCATGAATATCAGAAAAACATCTGTTGAGCTTATCGGCAATACGCCGTTAATGGAACTCACACATCTGGAAAAGGAACTGGATCTTAAAGCTACTCTTCTTGGCAAGCTGGAATATCTAAACGCTACCGGCTCCATCAAAGACCGTATCGCCAAGGCCATGATCGAAGATGCTGAAGAAAAAGGCATCCTGAAGGAAGGATCGGTCATCATCGAACCGACCAGCGGCAATACCGGTATCGGGCTGGCAGCCGTGGGAACGGCCAAGGGCTATCGGGTCATCATCGTCATGCCGGATACCTTCTCGATCGAAAGAAGAAAACTTATCAAAGCTTACGGTGCCGAGATCGTCTTATCGGAAGGTGCCAAAGGCATGAAAGGAGCCATCGCCAAGGCAGAAGAACTTTCCAGGGAAATACCATACAGTTTCATTCCGGGACAGTTCGACAATCCGGCCAACCCTAAAGCCCACTATGAAACTACCGGACCGGAGATCTGGAAAGACACGGACGGCAAGGTCGACATATTGGTGGCAGGAGCAGGAACCGGCGGTACCATTACCGGTACCGGCAGATATCTCAAGGAGCAGAACCCGGACATAAAGGTTATTGCCGTTGAACCTGATACCTCTCCGGTACTCTCGGGCGGTGCTCCCGGACCGCATAAGATCCAGGGCATCGGTGCCGGTTTCATACCGTCGGTACTGGATACGACCGTATACGATGAAGTCATCAGAGTACCTAATGATGATGCCATTAATACCGGGGTCCTCTTCGGAAAGAAGGAAGGCGTGTTGGTAGGCATTTCCGCCGGTGCAGCCATCTGGGCCGCCATCGAGGTAGCTAAACGTCCGGAAAATGAAGGCAGGAACATCGTCATCATCCTTCCTGATTCCGGAGACCGTTATCTTTCAACAGCTCTGTTTGGTGATGAATGATCATGAATAACGATATATTACTGAATGAGATCAAAGACCGGAGACTGCGGCTGAGCAGCCCCATCGATACCGAAAGGATCATCGAAGTCCTGCATCTTCTGTTTGCGCTGTGCTACCCTTCGATCTTCAACAATGAAGGATTGAGCGACGAGAAGATCCTGAGCAGGATCGAAGAATCTCTGAGTCTCGAGATGCGCAAGGAAAACAGCGATTACAGGGACGAAGATCTTACAGCTTATCTGAACAGACTCCCGGCCCTGCTGGACCTGCTGAACAAAGACGTCGAGGCTCTCTTTCAGGGAGATCCCGCAGCCAAGTCCTATGAGGAAGTCATATCCACTTATCCGGGTTTCATGGCCGTCATGTCCTACCGCTTTGCGCATGAATTCTACCTGCTGAAATAC
Organism: Erysipelotrichaceae bacterium; assembly: GCA_017431825.1. Taxonomy (GTDB): domain Bacteria; phylum Bacillota_I; class Bacilli_A; order Erysipelotrichales; family Erysipelotrichaceae; genus Colivicinus. The sequence goes on along the minus strand of JAFRKI010000016.1, from coordinate 59,277 downwards.
TTTGTGATAGCCAGGATCATCGGTGAATACGCTCACTCCAAGACCGGTATCGACATCCATCCGGGAGCCACCATCGGCGAGTACTTCTGCATCGACCACGGCACCGGCGTAGTGATCGGTGAAACGGCCATTGTCGGTGATCACGTCCGCCTTTATCAGGGCGTCACTCTGGGCACCAGAAGCTTCCTGAAGGACGATGAAGGAAAGCTGGTCAGAGGCTACAAACGGCATCCGACCGTCGGTAGCAACGTCGTCATCTATGCCAATGCCTCGGTACTGGGCGGTGATACCTATGTAGGAGATAATACCGTCATCGGTTCCAATGTCTGGCTGGACAGGTCCGTCGAGGAAAACACCAAGATCAAAAACGTATCGGGCGGCATCTGATGATACGCTAGATTTCCCTTACTTAAGCTCCCATAAAGGGGGCTTTTTCATATAACCGCAGGTTTCTGCCGTCCGATTGATAATTAATAAGGAGCCAATAAAGATATAATAAACATATCAAAGGAGAACGGCATGTCCCTTAACGTATACAAAGCCAATATAATCACATCAAAGAACTATGACGAACTGAACGTCTTTAAGAACGCATATCTTGCCGAAAGAGACGGAATCGTCGAGTATGTAGGCAGCGACCTTCCTGACGAATATAAAGAGGAGAAACTGACCGATTACGGAAACATGATAATGATCCCTGCTTTCTCGGATCTGCATATCCATGCCTCGCAGTATGTGGAAAGAGGTGTTGGTATGGATTCCCTTCTGTTCGACTGGCTGAATAACTACACCTTTCCGCAGGAAGCCGGCTTCAGGGATATCGGATACGCAAGGAAGATCTATCCGCAGCTGATAAGGGACCTCCTGAGACAGGGCACCATGCATGCGGCATTCTTTACGACGATCCACTATGATTCCTGTGATCTGTTCTTCAGGATGCTGGGTGAAAGCGGCATGTATGCGTACAGCGGCAAGATCAATATGGATCAGAATTCTCCCGATTACTATGTAGAAGAAACGGAAAGATCCATTGAAGATACCGAAAGGTTCATTGCCGAACACCTTGACCTTTATCCGCATGTGAAGCCTATCGTCATCCCGCGTTTTGCGCCGACCTGTTCCGAAAAGCTGCTTAAAGGCCTCGGAAGAATAGTTGAGGAATACGATGTCGGACTGCATACTCATCTGGTCGAATCCAGGGCGGAAGCAGCCTTTGCGAAAGAGTGTTATCCACAGTATCTTTCAGACGGCGACATCTATGAACAGACCGGCCTGATGGCAGGCAGCGGTCCCAAGATCTTCGCACACGTCATCTTCCCTGGTGAAGTCGAAGAAAGACTGCTCAGAAAATACGATGCGGTATCCGTTCACTGCCCTGATTCCACCACCAATATCACAGCCGGTATCATGCCGGTATCGGATCTGCGTGCTAAAGATCTGAAGATCGCTTTGGGATCGGATATCGGCGGCGGTCACTTCGCAGGCATCTACCGGCAGATCGCCAGAAGCGTTCAGCTGTCCAAGATGAAGGAATTCTATGAAGAAGACTATAAACGCATTACTTTCAAAAACGCCTTCTATCTGGCTACCGCAGCCGGAGGAGAAGTCTTCGGCAGGACCGGAAAGCTCGAAAAGGGCTATGCATTCAATGCTCTGGTGATCGACGACATGCAGGATGAAGGATATACGGTAGAGACCGAAGAAGCCCTGGAAAGATTCTGCTATGCCGGAGACGACCGCAACATCAAAGCCCGTTATCTGGACGGCAGGCTTATCGATCCTGACGAGATATATGAACGCATAAAGAAACTGTAGGAGGACTCATGAACAGACTTATAGAAAAGATAAAGAATGAAGGAAGAGTGCTTCCGGGAGAGGTCCTGAAAGTCGACGGCTTCCTTAATCATCTGGTGGATATCGAACTGCTGGAATGGATAGGCAACGAATTCTATGAGCGTTTCAGGGACGAAGAAGTCACCAAGGTCATGACTCTGGAAGCTTCGGGAATACCTCCGGCCGTCATGACCGCTTACCGCTTTAAGGTACCGCTGATCTTTGCGAAAAAGGCCAAGAGCTCGAATCTCGGCGACCAGAACCTCTATGTGGCAAACGTCAAGTCCTACACCTACAGCAACGAGTTTGCGGTAACGGTAGTCAGAGACTTCATCAGTAAGGACGACAAGGTCCTGATCATCGATGATTTCCTGGCCAAAGGAGAGGCTACCAAAGGCATGCTGGAAATATGCCGTCAGGCAGGGGCTCAGGTAGCCGGCATCGGCATCTGTGTCGAGAAAGGCTTCCAGCCCGGAGGCAAACATCTAAGAGATCTGGGATATCACGTTGAAAGCATCGCCGTCGTCGCATCGATGAACGATGAAGGCGGAATAGAATTCGAAGACGATTATAAATAAAGGAGAAAGCTATGTACGATCTGGTAATCAAAAACGGACATGTATTCGATCCAAGCACCAAAACCGACGAAGTAAAGGACCTCTATATCCATGAAGGTCAGTTCTGCGATAAGGATGAAGTCGACCCCAAGGCTCAGGTCATAGATGCTGAAGGTCTTTATGTCTTCCCGGGTCTTATCGAGAATCACTGTCACTGTTACTATGGGGCTACCGATCTCGGCATTCAGTCCGATCTCATCCTGATACCTAACGGCATCACCTCGGCCATGGATTACGGAAGCACCGGTTATGTGAACTTTCACGATTTCCGCAAGAACGTCATCGACCACAGCCAGATGACGATCAAGGCTTATCTCAGCGCCTCACCGACCGGCATCATTGCGGAGAAGTTCTTCGAGAACTTCGATCCCGACCGGATGGATGAAGCCTGCATAAAGCGCTGCTATGAAAAGTATAAGGAAAACATCGTTGGCATAAAGGTACGTCTGGGCATAGACAATCTCAGCGTATGGGGCACCAGGCCTCTTGAAAGAGCTATCGAAATAGCCGGAGACCTCGGCCTGCACGTTGCGGTCCACGTCAAGGATTCACCGATACCGGTAAGCGAGATAGCCGGACTGATGAGAAAAGGCGACGTCTGGGTCCATATGCATCAGTCAAAAGGCCATAACTTCCTCGATGAAAACGGCGTACTGGATCCTGAGATCCTTAAGGCCAAGGAAAGAGGTGTCCTTTTTGACGGAGCCGGAGGACGCAACAGCTATTCCTTCAGAATGATCAGAGCCCAGCTCGAACAGGGCCTGAAACCGGACTTCATCGGCACGGATATCGTCTCCTTCAACGCTTATGAAAGACCGATGTTCTCACTTCCGTACATGATGTCCGTATTCATGGCTTTAGGCCTGTCGATGGAAGAAGTCATCGAAAAGGTCACTGTCGCTCCGGCCCGGATCATGGGAATGGAAAACCGGATCGGAACCATCAGGAAAGGAGCCAAAGGCGATCTGGCCATCATGCGTATCAGTGAAGAGCCGCGTATCCTGACCGATACCAACAAGGAAGAGCTTCACGTCGATAAGCTCTTCATGCCGATGGCGACCGTCAAGGAAGGCACGGTACTTTACCGTAATATCGAAGTATAAACGATCATTGAATAATTAAAAAAGAAACCTGACTGTCTAGTCAGGTTTCTTATAGAATGTGACTTCGTTGTTGCCTTTGGCCTTGCTTTGATACAGGGCTTCGTCAGCCTGTTTATAGACATCTCCATCGCCGGCTGTGAAGAAGGCAACGCCCGTACTTACGGTGACTTCCGGCAGACCGTCGGAAGTATCGGCCATGCTCTGCTTGATGCTGTCGATCTTGCTGAGGATAAGATCCTTGAAGGACTCATCGGTCTTGACGACGATGACCGCGAACTCGTCACCGCCTATCCGGCAAGGATAATCGTTGCTACGGAAGTTGGACTGCAGGACCTTACCCATCTTCTGCAGTATCTTGTCGCCCACATCATGTCCGTATCTGTCGTTAAAGTCTTTGAACATGTCGATATCCAGGACGATCATGGTGTAATTGCTCATGTTGGTATCGTCTCTGACCTCTTCAAAGACCTTACGGTTGTACAGACCGGTCAGCGTATCGTGGTTGGCTTCAAAGGAAAGACTGTTCCGCTCTTCCGTGATCTGGGTATACATGCGGTTATAGGTCCGGCCCAAATCACACAGCTCTTCCGAACCGCGCAGGGTCAGCTTCTGATGATTGTGCAGTTCCCTGGTCATCTGAAACAGCGGGCGGGCGATCAGAAAATAGTTGAAAAGGCCCATGGCAATAAGAAAGATCATCAGGATCACGACGATCACTATCTGTATCTGCAGAAGATTGGCGAATTCATAGCCCTTTTCCACTGAAATGAATATGTATCTGTTTACCAGCAGCAGGGCCAGGCAGAAGAATATCGTTGCCAGGATGCTGAACAGGAATATGCCGCCATATCTGATTTCTCTTCTATTCTTCATCATTCTTAATTTAAGGGAAAAAGAATCAATACATCCATCAAAAACCAGCGATCAAAAGGGTATTCTTATTCCCTGATAAGTTCCTCCAGTCTTTTATATGCTTCATCGATCCTTGTCATCAAAGGACCATAATCCATTTCCGTTCTGCTTCTTAAAAGCTCCGTGATCTCGATGACCGGATCCCTTAAAGGCGAAAGAGCCAGATTGGCAGTCACGCCCTTTAAGCCGTGAGCTGCTTCAAATGCCGCAGTGAGGTCGTTGTCCTCGATGGCTTTCTTCAGCGCTCCGAAAGACGGTTCATCCAGTATCATGGCTACCAGTTTCAGGTAGAATTCCTCATTGTTGTAGCAGCGGGTCAGACCTTCTTCAACGTCAGCACCGTATTCCTTAAGATTTTCAATACTCAGCATAATCCCTCCTTAAGTTCCTTAATATATGTTTCAAACTCTTCCTCCGGTAAAGGCTTGGAGAAGTAGTAACCCTGTACCAGATCACATCCAGCCTGTTTCATGGCTTCATACTGTTCCTTGTTTTCAACACCTTCACAGATGGTCTTTACTCCCAGATACCCGGCAAAGTCGACGATGCACTTTACGACATAGTACTGTTTCCTGTCGGTATCGATGGTCCTGGCAAACTTCATATCCAGCTTCAGGGCATCGATAGGCATGCTGTAAAGCATATTGAGACTGGAGAAACCGGCACCGAAATCATCCATCTCGATGTCGAATCCCGTATCCCGTAAGTCGGCGATCCTCTTGATGATGTCATCGTCATCGTCCATATAGACGCTTTCCGTGACTTCCAGGTTGATGTCCTTTATCTCCAGACCGTTCCTGGCGATGATCTCCAGCAGTTTCTCCTTAAGACTCTTATCGTAAAGATCGACCCGGCTGATGTTTACCGATACCGGTATGGCGCAGCCGTATTTCTCTTTCCATTCCCGGATGATGCGGGCCGTCTCTTCAAAGATGCAGTAATCGAGCTTTCTTACCAGACCGTTCTTTTCAAATAAAGGTATGAACTGTCCCGGTGATATCATGCCCAGTTTGCCGTGTTTCCAGCGGGCCAGGGCCTCGGCAGCAACTATGTGCGGTTTGTCGCCTCTGATATCGAACTTCGGCTGCAGATAGACCTTGAATTCCCTCTCAGCCAGAGCTCTGTCCATGTCGCCCAAAAGCCTGTCGGCCATGATCTCATCATCATGCAGCTTCTGGTCATAGAAGGCGATATTCTTACTGAAGTTATTCCTCAGGGTATTGCACGCAAAGACAGCGGAGTTCATCCGTTTCTCGGTCTCAGTTTCCTTACTGCTGTCTCTTAGGATACCGAAACGCAGTCTGGTATTCGGTATCTCTCCGTTTACCGATACGTCATTTTCGATCTTCAGGAGATCATCGGTATTCTCCAGTTTCCGGCAGTAAAGGAAGAACTGGTCGGCATCAAGATGACAGGCCAGTCCCTGATGTTCCGCAAGGAAGTCCTTCAGGGCATCGGCTGTTATCCTTAAGATCTTATCGCCCTGCTTTCTTCCGTAGATCTCGTTTATCAGCGAGAACCTGCCGATGTTGACGGCTATCAGATCCCTGTCCTCTTTGTCGATGCTGTCCATCTGCTGGACGTACTCGATGAAGAAATCTCTGGTCAGAAGACCGGTCTCGTCATATTCGACTCTATTGATGAGCTGTCTGTCTTCAAACAGTTCGATGATCCTTTCGACTCTGGCCAGGATGACTTCCGGATTGTTGTAGGGCTTACGGATGAAGTCCATGGCTCCCAGACGTATGGAGTCGACTTCCGCGTCTTCTTCCGACGTCAGGACGACTACCGGTATCTTCTTCAGCTGTTCGTCCTTTCTGATCTCGCCCATGAAGGTGAAGCCGTCCATTACCGGCATCAGGAGATCCAAAAGGATCAAAGACAGCGTATCCTTTTCTTCATTTAGTATGCCCAATGCTTCCTGCCCGTTGCAGGCATAGACGACATCATAGTTCTTGGATATGATGTTGCCCAGCATCAGACGGTTGATGGCTTCATCTTCTACTACCAGTATCCTTCGTTTTCTGGCGCTTTCGTTGAGTTCTTTCAGCATTTGTTCGTTCCTATCTATCGTTATAACAGTACGTTATTGACGTAGTACTTCACGTGTATCCTTTGACGGTTTATCATGAAGGACTTGTTGATACGTTTCTGGACTATCTCACAGTTCTTTCTGGTGGTATTGGTCAGCAATATCAGATACTGGGATTTGGAATATTTGTTTATGATATCCGAACGACGGACGGATTTCTGGATGGCATCGCCCAGCCGTTCGCTGAGCTCATTGAGCTTCTTGCCTTCACCCAGGACGTTGCCCTTGGAATCCACGATCGAGCACAGCATCAGGAATACCGGAGTGCCGCTTCTTTCGAGGAAGCGGGATATGCTCTGATAGATGCCTACGAAGACCGGATAGGAACAGACATAACCGCCCAGGTCTTCACCTTCTTCGGATAAGCGGTCTTGGATGTCTTCCAGCATTTCGTGCGGGAACTCCAGCTGTTCACCGAGCTTGTTTATCAGATCGTTCATCTTGCTGCTTGGACGGATGCCCTGTTCTTCAAGATAAAGATCGATGGTCCTGGCATAGAGGTCTTCGGCTTCCTTGTATCTTTTAAGGAAGACGTAGCCTTCCATGGTCAGCGTTTCCCAGTCGCTGAACGGCTGGACCTGAGTGGCATAGTTGCCTAAGTCCACCAGCATCTCGTATTCGTCGTTCCTTCTTAAGCGGGCCGCACATTCTCTTACCGCTTCCGTAAAGATGCTGCGGTAGCGCCAGTTCTCCCTGGCTATCCAGGATGTGGACAGCTGGGAATCGAGGAAGTCGCCCTTATAGAGATGGATGGCCTTCATATAGACCGGTATGCTTTCTTCATCTTCCCTGATGCTTCGGGCTTCGACGACGTACTCTTCGAAGAGTCTGGCATCCTCTTCCACCGGTATCTTATCGGTCCAGTAATAGACGCCGTTACGCTGATAGATGTAGTTGACGTCAGGCAGATCGTATTCCTTCAGTCTTTTCTTGGCATTGTAGATGACACTCTGGGTCGTGTGGTGGATGTTGTGGAGATCCCTGTTCTTGAACAGCGATTCTTCCAGCAGTTCCCTTTCGACGCCCTTTTCCCCGGCATGCAGGAGTATCTGCATCAAGGATGAGAACTGTGATTCACTGTTCTTGTTCTTGCCGGTTATAACCTGACCCTTGTAACTCAGGGAGAAATTACCGAAGGTCTTTACGATCAGTTTTTCAGCTTCCTGTTTGTTTGACATCTTAACCCTCCAGACGCTTACTTACGAATTCAAAATTGTTACAGGATATCAGAGCCGTGTTCTTGTCGATCCTGCCTTCCTTATAGAGCTTCAGCAGGCTCATGTCCATGGTAAACATGCCTTCGGACGCTGACTGCTGCATGGTGCTTTCCAGCTGATGGAGCTTTCCTTCTCTGATCATGTTCTGAATGGCCGGAGTGGACTTCAGTACTTCAAAGACCGCTATCTGTCTTCCGTCCTTGCCCGTTACCAGCTGCTGGCAGATGATGCCTTTCAGCATCTGCGACAGCTGTATCTTGACCTGCTGCTGCTGGGATGCCGGAAAGACATCGATGATACGGTTGATGGTATTGGCGGCACTTGATGTATGCAGAGTTGAGAAAAGCAGGACACCGGTCTCGGCAGCGGTAATGGCTGCGGAGATGGTCTCATAGTCTCTCATTTCTCCCAGCAGGATGACGTCCGGTGATTCCCTCAGAGCTGAACGCAGGGAATCAAGATAACCCGGCGTATCCACATAGACTTCTCTCTGGGTAACGATGGCCTTTTCGTGTCTGTGTATGTATTCGATCGGATCTTCCATGGTGATGATATGGCAGTTCCTTGATCTGTTGATCCTGTCGATCATGCAGGCCAGGGTCGTGGACTTGCCGGAACCGGCAGCACCGGTGACCAGCACCAGTCCCTTCTTGTTGTCGGCCAGGGAGAGCACGCTTTCCGGTATCTCCAGTTCCTCAGGATCAGGCAGACCGAATTTGATCACTCTTAAGACGGCTGCCAAGGAACCTCTTTGACGGAAGACGTTTACTCTGAATCTTCCCAGTCCGCTCAGGGAGAAGGAGAAGTCGTCGTCGTTGCCGTTATTGAAATTGGTCAGATCTCTTTTGGAGATGTCATATATTTCCTTTACCAGTTCTTCGATGGTCTCCGGTACCAGTCTTTCTTCTTCGGCTCTTATCTGCAGGCCTTTGCACTTATAGGTCACCGGAAGTCCGGCGATGATGAAGATGTCGCTGGCTTCCTTTTCTATGGCTTGATTAAGTATCTCGTTTATGTTCATATCAGTTGCCCTCCCAGAGATCTTTTATCGATTCGTCGTTGTTCCAGACTTTCTGGATGTGATAGTATTCCTTTCCTTCAAGTCTTTCCATGTTCAGGATGTAGTCATCGATCTGTGTTTCGAATGTATAAGCGCCTTCATTCTGACTGCGGTATTCCTGTCCTTCCTTATCCAGCTGATAGCGGATCTTTACCGTATTGGCGAAACGCCTGGCTATTATCATGTCCGCTCTGGCACTGGCGAAAGACAGGATGGCCAGTGTGCTTAAGGCGATGGCCACGATGCTTAAAAGCAGTGCCAGAGGCCCCAGTCTTACTCCTCTTTCCTTAATCATTTATAGTCTCCTTATAGGAAGCAACTTCCAGGTCATATATCTCTTCGCCCTTATAGTAGGCCTTTATGAGCGCTTCCTTCAGCTCGTCGTCTTTGACTATCTTCAGTACGATCTTATAGTCGCCGTTCTTATCGGCCTTGAGATCATCATTGAAGTATATGACTCTGTCTTCTCCCTCTGTTTCCAGATTGAATTCTTCCTTAAGGAAGGCATCCAGATCATCCTTGTCCTTACAGCTCTTGAATACCTCGGCAGTGTTGCCTGAAAGGATGACGGCATCGTTGAGCCGCTTGGCTTCCAGGGAAACGTTTATGGACCTGCCGAACATCTGGCTCAGTACCAGGATGACCGCGATGAAGCTGAGAGTCAGGATGAAGGTCTCCAGATAGAATACGTACTTTTCCTTCTTATTCATTGACGCTCACCTCCCGCATGCCGGTATTGATGTAGACGGTGCCTTCCGACGTGCTTATCTTCAAGAGGTTTCTTTCTTTGAAATACTCGATCTCAAAGACTTCATTCTCTACTATCTTCGTAGCCGTTAACGGCGATACTTCATAATCATAGATCGTGTTCTCTTCCATGAGATAGCCGTCATACAGATAGATGACCTTGTCGTACTTGCCTTCGGCTTCTCTGATCCTCAGCTCGGTGATGTCGCCTTTGACGATCAGGAGGTCTGATCCGTTGTCGCACTTAAGAGCCGTGCAGAGATAGCTCAGGGAAGCTCTTTCGCTGTTGAGGGAATCGGATATGTGATAGATCTTCTGGTAGGTGTTGGCTCCGAATACCACCAGCAGCAGAAAACCTCCCAGGAACAGCATGGAGATCATGATCGTATATAGTTCTTTAGGCAATCCGAATTTCTTTTTCATATCATTTATGCTTGTAGGCCACTCTTACTTCCGGAGCCAAATTATCCGCAAAGATCTCATAGGTCACGCGGTAATCCTTGTGGTTGATGATGAGGCCGTAATTCTCTTCCAGGTATTCGAGGCTTTCCGGATAGGATCCTTCGACGACGTAGCACCTTAAGGCACTCTTCATGATCGTTTCCTTCAGGGATTCGGCCAGTTCCTCATTCATCTTTCCGGTGTCGTTGAGCTTGCGGTAAAGGAAAACTCCGCCGATAAGCAGCAGGACTATCAGTAAAGGAATGAGGAAGTTTCTTTTCTTTTTGTCTTTATACATATCAGGAAATGGAATTCATGATGCCGATGAGCGGCAGCATTAAGCTCAGTAATACGATGGCTATCGAAAGCATCAGGATGCCTGACAGCAGCGGTTCAAGGGTATTGACCAGATGGCTGATGAGATTGCCTGATTCTTCCTTGAGCAGGGCTACGAGCCTTCTTAAGGCTCCTTCCAGGTTTCCGCTCCTTTCGGCAGGAATCAGCGTCCGGCCGTAGACCGGTTCATAGAGATCGTGTTCATAGGCGCTCTTCGCAAAGCCGTTACCTTCTTCCATATGTTTCGCTATCGTTCTGAGCTTTTCTTCGACAGCTTCATTGTCGGCCAGAGGCAGAGAGTTGTTCAGGGCTTCGTCCTGCATGGCGCCGCTGGAAAGATACATGTCATAGCCGGAAGTGAAACGGAGCAGGGCCAGAGTATCGAGGATGTTCCTGGTGACCGGGAAGGCCCGCAGGATCTTCTTGACAGTATTCCTGCCGGCGCCCTTGTACATGATGACGCCTATTATCAGCAGGACCAGGATGATGACCATGACGATCAGCAGGACCCGGCACAGGGTATAGGAAAGATTCACATAAGGGAAGGCTCCGGCTTCCATGTTGCCGCCGAGGCTTTCATAGACGCTGGTAAAGACCGGCAGTACCATCTTCAGCATGATGAACAGGACTGCGATGATCATTATCAGCATGCTGGCAGGATAGAGCAATGCCGAACGCAGATTGTCGTTCATGTTCTTCTCGTTCTTGTAATAGTCGGAGAGGTGGAACATCGTCTGCTCCATTTTGCCGGTATTCTGGGCCGCATTTACCATATTCACCGCATAGTCCGGAAAGACGCCGGTATTCTTCATGGCTTCCGCAAGCGATAAGGAATTGTTCATATCCTCGTTCATCTTCTTTATGGCTGCTGAAAGCTCACCTTCGCTTTCCTCCGGCTTCAGTAAGGATACGGCTTCCTCGATCGAGATGCCGGCCTGTATCATCATGCCCATGCTTTCACAGAAGGCACTGATGCCTAAATTGTCCAGTTTTCCTTTTCCCATATCTAATACTCCTTCATATCTGTATAGTTTTCACCGTTGCCGATGAATTCATCATCTTCTCCGTTGGCTGAGAACGTCAGATCCAGACGCGTCCAGCTGTTAGGCGATACTTCGAACTTGACCGTTATCCAGCCTGTTTCTTCCGTATAGAACATGTTCCAGGCATGGTAAAGATCGTTAGGCGATACGTTGCCCATGATGAGCTTGCATGGCACGCCCTGGCTTCTGAGCATCGCTGCCGCCAATGCCGCATAATCGAAACAGATGCCCTTGCCGGAATTCATCGTTTCATCCGGATCAGGCGCATAGATGCTCGGCAGGTTCTCGGCCTTCTTCTTGTCATACCTGACGGTCTTACAGACGAAGTCATAGACGTTCCTTATGAACTGCGTAACGGAACTGGCGGTCCTGGTCAGCTCATAGGCTTTCCTGACACAGTCCGAATCGCTGCTGTATCTTATGTAGTAAGTTGGCCTGATGAAAGGCTGAAATTCATCGGCCAGCGTCACGTCCGTATTCCGGTAGTCAAGGGCCGCATACTTGGTCCCTTCAATGTTCTTGTAGACGATCAGGGAATAGCTGCCGCTGCCCATCTGCAGCGGATAGTAGCAGACCGTGCCGTCATTGTCGAGGTCATAGTCATAGTGCTCTTCGCTGTCAGTGAAAAGGACACGCATCTTCAGCTTTTTGTCGCTTTTTACGGATACCGAAAAGTAGCCTTCGGAGGTATGTGCCAGATCAAAGACGACTTCGTCAGTCAGCTTTGCGGTATCCTTGTCGAAGGATACTTCCGCCATGGCCGGCGGTTCATAGATGTTATCGGGATCGAATTCCAGCGATTCCTTGGCTTCCTCATTACCGCCTCCGCATGAGCACAGTAAAAGAACTGTCATTATACTGATGACTGTCTTTCTTATTGATGTGATCAGACTGTTTTCATACATATCCGGCTAATTCTATTTTACAATTCATCTACCTTTTTCATCAATCATTTTTGATTAGCAGACTTGTGCTATCATTAAGATATGATATGCAAGAACTGTGGAGGAGAGTTTTCCGACGAACTTACCAAGTGTCCTTACTGCGGTACTATGAACCGCAAAGGCGCTTATAAGGACTTCCGGAAAAAGATCTCAAGAATAATCGACCGACTGCTGGGTCTCAAGGCGGAAGCCTATGACTCTGTGACCAAGATGATCGGCATTTCCCTGCTGCGTTCGGTAATCGTCGTAGCCGTGATCTGCGCTTTGGCCTTCTTTGCATCACTGATGGTCAACGTCAACTACTACAACGATGCCGAATACGATGAAGAAGCCTACCAGAAGATCATCTGGGAGAACGAGAATCTCGTAAGTCTCAATGAAGCCTATGAAAACAAAGACTTCGTGACGGTAGAAAAACTGCTGAACCAGAGATATTCCGTAGGCTATTCGTGGGAACACTATTCCGCATACAGTCTGGAAAAAGCCTACGATGATATCGTAAATTCTCCTTATTTCAACGAACGCAAACTGGAGAACGTCATCTATTACTGTTTCTATCCCGATTACTTTGCGAATGTGTACAATTTCACCAAAGAGGAAAAGGAAACTTATGAAGAAAGCCGTACGGCCATGCTGAAATATGCAGCTGAAAAAGGATACAGCGAAACGGATCTTAAGAACATCTATGAAGAACACAAGGACGAGTACGGTTATCTGATAGCTTCCGATCTGGAAAAATACATAAAGGAGGGCGACTGATGCTTAACTGTAAGAACTGCGGTGCTCCTTTAACGCTCGATGATGCTGTCTGTCCTCACTGCGGTACGCCTAATGAGGAAGCTGCCGAACATATAAAGGAACTGAAAAAACTCAAAAAGGACTTCAAAAAGACCGAAAAGGAAGTCATCACGGAAGTAAAGAAGACAAAGAAAGGCTACAACCTGCTGATCATGATAGTGATGCTGCTGATAGCTAATCTGGTCCTGGGTGTCATGCACAGCGCTTCCTATGAAATAGCCGACAGGGTCGCCGCTTCCGGCTACGATAAGGAAGCAGTCACTGCCATGCTGGATGACTGTCTCAGGGAAGAGGACTACACGAGATTCGTGCTCGTCTATGATAAATATGCCCTGAATTACCGGGACTTTGGAGAATACAATCCGGTCTATTACCAGGCTTACGATTATGCGAACATCCAAAAGCAGGTAAGCAACCACTTCCACCAGAGCGATCCTTATGACGATCCGCTGGTAAGAGCCTGCTCCGCCATCAAGGAATATGAGGACGAATATGCCCGGATCAAGAGAAGGAATTCCTATGATACTTTCACCATGGAACATCTGAAGAAGCTCGATGCCCAGGTAAATCAGTATCTGAAGACCTATCTGAAGCTTACTGATGAGGACATCGCTTCGGTCAACGATATGACTAATTCGGAATTGGTAATACTGGTTACCAGGAGGCTGAACGATGAAGAGTAAATGGACAGGCTTTGCCAGATTTTTCATAATCATTCTGATATTGATACTCTTCGCCAATGCCATGAGTCTTTTTGTGGAGATCAGAAGAGATGTTACCAGAGCCAACAGGGCCTACGGTCTTGCGGCACTGGATGATTATTTCGATGACGGTTCCTACTATGACGTCTATGAATGTACGGTAAAGAATTCCATGTCTACGGAAGAGATAGGCGTCGATACCGGCGAATACGAGGCTTTCGGCAGATACTACAACGCCTATACGCTGTACAGGATGTATCCGGAGAAAACGGAGTATCTGGATATCATGAATACAGAGAAGCAGCACATCACCTGGAACAAGATCCTGAACATCATCGACGAACTGGAAAAAGACCTCTATTAAGGGAGGAAAGAATATGCGCAAGATGATCATCGATACCGACTGCGGAAGTGATGATGCCGTAGCTTTGATGATAGCCTGTCTGGATAAAGACACGGAACTTTTAGGCATCACGACCGTTCACGGCAACGTTCCTTTAAAACAGGCTACGCTCAATACCCTGCAGACAGTAGAGGTCTGCGGAAGAAATGACGTGCCTGTCTATGAAGGAGAGGATAAGCCTTTAGTAAGGACGCCGATCAATGCGACGGATGTCCATGGCGGAGACGGTATGGGCGACCTGGGCCTCATCCATCCGGAAAAGAAAACAGAAAAAGGAAATGCCGTAGATTTCATCCTCGACAGCATCAGAAAATATCCTGATGAAATAGAACTCGTCACTTTAGGTCCTGTCACCAATATCGGCAGATGCATCGAAAAAGACAGAGGCACCATGAACAGGCTCAAAAGGATAGTCTGCATGGCTACCTCAGGCTTAGGTCCCGGCAACGTTTCACCGGTGGCGGAATTCAACGTCTATGCGGATGCGGAAGCCTTCAGGATGCTGATAGAACTGGATGTCGAAAAGCTCTTTGTGGGCTTCGACATGTGCCTTGGCGATAATGCCTGGAATGAAGAAGACATCAGGGAGATCGATGTGGAAGGAACGCTGGGTTCCTGGGCTGTTGCCGTTAACAAGGGCCTTCTGGAATACAATGCTTCCTTTGGCCTGGTAAGACTCGATCTGCCTGATGCCGTAACGATGTCCTGTGTCTGCTGGCCGGATACGATGAGCGAGGTGATCCCCTGCTACTCCTACTGCTGCATACAGGAAGAAGCCACCTACGGTCAGGTCATCTTCTACAATGAAAACATGGTCCTTTCCGGAGGTCTTAAGTATCCGCCATACAACTGTAAACTGGTGACTAAGTTCGATGGCAGGAAATATACCGAGCACTGCAAGGAAATGCTTAAAAGAAAGATATAAAAAGGATCCTTAAGGATCCTTTTTAAACTATTCCCTGAGCCATCATGGCATCGGCTACTTTCTCAAAGCCGGCTATGTTGGCTCCTTTTATCAGGTCATATCCCGTATTGTATTTCTCGGTCGCAGCCAGCGAGTTCTTATAGACCGATCTCATGATGTCATAGAGCCTGTCGTCTACTTCCTTTTCACTCCAGGAATAACGCATGCTGTTCTGTGACATCTCCAGGGCCGATACCGCAACGCCTCCGGCGTTGACGGCTTTGGCCGGACCGGCGACCACGCCGTTTTCCTGCATGTATTTAAGTGCTTCGTTGGTGGCCGGCATATTGGCACCTTCGAAATAGAAACGTCCGCCGTTGGCTACGATCTTCTTCGCTTCTTCAAGGTCTATCTCGTTCTGGGCAGCGCAAGGGATGTAGATGTCGGCTTTAACTTCCCAAGGCTTCTTGCCTTCACGGAATTCGCAGCCGAACTTCTCTGCATACATCCTGACGTCACGGTGCTTGCTGGAACGCAGTTCCAGAAGATAGTCTATCTTTTCATCGGTGTTTATTCCTTCCGGATCATAGACATAGCCGTTGTGCCCGGATATGGTCAGGACCTTGCCGCCCAGTTCGTTGATCTTCTTGGCACAGCCCCAGGCGACGTTGCCGTAACCGGAGAGCACGAAGGTCTTGCCTTTGATCTTGACACCTTCATGCTTGAGGACCTGCTTGATGTAGTACATGATGCCATAACCTGTCGCTTCCGGTCTGATCAGTGACCCGCCGTAGGAAAGGCTCTTGCCGGTAAGGACGCCGTTCTCGAAGGTTCCGGTGATCCTTTTGTACTGGCCAAAAAGATAACCGATCTCCTTGGATGAAACGCCGATATCGCCGGCCGGCACGTCGATGTCCGGACCGATGTGGCGGTAGAGCTCGCTCATGAAGGACTGACAGAAACGCATTATCTCATTGTCGGACTTGCCGTGCGGATCGAAGTCGCTTCCGCCCTTGGCTCCGCCTATAGGAAGTGTAGTAAGAGAATTCTTAAAGGTCTGTTCAAAGCCCAGACACTTGAGGATGCTCAGATTGACGTTGGCCGCAAAACGCAGCCCTCCCTTATAAGGACCGATGGCGCTGTTGAACTGCACACGGTAGCCTCTGTTTACCTGTACCTTTCCTTCGTCGTCGATCCACGGAACTCTGAATTCGATCACTCTTTCCGGTTCGACCAGTCTTTCCAGCAGGGCTGCCTTTTCATATTCGGGATGCTGCTCGATGACAGGCTCGATGGATGTCAGGACCTCCTCTACGGACTGAAGGAATTCCGGTTCGTTAGGATTTTTCCTTCTGGTTTCTTCCAGTACTCTTTCAATATAGGAATTCATAAACGTTTCTCCTTACTGCTGTCTGCGGTTCTTTCTGATCAGCGGATACATGAAAGCCGTGACCAGAATAAAGACCAGGGCAATGACGATCAGGATGTATGCATACCACTGCCAGAGGGCAGTGATCTTTATGCCTATAGGATTCTGGTAGGTAAAGAAGAAATTGGTCCAGAAATCGACACTTACGAGCTGACCGTCCACATAGGTAGGTGATGCGAACATCGAATTGAGATAGATGGACACGAAGCCCAGCAGCAGGATGCCGCCTATCGTCCTGTAAAGATGTCTCATTGACCAGTCCACTTCCTTCGACTTCGCTATGATGATGCCTAAGGCTATCAGCATGGAATGGAAGATGAAGAACTGGTAGGATATCAGGGATACGAAAGCCTTCTCGACCGGAATACTGGTGGTAAAGATGGAAGGCATCGCAAGAGCCAGGATGGCTCCGATGACACAGGTCGGATACATGAAGGCCAGCATGTCTTCTCTGGCTTTTCCTTTGGCGATATAACGCACATAGCAGATGAACAGTATCTGGATGGAGCAGAAATGCAAAGGCAGATGGTTCAAAGGCAGATACGGAAGCAGCAGTTCTCCGTTAGCCGAAGGTACCAGCCTGACGGTGCTTATGACCTTGCTGACCTCGGAAAAGATACAGATGGCCACAGCCGTATTCAAAACCTTATCCAGGGAAGGCTTCTTCCTGTCATAGCCCATTACCGCTAACACGATCATGACCAGACAGATGAAAAGCCAGACAAAATGACGCCACGTAAACATAAACTATAACCTCTTCTGTTGTTCTTTCTATAACATGCCGAGCATCTGTTCAGGATTCTCGGCGGCCTTGACATTGCCTACGGCCCTGATGATGATGCCCTTTTCGTCAATGAGATATGTGGTCCTTACCACGCCCATCGAGGCCTTGCCGTAGTTCTTCTTTTCCTTCCAGACGTCATAAGCCTGAAGGACTTTCTTTTCCGGATCTGACAGCAGGGTAAAAGGCAGACCGTACTTTTCTTCAAACTTCTTATGGGAAGCAACACTGTCCTTGCTGACGCCAAGGACCACTGCCCCCTTCTCTTTGAACTGCGGATACAGTTCACCGAAACCGCAGGCCTGCTTGGTACAGCCTGAAGTCATGTCCTTGGGATAGAAATAAAGGATCACCTTCTGTCCCTTGTAGTCGGAGAGCTTCCGCATTTCGCCATTCTGATCAGGCAACGTAAAAGACGGAGCTTTGGTACCTACTTCCAGCATATAATATTCTCCTTTTACTTATCAGTCTTCAAGAGAGACCCTGCCGATTTCCTTGCATAAGACGATCTCCCTTAATTCATCGTGATTTTCCACACAGGTCTGTAAGGTAAGATACTTGTCATCGAAATCATATTCGGCATCTATCTTGTACGGCGCTTCCTTCTTGGCTGCGCTTATATAGTCATTGTAATAATCTTCGTTGATGGTACGCGCAAAGACATCGATGTAGTCTTCGCCCTTATTGAACCAGTAGTACTGCAGATCGTCTCTGGTATAGACATACTCACCGCTCTCATCAGGCAAAAGTTCGCAATAGAATACCAGCACCACTTCATATTCCCTGATCTCCTTTTCCAGTACCAGGATCAGGTTCTTGTTTTCTTCGTAGTTGTCCTTCTTTAAAAGTTTCTCCAATGGCGAGAACTTATGGGTCCTTTCCGGATCGAGATTAGGATAGACGAAGTGTCCGTAGATGACCAGGTTCTGGTCCCGGTAAGTGTTCTCCGCATCAAGGAAGATCGAACCTTCCTCATCACGTTTGCCGGTGCTCCAGTCGGTACGCAGATAGGTGTCGTTGCTGCTGCCCTGAACGAAAGGAAGATCGATCAGGCCGGAATCAAAAATGATCTGGCCTTTATAGTCAGGATTTAGATCATGATTGGCTTTCCATGTCTCTTTAAGGGAAGCCTTATCGTATTTTCCGTCGTCTGTCGGTTCGACTATGTCCGGCGGCGTATCGTCTTCCGGTCTGCTGATGTCCAGTTTATCCAGGAACAGAACGGCACAGAAAACGAATACGACCAGAAACAGTACGCTGATGAATAGCCGGTTCCATTTCTTCTCTTTCATCTATTTGCCCTATCTATATTATTATATAAGACTGATTAATTCAGTGCTCACAAAGTATTAAAAAGCCTCTTCCGAGGCTTTGCTTATGAGATGCCGTTTTGCTTAGAAAGTTACCGTTTCCGGTGCTTCGGTAAATGAACTGAACACGGCGGCGACGTTCTTCATGTAGAGCACCTGCGTATTGTCGTCATCGGCACTGTACATGTGCTTGAGTTCCGGCATCTTTTCCAACATGGCCGCCTTGACATCCCTGCTGTCGTCATTTACCAGTTCGCAGGCTATACGTACCCACTTCTGTCCGTTGAAGGCACAGATCTCTGCCTTAGGATTGACTGCCAGCTGTTTGGAAACCGGTTTAACCTTTCCGGTCTGGATGTAAAGCCTGCCGTCATATAAAAGAGCGGTACCGAAAGGACGGACTCTAGGCTGATCGCCTTCGACGGTGGCCAGATAATAAGTCTTTGTCTCTTCAAGAAAACTGTATACTTTTTCGATAGCTTCCATTATCATTCTCCTTTGATCGACTGTATCTTAATTATATAATGATTTCCCGTTATGCCGGCTATCTTACTAAGCCCTCATCCGTATGATAAGATTAGATTGATGGAGGAAACTCTATGAAAGGCATCATTCTGGCAGGAGGTTCAGGCACCAGGCTTTATCCTCTTACCAAAGTCACTTCCAAACAGCTGCTTCCCGTATATGACAAGCCGATGATCTATTATCCTTTATCGGTCCTGATGAACGCGGAAATAAGAGACGTGCTGATCATATCCACGCCTCAGGATCTGCCGCGTTTTGAGGAGCTTCTAAAGGACGGCAGCCAGTTCGGTATGAACTTTTCCTATGCCGTACAGTCTTCGCCAAATGGCCTGGCCGAAGCCTTCATAATCGGTGCCGCTTTCATCGGCAGTGATTCCGTAGCCATGGTCCTGGGCGACAACATCTTCTACGGACACGGCTTCAGAAAGAAACTGAAAGAAGCCATGAACAACGCCGAAACGGGAAAGGGTGCGACCATCTTCGGTTACCGGGTCGATGACCCGCAAAGGTTCGGCATCATCGAACTCGATGAAAAAGGAAGGCCCGTATCCATCGAAGAAAAACCTGAACAGCCAAGATCCGACTGCTGTGTCACCGGACTTTATTTCTATGACATCAGGGTTGTTGAATACGCAAAGACACTGAAACCATCAGCCAGAGGCGAACTGGAAATAACCGACATCAACCGCATCTATCTGGATAACGGCAAGCTGAACGTGGAACTGCTGGATAAGGATTTCACCTGGATCGATGCGGGCACCCACGAATCGCTGACGGCGGCTACGGTCTTCGTGAAGAATGCCGAAGAACAGCATAATAAAAAGATCGGCTGTCCGGAAGAGATCGCCTATCTCAACGGCTGGGTCAGCAAGGACGAGATCCTGAAGATCGCTTCCGAACTCAAAAACAATCAGTACGGCCGCTATCTGCAGAACGTCATCGACAATGAGGATCGAAAAGGGTCCCGATAAGAAAATGAAAGTATTCGTAACAGGGGCAGACGGCCAGCTGGGCTGTGATGTCCTTAATGAACTGAATAAAAGAGGTCATAAGATCACCGCCAGCGATATCGGAGAGATTTTTTCCCATCCTTATCTGTATGTGCCTTTAGACATCACCGACAAGGAGACTGTCATCAAGGTTCTGAAAGAAAGCTCTCCCGATGCCGTGATCCACTGTGCCGCCTATACGGCCGTCGATATGGCGGAAGAGGATGCGGACGCAGCTTATTCGATAAACGCACAGGGAACATCAAATATCGCCGAAGCTGTAAAAGACCTTGACAGTAAAATGCTGTATGTGTCTACCGACTACGTCTTTGACGGAACGGGCAGGCTGCCCTGGGATCCCGACTGCATCGATTATCATCCTTTGAATGTCTACGGCAGATCCAAACTCGAAGGAGAAAAAGCCGTATCGTCACTGTTGAATAAATACTTCATCGTCCGTACTTCCTGGGTGTTCGGCGTAAACGGCAGCAATTTCGTCAAGACGATGCTTAAAGCCGCAAAGACTCATGATACCGTAAGAGTCGTCAATGATCAGACAGGAACTCCGACCTACACCAAAGACCTGGCGGTACTGCTTTCAGACATGATCGAAACGGACAGGTACGGATACTATCACGCTACCAACAGCGAAGAACACGAAGGCGGATACATATCCTGGTATGACTTTACCAGGGAGATCTACAGACAGGCCGGCCTTGACACAAAGGTCATTCCGGTAAGCACGGAAGAATACGGACTCTCAGTTGCCAGACGGCCTTTAAATTCCCGTCTGGATAAGAGTAAACTTAAAAGGGAAGGCTTTACACCGCTTCCCGACTGGAAGGATGCCTTAGCGAGATATCTGAAAGAAAGCGGATACGGAGACTGATCAAATGGGACAGATAAAAACAGAACGCAACACAGGCGGAATAGAAGGACTCTGCGTCATCGAACCGCTGGTCCACGAAGACAGCAGAGGCTGCTTCATGGAGACCTACAATGCTGCCGATATGAAGGAAGCCGGTTTTGACATCGTCTTTGTCCAGGACAATCAGTCTTCTTCCTCAAAAGGCGTCATAAGAGGCCTCCACTATCAGAAGGAATTCCCTCAGACCAAGCTCATCAGATGTATAAAAGGATGTGTCTATGACGTTGCTGTCGATCTGAGAAAGGACTCCCCTACTTACGGCAGATATTACGGTCTGATCCTGTCTGCGGAAAACAGAAAGCAGCTGCTTATCCCTAAGGGCTTCGCACACGGTTTCCTTGTGCTTTCCGATACGGCGGATCTGTGCTATAAATGCGATGATCTCTATCATCAGAATGACGAAGCCGGGCTGGCCTGGAATGATCCGGATCTGGGCATCGACTGGCCGGGCGTAAAAGGAGACTATAACGGTACAGCCGATCCTGCAGGCTATGTCCTTGAAGACGTACCTTTGACCTTAAGCGAAAAGGATGGCAAATGGCCAAGGCTTAAGGATATCAAATTAAAAACGCTTTAAGCGTTTTTCTTTATCAGGAGACCTGAGCGGTCTTTTTCTTTCCTTTATTATAACCAAGATATCTGGCAGCCATATCAGGAAGCCACCTCATCAGCACCTTCACGTTTCCTTCCTTAAGTGCTCTTTTGAAGACATATGAAGCCAGGGAAGATCCGGACTTTCTCACATTATACTTATCAAGATAAGGGTTGTCTTTAAAGAATTCTCCTATCTGACAGTAGCGTTCATAGAGCTCACCTAAGGTCTTATGGTGGTAATGGATCACTTCCGAATCTGCACAGTATCTTATCTTATAACCGTTAGTGATCAGCTTATACGCAAAATACATGTCCTCACTCATTCTGAAATCCTTATGGTCATAGCCGCCAAGTTTTTCGAAAACATCCCTTCTGATCGCTCCTGCCGCATTGGAAAAGAAGAAGGCATTAAGACCCAGTGAAAAAACGTCTTTCATGGAGACCGTACGGGAAACATCCGGGTAATTCCTTTCCCTGATATACTTCTCTATCGAATCATCGTCGCAGATCTGCCTGCTGAAGGAAGCGTCACATTCTCCTTTAATGATCGGCTTCACGAGGTTCTCCAGCCAGTCGTCTCTTACGATCCTTACGTCCTGGGAAACGAAGACGATGATATCGGCTCCGGAGGAAAGAGCTTCCTCTTCCCTGGTAAGGGAATGGGAAAAGTCCTTCTTATTGATCTTTCTCCAGGTGCAGTTTCCAAGAGTTCTCAGTATCTCTTCGCTTCTGTCCAGAGACTCCGTCAGCACGTATCTGATGCCTTTTATGTCGACGTTTTTCTGCATCAGAAAAGATCCGTGCAAGGCAGCGAGATACTTTTCAGCTTCATATAACGGACAGATAATATCGATATTCATAGAAAGACCAGCCAAGGATATTATATCGTAAAGAGCGTATTCCATCCTCCGTAAATAAAAAGATCTGCGTTATACAGATCTTTTCTGATAATGATGTTCAGCTTATTCTTCCACGTCTTCGATATCAAGAATGCTGAGGTTGCCTTCCAGATCTTCATAGATGGTAACGATGGCCTTCTTGGTCTCGGCATCCTGATAGACCGGAGTGGCGTCACACAGGAACTTGTAGTTGGTGCCGGCAACGATCTGGGTCTCCAGCAGTTCCAACGGTACGTAACCGACGCCGGTCAGGCCTTCGATGGCCTTGTCGAACTTCTGCTGCAGCTCTTCGGTTATCGTGCCGTCTTCGACTTCGGACCAGCCGCCTACGATCGGCTCCGGTTCGTCTTTCTTTGCACAGCCCGCTGCCATCAGCAGCACTGCCACGAATAATAATACGGTAATTTTCTTTAAGCTTTTCATGTATATCACCTTATCTTCCTTTCATATATCTACTAACGGAAATCACTCTTTAGTCACACTAACCCAGCGGTATCTCCACGACTTCCGCCATCTTGGTCAGACATTCCTCGATCTCCCGGGAAATGTCATTGACCATTCTTTCCGTTATCTCGTTATTCTTTTCGTTTTCCAGCGTATGGGTAAGATTGGATCTTACTTCACCGGCTATCACATCGAGACGGGACTCGATGGTGTTCTTCGGTACCAGCCTTCTTAATGGCTTAGGCAGGTCGGTCTTCAGTAAGAGTTCTTCCATCTTCTCCTTGCCCAGAGCCAGTACCAGGATCGATATCATCATGCCCGCAAAGATGCCGGTCGGACCGCTGGCGATCAGTGCCACGCCGCTTCCTCCGCACAAAAGTCCCACGACGATGGATATGATCGAATCGATGAGCCAGGTGATCTCCTTTACCGCGAAGACGTCCTTGGCATCGATCTTGACGTCGATGTCCGATATCCGCATGAATGACTTGAGGCTCAATGCCGTATAAGGCACATGGTGTCTGATACAGATCGGTACGGTATATTCCTCGAGCTTTTCGGCGATCGGCTTGAGCCAGTTGGCGATCGGTTCCACCATCAGTTCCCTGGCTTCATCGCTGTGCAGATACGCAGCGATCTCCTTTTCCAGCTCGGCATTGGTATCGGTAAGCTTGTCGATCTCGTCGTTGCGCCATCTCTCGAATACCGGATTGGCAGCCTTGCGGATGATCGGCTTGGTCAGTGCCTCGACTATGTCCTTATAGAGATCCTTGATGTGCTCCTTGACGATCTCTTCGACAATGGTGTCTTTATTCAGTTCATCGAGATCGGCTCGGAATTCCCTTAGTTCCTCATCGATCTTGCCGGACCAGGCCAGGCCTCGGGCGACCGAGAATTCCGGTTCGCTGCCGCTGATGACGACAGTCTCCGGGAAGACTTCGGCACACCACTGCCTTATAAGCGGCATCTTGGATACGCCGCCTGTCAGGAACAGCAGTTCCGGTCGGTCGCCGCTGATGCCTTCCCTGACGTTTTTAAGCGAAGCGATGAAGACTTCCTTGAAGGAAGAGCCTTCCAGTCTTTCACTGCTTCCTTCTTCAAGATACTTGGCGATATCGGCATTCATCTCCAGGCTGAGTCTCGTTGCCGGGAAGGAATGTCTTATCAGCACCGAATCCTTGCATTCATGATCCTTGAAGTACTCCGGATCGGAATAGTATCTTTCCTTTAATCTTCTGCAGGCGAACTCACAGTAGTTCTTCCATGGCTCGGACTCTTCCAGTATCTTGCGTACTTTCGCTGAATTGTCCGCATGTTCGACGGAATACTTGAGCAGGAGCTCATCCATGATGCCTCCGCCGAGGTAAACTTCACCGCCGGTCTGCATTTCTATTTCCTTGCCTTTATTGATGTAGGCAAAATCGGTGGTCGATGATCCGATGTCAACTACCAGCATAGGCTTTGAAAGGATGTCATAGCCGATCTGCAGGTGCTTAGACTGGCAGGCCGATATCAGGGCCGCCCTTGATTCGGATATGATCTTGGTCGGCGGATAACCGACTCTTTCAAAGATGCTGCGGTAGCGTTCCCTATCATTGACGTTCCAGCCGGCCGGACAGCCGACATAGAAGCAGCAGTCATCGTCATGACGCAGAAGATCGCCGCTGCTGTATAAGGCTCCCAGGACACCGGCCGCAAAGCTGCGGATGTCCTGTTCGACGCCGCTGTCCTTAAGGAAGCGCGATTTGAAACGCAGTTTCCTCTTCTTGGCTCCGTTAGCATAACAGGCGTTTTCGCCTATCAGCAGCGTACCGTCCGATAGGGCCGCATAAGCCGTAATAAAACTCTTCACTCCTTCGATCTCCAGGATCGTCGGAGCTATCTCGCTGTTCTTTTCAAGCAGCGATAAAGCCGACTCGGCATCGCCCAGATCAAAACCGTAGAATCTTCTCATCACAGTCCTCCGGAAACGACGCCTTTCTTAAGCAGGTGTCCGTCCTTTACCAGAGCCGGACGTATCGTTTCATTCTTTTCTCCCGGTATCGTATCAAAGAAACTTCTCTTGTCGTCGCTGTATTCCAGAACGTCGATGCCCTTCTGGTGCAGGAAGAAAGACAGTTTTGAAAGCTGATCCAGGGCATATTCGCCGTCTTTGGATCTGGCGGCTTCCAGCAAATCACTGTATAAGGAAAGCTCATCATTATGCTGCAGAAGATCTTCCTCTTCTTCCTCTCTGGCTTTCTCGGCTTCTTCGGCAGCCAGGGTCTCCTTGACGTTGCGGTCGATGATCATCAGGATCGCATGCATGGCCTGATAGACCTTGTGCGCATCGATGCGGTTTTCGGCCTTGAGCTGTTTCTCGCTGTAGGCAGCGTTCTTCTTTCTGATGAAGAAGAAACCGCCGAAGAAAAGACACGCAAAGGCACCGACCAATGCACCGATCAGCACCGGCTTATCCGTTATCTTATCAAGCAGCGCATCGATGCCGCTCGTGACGATCATGACACCCAGTATCAGCACGATGCCGGCGATGATCAGCAGGATAGCCGGTAAACGTACCTTCTTTTTCTCGTCGCTTAAAAGCTTGCCACCCTGTTCCCAGATCTTGGTCTCACCGATGCAGTCCAGCAAAGGCGTCGCCATTCTGGCCGTCTGCAGCATGCCTGCCACATAGCGTCTCTCGTGGTCGCTTGCAGCAGTCTCGTTGTATTCATATAAAAGCCGGTCGTATTCGGCTTCCACGATCGGTATCACTCTCTCAGCCGTCTGAGCCTGGGAAAATGATGCCAGCAGTTTATCCTTGTCTTTATCAAGATATTCAAGTAAAGTCATAAGATCCCTCCCTTCGGAAGATACTTTTATTATAGAAAAAAGAAGGAACAGTGACAAACGTCACAGATAAATAAAAAGGCCTTTGTAAGGCCTAAATACCGGTCATTATCAGTCCTACCAGACCGAAGATGACCAGTATTATCTTGGCTATAAACGAGTCTAAATAAGCCCCTAATAAGCCCAGATAAGGAATGTGATAAGTCACCTTGCCGATAACGTCATCATAAACGGTATCACGCATGTCTTCGATCTCATTCATGTCGCCTTTGGTACGAAGGACCTGCTCCTCCTTGTCGTTATTGACGATACGGTGCGTTACTATCGCATCATAGTAATTGAAGGTGATGATGTCTCCCTCTTCAAGTTCGAAAGGATCGACTTCCTTTACATAGACCAGCGAATGTACCGGGATCTCCGGCTCCATACTGGCTGATATGATGTCATAGGTCTTATAACCTATCAGCTTAGGTATGAGAAGAAAGCCGACCACCAGAAAGAAGACGGTTATGAAGATGTAACCGGTGATATGTAAAAAAACCGAAGATCTTCCTCCGGTCTTTTTATTGTCTTTAAGAGGCATTTTGGCCTTTCCTTCTTCTGAAGATCAGGAAGATGATCAGAAGTAAGAGCGCCAGTATGCCAAGGCCCGGCAGGGCATAGGTCTTGAGGATGTCCAGGAATCCTGTCTTCTGAGGTACCACTTCCTCCTTCTTGCCGCCGTCATCAGGCTTGGTGGTAGGAGTAGGATCGGTATCGATGTCTACGATGTCATCAGGATCGGCTGCCGGAGTGGTCTCATCAGGAATGTTCTCTTCAGGAGCGGTTCCTCCGCCTCCCTGAGAAGGAGTATTAGGAGTCTCTCCCGGAACTTCCACGTAGATCACGGTATTGCCCGACTGTGCCGGCTTGTAGGTAAAGGTGATGTCTACAGGGTCCTGACCCAGGACGATGTCATTGTACTGCTTTACCTCAGGCTCATAGCCTTCGACGTGGACATAGGCGATGACGGGCCTGTCACCGACGTTGCCGTAGAAGGTCTGAGGCTCATGCAGGGTGTTGCCGCTGCCGTCCAGGTAATGGACGTGATATTCGGCAGTTTCGCCCTTGATGCCATACGTTGCCACGAAGACCGTGTCTTCACTGATGGTCTTGGTACCGATAAGATCATCTCTTCCCGAGATATGGAAGCCCTTGAAGTAGTAGCGCTGCTCGTCCTCAGAGGAATTGAGCGTTATCCGGTCAAGGTAGTCGTTCATGTTCCACTCGTAGTCCTGAGGGACTTCGAATTCGATGATGTCCTTGCCGTCGATCTTGCCGTGAAGTCCGCCGGATATCGTCACCTTATAGGTACGAGGAGACGGGGCTCCTTCTTCGGCCTTTACAGGTCTGGCCGTGAAAAGGCATAGGAGCACCAGTAAAAGGGATGTGAACAGCTTTCTAGTCTTCATAGGCTTTCCTCCCCTTTCTGTTTATGTAGAACAGCAGTCCGAATACTACGGTAAGTAAGAATGAAGCCAGGGCACCGAGAAGATAGTAGTTTAGCTCCGTGTTTGCCAGGATGTTGTCCAGGAAACCCTTACCTTCGGTTCCGGTATAAGGAATGATGATGGTGCCGGTGGCAGGGATCTCCACGGCGAAGGAGAACCTCAGCTGAGCCAGGGTGTCCTGATAGAGGTTGCCCTGGGTCTCGCCGTCAAGCTCGATGTGTAAGGTGAGCTTGGCAGACTTGCCCGGTTCTATCCTTCCTAAAAGGAAGAGATCGGAAAGGGCGTTGGTGGCACCCTTTAAGCCGGTGAGGTCTTCACCGTCTTCTCCGGTGGTGTCATCGTTTTCGCCGCCTACCGTCTTGGAGTCATAGAGGACTGTTTTGGCACCTGAAGGATCGGTATAGGTCAGCTGATAGGTATAGGCACCGCCTGTCGTTGATTCCCTTGTGTCTTCAAGGGTCTTTAAGGCCTGGTTACCTGCCCAAAAGTCAACGGCTTCCTTATAGGCGTTCACCAGAGTGAACTCAAGGTCAGCGGTATCGCCGGGCTGCATTCCCTTTAAGGCCTCGTTTATGGCGTCTTCGTCATAGTTGCTTTCAAGGGTCTCTCCGTTGAAAGTGACCTTCCAGTCCGTAGGAGTCTTAGGATAGCTGTCGGCCTTTACGCTTACGGGAAGCATAAGAATGAAGGCTATGAGTAATACGGATATCTTCTTGATCATCAGTCCTTATCCTCCTTTACCAGGCTCAGTTCACCTGTAGTCTCATCTATCTTTATCTGTCTGCCCCAGGCGCTTAAGGAAGCATCCTCAGCGTTATGGGTCTGGATGGCATCGACTGCCACCTTGGTGCAGAACCTCTTGCCGTTATATCTGTAAGTTATCGTGATGGTCGTGTAATGAGACTCAGGATCCTCTTCAGTTTCCTGGTCATAGTACTGCTTGATCAGCGGATCGATCATCATGGATGTCATGAAGGCTTCCGTCGTTTCCGGTCCGTCTTCAGACTCGGCACCCTTTAAAGGCACTTTGTAGTAGAGCACGGTCCTTTCAGGAGTGCTGTAGTCCTCATCGATGATCCAGTTGCCGTTGGTAACGAGATTCAGTACGATGAGTTCCGGACGCAGATTAGGGAGCTTGTTTCCCTGTGCGTCTTCCCAGTACTTATAGATGGTGACACGTACGTATTCATCTACCTGGCCGCTGTTTTTGACCGTCAGCACTTCATCGTAGATCTCGCCGTAGCGGATCTCATCGATGGCACTGAAGAGTTCGACGCCGTCATCGTTGGTATCCCAAGGATTCTCGCTGTCTTCTCCGTTATAGTCTCTCCAGACCAGCTTTTCTCCGTTTTCATATAGCGTAACACCGATGTCATACATCTCGAACTGTGAATCGTATTTTTCCGATTCGATCAGCGTAGCTTTCGCAATGCCGAAGGATTCAAAGAGGAAGAATCCGGCGGCAGCGACAAACAGTACCAAAAGTATCTTATCTGTGATTCTCTTCATTAGTCGCCACCTCCTATCCAGCCTACGCTCCAGTCTTTGATGTAACCTCCGTTACCGTCTGAGAGGGCCGGTATGTATTCGTAGACAACGATGACATTGAACTGCGTAAGCTCGATGACCGTCGTATCAACGGAGATGTCCATGACGGCACCGTCGTCGCCAGGCCACAGTACTTCGTTGTACTCGTACCATTCTCCGTTCTTGGTCCACTTGGATGAATCGTAGTCGACGGTCATGACGTTCCAGATCATGTCATCCGCAAAGATCTTGACTCTGACGTAGATCGCATCGGAATCATCATCGGCGGTGATAACGATATGCTTATTACCGTTTACGTTTATTTCCTTGAAACCGGATTTCTCCTTGAGGATGACCGGCTTGCTGCCGCTTACTTCCGTATAGGTACTGAAGTAAGCAAATGCTTTAGGTACGCTGATAAACATGACACACGCCAGCATTATCAGCAGTAATAATTTCTTATTCTTCGTCATCATCGTCTTCACCTCCTTCCTCTAAGTCTGAAGTCCAGATCCATAGTTCCTCCTCATCCTGACTGTAGGTGTTCTGAGCACCGTATCCGTGGATACCTCCGTTACTGAAGGTATTTTCGAATATTACCTTGTTTTCGGTAAGATCAGGATTAAGGACTATTTCAGCCGTTGCCGAACCGCTAATTTCATAACCGGCACCGGCATATACTTCTTCTACCGTAACAGTCGCATAACTTGGCAGATCTTCGATCGTTATTCTATGGACACCATAGGAATCAACGGTCATCGAATGGAATTCATGATATACCGTCTCACCGTCAAGCACTGCCGTTACTTCGAACACGAAGGTAACTGGTTCTTCGATCTCATAGGCGATTCCATAAGAACTGAGTATCTTCTCGATGACCAGATCACAGTAAGGGATCTCTTCGTATGTATTGAAGAACCAGGCGTAGGATGTTTCACCAGCATGAATGGTTCCTTCTTCATTACCCCATTCTTCCAGCAGCCACTGTGCGTGGTCATCGGATTCTTCAACGGTATATGTCGTACCGTCAGGAATATCCAGAATTGTTACCGAACTGCGGGCATCGATGACAAGTTCTTCACCGGACTTATAGTCTTCCGCATATCCGCCGGAAAGCGGGAATCTGTCGGTAAGCTCGTTTCCTTCAGCGTCATAGAGATGAACGATGAATGTAAACTGTCCGTCCGGAGAACCTTTGCCTACATACTTATCGATCTGCAGGTTGCCAGGTTTCAATGAGTTGATGAATACCGGTATCGTATCATCCGGATAGGTAACGGTCGTACCTATTTCACCACCGCCCTCATCGGTTACGCTAACAGTTACCTGATAATTACTGTTATCATACTCGATGGTGTAATCATTGCCTGACTCTTCTCTAATAATGTACGTATGCGTACCGAAGTCGTCTGTTCCGTATTCGATAGGATCGAATTCGATCAGCGCATAACCGTATAACGGATTAGGTATTGGTTCGCCGTCATCGCCATACGCTGTTTCACCGAATTCATCCAGGAGATATGGGTTATTATCTACCGCAAAGTTCTCCTTGG
Organism: Erysipelotrichaceae bacterium; assembly: GCA_017431825.1. Classification (GTDB taxonomy): domain Bacteria; phylum Bacillota_I; class Bacilli_A; order Erysipelotrichales; family Erysipelotrichaceae; genus Colivicinus. The sequence goes on along the minus strand of JAFRKI010000016.1, from coordinate 28,828 downwards.
TCTGGAGGACATTGCCGTTTTCTAACAGTTCAAAGCTGAACTGTCCGACTTCCATCTCGACACCGATCATCTGCTTATAAGCAATGATCTGAGCCTGACCTTCAGCGCTGTACTTATTGGTAAAACTGGAGCTTACGGTCTGATTGGAGATGATGTTGCCTGTAATGCCTGCTGAAGCTTCCAATGTCCAACCTGCAGGTATATTCACTTCTTCGATAGTGTAAGTAGTACCTTCAGGCAGGTTAGGGATAACGATGGTTTCTCCAGGCTTACAGGTGACATATACGACACCGTTTGTCGGAGTGACGGTCGGATTATCATTGTCTGTCCACTGAGCATACAGGGTTACAGTTTCGTCGACCTGAGCATTAAAGTTAACACTCTGTCCTTCAACATACGTAGTACCTGAACCGTCAGCTTCAGTGTTCCAGCTAAGGAATATCGCGCCGACTTTCTGGAAGGAATTAGCCGGCAGGTTCTTGGCGTAGCCAGGTACCATCGTCAAACCGTTCATATGACCGTAGTCAGCGCCGTTACCATCGAATGCGATCGTATAGGTTTCACGGTCATAGTAGTATTCAACAGGATCAGGATCTGTCGTATTGCCATGGTATACCTGTACCTGTTTTGCTTCAGGAGTGATGAATCCTTCAAATTCCTTCAATGGAGCGGTGTCCGTGATGACGAGCGTCTCCATTTCTTCTTCACTTCCTATAGCATTAACAATTACTTTCTGATTGCCGGCAGGTACATAATCTGTCAGTTCTGCATTCTGTTGATAGTAATAAACGTAGTATTCTCTATATTCACCTAAAGCCCATTGTGCAAACAGAGTTAAGATCTTAGGGAATGTGCCGTCGATCTCTCCGTAAGTATAGGTCTGGCCAGGTACAAATGAAGCACCGGAACCGTCTTTTTCTTTATTCCATTCCGTCAGGACGTAGCCATTACGTCTTACTCTGGTACCGTCAGGCAATGTGACCGGATAGCTTGTATCAGAGTTGTAAATGACAACGCTTTGAATTGTATTATTGCTGCCATTGCCGTTATAAACAATTCTTGATACGCCATCTCTGTATTGCCATACCCAGGTTCCGGCCATTGCGCCAATGTAATTCTGAGAAAGCTCGGTTCTGGTTAAACCGGATTCATATCCGCCTTCAACGCGGATCCACTTGCCGGTAGCAGGCGGTATGTAGCTGTCACCTGGACTTACGAGGATAGCTCCGTTGAACGTGAAATTCTCACCCAGAACTATCTTAGACAGTTTAGTGTCTCCGGTGAATATGCCGCTCATGCTTACGCTGCTGGATGTAGTGAATTTCGAGATATCGAGTGTTTCCAAAGCGGCGTTATTATAGCACATGCTCGACATATCAGTCAGACTAGGTGTTTCAAACATGCTGAGATCTAGTTCTTTCATTGACCAGCACTGATAGAACATCTGCTTCATCGTCGTGACATTTGTAGTATTAAAGTTTTTGCCGAAAGTAATGTTCTCTAAACCAGTGCAGTAATAGAACATGTTGCTCATATTCGTCAAAGCAGGAGTTACAAAGCTGCTGAGATCAAGAGTTGTCAGAGCAGTACTGTAAGAGAACATGCTTTCCATCGTCGTGACATTCTGCGTGTTGAGAGTGCTTACATCAAGCGAGGCCATATGATTGCAGTAATAGAACATATAGGCCATTGTTGTAACATTGTCTGTAACCAAGTCACTTATATCTACGGAGGTTAATGAATCACAATGTCTGAACATTGAACTTGTATTAGTCAATTTCGGAGTAACAAATCCTGTTAAATTTATTGATTCGAGTTTCGTACAGTTACTCAAGAAACCCTGAAGAGTAGTTACATTCGATTGTCCCCAACTACTGAGATCAAGAGTCTTTAAAGACGAACAGCCCGAGAACATTTCCGACATATCAATGGTGTTAGCAGTACCGACATCGAATTTGCTTACATCGATAGTCTCAATTTGACTGCTGTAAGAGAACATGCTGGCAAATGTCGTAACCTTAGATGTATCTATTCCATCTCCAAAATTAATGTTCTTTAATGCATAACAGCTGCCAAACATCTGGTTCATTGCCGTAACATTAGATGTATCAAAGTAACTGATATCGATCGTTTCAGCGGCTCGACAGTTAAGGAACATTGCCCGCATCGAAGTTACTATCGATGTATCAAATTGTGAGAAATCGAAGCTTCTTATGCTCTGCCCGTTGTAGAACCAGAACGCAGTTGCTTTTGGTTTGATTGCCCATCCTTCAGCAACACTTACCGTCTTGATGACTTTTCCATATATAAGTCTTTGCCACCAAGGGGCCGACTGCGTATTCCAGTAAACACCAGCATTTTCAAAACCTGTATATACTGTGCCGCTTACATATCTTCCTTCAGGAAGGTTTTCATTGATATTGACATTGGTATAATCAGTTTTATTACTATAGGTCTTTGTACTTCTGAAGAAGATCAGTTCGCTAGAGTTTTCGGTTTCGCTTGGTACGGCGATCGCATAAGCGGTTCCGGTGAGCATGTCAGCTGTCGCATGGAATCTTCCGTACTCATCATAATGAGGATCAGCTTCTCTGTTGACTTTGGCGTCGCTGTTCGAAAGCGTTGCATTCTTGTCATTGACCATGGCACTCTTGTCATTAAGCGTCAGTGTCGCCGCTCTTTGTACAGCAGCTGCAGTGCTGTCTGCTTCATCCTCAAATACCGGAGCGATGGCTTCAGTGTTGTTAGCTACTGCACTTACCAGCTTGGCAGACTTGCTGGTAGGATTGTCTGATTCAAGATACCAGTAGATCTGCTGGCCGTCGCCGATAGGCATGCCGCCCGCATTGGTGAAGGTGATCTTAAATGTGAACTCGTCATCTTCGCTCTGTTCGGTCATATCCTGGCCGATCTTGGAGATCTTTAAGATACCAGGAACTTTCTTGTTAAGGAAGGAGATGCCTGCTTCATCATCATAGGTAACGGTATTGACTAATGTTCCGTCTTCCTTCTGGGATACGGTAACGGTCACCGTTTCGGTATGCTGATCATAATCGATGGTATCATCAGGATTCTCAGGAATCACTTCCTTGATGGTGTATGTATAAGTACCCGTCTGCGTATAGGTAAGAGGAGAGAATACTATCAGACCTCCGTCATTATTAGAGACGGTCTCGATCAGTTCGCCCTCTGAATCATAAAGGCTGAAACTGTAAGCGCCGGCCTGTGGAGCCGTATTATCCAGCATCTTTGATCCATGTAAGGTCACGCCCGTAACATCAGGCTGATATCTGTTGGTGAATATGGCTGCTGATAACCCGCAGGATTCGATCACGCCTGAAGAATTGACTTCAGATACCAGTACCCAGCCGTCAGGTGTTTCTTCCCAGATCTGGTAAGCGGTGCCGGCAGGGATGTTATCGGTAAAGGTTGCTGTCTGGCCTCCAAGCAAGGTGATATCGAATTCGCCGTTGTGTACTTCAACATCGGTCGGAACCTCCTTGAAGACGGCCCTGAGCGTAACTACCTGATCGTTTTCGTAAGTTCCGCCGCTTATGGTGTCCTGATCCTGATATGTCTGTCTTACGTTTTCGACATGCCAGTAATCGAATTCATAACCGAACTTTCTGAACTTGTTTGCAGGTAATGTGAAGTCTTCGGCAGCAGCTGCTCTTACCGGACCCATCGTACCGCCTACACCTTCATCTGCTTTAAAGACGATAGTATACTGCGTAGACTTTAACTGCCATACCCAGGTACCAGGAGTGACTATATTCTGGTCTCTCATATCAGCCGGAGTAAGTGCTGTTGCTCCGAATTCATCGCCCTGAAGGACCCATTTACCAGAATACTCATCTCCTGTAGGTGTAGGAAGAAGAGCAGCATAATTTATATTAGACATTGGTTTGAAACGGAAGTTCTCACCTATAGTTAACGTATCAAGAACAATATCGTTCTCGAACATCCTTCCCATCGTAGCTGCGTTTCTCGTGTCAAACTGAGAAATGTTCAGTGTCTTTAAAACATCACAGTTGGCAAACATCTGACTGCAGTTTGTTAAGCTTGTGGTGTTGAAATTAGAAAGATCCAAAGACGTCAGGGAATCACAGTTGGAGAACATGGATTCAAATGTCTTTACGTTCTCGGTGTTAAATTCACCGATATCAGGATCAGTCAGACTGGTACATAAGTTAAACATATTTGCCATGCTAGTAACGTTCGATGTATCAAGTCCGTCCAGTTTTACTGATTCCAAACTGGTACATTGACTGAACAGGTTTGATAATCCTGTTACATTTGAAATGTCGAATGTCGAAAGATCAATATGTTTTAAAGTACTGCATGAGGTAAACATCAAATTCATCGTCTTGAGACTAGGAGTTCTAAAGTTGGATAAATCGATAGATTCCAGTTTTGAGCAACCTGAAAACATATTATTCATGTACATGACTTCTGATGTATCAAAACTGGAAACATTGACAGTCTGAAGATTCTCACAGGTCCAGAACATGTCGGCCATGCTCGTGACTTTTGATGTATTAAAACTGGAAAGGTCCAGACTGGTAAGTTTACGGCAATTTGAGAACATGCCTGACATGTTAGTAACGTTAGATGTATCAAAGGTAGTCAGATCAAGAGTGGTCAGATTGTTTTGGCAACGGGTAAACATGCCTGCCATGCTCGTGACCTGAGACGTATCCATTCTGCTCAGGTCAACATCTGTCAGATTATCGGCATAGCGGAACCAATTTGATGTGGACTTTGGTTTGATCGCATATCCCGCTGCGATCCTTACAGATTCGATTTCACCCATTCTTTGTTCCCATTTAGGTGTGCCGTATGTACTTGTCTCGATATAGCCCCAGGCAACATTGATGTGATACTGTTTGCCATCCAAAGTTACGTCCAGATTATAAAGGTAGGTCGTGTTTTCAGGATATCTGAAGAATATCAAAGCTTTCTCTTCTGAATCAAAGAACGCATAAGCATATCCGTCCATCATCGGATCATTATCATCCACATGGAACTGATTGCTTGTATTTATCTGCGGAGTAGTGTCTCCGGTCTCATCATCGCCATCTTTAAGGATATTATCAGTCAGCAGACTCTTACTGCTGCCTAAAGACCGCGATACAGCAGCTAACTGCTGTAAGCCTGAACCGGAATTCTGATCCTCCATCACTTCTTCTGAAACTTCTTCAGCCAGTTCTTCTTCGACAGGCAATGCTTCCTGTCCGGCTGCCTTGCCGCCGCCGGTACCGTTGCCCGGATCGCCGGCGTACTGAGAGATCTCATAATGGTAAGTGCCGTCTTCCACGTCTTCGCCGATCAGCTTGACATGGAAATGGAATTCGGTAGTCTCATCATATTCATCAGAAGCAGGATCGATGAGTTTGGTTATGGATAATGAGCCAGGATAGAGACTGTTCTTGAATACCGGCAGTTCGTCAGCATCTTCGACCCATGCATATCCGATGATATTGTTATTATCATCCATATAGGCATTTGTCAGATCCAATCCGACCAGTGTCTCAATGATATTCAAGGTACCATTGCCATAATCTTCCACTTTCAGCTTATATCCATAGAAGTTATCATCGAAAATAACGGTAGGATCATTGTGCGGGTATTCTGCGACCGCATAGTAGAAGGTCTTGCCGTTATCTTTCTCATCGAATTCAAGGGTCGTGAAAGCTATCTGGCCGTATTCGTCATTGGTCTTCTGTTCAGCGAACTCGAGATGACCATCTACTTCCTTAAAGAGCCAGAAAGTGAATTCATTATCTTTTAACGGCCTTCCGTTGAGTTCCTTCCAGGCGTAAAGGGTAATATCGCCTTCCGCATGGTATTCATTCGTGAACGGAAGAGCACCGTTGATCAGATCGTCTTCAGGAACTATTACACCATTCTTGTAGTAAACAGGAACGACGCTCAGTGTACCGTCACCGTTATCGGTAACCGTAACTTCCACCTGATAAACGGTCTCGTCATAAATATATCCGTCATTTTCATAGATCTTTTCTTCGATCTCGTAGAAGAACTTTCTTCCGGCATCCGCTTCGGTATAACGGATAGAACCGAAGTAGACGTGAGCCTGTGAGTAATCTACCGTTGTCTGCTCGACCGGATCGTCATATTCGACCACATGAGGCGTTTCGTTGGAAACACGCTTGATCAGCACTCTGCCTCCGTCAGTCGTATCATAGACGTCAAAGACGAACTGATAACGTTTCAGTTCTTTGTTTTCCAGGGTCTTTAAGGCTTCCGGCTGGAAAAGTCCATCGGCAGCATATTTATTCCTGAAATAGGCACTGACCGTGTTATTAGGAATAATGGTGCCGGTCGTATCTTCCGTATAAGTCAGCGTCCAGCCCGGATTGTCATCTTCGGTCACCGTATAGTGAACGTATTCGTCTATCTCATAGATGCGGATCCACTGACTGCCCTTAATAGAGATGGTACCGTTAGTGCTTATCGTACCGTTGTCTATTACGTTGCCCCATTGGTAAATCTCGTAGTCATATTCGTTATTTACAGGTTCTTCTTCACCGTTTACTGTCTTTGTGAAGACAAAGGTAAAGGTGAATTCCTGCTGCTCGGAGACCCAAGTGGCATTATTGATCTCTTTATATACTTCCAGATCACCGTACGGGTGATAGGTATTAACTATTTCATGACCATTATCATAATGATCGATGATGTAGGAGTTGCCCTGGTTGGTCGTAACGACTTCTTCAACCCAGTAATCGATCTCCTCACCGTTTTCATACTTGTAGATATCGGTGAAATTGAATGACCAGTAGCCGGTAGAATCGGCAGTGATCGTCATCTCCTTGACTCTGTGACCGTTACCGTATAAACGTACGACGATGGTCGAAGGTCTTTCCTCCGGATCGTCGCCAACCCAGGTCTTAACGCCTTCAAAGTTCGTCTTTTCCGGATCGTGACGGTTGTTGATGATGATGTGATTTTCACTTTCATACTCATAGGAAGGAGTATAACCGGTGATCGGATCTTCAACTATCGTATAGTGGATCCAGCCGTCTTCATCGGCATAAGGAAGATGATAGAAACCGCTGGACCACTCGTTCCATTCATTCAGAGTTACATATTCCTTGGTATCTTCACCGTTGGCATAAAGACGGGCAACGATCTCAAACGGACGGATTCCGTCACGGTCATCGTCATCGTCCCATTCCTTTTCAACTTCGATGAAGTATTCGGTCAGACCGACCTTGGTATAATCATCTCTTACAAAGTTTGGTTCTGTCACATGAGTATTGATGTCTTCGCTTTGTCCGACCAATACGGCGTTGTTGTAGGCAAAACCTTTCATCATTTCGCCCGGTGCCTTCATGTTGACAAGTACCACTACGGAATCAAGCGGTTCCAGAGTGAACGGCTCACCGTCAGATCCCATAGAACAATCAATCGCAATGGCCTTTACATCGGCAAGGCTGTCGGTATATGTAGAGGCCTCTTGCCAGATTCTGTGTCCTTCTTCGTCTAAGGCATCAAGATTGGTATTTGTCGGGTGAGCAGCTTGCGGATTGCTTTCATCGGTAAGCTGCAGGTTTTCAACAGTACTGTAGTAAAGCACCGGGGCACAGCCCTTTTCGATGAGCTGTGACATATCGACGCTCTTTAAGGTACCTTGCCACTGAGCTTCTCCGACATCGACTGGAGAATTGCCTTCTACAGGAACGAAGTTTTCCAGTGAATCAAAGATCACCAGATTCTTGGACCTCGTAAAGGCATCGGACATCATTCTTAAGCGGTAAGTATAGTTGCCGCCGGTATATACTTCTCTGAGATAATCATCAGGATCATCTTCAGGCCACCAGACGCCCTGGGAATAGTAGCCATCATTGTTGACCATCACTTCCTTATGGAGGGAGGTCCTGGCAGCTGAAAGGATGTCGATATTGTACCAGACACCGGCATAAACGAAGCTGTTTCCTTCATCTGCCGGATTGCCGTCGTTGTCCAGATCGGTCATCCAGTCTTTTTCGCTGTTATTCGCAAAAGTTGTCGGATTGCCGGTTACGACGTTGTTGTCTGAATACGGATCGTCAGGTTCACCGATGTAGTCTTCGATAGTACCAAACTGTTCGTTGTCAGACTGATAGGATACCACGTTATGGATGTGGCCGCCGTAATCGTTCAGATTGTCGAATGAGTAGGTCGCATCAAACTTGAGGAACGGAACATCCTCATAGTAGACCATATCGCCTGACCTGTAGGCCGTAGGAGTAGGCGTCAGATCGGCTTCTACGACCAGCAGGGTCCTGCCTGAACCTTTATAGTTTTCGATCGTATATACATCAACGATCGAGTCGTTGTTTCTTACCTGTATCGTATCAATCACTGGAGTTACGCCCTTAGGCAGGAGGTCTCTCCAGATCGCATGGTGTTCACTTACCAGTCTGCCATCATCTATAGCCTGCTGCCAGGTAGCCTTGTCGTTGATGACGGAACGGATCTCTACCTTGGCGGTATAGTGGATAGTGACTTTTCTGTTGTTATAATCGATGTCTGCGTCTCTGACGCTTGCCATCTTGGCAGGAACGACAGCGGATTCGGTGGTATAGCCGTTGGCTCTTACATAACCGTCCGCATGATCCAGATCATCACCAGGGAGGCGGCAGATCTCTTCGCCTTCAGAATCAACTGCCACAAAGTCCATGGAATTGAAGAAATACATCATTGGTGTAGCGGTATTTTCAAATTCCTGATCTACCTGGCTCAAAATATATGTGCTTGGCTTTAAACGGATGACTGCTCTTACGTCATAGATAATAGCAGCATTCGTGAATGTACATACCGTACGGAAATCATCGGTTCCTTCAGGCAGATCGACGATTGCACCGTCGATGACTGTATGATTTTCATCAGCTAAAGTGATGACCAGATCGCCTGATTTCCAGGACGCAGTCGCATACTTGACCCATTCCTGGCTGCCGTTCACCTGGACTTCCAGATCGATATCCGGCCATACTTCCTTGTCGAGATCGATCTCATATAAGAAAGTACCGTCCTGAGCATATTCAGCTGCCCAGCTGCCGTCAGGGTTGATGTTGTGTGGCACGCCGGTGTAGACGTGCGGCTCAAGGAATTCAACGGATATCAGTTCGTAATCCTCATGAATCGTAAGAACATGTCCGTCCGGAGCATCTGCTCTGTTGATAGAGAATTCGTTCTCTCTGGAGGTGATGGTAACCGGCTTACGGAAGTAGTTGCTTAAGATCCTGGCTGCCGGTATCTCATCAGTACCCGGATCTACCGGATCGAAGGTCCAAGGCATGATAAAGGCGACTGTCTCCATGGTGTAGGAGAAGTCGACACTCTGATTTGCCTGTAGCTTGTTCAGGGCATTAGGATAGATACCGTACCAGCCATAGCTGTCCAGGAAACGGTCATTTCTGGTCCTGGTCGGAGCTTCCTGATGACGGGTAAGGTTGCTTTCTTTGCCGTCATTACCGTTCTTGTAGATCATGAAATGACCCTGAGGTACGGACCACTGTGGGAACTGATACTTCCAGTACTTGGTAGCAGGGGTTTCCTTCCAGGTAACGAGCCGTTCATCGATGACTGCACCGGTCTCAGGATCAGTGATATCAGGGTCGACTTCCGTTACCGTTATCCTTGCGTTGTTATGGAAGTAATACTCCTCACCCGGTTCAAACTGAGCTGCCGGATAAGCAGTAGAGAAAGTAATGTAACTGGTAGTGCCATTCTTGTAGGTGCTAGGGTAAGTCTTATAGGTAGAAAGACCATCTTCGGAAGTGGCACCTATGATAAAGCCGTCGTACTCGCCATCCACCCAGTCATCCACTGTAAAGGTATACAAGGTATTGGCGTTGATGTTTCCATAAACGTACCAGTCAACTTTTAAGTACTTCGTTACGCCTTCGATCCTCTGCTCTTCCGGGATCTCGGAAGCATCGACGAAGTGTACGGCTTCGTAAGGTCTCTTGGTAATGCTCGTGATCTCAGCCTTCATATCGAAACGGGCTCTGATCTTGGATGAGTGCAGACCTAAGGTATTTCCTAAATGGGTATTTACGATTATGAATGCCTGGAAGGCATCGGACTCTTTCATGTCCTGCAGTTCGTGCGGGGTGAGATCCGTGAAGGAGATCTCGAAGTAACCCATGGTCGAAGACTGCATCTTCTTGGTATTGGTCAGGACATAGTTTCCATCTACAAGATTCCAGTTGAAATCATTGCCGCTTAAAGGGTTTTCAGGATAAGGCAGATTGGTCTTACCGATATAGTTTCCTGAACGGTTCTTGAATATCTTGGCAGGTATGGTGATGGTGATGTCACCCGGCTCATAATCGTTTTCACCGGAAAGAGCCCATACGACTCTTAAGCGGACGCTCTGTTTGGAATCGCCGCCCGGCCTTACGCTTAAAAGCGAATCATCGCCGTCGTCCCAGCTGTCAGGAGTGATCCAGGTAACGGATATGTTTTCGATGAAAGTACCGTCTCCGCTTCTAGGATACGGTTCGACTTCATCGTCTTCTCCTTCCCTGGTACCGAAAAGGCCGTCGATGATCTCATCGGCCTCCTCCTCTTCAAGACCCTCTTCTTCTAAGAGTCCTTTGGCAAACGCCGCATTCTTTGCAGCCTTGCCTTCGAGAACGACTCCCTTGACGCCGTCATTATCGGCATAATCGATGGCATATTCACCATCGTCATCCGATACATCATAGACGTCGTCACCGTCGTCCTCTTCCTTCGCAGGTTCCTCCGTGACCTCCGTGGTCTCTTCGGTTCCGGCGGTCTCGTCTTCACCTTCAGCCTTGATGACTTTGGCGTTACTTACATGACTGATAAGCATCATGAAAATCAGACAAAGTGTCAGTAATCGTTTAAAAATTTTCATAACCAATACCCTTATTATTCAATTTCTCTTAATCTGGAAAGCGTTATTAAAAGACAGACTTCCGTTTATATTATACAGAAAGTTTACTGTTCTATAAATATATGTGGGTTAAAAAGGGGTTAATTAACTGTTATTTACACTTTTTTTCAGCTTTTTTTGATTCTGGCTTTGACTTAAGCCAGGCGATAAAGTAATACCGTGCAACTGGCATCGTTTCTGATTTAAAAAGCGCTCCGTTTATGAGCGCTGTTTTTATGCATCTTTCTGAGCTTTTCAGGTTTTATCTGTCTTCTTTCAGACGGGCAAGTGCGTCTTCGTTGCTGGCGGTGATCATGGACAGTTTTTCACAGGTTTCCATGTCTTTGCAGTCGCCGCAGGTAGCATATCCTTTGCTTAAGGCACACTGTCTGATCGGACAGAGAGACTCGCAGAAAGGAGTCTTTACGCCATCCGTTCTGCATCCGAGGCAGTTGATCATTTCCGGTGTTATCTCGGTATTATTCAGCTCCGACCACAGCTGTGCGGTCTTTTTTCTTAATTCGTCATCGTCATTGACGGTTGCCAGTCTGGCATCACAGTTTTCGCAATCCAGTCCGCAGTATGCAATAAGATCTTTCATATGTTTCCTTTCTAGAAAACGAAGTTGCCGTTTCTGAATACCGGAATGACGGTTCCGTCTTCCTGTATTCCGTCGATATCCATATCTTCCGTTCCGAACATGAAGTCTTCGTGCTGCATGGAATCGTTGGCTCCGTGGGCTGCGAGTTCTTCCTTGGACATGACGTTACCGCCCTTGATGTTTTCCGAGTAAGGTCTGCCAAGCGCCAGATGGCAGGCGGCATTCTCATCATAGAGCGTATTGAAGAAAAGGATGCCGGACTTCGATACCGGTGAATCATACGGTACCAGCGCCACTTCACCCAGATATGAAGATCCTTCGTCAAAGCTGAGCAGCTGGGCCAGCGTTTCCTTTTCCTTCTTCGCATCGAAATCGACGACCTTGCCGTCTTCGAACTTCAGCCAGAAATCTTCGATGACCTTACCGAAATAGCTTAAAGGCTTGGAGGCATAGACGATTCCCTGGGTACCGGTCTTAAGCGGCATGCAGAAACATTCTTCCGTTGGCATGTTCGGATCGAAGTACACGCCTTTAGGAGTGGTGCAGCCTCCGCCTACCCAGATATGATCCTTTACCAGTTCCACATAGATGTCTGTTCCTAAACCGCTGGTAAAGTGCAGTTTCCTGAAGTTGTATTCATTGAGCTTCTTTGAATGACTGATGAGCTCTTCATCATGCCTGTTCCATTCTTCGATCGGGTCGTTGTCTTCTGAAACTCTTGTGACCGCAAAGATCGCATCGCCCAGTTTCTCAAAGGCTTCCTCATCGCTCAAATCAGGGAAGACGACCTTGGCCCATTCAAGCGAAGGCACACCGACCACGCACCACTGCCCTTCATTGTTCATGGTGTAGGACATCAGATCGGCCATCTTGGTATAGTAGGCCATGTTGGCGATATTGAGCTTTTCGCCGTCCACATCTGCCAGAGCACCCGGCTTGTCGGAAGTGATATGAATGTAGCAGGCGCCGCCGTCCTGCTGATACTTGGTCTTGTCATACTGCCACTGCGGTATTTCCGACAGCACTTCCTTGGTACCGTACTTGAAAGCCATCTTTGTCAGATCGCTGTCACGCCAGTCGATGCTCACATATCTGGCACCGGCTTCATAGGCATAATAGGCGACCTTCCTGACGAAATCGGCATCATGAAGGTAGGCGGTTATTATCACCGGCTGGTCCTTCTGCACATTGACGCCCTTCTTTACTACCAGCTGTGCCAGCTTGTCATACATCTTTTCTGTAACCATAATGAAACTCCTTTACTTTACTGAGCATTTCTCAGTTTTTCATTTATCCATCCCATCAGTTCACTGTAATGCTTAGGAAAGTTCTGTGATCCTTCCGCTCTGATGGTCTTGTCTTCATTTACGATTGCTTCCAGATCAAACATCGTGCCGTCATGAACGTTCTTGAGATGTTTGCCTTTAAAGCCGTCCCAGGACATAAGCCTGCAGTCATTAAGTATCTTCAATACTTCATCGTTTCCGCATTCCGTACTCAGCTGCAGTTCCTTACATTCTTTATTGTCCCTGTAGAAAAACCGGTACATGGATATCTTCGTCTTACTGCCTTCAGATATCAGCTCATATGCCTGATGCCCCCGCATGTGCATCTCATCGATGGTCATCTTCTTTAACGATGTGATCTCTTCTTTCTTAATGCCAAACATTGCTTCTCCTTTGCATTAAAACCAGCGGCCATCATAGATGATGCTGGTAGGAACGAGGTAAAGATAAGGTGCGGTGATAAGAGCCAGCTTCAGTGCTGAACTTCTGGCATGTTCGATGTCCAGTCCGGCTTTTGTGAGTATCTTCTTATCAAAGAGGTATATGCATGATCCCGCTACGGCTATCGATACGATTATCATGATCAGCGCAAAGAAATTGCTGAAAGGAGAATAGCCGATGCCGTATTCGATGTTGCCGATGACTTTCCTGAGCGGTGAATCATCCTTGAGATATGACGTACACATGAAGATACCTAACAGCAGCAGCATGCCGATGAAGTCGCTCAGAAATCCTGCCAGACAGATTTTCCAGCTGTGCCTGCGGCAGAAGTCTGCCTTATCCGGCATGTCCTTAAGGCTCCACTTCAGCACTATCCTGTCGATAAGATAGTTGAGAGGTATCAGTAAAAGCCAAAGCAGTGAAGGCCAGAACAGCAGCAGCCATAGCGGCAGCAGGATATTGTACAGCTTAACGTTTCTCATTCTTTCTCGTATCTTTTCATGTAGTCGATAAGAACGTCTTTGGCGGTATTGCCGCCGATGAAACCGGCTACCTTTATGTCAAGGTCGCCGTCCTTCTTTTCCACGTCCATCATGAAACCCTTGCCGTTGTCGAGGAACTTGTCTACCCCCAGACCTCCAAGTCCCGGCAGATCATATTCATACGCAAAGCTCCTGAAAAGGGATCCGTGTCCGCAGATGGTCACCAGTTCATAGCCTTTCTCTTTGAACTCATCATAGAGTTCATTGAAGGCTTTTCTGGCTCTTAAATTGAGCTGCCTGATCGATTCGCCGTTTGGCGGAACGTTGTCCATGTCTTCTCTGGCTCTGCCCGTAACAGGATCGATGACGAAGGACTTCTTGATGTATTCCTTGGACTGTTCCTTGGTATAGTATTCGAGATCACCGAAATCGCGTTCATTGAGGATGGCCCTCTTATGAATTTCCCTGCTCGGATAGATTATCTGTATGGTCTCGATGGCTCTTTTAAGTTCCGAGGCATAGATGACGCCCGGTTCTTCGGGGTAGATGCCCTGAGCCTTCAGGTCTTCGATTATCTTAACGCCCTGGGGAGAAAGCGGCAGATCTATCCTGGCGCCGCTGACGATGCCCATTTCGTTTGCTGCAGTAGTGGAATGTCTGATCAGGTTTATCCTCATATGCGTGACCTCTTTTTCTTATCTCAAGTTTAACATTATTCCCTTACAAACGATATGTGATAAGGAATTATAAATAGTCAGATCGTGTCAAGTATGTTTATTCTGTTCTTTCTTAAAAGATGAGCATATGCTCCCAATGATACGACACTGTCAAAAGCATTGCCGAAGCCAAACAGCAAGGCTATTCCCTTCAGCGAAGGCATCCAAACGCCCTTGAGATAAAGAATGAACGCTATGCCGTAATATATAGTGTTCGTTACAACGGATTCGAACAGCATGTACTCAGTCTTTCCCAGCCCATAGAATGTCGCATCAAAAATGTTCTGGAAGGCAAAAAGAATATAGAACCCAAGCAGCAGCAATACCAGATCGTAGAGTTTGTCTATGTCTTTAAAGCCCAGTACGTCTGCCATAAACGGTTTCCATAAAGGAATGCTTAAGAGCCACATAAGAGATATGATTCCTGTAATAACGAAATAACCAAGAGAATTCTTTTCGACGTTTGTCCTGTCTGCAGACACTTCCTGCTTGATGAGTTCACCAAGCTGCAGCACAGGCAGTAAAAGCCAGCCCCATATAAAACTGTTAGCTACCCAGTATGTTCCCTGCTCGCCGACAACATTCACCATGCGGACGATCATCACCATATAGGAAAGATTACGCACGAATGATTCCAGGCCGGAAATTCCGCCAATCTTCAGGAAATCCTTTGACCACGTATAGTCCGGTCTGTCTTTCTTAAAAATGTTGACTCCCTCTTTAGACAAAAGGAAAAGCGATACCAGAAGCAGACACAGATTTACTATGATATTGGAATACCCGATGCCGTTTACTCCAAACTTAAAGGAAAACGGCAATGATGACACCAGAAAACTGTCACACACAAGACTTAACAGTAGTCGCACAAACGTCAGAATATATAGATATCTGCTCTTATCGATCGCTACCTGAACAACGAGAGTGAACTGTGAAAGGATCAGGAAGATGTTTGCGATGCTTTCAATTCGGATATATGAAACCGAAGCAGTGATGATGCTTTTATCAGCCGCCATCGCCTGAAGCAGCGGCTTTGCAAAGACAAACACGATACCTGATAAAATCACATAAGCAGCGAGGGATATCAGAAGTCCCGATTTTACTCGGTTGGTGAATTCTTTTCTATCGCCCTTTACTTCTCCGACAAAAAAGAAAAGCGGAAGGATGATCGCTTCATTCAGGATCTCATACAGCAGATTTACCCACGACAGCTGGCCGGCTATAGAATATGACCAGTTACCGGGAATCTGTCCAAGAAAAAAGACCCGCACCGTTGAATACACTGTCGGACACAGTCCCAGTATCAAAAGCGCAAGGTACAGCTTATGATTGACTCTTTTGAACGACTGTCTTATGGAAGACAGCAAACTTATATTATTTTTCATCGTTTACAGAGCTATTGTAACTCTTAAACATGATATCACTGCCGCCGAAGGACGTTATCAGTCTTCTTCCGTCTCCGTATTTTCTTCCGGCTTTTCCTGCCTGAGCTTTTCGATCATCAGTCTGGCGGCATTCTCATCGGTAATGAGCTTATTGAAGAACTTCTTCTTCGCAAACATGATGATCGCATCGACCTTCGCTTCGCCTCCGGCTATGCAGATGGATGATTTCAGTTTCTTAAGATCTTCGAGATCGTAAGTTGCTATGTCGAAGTAACGGGATATCTGCTCAAGAACGTTGCCTTCCGCATCAAAGTAATGAGCCAGCATGACTCCGTTGATATCGACAGTCGCGATGTATTCGTTATACTCGGTTGCTATCGGGTCTCTTTGCATACGCGCTTTGCTCGGTGTTCCGCCGACGCTTAAGATGGCTGCATCGATCTTCTTCCACTGTTCCTGCAGACCCTTGAAACTCATTTCCTCCAGATCGCTCAGCTTTTCCTTTGACTTGATCAATGGAACGGAAGAATAATAACCCTGCGAATCCGTATTCTCCGCAAAGAGATTGACGATGTTGTTGCTGATGAAATAAGGAACACTGAAAGTGGAAAGACCGACCAGCGGTACGAAGGTCAGGTTTTCCTTGTTTATCTTATGATTGATTATCCTCGCCGTCTGATACATGGTATAGCCCCAGCCCAGGCCTACACAGCTGGCATCTTCCAGATATTCATCGAGGACATCGGTGGCATGGTGGGCCACTTCAAAGGAAGGCTCGTCGTGCGGAGAAGAAAGCGGGCATACCGAAACGGCCTTTAAATCAAGGAGCTGCCTCAGTTCTTCCGCCAGCATGTCAGTAGAAAGGATCTCCGGCATGATGACATTGATCTTGACGATGCCCAGTTCCTTGGCTCTGTCCAAAAGTCTTGAGACATGAGGACGGGAAAAGTTCTCGATCTTGGCGATCTCGTCCTGACTTAAGCCGTCATTATAGTAGTAATCTGCCACCCTGTACAGCAGGGCATAGTTGTCTTTTCTGGCCATCACGTGTTCCTCTTGGTGCTATTACAGCACCATAATATCAGTAAAGATATCATAATTTCATGTACTTATGTACATAATTAAAAGCCGGATGGCCGGCTTTTATACATAAAAGTGTGTAATTTCGTGTATTTTAAGCTATTCCTTTATCTCGTTTCCGTTCTCATCTTCCCAAGGATGCAGGGATATTTTGATCTCTTCACCGGCCTTGCACTTGGCGATGGCTTCGCTGATCCTGCACAAAGGCATGGTAGCCGTGATGATGTCCCGGTAATCGAACCTTCCGGAGAAGATCAGGTCTTCCGCTGTATCCTGAGCCAGGGCGTCACCGCCGGTCTGACCCATGATGGTGAGGCCTTTGTAGTGGATGATATTGGAATCGATCTCGGTCATGACGCCTTTAGGAACACCACCGAAGAAGGAAATGATACCGCCAGGTTTGGCCATCTTTAAGGCCTGTTGCTGTGACAGGGTGCTTGGATTGGCACAGATGACCTTATCGGCACCTCTGCCTCCGGTAAGCTTCAGCACTTCCTCGATCTGATCAGTCTTGGAGGCATCGATCTTGACGTCGACACCGAACTTCTCGACACCTTCAAGTCTTGCGGAAGAGATCTCGGTCATGATGACTCTTTTGGCGCCTCTTATCTTGGCAACTCTTGAATGGATACATCCCAGAGGTCCGGCACCGCAGATAAGCACGGTATCACGGAAGTTGATGTTCATCCTTTCATGACAGCCGCAGACCGAGAACATCGGTTCGATGACACCGAAGGCATCAAAAGGCATATCGTCAGGAAGCTTCCTGACACCGTCTCTTTCCACGATTACCTGTGGTATCGGCATGTACTGCGCAAAACCGCCCTGTCTGAAGGTGTATTCGTTCCAGTTAAGGCAGTAGTTGGAATTTCCCGCCCGGCATTCGGCACACTGTCCGCAGGGTCTGACGGCCCAGGAGATGACTCTGTCTCCCGGCTTGAGGTCACCCTTGTATTCAGGGCCTATTTCCTTGATGATACCGGCATGCTCATGTCCCCAGATGTGCGGATACTTGCCCGGTAAAGGATCGGATGTGAGATTACGGATATCGGATCCGCAAAGACCGACGGCCATGACCTTAAGGATCATGCCTCCCGGCTCACATTCAGGATAAGGTATTTTTTCGTAACGGAGGTCGCTTGGACCGTATTGTAAGATTGCTTTCATCATTCAAGCTCCTTTTCTTTCTCATTATACACAAACAGCAATCTGGCTCAGACAAAGTCCGAGCCAGATCACTTGTAGTAAAGGATATCTTAATAATGCTAGGTGGTTTTCTGGTTTTTCCTTGAATATAAAGATAGATCCGTCTAAATAAACAGGGAGGAAAACTGCGACAGGCGATAAATAAGCCGTCTCTCCTGTCCTTCCAAGATGATTATAAAACGATAACTTAAATTTGTTTGTGTACGTATGTGCAGATTTGCTTATATGCAATTACAGGAATAAAAAAACAGGCCTTATCTGCCAGCCCCGTTTTCGATATCCAGTAATCTCTTCTTATTCTCTATTCCGCCGCCGTATCCGGTAAGAGACGCATCGCTTCCTATCACCCTGTGACAGGGAATGATGATGCAGATGGGATTCCAGCCTACGGCCTGACCTACTGCCTGAGCAGACATTCTTTTTATGCCTCTTTTCTCTGCGATCTCTCTGGCGATGTCGCCATAGGTAACAGTCTTTCCATAAGGTATCCTTTTCATGATCTCAATGACTTCCTTACGGAAAGGCGTGAGCCCTTCGATCCTGATCTTTGGCTTCTTCCTTAAAGGTCTGCCCGCAAAGTAGGCATCGAGCCATTCTGCGCTCTCTTCAAATACCGGCAGGTCTTTTTCTTCACGTCCGGAAATATCGTTTCCACAGTGTCCTTCGAAACAAAGTCCGGTAAGACATTCGCCGTCACTGCACATGATGATGTCATCAAGTCCCTGCGGCGTTTCGTAATGACGGATATACTTAATTGTCATTCTCTTCTCCGTGATCTTTCATATAGTCTTTGATGAGTTCGATGTCCCTCAGATCCTTTTCGCGGCCAAGCTCCTCTTTCATTTCCAGCAGGCCTTTGACGGTGATGACCTGATAGCCTTCCAAATATCTGGTGCTATCCTTCAGCCATCCTTCCAGGATCTCGATATCGTCATCGAATCTGAACCATCGCTTTCCCTCATCCGTTATCTTATAAAGATGACCGTCTTTCTCGAGCAGATCCGCCAGTTCCCTGCTGCAGCCCAGATCGATGTCGTGTGTTTCTTCCTTCATTCCATATAAAACCATGGCCGCTCCGGTTATCAGCCAGTAGCCTTCACGGTCATAGGGAAACTCATCAAGTCTTTTCAGTATTTCTTCTTTTTTCATAAGTTCTTCGTCACCAGCCGGAATGCGGTATTAAAGACTCTCAAAAAAGCTTACCGCTTCTTCTATCTCCTTATCTGTAGGATGGCCCTTGGCTATTCCTCCGATTGCCTTGAAGGGTCCGAAGGTATCAAAACCCTGACAGTGATAGAAACCGATCTCTCTGCAGTTCTTCCTGTTTGCGATCTCACGCATTGCCTTCAGAGGCTTCACTGCCGGTGCACCGTGGGTGTAGATATAAAAGACTTCTCTGCCTTCAGGAAGGTGCTTCGCTGCATATTCCGTGATCTGTCTGGCAAAGCCGTTGTAGTAAATGCCTGAGGCAAGACCAATGCGTTCAAATGTACTGATGTCCGCATCCTTGTCTTCGGTGACGTCGATGAGCGTCACTTCGTTCTTTTCGGCAATGGCATCCAGAAGCTTCTTCGTGTTGCCGTGATGTTTAGAGTAATAGACGATGGCTGTTTTCATATGATCTCCTTATCTGCTTATTTTATCCACCATTCCGGGGTAATGTCGCCAAGCTTTACGGTCCTGCCGCTCCTGTAGTCCAGCATTATCTCGATATCCTGATATCTTCCGGGCATCAGCTGCACCATCAGTTCCCGGCAGGCTCCGCAGGGCGCACCGTTGCTTCCGTCAGGCATGAGACAAAGCACCTTGTCTATTTCCTGTTCCCCGCTGGTGATCATGTTAAAGATGGCGTTCCTTTCGGCACAGATGCCTAAGGTGGAGCAGGTATCTATGCATACTCCCGTGTAGATCTTTCCTGATCTTGAAAGGATGGCAGCAGCCACTTCTCCGCAGGTCACATAATCCGATATCCTGCGTTCATTCTGTACGGCCCTGGCCTTTTCATACATTTCTGTCCATATCTTATCCATAACTGTTCTCCGTTTTAAAGTTTCGCTACATACTCAGCCAATGCCAGGGCAATATCAAAATGCCCGGAATCATGCTGTGTATCCTTTACCTGTCCTTCTTCCAGTCTGGCGGTCCATTCCGGGGCATCCAGAAGATCGCCGCCCGTAAAGAACATGTATACCTCAAGTCCTCTGAAGTCACATACCGCCTGTACGGCTGATCCTTCCATCTCTACGGATATGCATCCTTCGGCCTTGCGTTTCTCAAAACTGTTTAATGTTTCCCTGTAGAAACCGTCAGTGGTCCAGGTCTTGCCCAGGACATACGGGATCCTGTTTTTCTCCATAAATTCCGCAACGATGCCCGCATTCTTGATCCTGATGTAATCCGAGGCCGGTGCATAGTGATAGGAAGTCCCTTCGTCTCTGTAAGCCTCAGTCGGGATCATGACCTTGCCTCTGGCTATCTCCTTGTCAAGACAGCCGGCTCCACCGAAATGAATGATCTTGTTTACGTTCAGGAGCTCTCTGATCTCTTCCAGTACACCGATACAGGCCGGGGCTCCTACCCAGGTCCGGCAGAAACCGTATTTCCTTCCATGATGTTCAAAAATATGCACGGAGGTCGGACCGTGTGCCATCTTCAGTTCGCCTATCTTTTCACAGTCATAGTTTTCCAGAACATGCTTCTCTATCACATACGAAAAGGAAAAGATGACCGCTTCCGCCTTCGGTGCGTCTGTGTTTACTATCGGGTTTATCTTTGCGGGTGACTTGCCGTCAAATGAATCCGTGATCATAGTGTGCTCCTTACTGTTCCGGTATCTCCATGAAGATGTCTGTTCCGTTGTGGTCGTATTCAACGAATCCGCATTCCTTATAAACGTGCAGCGCTCTGGCATTGTATGGAAAAGCCTTCAGGAACATCCTCTTGAGTTTCAGAACGTTCTTTCCGTAATCCACCAGAGTCCTGATAGCTTCCTTGCCGTAACCCATGTTCTGCTTGGCGGCAGTGATCGCAATGCCCAACTCGCCGATACCGTCATGGACATCCATGAATTCGATGTTGCCGATGAAGTCTCCTGACTTCTTTTCGATCATGGAGAAATAAGGTCCCTTCTCTCTGATCTTCTTCTGCACCCATTCTCTTTCCTGCTCCATGGTGAGCGGTTCCGTCCTTTCGCCGATGTACCTGCCGACGTTTTCGATGTCGTTGACCATCATCAGATAGTCGTCGATAAGCTCTTCCGTTATTTCCACAAAGCTGATGTTTTCCGATTCGAATATCTGTTTCATCTATTTCTCCGTTATCAGTTCCATCGGTATGAATCTCAGTCCGTTTACCGTCTGTTCGGTATCGGTATCCTTGAAACCCAGTTTATGATATATGGCTGAGGCATAAGGAGACGAATTGACCGTCATCCTTTCTGACTGACACAAAGACTGGACCGTTTCAAACAGCTTCCTGCCGATGCCTTTTCCCTGATGTTCACCTTCCACGAAGAACAGGGCGATATGACTGCCTTCGTTTCTGGTGGCTATGACTCCGACAAGCTTATCGGATATGAACGCTCCGTAAAAGCTCAGTCTTCCGATAAAGCCTTCGTTATGGATGCTTTTATGAAACTCGTCGACTCCTTCTTCGCTGTAGTCCGGAGCTTCGTATTCCAGAAATACCTTCCATACCAGCGACAGTGCCGTCTCTGTTTCATCTTCATCAAGTTTTCTTATCACGAGATCGGCTACCATTCATCGTCCTCCTTGGTGCTCAGGGAAGGAATTGAACCAGGCTCTTTCTTCAAAGGCTTTCTTCTGAGGAGAAACAGGATCATCTTCCGCTGCCCCTACCGGAAGAAAGCAGACCAGTTCATAGCCTTCCGGAACATTCAGTATCTCTGCCATCCGGTCGCAGATCCTGTCGTCATCGGTGATGTGCCCTTCGTACCAGCAGCTCTGATATCCGAGCTCCGTTATTGCCAGCAGCATGTTTTCGATAGCTGCCGAATAATCCTGCACCGCAAAGCACTTATCACGATAGGCATTTATCCTTTGGCTGAGGACGCAGATCGCTGCCGGAGCGGTTTCTGCGACAGGGGGAACGATGACGCTGTGAAGCTTCCTGAGAACTTCGGGATCATCGACCGCTATCAGACTGACGGTCTGTTCATTGCAGCCGGAAGGCGCCGAAAGACCGGTTTCCATGATCCTGATGAGATCTTCTCTGGGCACGGGAACATCTTTATACCTTCCTCTGTAGCTGTGTCTTGCGTTTATGGCTTCAAGTACGTTCATAGTCATTCTCTTATCTATGTCTCCATTATACAAAAACAGGACCTCAGTCCTGTTTATGATAAAGTTAAACTTTACAGTTACGCTTATTCGGTAATATCCACGATAGCGTCGACGATAGCTTCTTCTTCGGTCTTTTCAGGCTTGATACCGGTCTCTTTCCAGTTGACGAAAGCCTTGAGTTCAGGTCCGATGAAGTTCATGGCCAGTACGGCTACGGCGATGTCATCGAGCAGACCGATCACAGGGATGCTGTCCTTGACCAGATCCTTCTTGGCTACCAGATAAAGGAAAGCACTGACGATGGTGGCAACTACCTTAGGTGATACGACATCGTATTCCTTGGTTATGTATTTCTTGACCATCTCTACCATTACCGGCAGATCAGCTACAGCCTGACCCAGAAGCGGAGTTTCCTTGATCTTGGTCTGTACTTCTTCGATCAGCTTGTTTACGTCTTCATTGCTCTTAAGCAGTTCCTTGGCTTTATCAAGTCCGCCGTCCAGCAGTTCCTTGGCTTTATCGAGATTGATTACTTCAGTTTCCATAAATATAAACCTCCTGTTAATTTTATTATGACATTTTCAAGGGAAAATGAATAAATGTTTTTTATTTTACGGCTATCCACATCGCCGGTCTTATGAACATCGGTGAATAGGTATAGCAGTTGAATACCTGTCCTTCACTGGTGATGTAGGTGACTAACGGTCCGTTTTCATTCAGGGCCGTCGAAAGCGTTCTGGTCATCCAGGCGCCGTAACGGGACTGCAGGTCATAGAAGCCGATCCTGTTTTCATCGACGGTCTTGGTCACCAGGGCTTTCCATTTGGAGAAGGATAGCCGTCATAATCTGTCTGCTCGTTGAGTTCCGGTACGTAACCGCCATTCTCATCACAGAAGTATGCCAGCATATACAGTCCTTCAGGCTGATTCTTGTTGCCTTTAGGAGTTGTGGATCCTCCGGAACTGCATGCACTCAGCAGCAGTAATATACACATAAACAAACATCTGAAAGATCTGTTCTTCATGATCTTTTCTCCGTTATCCGCTATTTGTTTTACCAGATATGAAAACACTGTCGGCAGTCATTTTCAGTCTTTCTGCCGGCAGTGTGTCTTATGATATCCGTTCTCGTATTCCCTGTCTTTATCGTAGGTCTTTATGTCATCTTTACTCAGATCGCCTTTGCCGTCATAACGGTAATATCTGCCACCATCGGCCACGACTTCCAGAATACAGTAGTCTTCATCGTCTATGCCTTTCGGGTAGTACTTTTCGTCTCCTTCATTCCACAGCAGTTCCTTATATTCCCTTTCAAAGTGAATGACGGCCTTGCCGTAGAGGCAGACTCCTTCAAAGGAAACGTCATCGGAAAAATACAGGCTGACCTTATCGTTTTTCATAAGGCTTCGTATATGGGCGGAATCCGTATTGGTAGATATCAGATGGCTGCCCAGTCCCTTATGCCAGACACAGAAGACCCTGCGGATGTTCACTCTGCCTTCTTCATCGGTGTAGCCCAGTGTCGCAAACAGCGAGCGGTCGATAAGTTCCATTATTTCATTTTTTGTCATATCGTTTCCTTATCTGTGCGGATCATCTGAAATAGCAGAATGTTCCGTCTTCCTTAAACAGCTTCATGCCGGAAGTCTCTATCATCTGTCTGGACCGGCTGTTTTCCTTGTAGCATCTGGCCCAGACATGAAGACCCAGTACTTTGCTTGCATATTCATAGGCCAGCGCAAAAGCTTCCCTGCCGTAGCCCTTGCCCTGGTATTCCTTCAGGATCCTGCAGCCCAGTTCCGCATCTTCATTATAAGTGAAATGCCAGAGGATGACTTCACCGATCATGTCTTCCTTTCCTTTTTCCCTTACCGCAAAGTTGATCGAGGAGCCGAGCGTCATATCACTGACGGCATCGTCGTAGAACACGCGTTCATGAAGTTCGGTGATGTTCAGGTCTTCCGTATAATCATATCCCCAGTACCTGTTGTTTTCCCTGTCGGTATTGAGATCATAGTAAGTTCCGGCATCTCTGTCCATGAAGCGGGTCAGGCAGATCCTTTCGCCTTCGATGACGTGCCAGTCGACCTTCTTGATCGGCGAATTGATCTGTACGACGTATTTATGGATCCTGCCGATCGGCTGATACTGGTTCTTGGATATCCTTAATCCTTCGTCTCCCGAATCGTCTTCCCGGTTCACATAGGAAAGCGTACCGACTTTATCATTGATATATCTGACAAAGGACTGATAAAGAGCCGGATAGATGCCCCGGTATTCCTTGAGTGCCTTTTCCACATGGATCAGCAGGGTATCGTGAAGGATTTCTCCTACCGCTACGCCGATCACTTCTTCTTTATCATTGAGAAGGGCTACGCCGTGCTGAAACAGATCCCTGCAGTTCTTTATCAGATCGATCGATCTTCTGTATTCCTCCTTTTCCAGGGCATTGGAATCCCCGTGCTCTGTCTCATATTTCTCCAGCATCGCCAGCACCTTGTTTATATCGACATCCTCCAGGCTGACGGCTTTCGGTTCGCCGTATAGCGATCTGTACCTGTTTATGTGATTGCGCTGACCGCTGTATTTCTTGCCGGAAAAAGTAAGGACGTCTTTGAAGTCATAGATGTAATCGCTCCATCTGTCGTCATAGGACATGTTGACGTTCTGAAAGTGCGGACAGTCCCGGAAGACTTTGAGCAGTTCCTCGTTTACTCCGTAAAACCTGAGCGGCTCTCCGTTTTCCCGGACATAGCCGATCAGTTCCTCCAGCACTTCCCGGCAGTTCTTTCCGTAAGGAAAGGAAAAGGTCGCCTGATCGTCCAGATCAAAGCGCAGTACCAGCGTATCTCTGGTAATGGCGTACCGGATGTTCAGTTCCTTCTGCCACATGAAGAGATATCCCAAAGAATAGTCACTGCCTAAGTAGGGACATTCCTTAAGATGTTCATTGATCTCTTTGGCGCTTTCGATATCGAATCTTCTGAATATCATGATCATCTCTTATTATACATACGGAACTTTTTCTTAGGCATTAATACGCCCATAAAGAAAACAGGATAGCTCCTGTTGCACTTTTGTTCATGATTTCAATCAGTATGCTCACCGATGATCTTTTCCATCCAGATCATGTTATACCAGCGTCCGAACTTGTATCCGCACTTATGGAACTCACCGGCTTTGGTGAAACCAAGATGCCGATGAAACTCTTCGCTGTTACGGGTAAGATGCTCATCTTCCGTTATCGGGGAGCCGATGAAGGCATAGAGATTCAGATAGCCTCTGTTTTTAAATTCCTGCTCAAGCGCTTCATAAAGAAGACGGCCATAACCATGGCCTCTTTCATTATGATCAAGATAGATGCTTAAGGAACAGGATCGGTCATATGCAGTTCTGTTCACGAACGTGCCGGCATAGGCATATCCTCTGATGATGCCGTCTTTTTCCAGAACCAGATACGGATACTTCTTCACCGTGTTTTCTATCCGCTGCCTGAATTCTTCAAGAGAAGGAACGTCACATTCAAAAGAGATGGCCGTGTTTAAAACATAATACGAGTAAATTTCCAGCAGTCTTTCAGCATCGTCTACGGTAGCCTCTCTTATCATTGGCTTTTTTTATCTGCTGAAGGGTCATTTACTCCTTGTCGTCCTCATCGTCCTCACCGCCTCCGAAAAGCAGTCCAAGACACAGGCCCATGGATATTCCTAAAGGCATCCATAAACCTACGTTATGAGTGGCGGCTCCGATGGCTGTACCGATAGCCAGACCGATGCACATGCCGATGGTCATGCCGTTTGAGACTTCTTTTTTCATAAAATACCTCCGTAAGCACTTATCAGATAAATGACAGGATCAGGAATAAGATCAGCGAATATAACGCAAAGACCGGTGCTATCGGCAACATGTACAGAAGCTTTACCGGAAAGCGGTCATAGAGCTTCTGCAGGATGGCGTTATCAGGGAAATAGGTAAAGACGTAATTCGATCTTTCATTAAGACCTGTCTTTCTTAGAATCACGTTTATGATGTGGGCGATGGCCGCC
Organism: Erysipelotrichaceae bacterium; assembly: GCA_017431825.1. Classification (GTDB taxonomy): domain Bacteria; phylum Bacillota_I; class Bacilli_A; order Erysipelotrichales; family Erysipelotrichaceae; genus Colivicinus. The sequence goes on along the minus strand of JAFRKI010000016.1, from coordinate 2,378 downwards.
AGGATGAAGGTCCAGACAGCCGGCCAGATGCAGTCGATGATCCTTGGCTGGTAGAGTCCCAGTGTATAGAAACTGAAGCAGGTAACTATCAGCAGGCCGTGATATCCGTAAAAGCCGTAAGCCTGTGCGGAAAAGACGGCCTGGTCACGGTTATAGCTGTCAGGCATCAGGAAGGCCAGCAGGGCACCTAAAGTCCCTACCGCAACGCAGTACGCCATGATGGTCCTGTCTGCATTGAGTGCAGCGATGATGCACATGATGGTCGACTGGTTACACAGATAGCAGGGCAGTTCATTGAAGTAATTGTAATCGTCTCGGATATGTTTGAGGGAATGCTTGTAAAGCCGCAAGACGATCAGTTCGATGACGCTCAGTATAAGTACCAGCTTAAAACGGGAAGCTTCTTCGAGACTCCTGCCGTAAACCGTCACGATGATCAGGACAAGTACGGTCAGGGCCACATAAAACCACCACCAGACGTTGAATACCTTTATCTTTGCGTCTTTACTGAATATGCCCATCTTCTTTATTTTCCGTTATGGATCACTACCTGCGGGAACGGAATGGTTATGCCCGCTTCGTCAAAGAGGATCTTGACGTCTCTTCTCAGCTTTCTCTGGGCATCGAAGATCTTCTCTTCCTTGACGTCAGCTACGAACTTGACGTTGATGCCGCTGTCTCCCAGCTCTTCAACACCCAGATATCTCGGAGCCGAAAGATAGAGGTCTTCGTTTCCTTTATACATCTTAGGCAGAGCTTCGCTTACGACCTTTTCCAGTTTCCTTAAGTCCGTATCATAGGCTACCGCCACATTGCAGACGGCAACGGATTTCTTGGCGGAACGGTTCTGCAGGTTACGGATATCGGAGTTGTTGACGATCTTGAGATTGCCGCCGACATCTTCGATGGTCGTGGTACGTACACCGATACTGCGGACGACTCCTCTGAAGTCATCCAGGATGATGATGTCACCGATCTTATACTGTCCTTCAAAGATGATGAAGAGACCGGTGATGATGTCTTCGATGAGGCTTTGGGCACCGAAACCGATGATCAGTCCTATTATTCCGGCACCGGCTAAAACGGCCGTGGTATTGACACCAAGGATGCTCAGTCCCCAGATAAAGGCGATGATGACCGCCAGATAACGGATAAGTCCTGTCAGCAGGGTCGCTACCGTCTGATCATGAGCGCTCTTTGAAGCCCGAAACTGCAGTATGAATTTAAGAATGGAATAAATGATCCATACCACACATAACGCCAGTATCAGCGTCAGGACATGGGCCAGAGTTATCTTGGCACTGCCTTCCAGCAGGAAGTTGTCCGTGATCAGTTCCTTCATGGACCATTTCGTTTCCTGTGAGAAAGGCAATAAGCCCGGATTGAACAGCAGTACAGCCAGGATGACTGCTATCAGTGTAAACACGATGTTCTTAAGTTTCATATTCATTCCCTCCTGTTGAATAAACCTGTTTATAAATTATCTTTACCAGACGCCCGCATCCCATCCGGAAGCTTTGTCATGGAATTCGGCACTGAAGTTCGACCATATTTCATACGGCGCACCCGGATCGACGTTAATGTCGAAAACGTAAGTCAGATGCATATGCATAATCCCTTCATCATCCGTTAAGAAAGTTACCGTATCCGGCATGTCTTTATCAACGGACATATCATCCATGAAATCGGTGCCGTCATATACCAAGGTATAGACGTTTGCAGATACGATCTCCACATTATCCGGAGAAATGGTCATCGTTCCGCCGTCGTCGAACTCCACAGTCTGTTCAAATATCAGATCGACTTCGATCTTATTGCCGTTAAGCAGTATGCCGTACTCACCGAAATCCCAGTTCGTATACGCAAAGGTTCCCCTGTACATATAGAACTCTTCCGATTCCCAGGTGCCGGTACTGCCGTCAGGATAGGTGTATTCGATGACCAGTTTGCCTCTCTCGCGGAGCCAGTCGCCGCCATCAGGGAAGCGGTGTTCGACGACTACTTCGACTTCACTGTTGTCTCCGTCGCCTTCATATTCAAACGGGTACTCATCATCCGCTTCAAAGATACCGTCTTCATTCTTTACATAGACTCTGGCTATCGCCTTTCCGCCTTCCGGCGCTATGCCGTTAGGCATCATCTTAATGGATATCAGGGCAAACTCATCCGTGTCTAAAATGAGGTTGTCATAAACATCCAGCCCGCTGAGGGTCGGTTCATTGGTCCTGTTTATCGTAATGTAGCCGTCAGTCACGTCAAAGGTAACGCTGAAGTTGCTGTCAAGGTTACGGAACTGCGATGCATTAAGACCCATGTAGGTGGTGCCGGCGCTTGTCCTTGTGGCGCTGGCCGTACCGCTGAATCTGAAGAGGCTTTCC
>JAFRKI010000015.1 GCA_017431825.1 Erysipelotrichaceae bacterium | reverse complement strand
GCATTTCGGCGTCGATGAAGAGACAGCCTATGAGGATTCCTGTCTGATCGAACATGACCTCTCCGACAAGAGCTTCAAGGCCATCAAGAAAGCTACGAAAAACATAAAGCTGTGATTCATCAAGATCCGACAGAACAAAAAAGAGACTTACGTCTCTTTTTAAATGTCTTCTGATGACTAGGCTCTGCTGGAGTACTTGCCGTCAGCAGTGGATACGATGATCCTTTCACCGTTTTCGATGAACATCGGTACCTTTACCTGCAGGCCGGTCTCACATACCGCATTCTTCAGGGCGTTGGTGGCCGTATCGCCTTTGACGGCCGGTTCACATTCGGTGAGTTCCAGTTCGACCTTATCCGGAAGGTTGATGCCCAGGATCTCATTGCCTTCATAGACCAGGACATTTACATCAAGATTAGGTACCAGGAAGTTCATTTCCCATTCCAGTCTTTCCTTCGGGATCTCGATCTGTTCATAGGTCTCGCCGTCCATGAATACGGCATTGCTGCCATCGTCATAAAGGAACTGCATGTTTCTCTTGTCGATGTAGGCCTCACCGACCTTGTCACCGCTTATCAGACTGAGTTCCTTAACGACGCCGGTTCTCGGTACTTTGACTTTGACCTTGACTTTCATCTTGGCCATGGCGGTCTTGTTCAGGGCGATATCTATGCACTGGTATAGTTCATTTTCCCAGGTAAAACACTGACCGGGTTTGATTTCTGTACAATTTATCATATAGATCTCCTTTTTTTACCATCTTATTTTAATACATATATCATATTTTTCAAAATGAAAAGAAACTGTTTTAAGACAGTTTCCTTCCTCTTCTATCAGAAATAAAGACATAGACAAAACCTATGAGGCTTATAAGGGCAGCCAGCCAGTAAGTGATCCTGATACCGTTGAGATTTTTCAGTGTCCAATAGGCGATGGAGAGTCCGCCCGCAAAGTGGGCTATCAGCTGTCCGCCGACCATGAACGGTGACTTGAGGCCAGATGCGACCGAAGTCTTGAGATGTTCGGGAGCCTTGCGGTAAAGGAATTCGACGACATCGACGATAGTCGGTACCAGCATGATACCGTTTAAGACCATCGTAAAGACCAGGACGTAAGGATTACGGGTCAGGGCACAAAGCGTCCAGCGGAAGACGCCAACGGCCGTACTGACCATTAACGCCTTGAGGGTGCCGATCTTCTTCATCCATCTTCTTCCTCTGCCAATATGGAAAGGAATCTCCGATAGACCGGTAAGCATATTGGCGATGCCAACCAGAAGATAGGTCCCGCCCAGTTCCTGGGAGTAGATGCCGAAATAGGACTGATTGTAGGCATAGGTCAGCCAGTAAATTCCGAAAAGGATCATGACGTTACGGACTTCCCTGTCCTTTAATAGGAACAGCACGCTTTCCTTCTTCTTTGCGGCTTCCGTCCTTTCTTCAGCAGACTGTTTCCTGTTGTAGGACTTAGGCAGAAGGAAGGCCAGCATCGTGACTGTCGTCAGCACGCCGATCATCAGCGGGAACAGCAGTTCTTCCCTGCTCGCAAGGAAGAAACCGGAGATCCCGGCCATTATCGAAAAGCCTATGGTACCGCACATCCTGATCGGCGCATAGGCCATGCCGGCTTTGCTGGTATAATCGACGGTTATCGTCTCATAGATGACGGTCAGACCGTAAAAGACGGTCAGAAAGGTGATCATCATGATCTCCATCATCAGAAGACCTCTGGAACGGTAAAAAATGACGGCCAGCGTCAGACAGAGGATGAGCTCGATGTAAAGTACCAGATTCTTGGTCCTCGTCTTATCGGCTATCTTTCCGGCAAGCGGATAAAGCAGCAGTCCCAAAACCTGGACGATACCGTTGAGTATCCCTACCGCAGCTTCACTTACACCGTGATTGGCCATATACATGGACATGAAACTGTTGGTCAGCGACACACCGCAGAAGATACAGAAATAATAAACATAAAAGAGGTATGACTTCTTCTTCAGATCCATCTTAAATACCTCTTTCACTGTAAATGCTCATGTTTGTCATCTGCATATGCGTTTACTATAACACATTAATATGCGGATGGCGCAGACAATCTTAAAAATCATTTAAGCGTATAATCGCTTATCATCCTGTCTCTGACCTCAAGAAAGATATACATTCCGTTATAGGAGACATAATAGCCATCGTCGGCAGTGCTTACTGAAGCCATCCCTTTGGACAGGTACATGCTTTCAAGCTTACCGGTATTTACGATCTGGCATTTGGCTTCACTGATGAGTTCGGCTTCATCATAAAAATCATCAGTGAATCCGTCCAGATCCGCATAGATATTATATGAAGTGATGATAAGATCACTCATCGCCATGATCAGCGTCAGGCAGTTCATCATTATCAGCAGAAAAATCGTCGAGATGAATCCCCTTTTCCTTAGCGATGTTTCTTTCGATTTCCTTTCCATTCTTCTCCTTATATGAGAGATAGATGCAGCCGTTCTTCCGGTAGAAATTTACTTCATCGATACCGTTCAGATATATCTGCGAGCCCGGCTGCAGCAGCAGCTTTCCGTTTACGACCTTGAGCGAATAATCGTCATTATGATATATGAAATCAAGTTCATGGTCCGTCACTTCCAGATCGTATGCCAGAAGCAGTACTCTTCTTAGGTCCATCAGAGCCATTTCGCTGTTTACCGTATCATAGTCAAAATCCAGGGCTGCAGTAAAACGGAAGACCGTAACGGCCAAAGGCAGCAGTGAGAGTATCACCAACAGGGCTACTAAGACTCTGACAGAGACGGAACCTCTTCGCTCAGACATGGGATGCAGTCCCCCAAAGAATTAAACAGTGCATCGTATTTCTCGTTGTTGCGTACATAATACTCATCAAGCACCTCTTCGTTATTGTCGATCACCCGGTAGATCGAAAAGCACATAAGGCATAAAAGCGATACGATCACCAGACACAGCATCGCATCCAGCAACATGAAGCCTTTCCTATTCATAGGTAAGATATCCCGTTCCCAGATGGACGATAACTTTATGTTTCTCAAATTCGACGGTCCGCGCCTGATTGACCCGGCCGCTTTTATAGAAACTTATCGGATAACCGGGCATGGCGATCTCCTTTCTTTGTGTCAGTGCTTCACGCTGCATATCGAGATATCCGTTCATGAAGTCAAGATGCTCGACATCGACGTCATTGAAATGATTCAGCACCAGAACGGTAAGTGATGAGATAAGCGCCATCGTCAGCATGACCTCCAGAAGAGTGAAGCCTCTTTTAACTGTGATATGCCTGACCATTGGATATCGTGATGCTCTTGCCGTTGGAACAGCTCGTCTGCTCCGGTGACAACAGACCGGCCGCTACCAGATCGCCGGTCGAGCCCGGGTACTGGCCATAGGTCAGCTTGTACTGAACGATGGCGGAATCGACGACCCTGGTCAGGGCATCGCAGGCGTTATCGTCGACGGAATCGATGACCTTGGAGACGTTGGGTATCGTCAGAAGAAACAGGATAGCAATGATCATGACGACCACGACCATTTCCAGTAAAGTGAATCCTTTTTTCATGTATGTGACCTCCTTTAAAAACTGCTTATTGCCTGCATCGGCAGAAACAGGACCTGGTAGATGAAGATGATGATGGCACCGATGGCTGCGTAAGATGAAGCCTGGATTATGTTAGCTGCCTTTTTCATGGCAGCTGTGATCCGGTTCTGGCTAAGAATGACATAGTTGTTCAGCACATGGCTGAAATCGTCGGTATAGACGGCTACGTTGATGAAACGGCTCAGCGTTTCGTCAAAATAGTTCTGCCTGCTGGCATCCTTCAGGCTCTCTCCGGCCAGAAGCTTGTCTTCCAGATGAAAAGCCAGAAAGGAAACGACGGGCTTATTGTGCAGAGACTTGAGTATGCTTAAGGCATCCCTGGTCTTGTATCCCAGATCGATGCAGATGAGAAACAGAGATATGAATTCTTCACAGAAATAGACCTGCAGCAGGCTGTTCTTAAGATATCTGCTGCAAAGAAGATAGAAAAGCGTTATGTTCTTTTCCCTGCTGAAATATAGCAGCGCTCCGGTAACTGTAAGCATACCGAAGTAGAAGACATAAACGATGATCCTCAAAATGATCCTTATAACCCTGAAGGAAGAAAGATCCGAGCCGAAGCTTCTCAGCATGTTCAGGATGGGATCAAGACCGTAGGTATCAAAAAGATAAAGGGCGCTCAGGGAGACGAACAGCAGGACAAAGGGATAAAGTATGCTTTTCTCGATCCTGCTGGAGTTGTCCCTGCTCTTGTGATAGAAAGACAGGGAAAGGCTCAGAGCCTTCGCAAAGGACATGTTTCTTAACAAGGGCCTCAGATAGGAAGCGATCCTTGCGGGCAGATAGTCGCCGGCTATCTCTTCCATGAGATTCCCCTTATCAAGTCTTTTCAGAAGTTCATCGATCAGTTTCTCGTTGGAGCTTATCCTGATCAGCGAAAGTGAATTCCTGATCGACAGTCCCGCATCCAGCAGTTCGTTAAGCGACGTCAGATCTTCGATGCTTATCCATTCATGACGGTGCAGGATGAAGTTCCGTTTAAGAAAGCTGATGAGCCTGTCAGTATATTCCATCCTTCAGTCCTTTCTCTATCTGGTCATCGACGCTTATGAAGGAAGAGGAGTTCTTTTTGTGTGTTCTGAAGTATTCGATCTCCTTTCTGTCCATGACTTCATAGATGACTCTCTTTTCGCTTTTCCTGTCGATGATCATCCGCTGGTATACGATGCACAGCAGCATCTCATACAGATGGGATTCGTTAACTCCAAGGTCGGTCATCCTCGATATGGCGCTTGCGGCACTGGAGGCATGGATGGTCGATACCACCAGATGTCCGGTGTTTGCCGCCCTTACTGCCATTCTGGCTGCCTTGTCGTCCCTGATCTCACCGATCATGATGATGTCAGGATCATGACGCATGATCTGCTTGATGCCGTTTTCATAATCAAAGCCGATCTTTTCGTTTATCTGCAGCTGAACGAAATCATCGTTGTAGACTTCGATAGGATCTTCGATGGTATAGATCACTTCGTCTTTGACGCTTTTAAGCAGCGTATAAAGCGTAGTAGTCTTACCCGAACCGGTCGGTCCCGCAAACAGGATCAGGCCGTTCTCTTTCCTTAAAAGCTCCTTGAAGAACTCGTTCTGATTCTTTTTTCCGGACAGACTGTCGGCATCGATCCTGAGACTGGAATTGAGTATCCGCAATACGGCACTGGTCAGGTTGTAGGTATTGACTACCGCAAAACGAAGCGACAGTATCGTGTCATCCACTTCCATTTCAAACTGTCCCGTCTGGGGCTTGGTAAGATTGCCGATATCGAGATTTGCCAGATACTGCAGATATCTGATCAGCTTGTCGTCTCCGATCTTCGCTTTCACTTTCTTCGGTATGCCGTCTATCCTCATGAAGATCTCCACGTCCGTGAACTTCATGTTGAAGTGGATATCGGTGGCATTATATTTCAGTGCCAGTCTTAATATTGCCAAAAGTCTTTCTTCCATTTTTCTCTCCTATATCTTTATTGACAGAAAAAACCGAAAATCCTAAATTATCGATTTGCGTAATGGAAAAATAAGTGTTATAACTATATTAGCACTCTAGGATATTGAGTGCTAAAGGAGTGAAAAACATGGCGATAAAACAGTTTAAAACAGAATCAAAGAGGCTCCTGGATCTGATGGCTAACTCCATCTATACAAATACGGACATCTTCTTAAGGGAGCTCGTATCCAACGCTTCCGATGCGCTGGACAAGAGATATTTCCTGTCCCTGACGGATACCGGCATCACTGCCGATGATCTGAAGATCAGGGTCGAATGCGATAAAAAGGAAAAGACCATTACCGTAACCGATAACGGCATCGGCATGAACAGAGAGGAACTTGAAAGCAATCTCGGTACCATAGCCAGATCCGGTTCCTTCGATTTCAAGGAAAAACTCGATGAAAAGGAAGAGATCGACATCATCGGTCAGTTCGGCGTGGGCTTCTACAGTGCCTTCATGGTTGCCGACAGGATCGAGGTCCTGACAAGGAAAGTCGGTGAAGAAAAGGCTTATCTGTGGACCGGTACGATGGAAGGCTACGAGATCAAACAGGCCAAAAAGGAAGATTACGGTACTGTGATCATCCTTCATATAAAGAACAATACCAGAGAAAAGAAATACGACCAGTATCTCAAGACAGACAACCTGCAGATGCTGGTAAAGAAGTACTCCGACTTCATCAGATATCCGATCATGATGGATCTGGAGACCTATGATGAAAACGGCAATAAGGAAATAAAGGAAACGACAGTCAATTCCATGATCCCTATCTGGAAAAAACCGAAGAGAGAACTCAAGGAAGAGAACTATGACGAATTCTACAGTCTGTCCTATTACGACTTCGAAAAGCCTCTGAAGACCATCCACTACAAGGTCGAAGGCAGCACTTCCTACAGCGCCCTTCTCTATATACCAAGCGTCAGACCGTTCAACTACTTCTCCAACGAATACAAGCTCGGACTCAAGCTTTATTCCAAGGGCGTCTTCATCAAGGATGAAGCCAAAGAGATCGTAAGCGATTACTTCCGTTTCATCAGAGGCGTCGTCGACAGTGACGATCTTTCCCTCAACATCTCCCGTGAGATCCTGCAGGAAGACCGCCAGATGGCCGTCATGAAAAAGTCCATCGACAAGAAGATCGGGACCACGCTGGAAAAGATGCTGGAAAACGAAAGAGAGACGTACGAGAAGTTCTTCGAACAGTTCGGCCAGCAACTCAAATTCGGTACCTATGACAACTACGGACAGCATAAGAACGAACTGATCGATCTGCTTATCTTTAAGTCCAGCAATGAAGACAGGTACGTTACCCTTAAGGAATACGTATCGAGGATGAAGGAAGGCCAGAAGGACATCTATTATGCGAGCGGCGACAGTGTGGAGACCATCAAGGAACTGCCGCAGCTGGAGAAGGTCCTCGACAAAGGATATGAAGTCCTCTACTTTACCGACAGCGTCGATGAATTCATGGCCAACATCATCAATGCTTATGACGGCAAACCGTTCAAGTCCCTGCAGAAAGGCGACCTGGATCTGGACAGCGAAGAGGAAAAGGAAGAGATCGAAAAGAAGAGCAAGGACAATGAAAAGCTCCTGCAGACGATAAAGGATGATCTGAAAGACAAGGTGACTGACGTCAGGCTCTCCAGCCGGCTCAAATCATCACCGGTCTGTCTGGTATCCGACGACAGTCTTTCCTTCGGCATGGAGAAGACGCTCAATGCGATAAGCCAGGGATCGGTCAAAGCCAGCAGGATCCTGGAGATCAACCCTGATCACAAGCTCTTCAAGGCACTGGCCAAAGCCTCCAAGAACGGCGAAAAGATCAGTGATTATTCCACCCTGCTTTATGAACAGGCACTGATGATCGCCGGACTGCCGGTCGATGATCCGCTGGAATACACCAGACTCGTATCGGATCTGATGCTGAAGGCGATGAAATAAGCTGTAACTGTTCCATATTATCCATAACGACTCATCAGTAAATGATGAGTCTTTTAACGTATGTTAAAATGATTTTAAGAGGTGATTATTGTGGGACTTAATTTTCGTAAAAGCATAAAGATCGCCAACGGCGTAAGACTCAATATCGGCAAGACCGGTGTCAGTCTTTCCGTAGGCAAGAAAGGCGTTCATTATACGATCAATTCCAAAGGCAAATCGACGGCGACGATCGGTCTGCCAGGTACCGGTGTTTCCTATTCCAAGCGTTTCGATGTCTACGGCGGCCTTAAGAAATTCTTTGAAGGCGACGATAAGAAGACCCGTTATATCGAAAGCGACAACGTGGTCGTTCCGGTAAACAATGACATGAAGGAAAAACTGGAAGACTTCAATGAGTACGTGAAGTCCATCAAGTCTTTCCATAAGAAGGTATCCGATCCGATCGACTGGGAACTGCTGGCATCCGCTTCAGTACCGAAAGACGTCAGGGAGGAAAACCGGGAGATGTGGGAAAACTCCATTGCCCTGGCTAAGGAAGTCGTAAAGAAAGATACCGATTCCTATCTGAAGGTCATGAAGGAATACTCGCCGATGGAAGAGATTTCGGCCTTCGGCAACGACTTCGAGTTCGGCAATGACGATTCCGGTTATCTGGCCTGCCGTTTCAACGTCAAGATCAGGGAAGTGGTCCCGGCTGTAGGATTCAAAAAGTCGGAAAGCACCGGCAGGATCAGTGCCTATGAGATCAAAGGATCGCAATACAACGATCTGGCTCAGGATTATGTGTGCAGCTGTACGATCAGGATAGCCAGAGAGGCCTTTGCCCTGACTCCGGCCGATCTGATCATCGTCAATGCCGAGGACGTCGTCTTCGATCCTTCTACCGGGAACGAACGTGATGCGACCATCCTGTCAGTACTGTTCGTAAGGGAAGGCTTCGATGACATCAACTTCGAAAGGATCGATCCGAGCGACTTCGTAGCCCGCTTCAAATCCAATATGTCCTTTACCAAGACCAGCGGCTTTAAGGAAGTAAAGGATATAAGCATCCCTAAACTGAGTAAATAAAAACACCGCTTAGCGGTGTTTTTTTATTTTGCCTTCCTGATATATCTCAGGTGCAGCATCGTCAGGTCGTCGAACTGGTCGACTTCACCGACGAAGTCATCGACGCCTTTTTTGATGTATTCGCAGAATTCCCTGGAATCCCTGTGCTTTGCGCTGTTGGCCGAAGCCAGGAGCCTTTCTTCACCGTAGAGTTCCTGAGCGCTGTTCTGGGCCTCAGTAAGTCCGTCGGTGTACAGGAAGATCTCGCTGCCTTCTTCGAGGTCCATCGCAAAATGCTGATAAGCTATGCCTTCCATGCCGCCCAGGATAAAGCCCGGTTTGACGTCCAGATATTCGAACTGTCCTCCGGCTTTCTTTATGAGCGGCGGATTATGGCCGGCATTGGTATATTCCAGATGTCCTGTCTCAAGATCCAGGATACCGATCCAGGAGGTGATGAAGAGACCTGCATCATTTCCTTCACAGAGATTATAATTGACGTTGGTGAAGATGTCGTTGACGCTGATGCCCCTTTGGGCATAGGACTTGATAAGGGTCTTTCCTCTCATCATGAACAGCGAGGCCGGTACGCCCTTGCCGCTGACATCGGAGATGGAGATGGCCAGTTTATTCCTGTCGACGAAATAGAAGTCATAGAAGTCACCGCCGACTTCCCTGGCCGGTTTCATCAGGGCATAGATGTCGAATTCGTTTCTTTCCGGATAAGCAGGGAAAGATGAAGGCAAAGCGGAGCGCTGGATCTCGGCTGCATATTCAAGCTCAGCCTTATTGCGTTCTTCGGCTTCCGTGATCAGTTCTTTCAGCCGGTCAACGGTCGTATTGATGCCGTTGGAAAGCGAGTCGAATTCCCGGCTGTCTCTGACGTCTACGACCGTATCCAGGTTTCCTTTGGTGATATTGATCAGAGACGTGTTTACGGAACGGATGTCATCGACGATCTTCCTGTCGATCATGATAAAGATCATGATGAAGATGGCCGTAAAGACCAGTATCTCCAGAAAGATCGTAAAATAGAGAGACATCTCTTCATGCATCAGCGCTTCCTCGGCAGTGATGGTGCCGACGATATAGTATCCTTCGACTTTTACGAAGGAGTAGTAAGTGAGCTTGCCGTCGATGGTCGTGCTGTAGACCTTGTATTCTTCATAGTCGTCACCGATTCTGATGCCGGTCTTTTCAAGGGTGTTGCTGTCTTCATCCAGATTGGAAGATACGATGCTGCCATTGTATTCGGCGACGATGATGCTGCCGTTCTGGCCTACTCTTCTGTTTTTGGCCAGATAGGCGATATCCGAAGCGATGGTCTCGTAATACTTTTCGCCATCGATACCCACCTGGATGAAGCCGTCTCCGTAACGGTAACCGGCATATTTACGGTAGATACTGTCGTCGTAGGCTATAGGCATGAACTTCTGAACATAGGCCGTATGGCCCTGAATACCTTCCAGGAATGAACGGGATTGTTCACCGGAATGGAAATCAAAGCCCACGAAATCAGGATTGCTGCTGGCGGTGATGATACCATTACCGTCGACGATATTTATTTCTGATACTTTATACTGGTCCAGAAGTCCGATCAGATAGTCATTGTCTATCTCTTCCGTATCGCTGTCGGCATTAATGACTGCCGAAACCGTTCCGGTTCTGGTCAGCAGACGATTGTCGCAGGTCAATGCGACATCGCCCCTGGCATCGTCGATACTCAATGTCAGTTCGTTATAGACACTGGCTTGAGCCACACCCGTCTGCATGGCGATATTGAACGCCGTCGATGCCAGAAAACCGACAATAGTCAGGATCATCAGATTTCTCTGGAAGATACGGGAGACGCTTTCCTTTTCGGTGACGCTGCTCTTTTCGGTCCGGGACTTGTAGATACGGACGAAAATGATCGCCAGTCCGCAGACCAGGGCATTGACGGTCACCATCGGTACCGTACAGGCTTTTACGACATTGATGGCTGAAGATGCGTTATTGAAGTGGGTAATGAAGATGAGATTCATATGGATGATCTCAACGATGATACCAGCCATGAAACCGTAGAAAGGCTTCGGAATATGACCGTCAAATATATATCTTCTGAATAAGGCACCGTAAAAACCGGCCAGGATGGTCGCTATGGTACAGGCCCAGCGGGTATATTCGCCGGCTCCCCAGTATACGGCCAGGAACCTTTCGATACCGCCGATGATACCGGCAATGATGCCGGCCGGTCCGCCTAAGACGATGGCACAGATGATCGGTGCGGCATCCCTGACATTGATGATGGCGCCGTTGATCGGTACGCCCAGTTCCGTTCCCAGTATCGAAAAGATGCCGAAAATGGCTCCATAGAGGATCTGCTTTTTACGGTAGTCAAGGTCCTCCAGCTTTGTCCTGTCAAGATGATAGAAAAGCACACCGAACAGTGCCGGGATCATGCCTACGGCCAGAAGCTTTACATAATCATTAACACTTCCCATATATATCCATTATAAACAAAAGAGAATAGATTTATCTATTCTCCGAATATATCTTTCAGATTGTAATAGGTGCCGATATAACCGTTGTCACCGTCATTCTCGGTACCGGTTCCTCCGGTGATATAGCCTTTCATTATCTCATCATAATAAGGGTTTTCCTTATCGGTTTTGCCGGTCATTACCATCTCGATCTTGCCTTTGGCTATTTCGATGTTGTCTTCATCAGGAATGACATAGTATATCGCATCGATATAGGCAGGCTCGCCTTCCAGGAAGAAGTTGTCGATGGTATAGCCGTCCGCAAAGGTCTTGGCCAGTGCAAAGAGCGTAGCCTTCTCTTCGGCGGTGAAGTTGTTTTCACACAGATAGTCCCACAGCCAGTCCATGCCTACCATTTCCAGGAGATAAGGATGATTGGCGATCTTTTCGATCAGCGAATCGAGGATCAGCGCCTGGTTACGGATACGGCCCATGTCGTTGTTGACGATGCCGTCGTACTTGCGGTTACGGGCCAGGGCCAGCGCGGTCTCTCCCCATAACTGATAAGTGCCCTTTTCAAAATGCTGAGGGTTGGAGACATCACGGTTGGAATCCATGTCCAGATGTCCGTCCATCGGCACGGCGACCGTTACACCGCCAAGATAGTTGATGCCCTTGACGAACCAGGTAAAGGAAGTCATACAGTAATAAGGTATCTCGATGTCAAGCACGGCACCGATAGACTCGGAAGGATTCATCGGACCGTTCTGACAGAAATGGGTGAACTTGTCATAGTGACCGGTGGCCACGTTCTCGATCCTTGTATCCCGCGGTATCGAGACGATAAGAATATGTTTCTTTTCCGGATTTACCACCAGCAGATGGTTGACGTCATTACGGTTATGTTTCCAGGCATGAACGGAATCCTGGCCGTAGCAGTCCAGACCGTGCAGCATTACCATGAACGGTTCGCTGTACAGATAATCCAGATACTGGGAAGTATCCTCGGTCTTCTCCTCATAGTATTTCTTATAGTAGGAAGCGATGGTCTTATAGTTATCCGGATCGTAATCGCTGCGGTAATCCCTGATCGTATCTTCCCTGTTACCGACGATGACCCAGGCATCGATGGCCTTTTCATCTATCAGCGGTTTTATCTCGGCATAAGTGGCAAACCATCTGAGATTTTCTTCTCCCAGTTCGATGCCTTCTTCAGCCAGTGTTTCGATCACGAAATCAGAGTATTCCTTATCAAAGGATTCCTGAACAGCCAGGATCTTGTCAGTCAGTTCTTCGACCGATGTCAGATCCCTGGTGACGATCCTTATCTCATCGGAAACATAAAGAGGTTCCGGTTCCTCTTCCTTTTTTTCTGAACATCCCACACATGCACATAACAGGATGATGCACATAAATACGCTTATTATTCTTTTCATATCATTCTCCTGAAACCTGTTTAATTATAACATTTATCTTCTTTCATAATTTACGCAAACAATATAAAAGATGTTATCCTAATAATATGGAATTAAACTGTGCAGACAGGATAGAAAAGCTGACCAGAAAGCTCGTAAGCATAAACAGCTTTAACGGCGAAGGCGACGGCGAAAGCAGAGTTGCCGGTTTTATTTATGATCACTTCCTGAAGCTCGATTACTTTAAAAAACATAATAAGCAGGTGATGACCTTTGACTGCGGCATGGGCCGCAGAAGCACCATTGCCTACATCAAAGGCAAAGGAAAAAAGACCATTATCCTGATGGGACACATCGATACCGTCGGCATCAGGGATTACGGGAAAGCCATGAAATATGCTACCGATACCGACAGACTTCCGCAGATGCTGAAGAGTGCTTTCGATCTGCCAAAGGAAGTGCTTAAGGACATGGATTCCGGCAATTATCTTTTCGGCAGAGGCGCTCTGGATATGAAGGCCGGTGTGGCCGCTTATATGGTGATCATGGAGCACTTTGCGAAGCATCCGGAAGAGCTTAACGGGAACCTGCTGTTCCTGGCCGAATGCGATGAGGAAGGAAATTCAGCCGGTGTCATTAAGGCTCTTGACTGTCTTATAGACATAAAGGAAAAGGAAGGCTTTGAGTATGTAGCCTGCATCAACGGCGACTATTCGACATCCTCCGATAATAAGAGAAGCGTATATCTGGGAACGGTTGGCAAGCTTCTGCCTTGTTTCGTGGCCATCGGCAGGGAGAGCCATGTAGGCGATCCTTTCGGTGCTCTCGATCCTAATCTGCTTCTTTCCGTAATCAACAAGAACATCTCCCTGAACATGGATCTGGCGGATGAAGAACCGGGCAAGACGTCCGTTCCGCCGATATCTCTTAAACAGAGCGACAGCAAGGATTCCTATACGGTCCAGACCGCTCTTTCGGGAATAAGCTACTTTAACTATATGACCTATAATTCATCTCCGGCTGCCGTATTAAGAAAATGCCTGAAGCTGGCCAAGGACAGCTTCAATGAGGCTTTGGGCATCATCGACGGCAATTACCGCAGATACTGCCGGAAAAACGGTATCTCATACAAGAAGTTTCCTTATAAAGCTCAGGTCTATTCATATGAAGAATGGAACAGACTGCTGAGCACTGATCCGGCATATCCAAAGGACATGAAGAAGTATGCCGCAAAGCTCCTTAAGGAAGATCCGGATATCGACATGCGGGAATATGCCTATAAGCTGATACTGAAGTCATACGAATACTATGAGGAAAAGAAGCCGGTGGTCTCGTCTTCTTCGGATCCATGTTTTATTCAGGTATCAGAACGGATGAGCATAAGCTGACCGCTGCCGTAAACAGAGCCGTTGCGACCGTCAGTAAGGAATCGTCCTATGACATCAGGACCGATAACTTCTATCCCTACATTTCCGATATGAGTTTCATGTCGGTACCGTTCAGGGAAAAGGACATCAGGATGATGCTGGCCAATTCGCCGTATCCTCTCGATTATCCTTATGAGAAGATCAGAGAGATAAATGTCCCGGTAGTCAATATCGGTACCTATGGCAGGGATGGTCATACCTATATCGAAAGGCTGGAAAAGGCCTATTCCTTCAACGAGATGCCGAACCTGGTTTTTGAGACGATCAGGGAATATTTCGGTAATTGATTATATTTGTACGTTTTTGATTTTATTGCTTTTTTATTTTCGATAAAAAAGATATAATCTTTGTAGGTAGGTGGGTAGCACAAATATGGAAGATAAGAAAATCGACTTAAAGAAAGAGCTTGTGGAAAAAGCTAAGGAACTGGCTGAGAAGGCAGAGGGCAGCGATCTTTATCATGAAGTAGCTGAACTGAAGAAGAAATGGAAGAGGACTCTCAGCGAAGAGGAATCACTTCTCGAAAAGGAACTCTCTGATCAGTACGAGAAGTACATGGCCATCATCAGTGAAAAGACCGGCGACGTTCTGGAAACTGTAGAGGAAAGAAAGACGGCCATCATCGAGGAAGCAAAGAAGATCCTCGACAGCAAGAACTTCAAACAGGCCAGTATCAAGATGGATGAGCTGATGGAGTCCTGGAAGCATGCCGGAAGGGCTGCCAAGGAAAAGGACGACGAACTCTGGGCTCAGTTCAAGGAATTAAGAAATGAATTCTTCGCCAACAGAAAGGCTTATTATACACAGTTGAGAGAGACCTTTGCCAAGAACAAAGAGGAAAAGGAAAAGATCATCGAAGAAGCCATTGCCGCCAATGAAGGCAGCAACTTCAAGGAGATCGGTGCCAAGATGGATGAACTGATGGAATCCTGGAAGAAGCTGGGCCATGCCGGCAAGGATCACGAAGAGGATCTGTGGGCCAAGTTCAAGGAACAGCGTACCAAGTTCTTCAAGAACCGTAAGGCTTATTATGAAGGCATGAAGGAGACTTATGCCAAGAGGACCGAAGACAAGAAGGCCCTGATCGCCGAAGCCAAGCTCTACCTGGCCAGAAGCGAATTCTCTCAGGATGAGATCAATGCCGTCAAGGAACTCAGGACCAGATGGAAAGAGATCGGCAGTGCCGGCAGAGAGAATGAAGATACCCTCTGGGAGGAATTCAATTCCATCATCAATAAGTATTACGACAACATGAAGTTCTATAAGAGCAAAAACTAACCATTAGCCAGCTAATGGTTTTTTATTAAAAAAGAAGCTTGCGCTTCTTTTATTTTTCTTCCAGATAGTTCCGCAGTCTCTTGGACAGCGGAATGTATAATAGCGAAGCCACGATGACGGTAAGCAGCGCATTGACCGAAGTGGTCATGAACTTGGCAGCCGTCAGGTAGCTCAGGGCCTTATCGGAATTGGAAAGGATAAGGTTGTAGTAGAGATAAGATACCACCGGTTCACCGATCATATTGAAAGCCATACCGGCCAGGGATGACAGAACGGTAGCCTTCACAAGCTTTTTGTCTTCACATTCGCTGATCTTAAAGACCTTGTGGGCAACGGTACCCGTGATGAAGCCGATGAAAAACTTCAGGAAGATGGTCTTGGGAGCGGTTATGACATAAGCCGGATCAAAGAGATCTCCGATACCCATGCCGATGGCTCCGGCTATCCCTCCGGATACGCCGTCTATCATCAGGGCAGCCAGCACGCAGAAAACGTTTCCCAGATGGAAGGACGTATAGCCGGCCGGCGTCGGGATCTTTATCTGCAGGAAAGTAAAGGCCACATAGCACAATGCGGCCATAATGGCAGTCAAGGCGATCTTCTGTGTCTTTTTCATATGACTATAATAATACTTTTACAGATAAAAGTCACTAAATCAGACCAGCTGCAGGATGTAGAACTTGAGGTAATCGGTCTGGTTGGAAGAGAGGATTATCGGGTGATCCTTGCCCTGTTGCGAATAGGATATCTGCTTAAGGGTAAGGTTGTTCCCTTTGGCCGCTTCCAGAAGCATCTTCACGAAGAGCTCTTCGCTCATGAAATGGGAACAGCTGCAGGTAGCCAGATATCCGCCCTTGCCAAGTAAGCGCATGGCCTCCGAGTTGATCCGTTTATAGCCGTTATAGGCTGACATGACCGTTGCCCTTGACTTGGTAAAAGCCGGAGGATCGAGGATGATCAGATCGAAGTCTTTTTTCTTTACCGTATCGAGGTATTTGAAGACGTCGGCTTTGACATATTCGATCCTGTCCCCGTAGCCGTTAAGTTCCGCATTCCTTTTAGACTGTTCGATGGCCAAAGGTGAGATGTCGACCGATACGACCTTAAGGGCGCCGTTTTTGATGCAGTTAAGTCCGAAGGACCCGGTATGAGTGAAACAGTCCAGGACCCTTTTGCCTTTGGCGATGTTGCCGACCAGCTGACGGTTGTATTTCTGGTCAAGAAAATAACCGGTCTTCTGACCGTCGATAAAACCGACATAATACTTAAGACCGTTTTCTTCGATGATGGTCTCTTTGGTGCTTCTGTCAAAGGAAGGGCTCGTATAGTAATAGTCCTTATACAGCTCCAGTCCGTCCAGACTGCGGGAGTTTACGTCGTTTCTTTCATATAAGGCATTGATGGCGATCCCGTGCTTTTTAAAGGTATCCAGCAGTGCCTTAAAGATAACGTCTTTTCTTTTATCGATGCCGATGGTCGTGATCTGGCTCACCAGGATGTCGTTGTACTTGTCGACCGTCAGGCCTGGAAAGCCGTCGGCTTCTCCGAAGATGACGCGGCAGGCGGCGATATCATCGAGGACGCTCAGACGGTAATCGATCGCATATCCGACCCGGCGGGCGAAGAACTCATCATCGAACCTGTCGTTGGCGTTATGGGAAAAGATCCTGACTCTGATCTTGGAGAGATCGGAGACGAAGCCGCTGCCCAGATACTTGCCTTTTACGGACAGCACGTCAACGATATCCCCGTTTTCATGAGGCATCATCTCGAGCACTTCGTTTTCATAGACCCAGTTATTGCCGCTGTCGATGAAGTCTTCACCTTTGACGCTGATCACGGCTTTCGGGTATTCGCGTTCAGTTTTCATTAGGTCTCACCCTGAATATCATATACAGCATTACTGCCAGCACGATTATCACGACAAGGGCCGCCAGGAAGATATTGGCATTAGGCAGGAAGGAAGTCGTTCCGTCGCTGTTCAGTATCAGTTCCGCATTCTTTAAGACGAGCGAGCCGATATAAGGACCGATGACGCCCGGCACGAAGACCTGACCGATGATCCTTACGCCCTGAAACTGTCCGGCTTTGTTTTCCGGGATCAGATCCCTGATCTTGGCACCGAATACCGACATGCCGCAAAGGTATCCCGACATCATGAGCAGCGAACCGATGAATACCGGCAAGATATGCCTGAAGGCATATAACAGTACATAGCCTGTAACCAGCATTGCCAGAGGGTAAACGATGGCTTTTCTGAATCCCATCCTGTCATATACCCTGCCAAACAGGGCCGTGACGACAGCCGCCAGAATGATGGCCGGGGCCATGACCAGCACGTAATTGCTCAGGTGCAGGGTCTGTTCATAGTAGATGATCAGAAACGGCATGAAGATCTGGATGGAGATGCCGAATACCGCAAAGGCCGCCAGGACGATATAGAGATAGCTGTTTTCTTTGACGGTCTTCACTTTGAAACTGTAGGCAATGGTCTTGAAGATCGAGTCCTCGGTCTTCTTAAGACCCTTTTTATCTTCGATAAGGAAGAGACCGATGATACCGATGATGGTCGTACCGATACCGATGATATAGTAAATGGTCTGCCAGGCTGACATTTCATTGAGATTAAAGGACATGAATCCGCCGAAGACGATAAGGATGGATATCAGCGGCATCATCGAGTTGAAGCCTTCGATAAGGCCTCTGTTGGAGCTGTCACCCTTGTCCGTCAGCCAGGCATTGTAGGCGGCATCATTGGCGGTACTGCCGAAGAAAGTCATCACGCAGTCCATGACGATGGTCAGCATGATCGACCTGATGTAGGCAAAGCTGATAATGCTGATGCCCCAGATGATATAGCCGAAAGACATGAAAGCCTTTCTCTTTCCCAGCTTATCGGATAAGGCTCCCATGACGATAGTAGTCAAAGCAGCCATGATGGCGGAAGCCATGACCATGGTCGATATGTCGGCTGCCGAAGCATTGAACATCTTATAGATGAACACGTTGAAATACATGTTTTCGACTACCCAGGCTACCTGGCCCATCAGGCCGAACAGCAGCATGGCGATAAAGAATCTCGTTCCCAGTTTTTTCATATGAATAACGTCCTTTACAGATACACTATTATTATAATCGCTATTTATCAGCGTCATTTAAAAAGAAGAAGCCCCGCTTCTTCTTTATCGTTTCCTTTTAGAATATTCCCTGTGCCAGCATGGCCTCGGCGACCTTCTCGAAACCGGCGATATTGGCTCCGGCCACCAGGTCATAGCCCAGTCCGTAGTGTTCAGCCGCTTCTTCACATAGATGGTAGATGTTGGCCATGATTTCCTTGAGCTTGCTGTCGACTTCTTCAGCTGACCAGGACAGTCTCTGGGAATTCTGCGACATCTCCAGAGCGGATACCGCTACGCCTCCGGCATTGACGGCCTTGGAAGGCGCGACGATGATGTTCTTCTGCTGCCTCAGATATTTAAGCGCATCAGCCGTAGTAGGCATGTTGGCAACTTCGATATAGTACTTTATTCCGGCATCTGCGATCTTCCTGGCACTTTCAAGATCCACATCGTTCTGAACAGCAGCAGGCATACAGATATCGATGTCCTTAGCTCCCCAGTATTTCTTTCCCTCAACGAATTCACAGCCGAATTCCCTGACATAATCTCTTAAGTCCAGATGCTTATACTTCATCTGTTCTACGAAGTCGATCTTCTCTTTAGTGCAGATCCCCTCTTCATCCTTTATGTAGCCTTCGGCACCGGACATATAGACGACTTTGGCACCGACTTCTGCGGCTTTCTTCAGTATGCCCCAGGCGACATTGCCGTAGCCGGATATGCCTATGCGCTTTCCTGCTATCGTATCGTTTTCGTGCTTGAGTACTTCATTAAGGTAATACATCGCACCGTAACCGGTAGCTTCCGGTCTGATCAGTGAACCGCCGTAACTGCGTCCCTTGCCGGTAAAGGTACCGTTTTCAAAGGTGCCCTTCAGACGGCGGTACTCTCCGAACATGTATCCGACTTCTCTGGCACCGACGCCCATGTCTCCGGCCGGTACGTCGACGTCGGGTCCGATGTAACGGTAAAGGGCTGTCATATAGCTCTGGCAGAAGCGCATGATCTCGCTGTCCGAGCGTCCGATCGGATCAAAATCGCTTCCGCCCTTTCCGCCGCCTATCGGCAGACCGGTAAGGCCGTTCTTGAAAGTCTGTTCAAAAGCCAGGAACTTGATGATGCTTTCATTGACGTCTTTCTGAAAACGGATGCCGCCCTTATAAGGGCCCAGGGCACCGTTGAACTGACAGCGCCAGCCGGTATTGGTATGGACCTTTCCTTCGTCGTCTTCCCAGCATACTCTGAAGGAGAAGAGACGTTCCGGTTCGACCATCCTTTCCAGAATGGCCGCTTTTTCATATTCGGGATGCGCATCGATAAGCGGTGATACGGAACTCAGGACCTCTTCCACGGCCTGGATGAATTCCTTTTCGTCACGGTGTTTTTCCCTGAATTCATCGATCACTCTTTTTACGTAGGCATTCATAGTTTTTCTCCCTTATCGTTTACGCAGTACTTAGCAGATACAGACAGAGCCGTTCATGAATAAACAAAGCCCTGTCTATATTATGCCACGGCTTTAAGTGCCCGGACACATAAACAGAGCTCAGTTTATTATTATATGAATATATTCTTTTAGAAACGGCCCAGATCCTCATCAAGAAGGCTTAATGCCTTTATAAGTTCCTCATAACCGTAAGGCCAGAAACCTTCTTCGCCTTCTGAACGGTATGTCCTGCCATCCCTGACATATTCGCTCTCCCAGTGAAGTGCGTCTTCTATTGCGGATCCGTCGGCTTCGTAAGTGCTGTCCCATTTTTCCATGGCAGCGGCATCGATCAGCTTAAGGAATTCATCCGCAGGCTTTTGACCTTCCTTATTCTCAATGCCTTCGATGTCGGAATCGACTTTATAGCGGACTTCCTTTTCATCATATTCCGCAGCGATCTCATAGTTTCCCCACAGACATTCATACTTAAGATCAACCCTGTTCATACATATCTCCTTTCGGTCATGTCCTCTTACAGATAGATTATATCATACCCCTGTCTTCGTCCTTTTATTGTGCAACGGATAAAAAAGGCGTAGTATTAGATTTAAATAATCATTCTTTAGGAGGCGGACTATGTTTGACCTGAATAAACCTTACTGTTTCTATTTCAATGAGATAAGCAGGATACCGCACGGTTCCTTCAATGAAGAAGCGATCTCCGAGTATCTCGTTGACTTCGCAAAGAAAAAAGGACTCAGATACGTAAAAGACGAACACAATAACGTCGTCATCTATAAGGACGGTTCCAAAGGCTATGAAAACAGTGAACCGCTGATACTGCAGGGACATATGGACATGGTCTGCGAGGCCAATAAGGATACCGTCTTTGATTTTAAGAAGGACCCGCTGGTGCTCAGGACCGACGGCGACTGGCTGATGGCGACCGGTACCACTTTGGGTGCCGATGACGGCGTAGCTCTGGCTTACATCCTGGCCATCCTTGACGATGACAACATACCGCATCCGCCTCTGGAGTGCTGCTTCACGGTCCAGGAAGAAGTGGGCCTGCTGGGTGCACGTAAGCTGGATAAGGATCTCTTTAAAGCCAAAAGGATGATCTGCCTCGACCATGAAGACGAGACCGATACCTGCACTTCCACATCGGGAGGAAGGAATGTGCAGTCTTTCTTCAAGGGAAACATTATAAACAATTCGAAGGAGTCTTACCGTCTTTTCGTTTCAGGACTTAAAGGCGGCCATTCCGGGACGCTCATCAACGATAACCGCGGCAATGCGAACAAGCTTGCCGCAAGGATGCTCAAGGAATTCCTCAATAACGGGGCAGCAATAAACATCATCGCCATCGACGGCGGCTCCAAGGAGAACGCCATCCCGCGAGAATGCGAGATCTTCTTTGCGAGCGACGATATCGATAAGATCGCGGAAGTCTTTGAAAAAACGTCCGCAGGGATCAGGAATGAATATGCCGTCAGTGAAAAGGAACTTTCCATAACCCTTGAAAAGACCTCCGTGTCCGAAAAGCGTTTCGATGAAAAGACCTCTGCCGATATCATCAGATTCCTCTTCCTGGCTCCTAACGGCTTTAAGGAAAAGTCGCCGCTGATCGAAGGACTGACCGTCACTTCGCTCAATCTCGGTGTCATCAAGACAGATGATGATACGATCTGCGTGACCCACAGCGTCCGCAGCGTCTTTGATTCTTCCAGAGACGAACTATCCGATGAGATCAAGACACTGGCGGAAATGTGCGGCGGAACTTCCAGATTCAGTGCCGATTATCCGGGCTGGAATTTCTCGGAAAGATCCGATCTGAGGGATAAGCTTCGAAGCGCCCTTATGAAGGTCAGCGGCAAGGAATTAAGGACCAGTGCCGTCCACGGCGGCAACGAATGCGGTGTCTTCAGTTCCTTCGGTGTCGAAGACATCATCTCCTACGGTCCGTCGATGGAAGACATCCATACGCCAAAGGAAAGGCTCGACCTGCGCTCCTTTGACCGGGTTTATGAGATACTGCTGGAAGTATTGAAGAACTGCAGATAAAAAAGGAAGGATTCGTCCTTCCTTTAATTTTCAAACTGCAGCCGATAGAGCTTGTAGTAGTAACCCTTCTGTTTCAGAAGGCTCTGATGGTCGCCTCTTTCGATGACCTTGCCGTTTTGCAGGACGATGATCTGATCGGCATGCTGGATGGTGGACAGACGGTGTGCGACCACCAGCATCGTTCCGATGTTCTTCATCTTTTCCAGCGATTCCTGGATCAGGACCTCAGTCTCCGTATCGATGTTGGCCGTAGCCTCATCCAGTATCAGGATCTGCGGTTTATGTATTACCGTTCTCGCAAAGGAGAGCAGCTGTCTTTGACCCTGAGAAAGGTTCTCGCCCTTTTCGATGAGTTCCTCATTGATGCCGTTAGGCAGTCTCTTGATGAAGGAATCCGCATTGACGTATTCGCAGGCTTCCAGTACCTGTTCGTCGCTGAAGGCTTCATCATGAAGGGTCACGTTGGACTTGATGGTACCGCTGAACAGGAAGACGTCCTGCAGCATCTGTCCCACCGCTCTTCTCAAGGAAGCGATCTTGATGTCATTGATGTTGATGCCGTCGATCAGGATCTCGCCTTTCTGGATCTCATAGTTTCTGACGATCAGGGACAGGATGGTAGTTTTACCGGCACCGGTAGCGCCCACAAAGGCGCAGGTCTGCTTAGGTTCGATGACGAAGGATACGTCCTTGAGTATCCAGTTTTCATCGCTGTAGGCGAACCAGACGTTCCTGAATTCGATCCTGCCTTCGAATTTTTCGATCTCGATCGCATCTTCCTTATCGAGGACCTGCGGCTGTACGTCCAGCAGGTTGAAGATACGTTCGGATGCCGTAAAGGCCTTTTGCAGGGAATTGAGCTGATCGGAAAGGTTCTGGATCGGATTGAAGAACTTCGACAGATACAGATAGAACGCCAGGATCTCACCGGCAGTGATATGGTACTTAAGACCCAGCACGAAGGTCAGGGCCACCGCACAGTTGAAGACCAGTGAGATGAACGGACGGTAGATGCCGAAGGCCGTAATGACGTTGAAACGCTGCTTACGGATGGCTTCGTTCTTTTCGTTGAACTGCTCCTCCTTGGCTTCTTCCTGATTGAAGATCTGGGTCAGCTTCATGCCGGCCAGGTTTTCCGACAGAAAGGTGTTCATATCGGATATGGCCGCTCTCTCCTTACGGAAGAATTCCTTGACTTTCTTGGAGAAGATGAAGGAAGCGATGAAGACGATCAGCACTACCGGCAGCAGAGCCGTAGACAGAGACGGTGATATCGTAAACATGATCACATAGACGCCGACGATGGTAGCCAGATTCTTCAGGATATGCACAAACACATTAGTGAACAGATCGGACATGCTGGCGGTATAGGACGTTACTCTGGTGACCAGCGAACCTACCGGCATCTCATTGAACTGATTGAGAGACATGTTTTCGATATGTTCGAAGATCTCGTTTCGCAGACGGTAGATGATCCTCTGACCGCATTTCTGCAGGATGATCGATTCGATATAAAGGAATATCTGATTGAATACGACCACCATGAACATCAGTATGGCGACGTTTACGATCAGATGCATATTGATATTGTCTTTGACGAGTTCGTCGGTTATCTGCCTTGAGAACAACGGAGAAATGATATCCAGGAAGGCATTCACTCCCAGCAATACCAAAGCGATGATGAAAGTCATCATCTCCGGTCTTATATACTTAAACGTTCTCTTGAGGATAACGCTTAAGGGCAGCTTCTTGTCGCCTTTGAGTTTTTCTAATTCTTCGTTCATTTACAGTTCAGCCTCTAACTGCTGGAGGTATACCATCTTCTTATAGGTCGGAGAGATCTCCATGAGTCTTTCCGGTGTATCAAAGGCTTCCAGACGTCCGTTGTTCAAAACGATGATCTTATCCAAATGGGCAACGGTGGAGACTCTGGAAGCGATGATGATGGTGGTCTTGCCTTTGCGTTTCTCGTTTATATTGGCGAGTATCGTCTCTTCCGTCTTGACATCGACAGCCGATACCGCATCGTCCATGATCATGATCGGAGCGTCCTTGATGTAGGCCCGCGCAATGGAGATACGCTGTTTCTGACCGCCTGAAAGGGTCACGCCTCTTTCGCCGGTTACCGTTTCATAGCCGTCGGTAAAGCCGATGATGTTGTCATCGACGTCCGCAAACTTGGCCGCTTCTCTTACTTCCTTGAGATCGAGCTTGCTGTTGGCGAAAGCGATGTTATTTCTGATATTATCGGAAAACAGGAAATTGTCCTGCGGTACATAAGCGATATTATCCCTCAGACTGGTGATGCTCATATCCATGATATCGACATCATCGATGAAGATCCTGTCTTTATCGATGTTATAGAGCCTAAGCAGCGAATTGACCAGAGTCGTCTTGCCGGAACCGATCTTGCCGACGACACCGACCATTTCTCCGGCCTTTATCTCAAAGGAGATGTTATCCAGGGAATGAGCCTTGGAATCAGGATAGGCAAAGGAGAAGTCGTTGAATCTGATGTTGCCTTTCACCTCATCAAGAACTACCGCATCTTCACTGTCATGGATCTCTTCATCTTCATTGAGGAACCTGCTTACCCTCTTTAAGGAAGTGCTGGCTCTTGAATACATCTGAACGATCTGACCCATGGCGATCAGCGGCCAGATCAGCAGGTCGGTATAGCCTACAAAGGAAGTAAGCTTGCCGGCAGTAAGCGATATTAGATGTCCGAACAGTACGCAGGGATTGCCGGATACGAAACAGTAGACGAAATAAGCGCCGATGCCCATGATGGCCGACATGATGATGCCGATGATGAGTTCGATGCTGACGTCGAAGCTTATCCAGGTCTTAGCGAAGTCCAGGTTCTTTTCGGCATTCTCCTTAGCCACCTTCGCAAAAGCCTTCATCTCCTGGATCTCCTTGACAAAGGCCTTGATGACCCTGATGCCGGTAAAGTTCTCCTGGGTGAAGTCATAGAGCTTATCGAACTGTTTCTGTCTGGCTTCCCATTTGTCGCCCATGTTCTTTTCGACCAGGAAGCCCCAGATGATAAGTACCAGCATCGGTATGGTGGCGATGATGGTCAGGACATAATCGATGCTCAGCATCCTGATGATGGCCATTACCGAAAGGAACAGCGCATCGACGATCATGATGGTTCCCCAGCCGGTAAACTCTTCGATCGCTTCCAGATCGGAAGAGAACCAGGACATGATGTTGCCGACCTTATTCTGATGATAGTAACGCTGAGAGAGCCTTTCGGCCTTATTGAACATGTCATGACGCAGTGATGCTTCGATGTGTCCCGATGCATAAAGGATAGAAAAACGCAGTATCATCCTGCCCACGAAGAGCACGAAGGCCACGACGATGATACTGTAGACGATGTTCTTTATATCGTTAAAGCCCGCATCGGCATTGCCCCCGACTATTTCGACCACGTTGCCCAGAAACTGCGGTATGTACAGCTGTGCGTAATCGACTAAAATATCGGCTATGATGCCGATCGTCAGAACCAGTGCGAATTTCCGGTAATACTTGAGAATATTCGGGTCTTTGAACATATGCACGACACGGACGCTTAAGGTCCGTCCCCTTTATTCTATTATTAATAAACGGATAGTCAATAGGACAGCTGAAACTGCCACTTTGAGTTGCATCTTATCACTGATCATCAAATAAAAAAGACGCCTTGGCGTCTTAGTATTCTTCAGGTTCCTCGATGACGTTGCCGTCTTCATCGTATACTTCACCGGTCTCATCATCGACTTCCAGTTCGGAGAGATCGACCTGTGATTCCGAGAATTTACGGCGGTTCTTCAGATCCCACTTGTTGTCCTTAAGGGATACGAATCTTCCGTCTAAAGTCAGGTCAGAATAGAATTCCGCAATATGATCGAAGGAAGCGCCGGTGGTTTTGGATACGTCCTGCCACAGCTTGTCGAAGGCGACGGCCCTCTTCTTCTTGGACATCAGATCAAATGCGACGTCAGTCATAGACTTTGAAACAGACATATAATACTCAAACTCCTATATATTTAATTTCAATGCATTTCGTAACACTATCGATACTATATACAACAGTAATAATATCATTGTTTCTGCTAATTTCAATAGCTTTTAATGAAAATTTGAAAGTACCCTCAGGACCTGTGATCTTAAGGTATCCTCCCTCTTTTAAAACAGCTTCGGTCCTGTGGTCAGAAGCCTCTCTTGAAAGGGATATTCCGTCATCCACGACCTCCATTACGCAAAGGCAGCCCTCGCTGTCAAGATAGGAAAAACGGCTGATATCGCTGATATCTCTTACTTCTACGGTATCCGCATATCCTTCATTAAGGTCTTTTATGCTTATCAATACGTTCACGGTTATCAGTATAACAGATCAGACAATTAAAAGACCCCGGAATTCCGGGATCCTGTCATAAGTTAAGGCGCAGTTATTTCTCCGCAAAGAACAGCGCGAAGGTTCCCGGGCCGCAGTGCGAAGAAATGACACAGCCGGCTCTGGTCACCAGGACTTCCTTGAAACGGTATTCCTTAAGGAGCATTTCCTTTACTTCGTCGATATAGCCGATGTATTCGCCGGAATAGGATACGAAGATCCTTTCCTTGTCGGCCTTCTTCAGGCTCTCATGAAGGTCGGCAACATACTCGCTTCTGACCCGTTTCATATTGCCGCGGTATTTTTTGGCCACCCGCATGTTCCCGTCTTCCACGACGATCTTCGGATGTATCTTAAGGGCCGTGCCCATCAGACGCACCGTATCGGAACATCTTCCGCCCCGGTTCAGATAATCCAGGGTATCGACCACGAAACTGCTGCTGATCTTTGATCTTAAGTCCCTGACCTTCTTATAGACGTATTCGATGTCCTTGCCTTTGGCGATGAGCTCTTTGGCCTTTAGTATCTGAAGGCCGATGGCTGAACAGAGATTTTTGGAATTGATGCAGTAGACCTTGTCGATCATATTGAGATCTCTGGCTGTCGCTCTCATCATGTTGTAGGTGCCGGATAAGGTCGAAGCCACTGAAAAACACAGGATGTAGTCATAGGTCATCAGATACTTCTTATAGGCTTCGCCCAGTTCATAAGGGCTCAGTCCCGCCGTGCCCGGACAGGCCTTGTGTTCATCGCACCACCTGAAAATATCATCGGGAGTGATATCCACTCCGTCATCATAGGATTTATTATCGATGATAATATGCAAAGGCAATACTTCGATATCGTATTTCTTGATGATTTCCGGTGATAGATCGCAGGAACTGTCAGCGATGATCTTTATTTTCATATGTTGTCATAGGAGCAATCACCTGCTCCGTCTATTAATTATTATAATATGTCAGCCATCCTTATGAAAAGGAAAGTTGCGGGCAGACAGGTTGCTCATCGTTCTTACATCACCGCATCTCTGTGGTATTCATTCGCATCAAAGCCGATACGCAAACCTTTCTCCATGCCATTGATCAGTTCCATATCTTCCTGGCTTATCTCGAAATCAAAGATCTCCATGTTTTCTTTGATCCTTTCCTTCTTGGTGGAGCGCGGAATGATGATCACGTCGTTCTGCAGATTCCATCTTAAGACGATCTGGGCCGGTGATTTACCGTATTTTTCTCCCAGCTTTACCAGCAGCGGTTCATCAAGGATCTTGCCTCTTGCGAGCGGTGACCATGACTGGAACCGTATATCATTCTTATTATGATAATCATGGAGTTTTCTTTCCTGCAGCCACGGTGAGTACTCCAGCTGATCGAGCTGCGGTACATATCCGGTCTCTCTGATGCAGGTTTCGATATGCTCCTCGTAGAAATTACTGAGACCGATGGCTCGTACCTTTCCGGCTTTGACCAGATCGGTCATGGCTCTCCATTTCTTGCCACGGTAAACAAGGCGATGGATGAACTTACGGCCATTACCAAGATGGACGGCATATGGCTTGAGGGCATCAAGGTGATATCCATGAAGGAGTATCTCCTTAAGAAAGCCAGAGAGATACAGAAGAATAAGCTTATCCGCAAGATGAAGGACGAAATGGAGATAGCCAAACTTGAGGAGACTCTCCGCAAGCATTCCGAAGACAGCTCCGAAATGAGCAGACTCTACGCCCAGTATAAGGCGCTTGTGGAAAGCGAGGAGTAAAAGAAAAGGAGACGGGATTCCCCTGTCTTCTTCGCGAGTGCCACTTGCTGCATGGTTGTATATTGTACCATACAGCCCCAAGCTCAATCGCCGCATGCCTATATGCCCTTGGCTTATTTTTTTAAGAGGATTTGGAAACAAATGTTACATATTACTTTTCTTCCTCGTATTCATAGACGAATGACCTGATTCCTTTCTGTATTTTGCTACAGTCCGTCTTGAGATATTGACCCCGAATAAACTTAGTCTGTGAGCTATCGCTTGATCACTTAAAGGTTTTTTAGGATTCTCGTGAGCAATCAGTTCATCTATTAACCCTTTGACTTGAAACTGTGTTTTGTTCATATTTTTAATTTTCTGTATAAAAAAACTCATTGGAAAAATGCCATAATCACAATCGATGTACTTGTTCTTTACACATCTGGAAACGGTCGATTTAGACAGATCAAGATCATTTGCTATTTCCTGCTGCAATAATGGTTTTATTCTTTTTTTATCACCGGTTATAAAATAATCATTCTGTCTTTTAATAATGTATTCAGAAACCTTTTTTACTGAGTAGGATCTTCTATTGATGTAATAATTAAGATTATTTATTTCTTTTATTTTATCTTCCAGAAACGCCTTTGTTTCTTTGTCGTTTGTCTTTTTATATAAATCTAAATAAGAATCGTTTATAGCCAGCTTTTCTTTTAATTTTGAATTAATGGTTATTTTCAGCCCATTATTTGTATTAGAAACAAAAACTTCAGGAATAATGTATTGAGTTCTTTCCTTCCCGGGAAAACCATTTGCAGGACGTGGGTTACATTGTAGGATCATATCCATTGCTTCTTCAACGTCTTCTTTTGATAAGTGAAGATCTTCAGCAATTTTATTAAAATGCTTTTTCGCAAGATCATACAAGTGTGTATTTACTATTTTTATTGCATTATCGGAGTTTTCCATTTTCCTCAGTTGTATCAGCACGCACTCTTTAATATCGATGGCACCAACTCCAGCTGGTTCACACTGTTGTATCTTGGCCAGACACTTTGTGAACTCGGCCTTGTTGCAGCCCAACACGACAGTAGATTTCTCAATATCGTCAGAAAAAAACCCATTAGAATCTAATGAATCAAGGATATAATCTATTATTCTTTCTTCTTTTGGATTGTTTATATCGTGCAGGAGTTGCTTATAAACATATTCTTTTAAAGTCTCTCTTCTGTCGTCTATATTCAAAGAATCCAGCAAATCATATTTCTTCTTGTCGTTTTCTTTTGTGCTGTTTGTCTCGATTCTTTCAGCTACAGGGTTTGTCTCAATTATTCTGTCAATATACTCGTCTAATTCATAAAAACTCATCTGAAGCAAATTCATTGATGGCGCCAATTTCGGAGACAGACTTTGTTTCTGCCTCTGTTCAAGTAATAAAGTCACTTCTAAATTATTCATGTTTTTTCATTATTATAATAACCTTCATCTGACGTAATCTGCGGTTTGATGACCAGCCAGAATATTGGCAGCTTTCTGTTCTTTTAAAACAATAAATCATTCCTGATTACTCATACGATCATAAAAAATCTCGCTGTTTTCTTTATCTCCCATATTCAAATACATCTGATATATATAAGATTCGTAGGCTCTCTTTTCGCCACCTTCAAGATCATCCAATCTATTCAAACAGTATTCAAGGTATTCATAACCTTTTTTAACAAAAACATCATAAGTTATATCCAGCTCAGAGTGATCACCGCTTTGGTTGTTTTCCTTAATCAGGTTATAGTATTTCGTGGCAGCAGTATTATCTTCCTTCATAACATAGTATTGAAAGCACTGAAGGAATAAGGCCTCTCTTTGGCTAGATTTAAGATCCACATTTTCATATTCTTTCATTATTCTTTCTATTTCTCTTTTGTCGTTTTTGAGGATTGCGGAACTAAGCTTCAGGCTGTCTCTATAATAAGGAAAGATGTAAAATTTTGCTTTTTTGCTGTCAATTAAAGCGTTAAAGTCTTTTTCTTTCCCTTCATATAAATACCCTACTAATTCTGACGTTATTTTACTGGCTATTATTCTTCTGATCACTTCCACGACTACAAATACAGCGAAAATGATCAGACATATATAAATAATTGTTACCACGCGTGTATCTCCTTTATGAATGACAGTGAGTTATTCTTTTCTTGCCATTTTTTTAAAATTGCAAATTCCTTCCTTGCCGATTTTTACCATCTCATCAACATCTATTTCTGAATTTGATCTGAGGCCAAGTATTTCAAGCAAAATTGATAAGTTGACGCCGGAGATCAATTCGCATTTTTCGTTCAGTATCCGAGCAGCACAATTAAACGGACTGCCAAAGAGTAGATCACAAAGGATGATTACCCCATCTCCGGAATCCACTTCTTTTATCTTTTCTTCTATTTTTCTGCAGAATGTATCTGTGCTGTCCAACCCATCCATACAGACGTAAGTAAACTGTTTTTGATCTGTAAAAAACATTTGAGATGTCTTATATAAACCCTCGGCCAGGTATCCATGACTAACGATAACAATTCCTTTCATTGATTCCCTTTCTATTAAATGCTCCGTAGCTGCAGGGATGCTTCCCCTGCAGCTACGGCATTTAAACTACCACCTATTCTCTTCACCAAACGTTACGAGATAGTGTTTTAGCTTTTCCTTCCAGCCGATATAAGTTGCATCCATGGCTTTAGATAAATAAAACCGTGTATTTATATCAGTTTCATTAATAAACTTCATTAAAGAAGAAACGCCTGCGTCGCCTAGGTCAGTACCAATATTAATCTTACTGATACCATGCTTAATAGCTTTCTGCAGATTCTCGTCTCCTGTAGAGGAACCGCCATGCAGAACAAGTGGAACTTCAACTGATTTTCTGATTTCATCAAGAATTCCTAACTCCAGATGAGGCTCACCTTTATAATGCCCGTGAGATGTTCCGATCGCTATTGCAAGACAATCTACACCGGTCAGTTCTACAAACCTTGCAGCCTCCTTAGGCTCCGTATATACATTCTGGTCGTTGTTTTCTTCGCCCTCCCGACCGACATGGCCCAGTTCAGCTTCTACGGAAACGCCTACTTTATGGGCAATTTTTACTACTTCTGCAGTCGCTTCAACGTTTTCTTCAAATGAACAGGATGACTTATCAATCATGACTGATGTGAAGCCGGCCCGTATGGCAACCACGACCTGATCAAGATTCTTTCCATGATCCAGATTTAAGGCTACAGGCATCTGAGGATATCTGTTTGAATAAAAACGAACCGTTTCCCCTATGAAATCATAGTCGAGATTTCCTCCGGCATCAATGATTAATGGAGCTTTGATTTCGTTAGCTGCATCAAAACATGCTTTTATAGTGTAAGCATCGCTGACATTTGGTGCTACTACTCCATAACCTTTCTTTGTTGCATCAATAAGAATTGATTTCATGTCAATTAACATAAACTATTTTCCTTTTTTACTTTATGATTCCCAGAGTTCCTAGTACAAGACCGATAACAATTAAAGCAATCAATGCGGTCATATACTTGTTGCCTCTCTTTTCGAGATAATAGTATACTCCGAGAACGGTCAATAGAGGTAACAGACCAGGAACGATCTTGTCCAACAGTGGCTGTATCTCAGTGGTAGCTACATCGTTAACTATTGCTAACGGAGTAGATACTTTTACTAGTGAAGCCGACAGAACGCCCATCATGAACAGGCCAAGGATAGACAGACCATTTATGATCCTGTTTACAATGCCACTGCTTAACAGCGTAGTGACCGAGTCGCGGCCGAGCTTATAACCGAGATTGAATAAATAGTATCCTACAATCGTTGCCGGAATAGAGAAAGCGAATAAGGCCAACATACAAGCCATAACGCTTCCCTCCTGAGCTGCTGGCAAGCATAAGGAAGTAACAATCGGGCTCAGGGTCAGCCAGTCAATGGTATCACCAATACCGGCCATCGGGCCCATTAAGCCATTCTTGAAACCAACGATGACTTCTTCCGGAACACCTTCACCACAAGCATTTTCTTCTTCTAATGCAAGAGTGGCTCCGCCGATGATACCGCCCCAGTTAAGCTGGGTATTGAAGAACATCAGGTGTCTAATAAGAGCCTTTTTAAGATCTTCTTTATCCGTATAAAGCTTTTCCAATGCCGGCGATAAGGCTGCACAAACACCTAATGCTTGCAGTCTTTCAGATGAAGTGTTCCAATGAGTTGCAGCCCACCATCTGACAAATGTCTTAACGACGTCGTTTCTTGATAATTTGTTAGCTTGCTTCGACATCAGTACGTCCTCCCATTAATTGTACATAAGTAATTGCAAGTATTATTCCGAAGATAGAAGCGCCGATAGTGCTCAGGGAGAAATACTTGATTACAAAGAATCCCAAGAAGAAGAATGGCAGGAATTGTTTGCGTCCAATTACTCTGATGGTCATCGCGAAACCTAGTGCAGGAAGAAGACCACCTACGACTCCTAAGCCATTAACTACAGAATCCGGAATTGCAGCCAGAAGATTTGCAATCAGATCCGGTCCGGCGTACACTATGATAGTTACCGGAATCAGCGCTAACGGCAACCAGCCGATAGCTGCGCCCCAATAATGAAGCATGCGGATCTTCTTAGCATCTCCCTCTTCAGCCGCAGTATCTGCCTTGTGGGTAAGCCAAGAGGCATAGATTTTGTAGATGTTATTGGTGATAGTTCCGAGCAGTCCAAAAGGAACAGCAAGAGTTACAGCCATTTCTGGTGCAAGACCCGCCTGAATGGCGATAGGAATTGCAATACATGTTGCTAATGATTTGTCGACTGTAACAACTCCACCAAGTCCACTTACCAGGCCCAGATAAACAGCCTGAATGAAAGCTCCCATGATAACAGCTGTCTTGACATCCCCCATAATTAAACCGATTACGGGTGCCATTACCATAGGAAGATTACTCCACCTTACACCAAACGTGTAGCCAATAGCCCACTTTGATATCCAGTAGAAAATACCGATCAATAGTGCTTTAATGAACATATTTAAGCTTCCTTTCTTTTAAAACGCATAATCATCACTCATGTCAGCAGTTAGCAATGATTATCTTATTTTGCACTAACATTAGTTAGTAAGCATTAATTGAGGGTTATGATTCCCATCAAAGATATTCTTCGATCTTTTTTGGTCTTTCTGTCGGCACAGATTGAACAATAATATTGACGCCCTTGTTTTTAAGCTCGGCAAGTAAAGGCAAGTGTTCTTCGCTCAATCTGCTATTCTGATGAAGCATCTTTGTATTCTTTTCAGCAACAAGGTTTCCTATCTGCAAATCTGTGAACTGGAAGCCAGCTTCATATAACCGATACGCAGTATCTACGTCCTTAATCAGTATCAGATAGGTTCTGTCTTTCAGCTCGTTAGCTTTAAACTTTTCTGCTGCTTCTTCGACTGTCATTATGGCAACTCCCATGGTACTAGGAACTGCCATTTTATAGATGTCGACCATAATAGGATCTTTTGCTGAATGGTCATCTACGGCAAGAATGTAGTTTATTCCGTTCGTTTTTGACCACATCGTCATTACTTGTCCGTGAATAAGGCGGCTATCTACTCTAACTAATCCTAATTTAGTCATACTAGTTATCCTTGGCCTTATTCCACATAACTAAGGAGACTCTATAATTGCCAGGCGTAGCAGCCAACTCGAAGGCCTTGTTATAATCTTCAAGCGGAATCTTATAGGAAATAAGATTCTTGGTTACTACCGTTCCGTCTGACAAATACTGGCTAGCTAATTGATAATCACCGACATTTGCTCCGCCTGTACCGATAATGTGCCAGTTTCCATAATGGATCTTATTGACATCCAAATTGAGTTCAGGTGAAGGATAACCGGCTGCGAACAATAATACTTTGCCGCCTTTTCTAACTACTTCAAAAGCCTGATCTGTGGCTTTTGTATTACCTACGGCAACGACGACATGGTCGACTCCGTGTCCCTTTGTGAACTCTTTGGCAAAATCAACAATATTGTCTGTCGCAGGATTCATCACACTGAACCCCATCGATTTTGACAAAGCAATCCTTTTCTCGTCGACTTCACTTACAAAGACATTGCAACCAAAAGCTTTAGCGACCTGGGCATTAACAAGTCCCATATTTCCGGCACCGATAACAAGCAGATAGTCTCCCGGTTTTGGGTCCAGTTTTCTGATTCCATGTACTGCCGTAGATACAGGCTCAAGATAGCCGGCCTCTTCAAACGGCAGATCCGGATTCATTTC
Organism: Erysipelotrichaceae bacterium; assembly: GCA_017431825.1. Taxonomy (GTDB): domain Bacteria; phylum Bacillota_I; class Bacilli_A; order Erysipelotrichales; family Erysipelotrichaceae; genus Colivicinus. Next base: position 80,697 of record JAFRKI010000015.1, on the reverse strand, counting down.
AAATACCTGATTCTTGTTGATCAGCATATACTGGCTCATACCGAATCCACCGCTTACGCCATCGATCGTTGTCTTTTCTTTTGGTGTCTTGCATGCTTTAGTATTGCCAACCCGGCATTCCTCACAATAGCCGCAACCGGTATAGCCAACAGCTATATGATCACCGACATTAAAGCCATACACTCCTTCTCCGATCTCTTCGATGGTGCCTGCCGCTTCATGCCCCGGTGCATATGGAAAACTTTTGTTGGACTTGCCACGCATTCCGTTCCAATTTTGCCAGTCTGTTGTGCAGATGTTGCAGTTTTCTATCTTAACTAACACCTGTCCCTTTCCTGGCTTTGGAATTTCGGCTTCTCTAAGTGCCAATTGCCCAATTTCTTCCATGACAAGGATTTTAAATTTCATACCATTTCCTTTCTAGCAAATAGATGCTCTTTTTTTAGCAATCAATATTACTGCCGATCAGGTTTAACGCTGTAAAAACAACATCAAACCCTATTTACCCCCCTCAATCAAACCACTCCTTTCTTGAGAACAATAACTCCAATAACGATGAAAGCGCTTGCTCTCACTATCTATAAAGCAACTTTCGTGCCACTTAGTGTCGCATTAATAAATTCGTTTTTGTATGTTATAGTATGCATAAAGAGGTTAATTCATAATGAAAAGAATAGATATGGTTGCTAATCTTATTAAGAATAGCAGCGATCCTTTAACAGCTGATCAAGTAGCTGATCTATTGAACATTAGAAGAAACGAGGCCTCTAGCGATCTCAATCTTCTCTTTAAACAGGGAATATTAATCAAAAACAATCACAGACCTGTTATGTTTCAATGGAAGAAGACAGTAGATAACACAAACGAAAAAACTGAAGACAGCGGTGAAAAAGCTGACCCTTTTGAAAGATTTGCATACTTGAATCCAAGTTTAGAGACTGCCATAGAGAAGGCAAAATCTGCTGTTTCTTATCCCCCAAATGGTCTGAACACTCTGATATATGGAGAAACAGGTTGTGGAAAGAACTACATGGCTGAAAAAATGTGGGAATTCAAGAGATATATTTCTGAAGACGAAAACATCCCATATGTCTATTTCAACTGTGCTGAATATGCAGACAATCCGCAGCTTTTGCTGTCACAATTATTCGGGCACGAAAAAGGAGCTTTTACCGGCGCATTGACTGAAAAGGAGGGAATGGCCAAAAGAGCTGATAATGGCATTCTGATGCTTGATGAAATCCATAGGCTGCCTCCGACCGGGCAGGAACTTCTTTTTAATCTGATAGACAAAGGCGCCATAAGAAAACTTGGCGGAACAAGTGAAGATAAAGTCAATCTGATGATTATCGGCTCGACAACCGAAGATCCGAAAAACACTCTTCTTAAAACCTTTACAAGAAGATTTCCGATAATTATAAGTCTTCCAAATCTTATGGAAAGAAGCATCGATGAAAAACTGGAGCTGCTGTTCTCGTTCTTTCAGCAGGAATCCAGGAAGCTCGAAATACCGATCTGGATCTCATTCGAATCTCTGAAGAAACTTGTTTTCTATCAGGCAAAAGGAAATATTGGGGAACTTAAAAACATTGTTAATCTCTGCTGTGCAAAGAGTTATATAAACTATCTGTCAACGAACAAGGAAAAACAGGGAACCACCTTGAACATAGAACTGTTTGATCTGCCTTTTGAAGTATATAGTTCTAAAAACTCTGCTTTGTTCAATCCCGAAAACGAGACTAATCTCAGTCAGTTTCTTGATGGCATGAATGTACATCCGGACGACATAGAAGAACATAAATATGTAAGAAACAAGTATGTCCTTAACCTCTATGATTTCATCGAAAAAAGAATAAACTACTATCGTAAGAACAATATCAATACACAGACAATCGAGACTCGTGTTGCCGAAGATCTTGATACATACTACAGTAATCTCATTTATAATTTCAGTAATTCCGAAGATGATAACTTCATATTGAAGAATGGCATAATTGAAAACAGGTATCTTGTTTTTGCAAACAGGCTATTAAGCGATGCTTCCTTGGCTTTGGGCAGATCTTTTTCTGATTCCTTGGCCATGGCTTTTGCTCTTCACATACAGCAGTTTGTTGAAAGAACAAGAAAAAGCAAAATCATCTATAACCCAAATATCGGCAGACAGGAAAATACTCACTACATGGAAATGGAGTTCCTTTACGCACATCTAGACAGTTTCTCTGCCGAATTGGGCGTTGATATACCAAAAGATGAATTAGGTTTCTGGTCGCTTTTTCTGGCACAGGGTTCTTCTGCCGAGGTTCAGAATGAACATATTGATATAGTTGTTATATGTCACGGAGACCAAACAGCATCCAGTATTGTCGACATGTCTAATCAACTTATGGATGTTGATTTCGTCCATGCAATCGATGCTCCCATCAATAAAACATTTAATGAGGTATACTATGAATTTCTTAACTTGATTAAGACTCTCAATAATAAAAAAGGAGTGTTATGTCTTGTTGATATGGGCTCCCTTCTCACTATTGAGGAAAGAGTGCAGAAAGATACTCTGTTTAAATGCAAATGCATACCTAACGTTACGTCTCTTATGGTAATGGATGCAATAAAGGTTGTTCTCTCCGATACCGAATCTGATCTTTCGGAGATTTATCAAACAGTATATGACAAATACATAAGCTTTATAAAGATCCAGTATGAAGAATTGATAAATAAAAAAGAAGATTCAAAAAAGGAAAAGGATACATATGATAAAAAGACGATCATAACGGTCTGCAGCACCGGGATCGGAGGAGCAGAGGCAATAAAAGAATACCTTTGCGATAGGTTTGACTGTTTTGATTATAATATCATCGCTATGTCGATCATGGAAGATATAAACGAAAAGGCAAAACAGCTTGGAAGCAACCTTAAGCTTATAATCGGATCAATAGATCCACAAATTTCCGGAACTAGATTCATGTTTTTTGATAAGGTCTTTACACCTGACGGTTCTCAAATCATTTCTCAATATATGAACGATGGAAGAGAAATGAGGAAAACGTTCTCACAATTATATAGCGAAAACACCGATATGTATGATGAGGTGTTCAGGAACTCAGATAAGTTTGCGCCTTCCATTAGTTCACCGCTGATTACCGATGCCTGCATAAGCTTCTGCAGCGAAATTGATGAAAAAGTATTATCATCTGAAAAAGATAACTCTTTCTATGTTGGTATTATCTTGCACCTTATGTGCATGTTTGAAAGAGCAGCCAAAAAAGAATCTTCAGAAATCCATGATAATTCTTTCGAGATACAAAACCAATACCAGTTCGAATTTAAAACAGTAAAACAAATAATCAATGAGATTATTACTCCTTTAAATCTGATAATAGATGATAAAGAAATAGCCAATCTGGTTAAAATAATTGCCTATAGATAGGTTTTTGAACTAATTCTTTTCGTTAAGGAATGGTTCGTCGGATATGGTGATTCTTCCGCTGTAAACTGATCTAGAAAAATAGTTGTTCCACCAGTCATCGAAAGTTTTATAGTCTTCTCTTCTGTCTCCAGTAAGACCCCATTTCCAGTTTTCTTTTTCTACATTTTTGTATTCAGCATCTAATTTCTCTTCAAAATCTTCAAGAATTGAGCGCAAATTATCGTTAGGAATATCATAAATATCTGTTATTCCTTCATCCAATACATAATGCTTTAATAATTCATAATTATCATCATCAATTTCAAATTCGCCAGGATAAGATCCAGAATCTCCAGGACCGACAGACCAGTGTGCAAGTAATTCTATTTTTTTCATACAGGAATCTCCCTTAATCCATGCAATATACTGTTTGAAAAATAACCGATACTTCAAAAACAATTATTGTTTGTCGGTCTTATTAAGATACTCAATCAGGGTTTGTAATTGATAATCAGAATTCGTATCGAATAGTTTAAAACCACTTAACTGATCATTCTTCCTTGATTCTTTCATAAGCTCTTCAGCTTCATCCATATCTTCCAGCTTATCGAATATTTGAGTTGTGCAATTCAGTTTGTTCTTTTGGAATAATATGAATTTGCTATAATCTGCTGCGTTGTTGTATAAGGCATGTATACCACATATTGTTTCCTTATCGTCAACAGATATAAATGCATCAATCAATAATCCTTTAATCTTTTCTAAAATGAATTCTGCGTATGCACCGCTATAACCATATGGGTATTCTTCATAAATAAAACCGATCAATTGATCATAACTGTATGTTTCGACACTTTTTGATGCACATAACAGAAATAAATCTCTTTCTTCTGATGCTTCAATACATTTATGAAACTCGCATTCTTGTAATATCGGATTTATTCCGTTTCTCTTGCAGGACTCTGAGATCTCTACAAAATGCATTTGTTTTCCTCTTTCAAAGGCAATTAAATTACCTGTTGGATTTAAGAGATTTGATAGTTGTTTTATATATTGATCATAAAGAGATGAGTTTGTTTTTAACTGTTTTTCAAAAGAATAGTAACTTGCGTTTGTCCATAATGTGCTTATGTTCTCATGGAAAGTCCTAACTGAAACCAGGGTGTCATATTTAAAATCTGGAATATTATCTGAATTATAAAAACCAACATTTTTAAGCTTCAATTTATCTTTCAGAATATTTGCTATTCTGATTGCATTTTCAGAAACATCAACGCCACACAAAACACGATCAGGAAGCATCATCGCTAAATAGCAAGTGATAATACCATTACCACAACCATAATCGATTATATTCTTACCAAAGAAATCCTTTCTTTTTTCTACAGCTTCAAAAAATTGTTTATACACGTCCAGATCGTAATAAGATGAAAATAATAAACTCATCTTTAAACTACTATGTGTAAAATCCACGATCTCCGATTGACGAGAAACGTTTTCTTTACTAAGCCCTTGTTCTTTATTTTCATCGCGTGCTGAACAGAGTTTCTCCCACTCATCTATTAGTGACTCTGCTTGGGATGTTTTGAACGACTTCCTGATCGATCTATCAAGATCTTTTACTTCAAATCAGCCGATACGTTTAAAATAACTATCTATGCTGCCCATAAAAAACTCTTTATACTGATCAGTCCAGGCTGTATCTTTCTTTAGCTTTCTCAACTAATTGCATGATATTATCTCTGTTTTTTTCGAAATCTTCAAAAGTCTTGATTTTTATTCTGTAATGAGACCAGCGTTTATCATAATCGATATCCAGACCTGCCCGTTCCAGAACTTCTGCAACCTCTGGTGTTTCATTTGACTTTATCTCCAGATAAACAAATGATTTTTTGGGTCTGATACTGACATAGTTTTTGGCGACACCGTCTTTTTGGACACCAACATAGAACTTGTTATACTTTTTTTCATATCCAAGATCATTAATCTCAATACCATCAAAGATCTTGTCGACCAATGTCATGATGTTTTTGCTTGTTATTCTTTCCCAATATGCTCTGTCTGTTGGTTCGGCATTGTCTTCATCTTCGTTACCTCTGTCTATTTTGTCCATAACTCTGACGAATAAAAGGGAAATATTTCCATCGTCTGTTTTAGATGCAACCAGCTGAATAGCGATCAGTGGGATCTGGGTATTGAATAACGAGATAACATTCTGAAATCTGCTGGTAATATCTTCAGCAATGATCACCGCAATATGATCATATTGTGGGTATCTTTTCCTTTCGGTGTCCCAATATTCAAGAGTCCTAATGATATGACTTGGATCTGTTGCACCAAGCTGCAATTCTACCTCATACCTGGTATTATTATCATCATCAGCAAAGAGCATATCTAATCTACCACCTAAAGGTTGAGTTTTCTCCTTCATAAGAGGGACCAAATCACCTAATCCTAATACAGATGGGTTTTCAAAGATAAAATCTTGAACGGCTTTTTCGTTAAGCTCTGGACTTGATTTAAGATTAATTTTTTCTTGTGTTACTATCTTCATTTTTTTCACCTGCTCCATATATTCTTATAATATTATAATGTCTCAACACTGTCTGCTATTTCGCTGTATAAACATTTATAAACGACTGTGCTTTTTTCTTTTCTCATATTCTTGAAGTACCGTTTTTATGTGTTCATCACTTAGGTCTAAATCATTATTCTAGACCGGAAAAGAATCTAAATGTTGATAAGATTCTGGAGGAAATAAAAGAGAATCCTGAACTGTTAAAACTGCTTATAGATGCACTGGAATCGAAATAATTACTTACCTCGAAACTGTTAGATTATTAGACAGTTATTAGACAGAGTTCGACTCCCGCTGAATTTGGTTCGGTTCGTAATTAATTCTGACTTAAAGAAACAACCTAAAAAACATATTCTTACTAAGCCCTACTCCACAACTCGTTAGAATAAAAATAGGCCATAAAGGCCTATTTTACTTGATAATGGCGTCCTCGAGGCGACTTGAACGCCTGACCTGTCGCTTAGGAGGCGACCGCTCTATCCAGCTGAGCTACGAGGACATGTTCTAATAGTTTGGAGATATATATACCTCTTAGGAGGGGCTTATTCTATCCATTAGACTATTGGGGGCTGCAAATTGATTATACAAAAAAATAGGACGTAAGTCCTATTTTTTTTGTTACAAAGGATAAATGAAAAACTTTTAGCTACTTATAATATACATAACAATTGTGAAAATTGTGTGAAAGTTTTTCATTATCTGAAAATATTTACATTAATACATTCCCATGCCACCGGCAGGTGCTGCAGGTTCAGGTTCCTTGACGATGCCTACGGCTGCTTCGGTAGTGATCAGTAAGCCGGAGATGCTGGCAGCATTCAGCATGGCTGATCTTGTTACCTTACAAGGATCGACGATGCCCTTTTCGAACATGTCTACCCATTCGCCGGTCTTGGCATCAAAGCCGTAGTTGGCTTTCTGAGAAAGCTGTTTCTCAACGATCTCCTTGCCGTTGTAGCCGGCATTTTCAGCGATCTGGTATAAAGGTTCGGACAGTGATTCAAGGACGATGGAAATGCCCTGCTGAACGTCCTTCTCCTCGCTCTTCAGACTGTCTCTGAGTTCCTTATAGATGTTGATCAGGCAGGCTCCGCCGCCGATGACGATACCTTCTTCGATAGCGGCCTTGGTGGCATTGAGAGCATCTTCGATCCTGAGTTTCTTGTCCTTAAGCTCAGTCTCGGATGTCGCACCGACCTTGATAACGGCCACACCGTTTGAAAGCTTGGCGATCCTTTCCTTCAGTCTGTTCTTATCATAATCGGAAGTGGACTTTTCAAGAGCCGCTTCCAGTTCTTTGATCCTTTCCTTGAAAGCCTTCTTGGTTCCGGCTCCTTCGATCAGAGTCGTATTGTCCTTTTCGACGATGACCTTCTTGCAGGTACCGAGGTCCGCGATCGTGCAGTCCTTGAGCTGCATGCCCAGATCCTTGGAGATCATGCTGGCACCGGTCAGGATGGCGATGTCGGTCAGGTTGTCTTTCTGTGAATCTCCGAAACCTGGGGCCTTGGTCAGCACCACGTTGAAGGTACCTCTGAGCTTATTGACGATGATGGTCGAAACGACTTCGGTCTCAAAGTCGTCGGCAATGATCAGTAACGGTCTGCTCTGTTCGACGATCTTCTCCAGTACCGGCAGGATATCCTGAATGTTGTTGACCTTCTGGTCACTGACCAGGATCAGCGGATTTTCCATTTCGATCTGCATCTTTTCCCTGTCGGTCACCATGTATGGAGAAACATATCCCTTGTCGTATCTGAGACCTTCGGTAACTTCCAGAGAAGTATCGAAGCCCTTGGATTCATCGACGTTGATGATGCCGTTCTTGCCGACCTTTTCCATGGCACCGGATATGATCTCACCGATCTCGGCTGAACCTGATGAGATCGAGGCAACGGAAGCGATATCGCTTGATGAATCGATCTTTCTGGCCTTCTTTAATAAGAGTTCAGCCACCTTCTTCGAAGCGATGTCGATGCCTTCCTTCAGGAATACCGGATTGGCACCCTTTTCGACGGCTTCGATGCCTTTATGAACGATGGACTGCGCCAGTAAGGTAGCGGTAGTCGTACCGTCACCGGCTACATCATTGGTGTTGTTCGCTACTTCATAGATGAGCTTGGCGCCCATGTTTTCGAAGGTGTCTTCCAGCTCGATCTCCTTGGCGATGGATACGCCGTCGTTGACGATCAGCGGTGCGCCATAGCCTTTATCTAAAACCACATTTCTGCCCTTAGGTCCTAAAGTGACCTTCACGGCATCAGCCAGAGTATCGACACCTTTCAAAACGGAATCTCTGGCATCCTTTGAATATTTAACTATCTTTGCCATAATGAGCCTCCTATTCTACGATGGCCAGGATATCCTCGGCCTTGATCAGAATGTATTCTTCCTCACCGTCCTTGATGTCGGTTCCGGAATACTTCTTATACATTACCTTGTCGCCTTTCTTAAGCGGCATTTCATAAGTGCGGTCATTTATCTTTACTTCCTTGGCACCGCTTACCGCTGCCACTACGGCATACTCTTCACTCTCTTCCTTCTGGGAGATGATGATGCCGCTTTTGGTCTCTTTGGCAGCTTCAACTTTCTTTAATAAAACGTTGTTATACAATGGTTTGATCATGATCCAACCTCCTTTTCGCAATTACTATTATACTACTGAATAGCACTCAGTCAATATGAGTGCTAAACATTGGCAACGCTTTAGCACCGCTTAAATTATCCTGTTTTCAGTGATGATCAGATCTGCTTTCAGATCGTTTTTATCGTGGGGTATTTCCGCAAATATCTGGACATCATAAGCTACAGCGATCTTCCTTACTTCCTTAAGATCCCTGAAATAAGCATCGTAGTATCCGCCACCGTGACCCAGGCGGTTCCTGTACAGATCGAAAGCCAGTCCGGGGAATATGGCCACGTCCAGTTCGTCTCCTTCTACGATATCCTTTTCCGCATATAAAGGTTCCCTGATACCGTAGGTTCCAGTAGTCTTCAGATCAGCCAAAGACCTTATCTCCTGAAAATACATCTGTCCGTCCCTGATCAAAGGAACAGCCACCCTCTTATTATCTTTCAGCAGTCTTTCAATAAGACGGCCCGTCTGAACTTCATCTTCCGTTGCACAATATACCGCAACGGTCTTCGCTTCCCTTATCTCTTCACTTTCCATAAGCCCGGCACATATAGTGTCCGAAGCTTCTTCCTTATTCGTGAAAGCTCTTCTGATTTCTCTGGCCTTTTTTCTGAATTCTATCTTGTCTTCCATATCACCATTATAAACCGCAATAAAAAAGCCTTTTTAAGGCTTATTTAAAGACGAGGACCACGACTATGAGGAATATCAGGCAGATGGGATCAAATACGTTTAATTTGCCTGTAATGCCCGTATAATCGGTATCCTTCTTACTGTACTCCTTGTGTACGACGATGCCCTTGCCAAGACAGTTCAGACTGTTCAGGATGACGGCCAGAATGAATATGACCATCTTCTCTTTCAGGATGCTTTCATCCCATCCGTACTTATTGAACAGCAGGACGTATTCGATCAGCGAGAAGACGATGCCGGTACCGCACATCAGCACATACAGCAGATTGAACTTCAGCTCTTTGCCCCTGGCTTTGTTCAGAATGAAGAAAAGACCGAAGAGAAAGGAAATGAAGGTGGTAAAGGGCAGATAAAGAAGTAATGGCATCAGATTATCCCTTCAGGGAATTCATCGCCGATCGGCTTATCCATCGTTTCCGGATGTTCGAAGCAGTATCTTGCGAATCTCAGCGACTTCGCAAAATAGAAACCGTCAGCTATCCTTTCGTCAAAGGTTATCGTCATCGGCAGCACGGTCTTGGTGCGGTTCTTCTCCAGGGTACCGATGGTGATCATGATGGAGTTGGTTCCGTATTCGCTTAAATGATGATAAGGAGCACAAGCACCGATGGAACCCAGATTTGCGAGCAGCACGGACGAGAAATTAGGATCGCCCTTGGCTAAGGATTCCGGCATATGGCCGTAGAAATCCAGTTTCTTGACCATCCAGACGATGAAGGATACCAGGAAACGAGGAAGCTTGCCGATCATTTCCATGGTCTTATCCAGATCATTGGAACCGGCTTCCCTGGCCTTCTTGACATCACCGATAATTATCTTAGAGATATCATCGACAGTCATCTCCGGCTTTATATACATGAACATCAGCGCTTCCTGCGCTTCGTCCTGGAATTTCTGCTTGGCTACGAATGACAGGGAAATGTCGTTCCTCTGCCAGAAGTATCGGCCGGCTACGAAACGGTTGAGATACGGACGGTGATAGATGGTCTTGGCCACCGCGTAGCATATGCAATGGAAGAGCTTGAGGTTTACTCCCTCTTCCTTGTTGCGTTCATCGATATATTTCATCAGGTTGTTCACATCAAAGGTCTCTCTGGAACAGACTTCAGCTTCCGTTCTTTTAGGCATGATGTAAGGGACTATCATATGGAACGGATCTTCCATCTTTACACGGACTGCATCTTTTCTCTTTGCCATATATAAACCTCTCTTATGAAATTACTATTTAATTATATACTATTGGCACTCTCTTAACAGAAAAAGTCCTTCAGATGGCCTGAAGGACTTTTCTTATTTCCTTAGAGTATAAACTACTTTAAATCAACGTTATAGTAAGCTTTCTTGCCCTTGTACTGAGCGATATCACCGAGTTCGTCTTCGATCCTCATCAGCTGATTGTATTTGGCGATACGGTCAGTTCTGGACATAGAACCGGTCTTGATCTGTCCGGCATTGACACCGACTACCAGATCAGCGATCGTGGTATCTTCGGTTTCACCTGATCTGTGAGATACGACAGCAGTGTAACCGTGGGTCTTAGCCAGTTCGATGGCATCCAGAGTTTCAGTCAGTGTACCGATCTGATTGAGCTTGATCAGGATGGAGTTGGCAACGCCCAGGTCGATACCTTTCTGCAGGTATTCGACGTTGGTAACGAAGAGGTCATCACCGACCAGCTGGATCTTCTTGCCTAAACGTTCGGTAAGCTTCTTCCAGCCGTCCCAGTCGTTTTCAGCCAGACCGTCTTCGATGGAAAGGATCGGATACTTCTCACACCAGTCGGCATACATGTCGATCATTTCATCGGTGGTCTTTTCGCCCTGACCGGACTTGGTCAGTTCATACTTGCCGGTCTCTTCATTGTAGAATTCGCTTGAAGCCGGATCCAGACAGATACCGAAGTCTTCCCAAGGCTTGTAGCCGGCAGCTTCGATAGCAGCAACGATCAGCTTAAGAGGCTCTTCGTTGCCTTCGGTGCAGGATGGGGCATAGCCGCCTTCGTCACCGACAGCCGTGTTGTAACCCTTGGAAGTCAGGACCTTCTTCAGGTTGTGGAATACTTCTGCAGACCATCTTACGGCTTCCTTGAATGAAGGAGCACCGATAGGCATGATCATGAATTCCTGCATATCGACAGACGAATCAGCGTGCTTGCCGCCGTTTAAGACATTCATCATCGGAACAGGCAGTACCTTGCCGTTTACGCCGCCCAGGTACTTGTACAGAGGCATGCCGTAGAAGTCGGCAGCAGCTCTGGCACAGGCCAGCGAAACACCTAAGGTCGCATTGGCACCGAGTTTTGATTTGTCCTTGGTACCGTCGAGTTCGATCATGACCTTATCGATCGAAGCCTGATCGGTAACGTCCATACCCAGGATCGCCGGAGCGATAATGGTATTAACGTTTTCAACAGCTTTCAGAACGCCCTTGCCTAAGTAACGGTTCTTGTCGCCGTCTCTGAGTTCTAGGGCTTCTCTTTCACCGGTAGAAGCACCGGAAGGTACCATGGCTCTGCCGAAGGCACCGGATTCGGTAACTACTTCAACTTCTACAGTCGGGTTACCACGGGAGTCGATTACTTCTCTTCCGTAAACATCAATGATTCCAGGCATATTGTTTTTTCTCCTTATTTAGTTGCATCAACCAATTCTTTGAAAGAATCTACTTTCAGACTGGCACCGCCGATCAGGGCACCGTCAATGTCTTCCATGGCCATATATTCCTTGATATTGCCAGGCTTTACGGAACCGCCGTACTGAACTCTTACTTCGTCGGCGGCATCACCGTACATCTTGCGGATCTCGTCTCTGACGATCCAGCAGCATTTTTCTGCGATGTCCTTGTCGGCAGACTTGCCGGTGCCGATGGCCCAGATAGGCTCATAGGCAACGACGACCTTCTTGACGCACTCAGGACATAAACCGGCTAAGCCTTCAGCTACCTGACGTCTGACCTTTTCTTCGGTCTTGCCGGCATCAAATTCCTCTTCCGTTTCACCACAGCACATGATAGGCATGATACCGTTGTCCAGAAGTTTCTTTACTTTTTTATTGACAGCTTCATCAGTCTCGGCAAACATCTGTCTTCTCTCGGAATGACCGATGACACAGGCCTTGACACCCAGTTCCTTAAGCATCGGGATCGATACTTCACCGGTATAGGCACCGCTGTCTTCAAAATGGCAATTCTCAGCACCGATGATCAGATTCTTGGCTAAACCGACAGCACAGTACAGATCCGTATAAGGAGCGGCAATACCGTACTCACAGCTGTCGATACCTTCAAGATACGGATCGACTGCTTCTAAAAATTCCTTGGTTTCGGCAATGGTCTTATTCATCTTCCAGTTGCCGACGATAATAGGTTTTCTCATCTTATTTCTCCTCGATTACATCTACACCAGGTAAACCGTTACCCTCTAAGAATTCCAGTGAAGCACCGCCGCCGGTAGAAACATGACTCACCTTGTCGGCATAGCCTAACTGCTTGATGGCTGCAGCAGAATCACCGCCGCCGATGATGGTCGTACCTTCGCACTCAGCCAAAGCCTTGGCAACAGCATTGGTTCCGGCAGCTAAGGTAGGGTTCTCGAAGACGCCCATCGGTCCGTTCCAGACGACAGTCTTGGCGTTCTTGACTTCGTTGGCGAAGAGTTCGGCAGTCTTAGGTCCGATATCCAGACCTTCCTTGTCGGCAGGGATCTCATCGCTCGATACGACTTCGGTCTCGATCGGTCCGTCGATCGGATCAGGGAAATGATCACAAACTACGGTATCGACAGGGAGCAGGAGCTTCTTGCCGAGCTTTTCGGCCTTTTCCAGCATTTCCTTGCAGTATTCGATCTTTTCATCATCTACCAGGGATTTACCGACTTCCTTGCCCTGAGCCTTCAGGAAGGTATAAGCCATACCGCCGCCGATGATCAGGGTATCGCACTTCTCTAAGAGGTTAGAGATGACAGCCAGCTTATCGGCAACCTTGGCACCGCCCAGTACGCCTACGAAAGGTCTTACCGGATGTTCGACGGCATCACCCAGGAACTTCAGTTCCTTTTCGATCAGGAAACCGACAGCACTGTGCAGATTGCTAGGAATACCGACGGTACTTGCATGAGCTCTGTGTACGGAACCGAAAGCATCGGATACGTAGAGATCACCAAGGCCTGCCCAGTATTTGCCCAGATCCTCGTCATTCTTGGATTCGCCCTTTTCATAACGGGTGTTCTGCATCAGCAGCACTTCGCCGTCCTGTAATTCCGCAACGGCCTTTTCGAGTTCTTCACCCCTGGTCTCCGGAACAAAGACGATCTTGGTGCCAGGCAGGTATTCGCCTAGTCTCTTGGCAACAGGTGCCATGTTGTTTTTCTTCTTTGCTGCTTCGATCTCTTCTTCAGTCTTCTTATAATCGATCTTTCCTAAATGAGACAGTAAGATAACTTTTGCCTTGTTTTCAACCAGATATCTGATTGTAGGCAGTGCAGCAACGATACGGTTGTCATCTGATATTTCGCCGTTCTTCAAAGGCACATTAAAGTCAACCCTGACAATGACCTTTTTACCGGCAACATCTAAATCAGTAACTAATTTTTTTGCCATTTTATTTCCTCCTGTATGCCTAATAATTATATCATTTTCTGAATATGTATTTCTATGTAGATTATGAGTATTTTCAGGAATTTTCCGTTTTACCGGAAATAATAAAAGATCAGCATCAGTGCTGATCTTTATTTGTTTCATCATTGCTGTTCTTAGGATCGTCATCAGCCTTGAGTTTCCGCTTCTGCTTCTCCTCGATACCGTATTTGAGACACTTCTCCTGGTATTCCTTTTCGGCTTCTTTCAGATCCTTCAGCACTTCTTCAAGACTTCTCATATAAAAACCTCACGTTTTCAATTCTACCACAAAAAAGTATAATATTTTTATGTATGTTAAGGAAGAAACGGTACACAGGATAACCATTGAAAAGTCCCGCTTCATAGCCTATCTGAAGCCGGTTTTCAGCGAGGATGAGTACCGGGAATACCTTAAAGAGATAAGAAAAAGACACTATGACGCCACCCATGTCTGTTCGGCCCTGATCTGCGGAAACATAAAAAGAAGCTCCGATGACGGTGAACCCAGCGGAACAGCCGGTGTGCCGATCCTCAACGTACTGGAGAAAAAAGGCCTGGATAATACCTGCTGCCTGGTCGTAAGGTATTTCGGCGGCATTAAGCTGGGAACCGGAGGCCTTGTGAGAGCGTACGGCGGAGCCTGTCAGGAAGCTCTGAAAGAAGCGGTGATCGTGGAGGATATCAGCTATCCCAAGTATCAGCTCAAACTGCCTTATGACACCGCTAATAAGCTTGACAGCATCCTGACCCGCAATACCTATCTCCTGGAAAGGGAATACGGTGAAGACGTGACCATCACTTTCGTCCTGAAAGACGAAAGCGTTCTTGCCAAGATCGAAGAGCTTACCAAAGGTCTGAAGCCTATGATGATCGGTGAAGAAAAGATAGAGAAAGTGATAGAATAATACTATGAAAGTCCTGGAGCTGGTAAATGCCTACATCAGATACGTCTATCTCATTATGATAGTCGTTTTGGTGATAGTCGTCATCAGACTGCTCAGCAAGATGAAGAGGCTCTCTGAAGAAATGGAGCCGGTAAATGAAAGCACCGCACATCTCAGCGCAATGATGGACGAACTAAATGAAAAAAAGGCCATCATCGACAACACCCGGAAGAACTCCGTTCCTTTCTTCATGATGCTGTTCTTCGGCTTATCGATAATCTGGCTGGCCCTTAAGGACTATTTCCGTACCAAGTACAGCCGGAAGGATTTCAGCGAATCCCTGGGCAGAGCCTATAAATATAAGACAGCCATGAGGGAACTGAGAATGTTGAAAAGAGCCAGCGGACGCTGACTCTTTTTTTATTTCAATTCTTTTTTATATCATTGCCTCGTCCCAGGTCTCAGGGATATCAAGGCCTAAGAGCTTGAAGACGGTAGCAGCGATATTGCTTAAGCCGTATTCGCCGTCTTTGATCTTCACATCGGCATTGTAGATGATGAACGGAACTTTATTAAGGGTATGTGATGTCTTTGGTTTCAAAGGAGCATCTTCCTTTTTCTTCTTTTCATACATCTCATCGGCATTGCCGTGGTCAGCTGTGATGAGCAGTACGCAGTCATTCCTGTCACAGGCATCGATGATGCGTTTGAGGTTAAGGTCAACCGATTCCACACCGATGATCGTGGCTTCATAGTTGCCGGTATGGCCGACCATGTCGCCGTTAGGGAAGTTGGTCCTTAAAAAGGTATACTTCTTTGAATCGATGGCTTCCACGAGCTGTTCGGTGATGTCGGATGACTTCATCCAAGGCTTTTCATCGAAAGGACACAGGTCGGACTTGATCTCGACCCAGGTCTCCAGGCTTTCATCGAATTTCTCGCTGCGGTTGCCGTTCCAGAAATAGGTAACGTGACCGAACTTCTGGGTCTCGGAGATGGCATAAGTGGCGATGCCGTTCTTTACAAAGTACTCGGACATCGTATCTTTGATTGCCGGCGGATTTACCAGGTAGTTGTGAGGGATGTGCAGGTCGCCGTCATATTCCAGCATGCCTGCATACATGACGTCCACTTCCTTGGATTTTTCGAATTTATAGTTGTTGTTGTCAAAGGCTCTGGAGATCTCAAGCGCTCTGTCGCCCCTGAAGTTGAAGTAGATCACGGAATCGTGGTCCTCGATGGTTCCGACCGGTTCACCGTTTTCACAGATGACGAATTCCGGCAGGTTCTGGTCGTTTACTCCCAGTTCTTTACGGTAGGTCTCGATGGCCTCTCTGGCATTGCTGAACTTTCTGCCGATGCCGGCCACATGGG
Organism: Erysipelotrichaceae bacterium; assembly: GCA_017431825.1. Classification (GTDB taxonomy): domain Bacteria; phylum Bacillota_I; class Bacilli_A; order Erysipelotrichales; family Erysipelotrichaceae; genus Colivicinus. The sequence continues at coordinate 64,514 of JAFRKI010000015.1, read as the reverse complement.
CATCCCAGCCTCTTTTTACCATTTCCCAGTCGGCTTCATATCTGTCCATGGTGATATACATCCTGCCGCCGCCGGAAGCGATACGGGCATCGAAACTGTCATCGTTAAGTGATGCAAGCAGCTCCTCAAGATCGTCGATGTATTCAAGACCGGAAGTTTCCGGTACGTCTCGGCCGTCCATCAGGACATGCACCCTTACGCGGCTGATGCCTTCTTCCTTGGCTTCCTTTATCATGGCTTTCAGATGGGAAATGTTGGAATGAACATTGCCGTCAGAGAGCAGTCCCAGGAAATGCAGGGTATGGCCCTTGGCATTATCAACGAGCTTCTTCCAGGTCTCACTCTGATAGATGGAACCGTTGGCGATCGATTCATTTACGAGCTTGGCACCCTGAGAGTATACCTGACCGCAGCCGATGGCGTTGTGTCCGACTTCGGAATTGCCCATGTCGTCATCGCTAGGCAGTCCGACAGCCGTACCATGGGCCTTGATGGTCGTCCATGGGCAGGTCTCTTTCAGATGATCCAGGTTTGGTGTATAGGCGTTTTTAACAGCGTTGCCAAAGGTGTCTTCTCTTTCACCGACACCGTCCATTACAACTAAAACAACAGGTTTATTATTCATATTAATACCCTCTTTCCACATAAATCTTAACATGAAAGAAAACAATAAAAAAGCGAAACGCTGTTTCGCTTAATTGCTATTTAGTGCCAAATATCCTGTCACCGGCATCGCCCAGACCAGGAACGATATAGCCGATCTCGTTAAGCTTTTCATCGAGAGCAGCCAGATAGATATCGACATCCGGATGATCTTCTTCGATCTTCTTGACGCCTTCAGGTACGCCTACCAGACATACCAGCTTGATGTTCTTGGCTCCTCTTTCCTTGATCTTGGTGATAGCAGCACTGGCGGAACCGCCCGTTGCCAGCATCGGGTCCAGGACCATGACGGTGGCTTCAGACATATTCGGGAACTTGGCGAAGTACTCTTCCGGTTCCAGGGTATCTTCATGACGGAACATGCCGATGAAACCGACCTTGGCTGTCGGGATCAGATCTCTGATGCCGTCGACCATTCCCAGTCCGGCTCTTAAGATCGGTACCAGCACGACATCCTGTGCCAGTTCCATGGTATTGCACGGACCCATAGGCGTTTCGACGAATTTTGGTTTTGTAGGTAAATCCCGGGAAACTTCAAAGGCCATCAGACCGGCGATCTCATCCAGCTGCTGGGCGAAGTCCTTGGTGGATGTATTCTTATCTCTCATCAGGGCAAGTTTGTGTGTGATCAACGGATGATTGAATACTGTTAACATAATTTTCCTCCACAAATTTTCTGTATTAATTATACAAAAAGAATGTGTTATATACACATCCTTTTACTTCAAATTATATGTGAAATAATGATCTTCCTTCACTATATCCAGCAGTTCCCGCAGATCGGTAATGATGCGGTTAGGACCGGCAGCTTCGATCTCGGGTCTTTTGCCTTCGATGACGCTGTAGGCGACCGTGTAAGCACCGTAATTCTGTCCGCATTTTATGTCGGCAGAACTGTCGCCGATCACGATCACGTCCGCACTGTTGAGCTTCCTGCCGTTGATGAGCTTGAACAGGCCTTCCGGATCCGGCTTGGACTTCTCCACGTCATCATGAGTGATGACGGATACGAAATCATCATCCTTGAAGCCGCACTTCTTTAAGCACATTTCGACCGATTCTCTGGCTCTGGTGGTGAGGATGCCCAGCTGATAGCCTTCGTTTCTTAAGGCACTTACCACTTCCAGAGCGTGTTCATTAGGCTTAAGCGTCTCCTGCAGTTTCTGAGCATTGAGCTTGCGGTAATAGGCAACCAGTTCATCCGCATCAAGATCCGGGAAGAATTCCTCGAACATGTCCTTGATAGGAGGACCGAAGACCTTCAGCTGTTTTTCCTCAGTGAAGTCCTTTACATCTCCGTACTTCTCAAAAGTCTCCTTAAAGCTGTCCAGTATCGCCTGATTGGAATCCTGCAGGGTACCGTCCAGATCAAAGACGATGGTCGGTTTTCTGTTTCCGAAAACACGGTCCCAGATCCCGAAGTACAGCAGCAGCCCGATCAGCACGAAAGCGATCGAAGTGACCTGTGCCGTCTTCAGGGAACCTATCAGCAGCGAGTCCGTTCTGTCGCCTTCGATGAAGAATCTGATGACGCCGTACCAGATCATGTAGGCACCGATCAGTTCTCCTCTTTTCCTCTGGGTCTTCTTCAGGAAGAAATTGATGATTATGAAACCCAGCAGACAAAGCAGGGATTCATACAGAAACAGAGGCTTGTAGTAGACACCGCCGATATGCATGCCTTCCTTTATCAGTTTTAAAGGACCTACGAAATAATCTTCGCTTACGGCGCTGCCGTGACATTCCTGATTGATGAAATTGCCCCAGCGGCCTATGGCCTGAGCGACCAGCACCGTCGGTGCCAGCGCATCGAGGACCTTGACGAAGGATACGTTCCTTTTCCTGCACATGTACAGCATGGTCAAAGCTCCGCCGACGAAGCCGCCGTGGAAAGCCAGACCGCCGTCCCAGATACGGATGATATCCAGCGGATGGCTGATGTAGTATTCAAAATTATAGAAAATGCAGAACCAGAGTCTGGCGCCGATGATGCCGAACCACAGCATCCAGATGAACAGGTCATCAAAGAAACCGTTGACGTCGACATTGCGGTAAGACTTCAGATTCCTTTTGCTGAAGTAATAGGCGATAAAGGCTCCGGTAAGTATCAGTACCGCATACCACTGGATGGAAAACGGTCCGATGTTCATAAAGGTCGTACGGTTGGGAAATATGCTCATATTTTACTCCTTATTGGCAATCTCATCGAATATCCTCTGCTTGAAGGCTTCGTTGGTATCGATGCCCTGCCTGGACATGATGTACTTGGTGACGGCAGTCTCGACGATTGTCGACATCGACTTGCCTTCGGTGATCGGGATCTCCAGTATCCTTTTCTTGACGCCCAGGATCTCGATGTGGTTCTCGAGCGGATCCAGACGGTTAGGATTGGCTTGCGTATATTCGCTGAAGTTGATCAGTTTTATTACGAAATTGATCGGACATTTTTGCAGATAGCAGTGTCCTCCGAACATGACGTTGACGTCGATGACGCCGACGCCTCTTACCTCCAGCATCTTCTTGAGATTGTCCGGGGCTTCACCGATGAGGTCGTTATTGATCTTGCGGACGTTGATGATGTCATCGGCCACGAAGATATGGCCTCTCTTGATGAGATCGAGTTCCAGTTCGGATTTGCCGATACCGCTGTCGCCCATGATGGCCACACCGACACCGTAGATGTTCATCAGTCCGCCATGAACATAATCGCTTGGTGCCAGATGGTTGGTCAGATAGACCGTCAGGTCACTGGTCAGCTGATAGGTCTCACCGTCGAATTCAAAGACCGGGAAGTTCTTTTCCCTGGCCACATACAGCAAGGCCTGAGGTGCCGGATTGGCAGAGGTGATGATTATACACGGCGTATAGCTGTCGGTAAGGAAACCGAAACGGTCTTTTTGAGTATCGTAATCAAGCGAACCTATGTAGCGGTATTCCTTCTTACCGATGATGACGATACGCTTGAGTTCGGCGGCGATCCGGTAACCGGAAAGCTCCAGACCGGGTCTGTTGATATCGGGAGCTATCGTCCAGCGGTCCAGCGAGCTGTCATCGCCGCAGACCTGTTTCAGATGAAAGGCTTCCTTGATGGCCCTGACGCTTACTTTTTTGGTTAATTCACTCATTGTTCAACACCTTCCTTAAATACTGACCGGTATAGCTGCCTTTGACCTTGGCCACTTCTTCCGGAGTTCCGGTGGCGATGATCCTGCCGCCTTCATCTCCTCCTTCCGGTCCCAGATCGATTATGTGATCGGCGCATTTTATGATATCCAGATTATGTTCGATGACGATCACGGTGTCGCCGTCATCTACTATCCTCTCGAAGATCCTGATCAGTTTATAGACATCATCACTGTGCAGTCCGGTCGTCGGCTCATCCAGAACGAAGAGGGTCTTGCCGGTGGCTTTCTTCTGCAGTTCACTGGCCAGCTTGACTCTTTGGGCTTCGCCGCCCGATAAAGTCGGAGCGCTCTGCCCTAATTCTATATATCCAAGACCCACGTCATAGAGGGTCTGCAGCTTGTCTTTGATCTTTTTGTGGTTTTTAAAGAATTCCAGGGCTTCCTTGACGTTCATCTTAAGAACGTCATAAATGTTCTTGCCTTTGTATTTGACTTCCAGAGTCTCCGCGTTGTAACGCTTGCCGTGGCATTCCTCACATTCCACGTAGACGTCCGGTACAAACAGCATCGATATCTTCTTGACGCCGTCGCCCCAGCAGGCTTCACATCTTCCGCCCTGCACATTGAAGGAGAAACGTCCCTTGTTGTAGCCTCTTTCCCTGGCATCGGGAGTCGAGGCGAAGAGGTCTCTGATGTCGTCGAAGACGCCGGTATAGGTCGCCGGATTGCTTCGCGGTGTTCTTCCGATCGGATCCTGGTAGATGGCTACGATCTTGTCGATATTGTCCAGCCCGTCGATACGTTTGTGGGCACCCGGTTTTACTCTTACCCGGTTGAGATTTTTCATGATGCCGTTGGTCAGTATCTCATTGACCAGCGTCGATTTTCCCGAACCGGAAACACCGGTAACGCAGATCAGTTTCCCCAAAGGGAATTCGACGTCGATGTCCTTGAGATTGTGTTCGCTGGCACCGATGACTTTTACGCTTTGCCCGTTTCCTTTTCTTCTTTGAGCGGGAACCGGTATCTTCTTCTTACCGCTCAGGTACTGTCCGGTGATCGAAGCATCGCAGTTCAGTATCTCTTCCGGCGTACCGAAGAATACCAGTCTGCCGCCGTCCTTGCCGGCACCCGGACCGATATCGGCGATGTAGTCGCTCTGCAGCATCGTCTCTTCGTCATGTTCGACGACGATGACCGTATTGCCCAGATCTCTCATCCGCTTGAGCGTTGCGATGAGCCGGTCGTTGTCCCTCTGGTGCAGACCGATGGACGGCTCATCCAGTACATAAAGAACACCGGTCAGCGTCGAGCCGATCTGGGTCGCCAGTCTGATCCTCTGGGCTTCACCGCCCGATAAGGATCCGGCCATCCTGTCCAAGGTCAGATAATCAAGTCCGACGTCCTTCAGGAACTTCAGTCTTGACTTGAGTTCGCTCAGCAACAGTCTGGCTATCTCCATCTGTGTCGGGCTGAGTTTCAGATCGTTGATAAAGTCATAGGCGTCCTTTATCGACATCTGTGTAAATTCATAGATGTTCTTGCCGCCGACCTTAACGGCCAGAACCTGGTCATTGAGCCTGGCCCCATGGCACATCTCACATACCGATTCCGTCATATAGGAATAGTACCAGTCCTTGGCCATCCGGGATGTCGTTTCTTCATACCTTCTTTCGATCAGCGTCTTGACGCCTTCGATGTACTGATTCTTGGAATAGCGGTTGCCTCCGGAAGAATTGATGTCATACCTTATCGGTTCATCAGATCCGTAAAGGATGATATCCATTTCCTTTTTAGTCATCTTATCAAGAGGCTTATCGAGAGATATATCATAGTGCCTGAGCAGAGTATGGAAGTTCTGCCATTCGATGTTCGGCGTACCGACGATGTTCTTATAGTAACGGATACCGCCCTCATTGATGCTGAGGGACTTGTCCGGCATCAGATAGTCAAGATCCACCTCAAGAGTAACGCCCAGTCCTTTACAGTTAGGACAGGCGCCCAAAGGTGAATTGAATGAGAAAAGCCGCGGTTCCAGTTTAGGCACGGTAAAGCCGCATTTTGGACAGGCGAAATTGGCGGACATCAGTTCCCGTTCCTCGCCGTTTTTTATCACACAGGTACCGTCAGCCATCTTCAGAGCCAGTTCGATGGAATCGGTAAGCCTGGTCTCTATTCCTTCTCTTACCACGATCCTGTCGACTACCACATCGATGCTGTGACGCTTGTTCTTGTCGAGCTTTATCTCTTCATCGAGGGTCTTCAGTTCACCGTCCACATAGAGTCTCAGGAAGCCGTCGTCCTTGAGCTTCTCCAGATAATCCCTGAAAGTTCCCTTGCGGTCGCTGACCGCATTGGCCAGGATCTCCAGCCGGCTGTTTTCCGGATATTCCATGACTCTTCTGACCATAGCCGGTACGGTCATGGCTTCGATCGGTTCGTTGTGATTAGGACAGTAGGCGATGCCGCATCTGGCATACAGAAGACGCAGATAATCGTAGATCTCCGTTATGGTACCCACCGTTGAACGGGGGTTGTTGCTGGTGGTCTTCTGATCGATCGCGATGGCCGGGGAAAGCCCTTCGATGAGGTCGACATCCGGTTTCTCGATGCCCCCCAGAAACTGCCTGGCATAGGAGCTAAGGGATTCGACGTATCTTCTCTGGCCTTCCGCATAAATGGTGTCAAATGCTAAAGAAGTCTTTCCAGAACCGGAAAGACCAGTCATCACGATAAGCTTGTTGCGGGGCAGAGTGATATCCAGATTCTGGAGATTGTTTACTCTGGCTCCCTTGATCACTATATTGTCATTTGCCATCTAGTTTATTTTACTCTTTTTTTACTCTAAAATATACTTATGAGAATTCTGGGAAACGACTGGGATGAAGTACTGAGCGCTGAATTCGATAAGGAATACTATCAGAAGCTCCGTTCCTTTCTTGACGAAGAGTATAAGAACAAGACCATCTATCCTCTGCCTCAGCACATCTATGCGGCGTTAAGACTTACGCCTTATAAGGACGTAAGAGTAGTGATCCTGGGTCAGGATCCCTATCACGAGGAAGGACAGGCCCACGGTCTGTCATTCTCCGTCAATAAGGGCATCGAGATCCCGCCTTCACTGGTGAACATATACACGGAACTCCATGACGACCTGGGCTGTCATATACCGAATAACGGCTACCTCGTCAAATGGGCTCGGCAGGGCGTACTGCTGCTCAATGCCGTGCTGACGGTAGAAGCCCATAAGGCCAATTCCCATAAAGGCAGGGGCTGGGAAGAACTGACGGATACTATCATCTCAAAACTGAATGAGAAGGAAGAGCCGGTGGTCTTCATCCTTTGGGGAAGGAATGCCAGAGACAAGAAGGCCCTCATTACCGATCCGAAGCATCTGACCATCGAATCGGTCCATCCTTCACCCTTAAGTGCCTATAACGGCTTCTTCGGCTCAAGGCCGTTCTCCAGAACCAACGAGTTCCTTAAACGGAACGGCTATAAGGAAATAGACTGGCAGATCCCTGACATTTGATCGGGAATCTGTTTTAATATATAAATGTAAGTTATAACTGTCAATTGAAGGTATCAGCTATGAAAAAACTCGTCGATCTGGAAACAGGCAAAACAGCCAGAATAATAAAAGTCGGAGGCAAAGGCTCCACCAGACAGCATCTTCTTGACATGGGCATCATACCCGATGCGGTGATCAGGATGGTCAAGTATGCCCCGATGGGCGATCCGATACAGTATCAGCTCAACGGTTATGAACTGACCTTAAGGAAGGACGATGCCCGCAATATCGATATCGAGGACTATGACTTCCGGGAAGAGGAACCGGAAACAAGGAAGCCGAAGAGTTCCCACCCGGGTCTTGGTGAAGGCGGCATCTATCATGACAAGAAGACCGAGAAGCCGTTAAGCGACGATACGCTTCTGACTTTTGCGCTGGTCGGCCAGCAAAATGCCGGCAAGACCACCCTTTTCAATCAGCTGACCGGTTCCAATCAGCACGTCGGCAACTTCCCGGGCGTGACCGTCGACAGGAAAGACGGCGTGATCAAAGGTCATCCCAATACGCTGGTGACCGACCTGCCGGGCATCTATTCGATGTCTCCGTATACCAGCGAAGAGCTCATCTCCAGAGACTTCGTGCTTAATGAAAAACCTAAAGGAATAATAAACATCATCGACGCCACCTCCATCGAAAGAGGTCTTTACCTGACCATGCAGCTGCTGGAAATGGACATTCCGATGGTCCTGGCACTGAACATGATGGATGAGATAAGAAACAACAGCGGCTACATCGACATCAACGGTCTGGAATCGTATCTGGGCATTCCGGTCGTACCGATCTCTGCCGCCAAGAACGAAGGCATCGACGAACTGATAAAACATGCCATCCACGTGGCAAAGTATCAGGAAAAGCCTCTGAAGCAGGATTACTGCAACGATACCGAAAGAGGCGGTGCCATCCACCGCTGCCTGCATGCGATCATGCATATCATCGACGACCACTGCAAGGCCAATGATCTGCCTTTGCGTTTCTGTGCCACCAAGTGTGCTGAGGGCGACAAGCTGATCATCAAGAAGCTCAATCTCGACAAAAACGAAGTTGAAACGCTCGAACATCTGGTCGAACAGATGGAAGCCGAATCGAAACTGGACAAGGCTGCCGCCATTGCGGACATGCGTTACAGTTTCATCAAAAGAGCTACGGCCGAAACGGTTATCAAGCCAAGGGAAAGCAAGGAAAACATCCGCTCAGGCCGGTTTGATGCCATCCTTACCGGCAAGTATACCGCCCTGCCGGTCTTCATCGCGATCATGGGACTGGTGTTCTATCTGACCTTTGAAGTGATCGGCGGTTTCCTGCAGGGCATTCTCGAAGCGGGCATCGATGCATTGGGCGTGGCAACGGAGCAGTTCCTGCTTGCGCACAACGTTTCCGAATTCCTGCGTTCGCTGATAATTGACGGCATCTTCGGCGGTGTCGGTTCGGTACTGAGTTTCATCCCGATCATCGTCGTATTGTTCTTCTTCCTTTCGATACTGGAAGACAGCGGCTATATGGCCAGAGTGGCCTTCTTCATGGACAAGCTTTTAAGGAAGATCGGTCTTTCCGGACGCAGCATCGTACCGATGCTGATAGGTTTCGGTTGCACGGTACCGGCCGTCATGTCTTCAAGGACCCTGCCTTCGGAAAGAGACAGGAAGATGACTGTCCTGCTGACTCCGTACATGTCCTGTTCAGCGAAGCTGCCTATCTATGCATTCTTCTGTGACACTTTCTTCCCTTCCTACAAGGCACTGGCGATGATCTGTCTTTACGTGCTGGGCATTGTCGTTTCCATCGTCGTGGCCCTGGTCTTCAAGAATTCCGTATTCAAGGGCGAAGCCGTACCGTTCGTCATGGAACTGCCTAATTACCGTCTGCCTAGTCCGAAGAACGTAGCCCAGCTTTTATGGGAAAAGGCCAAGGACTTCCTGCAGAGAGCCTTCACGGTCATCTTCATGGCTACGCTGGTCATCTGGTTTTTGCAGAACTTCTCGTTCAGCCTGCAGATGGTAAGCGATCCGGAGAACTCTATCCTGGCAGCTCTGGCAGGCCTTATAACACCGATATTCAGACCTTGCGGTCTGGGCAGCTGGCAGACCGTTACCGCTCTTATAACCGGCTTTTTGGCCAAGGAATCAGTAGTATCGACCCTGGCCCTGCTTTACGGATCACAAGAGATGATACAGACGGCATTGTCGACGATGACGGTCATATCCCTGCTGGTGTTCTGCCTGCTGTATTCGCCTTGCGTTGCCGCCATCGCTTCGGTAAAGAAGGAAATGGGCAGGCCTTTTGCGATCGGTGTCGTGATCCTGCAGTGTTCGGTCGCCTGGATCTGCGCCTTCCTGATCTATAACATCGGTTCATTATTATTCTGACAGTTCAAATCGAACTGTTTTTTTATCTGTTATAATTTAGGTATGCTGGTAGAAAACATGCCCCTTAAAAGGATGATCGACTTCAAGCCGCATGCGGAAGACATGGCCATGCTTCCATTGGACGTGGTCCTGTACATGAAGGTCACCATCGTCTCCTTGTTCAAGGAAGACAACTACACTTTCATCCGCTTCCTTTTCAATGATCCTGACATCAGGGACTATCTCAAGGACATCGGAAAGACCGTGATCTACGACTTTGACGGTACCGCTACCAGACAGGAAAGATTCGTTACTATATTTGAACTCTACGGTCTGAAGAACTATACGGAAACGTCCATGTATCTAAAGGAACTGATGGAGTACTATACTCATGAAGCCGATGCCCTGATCGATATCTATACTCATGACGACAAGGAATACCGTCTGTCCAATCTTGACGGCATCGTCAAGCTCGAGGAACTGGACAACAAGATAGAGCTGAAATTCGATGAATAAAAAAGCCTTCACATTACTGCTGATAGGACTGCTCCTGATAATTACGCTGGGAACAGTTTTATTATTGTCTGACTTAAATAAAAATGACGAGGACATCATCATCCCGAAGGCCGGCTTATACGACTACAGTCTTTTGAATAAAACAGGAAAGTACTATGCCTATGAAGATGACAGGTATACGTCCCTTGCGGGGATCGATGTCTCGGAACACAATAAGAAGATCGATTTTAAGAAGGTGAAGGAAAGCGGTATCGACTTCGTATTCATCCGTATCGGCTGGCGGGGATATACCGAAGGGGTCCTGCATGCCGATACGAACTTTGAGACTTATTTCAAAAACGCAAGAGACAACGGCCTGCTCATCGGCGTCTATTTCTTTTCCCAGGCCACTAATGAAGAAGAGGCCATCGCTGAAGCTGAGATGGTCCTGAAAACACTTAACGGCAGAAAACTCGATCTGCCTGTCGTCTATGATTTCGAGAACATCACCGGTGATGAAGCCAGGACCGACGGTATCACCAGGGAACAGTGTACGAAAAACGCCCTGGCCTTCCTCGGTACCGTCAGCAAAGAATACGAGGTGATGCTGTATGCCAATAGCAACCTCATCAGAAACTATTACGATACGGAAGCGCTGAAGGACTATAAGCTCTGGTATGCCCAGTATAATGAGATACCGGAATATGAAGATGACTTCTGTATCTGGCAGTATTCCGATAAAGGAGAAGTACCGGGTATCGAAAAAGAGACCGATCTAAATATCATGTTTATCGAAAAACAGAAATAAAAAGGGATCCTGTCAGGATCCCTTTTTCATTTTTTCTATCAGATAATTATATCTTTCCAGTGCCTGGTCGATGACGATATCCCAGGATACCGGGATGGTCTCCTTGGCTTTGATGCCCATCTCTATCAGGCGGTCTTCATCGCTCAAGGCCTCCTTCAGGACTTCGTGGAGGCTTTCATTGGTGTCATCGCACAGGAATCCGTTTTCCCTGTCGCTGATGCATTCGGCCGGTGCCGAATCTCTGACAACGACCGATGCCGTACGGGCATTGGCAGCCTCCCGTACCACCATGGAATAGGTATCATAGGTAGACGGGAAGACGAAGAGATCCGCCAGGGCATAAAGACCGTAGAGGAGATCTTCATCCTGGATGTGACCGGTAAAGACCGTATTTTCTTTAATGCCCAGTTTCTCGGCCTTTGCGGCTACCTCCTCTTCATGAGGGCCCTGCCCGGCCATTACCAGCTGGAACCTGATACCGTCCTTCTTCAGTAAGGCGCAGGCTTCCAGTATCCTTTCCAGATTCTTCTTCCAGTTGATCTGGCCCACATACAGGAGCACCGGATCAAAGCCCAGGCCGAAATGTTTCTTGGCATCTATCGCCAGACTGTAATCGATGTCCCTGATATCCATGCCGTTTTCGATGATATAGATAGGATTATGGTAACCGTAGGATTTCAGCGTCTCCGCCGAGTTCTCCGATACGGTCCATACTTCATCGCACTGGTCGTAGAAACGGACGATGGCATCAGTACCGATACCTGCCAGATGCCTGGAACCGGTCAGCTGCAGGAAGTCGTCATGATACTTGGAATGGAAGGATCCCACGACCGGAACATGATTCTTCTTCGCGAATCTTAGGCCTTCATTGCCCGCCATAAAAGGCGTATGGACATGAATGATGTCAAAGCTGTTCATATCCAGTCTCTTCATGAAATGAGGGTCTATTTCCGGTATGCCGGCATTGTAGGCGGTAGTCGGAAGCGTAGTGCTGTAGTAGTCGATTATCTCAAAGGGATAATTGCCCCTGTAGCCCATGTCTTCCATCGGACAGACGGCCACCACCTCCTGACCCTTGTTGCCAAGGGTGCTGCAGTAGTTGTAGACGACCCTGCCGACGCCGTCGACGATGGGCAGGAAGGAATCGGAGAACTGTCCGATCCTCAGCTTATTCGCCATAGATGTATTCGTTTACTTCCTCTTTCAGGATATTGAACGGCAATGGTCCGTTATTGGTGATGGCGGTATTGAAGGCAACTTCGTCGAACTTGTCGCCTAAAGCATCCGTTGCGTAGTCATGCAGGGCTCTGAAGTTCAGGAAACCGATACCGTATCTGTTGAAGACACCGACTCTGTCGATAACATCTTCCATCAGTTCGGCAGCATAGTCGCCGTTGTATCCGGCTTCGTTCATGTACTGGGCTACGTCATCCTCGCTCCAGTTGAAGCAGTTGACGCCCATGTCGATGATGGCGACCAGGATATAGCTTCCGAAATCCTGCAGGAACATGATGTCCTTGCAGCCCTTGGATACCGGCAGATAATCAAAGGCATTGGTCTGTGAGTAGCAGGCGAAGCCTTCGGTATAGCCGATAAAGGACTGGGTGCTTCTGAAGTTATGAGGTTCAGTCAAATAGTAATGGACATGCTCGTAGAGGTGTCCCGGAATGCCTTCATGAGCTATCGTGGAATAGGAATTGAGATAGTCGTCACCGGTGTTGTTAGGATTGACTCTGATGACGTTCTGGCTCAGATCATCCAGCGGTGAAGGCATGTAGTAGGCGATAATCGAATCGGATGCACTCGATGCATCGAGATAGGAAATGTTGTAGTTGATCTTGCCTACATCCGGATAGTTCTTGCTGTAGTTATTGGCCAGGAATTCCAGAATGTCTTCATTGGAGCCGCCTAACGGTTCGATCGTGCCGTAGTAGACGCTGTAGAAGTCATTGATGTTGTCCTGGTCTTCGACAGCCGTATTGAACAGGGCGATATAATCGTCCATTCTTTCCTTGGCATCTTCCAGCATATCCTCTACCGGGATATTATTGGATGAATTGAGGATGAATACCAGTTCGGCATAATCCTTGTCGATATTGTTCAGTCTGTTGGTATCGACGGTAGCCTTGCCGTAGTATTTTTCGAATTCGTCAAAGGCCTTGGAATATACAGGAATGATCTCTTCCTTGACGATCTTTTCATTCTGAGCCTTGTAGGCTTCCTTTTCTTCAGCACTCAGGAAATCGGCTTCTTCGATACGATTGTTGAAGGATGTGATCAGAGTGTTGTCGTCGACTTTTGAACAGTAGCCGTCCACATAATCCAGAGCATAGTCGATGGAGTAATCGGTCATATAGAGACCGTTTTCAGCCTGTTTGGCCGTATAGGTATAGCAGTCTTCGATGTATCTGTCGACATCAGCCAGCAGGACCATATAGTCGTCTACCATTTCCTTGTCATAGAAAATGAATTCATCGAAGTTGGTGATGATGTTGGAGAAGGTATCGGTACCGCCGGTAAAGAGTTGGTCATATTTTGAATACATCGTGCCGGCCAGAGTTTCCAGTAAGGAATACTCAAGTACCTCATAGTCATACTGCTGTCTGTAGGACAGGGAGTCGTAATCAAAGCTCTGCAGTCTTTCGATCTGGTCCACATAATCGGAGATATCCGGATCATCGGCATATTCGACGCTGCCTACCGTCAGTTCCGGTTTTTCGATGCCGTAGGACTTGTAGTCGATGACCGTATAGTGCATGGAAAGATAATCGGCTTCCATGCCTTCGATGAAGATCTGATCCAGGAATTCATCGAATTCCTTGTTGTCAGTGGTGTTTTCCTTGTTCTTGTATCTGACAACGTAGTTCTTCAGAAGATCGATGTAGTCCTTGCCGCTGAGGTCATTGCCGTTGACTACGCGGTTGACGTTGTTGTTGTCGATACTGTCCCTGTTTCTTCCGTTGTCGCCTGAACCTTTTGCACATCCTGACAGGACGATCAGCATTACCATTAATATCGCTAAAAGTTTTTTCATAGTGCCTCCTTAAGTACTTTCTGATATTCGTTCAAGAGCTCTTCCAGCTCTTTGTAGGTGCTTACTTTAGCCATTCTGTTCTTATAGACAGTGCTGCCGTATAAGCCTGCTATGTAATGAGGAGCGATCCCGCGCATCTCTCTGATGGCGATATGTTCTCCCTTTAATTCTACTAGGCTTTTGGTATGTTTTAAACAGGCTTTTATCTTTTCCCTGTAAGTTACTTCTTTTATCTCTTTTCCCTTTTCGTAGTCATTGATTTCTCTTATGAGGAAGGGATTGCCCACTAAGCCTCTGCCGATCATGACGGCATCGCAATCGTCTTTGTGCCTGATGTAGTCATCAAGCGTCCTGATATCGCCGTTGCCGATGACCGGAATATGAAGGTTTTCATGAAGTATCTTCACATGTTCCCAGCTGGCCTTCCCTTCATACATCTGCGTCCGGGTACGCGCATGAAGGGTGATGGCGCTGACGCCGACATCTTCAAGTTTCTTTGACAAGGACAGATAGTTGAGATGTCTGGCATCGTAGCCGAGCCGCATTTTGACGGTGACCGGCTTGCGGGTGTTTTCGATGACCGCCCTGGTCACTTTAACGGCCAGGTCTTCATCCCTCATCAGGGCGCTGCCGGCTCCGGTCTTGATGACCTTCATGACCGGACAGCCCATATTGATATCGACGATGTCGCAGTTCACTTCATCGGCTACCCTGGCGGCATTGGCCATCGTCTTCGGGTCCGATCCGAATATCTGCATGACACTTGGATGAATGTCCCCGAACTCCAGCATTCCTTTCGTCTTTTCGTTGTGATAAAAAATAGCTTTGTCCGAAAGCATTTCGCTGTAGACGATGCCGGCTCCGAAGTCCATGCACAGCTTCCGGTAGGCCTCATTGCTGATACCGGCCAGCGGCGCCACGAAGACCGGCTTTCTTATCTTTACGTTACCTATTTTCAGCATATTTCATTAAAAGCCTGATGTCTTCTTCGCCGTATGTATAGACCTTTTCACAGAACTCGCATTTTACTTCGATCCTATCGTCTTTGGTCACTTCCAGAAGATCTTCCTTGGACAGGGTTAGAAGATTGGCCAGGAACTTTTCTCTTGAGCAGTTACACCTGAAACGCACTTCCGCTTCTTCCAGTATCTCCGCGTCCGCAAACAGTGTCTTTATGTATTTTTCAAGATCATTGTCTCTGTCGATGACCGATGATATCGGCTCCAGCTTTGACGCAAGATCTTCAAGATATGCGATGTCGCTTTCGCTGTGACCCGGAAGCAGTTCGATAAGCAGCACGCCGGCAGCCTTGCAGGAATAATCGGTATCCACCAGCACGCCTACCGAAACGATGGTCGGGGTCTGTTCGGAAACGGAGAAATAGTACGCAAAATCATCGCCGATCTCTCCGCTTTGCAATGCGACCTGACTGGTGTAGTCAGTCTTCAGCTTAAGGCTCCTTAATACCTTAAGATAGCCGTCTGTACCTACTGCCAGACCTACCGCCAGCTTACCCGAATCGTTGTATTTTAAATAGATGTGGTTATCACCGACAAAACCCTTGACGTTGCCTTCGCTGTCAGCCGTCACCATGATCGTGCCGATGGCTCCGCCGCCGTTGATGGTCGAAGTTATCGATTCGCCTTCAGCCTTCTGTCTCAAACCCATACAGGCCGTTACCGACATGACTCTGCCAAGAGCCGCCAGCGAAGTCGGCCAGCAGTCATGGATCTGCCGGGCATCTTCTACCATTTTCGTGGTATCGCCCAGATAAAACCTCACATGCTTATCTAGAGCGGTACCGATAATGATCCTGCTTTCCATGTTTCTATTCTACCATCATTGCCCCGTTTGGGAGAGTACAGTCAAAGATAAGAAAAGCCGGTCATCTGACCGGCTTTGCATTTATTTCTTGGATGCTGCTTTGGCAGCCGTCTTCTTTTCGACGGTCTTTTTCACGGCAGCCTTCTTTCTGCTCACCTTTTCAGCCTTCGCAACGACTTTTCTGGCTGTCTCCTTTTTGACTTGTTCAGGAGCCTTCTTGAGGATGCCTTCCTCTACGATCAGCTTGTCGTCTAAGATATCATTGATCTCTTCGGCCGTCAGTGTTTCACGGGCCATCAGGGCCTCCGCCAGCTTGATGAGATCTTTCTTGTTATCTTTGATGATCTTAACGGCTTCCGCATGACAGTGATCGATGATCTTCCTTACTTCGGTATCTATTTCATAAGCTACCTGGCTGGAAGCGTTGGATGGCGAATTGTAGTCTCTGCCGAGGAAGACCGTACCGTTGCCGCTGTCATACTGGATAGGACCCAGTTCGGACATGCCGTAGGTGGTGACCATGTCCTTGGCGATCCTGGTCGCTGCCTGGATATCGCCGCTGGCACCGGTCGAGATATCGTCGAAGAAGATCTCTTCGGCAGCTCTGCCGCCCATGTAGGAAGTGATCGTATCATAAAGTTCCTTACGGGTATTGAGGATCTTCTCTTTTCTTGGAGTAATGAGGTTATAACCGCCCGCATTGCCTCGCGGTATGATGGTGACCTTCTGAACGATGGCGCCGTCCGGAAGATTGAGTCCGACGATGGCGTGTCCGGCTTCGTGATAAGCTACCAGTTTCTTGGTGTGCTCATCATAAGTCCTGGACTTCTTGGCCGGTCCCATCATGACTCTGTCGATGGCTTCATCGATCTGTTCGGTCTCGATCCTGTCCCTATGATTTCTGACGGCCAGGATGGCTGCCTCATTGAGGACGTTTTCCAGATCGGCACCCGAGAAGCCCGGAGTCCTTCTGGCCAGAGCCTCGAGATCGACATTATCGGCAAGTTTTTTGTTGCGGGCATGGACCTTGAGGATCATTTCCCTTCCCTTTAAGTCAGGCAGGGATACGGTGATCTGACGGTCGAAACGTCCCGGTCTGAGCAGGGCTGGATCAAGTACGTCAGGTCTGTTGGTGGCAGCGATGACTACGATGCCCGAGTTGTCGGACATGCCGTCCATTTCGACCAGCAGCTGATTGAGGGTCTGTTCCCTTTCATCATGGCCGCCGCCCATGCCGGCACCTCTCTGTCGGCCGACAGCATCGATCTCATCGATGAATATCATACAAGGCGCAGTGGCCTTGGCGTTCTTGAACATGTCTCTTACACGGCTGGCACCGACACCGACGAACATTTCTACGAAATCCGAACCGGATATGGAATAAAACGGTACGTCCGCTTCACCGGCAACGGCCTTGGCCAGCAGGGTCTTACCGGTACCCGGAGAACCTACCATGAGGATGCCCTTAGGGATACGGGCGCCCATGGCCGCAAACTTCTTAGGCGTCTTGAGATACTCGATGATCTCGGCCATCTCTTCCTTTTCTTCTTCACATCCCGCAACATCGGAGAATCTGACTCTGATGTTGTCTTCCTTACGGGCTCTTGATTTGGAGAAATCGAAGGCCTGACGGTTTCCGCTCTGGGAAGCCATCCGGTTGACGATGAAAAGTCCCACGCCCGCAAACAGCATTATCGGCAGCAGCGATGTCAGGATGCTAAGCCAGGCACTCGACTGGTTGGCGTCGACTACCGTGATACTGCTGGTCTTGTTTTCCAGCTTGGCGATGATCTCATCGATCTCGGCATCGGTATTAGGGACTACCGCCGTAAAGGATACGTCGTTGTTGTTTTCGGTATAGGAACCGGTAACGGTGATGGTGTTGTAGTCCACATAGACCTTGGCATCATTGAACTTCTTTCCTGAATTCAGCAGCTTGTTCAGCTGAACATAATCGATGCTGGTGGAAGCTGTCTGCTGATTCGGATTGGAAAACAGCATCAGTCCCAGGAATATGGCAACCAGAAGATAAGGGATTATATTGGAGAATCCCTGTCTTCCGTTACGGTTGTTCTTGTTGTTAGGATTATTCATTAAATACCTCCTCAGATAGCTTCTTCTTTTATTACTCCCACATATGGAAGGTTACGGTATTTCTGGTTATAATCCAGTCCATAACCGATGACGAACTTGTTAGGGACGCTGAAGCCGACATAGTCCGGTACGATGGTATCGACCTTTCTTCCTCCCGGCTTGTCCAGCAGAGTAGCTATCTTTACTTCTCTGGCGCCTTTGGATCTTAAGATCTCACAGACCTTCTCCAGAGTCTTGCCGGTATCTACGATATCTTCGATGACCAGCACGTCCTTGTCGGCAACGCTCGATTCGATATCCTTGAGGATCCTTACTTCGACCGAATTGGTACCCGCATAGCTGGATACGTCCATGAAATCTATTTCCACATCGATGTCCATCCTCTTGATAAGATCTACCAGGAAAGGAACGGAACCCTTGAGCAGGCCCACCAGCATCGGTACCGAGTTTCTTTCACGGTAATAATCGCTCAGTTCTTTACCGAGCTCCTTGCAGCGTTCCTGTATCTGTTCTTCACTTACTAAAATCTCCGCAACATCCTTATGCATAACCTTTACCTCCGACGTAATATTATAATTTTAACATATATAGGTTATATTTTTCCCTATAATGATGCCTGTCACAGCCGATACCCGGTACCAGGATGACGTTTCCTTCGCTGTTGCACATGACGGGCCACGTCTTTCTTTCCCTGGAAGAAATCTTGCTGTCGATGAAGAAGCGTCTGATCTTCTTGGTGCCGTAGCGCATCGAGATAGCATCGCCTTCCCTGTAATTCCTGACGGTCAGAGGCAGATCTTCTTCAGTGACGTATACGCCTTCCTTGCGGCCGCCTTTTCTGGCCAGTCTGAAATGCCTGTCCTTAAAGCATCTTATATCATCCAGACGATAGACGTAGTCCTCCTCTTTCGGGAAGACCTCCAGATAGCTGTATTCCTTTACCAGATATTTATCTTTGATGAGTGTTTCGAAGCTGTCTGCTTCCCTGATCTGTCTGATCAGCTCTTCGGCTTCCTTTGAAGATATATTGATATCCAGAAAGATCCGTAACAGTCTTACCTTATCGTCATAATCCAGAAATTCTCTGACGGGCATCTTCTTTCTTTTCTGAAGATATGCCTTTGCCTTCCTGATGGCCTCTTTCTGGACCCGGTTCTTTTCATTTATCTCCCGGATAAGGATTCTTTTATCATCGTCACTCATCTTCTCCACCAGTTCATGTCTGATGCGGTTGCGGGTGTAGAGATCGGAAAGATTGGATTCATCTATGCCGTATCCGATACCGTTTTTATGGCAGTAATCCAGCAGATCCTTTTTGGTGTATTTCAGTAAAGGCCTGCTTACCCTTACGTCCTTGATGACGACGTTCCTTTTAAGTCCGTAATACGACACGTCGCCTTTACGTTTCTTCTGCAGAAGATAGGTCTCGATCAGGTCATCCCGGTGATGGGCTACCAGCACGCATTCAAGGCCATATTCCCTGATGCATTCCGCAAAGAAAAGATAACGGAAGACTCTGGCCTTGTCCTGGAAGTTTCCTGAACTTTTATCATCTTTATAATCCTTCTTATGGAAAGGAATGTCATGTTTATGACAGTAATCTCTTACTATCCTTTCATCCCTGTTGGCCGTTCTTCTTTTGTGGTAATTGATATGAGCCACATGGACGTCATATTCATCTTTGACCATATCCAAAAGGGCCATCGAATCAGGCCCTCCGCTGCATGCTACAAGTACGCGTTTTTTAGCTGTCTTCATTCTGTTTATACATTGAACTTGAAGAAGATGACGTCTCCGTCCTTCACAAGGTATTCCTTGCCTTCCTGACGGATCCTGCCCACTTCCTTAAGCTTTACTTCGCTCTTATACTCCATTATGTCATCATAGGTATAGACTTCAGCCTTGATGAAACCTCTCTGGAAATCGGTGTGGATGATGCCGGCACATTCCGGCGCTTTCATTCCTTCCCTGAAAGTCCAGCCGCGGCATTCGTCCTTGCCTACGGTAAAGAAGGTCTTAAGACCCAGGGTCTTGTAGGCCTTGAGTATCAGTTCGTCCAGACCTGACTTGCTGATGCCGAGGTCTTCCAGGAAGGCCTGTTTCTCTTCCCGGTCGAGATCGGACAGTTCCTCTTCTATCCTGGCGGAAATGGCTACGACTTCACTGCCTTCCTTTTCGGCATATTCCTTTACCTTAAGGTAATAAGGGTTGGATTCCGGTTCGTTGATCTCCTCTTCCTTTATATTGGCGATATAGATGACCGGCTTGGAAGTGAGGAACTCAAAACCTCTGATGTATTCCTTTTCCGTATCGGAGAAAGACAGAGACCTCACCAGCTGTCCCTTGCCTAAGGCGTCGTGGACTTTGGTAAGGATGTTGTACTCAAAGACGGCATCCTTGTCCTTGGAAGTCTGGGCCTTCTTTTCGACCTTGGCTATCCTGTTCTCACAGGTCGTCATGTCGGCCATGATAAGTTCATAGTTGATGATCTCGATATCCTCGATCGGATCGATCCGGTTATAGACGTGCTGGATATCACTGTCTTCAAAGCATCTTACCACGTGACAGATCGCATCGACCTGACGGATGTTGGCAAGGAACTTGTTGCCTAAGCCTTCACCTGTGCTGGCCCCCTTAACCAGACCCGCAATATCGGTGAATTCAAAAGTGGTATAGATCGTACGTTCCGGTTCAAAGAGTTTCGAAAGATTGGTCAGCCTTTCATCCTTGACTTCGACAACTCCCACATTGGGTTCGATGGTCGCAAAAGGATAGTTGGCGGCTTCAACTCTTGAATTGGTTATGGCGTTAAATAAGGTGGACTTGCCGACATTCGGCAGTCCTACGATTCCTGCTGTCAGACTCATACTATTAGTTTATCACTTTGTGATGGCAAAATATATTTGCACATGAATTCAGGCAATAAACGGGACATAAAAGCGGACTTTCTGTCCGCTTTCTTATTCGACTACTCTCTTCTTTCCGTAATAGAACAAAGCGATGGTGCCCGGTCCGGTATGGGAACCGATGACGCCGCCGATGTTGAAGATGAGGACTTCCTTAAGCTTAGGCAGCGCCTCCATCAGCATCTTCTTTATGTTTTCGGCGTCCTCAAGACAGGCTGAGTTGCAGATGTAGCAGTAGCCGTCATAATCGGGGCCGACCTCGGCGATCATGTTGTCGACGATCTGTCTGGATGCTTTCTTCTTGGTCCTGGTCTTTTCCAGAACTTCCAGCTTTCCGGCATCAGACACGCACATCACCGGACAGATCTGCAGCACGGAACCGAAGAAGCCGGCCGTCTTGGATATCCTGCCGCCTCTTATGAAAGAGCTCAGATCGCTGGAGAAGAACCAGTGGATGATCCTGCGCTTGTTTTCTTCGATCCACTCGAGGTTCTCTTCCAGGGACATGCCCTTATCCTGATTGTCCTTGGCCATGATCACCAGCATGCCGTATCCGCTGGATGCGCATAATGAATCGACTACATGGACCTTCTTGCCGTAAACGAAGTTGAGATCTTCGGCAGCCAGTACGGCTGAATTATAGGTACCGGAGATGCCGCTGGAAAGGCAGATGTGCAGCACTTCCTTTCCTTCCTTTATTATCGGTTCGAACAGTTCCTTGTAGGCTTCCTCGTTTACCTGAGAAGTTATCGGCATCATGCCGTTTCTGATGTCTTCAAAGAATTTATCTGCCGGATACGATATTCCATAATCATCTTTATAGGTCTTGCCGTCTGCTTCAAAGGTGAAACAGGCATAGGGAATTCCCCTTTCCTTATGCATCCTGTCGGTAAGATCGGCGGTAGAACAACACGTAATAACATAATCGCTCATATTAGCACCTCTCATTCCAAATCATTATAACAGATATCCCATATCATATTAAAAAAGCCTTGCGGCTTTTTTAATTTATTATTCGGAAGACTCTAATGAAAAAATTATCTCTAACTATTTTATAGCACACGTGTGTGAAATTATTGTGAAACTTTTAAATTTATCATCAGCATTCTGTCTTTTTTATTGATATCCTTAAAAACCCTTATTTCAGCGTCTTTAAAGCAGTTTTCAGCGAGAATGGTAAGATTCTCCTTCTGATCATAGCCGATCTCGAAGAAAAGCAGACCGTCTTCCTTTATCACTTTACGGGCATTCTCGAATATCTCCCGGTAAAACTTCAGTCCGTCGTTTCCGCCGAATAAGGCCACATGCGGCTCATAGTCTTTGACGCTGGCTTCCAGTACTTCGTCCTCTTTGATGTAAGGAGGATTGGATACCAGGATGTCGAGCTTTATTCCTTTCTCGATGAACGGTTCCAGCATCGATCCCGTCATGAACCTGACGTCTGCGCCATTGTTGGCGGCATTCCTTTCTGCGACTTCTATCGCTTCTGCAGATATGTCGCTGGCATATACTTCAAGCTTAGGTTCTTCCTTCTTTAAAGCGATGGCGATGGCACCGGAACCGGTACCGATATCCCCGACAGTCACTCTGTCCTGATCCCTGTAGTACTCGTCCACATAGGAAAGGATGAGGCCGACCAGCTCCTCCGTTTCAAAGCGGGGTATCAGTACGTCCTTATTGACGGTCATCTTATAGCCGTAGAAATAGGAATAGCCCAGGACATAATTCAGTGGCTCGTTGTTCTTTAATCTCTGTACTCCTTCAATGAATCTTCCGGCAACCCTTTCGTCGGCTTCGTTGTCTTTCTCAAGGTAAAGGTCGATGCCGTATTCATTGCACAGCTCAAAAAGAAAAGCCCTTAATGTTTCCTTGTCATTAAAGACCTTCTTATATTCGTTTAATAAGTCGTTATAGCTTTTCATTCAGAAGCTTTTCCTGTTCCTCGTTCTTGATAAGGGCATCGATGATATCATCGAGCTTGCCTTCCATGATACGGTCGAGCTGATTGAGCGTCAGGCCGATACGGTGATCGGTGACGCGGTTCTGCGGATAGTTGTAGGTCCTGATCTTTTCGCTACGGTCGCCGGTACCGATCTTGGACTTTCTGATGGCACCTTCTTCTTCCGCCTTCTTTTCCTTATAGTAGGCATAGACCCTGGCCCTGATGATCTTCAGAGCCGTTTCCTTATTGGCGATCTGGTTACGGCCGTCCTGACAGTTGACGGTGATGCCGGTAGGCTTGTGGACGATACGGACAGCGGAATCGGTCTTATTGATGTGCTGACCGCCCGCTCCCGAAGCACGGTGCGTTTCGATCTCCAGGTCGGAATCCGGGATCTCCACGTCTTCATCTTCAACGTCCGGGAAGACGATGACCGTTGCGGTCGAAGTGTGGACTCTTCCCTGCGTTTCCGTCTTCGGAACTCTCTGGACACGGTGGGCGCCGGATTCGAATTTAAAATGACGGTAGGCGTCAAGACCTTTTACCGAGAAACTGATCAAGGCATAACCGCCGGCTTCCGATTCGCTGGATTCCATGACTTCCGTCTTATAGCCCATATTGGCGGCATAGTAGGAATACATCCTGAACAGGTCGCCTGCGAAGATATTGCCTTCATCGCCTCCGGCTGCACCTCTAATTTCCACCAGACAGTCATAGGCGTCTTCCGGATCTCTTGGCAGCAGCAGCTGTTCGATATGTTCGTTGAGCCTGTCGAGTTTCTCCGTTGCCTCATCCAGCTCCATCTGAGCCATTTCCTTGATCTCCGGATCATCGTCCTTCAGCATCTCCCTGGCTCCTTCGATGTCACCCGTCAGTTTCTTGTATTCCTGATAAGCATCGTAGGCGCCTCTCAGCTGCGCCTGTTCCTTTGAGAGCTTGGTAAAAAGGCGGACATTGCTGGCGACCTCCTCCTTGAGCATCTCGTCATTTATTTCCAGATATCTTTTTTCGATACTTTCCAGTTTTACTATTCTTGCGTCCATAACGTTTCCTCTTGATCCATAAAATGCCTATACCCTAATTTTACATAAAAAAGTAAGGTTTGACCCTTACTATTTTTTACCATATTTCTTATTGAATTTTTCGATTCTACCCTGAGCAGCAGTGAATCTCTGCCTGCCGGTATAGAACGGATGACACTGTGAACAGGTATCAACCTTAATGGTATCACCGGCTACGGTGGAGCTTGATTCGAACTCGGCACCGCATCCTGCACAGACTACCTTTACTTTATGGTAATCCGGATGAATTCCTTTCTTCATATTTCCTCCTTCCGCCTTGGATATCCTGTCAATCCAAAGAAAGTAATGCTTATTAATAATACCACATCTGCCCCAAAATGCAACTGTTATTCGACGGCAGCGCCCAGTCCTCTGAGCTTTTCGATGATACCGGCATAGCCTCGGTAGATATGATAGGCATCATCGATTATGGTCTCGCCTTCCGCCATCAGCCCGGCAATGATGAGAGCGGCACCGCACCGTAAGTCCGTAGCCCTGACACGGGCACCGTGAAGCTTCTTAGGTCCGTAGATCGTGGACTTGGCTTCACCGACATCGATGACGGCTCCCATCTTGGAGAGTTCCTTACAGTGCTTGAATCTTTCCGGATAGATGGTTTCCACGATATGGGATTCGCCTTCCGCCATGCACAGTAATGGTGTTATCGGCTGCTGCAGATCGGTCGCAAAGCCCGGGAAGGTCTGGGTCTGGATATCGATGGCCTTGAAGTCCTTGCCTTCAAAGACCTTGACGTAGTCCACGCCGACTTCCATCTTTACGCCGCATTCTTCAAGCTTGGATAATAAAGCTTCAATGTGCTGCGGGATGACGTTTTTAACGGTGACGTTCTCACCGATGGCTGCCGCCATACAGATATAGGTACCGGCCTCGATACGGTCCGGAATGATATCGTGGATACAGCCCTTGAGCCTGCTGACGCCGTCGATGGTTATGTCGCTGGTACCGGCACCTCTGATCTTGGCGCCCATCTTATTGAGCATGCTGGAAAGATCGATGATCTCCGGCTCCTTAGCGGCATTCCTTATAACCGTCCTGCCTTCCGCAAAGACCGCTGCCAGCATGATATTGATGGTCGCACCGACGGAGGCTATGTCGAGATAGATCTCGTTGCCGACGAGATTTTCGGCATTGATCTCGATCATATCCCCTTCCGTTATTATTTGAGCACCCAGGGATTCAAAACCCTTCAAGTGCAGATCGATCGGTCTGGGACCCAGGTTGCAGCCGCCCGGGTACAGCATCCGTACGTGTCTGAATCTGCCCAGTAATGCTCCCATGAAGTAATAGGAAGCTCTGAGTTTTCTTACCTCGTCGCAATCCAGCACGACGTTCTCGATGTCGGTCGGATCGATGGTGAAATTGTCGTCATTCTTTTCGACCTTGATATTAAGCTTTCCCAAAAGGGATACCAGGGCATTAATGTCTTCGATGTCCGGTACGTCATAAAGCTTGACGACTTCGCTTGCCAAAACGACTGCCGGCAGAATCGCTACCGTCGCATTCTTGCTGGAAGATATTTCCACTTCTCCGCTCAGGGTCCTGCCGCCCTGGATCTTAATAAACTCGTTCATCTCTATAATAATTCTAACAGATTATCGATGACTTTATCAGCCTCACTTAGATCTGTACCGATATCGGCTTCATTGCAGCCGATCACATAGGCTCCGGAAGCCTTGCCCGCCTTGATGCCGCTGACAGAATCTTCGACCACGACGGTCTCTTCCGGTTTCACACCCAAAGCTTCCATCGCTTTGAGATAAACGTCCGGATAAGGTTTTTCCCTGACACCGTCATTAAAGGATACGGTAAAGTCAAAGAGTCCTTCAAAACCGCAGCTGATGAAATCATCAACGCTGGTCTGCTCGTTCATGGTACACAGGGCTGTCTTGTAGCCCCTTTCCTTAAGCGTCCTGATGACTTCAAGGCTCTCCTTGAAAAGATAGTCCTTATAGTAGAGAGGATGTCTCTTATAGTAATCGTCGTAGATCCTTTTTCCTTCTTCCACATCGACGCCAAGCACTCTGGCCACATAATCATACGCAGCGTCCATCGTAACGCCCACCAGGGCGTTTCTGATTTCGTCAAAGGTCTTTTCTATTCCTCTCTCCCTGAAACAGCTGATGGTACTGGTGATGTAGTAGTTTTCCGAATCGGCCAGCGTGCCGTCCATGTCAAAGAGATAGGCTCTGATCTTTTCCATGTCCCTATTATACAAAAAAAGAAGCACTTTTCAGTGCTCTATTGTTTTACGCAGTAATCGTCGTCATTGGTCTTGAGGCATACCCAGGCATTATCCGCGATCCTTCCCCAGATCCGGGTACCTTCCGAATACTTTTCGGTAGTCGTCTCATAGACGGTAAATGTCGAACCGTAGTTGATATAGACGGCGCCTTCGTTGGCATCGCACATGTTTTTGATGTCGTCCGGCAGCTTGTCATAATCCGCAAAGCCGTTATTGGCAGAAGCGCCGCTTCTGACGGCCAGTCCGTTTGTAGCGGCAACCTGATAGACAGCTCCGCCTTCCGGAACGTTGGTTTCCGGGCCCTTGGTCAGATCGGCTATCTGCTTTTCCAGATCGGCGATCTTCGTATTGAGTGTCGATTCATTGGCGGTAGCCTTGGTGACATACTGATCGTACTCCGCCTTCAGGGCATCGTAGGCTTTCTTCTTGGCAAGTCCGAAGGCCAGTCCGACGATCGACATGATAAGCAGGGCGACCATTATCACGATGGCAGCTGTGATGGCCGGCTGTTTCACCTTACGGTATTTAGGTCCCTCATCATATTCATTATCGTCGTAGTATTCCTCATCTTCATCGTCCATCTTGAAGATGGAGCGGTCGATCTCATCGGTCAGACTCGGGTCCTTCTTGGATCCGAAATCGGGAATATCCACTTCGTCATAATTTTCATAAGGATTCTTATCGATCATGCATTATTACCTGCCTTTCATAAAAGAAGGGACTAAAAGTCCACTTCATCATTTTCAATGATCTTATAGCCTTCATATTCGCCATCCAGCAGTTTGGCCTGATTGGCGATCTCGAAGATATCCGTCAGTATTCTGCCATCCGTATTGACATGGCTCTTGAATACATCGACGATCATCTGTTTCTCATCGACGTTGACGGCATAGCCGTGAGCCAGGATGACTTCCACGAAATTCCTTAAGCCTTCAACGTCCCGGAAATTGAGACGGTGAAGGATGACGATCTCCTCGTCCTCCGGATAGTCATAGGCCAGTGATCCCTTAAGATCATAAACGCCTCTGATGAAACTGTCGCTCAGATACGGATAGATGGCCTTGATCGATTCATAAACGGCACTTTTGGCATCTTCCTCTTCCTTGCGAATATTTTCGATCCTCTGGGCAATGGTGTTGGTGCTTAAACCGTTGATCAGTTCGCCCATGAAGTCTTCGATGTCTTCACTGTCTTCGTGTTCTTCTTTATCTTCGCTTTCTTCCTTGGCGGATCCCTCTTCTTCCAGTTCGGCCGTTTCCTGTTCTTCAAGCCGTTCGCTGCCCGGATTGAAGATATACATCTCTTCGATCGGATCTACCGTCCTGGTTTCTTTATCTTCCTCTTCAGGGACATAATCGTCACCGAATACCGTAAGGTTGCGGTCGATATCGATGATCTCCGTTTCCTCTTCGGCAGGAGTTTTTTCTTCCTCGACCGGTACTGTATCTTCTTCGGCAGGGATCATTTCTTCAGTATCTGCCAAAGCCTTTTCTTCATTGTCAAAGGAAGTGATTTCTTCTTCCTTTTCGAATTCGGCGATCTCATTATTGTTTTCTTCTTTAATGATGCCGTCGCTTTCCTTGACTTCTCTTAATAAATCGGAAAGAGTCTGATGATATCTGACCTTTTCTTCCTTAGGGGCAGTTTCCATCTTTCCTTCAGAAACATAAGGTTCATCCGCCTTATTGACGTCTTTATGCTTGGTATCCTTAAGCATCCTGGAAAGAGACTTATCAGCTTCCTTTTCCCTGAGCTTTTCTTCTCTTTCTCTTTTTATTTCACTGAGATCGAGTTCGCGGTACAGACGGTCCATTTCCGCTTCGGAGAATTCATCGCCGTTGGCGAAGGCTCTGAGTCTTTCGGACAACGGACGCATGTCCATTTCCTCATCAAGCTTCTCTTCGGCTTCGATCTTTTCCTCGAAGTTTTCCGGTTCGTCATCGAATTCACTGAGACTGCCGGTGTTTCTGTTTTCGGAATCCAGGATCTGGGTAAAGAGATGGTCGATCTTTTCGCTGTCGCCAGGAAGCTTCGTTTCTTCTTTCTCTTCCTGCTTTTCGGCAGCGGAAGCGATGATCCTGTATTCTTCGCTGTAGCCCGGCTGTTTCAGGAGTTCAAGCAGATGGTTCTGCATCTCCCGGTCTTTTCTTTCATTGCCGAAATCCACATTGAAAAGATCATCAAACTCGTTCATTAACGGCGTCTTCACGTTCTCCTTAAATAGATGGTCAAAAGCACTGCGGCCGGCATTGATCATATCGGCAACATTGCTTTCACCGCCGTTAAAAGATGCACTCAGATTATCTAAGAGTTCCTTCTTCAAATCATCGAAATCGATGTCTGTCAGTTCCTTTATTTCGTCCCCTTCCACATTGATTCTATCCTTCAGATAGTCAGCAGCTGAAGAGACAAAACCTAAAAGGGCCATGTTTGTCTTGTTCACTTTTTTCTCCTGGAAGCTATTAAAATGCCGTCTCCGACGTCTTCACAGAACATTATATCAAAACGTTTATCATTTCGCATTAATTCAAGAAAATTTATCAGCTTCTTCACCATGGATCGGGTGCCCCGGTTCCTGATGCCTTCAACGTTATAGACCATGCCGTGAAAGATCATGTTGTCGTAGAAGAAAACGCCGTCATCACTGAGGTTGTCATAGAACTGATCGGTATACTTCATGTACTGGGCCTTGGCCGCATCCACGAAGATCAGATCATACTTTCTGTCGGTCTTATAATCTTCAATAGCCGTGAAATGGACATCGATCCGCTCTTCCAGTCCTTCGTTTCTGATATTGGCGACAGCCTGCCGGTACATGTCTTCGTTCTTCTCGATGGTATCGATATGGATGTCATCGGAGAGTAAAGCCATATTAATCGCCGAATAACCGACGGCTGTTCCCAGTTCCAGTATTTCCCTGCAGTTTCTTTCCCTGATGATTTTCAGTAAAAAGATAAGCCCATCATCTTTAATAATGGGCACATCTTCATTTAAGGCTTTTTCTTTTATCTGCTCTATCATCTGACGATGTCTTTCAGGATCTCCTTGAACTTATCGCACTTGGCGATAGCCTTTTCGTAGGTATCATCTTTGGTGGAAAGATAGACCTTGCACTTAGGCTCGGTGCCTGAAGGTCTGATGGCAATAAAGGAGCCGTCCTCAAGATAATACTTCAGGGCATCGGTAAGGTCAAAGCCGTTGAGCTCTTCGGTCCTGCCGTCGGCATAAGTCGTCTTTCTGAGCTTATAATCTTCGATCTTCTCCGTCTTGTATCCTTCGATGCTGAACGGATTCTCTCTGATGCGCTTCATGATCTCCTGCAGCTTGGCGGCACCGTCGGCTCCCGGAAGCGAAATGGACATCTGGGAATCGTAGTAGGCACCGACTTTCGCAAAGATATCATCCAGGACATCACGCAGGTTCTTGCCCTTTGAATGATAGTAGCAGGCGGCTTCCGCCAGCATCATGCAGGCCTGGGTGGCATCCTTGTCCCTTACGAAAGGAGCGATGAGCGAACCGTATGACTCCTCATAGCCGAAGGCATAGTTCTTGAGACCGTTCTGTTCATACTGATGGACCTTGTTGCCGATGTACTTGAAACCGGTCAGGGTCTTTTCGCATTCGACACCGTAAAGTTTGGCGACTTCTTCACCGATATCGCTGGTAACGATCGTGTTGAACATTACCGGATCCTTTACTTCAAGTCCCAGTTCCTTACGGGTGCTTAAGATATATTCCATTAATACGGCGCCGGTCTGGTTGCCGTTGAGGATGAGATAGTCATCACCGTATTTTACGCCGACGCCCATCCTGTCACCGTCCGGATCGCATACCAGCAGTAGATCTCCGCCGACCTTCCGGGCCAGCTCGATGACGCCTTCATAAGCTCCCGGTTCTTCCGGATTAGGTGACTTGGTATTGGAGAAGTTGCCGTCAGGATAAGCCTGGCTTTCCACGACACTCACATTGAATCCGGCTTCCTTCAGCGTTTCCTGTACCGGAATGCTGCTGGCACCGTGCTCAGGCGAGAAGATGATCTTCACGTCATCCTTCTTAAGATCCTTTCTTAGAGCGATGCTTAAGACGTTGTCATAGTAGGCTCTGTCGACTTCTTCCCCGGCAATTGTGATCAGTGACTTGTCGTAATCGCCGATCTCGATGGAAAGGGGATCGTGTATCTTATTGACTTCGGCCGTTACCGCATTGGCCAGTTCCGGTATCAGCTGACAGCCGGTATCGTCATAAAGCTTGTAGCCGTTGTATTCCTTCGGATTGTGGGAAGCGGTGATCATGATGCCGCCGTCGCATTTGTAATATCTTACGGTGAATGACAGTTCCGGTGTCGGCCTTAACGAATCAAAGAGATAGGTCTTTATGCCTTTTGAAGCCAGCAGCTTTGCGCAGTCGTAGGCATAATCGCGGGAATTGTTGCGGTTATCGTAAGCGATCGCGATGCTGTGCTTGTTATTGGCATTGAGATAATTCGCAAAGCCCAGGGTAGCCTTTCTGATCGTGTGGATGTTTATCCTGTTGGTACCGGCGCCCATGACTCCACGCATGCCGGCCGTGCCGAAGGCGATATCGGTATAGAAGGCATTCTCGATCTCCTTCTCATTCATGCCGGCAAGTTCTTCCTTTAAGCTCTCATCCAGCAGAGGATGATGCAGCCATTCATTGTATTTTTCCTTATATGACATAAGTTCCTCCTTTAAAAAAACAGGAGAGCACCCTCTCCTGTCTGATTCAGATTTACTTTCTTAAGCTATTACCTTCTGAGTTCTCAATATTTCTTCAATCTGAGCAATGGCTTCTTCTTCATCTTCACCTTCACAGGAAATAGTGATTTCAGACTGTGTAGGGATACCGAGAGACATAACACCCATAATTGATTTCATATTGACTGCTTTATCGTTAAAAGCAACTTTAACATCGCTCTTGAACTTGCTGGCAGCATTTACAGCTACTGTAGCAGGACGAGCGTGTAAACCTACAGGGTCAACAACTAATACAGTAATTTCTTTCATTTTTCCTCATCTCCTTTTCTTACACTAATATTTTAATCAAATGTAAGCGTTTACGCAATACTTTTACTTATGATAATTTTCGTTATTAAGTATTTTGAAACTGCGGTATATCTGCTCCAGAATGATGAGACGGGTCATCTGATGGAGAAACGTCAGATCAGAGAGCTTTATAGCCTCATCAGCCCGTTTTCTGACGGCTTCTCCCAGGCCTAAAGATCCCCCTATCACAAAGGTCAGCCTGGAGTTTCTGATAAATATGCTGTCTATTTTAGCCGCCAGAGAAGGCGAATCGACGCTTTTACCGTGCAGATCAAGTAAAATAACGTATTCGTCGTCCTTTATCCTGTCAAGAAGGCGCTGTGCTTCAATGTCCAAAACGGCCTTTTCATTGTCTTTAATAGGCTCGTCCTTAACTTCAATGATGTCCAGTTTATGATAACTGTTTATCTTCTTTTTATAATCATCGATAAGAGCCAGAAGGTTTTTATCTTTGACTTTTCCTACGCACACCAGCTTAATCACTGCTGATGCTTCCTCTTAAGGTGATCTTTTCCCCGTTTCTGATGATCTCAGCTTCGATCTCATTCATTTCCGAGTAGCAGATCTTCAGCATGGCATCGCTGTTCTTTATTTCCGTACCGTTGATGGAAGTGATGATGTCACCTCTGTTTATGCCTAAAGTGGAAGCCAAAGAGCCCGGTCTGACGCTTTCGACATAGTAGCCGTCGATGGTCTCCACGTTGATGTTGAGGCTGACGGTCTCATATTTCTCCAGATCGGCGATGTATCTGCCGCCGGTGCCCAGCTGCAGCTTGGTATAGTCCTCTTCCTCCATCATCCTGTCGGCGATGATCCTGATCTCGTTGACCGGCAGCGCAAAGACGATGCTGCCGTCTTCCA
This sequence comes from Erysipelotrichaceae bacterium, assembly GCA_017431825.1. Lineage (GTDB taxonomy): Bacteria > Bacillota_I > Bacilli_A > Erysipelotrichales > Erysipelotrichaceae > Colivicinus. The sequence continues at coordinate 32,462 of JAFRKI010000015.1, read as the reverse complement.
TCGTGATCATGCCGATGGCTTCTCCGTTCATGTTGAAGACCGGACAGCCGCTGTAGCCTTTGGAGAATTCGCCGGAGAGCTGTATCAGTCCTTCATAATAGCTGTAGTAGCTTCCCCTGAAACTGATATTGTTTTCGACTTCCCGGTATCTTGATGACACCATGCCGAACTGGGATGAGAAGTCGTAATCGAGCTTTTCCCTTACGCCGATGCCCAGCACGAATTCGCCGGTCGAAACCAGGGAGCTGTCTCCCAGGCTTACCGGCTTCACTTCATATTCGAATTCGCATTCCAGTAAAGCCACATCCGCAAAGACGTCATAGTCCTTGAGCGAAGCCCTGATGCGGTAGCCGTTATTGAAATGGACGCTGATGTCATTGCCGCCGCTGACGCCGTGGTAGGTGGTGACGATATAGACTTTATCATCTCTTTTCGCATAGATGAAACCGCTGGAAAGCTCGCTCCCGTGCTCCACGGTAACGACGGAAGACTTGTTCTGGTCGTAGACCTTGCTTAAGTCAGTCGAAAAGCCGCTGACGTTGTATTCACTTATTTCGTTTGGCAGTACTGCCCGTCCTTTTCTGATCACCGCCACGCTGAGTACCAGTACCCAGACACAGAGAACGGCGATGATGATATATAAAGTACGATTATTCTTCATATTTACCTCACTGTATGGAAGCGCAGTTCATGAAGTTGCAGGCGTTGGTTATGACGCCGTCTATGATGAAATGCAGGTGAACGTGCGGACCGGTCGCCACACCGGTCTTGCCGATCTGGCCGATGACTTCACCTCTTTGGACAGTCTGACCCGGTACCACATACATGGCTGAACAGTGTCCGTAATAGGTCTTGATGCCGCCGCCATGATCGATGACGATGTAGTTGCCGTTGATGTAATGGTAACTGGCGGTTTCGACGATGCCGGTATCGATCGCATAGATCGGTCCGTACTTGTTGTAACGGTTGACGATATCGGTACCGGTATGGCCATAGTAACAGCCCCAGCCGCAGGTGATATGCGGATTGTCGACCGGCCAGATATAGTTGCCGGAACCGACGTTAGGTACCTTCATGGTTCCTACGACGATGACGCCCTGGACCGGCTCTTTAACGACGACGCTGGATTTGGCGCTGCCGGTCTGCAGTACGCCGTTTACCCAGGTCTCTTCATAAAGAACGTTCTTCAGACCGTTTTCTTCCTTGACTTCTATGACCAGGGAACCGGTAGGCAGATTCGGATCGGTTCTGTAGACCGGGTTCTCCGGATTGATGGTTTCCTGAGCCAGACGGTTCTTGGTGACGACGACCGTTATCGGACTTGAGAAATAGGTAACGTTCAGCATCGTGCCTACGCCCAGCACCTGATCCTCGGAATAGATGATGTCCGGGTTCAGCATCATCAGCTGTCTAGGAGACATGTTCTGGAAACGGTAGCCGACACCTGCCAGGGTATCGCCCTCCACGGTCTCATAGTACTGTCTTTCACTGTTGCGTCCGTAACAGAGGTAGTTGTATATCTCGTTGCGGCTGGTGAAGATCTCGCTTGGAGAAACGAAAGCCTCAGTAAAAGTCATGGTCTCTTCGATACTTAGATTCATATCTTTAGTGCCGAAATCGCTTGGTTCGGATATCTCCTCATTGTTCCTTAAGGAATCGAGTACGTCTTCGGATATGAAATTAAGCAGGAACTGATCCCTGGCCGTATAGAAATCGTCAAGATTATTGACGTAGATGATGTCATAAATGCCTGAAGCTGTCGAAAACTCGATGGCATTGGTCTTGACACCTAAAAGATTGTTGCTGATAAGATAGCGCAGTATCTCTTCGTCCTTGTTTTCAACGACGTTGAAGGTATCTTCCTGTACTATGTATAGATCTTCGCTTAAGCCCAAAACCGTATCCGGGAAGCGGTCTTCATAGTTGCGGTATTCTTCTTCGATACCCTCATAGATCCGGTCAAGGTCGGTAATGGTACCCAGCAGGGTACCGTTATAGTAAAGCTTGCTGTAGGTTATCTTATGGTCCGAATATCCCGTTACTTTCTGTTCGATCAGGGAATCGGTCTTTGCTTCGACGCTGATCGTCTTGCTCTCGCCGAATACCAAAGGCACACCTAAGGCGATGATCAGGCTGAGCAGAAAGCAGATAATCAGTATGAGGATATTCTTCTTATTCATTATTCAAAACTGTTGCTGATGGAATAGAAGGCATTGTAGCCCTTTTCAAAGGCCAGAGTGAATTTGCCGGTAGGACCGTTACGGTGCTTGGCGACGATGATCTCAACGTCTTCTCTCTGGCTGCTGTTCTCTTCTTCACGGTTATAGTACTCTTCACGATAGATGAACAGTACGACATCGGCATCCTGTTCCAGGGCACCCGATTCTCTTAAGTCCGAAAGCATCGGTCTTTTATCCTGTCTTTGTTCGACGCTACGGGACAGCTGAGACAAAGCGATGACCGGTACGTCCAGTTCCCTGGCCATAGCCTTGAGTCTTCTTGATATCTCCGATACCTCCTGCTGTCTTGATTCGGACTTGCCGGTAGCCTGGATGAGCTGGATATAGTCGACGATGACCAGATAGAGTCCGTGGTCATTCTTCAGCTTACGGCACTTGGCATACATGTCGCTGACCTTGATGCCCGGAGTGTCGTCGATGAAGAACTTCTGATGCTTAAGCTCCTGGGCCGCTTCATTTATCTTGGACCAGTCGGAATCGTTCAATTGTCCTTTTCTCAGTTTCTGGCCGTCGACCTTGGCCTTGGCCGAAAACATACGCATGGCCATCTGTTCAGCCGGCATTTCCAGCGAGAAGATGGCACAGGCGCCCTGACTTACCATCGCGGAATTGATGGCGATGTTTAGTGCCAGTGCGGACTTGCCCATACTCGGACGGGCTGCTACCAGGATCAGATCGCCTCTCTGGAATCCGGCGGTCATGTTGTCCAGAGCCGAGAAACGGCTCCTGACACCGGTTATGGCCGATCCGGCCGCTTCGATGGCTTCGATCCTTTTGATCGCCTCATCGAAGACCACGCTTCCTTCCTTGAAGTCCGCATCGGTCCGGCTCCTGGTTATTTCCAGTATCTTCTTTTCAGCACTGTCCAAGAGTTCATCGATGCTTCCTGATCCGTCATAGCCTTCGGTCGCTATCTCTTCTCCGGCCTTGATGATCTTCCTTGACAGGGATTTATTCTTGATGATCCTTATATATTCCTTGGTATTGACATTGGAGATGGTGGCATCGGTCAGCTTCATCAGATACTCAAGGCCGCCGACCTTGTCAAAGTAATCGAAGTCCTTGAGTTTGGCGCTTAAGGATACGGTATCGATGTTTTCCTTGTTGTTGTACATGTTGGCCATGATGGAGAAGATCCTTTTATGTTTCTCAATATAAAAATCTTCACTGGTGATACCGGCTTCCATCGTTTCCTGCATGGCATCCTTATACAAAAGGATATTTCCCAGCAGGGATTCTTCAGCTTCAATACTGTAAGGAATATTCTTCTGAGTCATAACTATTCTTCCTTGAGGATCACTTCTATTGTACCAATTATGCCCTTGTAAAGCTCGACCTTGACTTCCGTCGATCCTAAAGCCGATACGGGCACGTTTTCAAAGATCTTTCTCTTATCGATCTTTATATCGTATTTCTCCAGTTCCTCGGCGATACGGGCATTGGAAATGGCTCCTGATACCTTTCCGTCCCTGGCTTTGACCAGGAATTCCAGTTTCAGGTCTTTCAGTCTTTCTTTGATCTTGTTGGCTGCTTCCATATCGATCTCAGCCTGCCTGGCCTTTTCATCGTTTTCCTTTTCCAGGACCTTGCTGGCGGATTCGGAAGCTTGTACGGCAAGCTTTCTGGGGAACAGGAAGTTCTTGGCATAGCCGTCGGCAACTTCCTTGACGTCACCCTTCTTGCCGAGTTTCTTTACGTCACTAAGCAGTATCACTTTCATCTTTTTCCACACTTTCCAGATATTCGTTCAACGCATCTAACAGTTTATTATACAGTTCGTCCTGGCTGTATTCCTTCGTCTGCAGACCGGCTGCCGTCATATGACCGCCGCCGCCCAATTTCTCCAGAATTACCTGGACGTTGATATTGCCCTTGCTGCGGGCGCTTACGGCCACTTCGTTGCTGCTGATCTTCCAGATGACGAAGGCGCAGTCGATCTCCTTGATGTCGATCATGATATCTACGGCCTGCGAAGCAACCGAACGCGGATAGCTTTCCTTCATGTTGGCGATCATGATGTTGTCACGGAAACGCTTAGCCTGGGCCAGGATCTCATAACGCTTCTTGGTCATCTCGTAAGGCTCTTCGATCAGTTCCTCGCATTCAGCCGAATCGGCGCCGTACTGCTTGAGCGTTCTGGCGACATCGAAGGTCCGGCTGTTCACACGGGAACGGAAATGATTGGTATCTATAAGTAAGCCTATATACATGATATTGGCTTCTTCCCTGACGATATCGATGTTCCTTGAGAAGTAAGGGAACATCTCGACCACCAGTTCGGTAGCGGAACTGGCTCCGGCTTCCACGTACAGGAAGCTCGCATCGACATCAAGATCCGCTCTACGGCGGTGATGATCGATGATCACGATGTTCTTAGCCGCCTTGAGCAGTTCCCTGCAGCTGGAATTGGCAGCCGCATGATGGTCCACCATGATGACCAGTGAATCGTCGTCAAGATGACTGATGGCTTCGCTTTCCGTAACGAAGCTGTGTCTTTCCGAGAGCACCGGATTGTATCTGACCAGCACGTCATGGATCATCGGCTCGATCTTGCTGTTCTTCAGTACGATATAGGTGTCCTTATGCATGGTCCTGACGATAAGGGACATGGCTAAGGCAGAACCGATACAGTCGCCGTCCGCATCGATATGACCGACGATCATCACGTTGCTGGCATCGTTGATCATCCTTCTTATGGTATTCGCAACGACCCTGATCTTGACCTTGGACTGTCTTTCCCTGGCTTCGCTCGACCCGCCGTAGAAGATGGCCTCATCGCCGATCTTTCTGGTGACTACCTGGTCACCGCCTCGGGTCTCGGCTATTTCGAGAAGGCCGCTGGCTACTTCATCAAGTTCGGTAAGATCATCGGAACCGTACGCAAAAGCCATCGACAGGGTAACGTCCATGTCTTCGGCTTTGGCCTCCCTTCGGACCTTGTTCAGGATCGAGAAACGGTCATCCAGCAGCTTATGGTAGATCCTATCATTAAGGATCAGCTGCAGACGGTTGTTTCTCAGAGTCTTGAAGACGATACCGAACTTCCGGAAATACTCCAGGACCGGTACTCTTATATTGGAATTGATGTAGGCGACATCGTTCTCATTGAGACTGGCCTCATCAAAATTGTCAAAGTTCACCAGGCCCAGTACATAGGCCTTGTCATTTACTTCCTTCTCCAGGTCGTATTCCTTGGAGATGTCCTTGAAGAACAGGACATAGGCATCGTCCTTCTTGGATACTTCATACTTGTCTTCGTTGATCACTACGACCGTTCTTTCGGCTTTGCCGCTGAGAAGATCCTGCAGTTCCGGCAGCCAGACCAGGACTTTTTCACCTACTCTGTTGATCTGCTTTTCGTAGAACATGGCCGACAGCCAGGTGATCTCGTATTCTTCGTTATAGACAAGGATGCCCATTTCTCCTTCTTTAAGAGCTTCAGACATCGAAGAGGAAATGCTGCTTTCGATGTCATCGGAAAGCACCTTGTGGTAATTGGTCTGCACGATATAAAGGATGATGACCGATACGAAGGACACGAGCAGCACGATCAGTGCCAGATAGTTGTATTCATGCAATACGAAAAAACTGACGGCAACTGCTGCTGCCAGCAGCAGGAAGATAACGATCACTGCAGCGATTATTCTACTGTTTCTTTTCATCCGTATCCGACTCTCTGTTTTCCTGCTCTTTCTTTCTCAGCTGTCTTTCCTTTTCGATCTGTCTTGCCAGTTCCATCTTGTCTTCGAGCACTCTTCTTAAAGGTCCGGCTCCGTAAAGGAAGCCCACAATCATCAGTACCAGATACGATGTCGGGAACAGGAAGATGACAAGCAGGATCAGGAAGAACACCGACTTCTTGCCGAAGAACAGCTTGAGATAAATGGTCGCAAAGATATATCCGTAATAGAACAGGGCGATGGTAGCCATGAAGGAGATGCAGATCAGGATATAGTAAAGCATCTCATACTTCTCCAGCATGACCGGCACCCTGCCCAGTACGAACATGCCTATGGACAGCACGAACAGGATGTAAGCCATGGCCGGCGACATCCTGAGGTCTAAGGCGTTGCTTACTCCTATATCTTTAATTTTAAGTCTTTTCAGCAGTATTAATGACACAAAATAGGTAAAGAAGCCTTCCAGGGCGCCGGTAATGATGACCGAAGCCACATAGACGACTACCAGTAATGTGGAAACATTATTGCTGATAAGGGAAAGGGAATCCATCATTCCGTATTCGGTAAGGGCAGCGCTCAGTTCGTTCATCTGGGCTGCCAGATCGATGCCCAGTATCGGCATGACCGCAAAGGTGATGATCACTTCTCCCAGTATGTAAAGGATCATCGTCACCAGAAGAAGGATGTTCCGGTTAAGTTCCTTCTTTATGCAGATACCCAGACCCAGTCCCACGATTATCGACAAAGGCATGTAGACATAGGCGCTGGTGGAACCGAAAAGGATCCCCAGGACCATCAGTCCGAAACAAAGGATGCCTCCGTCTTTCAGGGAATACATTACGGTATAGATGACGATGACTACCGGGGCCACCATGAAGATGATGTATTCAAAGAGAAAACCGATCTGACGGTCGATAAGCATCACTGCTCCGACTATCGCCAGCAGCATGGCCCCCTGTGTTAGTTTCTTGGTCTTGTTCATATAAAGAAAGCCTCCCTAAAAAGTACGGAGGCTGTTGTGATTAATCAGCGATGTAAGGCAGCAGAGCCATCTGTCTGGCTCTCTTGATAGCCGTAGTCAGCATTCTCTGATACTTGGCACTGGTACCGGTAACTCTTCTTGGAGTGATCTTACCGTTAGCGCTGATGAATTTCTTGAGTAATTCTACATCTTTATAGTCAATATAGGTGATCTTGTTCTTGGTGATGTAACAGACCTTCTTATATCCGCCTCTCTGTTTTCTAAAAGCCATAATAACTTCCTTTCTTATTAATAAAACGGCAGGTCGTCACTGGAAATATCGAGTGACGGCGTATTGGAGAATTCGTCTTCAAAGTCATTCTCGGAATATGATGCCTCGTTGCTCGGTGTAAAGGTCTGGTTGGAACTCGGGGCAACGTTCTGGACAGGAGCAGTTCTGTTGCTGCTGCCGATGAGCTGAACGTTGTCGCAAGTGACTTCCGTCACATAGACTTTACCGTTAGGGCCATCATAGTTTCTGGTAGTGATCCGGCCTTCAACGCCTACGATCGAACCCTTGGAAGCATACTGGGCCAGGAAATCTGCCGATTGCCTCCATGCAACACAGTTAATAAAGTCGGCAGTCGGGCCCCCGTTCTGGGCGTTCGCAAAGCGGCGGTTGCAGGCCAGGGTAAAAGTACAGGTAGAGATATTGGAATTGGTCTTTCTCAGTTCAATGTCCTTGGTAAGTCTTCCTACCAGTACCACTTTGTTGATCATGTTACTTACCAGCCTTTTCTTCGGTATTGATCGTCATGTCTCTGATGACATCGGCATTGATGCCTAACAGACGCTTGAATTCATTCAAACCGTCAGTATCAATGGTGTAAGTCGTCACAACATAATAACCCTTGGTCATACCATCAATTTCATACGCAAAATCACGTAATCCCCAGTCATCTACATTGTCGATCTTTCCACCATGTCTGAGGATGATCCCATGCAGTTCTTCGACGAGCGCGTTCTTGGCGGCGTCGTCTAAAGAAGACTTGATGATATACATAGTCTCATACTGTTTCATTGTTTAACCTCCTTCTGGACTAACGGCCCGTTGCCGGGCAAGGAATAGTAAGTTTTCTATTCGCTCATCTATTATAACACAAGTTCTTAAAGTGTCTATATGATTAGAAAAACAGCTTAAACGTCAGCTTCCGACATAGAATTTGATCTCACAAATATCATAAGGGTCCGAGAAAACGATGAGACCGAAGCCCAGTTTTTCCTTATATATGGTCCAGTAGAAATAGTCGCCGTCTTTGTGGTCATATTCGAGATAATATCCGAAGCCCCATACGGAATAATTAAGGGAATTGCAGTCCTTGGCATAAATCACGAGATCCGTGACGTCACCGGTAGTGCTGAATCTGTCAAACAGCGGATAGAAGTCTTCATACTTCGTCTGATTAGGAACGATCATGTTTCCGGCGACCAGCCTGAATCCCAGCGGGAACAGCAGTGCCGTGATCAGAGCCGCTATCAGTACGATGATGATAAGGCGCTTGCCGCCTCTTTTAGGCTTTTCCGAATAATCGTTCTGATAGGAATAATAGGAATTCAGAGTTCCCAGATTACTGTCGCTGTCATCGCTTATATCGATCTTTACGGTCTCTGCTTCTTCACCGTTGTCGATGTTGCTGCTGCCGCAATACTGGCAGAACAGCGAACCTTCAGGAAGTGTCCTACCGCAATCTTTACATTTTCTCATATGCTGCTCCTTTTTATGTTTCGTTTATACAGTCAAATTATATAACATCTCTCGCGACCTGCAATTATCCAGTCGTTTATGGCCATATAAAATCACATATTAGGTAATATGTGATTATTCTTATATTTTTATATTTGGTTATAATGGAAAGATTTATTCTATGTCAACATAATTAATTATTAATTACCTACATATAATTTAATCTCTTTATCATTTTTATCATTAGAAAAAATAACTATTCCGAATCCAAGTTTGTTTCGTTCTATAGTCCAACAATAATAATTGTTCGAGCTTAAAGTTTCATTATAATCTACATCAACACCAAGTCCTATGAATGTATAATTGATGGAATTGTATCCTCTAGCATAAATAACTATATTTGTAGAATCATCATTTATAACAAAAGTATCATTCGTTAAATGAAAGTCGATGTAAACATTTTGATTTGGGATTATAACTCTTTTTACTATAGACTTGAAGCATACTGGGAATAGCAATACTAGCAGGACGATTATTGTTGATAAGAATAGTATGATTTTCTTTTTGTTTATACTCGTTCTTTGTTTAACGGGTTCGTCTTCATAAATATAATGCGTTATTGGAGTTGGTAGTCCAACTTTTTTTCCATCGCTAACCCTTCTTTTGCAGTTAAGACAGACTTCCGTTCCGGGATAAAGTTTATATCCACAGTATTTGCACTGTTGAAAACTTGCATCGTTATTAATATCGATTTCAATAGCACAGTTTTGTTTATTTGTTTCTTTGATGGTGTTGTTAATGCCTGTATCCTGATATATATTTGCATTCACTTCAATTCTTTCATTTGGATTCAATCGCATATTAATCGATTGGCCTTTACTAGGATCCGGCATTTCTATATTGATAAGAGTTTTGCTTCCACAATACTGGCAGAATACAGAATCATCAGGAAGCTCTTTGCCACAATTTGCACACTTTTTTATTGCGTTTGTCTTGATGGCCGCCGTCTCAATATAGTCTTCTATATTGCTGGACCCACAATATTCGCAATAAAGGTTTTTCCCCGATAATATCCTTCCACAATCGTTACATTTCTTTGCTACTTGTTCGTTAACTCTTGTGCCACATCTCCGACAGAAAAGTGATCCTCCGGTGATTATTTCTCCACACACTTCACAGTATCGCGTTTGATCGGTTTCTAATTGAATCATGCTCTTAAACGATGCTTCGCTAGGAGTTTTTTCGTTTACTATTTCATTAAGGTTTTCAGAAGATTTTGCATAATCATCCTTTTTTGCTTTCTTTTGATAGGTAAACAAAGAACGCCTTTTATAATAGTAAACTATCGTTAGAACTCTGATAAATAAAATCCTTATAACTATAACGCCAATTAATGATACCCAATCAATTTGGCCATTGTTAAAGATGCTAAGTATATATACAACAGAAAATACAATTGCGTTTGATACAAAAGCACAAATTAAACAACTCCAAGCATATTTCGCATATTTAAAGAACCCAATAAACGAAACAATCAAAAGAACAGCGTCGACAAAATCAACTGATAACAACAGGTTATATGGGAAATAATTAAGGGTTTCTATTGAAGAGGCATAATCAAGAAGCCAGAAAACAACTAATAAAGGGATCAAAAAATACCAAACAAAATAATGGTATTTAATTGAAAAACCATTTTTGGTATAAGGCACATCTTGGCCTCTTCCTTTATAATAATTATTTCTTGCGTAATAAAAAACCGCTGAAAGTATAGTTGCGATTATTAGGCTAACAAAAACAAATGATGAACCATTCATATAAACAACTTCCTTCTAATAGAATTATATAACATCTCTCCCTGCCTGCAATTAAGGCTTTACAGTTTAAGCCTGATAAAAACCACATATCCATAGACATGTGGTTTCATTATTATCTGTTATATCTGCTTACTTGATATACTTCTCAAAGTATTCGTCGTAAGTTACACCGCTCTTGTATACGTCTTCCGCAATGTCTCCCACATAGCGGTAATGCCACGGTTCATACTTGTATCCCGTGATGTCGATCTTGCTTTCAGGATACCTGAAGATGAATCCGTACTTGTAGGCGTTGTCCTGCAGCCATTTGGCGGCCGGCGCCATGTAGAAGGTACCGAAGTCGTATCCCGAACTCATGATGTCTGCAGCCAGACCAAGCTGATGTTCGGAATTGCCAGGTCTTGCGGAATAGGTATCGACATTGGCTTGCGTATCGTTGGCCAGATATCGGTGATACAGGCTGTACTGATGGTCATAGGAACGGTAAGGAGAGATGATGTAGAAGTAGATGCCGTCTGCTGCCGCATCGTCCTGCATCTTCTTATAGGCCTCATAGGCGTCCTTACGGAACTTTCCTCTGCCGTATTTTGATTCGACGTTTACCAGATCATCAGGCGCATAATCGGCATCCAGCTTGTAGTACTTGTTTACAAGTACGTAGTAGCCGTACTTTTCGACATCGGCTCTTTCCTCATCGGTATAGAAAGGGAGATAGGCTTTGGAATTGATGTATTCGATCAGATCACGGATATTGCTTTTCTCATCAAAATGCTCCAGATAGATATCGAGATTGTCCAGCGTAAACATCGGATCGCTGGCCAGTTTCATTACCTTCTCATAGGAATCCATCATGTCGTTGTTGACAAGGTAGACAAGGATCTCATCATCGAATCTTGGTGTCAGTTTCAGATACTCCCTGATGTTGTCGATCATGAATTCGTCAAGTTCCGTCAGGTTCTTCACCCTGTCATAGTTGTCCAGGGTGATGACTTCATCGTTTGCCAGCTCTATGAGCTGACCGGTACTGAAGATATCCAGATACTTAAAATAGGTCTTGAGCTTATCTTCCCTGAATCCTTCATCGTTGAGCAGGGCTGCCAGCGTATCACTGTACTCGCTGAAATAAGCCTGACTGTCTTCCTTCAGACTTACGATCTTTCTGGCTTCTTCCGCAGAATAACCGAGATCCTTATACTGCTTGGTCGCACATCCGCATAAAAGGAGTGCGCATAACACTATCAATAGCTTTTTCATCTTCTTATCAGATACTGCGCAAACGGCAGTACGGTCATCAGTACCAGAAATATTACTAAGAGAATTACCAGCAGTTTCTTGCCGCTATTCATAGGCAATAGCTGCTTCCAGAGCGATCTTCATCATGTTGGTGAAGGCCGTCTGTCTTTCTTCGGCCGTAGTTTCCTGATGAGTTACCAGGGAATCGGAAATGGTACAGATGCTGGCGGCTTTCTTGCCGGATACCTTGGCAGTATGGAAGAGACCGAAGCTTTCCATTTCAGCCAGGATGCAGTCGTTCTTCTTTACTTCTTCAAGATAGTTGGAAGTCTCGGTATGATAGAAGACATCGCCGGAATGGAAGCGTCCCTTATGATAAGGGATGTTGAGCTCTTCGGCAGCCTTGAAGATCAGTTCGTTGAACTCTTCACTCGGATAAGCCACATGGACATCGTCCCCGGACATCGTCTTCGCAAAGGAAGACTCGGAATAGGAAGAATCAGCTACACAGACATCGTAGATGTTTACTTCTTCCTTGTAGGAACCGGCGGTACCGATACGGATGATGGCTTCCACGCCGTAGAAGTTATAAAGCTCATAGGCATAGATTCCCAGAGAAGGAATGCCCATGCCGGATCCCATTACGGATACCTTTTTGCCTTTATAGGTTCCGGTATATCCAAACATGTTTCTGGTGGAATTGAACTGTACCGGATTCTCCAGGAACGTTTCAGCTATGAATTTGGCACGTAACGGATCTCCCGGCATTAAGACTACTTTTGCGATATCGCCCATACTGGCTTGATTGTGCGGTGTAGACATATTTAACCCTCCTTGTAGTTACTTAAGATATTGGTATCGAATGACCTGGTCATTTTCTTCTTTTCCCGATACATCTTAAGCGCATTGTCTATCAATATATCACATTCCTTGCTGAAATCTACTCCGACTTCCTTCCATAAATAGAAAGCCAAAGAACCCGGAATAGAGTTTATCTCATTCACATAGACCTTGCCCGTATCACCGTCGATGATGTAGTCGATACGGACGACACCGTTGGCATTGAGACCTCTGAAAGCCTTAACGGCATTCTCTCTGACGGTCTCTTCCTGCTTCTTCGTCAGTCTGGCAGGTATCTTGCGGGAAGTGGAGGCCATGCCCTTGGAAGCACCCGGTACCTTTTTGGCCGGACCCTTCTTGGCGCCTCCCGATTCATATTTATCCTTGAATGACAGCAGTTCGTCATTCTTCATCACTTCTTCGATGGCACTCAGTTTAGGATCATAGACGTTGCCCATGACGGAGATGTTCACTTCCTTCAGGTTGGTGACCATCTTTTCGATCACCAGCTTGGAATCGTACCTGGCACATTCCTTGAGTTTAGGCAGGAGCTCGCTCTTCTTATGAACGATCTCGATGCCGATGCTGGAACCCAGATTGGCCGGCTTGATGATCAGCGGATAGGAGATCTCCTTGGCGGTCTCTTCTATTTCCCTGATATTATCTTCTATCTCATTGGAGAAGACATAGAACCACGGAAGCTGCGGAACGTCTTCCATTTCCAGCACTTCCTTCATGATGACCTTGTCCTGGCCGATAGCCGAGCCCAGTACGTTACTGGAAGTATAAGGGATATCCATCAGTTCCAGGAATCCCTGGAGGGATCCGTCTTCACCGCCCGTACCGTGCATGGCTAAAAAGGCCACGTCGATCGGCTGAGCCTTCGCAAAGAAGCCTTTGATCGGCCTGATGTAGGTCTTGTTGCCGTCCTTATAAAGACAGACCTTGTCAAGATCCTTGCATAAGGCATCAAGATCATAGTAGTTCTTCAGTTCAAAAAGTTTTTCTCCGGTATAGAGATCGCTGTTTTTGGCCACATAGACCGGTATTATTTCGTATTTTTCATTGTCCAGGGCTTTAAGAGCCTGGTTGGCCGTTATACATGATATTTCATGTTCACAGGACTGGCCGCCCATAAATACTGCAACATTCAGTTTCATACAAATATTATACCTCAATTAGTTTTTACGGATTATCTAATGTAGGAAGGCATCCGGAAGGTCATTTTCCAGGAGTATCGTATCCTTTTTTGAGAAATGCGTATAGACGTAATTAAAGGCTTCTCTGACACTGTTTACCGTCAGGATACAGCCTTCGTCAAAGCCGCTTTCAAGAGCCCCTTTACGGACGTAGGCGGAGTTCTTCTCACCTACCAGGATCACGAAATCGGCTCTGTCTTTCATGTATCTGCCGAATTCGTAATTGTCTTCGTTCTCTTCCTTGCCCAGATCGATCAGACCCGGAGTGACGATGATGCGCTTGCCGTCCATCATGCTTAAGACGTCCAGGGCATACTTGCAGCCTACCGGGTTGGAATTGAAAGCATTGTCGATGAAGGTGAAGCCGTTAATGTCCTTGATCTCCAGACGGTGTTCGACCTGACTGATGCTGCTGACGCCTTTCTGGATCTCCTTCACGCTCATGCCCAGTTCCCTGGCTAAGGCTATACCACACAGAACGTTCATGATATTGTGTTCACCTAAAAGGACGGTGGTGAATTTAACGGCAGACTTGCCGATCTTCACCTTGAAGGAAGAACCCTTCTTCGTATATTCGATGTCCGTTGCCGTATAGTCCGCATCCTTGTTCTTGATGCCGACGGTAACGATCTTGCATTTATTTTCTATCTTATAGTCTCTGATGTATTCGTTGTCGATGTTGATGATGCCTACGCCGTCTGCCGGCAGCAGTTCTATCTCCTGCATTTTTTCCCTGATGATGTTTTCCTGGGAACCGAAGGTATTGAGGTGCTGCGGGCCGATCGAAGTGACGATGCCGTATTTCGGTTTCACGAAGTCCATCAGATAGCTTATCTCGCCCACATGGTCGGCACCCATCTCGCAGACGAAGACCTCATAGATAGGCTTGAAATGTTCACGGATGGTCCTGGTGATGCCCATCGGGGTATTATAGGAAGCCGGAGTGATTAGCGTATAGTATTTCTCGGATATGATGTCCTTGATGACGTTCTTGGTCGTGGTCTTGCCATAGGATCCGGTAATGCCGATCTTTATCAGATCGTCATAGCCTTTAAGGATCTCCCTGGCTTCATTCTCGTATTTCTTCTTGACGGCTTCTTCGATCGGCGAAGTGATCAGGGCCATCGGATAGATAAGCAGATAAGGCAGAGCGATGCTGAGTATTCCTCTTAACGGATAATTAAAAACTCTTACGGTAATTAAGGTCGCGACAAACAGCAGTACCGAAAAGACGGCGATCTGTCTTTTGACTCTGCCCGTCAGTACCAGCGGTTTGATATACTCCTTATTCATTTCCTTATAGATCAGGATCACCGCAAAGACGACCGTGATCAGAATGTTCAGGATAAGACCGCCTTTTCTGAACAGCAGTCTCATGACCAGAAGGATCACGACATACAGGAATGTCAGCGAGATCCTGAAATTGTTTTTATTGAAAAGCCACTTCGTATAGCGGTAAAGCTCATAACGGTTCTGCTGGAACATGTGCAGAGCGTTCTTGGCATAGACGAAAGATAATGATAAGTGGCTTATCATTAAAAGCAGTATTATTCCAAATGCTGAACCTGTATTATTCATCAGTAGTCTTCCTTCAGGTAGGCATCGAGTACCCTGTTGAAACGGTCAGCCTGATGGAAATATGCGAAGTGATCGTCACCTTCAAAGACGACCAGTACGCCGTTCTTAAGCTCCTTTTCCATCTGTCTGCCGGCTTCAAGCGGTACCGCCTCATCCTTTTCTCCCCAGACCAGTAACGTCGGGGTATCTATATCCTTTAATAACGGCCTCAGGTCTTCGTTTACGATCTTGATGAAAGACTGCCTCATGACACCGCTGGTGTTCTTATAGTCCTCACTGCCGGCGTTCTTCATGAATTTTTCCTTATACTGTTCTAGACCGTTGATGCTTAAAAGCTTCTTTCCCAGTTTATAGGTATAGACTCTTATATAGTAGTCGAAGGACCTTTTCGGTCTGATGCCGGCGGCTCCGGTCAGCACCATCTTGTGGACCGGATATCTGTGGGCATACATAAGCGCGACTCTGCAGCCGAAGGAATGGCCGATGATGATCGGCTCTTCGATCTTCCAATGATCCGCAAACTTCTTTATGAGATCCGTATATTCTTCAACGCCCCAGACCTCTTTCGGTTCATCGCTCTGACCAAAGCCCGGGAAGTCGAGATTGTATACTCTGAAATGCTTGGAAAGGAACTCGGCCATATAGGCCATCATACTGCTGTTCTGTCCCCAGCCATGCAAAAGAAGGACGGGTCTGCCCTTCCTGCCGCTTTTTTCATAATAGATATTCAGTTCACCGATCTTCAAAAAGCTCATAGAATGATTATACTATATTCTTTCTTGAATCGCTTTTACTTGGCTTGTTGCGGTAAATACGGAAGACCACGCCGTCATTCTTGTTTTCACCGACGACGTTGTAGCCGTAGGTATCACAGACCTTCTTGATGATGGACAGGCCCAGACCGAAATTGCCCTTGGTGCCCTTCTGATAAGGCTTGAAGAGTTTTTCGATCCTGTCCTGATCCATCAGTTCACCGTCGTTGTATACTTCAAGTACGTCATCGAATAAGGTGATGACGATCTTTGATTTGGCATATCTGAGGGCATTGTCCAGCAGGTTTTCCACGACCGTCCTCCAGGCTTCTTCTTCACCGTGGAAGTAGACGTCGTCCTTGATGTCGTCAGCGATGATCTCGACGTCATTTCTGAGCACCTGACAGGAAACGATGGCCTTGGCGATGACATCCGGCATGTAGAGATTATCGCCTTCGCTGTTATCTTCCAGGTAGCCGAACTTGTTGTAGGTGATGAGGGAATAGACCTTCTTTTCCAGTCTGTCCGCATGTTCGGAGATGACATCGACGCTCTTCTCCAGAGTACCATACGGATAGATGCCGTCCTTGATGCTTTCGGAATAGGACTTGATGGTAGCGATCGGAGTCTTCAGATCATGGGAAATGTTCTGGATCATCTCTTCCCTGATGCGCTGCTGTTTCTTCAGCTCCTCATTCATGGTCACCAGGGCTTCCGCCACTTCACCGATCTCATCGTTACGTTTTATGTTGAGCGTATCGTTTTCGTTGTTCCTGATCTTCTGGATGTAGTTCCGTATCAGATCCAGCGGTCTTATCAGCGAATAGACCCAGATCATCAGCAGCACGAAGACGACACTTACGGCGATTATGGATGTATTGGCTACCGCACTTACCAGGGCGCTCTTGAAGCCCGAACGGTATTCGTCTCTTAATATCGATACCACGAAGTTCTTGCCGAACTTCTTGACGGAATAGGCGATGCTCTTGTCGCCGATATTGAGCACTCCGTCTTCTCTTTCCCCTTCGATCACCGGATTGATCGCGTCAAAGACATACTTTACTTCTTCCTTGACTTCCTGAACATAATCATTGGTCCTGGTAGAGTAGAGATACTGATAGACGTTGGAATCCTCATATTGGATGCCCGTACCGATAGCATCTATATACTGCTCCTGGGACGCATGGAGATAGGAATACATCTGCTGATTGGTAAAGTCATCGATGTTGGAATTGAGGGACTGGAAGATGAACACTATAAAAAGAAAGAGGGCCAGAAAGGTCACTACGATGTACTGCTGTATCAGCGTAAAACTGTTTATCCAGATCCTTATTCTTTTCATTAACCCAAACGATAACCGAAGCCGTAGATGGTCTGAATGTTGATGTTAGGAAGCTTCTTCCTGAGTCTTCTCATCGTATCGTCAACGACTCTGTCCGATCCGAAATAGTTGTCTTCCCAGACCTTCTCAAGGATCTGTTCCCGTAAAAAGGCCGTACCCTTGTTCTTGACGAACAGCATCAGCAGATCGAATTCCTTGGTCGTCAGATCGATCGGCTTGCCGTTCTCAAAGACGATACGCTTATTCTCATCTATCTCATAACCGTCTACTTCTATCTTGGTGTCTTCCTTGTAGACTCTTTTTATAATGTTGTTTACTCTTAAGACCATCTCCTTAGGAGAGAAAGGCTTCGTGATATAGTCGTCACTGCCCTTTTCCAGACCGATGATCCTGTCGAATTCCTTGTCTCTTGCCGACATGAAGATGACCGGCATATCGGCATTGCGGTTCTTTATCTCCTCGATCAGATCAAAACCGCTCTTGTCGTCCAGCATGATATCAAGTATCCATAAGTCCACTTCATCATCCATGTGGGCATAAGCCTCATCAAAGGTCAGGTAGGAATTGACCACATATCCTTCCTTTTCCAGATATCTTTTGACCAGTTCATTCAGGTCCTTTTCATCTTCAACGACATTGATTATCTTTTTCATATTTCCATTATACCCCATATGAAAGGACATAATAAAAGGTCCGGCTTATACGGCCAGACCCTTATCCTTTATCATATCGATTATCTCGTAGACATATTCCTTGCACAGCTCATCGCTTTCCGATTCCACCATGACCCTGACGAGATTCTCCGTGCCGCTGGCTCTTACCAGGATCTGACCGTTGCCATCGAGCTTTTTCCTTATTTCTTCGACTCTGGCCAGGATCTCCGGATCCTCCATGGCTTTCTTCTTGTCGCTGACCTTCTGGTTTACCTGCAGCTGCGGATAGATGTGCAGTTCTTTGGAGGCTTCATCGATGTTCTGCCCGAAATGCTTAAGAGCATTAAGGAGACATATCGCCGTCTTCAAGCCGTCACCGAAGTTGCAGTCCTTCTTGATGATGATGTGACCGGACTGTTCGCCGCCCAGGGCGAAGTCGTTCTTCAGCATCGATTCCAGCACGTACTTGTCGCCGTTGTTGACGACATCGGTCTTAAGGCCGATGGCCTTTAAAGCCTTATGCAGACCGACATTGGAATAGCCGGTAACTACCAGGGTATCGTTGGTCATCTCTCCCTTTTCCTTAAGATACTTGGAGAGGATATACATGATGTAGTCGCCGTTTCTTTCTTCGCCTTTCGGATTTACGGCCAGCACTCTGTCGGCATCGCCGTCAAACGCAAGGCCGATATCATAATCGCTTTTGGTGACTTCTTCCTTCAGCATCTCCAGGTGCGTGGAACCGCAGCCTCTATTGATGTTGATGCCGTTAGGCACGTCATTGATGACCGCCACCTTGCAGCCGAGATCCTTAAGCACGTCTTCGGCCGCATAGGTATTGGAACCGTTGGCACAGTCGATAAGGACCTTGGATCCTTCAAGAGATGCCGGATAAAGACCCTTGATCCAGTCCTTGTATTTCTCCAGTCCTTCCTTGTATTCGATGATCTTGCCGATATTGTCCTTGGTGGCGAATTCGATGCCTTCCGGCTTGTCGATATAGGCTTCGATCAGCAGTTCAAAGTCGTCCTGGGACTTGATGCCGTTGTTGCCGAAGATCTTGATGCCGTTGTCGGTATACGGATTGTGGGATGCGGAGATCATGACACCGCAGTCGAACTGATCCAGCATCGTTATATACGCCAGACACGGCGTGGATACATAACCCAGTTCATAGACATCACAGCCCGATCCGGATATGCCGGCAGCCAGCAGGCTTTCGAACATGGAACTGGATAATCTCGTATCCTTGCCCATGACGATCTTTCTGTTGCCGTTTTTTGCGTAGTAGTTGCCAATGAAACGGCCGACATTGTAGGCGATCTCACTGCTTAAAGTGAGGTTGGCTTCACCTCTGATACCGTCTGTACCAAAATACTTTCCCATTATTGCTACTCCTGACTTACTAAAGTTATATTAAGGTTCTTAGGATTTACTTCCACTGAAACGTAGGCGTCTGAATTGTTGGTGACCTGTACCGGCAGATCGTAGGTACCAGGTTCCTGGATATTCTTGAAGTCGATATAGACATAGAAATCGCTGGCCTTGACCTGGTCGATATTGGACTGTGTACCGGTAACGATGACTGATACGCTTAAGGTATCGGCATAGCTTACGCCGTAGCCGTTGTCGTTGTTGATGGAATTGATGGTGATGTTGTCGATGGTCTTGGATACGGCGCTTCCGAGAGTTACCTTCAGATTGACCATCGTCACATCGGAGGAATTGACGCCCGCAGGCAATACTACCGGCAGGATGATCTCGGCATCGGAGGCCACGGTCGAAAGATCGAGGTTGACGCTTACTTCATCCACGTTGGCCAGTATCGATTCGCTGGCGTAGATCTCCGTGGTCTGGTGATCCATGCTGACGCTCTCCAGCGCAAAGCCGATCGGAGCATCGCCGGTGATGTTGAGCTTGATCGGTACGGACTTGTGCGGTGACGTGATCGATACCTTGGCTTTTACGGAACTAGGTACGATCTCGGCATCGACCATCTGACCCTGGGAGTTGTAGGCGACTAACGGTGCCTCGACTTCAAAATCCGTGGACTGTCCGGATACGTCGATCAGCGCCTTGACCAGTGCGATGGAATTAAGGGTATCCTGGGATGCCCTGATGTTGACCTTGGAAGTACCGTTTTCAAATTCCGGTATTCCCAGGATATATTTGGAATCAAGGGCATTCTTGTTGACGAAATCATAGGACAGATCGAACTGAGCCGTCGTCTTTCTCTTTAAGGTAACCTGAGCCTGGCTAGGAACGACGATCGCATTGACGTTGTCGCCGTAGCCCGTAGCTACCAGGTCGACCATATGCGTACCTTCAGTATAGCCTTCCATGTTGATCAGGCAATAGCCGTTCTTGGAAGCGGCATTGTTGACGTTGGCGGCATCGCCGGTGAAGGTGATGTCGCAGCTCACAGGAATACCGGTGGCTTCAAATGATTCGGAGTTGTATCTGGCAGTTACCGAGACGTTGTTGATGGTCTTGGAACTGGAGAGAGTGGATGAAAAGGTATCGTCATTGAAGTTGACGACAAAATACAGAAGACAGGCCAGAACAAGCGAGAAGATGACGGCGTAGCTCTTGGTGAAGAACACGCGGTCGATCACCGATGATATCCATCTGAACGCTCTGACGACCGCTTCTTCCAGCGTTTCAAAGAAACCGCTGTTCTTGGACTTATCGGCTATCTTTCTGGCAGTATCCAGTTTTTCCTGAGGGTTCTTAACATTCTTATTTTCGCTCATGTTTCGTATCCCCCTTTTCGTTTACCTTGATGGATTCGACTTTATAATTCAAAGTATCGGCACCTACTGCCGGAGTCTTTTCTTCCTTGGCCTTGGCTTTGCCTTCGCTCTTGCTGCGGTTGTTTACCGGTACCTTCATGTCGGAGTTCTTCTTGTTCTTTATAAGCATCTCCGGATCATCTTCGATCTTCAGGCTGCTCCTGCTTCTGGAGTAATTGCCGATCTCTATTTCATCATTGCAGATGACTCTTCTGAGGTAGTCCTTGAGCTGTATCTCGTCGACGGTAAAGATCCTGCCGTTTTCCGCGATGGAGATGGCCGAAGTCTCTTCCGATACGACGATGGTCAGGGCATCGGTAACTTCCGAAATACCCAGTCCCGCTCTGTGTCTGGCACCGTATCTGCTGGACAGATTGATGCTGGTAGGCGGGAAGTAGGCGCTGGCGCAGGCGATCTTGTCGCCCTGGATGATGACGGCACCGTCATGCAAAGGCGTGGTCGTCATGAAGATCGAACATAGCAGTTCCTTGGATACGGCGGCATTTACCGCAATACCGGTCTTTATGTAGTCCTGCAAGGACGATGACTGTTCGATGGATATCAGAGCTCCGACCTTTTCCTTGGATAAGGTGATGGTAGCTTCATAGATCTGGTTTACCAGGTCTTCCTTTTCATTGGCCAGCAGGGTGGTTATCCTGGAAAAGGCATTGGTCTTGCCGATCCTTTCCAGCATGCTCCTTATCTCCGGCTGGAAGATGATGATGATGGCCAGAAAGCCCCAGCTGATCAGAAGATTCGAGAAATATTCGACTGTACTTAAACCCAGTAATCTGGCTATACCATTAAATATAAGTACGGCAACAATGCCTTTGAATATCTGTATCGTACGGTTGTTGTTCCTGACGAACTTGATCGCATAATACAAAATAAACCACATGATGCCTATATCTAAAACGATTCTGAAGACATACCAGATGTTTTGTATCGTCAGGTTTATATTGTAATCAGGCATTTGTTTCCTCCTTTTTAGACCCAATAATTATACCATAAAGTAATGATTATTCTTTATTATTAAGGTAGAATAGACTCATGAACGAAAACATCGTAAAGGTTCGCTACGAGGATAAGGACATCTATCTGGTAAGAACGGCCCACGTCTCCAAGAACTCCGTTGAAGACGTAAAAAGCTGCATCGAAGAGGTCGGTCCTGACGCCATCTGTATCGAACTTGACGAAGACCGCTATAAAAGAATGGAAGACGTCGACTCTTACCGTGACCAGGACATAGCCAAGGTCATAAAGGAAAAAAGAGTCGGTTTTCTCTTAGTAAACATCATCCTTTCATCCTTCCAGAGAAGGATGGCCAGATCACTGGATACCGATACCGGCGGGGAAATGATGGAAGGTATCAGACAGTCCAAGGAAAGGAATATACCTCTGGTACTGGCTGACAGACCGATCAGGACCACGTTCTCAAGGATCTGGAACAAGCTGGGATTCTCCGAAAAGGTCAAGCTCCTTACGACCATCGTCTCTTCCGTTTTCGACAACGAGGAGATAAGCGAAGAAGAGCTCGCCGCCTTAAAGGAAAGCGATGCCCTGGAAGCTGCCCTGAATGAAGTAGGCAAGCAGTTCCCGATCATGAAGAAGATACTGGTCGATGAAAGGGACGCCTATCTTTCCCATAAGATCAAGAACGCTCCGGGAAAGAAGATCGTAGCCATCATCGGCGCCGCCCATACCAAAGGCATCATCGATAATCTGGAAAACGATACGGATATCACCGCCCTTGAAGACGTATCAAAAAAGAAGGGTCTGGGTTCCCTTATCAAATGGCTGATACCAGCCCTGATCATCTTCATGATCGTCTATACCCTGATAAATAACCGGGAAGTCGGGCTTGAACAGATAAAGTCCTGGATCCTGTGGAACGGCACCCTGAGCGCCTTCGGTACCCTTCTGGCTCTGGGCCATCCTTTAAGCATCCTGACGGCTTTTATCATGGCGCCGATAACCTCCCTTAATCCTTTGCTGGCAGCCGGCTGGTTCGCAGGCCTGGTGGAAGCCATCGTCAGAAAGCCGAAGGTCAGGGACTTCGAAGACATCGCCGTCGACACCGCGACCGTCAAAGGCTTCTGGAAGAACAGAGTCACCAGGATACTGCTGATCGTGGTCTTTGCCAACATCTTCTCTTCGATAGCCACTTTCATCTCCGGTGCCGGCATCCTTTCGTCCTTTTTACAGCTGTTTAAATAGGTTTTTTCATTGACATAAAACGCAATTAGAACGATAATATTAATAGGTTATTGCACGCAATAACTTTTTAAATACTTTAATGGAGGGCAGTTATGAAAGATAAGACAAAAGTCATCCTGACCTGCAGCGAGTGCTTATCCCGTAATTATGTCACCAATAAAAACAGACAAAGTACAAAGAGGCTGGAACTCATGAAGTTCTGTCCCAAGTGCAATAAGCATACGCTTCATAAGGAAACTAAATAGGAGGATGTGTTATGAAATGGTTTAATCTGAGTGCGATCTTCAAGGAGATCAGAAAAATACGCTGGCCTAACAGAAGCGATCTTTTCAACAATTCTGTTCAGGTCGTCATCTTTACGGCTTTCTTCGCTCTGTTCTTTTTCCTGTGCCAGTTCCTGGTATCTCTGTGTCTGAAATTTGTAGGAGTTCTCTAAGATGAGCGAACTGCAGGAAAAACAGTGGTATGTGGTAAACACCTATGCCGGACATGAAAACAGAGTAAAGGAAAACCTGGAAAAAAGACTGGAAACGATGGGCATTTCCGACAACCTGTTCAGGATAGTAGTCGCGGAAGAGACCCAGATCGAAGTTAAGAACGAAAAGGCCAAGGAAGTAGTCAGGAACATCTTCCCGGGTTACCTCTTCGTTGAAATGATCATGACCGATGAGGCCTGGTACGTCGTAAGAAACACTCCTGGCGTTACCGGATTTATCGGATCATCAGGCGGCGGTGCCAAGCCGATCCCGGTAAAGGAACCGGAGATCGAAGCCATCCTCAGAAGGATCGGCCAGTCCGACAAGGTCGTCGAAGTCGACTTCAAGGTCGGCGATACCGTCAAGATCCTCTCCGGTCCGTTCTCCGGAATGGAAGGAACCATCGAATCCATGAACGATCAGACTCAGGTGGCTACCGTTCTGATCATATTATTCGGAAGAGAAACACCGACCGATATCAATTACGTAGATCTTGCACAGGCTATCTAGAAAGGCATATATGACTATTAAGCTTGTTTTCGCGGACGTTGATTTGACCCTGATGGGAAGAGACCACGTACTTACTGAAAGAAATGTTGATGCGATCAGAAAAGTAAGGGAATTGGGCATTCCCTTCCATATCCAGACCGGCAGACTGCCTTGTGCCGTAGCCGAAGTACTGGATCCTTTAGGGATAAATCACAGAGATGATGAGTATATGATATGCGGAAACGGAGCTATCGTCTGTGATACTAACCTTCATTTCTATACCGACCATTACATGCCGGAAGAAACAGTCGATCAGCTTACCGATTATTTTCATACGGTCGGAGGCTGCATCTTCGCCGTCGTAAGCGCAAAAGTATATTACACCAGCGGAACGCTTCTCTCTCTTAACCGCAACAGCAGCAAGATCGTGGAAGAGATTGGCTATGAAGAGATGAAGAAGATGATAAAGACCACCAGGATCTACAAGTTCCTGGTCCAGCACAGCGATCACGATACGCTCGTAAAAGCCGGTGAAAAGGCCGCCGTCATATCAGGTGGAAAGGCCACGCCTGTATTCTCGGCTGCGGATAATCTGGAGATCATCCCCAGCGGCGTATCCAAGGCAGAAGGCATGAAGGAGTTCTGCGAGATCATGAAGGTCTCTCCGGAAGATATCCTGGCCATCGGCGATAACTACAACGACGAAAGCATGATCGATATGGCCGGCTACAGAGCCTGCCCGAGCAATGCCGTCGATATCCTCAAGGAAAAATGCGATTACGTTTCACCATACGACTGCTGCCATGATGCGGTAGCCGATATTCTCGAAAAGATGATTCTCAATAAGCAGATAGGAGAAAGCAGATGAACTTAAGAGATCTGGACGTTTATTTCAATTACCATACCCACACCAACCGCAACGGACACGGCAACCGTACGGCTACCGACGAAGACTACGTCAGAGCCGCAATGGAAACAGGGATCAGGATACTGGGCTTTTCCGAACACTGCCCGTACCAGGGCGTAAGCCAACCGATGGCAAGACCCGGCTGGGATGTGATACCTGAATACTTCTCTTCACTGGGAAAGCTTAAGGAGAAATACAGGGACCGGTGCGAAATACTGATCGGCTTTGAATGCGAGTATTATCCCAACCACATAGATGACGTAAGAAAGCTCAAAGAGATGTCGGATTACATCATCCTCGGTCAGCACTTCAATACTGTTGACAATCCCGATTTCTACTGTTACGCCTTCCGCTGCGGCGATGAAGGTGCACTGGAATATACGGAAAACGTCCTTAAGGGACTTGATACCGGTATGTATGATATCCTGGCTCATCCCGATTATTTCTTTGGCGGTACCAATGACATCGATGACGTTTTCGTCGAGTGCGCTCACCGGATCTGCCAAAAATGCGAAGAAACGAAAACACCGATGGAGATCAATTTCAACGGCGTATCCTGGCATGCGGGCAAGAATCAGTATAAGCAGGGACCGCATTATTTCTATCCTAACCGCCTTTTCTGGGAGATCGCCTGTAAGTATGACATCAGATGTGTGATCGGTCTGGACGCCCATGACCCTGACGTATTCAGACGAAGAGAAACCCTCTTCAATATGCTTAGTGAAGAAGTCGATGATCTGGGACTGGAGTTTCTGACCGAGCCGTTCCTTCACGCAAAAGAAAGATAAAAAACGGATAAATGATATCCGTTTTTATTTATATCTTGGACTTAATTCGCCGATGTGATCCTTATTGCGGTAAACGGCTCTGCCCATTACCACGTAATCGATGCCGATGTCTTCAAGATGCGGCAGCATTTCGATCCTGATGCCTCCGTCTGCCCACATCTCGATGTCCTTTTTCTTCTTTACTTCGATGATGTAGTCTTCCATCGTCTTCGAATAAAGCTGATCGGGATCCTCGATGAAAGCCGTCAGCGTCAGTGCCGTATCGATATACGGCAGGAACTCATCTATCGGTTTATCCAGGTTGCGGTTGCTTAAACCGAGACCGGTACGGAAGCCCTTGTCCTTATAGGCTTTTAAGACTTCAAGCGGTTTTTCGAGATGTTCGACATGGATGTGGACCACTTCGATCTTATGTTTTACTTTCAGCAGATCGTTCAGATAGATCATGGGATCCGTTACCTGCAGGTGTACCGATACTCTGGCAGAGGTCTTTTCACATATCTCTAGTATCAGTTTCATCGGCAGGGTAACTTCGGAATATACTCCATCCTGGATGTCGATGTGCAGATGATCGAAGTACTTATCGGAGAATTCCAGCTCCTCAGCACAATGCATCAGGTCTGACGAATAGATAGACGGTGATATTTTCATATTGGTCTCCTGTACCTTCATTCTAACAAATCCTGTATAATTGAGAAGAGGTGAATACTATGAAGATCGTTTTTGGCTGTGATTCCAATGCGGAAGAATTCAAACAGAAACTGATGGAATATACGAAAAGTCTCGGACATGAAGTAACGGACTTTGGTGACAGTGATCCGGTCTATGCCAACGTGGCCTTCAAGGTCGCAAAAGCCGTAGCTGCAAAGGAATACGACCGGGGCATCCTTTTATGCGGAACAGGTATCGGCGTATCGATAGCTGCCAATAAGGTCAAAGGCGCCTATGCCGCCTGTATCCATGACGTCTATCAGGCGCAGAGAGCGGAGCTTTCCAATCATGCCAACATCATCACCATGGGTGCCCAGGTGATAGGCATCGAACTGGGCAAGCAGCTCATCAAGGAATATCTCTCCTGTACCTATGATCCTGAAGGCCGTTCCAAAGACAAGGTCCAGCGGATCATCGATTTCGAGAATGAATAATAAAAGATCACCGTTAAGGTGATCTTTTTATATCTTTCTGATTATGTAGTCGAACATTTCCTTAGCCAGCAGCACGGCTTCCTTTCTGGCGTTTTCTTCAACGTCCTTATTCCGGCCGTACTTGGCATTGGCTCTATAGATACAGGTGCTTACCGCATCCTTGGAACCGTCGCTGTCTTCATAGGACATGTAACGGTCGAATTCAGCGAAGATCTTCTTTTCCTTTTCGTCGGTAAAACCTTCCTTCTTCACCAGTCTTTCAAATTCATCCAGGAGCGTTTTCTGGACGGAGCTGGTCAAATAGGTACCCGCAAAGCGGTACGGATCGTGCCAGTGCTTGTCATAGCGGTTAAGCACTTCCATATAAGCCATGTCTTCCTCGCTCAGCTCAAAGTCATAGATATCCGCTATCTGACATACTCTATCGATATTCTTGGTGGAAGCGACGGTCATGAAGCCTTTCTGCAGGTGCCAGCGGTAGATGATCTGGGCACCGGTCTTATGGTATTTGTCACATAGACACTGCAGTCTTTCGTCATTGGCCAGCCGGCCTCCGGCTCCGCCCAGCGGTGAGTAGGACTGGGAAATGATATCGTGGCGTTTCATATAGGCCAGAAGGTCATGTCTTACGTAGAAAGGATTCTGTTCGATCTGGTTGACAGCCGGAACTATGTCGCTGGTATCGGCGAGTTCATAGAGGTGCTCCACACCGAAGTTGGATACACCGATGGCTTTTATCCTTCCCTGCTTATACAGTTCGCAGATGGCTTTCCAGGAAGAGACATATTCGCCCTTCATCGGTATCGGACAGTGAATGAGATACAGGTCGATGTAGTCGAGTCCGATCTTATTGAAGGAATTCTCGAAGTCTTCCAGAGTCGTTTCATAGCCCTGCATGGTGTTATTCAGCTTGGTCGTGATGAAAAGCTCTTCTCTTTTTATTCCGCAGTCTCTGAAGATACGCCCCAGATCTCTTTCCGAACCGTAGCGGGCACCGGAATCAAAACTTCTGAAGCCAAGTTCAAGACACTTGTATACCACTTCATCTAAAGTCGGATCATTGCTTCCGGGATGAAAAAGGTGGGTATTGGAAGAGTCTCCCAGCATGGCTTTGACGTCATTGTCGTCCTTGGCTTCCGATCCGCCGTGCGGACCAAAACCAAATAACGGCATTTCATAGCCGTTATTCAGTGTTATCTTTTGGAATATGTCATTAACCTTCATAAGTAAAGTCGTTCCAAGGCAGATCGACCGGTTTCTTATCGATGATTATGTCATAGATATGCAGAAGCAGCGGGAAGTCCTTAGGATCGAGGATACCCTTTTCAGCATTGTATTTGACGGCTCTGGCAACTCTTTCGATGATGACCAGCGATTCGAGGGTAACGCCCTTGAGTTCGGCCTTGGCTTCATCGATATCGAGACCCTTGCCCAAAAGGATACCGACCTGTCTCGTGCGTCCGCCGTATACCGTTACGTAAAGGTCTCCGGTAAAGACGACCTGATTGTCCAGCGTATTGGCACCCTGGAAATCTAGGATCTTGGTCAGCTCTCTTAAAGCCTGACCGAAAACTGCCGCCTGGCAGTTGTATCTCATCTTGGTGTCGCCGTTGGTCCTGCGATCCTGCAAGCCTACGGTAAGCGCAACACCTAAGGCATAGCCGTTCTTTAAGGCAACGGCTGATTCGACGCCTACGACGTCCTTGGTTATTGAAATGTGGTAATAGTCGGTCGAAAAGTATTCTCTGAGTCTGGCTAAGACTTCCATGTCTTCACCGCAGAAGGATACGACCGTATGATCGTGCCAGGTAAGGTCGAAGCTTATGCAAGGTCCGCCTACCGCATTGATGCATTTCTTCGTCTCGGTAAATCTCTTCCAGTATTCCGGATAGGTGATAAGCCTGCCGTCTTCCGTATTGATCAGACCCTTGGTGATCGAAAGGATCGGAACGTCATCCGGAATGATCGGCAGCATGTTTTCGCCGAACCAGTCCACACCGAAGGAACTGACGCCGCAGACTATCGCATCAGCGCCTTCGATGGCTTCCTTGACGTCTTCGATATAGTAGAATTTGACGCCTTCCGGGAAGTCGTGGTCGAACTTGATGTGCCTGTTGGTCTTCTTGCAGACATCGATTATTTCATGGTCCAGAGGTGAACCGACAAGTCTGACTTCATGTCCGTTTTCCCTGGCCGGAAAGGCCATTGCGGAACCCATCATACCTGATCCTATTATTGTGATTACTGCCATAATGCTCTCCTTTTTTAGCTATTACTATTATATAATTTGATTAACGATAAAAAAAATAATAATAAGAGGTGACTATGAAGATTAACTATGTTGAATCACTGTCTTTGAACGCGCAGGGAATAGACGAAAAGATCTATGACCACTACTATCAGCGGAAGCTCAATCCGCCTAAGAAACCTGCCAAAGTAGGACCGGTAGTCGACGGTGTCGATGTCGGTCTCATTAGATACGTCAATGAACATCCGACCTGGCCTTTGATGGACATCACCACCAGCGAGATCGAGGAAAAGGACTTTGACTACGGCAATTACTGGATCAGATACTACCGTCCTGTGACTGTAAAAGAAAAAGGACCGGCCGTCTTCTTCATCCACGGCGGCGGTTTCAACATGAATACCGTCACGATCTATAACGGTGCCTGCCGCAGACTGGCGGAGCTCATTAACGGCGTAGTCTTTTCGGTATCCTACACCCTGTCTCCGGAAGGCCGTTTTCCGCTGGCTCTTGACCAGTGCTATCTTTCCATCGAAAGGATGATGGCTAAAGCTGATGAGCTCTTTATCGACAAGGATAAGGTAGCCGTCATGGGCGATTCCGCCGGAGGCAATCTCGCTGCCGCCTTATGCATAAAGGATAAGGAAAACAAGTATATCAAGATGCAGATCCTCTATTATCCTCTGCTTGATCAGACCAACGTACCGGTCGAGGAATTCCGCTGGGATTATTACGGTGATGATATTCCGGAGCTGGCCAAGGACAAGATCAACCAGCTGTATCTTGGTACGGAAGACTGCACAAAGCTTTATGTGAAGGAAGGTGAAGATCTTACGAATCCGCTGATCTCTCCGGCTCTTGAGAAAGACTATTCGATATTCCCGCGAACGCTGGCACTGGTCGCCGAATATGACTTCCTGACCCAGCAGACCGAGAAGTACTGCCGGAAGCTTGAAGAAGCCGGGGTCAGGGTCGATTATTACCTGTTCAAAGGAGCCTTCCATGGATTCCTGGAAAGGATCGGTTTCTTCGATCAGTCCGATACATCCTTAAAGATAGCTGCCGATATCATCAAAGATGAATTCAGGTAAGAAAGGGCCACCATGGACGAGATCTTAAACCTGCCGATCTATGAAGTAGCGGGCTGTGAATTTGACTGCTCCTGCGGGAGACATCATGTCTTTCCTGTGGAAGGCATCTCCGTCGGAAAGAATGCCATAAAAGATCTGGTGAAGTTTGCGGCTCCTTATAAGGAGCAGAAGATTCTGGTCGTCTTTGACAACAACACCTATAAGGTCGCCGGCAGGAAAGCCGTGGAACTCCTTAAGGAAAACGGTTTTGAACATATTAAAGAACTGCTGTTTGAGACCGGTAATGACATCCTTATTCCGGATGAGACGACTCTGGGAAGGATACTGATAGAACTGGATCAGGACTGCGGACTGGTGATAGCCGTCGGTTCGGGCGTCATCAACGATTCCTGCAAGTACGTTACGGCCAAGACCGGCAAGCCTTTCATCATCGTCGCTACCGCTCCGTCGATGGACGGATACGTATCAGCCGGTGCTCCGATCTTCAGTCAGGGATTCAAGCTTTCACCGCAGGCTCATCTGCCGATAGCCGTCATCGGTGATACGGATATCCTGAGCACGGCACCCGACGACATGATCGCTGCCGGCTTCGGTGATATCGTCGGCAAGATCACGGCCATCGCCGACTGGGATGTGGCCGTCAAAGTCAAGAACGAATACCGCTGTGACACCTGCGTTACTCTGGTAAACAGAGCATTGGACAAGGTATTCAGGAATGCCGAAGGCCTGCAGAAAAGAGACGGCGAAGCTCTCTCTGCCCTGATGGAAGCACTGATCCTTACCGGTACCGCCATGGCTTTGGCCGACGTATCAAGACCGGCATCGGGAGCCGAACACATGATAGCTCACTGCTGGGAAATGGATGAGATAAAAAGAGGACTTAATCCCATTCATCACGGAACACAGGTCGGCATCGCCACTCCTGTAGTCGCCAGGATCTTTGAGCATCTCCATGACGATCTTCCGGAAGGAACGGCTGAACTCTGCCCTCCGCACGAAGAGATCGAAGAGCTCTTAAGAAGAGGCGGCACCATCACCGATCCGAAGGAGATCGGCATCTCCCGGGAACTCTTCCATTATTCGCTGCTCAACAGCCATGATATCAGGCCGCGATACTCCGTATTGCGCTATGCCAAGGACCTGGGAAGGCTTGAAGAAATAGCTGATAAGATCACTGAAGAATACTACGGAAAAGAATAAAAAATAGCCATAAATCTAATATAAAAGAAGCGTATGATACCGCTTCTTTTTTATTGCGTTAAGATTTTGATTATGCTATACTTAATAAGCACCGTGGAGGCTTAGCTCAGTTGGGAGAGCATCTGCCTTACAAGCAGAGGGTCACAGGTTCGAGTCCTGTAGCCTCCACCATTTATTTTGTGCCGACTTAGCTCAATTGGCAGAGCAACTGATTTGTAATCAGTAGGTTACGGGTTCAATTCCTGTAGTCGGCACCAGTTAATTAATTATTAAACGCCTTGAATTAGGCGTTTTTGTTATGCTATAGCGGTTTTATCTAAATAATTTACCTTCACTTCTGTTTTGTTTTCAAGAATAGAAAGATACTTATATAGTATTATGTAAATAAGAGAGGACTATTTAATATGAAAATGATATCATTATGTTTAGCTATAATTATAGGATTATTAACTATAACTGGTTGCAGTAAAAATAATAAAGAAACTGAATTATGTACAAGTATAGTTATTTCAGATGTAGATAAAGATACAAGATGGGAAGCTATAACAAGTTTTGATATAACATTAGAATTTGAAAATGACAAATGTGTTTCAGAAAATTATAGATTAGAGTTTTTGAAGGAAAGTAATGCTGTTGTTTATGCTATAGATATGCAAGGTGAAACTTATATAGAGGATTTTAAACAAGAAGAAAACGTTGTTACTTATAAGCGTACAGGAACAAATAATGAATTTTATGATAACACATTTGATGAAGCATATGATAATGCAAAAATGCTGTATCCAGATGCGACGATAACAAAATGCCCATAAAATAACGTTGGTCATTCAATTCTTCTCTCGCATTATCTGCGAGCTATGCCAATAAGTTTGGTGTTATTCTCAATAAAGTGGGTTTTATTGCCCACTTTTATTTTGTTACTATATTGAAGACAGCAGGAGAAAAAGATATTAATAAAGGCTGGTTTAGAAGAAACAAATACTTAATACGAACAAATATAATGAATTCCTGTAGTCGGTACCATTTTTATTCCTGGAGCTTAAGCATCGTAAGATGCTTTTTTGATATATCAAATG
>JAFRKI010000014.1 GCA_017431825.1 Erysipelotrichaceae bacterium | reverse complement strand
TTAAATCAAAACAGTCGTAATTGACTGTGAATACGATGCAGGCGAGCTGTCAAAGGTTCGCCTGTATAAATTTGCGGTCAATGCACAAAGAAACATAAGGAGGTGGTTCCGTGGCCGAAAAGAAGAAATACAAGGTGATTCAGCGGATCGAGAAGACAGTGACAACGACTGTCGAGATCATCGAGGACAACGATCTGGTGATTCCCCCGATGATCAAGGGATATGACTATCCGATGATGATGACGCTGTGTCCAAGATGCGCTCATGAATACTACGATCTTTCTGATCATATTATCAGAAGAGTGAA
Organism: Erysipelotrichaceae bacterium; assembly: GCA_017431825.1. GTDB lineage: Bacteria > Bacillota_I > Bacilli_A > Erysipelotrichales > Erysipelotrichaceae > Colivicinus. The sequence continues at coordinate 215,944 of JAFRKI010000014.1, read as the reverse complement.
TCCGTACCAGCTGTACAAGGATACCTGCAATAAATGTCATGTCAGAAACGGATGGGACTATTTCATATACAGCAGATCGGAGGATGATGAGTATGACGACTGAACAGATGCTTAGATTGAAAAATACAGATCCAAGGACAGTTGACAGAAGCACGCTGGTTCAAAGATCGGATGTCAAAGCCAGATCCAAAGGCAGCAAGCAGGAACGTATCATGGATTATATCGACCAGATCAGAAACCCGTATTGTTACCTGGATGGGAAAACGGTAGTCAAGATCAGTTTTGCGGATACCGACAGAACGATCGAAGACTGCTTTCATTCATACTTCAGAGGAGTATGAGGTATTGAAAAAGAGGCTCAAAAAGTGTATATTCTTATTGGGCTAAACGAGATATGAGACTAAGCGACAGGAACACTATGGCTTGTTTTTGTTCTTGAGGCAAATTCAATCCTTCGGGTCTTCTGAATTCACAGACGGAAGAAACGGAGGATTTTATTTATGTCTGAAAAAGTATTCAGGACAGCCATATACTGCAGGCTGTCCAAAGAAGACGGCGACAAGGTGGAAAGCAACTCCATCGGTTCGCAAAGGTCCATATGCGAAGAATACATCAAGAAGCATAAGGATCTCGAACATATCGCTACATTTGTCGATGACGGCTATTCCGGCACAAACTTTGAAAGGCCGGATTTCCAGAAGATGATGAAACTGGCCGAAGCCGGTAAGATCGACTGCATCGTCTGTAAAGATCTCTCGAGGACCTCAAGAAACTATATTGAGGGTGGCAGGCTCCTGCAGCAGACACTGCCGAGACTTGGCATACGATTCATTTCCGTCAATGACCAGTATGATTCCTTCAACGGGAATCCGCAGTCCGATTCATTCATCATCCCGTTCAAGAACCTGATCAATGATACCTATGCAAAGGATATCAGCGTCAAGATCAGGACGAACCTGGATATGAAGAGGAAGAAAGGCGATTATGTCGGAGCGTATACCCCGTACGGATACGTTAAAGATCCGGAGAACCACAATCACCTGATCGTGGATGATTACGCTGCCGATATCGTGACGCAGATCTTCTCCATGTATAAGGATGGACTGAGCATCTGCAGGATCACCGACAGGCTCAATGAACTGGGGATACTTTCCCCGATGGAGTACAAGAGATCCTGCGGGATCAACTATGATACGGTGTTCCGTACCAACGAAACGGCAAGGTGGTCATATAACGCAGTACACAGGGTTCTTACCAATGAAATGTATATGGGCATGATGGTCCAGGGAAAGCAGTCCACTCCCAATTACAAGGTCCATGAACTGAAAGATATCGATGAAAGCGACTGGATCAGAGTGGAAAACACACATGAGGCAATCATCTCCTATGATGATTTCATGGCTGTGAAAACCATGCTGGGAAGGGACATGAGGTCATCTACAGATGATTCTAACGCTAATGTATTCTCGGGTTTTGTATTCTGCGGTGACTGCGGGCAGCCGATGATCCGTAAAGTGGTCCCGGCAGGTAAGAAGAAGTATTACTACTATGTATGCTCTTCCAACAAGAGAAAAGAAGGCTGCAGTACTCACAGCATCAGCGTTAAGGAGCTGGAGAACGCCGTGTTCAATGCAGTCAAAGATTATGTGACCCATGTTCTGGATCTTGATGATGCTATCGCATATATCAACAACCTTCCAAGTGCTGACAGGACTGTCTTCAACTATGAAGCCCAGATCATAAAAATCGAGGAAGAGATCGAACGATTCCAGAAAATGAAACTTCGTCTGTATGAGGATCTTTCAGACGGTGTCATCAACAAGAAGGAATATATGGATTTTCGCAATCAGTACACCAGACTGATCGAAGACAGAGAATCGGCTTTGGACAGAGTGAAAAAAGAAAGCCGTGACTGTAAGTCAGCCGGGAATGGCGAAAGAGCCTGGGTCGCCGTATTCAGGGAATACGAGAATATCGACGAGATCAACAGGAGAGTCCTGATGTCACTGGTAGACAGAATCTGCATCTACGAAGATCACAGAGTGGAAGTGTTCTTCCGTTACAGAGATGAATTCCTGGCATCCCTGGAATATCTGAACAGTTTCAATGCTGTCCTGCCGGAAAGATATCAGATCCCTCAGAGCATGATTGCTCAGAATCAGGTTGCATTAAGGGAGGCGATCTGATGGCCAGGAAAACAAGAAGGACAGACGAAAATGCTGTTACAGCACAGAAGCCGTTGGAGATATTCCCTACAGCGATCTACGCCAGACTATCCGTTGAGAATTCCGGTAAGGATGATAACGGCGCAGCACTGGCCACCCAGATCGAGATATGTAAGGAATACATCAAAGAAAGACCATACCTGAATCTGGTGAAGGTCTACCAGGATAACGGTTTCACCGGAACGACGATGAACCGTCCGGCATTCTCGGAAATGTGGGAGGATATCAAATCCGGACTGATCAAGGCCATCGTTGTCCGTGATCTCAGCAGATACAGCCGCAACTATATCGAAACAGGCACGCATCTGGAAAAGATATTCCCGCAGTACGATGTCAGGTTCATATCCGTTAAGGAAGATTTCGATAACTTCACTGTGGATGGTACGGCTGAATCGCTGATGATACCGCTGCAGTCACTGATCAACGACTTCTATTCCAGGGATATATCCCGAAAGGTCGAAGCGGCGATCCATAACCAGATGGAGGAAGGAACCTTTGCCTGGAGGATGCTGCCGTATGGATACAGGTGGAACGAGGGGCATACCAATATCGTTCCATATGAACCGGAAGCAAAGTTTGTCAGGAAGATCTTTCAATGGAGGCTGGAAGGCAAATCCGTACTGAAGATATCCGACCTTCTGGATGAAGAAGGAGCACCGTTCTACAGAGATGGGCTCTTCAGCAAGGAGGGTGTCTGGCAGCACGGTTCCCTCATGGGAATGCTGACCAATCCGGCATATGTCGGTGACAGGGTCTATGGAAAAAGACATAGTGCGATCTACAAAGGAATCAAGCTGGAAAAAAAGCCTGAAGAGGAATGGTACGTTATACCGGATGCTCATCCGGCGATCATTGACAGGGATACCTTCTATGCGGTCAAGGAACTGATCAGAAAGAATTCCGATATCCGTCAGGAAAGCATGAGGAAAACTCAGAAAGACCGAGAAAAGCTGATCGATTTATTCGAGGGAAAGATATTCTGCGCTGACTGCGGAAAGAGACTGTATTTTCATAGACATAGGATGGATTGCAAAACGCATTACTGGTATGCCGATTATGAATGCAGCACCTACGTTTCCAAGAAAAGAAGGAAATGCTCTTATCACGGTATCCGTCAGGATGATCTTAATGCGAAAGTCCTGAATGCCATCAAGACGCAGGTTAAGGTTGCGATGGATTATGATGTCCTGCTGGCGAAGCTGAGAAATTCCGAGGCAGACAAGTCTGTCAGAGACCAGATTAACAACGGCATTCTTTCCATCCAGCAGAGGATGAGAGGACTTCAGCAGAAACGCACAAAGCTTTACGAAGACTATGTGGAAGGCATCCTGGATGAATCGGAATATGCCTTTGTCAAGAAGACATATGATGACCAGTACGATGTATTAAACCGTCAGCTGGATGAACTGGTCGTGAGAAGAAGTGAGTATCAGGAAGCATTGTCTTCCGATAACAAGTGGATCACTCTGATGAAAAGTATCCGCAATACCAAGACTCTGACGCAAAAACTGGTAGATGCCTGTATCGAAAGGGTTGAAGTCTGTGATGATAAGAGCATCAATCTGATGATGAAGTATCATGACATCTATGAACTGACAGTAAAATATGCCAATGAGATAAAAAAGGAGGCGGAGAAGAATGGATAATATCAGGATCGCCATCTATATCCGACTTTCCTTGGCGGATGAAGATACAGGCAGAAAGAAAGACGAATCCAACAGTATCGTCAATCAGAGGAACCTGATCCACAGGTTTCTGGATAACCACAAGGAACTGTCACTGTATCCCAGAACAGAGTTCGTGGATGACGGCTTTACCGGAACCAATACCGACAGGCCTGCCTATCAGAATATGATGGAGCAGCTGAAAGCCGGAAAGTTCCAGGTACTTGTGACCAAGGATTTCTCAAGGGCTCACAGGGATTATCTTGAGATGGGAGAAATGATCGAGTATCTTCTGCCATTTCTCGGTGTCCGATATATCGCTATCAACGATGGTTATGACAGCAAAGACTATGTCGGAACGACCGGAGGCCTTGATGTTGTCATGAGAGCGATTGTTTATGATGCCTATTCAAAGGATATGTCGCTGAAGGAGTCAACAGCCAAAAAGCTCGGGCAGAAAAAAGGAAGACGTGTTGCCGGTTATCCGGCATACGGATATATCAGAGATCCGAAGAACATCGGGATGGATATCTTAGATCCCGAAGCTGCCCAGGTCGTTAGAAGAGCCTTTGATATGGTTCTGTCCGGGGTCAGGATGACGGATATTGCAAGAGTGTTCAATGCGGAAGGCATTCCAACACCGTCTGAATACTTCAGGTTAAAGAATCCTGGCACAAGGAAGTATGGATACACTTCCGACAAGCACGCTTGGTCAGTTAATACTGTCAGACAGATACTGGAAAGATATGTTTATACCGGTGCCTCAGTGGGCGGCGTCCGAAAACAGCTTGGTCCATGTATCAAATCTACTGTTTCGCAAAAGAAAGATGACTGGATCATTGTCCCGGACATGCATGAAGCAATAATCACCGTCGATGAATGGGAAAAGGTTCAAGGCATCATTAAATCCGGAGCAGAGAGAGCCTATGTAAATGAACTGTATCCGTTGAAATCTTTGGTGTTCTGCGGAAACTGCGGAAGGCACATGATAAAGTATAAGACATCAAACAGGTTCAACTGCCGACATGGTGCATCGGTCGACGGGAGCCCGTGTCAGCATGTTAGATCGATGAAAATACCTGAGCTGAATAAACTGGTCTATGATGCCATCAGGGATTATATGGGTCTTCTTGACAGTAAGAAAAAAGAATCAGCTATCTTCCGAAAAGAGAAAAGCACAGCGATCCGAAATAAGGTTCTGTCTTCTGCGCAGATGCAGGAAAGGATCGAAAAGCTGAAGAAGGACAAGCTGAAGTACTACGAAAAGTTCAGTTCTAGTAATCTTTCAAAGGAGGGCTATTTAAGGGAAAAGAAAGTCATTGACGATGAGATCGCTTCCCTGGAAGAAGAGATATCTGCCGCAAGGATTCACATCATGAAAATGGAAGAAGATTCCCAGGAAGTGACCTCAGAATTGGAAGCCATCTGCAAACTCTATAAAGATGAGGAGGAGCTGACCTATGAGATGGCTCACGCATTTGTGGATAAAATCATTATCCATGTCGGAGGAGAAGTGGAGATCGTCTGGAGATTCAAAGACATCTTCACGCAGCAATAATTGAATCGAAATGAAAAGCGCTCTGTGGGTAATACTGCAGAGCGTTTTCCATGAGAAAGTTCATTATTTTTTTAGTTCCTACTTGACAGAAGCAGACCTATCCCGTCTCGGACGAAATTCCACGATGACGGGGATGTTCATCAACATCACTTTTGCAAAACATGATGTCCGCTATATTGCTATCAATGACAATTTCGATTCTGCCGATCAGAACAGCGTGGACAATGACTTCGCCGGTATCCGGATGTGGTTCAACGAGTTTTATGCCAGAGATACCAGCCGGAAGATCCGTGCGGTCAACAAAGCCAAAGGCGAGCGAGGCGAACATCTCACAACTAATCCGCCATTCGGGTATATCAAAGATCCGGAAAATCCCAAACAGTGGATCGTTGATGAAGAGGCTGCCAAGGTGGTCAGGCACATCTTTGATCTCTGTATGGAAGGCCGGGGGCCGATGCAGATTGCGAAACAGCTGACGGAAGAAAAGGTTCTGACCATCACAGCGTACACGATCAAAGAGGGACGAAAAGCGCTTGCTCCTGCTCCTGAGGATCCATACCACTGGGATACCACTTCTGTGGTTGGGATTCTGGAGACAAGAGACTACACCGGATGTACCGTGAACTTCAAGACCTATACCAATTCGATCTGGGACAAAAAGACCAGAGAGAATCCGGTGGAGAAGCAATCGATTTTCTACAACACCCAACCGGCTATCATCGATCCGGAGGTGTATGAGAAGGTCCAGGAGATACGGTCACAGCGGCATCGGCGAACCAAGACGGGCAAATCCCATATGTTTTCCGGTTTGGTCTATTGTGCAGACTGCAAGTCCAGGATGTACTACTGCACCACCAGCTACTATGAGGAACGACAGGATCACTTCGTCTGCTCCAACTATCGGAGCAATACCGGAAGCTGTTCAGCTCATTTCATCCGGGCAGTTGTTCTGGAACAAATGGTCTGGGCGCATCTCAAAGAAGTCATCTGGTACGTAGGCCACTATGAGAGTCATTTCAGGTCAATCATGGAGTCCAGGCTTCAAGCCGAGAGCAAAGAAGCTCTTCGGGTAAAGCGGAAGCAACTGGAAAAGGATGAGAAGCGTATCCAGGAACTTGATCGTCTGTTCATCCGACTGTATGAGGACAACGTGGCTTCCCGGATCAGTGATGACCGTTTCACTATGATGAGTCAGGCCTATGAGCGCGAACAGTATGATCTGAAAGCGGAAGCGGAAGTCTTGCGGCAGGAAATCGAAACACAGGAACAACAGAACCAGAATCTTGAACAGTTCATTCAGAAGGTCAGAAAGTACGCAGAGCTGACGGAATTAACGCCTTATATAGCTCATGAGCTGATAAAGGCAATCTATGTCGGGGCTCCAGATAAAAGCAGCGGAAAACGCCGCCAGAGCATCCATATCTGCTATGATCTGATTGGGTTCATCCCGCTGAGTGAACTGATGACACAGGAAATGGCATGACCCGAAGATCATGCCATTCCTGAAAACTATAAAACTATTTTATGAGGGCCGCCCTTGACAGCCGTTTTATTATTCTTCATCCAGGAACCTGGTCATCAGGATCTCATCGAGATAAGTCCCGTCAGGCAGTTTCAGAGCTCTGGGGATGACGCCCGTTTCCCTGAAACCCATCTTTTCGTATAAATGTCTGGCTCTTTCGTTGGTAATGATGACACCAAGTTCGATCTGTTCGGTGCCTTGATGATTCCTTGCGATATCGATGAATTCCTTAAAGATGATTGTGCCGATGCCCTTGTTCCAGTATTCCTTTTCAACGGTGATGCCGACCGATGATCTGTGCCTCTCCTTTTCACGGGCAGTCATGAAATCGATTTGGGAACTGGCGATCATCTTTCCGTCTTTTATAACGATGAGGATGCAGCTGTCACTTTCGATGTGGCGGCTTATCCAGGCTTCTTCCTCTTCAACGCTTATCTTGCGGAAGTAATCGGAAGTACTTAAAAGAAAGTCAGTCTGATCGGCTGTCTTTATCATGAAGTCTAGCACCATTTCCGCATCCTCCTTTTCTGCCGATCTGAGTGTGATGCGGCTTCCGTCATTGAGGATGAATTCCTTTTCTTTATATCTCATAATAAAAGCCCTTCTTTTCCTGCATTATACAACAGGTCATATCGAAGGGCTTTATCATTTATTTGATGCACTGAAAAGTCACTATGCTTTCGACGTTATTCACTTTTACTTTTGTGTACATTCCTTCCAGTTTTTTTCTTAATGATTCGACGGTCTCAAAAGGAGGAGTAAAGAATCCTTTCTTCACATAGATGCTTCTGATAAACCTGTCCGTATGAAGGTTGCTTCCTTCCGTATAGAAACAGCCGCAGAAGATGCCGCCCTTCTTCAGGACTCTGAAAGTCTCCTTATAGGCTGCTTCCTTATCCGGGAAGGCATGGAAACCGTTTAAGGACAGCACTATATCGAAGCTCCCGTCCGCAAACGGAAGAGAACCGACGTCTCCCTGGACAAAAGTGATATTGGATATATTCATATCTACGGCTCTTTTTTCGGCCGCTTCCATCATCTTCGGTGAATAATCAAGACAGGTGATATCTGCTTCGGGAAGCGTCCTGAATACCGGCATCGATAAAACGCCTGTCCCTACCGGGACTTCCAGCAGCTTTCCTTTGAAATCAGCGGGAATGGCTTCAAAACTCTCGGCCTGGTATTCCATGATGTCTTCCTTGTCCATCTGCCAGACCGTTTTCACGACCGCTCTTCCCAAAACCGTCGTTCCGGTCATCATGCCGTCATAAAAGCTGTGGGCTTTGCCCAGATCCTTATAGGCTTCCTTTATCTCGTCTTTTCTGTTCATGATAGCCTCTTATCTGTTAGCACTTACTAACTCATCCATAATCATTCTAATACAGTCTTTCCTTTTTACCAATAAAAAAGATGGCCATGCCATCTTATTCGAATAACGGTGTGGAATAGTAACGTTCACCCGTATCCGGCAGCACCGTTACGACGATCTTGCCTTTACCGAGCTTCTGTGCCATCTTAAGGGCTGCTGCCACGTTGGTACCGGAACTGATGCCGGCCAGTATGCCTTCCTTCAGCGCCAGCATCTTTGAGACGGCGATGGCTTCATCGTCATTGATCATACACAGTCTGTCATAGACGTTCTGATCAAGAATGGCTGGGATGATACCGTCACCGATACCCATCTGCAGGTGGGATTCGATATTGGTGCTTCCGGATAAGACGGCTGCCCTGTCAGGTTCCACGGCCCAGATCTCGATGTCCGGATTATGTTCCCTGAGTACCGTGCCGATACCCGTAAGCGTACCGCCGGTACCGACACCGGCGCAGAAACCGTCGACTCTTTCAAGATCCCTGACGATCTCCTCTCCGGTCTTTTTCTGGGCTTCCACGTTAGCCGGATTTTCAAACTGTGCCGGCAGATAGTAGCCGCCCTTTTTCGCATATTCCTCAGCGAGTTCCTTGCAGCGAGCTATGCATTCACCGATGTTGTCGTTGTCATGGACCAGTTCGACCGTTGCTCCGTACTGGGTGATGATCTTTCTTCTTTCTTCCGATACGGAGTCCGGCATGATGATCAGGACCTTATAGCCTCTGATGGCACCTACCAAAGCCAGCCCTACTCCCTGATTGCCGGAAGTGGCTTCAACGATGGTCATGTCCTTTTTTAAAATACCGTCGGCTTCAGCTTTGCAGATCATCTCGTAAGCCGTTCTGGTCTTGATGGAACCGCCGATATTAACACCTTCAAACTTGCCGTAGATGACGGCTCCGTTTTCAGGAGAGATGTGACTCAGTTTTATTAAAGGCGTATTGCCGATGGCATCCAGCACACTGTCGTATTTCATACCTTATCTATTATATATAAAAAAGGCGTCATATTGACACCTTTACATCTTTTCGGGAGCCGTAATGCCCAGCAGTTCCAGAGCATTGCCCAGCGTTATCCTTACCGCCTCCAGCAGGCAGAGCCTTTCGTTCATCAGATCCTTGTTCTCGTCGATGACCTTGCAGGCGCCGTAGAAGGAATGGAAGTACTGAGCCAGTTTCTGGATGTAGTTGCACAGCTTGTTAGGAGATCTGGTGGCAGCGGCATCGCTTACGACGAACGGGAATTCGCCCAGATGCTTCAGGAGATCCGTTTCCTTTTCGTGGCTCAGTAAAGAATAGGAATCCTGTCTGTGATAATCCGGAGCCTGTCTTAAGACTGAGCAGATCCGGGCATAAGCGTATTGGGCATAGAAGACCGGATTGTCGTTGCTTTGGGATCTGGCTAACCCCAGGTCGAAATCGAACTGGGTATCAAGGGCCTTGCACAGGAAGAAGTATCTGGTCGCATCGACACCGACGTCGTCACAGAGTTCTCTGATCGTGACCGCATTGCCGGTACGTTTGGACATCTTGACCTCTTCACCGTTTTCCACGAGTCTTACCATCTGGATGATATCTACCTGTAAGCTGTCTCTTGGATAACCAAGAGCTTCCATGGCGGCTTTCATTCTCGGAATGTAGCCGTGATGATCGGCACCCCAGAGGTTTACCAGCAGGGTATAGCCTCTTTCATATTTATAGACGTGATTGGCGATATCCGGAGCCAGGTAGGTATAGAAACCATTCTGTTTCCTTAATACCCTGTCCTTATCGTCGCCATAGACCGTCGATCTGAACCACAGAGCTCCGCCTTCTTCATAGGTAAGCCCCATTTCCACCATTTTATCGATGGCCCTGGTAACTCGGCCTTCATCAACCAGTTTCTGTTCGGAGATCCAGGAATCAAATTCACAGCGGTAATACTCCAGATCGTTCCTGATCCTTTCCATCTCCAGACGGTAGCCTTCCTTCTTGAAATACGCAAGGGCTTCTTCCCTGTCAGCATCAAGCCACTTGTCGCCGTCCGTTTCCTTTATCTTAAGAGCGATGTTCCTGACATCCTGACCGTGATAGCCGTCTTCAGGAAGTTCAAAGTCCCTGCCGAAGGCTTCGCGGTATCTGGCTTCTATCGATAATGCCAGCATGTTCATCTGATTGCCGGCATCATTTATGTAGTATTCCCTTAAAGGATCATAGCCCGCAAACTTCAGGATCCTGGCAACGCTGTCGCCCCAGGCGGCACCTCTGGCATGTCCTAAGTGCAGGATGCCGGTAGGATTGGCACTGACATATTCCAGCAGTATCCTTTCTCCCTTGCCGTCCTCGCTGGAGCCATAGCTTTCCTTTTTATCCAGAATGACGTTTATGACATCCGCAATGGCATCCTTCTTCATCCAGAAGTTGATAAAGCCCGGTCCGGCCACTTCGACCTTCAGGATATCATCATCCAGAAGATGTTCCTTGAGATCGGCGGCGATATCAGCCGGTCTTTTCTTGAGTTCCTTGACCAGGCGCATGGCGATATTGGTGGAATAGTCGCCGTTGCTGTTGTCCCTTGGTATCTCGACCATCACCAGTGAATCGTCTGCTTCAAGTCCATATGCATCTTTACAGGCTTTCTTTATCAGGCCTATCAGTTTTTCTTCGATCTTGTTCATACGTTATAAATTTTAACATAAAATTGTTTTTTGTCTTTCGATATGTTAAAGTAATAATGCTACCAGATGACTCCGTAGCTCAGTGGATAGAGCATCCGCCTTCTAAGCGGACGGTCGGGCGTTCGAATCGCCCCGGGGTCGCCATTAAACATAAGGTCCCGCAAGGGGCTTTTTGTTTTGTGTATGGCAATACTGATATAATAGTTTCATGCTTTATGTAAAGTCCGAGGTAAGCACGCTAAAGAAGGTGCTGCTGCACAGACCCGGTGAAGAACTCGGGATCCTGAATGAAGACAATATGCAGGATTATCTTTTCGACGAACTGCCCGATCTCGCCGTTGCCCGGAAGGAGCACGACTTTTTCGCCAAGATCCTGAAAGACAACGGTGTCGAAACCGTCTATCTTCCTGACCTGATGGAAGAAGTTCTGAATAAAAACGACATAAAAGACGCCTTCATAAAGGATTTTTTAAGAAGACAGGACTGCCACGACGAAGGCATCTATAATGACCTGCTGAAGATCAGAGACAACAAAGAACTTATTATAAAAACCATGTCGGGCTTTGACGGAAGACTTAAGGCCATACCGAACCTTTACTTCACCAGAGATACCTTTACGATAATCGGCGAAGGCATCGCCATATACAACATGCATACCGATGTCAGAAGAAGGGAAGGCATCTATGGCGAATACATCAACAGATATCATCCGGATTTCAAAGCAAAGGAGTATTACCGTATCGACATGCCTTATCAGATCGAAGGCGGAGACGTACTGCTTCTTTCTGATGACTGCATAGCCATCGGCGTATCCGAGAGGACCAGCCTCGATGCCGCCGTGCTTTTAGCCGGTAATCTCATGAAGGACGGCATCATAAAGAAAGCCCTGGCTGTCGAAATACCAAGCAGGAGAGCCTGCATGCATCTGGATACGGTCTTCACCAGATTCTCTTTCAGCAAGTTCGTCATCTATGATGAGATATACAGAAATCTCAAGCTGAAGCTGATCGATGAAAACGGCGTAAGGGATATAAACGAAAGCCTGGAAAAGACGCTGTGCGATCTGCTGGGAATAGAGGATCTGCTGCTGCTTAAATGCAGTGATCCTCGTGAACAGTGGAACGATGCCTGCAACTCCTTATGCATCGCACCGGATAAGATCATCGTCTATGACATCAATGAAGAGATGAACCGAAAGTATACTCAGGCCGGAGCCGCTGTCTTTACCATTCCTTCAAAGGAACTGATAAAAGGCCGGGGCGGACCGCACTGCATGAGCATGCCGCTTATAAGAAAAAAGTAACTTAACGTTACTTTTTTTAATACCACATGTCAGTCAGATTTCCGTCTTCCTTGTAGAAGGAATCCATGAGCACTATCTCATCCCACTCTCTGAGGAAGGATTCGGTGTCGAGTTTCGTTATCACCAGAGCTTTGATGTCTTCCTTAGGCGTAGATTCCGCCACGTAGTAAATATCACCATCGATCCCGACGATGATGCCGATATGAGCGCCGATAAGATCGCTGTGGACCAGATCGCCGACTTTTATCTTATCGAGATTGTCTTTGCTGTTCTTTACCAGTTCGGCGATATCCGTCAAGTCAAGCAGTTCGGTAAAACCGGCACCGATATCACCGCAGTCAAAACCGGCATTAAGGATGGCCCAGGTCACGAAGCCGCTGCAGTCCAGACCGTTGGGACTGGTGGCGTGTATGTTTGCGGAATACAAAGGACAGCCCCAGATCTGCGGACCGGTATTGGATCCGATCAGGCTTTCAAATCTCGACTCATGAAGATATAGACCTTCAAGATAATAGCGGCCTTCGCCGTCGACCTTGTTGAGACCCTGTCTTCCCCATTCATAGAAATAATCGACCTTATACGGGAAGTTAAGCGTCAGGAATCTGGCGGCTTCCACGACTCCCGCTCTGGTGGCGTAGCCTGCTTCGTTTATTCTGGCTTTTAAGACGGTATCCAGAAAGTCATTGTCTTCCTTGGAATAGACGCCGCAAGGCAACTCTTGCTTATTGACGTCGAATTCTTCCGGGGCCTTTATGAACAGATCACTGACCGTCACATGTTTTTCAATGCTTTCATCCAGAAGCTGTGCGCTGACCGTTACCTCTCCGGTCCCTAATGCAGTCACATGTCCGTCTTCGACGGTTGCGATGTTCTCATCACTGCTTTTCCACTCTATTTCCTTTTCAGTATAACCGAGCACGGTACAGTTAATCTTATAATCATATTCCTCACCTGCTGCCAGGTAGACTTCATCGGCATTCTCTATGTTCAGTTCCACATGGCAGATATCTTCATTGCTGCCGAGTTCATAGATCTTATTGAGGTATTTTGCGAAGTAATACTTCTTCTGCTCCTTTAGGTCAAAGGTGATCGTTTTGTCTTCGATCTTTATCCAGCCTTCATCATTACGCTTTACATCCTCGTCTTTACTTTCGATGATGAAGACATTGTTCGGACCTTCATAGCTTATTTCCAGCCGCCTGTCATCATTGATGGTAAAACGGAAATCATGCGGTCCCCAGCTTTTGTCAGGTTTCGCATAGCCTTTGCTGCCAAAGCCCAGGCCTAACAGAAAAAACACGGCACAGATGCCGGCCACGATAACGGCTGTCTTTTTAATATCAAAGGAGTTGCTTTTTTTCATATATCGGTAATACTAGTATCTCTGGGAGTCATAAGGCTGGCTGCTGTTATCATCACCGTAGTAATAGTAATAAGGCATATAGAATCCGCCGAAGCAGCTTCTAAGCAGCATCGACAGCAGCATGAAAGTGATGATGGTCCTGAAGAAGCTGAAGCTTCTAGGCCTGTATGTATAGTAGGTATAGCGGTAACGGCTGTTCGGATTGCCGTTATAGTAATAGTACTGGCGGCCTCCCTGATTCTGCTGATTCTGGGTAGCCTGTCTGAAGAACTCCTCAAAACCCTGGTTATAGAAGTTGGAATAACTTGAATAAGCTCCAGGGTCGGCATAAGGATTCTGCTGATTGGCACTCGGATTCTTTATCTGATCATAGGCGGCATTGACTTCCTGCATTCTGGCAGCTGCCGCTTCATCGCCCGGATTGAGATCGGGATGATACTTCTTGGCCAGCTTACGGTAAGCTTCCTTTATCTCGTCTTCACTGGCGTCTTTGGATACTCCGAGTACGGAATAAGGGTCTTTCAATTCTAGGCCTTTCTGTCAAATTTATGACCGCATTTACTGCAGGTAATTGTTATTTTACCAGCACCTTTGGGAACACGCAAGTGAGTCCCGCAGCTTGGACAGTTATAGAAACGGTAGTCTTTTCCCTGTTTCATTCTGGTTTTGAAATATCTGATCTTTCCTTCATAACGGGCATTCTCCGCTCTCCTTTTCGGCAGGTTCTTGGAGAATATCCTGAAATACATATACATGATCAAAGCCCACAGGATCAGGACGAAAACGATCTTGGCTATGCCTTTCAGCAGCATCGTAATGATGAATACGATGCATACTATCCAAAGGAGCGCCTTGCCCAAACTGTCTACTCCGTTTCTTTCCAGGAAGTAACGGTACAGGTATCTTCTTACTTTATTCAGCATACTTTAAGTATAGATTATATTTATGAACTTTGACTGAAATTAATGAAACTGGCACTTTATTGTCAGTTAGTGGCAATACACAAAATCCTGATTATCCTATAGAATTGTTATCAGGAGACTTGAAAATTATTATGCTGGAAATGTTCAGACCGGACATTGAAGACCTGTGGTTCAAGGAAGAACTGCTGTCTGATGAAGAAACGATGTCCTACAACTATGATTACGGAGGATGTATCCCTTTCCCGAAAGAGAAATGGAATTCCTGGTACGAGCGCTGGCTTAAAGATGATGACGGCAGACACTTTTACCGTTATCTAAGAGAAAGCGATACCGGCGGATTCATCGGTGAGATCGCTTATCACTACGATGAAGAGCTCGGCATGTATCTGGCTGACATCATCATCCATGCGGAATACAGAGGAAAGGGCTATGGCAGACAGGGGCTGCAGCTGCTGTGTACTGCGGCCAAGGATAACGGCATTGAAGTCCTGTACGACAGCATAAACATAAACAATCCCGCCATCGGCCTCTTTCTGAACAACGGCTTTATTGAAGAATACCGGACCGCTGATGCAGTGTTCGTAAAGAAGATCTTATAAATGACTCTTCAGGAGAAAGTTATGAACGATAAAGATAAAAGCATATTAAGCAGGATCCTGCTGATCGCAGATATAGCGGCCTTAGTGGCAGTTTCCTTATTTACTGTTTCGGCAGTGAAGATCATGGGTGAAAAGTGCCATGAGTTAAGGGAAGCTGACATTTCCAAAGATCATTCCGGCATTATATATTACGACGATCATCTTTATGCGATGCTGGGGTTCGGGATCGAGATCGACGCCAGAGAAACAGGCAATGAAGAAAGGATGGATGAATTCATCACTTCTTCATTACGTTCCATCGATGAAAGAGTCTATGGCACATTCGCCATTTATACGATGGTCATAGCGGCTGCCCTGGCCTTATTCTTATATGAAACATTCAGGAATAAACATATTCTATCCATTGTCTTATCGACTATGCTTATCTATCTCCTGCTGTTTGGAGTTTTTGCCTTGTCTTCGCTTATCCATGAAATTCCTGTCTATCTGCCAAGGGGCGAAGCCTGCATAGGTCTTATTGTATCAATCCTTTCAGTGGTCGGAGGATGCTGCGCACTGGGTCTTCTGATCAGGAAGATCAGATTCAAAAAGATCACCGCTCTTCTTGCGATACCGCTGGTCATTGCCCTGTTCATATTCGGAACGATCTTTGAAGCACAACTGTACTGCCCTAAACAGATCGAATCCTTTGACTACATCACTTCAAGCATTTCCGAGGATTATGAAGGTGAATACCTATATGACGATAACAGAAACGTCATTATCGTTGACGGTAAGGAATACGGACCGCAACTAGTGGATAATCCGAATTATCTGAAAGGTGCAGGAAGGATCGGTGCGTTTGCCTTCGAACTGGCAGATCCGTATTCCGGGAACGGTCTGGAACTGGTGAGACAGTTCAATCTGGAAGACGGAAACATCGCTTCAGGACAGGGCCTTCCTTATTGGGTCTATCTCATATACGGCATAAAAGCCCTGTGCTGGATAGCTCTGTCATCAATGATAAAGGAAAAAGCATAAAGTACGACAACAGGCTCTGAGTAAGAGCCTTTTTAAATGTTATAATTCAGTTGTACGATAATATGAAGCTCCGGCTTCAAGAAGGAGAAGATAATGAATATTGAAGAATTTGCCCAGATAGTTGATGCGACAGCCGTCCAGTTCAACATGGACGAACAGGAGATCATCGACCTGATGGATCTCGTCAACAAGTACAGATTCAAAGCCTATGCGGTAATGCCGGAATTTGAGGAATTGGCATCCAGGATGATCAGGGAAGCCGGTAACGACGTATCCCTCAAGATCGGTCCGGTAGGATTTCCTTACGGTACCACTCCGACCGAAGAAAAACTGGCCGAGATAAAGAAGGGGCTGGAAAACGGAGCCGGTGAATTCGATTTTACCAATAACATCGAGTTCATAAAGAAGGGTGACTGGGATGCCATGCTGAAGGAACTTAAGCAGCTGGTCATTGCTGCCGGTCCGAATATGACGACCAAGGTCATCGTCGAAACACCACAGCTGACCGATGAGGAAATAGTAAAGGCTGCTGAGGTGGTCCTTGAAAGCGGTGCAACCTTTATCAAGACCGGTACCGGTCACTTCGGTGCCACTACCCTGCACCATGTCCAGCTGATCAACGAAACTGTCGGCGGCAGACTTAAGATCAAGGCCGCCAGCGGCATCAGAGACCTGAAGACCGTCGAAGAAATGATGGCTAACGGTGTCACCAGATTCGGTATCGGTATCAGAGGCATCAAAGGCATCATCGAAGAACTGGGTGGCTAAGGTGAGCGAAATAAAAAAGACTGCTTTAATAACCGGCGCCAGCCGGGGCATAGGCTATGCCACAGCCATAGAATTTCTTAAACACGGATATAACGTCGCTATCATCGACATCTTTGAAGACAGGGATAAGGTCAAAAATGAATTAAAAGAATACGGTAATGTGAATTATGTCGTTTATGACCTGAGAAAGACCGAAGGTATCGAAGACGCCGTAAAGGAAGCCATAAAACCTTTCGGACGACTTGATGCCCTGGTAAACAATGCTTCCAGCGGTGCTCATGATTATCTGCTAGGTATTTCCATTGAAAGATGGGACAGCTATATGGATCTGGCGCTGAAGTCCATGTTCTTTGTATCGCAGGCCGCTTCCAAGATGATGATCGACTGTGACAGCAAAGGCGCCATCGTTTCCCTGTCAAGCTTAAGAGCCGACAGAGCTGACGGTACGCATATGTTATACAGCGTAGCCAAGGCCGGTATCGCTGCCATGACCAGAGAACTTGCCTTTTCCTTAGGCAGATACGGCATCAGGGTCAATGCGGTAATGCCCGGTTATGTAAGAACGGAAATGACCGAACATTACATCACTGAAACTCCCGGCTTTATCGACCAGCTCTACAGTCTGCAGGCGCTGGAAAAGGTCCTCGATGCAAAAGACATGGCGAAACTGATCTACTTCCTGGCATCTGATGAAAATACCAGTGTGACCGCTCAGTGTATAAAAGCTGATGCGGGGATCGGAACGGTGGAATTGCCTGCCAAAAAAGCGGAACACGCATGATCAACAAGCCTTTCAGTTATATACAATTAACTATATAATTTACACTAGAGGTAATTTATGACAAACCGAAACGAAAACAGCAACTTAAGCGGATTATTTATCTACAAAAACAAATTCAATCAGAACGTTCATTATGATTTCTTCACCAAGAAAGCCTATATCATATCCAAGGCAGACGAAAAGAAGTATGGCCTTTTTACATCAAGACTGCCATTATCGATAATAATCAGCGCCATGCTGATACTGGTGCTTAACGTCAACACTTATATCGGCATAGCCGCCGGCATAGCCTGTTATGTATTTATGACTATACTGTTCCATAAGAGTTTTCTGGAAAACCTGGTAGTAGACAACAAGTTCGTAAAATACAAAAGAGAGAATATCTTTGTGGCTGTTGCTAAAGACATGGCTATTGGCAGAATAATCATACTGATCGCAGTATCGATCATGATCATCGCTCTGGCTATCGTTAATATAAAGACTAATGAAATGACTTCCCAACAGCTGTTAGGACAGTATCTTCTGATGCTGTTTGCTGCAGTATTCGGTGCCTTCTATGTGATCGCCGCTTATATTAAAGTTACCAGAAAGTACTAAAATGCATTCTTAATACTGTAATAAAAGGTAAATGCCAGGCATTTACCTTTTTACTTGCTTTAGCATCTGACCTATAACTATGGTTGTAATACATAACACGTTCTTTAGCAGGCAAAAGCCATGATAAACTAAAACAAAGGAAGATAAGATTATGAGACTGATAGTTATACGACATGGGGAAACGTATGCAAACACCATAAACAGACAGAAGATCGCAATGTATATCGGAGCCATGAATACAGAACTGACTAATCTGACAGATAATGGCATCTTACAGGCAAAAAAGCTTTTCAGTGACAGCGATGTCAAAACCATAAGTACCATGTACTGTTCCGATCTCAAAAGGAGTTATGATACCGCTATCCTGATCAGACCCGACCTGAAGCCTGTCATCGTTCCTGAGCTCAGAGAAAGGAGTTATGGTGTTTTTGAAGGCAGATATTTCGAAGACGTTGAACGTGAGTATAAAGACTACCTGAACGGCAAGCCTGCAGGTGTATTCTGCAGTGATTTCAATGAGAAAGCTCTGGGAGGCGAGAGCTATTCCGATGTCTGCAGAAGGATAGATTCTTTTCTTTCTTCTCTTAATTTCGCAAAAGACGATACTATCGGGATCGTTACACACGGACATGTTATCCGCTGCATTTTCTACAAGCTTCTTGATATTCGGCCAAAAGAAAGGATCCTGCAGATGAGGACCGGAAACTGCATTCCATATATATTTGAAGGAAAAAGTAGACAGGGCATCAGACTGATATCTCATGATATCGACTGTCTGCTGAATGATAAATGGTTTTAAAAAGACGGTCATGACCGTCTTTTTTTACTGTTATTTAATATAAATACTATTTTTCGCTTCCAAAAAGCTTAGCACCATGATCTTTCCAACCCTCGGACTCGTGGGCTTTCTTTGTGACATAGCCGCCAGGGAATTCACCCTTCAGGAATTCTTTGTATTCGTTAAACAGGTTTTCACACTGGTGGAATACTCTTTCCTGGGTAATGCCTGCCATATGAGCGGTGCAGAGAAGTTTATCAGGAGATAATGCATATACTCTAGGATTGACATGATCAGAGTTTGCTTCTCCGTGACCGTTAGGTTCGTACTCATAAACATCAAGGGCTGCTGCTCTGATGACGTTCTGCTCAAGAGCATCATAAAGAGCATCATAGTCCATGAGTAAGCCTCTGGCCGTATTGATGATGCAGGCTGTCGGTTTCATGGAGAAGATCAGTTCTCTGGTGATGATACCTTTTGTAGCATCGCTCAGGCGGACCTGAGGAACCACATAATCAGACGTCTTCATCAGTTCAGGAAGATCCATCTTGGTGACACCAAGTTTTGCCATTTCTTCTTCAGAAACATACGGATCATAGGCAACGACATCCATCTGGAAACCGGAAGCCAGTCTTGCTAAATGCTTGCCGTTTCTGCCTAAGCCAACGATACCAAGTCTCTTGTAGTAAAGTTCAGTACCCGTTTTCGAGATAGCGCGGAAATCATTCCAGTTGTCTGTTCTCCAGGTATCCTGACGCATTTTGTTGGTGACCTGAACTATCGGCCTTGCCAGGTTACACATCAGGAAGAATGTGCACTCTGCAACCGATACAGAACACCTGCCATTAGCAGAAACGACTGGAATTCCAAGTTCGTTTGCAGCCTGCAGGTCGATATTCTCTTCCGGACCGTCTCTGACAGACAGGATAAGCTTAAGATTAGGACAGTTTTCAAGAACATTCCTGGTAACTGTGTCATAGCCGCAAAGATATACATCGACACCCTGTAGTCTTCTGATAAGTTCAGGATCGTCATTGGTGATACGAGGAACTCTTACTTCAGTACCATCACCTAAGCATTCAACATCAAATACTTCGGAGAATTTGTCGACCCAACCCTGATCGAATTCTCCGCTCCAGAACATTTTCATTTTTGCCATACTATTCTCCTTCCAATTCATTGAGTATTGTTTTTCCTCTTGCAATAACGAGTTTGATATTGAAATCATCATCAAAGACGACGATGTCTGCATCCATGCCTTCCTTTAAGTCGCCCTTTCTGTTTTCAAGACCCATAACTCTTGCAGGAGTATAACTGGCCATTTTAATCGCATCGTAAAGTGAAACACCGACTTCCTGAGTCAGGATCCTCAGCATCTCCTTGACCGGCATTGCAGAATCGAAGTGATACTTGCCGTCTTCTTTAAGATTTGTAAGAACATACTGAGACTTATCTCCTCTAAGAGAAAAATCTCTCTTATGGGAATCGGTGACAATAAATATACCATCCGGTCCCTTTATCTTATAGAGCAGTTTCAGTAATGTCTCATCACAGTGCTTGCCGTTGGCAATCAATTCAACTGCCAGCTCATCGTACAGATAAGCCAGTTCTATAAGTCCCGGATGTCTGATCGACATTTCATCTCTGAAAATGCCTCCCATACCTGAATACATATGCAAGACCTGTTTGCATCCGTTTTTTATCGCGGCTTCGACATCCTTGCTGGAAGCTTCAGAATGTCCGATCGCTGTTGCGATTCCGTGATCCTGCAAAAACCTGATCGCTTCTGGAGCTCCCGGAAGTTCCGGTGCAAGCGAAACTCTCTTGATAACCGGATAATTGTTGACGATCATGTCGAGCTGTTCCTGATCAGGTTCTACTGTTATATGCAAAGGTGCCTGACTTTCAGGAAAATACGGTCCTTCGATATGGACTCCCAGACATTCAGCACCTTCAGTTTCCTTCATTGTTTCATAGTAATAATCAAAGCGCTTCAACTGTTCAGCAGAGTATGATGGTCTGCCTGTAACAGTCGGCATAACACTTGTTACACCATCCAATGCGTTTCTTCTCAATGCTTCTTTGGCTTCTTCCGTGGATTCTACTGAAAAGAAGTCGAATCCAAACCCGCCATGCATATGCAAATCGATATAGCCCGCAGAGACATTCAATCCATGTACATCGATCGCTGTATCGCTCTCGATTGCGCTATCAGAAATACAGACAATTTTGTTTCCTTCATATGCGAGATCTCCATGAAAAACTCCTTTTTCCATGGAAATGATATTTCCGTTTTTAATTACAGTCATATTATTTTTCCGCCTTTCTCTTTCAATAGGCCATAAGATAGCGATGAAACAGTGATGCAGTACGCTGAGGTACTGCATCACTATTAAGTTTGATTACATTACACCGATCAGAGTCAATACGATGACGCCAATGATGGTAACAAGAAGGACTCTGGTGTACTTTCCGTCTTTTAAGAGATAGAAGAATACAACGATAGAGTAGATGAGTAAGAGCAGTCCTGGAAGGACGCCATTGATAACATCATTCAGATTTCTTACAACTTCACCGGAAGTCAGAACGATAGCAAGATTCAGTTTGGCATTGTTGGCAACCATAACACCAAGCATTGTGGCACCTAAGACACCGGCAACCATGATGATCAGGTTTGCCTTACCTGAAGAAACGAGCTTAATGATAGAATCAGCACCGAGTCTGTAACCCAAATCATAGAATATGTATTCAGTTACGGTCAGGAAGATACCTAAACCGAGCCATGCAAACTGACCGGTCAGAGATCCGGCAAGAGCAGCAGTAGCACCAGCCATACGTACTAACGGCTTAATGCAACCCCAGTTGATCGTATCACCGATACCGGCTAACGGACCCATAAGACCTGTCTTTAAAGCGCTGATGGCTTCACCAGGGATGTCCTCACCAACAGATTTCTTTTCTTCCATGGCGATTACAGCACCCCAGATCAGGTCTGCCCAGTTGAATGTACATACGAATGGTTCGTTATGACGATGGAGAGCTTCTTTTAAAGCTTCCTCATCGTTGGCATAAAGTTCACGAAGGATTGGGATCATACAGTTCAGATAACCTGTAGCGAAGAAGTATTCCAGAGACTGTGTAGTACGGAACAGCATTGGAACTTTCCAAGGCCAAATCAAGTGGTGCTTCCTGGACAGGATTCCAAGACCGCCTTTGTATGGACTTCTGACTTTTTCGCCAGCTTCTTCCGTCGGCTCACCGAATCCGTCATCTGCGAAGCCGTCACCTTCATCAGCAACGGCCAGGTTGTATTCCGGATCGTTCTTAACAAATGTGTAATGGAGATATGCTAAGCAAGCTGCGAAGATACCAAGAACGAATGCATTCCAACCGGTCATCTTTACAAGTACGAAACCGACGATGTAGTAAACCAGTAATTCTGCACGGCCGATAAAACGCAAGCAGAGAATAAGACCTAATGCCGGTAATAAACCACCGATATTGGTGATTGCACGCATGAGCACATCAGGAATGGCGTTTACGATTCCTTCTGCAGCATTACCACCGATAAGGATCAGTAAGAAGACAGGCAGGAAACGGAACGGAATACGCATTAAAGCAGGACCCCATAAGCAGTCAAACTTCAATGCAGGGAAGTTCAGCTGGTCGATGTGTTTTTCAGCTCTACGAGTCCAAACACCCATTGCCAAACGACATAAGTTGTCCAGTGGCACACCAAGGATACCGAACGGAATTGCAAGTGTCATTGCAACTTCGTTTGATAATCCGAACTTCAGAGCAATAGGCATGGAGATACAGCAGGCCAGAACCTCATCCTGGGAAATATTAGCTCCAGGCTGGTTGTTTGCGATATAGAGCAGTTCCAAAGTACCACCCATAACGATACCTGCCGGCAGGTTTCCGAAGAACCATCCGAATACCATACCTAAGAAGATCGGCTGAGAAGTTGTCAGGTAGAATGGCATTACTCTACTCAACCACTCAGATGTCAAGAAATAGTACACTAAAGCGACAAATGCTGCTTCTAGTACCGAGAAGGTTAGTTGATCCATAGATTTTCCCCCTTTCGATCAATTATTCCCATGTTATTTTCTGAAGAGGCCCCCCAATATCTGCCTGAGACTCTTCAGGTAAACCTTGTGCATACAGTTTAACGCCTTTGGAAAGAAGATCCAGAAGCATTTCCTGTTGTTCCTTAGTGACATTGCAGGTCCTGACGACATGTTTCATATCATCGCCATTGGTAGTGTTCGCAATGTTCAGGTAAGGAAATTTAAAACCTTTGTTATACATTTCATACGCTTCCTGAATATACTGGAAAATAATCATGATTGTACCAGGACCAAATCTGTCTTTATTCCATTGTTCGATCGCCTCATCAACGGTATAAACGACCTGTTTACAGCTTGGTGGAGCTGCCATGACCATCGTTTTCTTCAGGAAGTCATCGTGAGCGGCTTTCTCGGAAACAAGAACGACTTTATTGGCATTCAGGTTTCTGATCCAGGCGCTTCCGATCTGACCGTGAATCATTCTGAAATCGCAACGTATGGCTTTTACTGTTCCCATGTTTACCCTCCTTTCTGTTTATTTAAGAAGCTGTTATCAGTCAGCTTTTCCTTCACATCCGAAGATCTCGAAGTATTTATCAAGTGCTTCTCTGTAGCCTTCCTTACACATCTGGAATGCCCAACGTTTTGCTTTGACAGGATCATCAATGATCTTCTGAGCAGCATTTGCTCTAAGCTCGCTGCCGACATTAACTTTGCAGATGCCCATTCTGCAGGCTTTTGCCAGATTCTCTACACCAACACCTGAACCGCCATGGAGAACCAGCGGAATATTCGTTTTGTCTCTTATTTCAACGAGTCTGTCAAAATCGATATGAGGAACAAAATTAGGGTCCTTATAGAATCCTCCCTGCTTGTTTCCGAGAGATACAGCCAGGAAGTCAAGGCCTGTTCTTTCAACAAAGTCTTTTGCCATATCAGGATCTGTCAGTGTCTGATCCATTTCTTTTTCAGCTGATTTCTGATTAACAGAGAATTTGGTAGAGCCTTCAGCCCAGCCTAATTCACCCAGTTCACCTTCAACGGAAACACCCATTGCATGAGCGATGTCGACCATCTGTTTGACCTGGGCGACATTCTCTTCGTACGGCAAGGCAGAACGGTCGACCATGATCGATGTATAACCGTAATAAAGAGCTCTGCAGTTCTCATCAAATGTCTTACCATGGTCGAGATTGACTGCAACCGGTACATCAGCAACTTCAGCCCATCTGCGGGCGACCTTGATGTAGAATGGAAGCTTGTCATCAAACGCATTGATACGGACATTGATGATGATCGGTGAACGATGTGCTTCAGCCGCTTCAACTGCAGCTGCCATACAGGCTTCACCTTCGATACTTGGAGCTATTACGGCATAGCCTTCGCGTTTTGCCTTCTCCAGCATTTCCTTCATTGTTACTAACATATTTATTCCTCCTTATTTTTAAATTACTGATTTCTATAAGATTTCTCCGACGTTTTTCATGCCTTCAAATACACGGTTCAGCAGTTCATTAACATCGATCTCATTACTTGAAAAACGCATGCTTATCAGTTCGATGAACATGGCTAGATTCAGACCGGTAAGCGCATCGACCTTTATACCGTGTTCATTACAGTACTGAAGTACGACATGACATGGTGTTCCTCCCAACAGATCGATCAGATATATCACACCAGAAGGGAAAGCCGTGAATGTCGGAGCTAAAGCAGCCTTATAAGCTTCCGGATCGTCTCCTTCTTCCAAACAGAAATATGCAACATTGGGAAATTCACCCATTACAAGTTTTGCTGAATTGTAGACTCCCTCTGCCAGCATTCCATGGCTGAGCAGTACAACTCCCAGCTGATCGGCATCGATCTTATCCTTATCAAATAGTGTTTTCATATAATCTCCTTCACATGTCGTATTTTTTAAGAACTGTTTCGTTATCTTCGGGCATCATTTGGACTACGACCCTGATGCCTTTTTCTATAAGTTTGTTAATGCTGAATTTATGTTCATCTTTGACCGGCATTCTTTTTGAAACATAACACGAATCTGCCAATGTGACAGTGCTGGCATCGACCCCCTGTTCTATTACTCTTAAAGCCTGGGTCGGTGTTCTGCACAGAATCATCACATCTTCTGTTTCGTATTTTTTCAAATATCTCTGTATGTCTTCGACTTTACAGATAGTGGTGTCAAGCTCATAAGGAACGAGAACGGATGTCAGGTTCTTCAGAAAACTGTCCGATGCCAATGTATCATCGGCAATGATCAGGCAGGTAAAAGTTGAATTTTCATACCAGGAATTAAGAACGTTTCCATGAACAAGTTTTTCATCAGCTCTGACAGTTATTGTTCCCATTAGCTATCAACTCCTTTAAGATATCTAAATCATACATGGCTGGTTTTGAAGCTTCTACAGCAGCTTTTGCCGCTTCATTAGCATTTAAACTGCAGCTTGCATTTAAATGTAATATGACCTCCAGATTCACACCGCTGATAAGGATGAGCGGCTTGCTTCTAATCAGGGATAATATGACATTAAAAGGGGTCCCCTGTGTGATATCAGTAAGACATATTACCTCATTTCCTGCAGCGATAATACTGTCAACTGTCTTTACGATCTTTTCTGTAAGCTCTTCGATCTTTGTTTCCTGATATACACAAAAAGGATAAATATCCACCTTTTGTGTAGCGATCAGTTTCATGGATTCCAGAAGCGCTCTTGATGCGTCTCCGTGTGTGACCAGTAATATCGAATACATAAACTCTTACTTGATATCAGTATTGTCTCAAACAAACAGAAATCGAAAAATTAGGTACTTTTAAGTAACCGCTTTCATAAATATGACTGCATAGATAAAATAATAGTATAAATGAGCAATGTTCATCGTTCATCTACCAGCCCTAGAGATATTTTGCTGAAACTTTTTGGTGACAAATGGAAGTTTATGATCATTGGCCACCTTCTTAATGGTCCCCAGTACTATGGGGAACTTTTGGCAAATCTTGAACCTATATCCAAAAAAGTTCTGACCCAGAATCTAAGGGAACTCGAAGAGATGATGATAGTCAGTAAAGAAATTCATCAGCAAAACAAGATCATCAAGGTCCAATACAGTCTGACAAAGGTCGGGCATTCTCTTAAAGCCCTGCTGAATGACCTGATGGAATGGGGCGTTGATTATTCGCGGTATTATAAGAATAACGTCGTAAAGGAGCAAAAGAATGGATAGAAGGATAATCATGTTTATCGGACTAATCATTATCATGGCTGTCGTATTTCTGTTTGATCATTTTAAAAACCGCAAATCAACAGAAGAAACCATCGATTACCTGATGAACAGGGATTTCGAGATCCTTAAGACTGTGGAAAACAGCGGTCTTAATGATGACCCGCTTTTTATTAAACTGAATACTGCGGTCCACAAGAAAAATCCTTCAAAAGTCGCACAGTATGCTTGCGAACTTGAAAAGAAAGATCTTGGCAAAGAAGAGAAGCTCGTATTATATGAACTTCTATTTAAGTACTACGCTTCAGCTAAAGACGAAGAAGCGACAAAGACCTACTATCAGAAACTGTCAGAAGTAGCCGGCGAAAAGGAAATGAAGCATATCAGCATGATCTACGACACCAAGATACTGAGAGGGTCTGCATTTCTGGATGACATCAATAAGGAAATAGCTAGAACCAAAGGAAAAGAAAAAGCCTCTCTTGAATCCCTTGCGGCCCAGATGTATCAGAATAAGGGCATTAAATATAAAGCAAAACAGTATAAACAGCTGTCCGAAAAGCATTACCGGGAAGCTACTTACGGTAAAGCCGGACCAAGAGAAAAGAAATGATCGGGTTACCCGAAAGTGCCTAATATCAAGAATAATAACCATTACATAGAATGAAATTAGTAAAAACGCTTACATCATTCTGTGTTTTTAATTGAAAACAGTGAAAGGAGCAGAAACTATCATGAAATTTCTATGGTCAGGTGAATTCGATCCTGCAATCTATGAAGAATTTAAGAAATATGGCGAAGTCGTTACGACCTTCCCTGAACTGCCGGATAATGGCAATGAAAAACCGCCAAGGATCTCAGATCCGGAGAGATTCGCTGAAACAATGAAAGGCGTTGATGTCTGGGTCGCCGGTTATGACGATCTGACAGCAGAAATACTGAAGAACTGTCCTGATCTTAAGCTGATCGTCAGCGTAAGAGACGGACCGGATGAGAACGTGGATATCGCTGCCTGTGAAGAAATGGGCATTCCGGTATACGGAGCCAATGGACGTTGTGCTGTGTCTGTAGCCGAAATGACGATGGCTCTTTGTGCCAATCTTGCAAGGCCAATCATCAAGGTCTCTACCGCCATGCGTGGTGACATCAAGTGGACCGGTGCTTCCAGAGCGCTTTTCCGTAAGATGGTGTTTACCTCTACTGAACTTTATGAAAAGACGATGGGAATCGTCGGTCTGGGAAGGAACGGCAGACAGCTTGCTAAGATCGCCCAGGGTTATGGCATGAGAGTTATTGCTTATGATCCTTTCGTAGATAAAGAAACGATGGAATCTCTAGGTGTCGAGAAATTTGAACTGATGGATCTGATGGCAACTGCCGATTATGTATGTCCTCAGGTGCGTCTGACTAAGGATAACGAAAAGATCATAAGTGCCGAATGTATAGCTGCCATGAAACCGACGGCATGCATCGTAAACACTGCCAGAGGCAAACTGATCGATGAACCCGCTTTGATCAAAGCCCTTAAAGAAGGAAAGATCCGTGGTGCAGCTCTTGATGTATACAACCCTGAACCTAGCCCTAAATCTACGAGTGATGAAGATGGACTCAATCCGGAGATCTATGATATTCCGGCTGACAGACTTATCCTGACTAACCACATGGCCGGTTTCTCTCAGGAAAGAGCACATCATCAAAGCGAGAACGCTTTTAAGGCATTCAAATCATTCATCAATGGTGAACAGGCACCCGGACTTATCACTAAGAAGGTATTTGAGAGCCCTAATTTCCCTGAAAGAGGCGGAAAACTCTTCGGTTCAGCAAAATAACCGCTCTTTTAAAGGCGCAGGCTTAAGTATCTAGCTGCGCCTTTCTTCTTTTTAAAGGTAATGACATAATGGCAAACAAAGTTAAACCGGAAGAACTGAAAGGTTCTTCAATATATCAGGAAAAAAGACGAACGATATATTCTGACTGGTTCATGAAAAACAAAGGATATATCATTTCTGAAAATGACGCTGATAAGTATTATGTGTATTCATTGAGATTCATAGGAAGTTTGGTCATCCTGTTCTTTGTCATAATGTTTACAGGAAATCAGCTGTATGGATATGGTGCCGGTATTCTTTTTTATGCCGTGACTACACTTATGTTTTATTTCCTGTTTCTTCCTAAACTTGCGGTCATTTCTAATTTCAATAAACCAAAAAAAGATAATTTCATCAATGAGCTGGCAAAAAAACAGAATCAGCAGACTCTGACCGTCACCGTCATCCTAAGCGTTCTTATAGGCACGGTAATCATTATATATGCTCATAAAAACAACTTCGATCAGACTGCTATGATCGCCTATTACATCATTGCCGTTATGGCTTATGGCTACGGTGTCATGAATATCTTGGCTTTCATAAAAAAGAAACGTGAGTATCAATGAATATCATCCTGCCTGTCTCCTCTTTAGATTTAAAAGACAAATAGTACCACTTGCAGAATGATTCTATAAAATAAAAAAGGTAAATGCCTGGCATTTACCTTTTTTATTACATGTGTCTGTTTTTATTAACCTACAGTCCTGCCGCCGTCAAGGTACAGCGTCTGGCCGTGGATGTAGGAGTTCTTCTTGGAAGCAAGGAAGAGTACCGCATTGGCAACATCCTCGTTCTCGCCCCAGTGTCTTACCGGGATCTTCTGAATGACGGCATCCAGATCGGCTTGCGTCGGATAGTTGACTCTCATCATCGGACCGGAGTCGATGAGTCTTGGGGCAACGATATTGACGTTGACTCCTAACGGACCTAACTCCTTGGCTAAAGCTCTGGAGAAACCTTCACCGCCGGCCTTGGCTGCACAGTAAGCGGCACTGCCGCCGGTTCCGGATAATGCGCTTCCGCTTGATACGAAGACAATGGAACCCTTGTTGGTAGTGAAATCATTATAGAAAGCAGAAACCAGATAGAAATATCCGTTAAGATTGATGTTCAGGATCTTCTGCCATACTTCAGGTGTGATCTCATTGATCTTATGCTTCATGCCGATGGCAGCGTTGGCTACCAGTATATCGACTCTGCCGAACTTTTTAAATGTTTCTTCTCTTATCCTCAGATTATCTTCATAGCTTGAAACATCTGCCTTGATAAATAAAGCTTCACAGTACTTTTCGCTGATCTCATCAGCTGTTGCCTGACCCTTTTCCTCGTTATAGTCGACGATCACCGGATGAGCGCCTTCCTGGGCAAACTGGATGGCGATCTGTCTGCCGATACCCTGAGCCGCACCGGTAACGACAGCTACCTTGTCTTTAAAATCACTCATTATACTATTCTCTCCTTTACCTGTATTATACAACCTTAAGAGACTTTTATCTGTTGTATAATTTAAGTAATGAATAATAAAGGAGAATAATATATGAGCGGATTAAAACTGTCTCCATCGATCTATGGAGCGGACCTGGGAGACCTCAGAGGTGCCATCAGACAGCTTGAAGCAGCCAAGGTCGAACTGCTGCACGTTGACGTCATGGACGGCCATTTCGTATACAACATGGGCTTTGGCGTCGACCACGTCAGACAGATCAAGAACATGACCTCCATTCCTCTGGATGTCCATCTGATGATTGAAAGACCGGAAAGACTGGTCGAAGACTTCTGCAAAGCCGGTGCTGATATGATCACGGTCCATGCGGAATCCACAACAAGGCTCTTAAGCTGCCTCGAGAAGATCAAAGCCAACGGCAAGAAGGCCGGTATCGTATTATGTCCGGCAACTCATGAAAGCATCCTGCAGTACTGCCTGGATTCTACCGACATGGTATTGCAGATGATGTACAACCCGGGCGAAGTAAGTCTCTTCCATGACAATCTCTTAGAAAAGCTCACCAGCATCCGTAAGATGTTCGGTGACCGCGATATCGATCTGGAAGTAGACGGCGGCATTACCGACAAGAACATCAAGAAGGTCAAGGATGCCGGTGCCAACGTATTCGTATCCGGCGGTTTCGTCTTCAAGGGCGACGTAGCCGAAAACATCCAGAAGCTCAGGGACGAACTGGCTAAATAGTTTCGCATCAAAATAAAAGAAAAAGGAGCTCCAGGAGCTCCTTTTCTTATACCGTATAGTTCTTTCCTTCTTCCGGTTTGGAATTCCAGTAATTCATGAAGTTGTCCGGATCCTGATCGATGCGGTTGTTTTCATTGAGCGAACTGATCAGTTCCATGTCTTCGCCACTCAGTTCAAAGTCGAATACCTCGATGTTGGCTTTGATCCTTTCCTTGTGTACCGACTTAGGAATGACGACGATCCCTCTTTGGACATCCCATCTGATGATGATCTGGGCTACGGACTTTCCGTACTTTTCCGCAAGTTTCAGCAATGTCGGATCCTTGAACAGCGAACCGGAATTAGGCTTCTGACCGCCTAACGGGCTCCAGGCTCCAAGCTGTATGCCCTTTTCCTTGCAGAATTCATAGATCTCGTTCTGAGTGAAATCAGGATGCAGTTCTACCTGATCCAAAGCCGGTTTTATTTCCGCTTCTTCCAGCAGTTCGTTGATATGTTTCTCTTTGTAGTTGGATAAGCCGATGGCTCTGACCTTGCCTTCTTTATAGATCTCTTCCAGCACTTTCCAGGCCTTGATGTTGGCTTCTCTGTTTACCGGCCAATGCAGAAGGAAAAGGTCGATGTAGCCGATATCCAGTCTTTTGAGTGATGCTTCAAAAGATTCCCTGACCTTGCCTTTTTCGATGGCATCGACCCATACTTTGGAAGTTACGAAGATCTCTTCTCTTGGAATGCCCGATTCCCTGATGGCTTCACCGATCAGCTCTTCATTGCGGTAGTAGGCTGCCGTATCGATCATGCGGTATCCGCATTCCAAAGCATAAAGAATCGCTTCTTTGGTCTCTTCCGGGTTGGTGGCTTTATAGGAACCCAGCCCCACGATCGGCATTTCAACACCGTTGTTCAGTATTATCTTCTTCATAACCGTTTCTCTCCCCATATTCGAAACATGTCATTAATCTGCTATTATTCAATTCATTGCTTCGAGATAATTATATCAGTATTTTATTTCATATTGCATAACGCTTTAATGATAAGCCCTGACAGCGGTGTTATAATAATATGGCCGATACATATTACATAATGGAGGAACTTATGCAGAGGTTTTCTTTAGACACCAATACCATGAAATGGGATGAGCAGATCTCCAGAAGCACCGGACAGGTCCTTTTGAAGAAGCACCTTTTAAGAAGCGACGAAGACACCGGCATGTCGATAGAGATCATCACTTATCCTAAAGGCTACATCAACAAATGGCATACTCATCCTTGTGCTCATGCCATGTATGTCCTGGAAGGAAGGCTCAGGACCGATGACGGCAAGACCTACGGGCCGGGTGAGTTCGTATACTTCCCGGAAGGCGATGTCATGAGACACGGAGCTACCGAGGAAGAGGACTGTGTGATCCTTTTCATCACCAACAAAGCCTTTGAAATGATCTATGCTGATAAGGAAAACGATTAGTCTTTAGTTTATAATAAAGATATAAAACAGGGAGAATGATATGAAATTACAGTGTGCATTTGACGTAATGTCTTTTGAAGAAATGGAAAAAAGACTGGAAAAAATCGGTGATTACATCGATATTATCGAAGTCGGAACCCCGATGATCATCGACGAAGGCCAGAAAAGAGTTAAATATTTTGCCGAAAAGTATCCTGACAGATGCGTATTATCCGATACCAAGATCATGGACGGCGGCAAGATCGAAGCCGATATGGCTTTCAAAGCGGGTGCGAAGATCTGTACGGTCTGTGCCTGTGCCGAAGACGCCACCATCCTGGAAGTAGTAAAATCAGCCAGGGAATTCGGCGGTGAAGTGCTTTGCGATCTGATCGGCATCCGCGATGTCGAATCAAGAGCCAAATGGCTGGATGAGATCGGTGTCGACTATATCTGTGTCCATACCGCCAAGGATACCCAGTCCGATGACAACAATCCTCTGGATGAACTGCACAGGGTAAAGGCCATCGTAAAGAATGCTCAGGTTTCCGTAGCCGGCGGCATCAATATGAAGACCATCGACTCGATGATAGCCGAAGGACCGGATGTCATCATCGTCGGCGGAGCCATCCACAATGCGGAAGACTGGGAAGGCGCCTGCAAGATCATGCATGACAAGATCAAGGCCGCTTAACTAAAAATCTGTATATTAAAGGCATCCCTGCGGATGCCTTTTTTTATTATTCATTGGCACTTAACAGTACCCGGTCATTAAGGAGGCTTTCACCGGCTGCCTTTTTGAACAGATCCAGCAGATCTTCGACAGTGGTCCT
Source organism: Erysipelotrichaceae bacterium (assembly GCA_017431825.1). Classification (GTDB taxonomy): domain Bacteria; phylum Bacillota_I; class Bacilli_A; order Erysipelotrichales; family Erysipelotrichaceae; genus Colivicinus. The sequence goes on along the minus strand of JAFRKI010000014.1, from coordinate 183,191 downwards.
TTTCTTCTCTTCACTGTTCAGGTCGACGACGATCTCACCGCCGTTCATCATGATCAGCCGGTTGCCCAGATCCAGAGCCTGCTGCATGTTGTGGGTGACCATCAGACATGTGAGCTTATTTTCTTCAACGATCTTTTTCGTGATATTCAGGACCTTGGCAGCACTTCCCGGATCAAGGGCTGCGGTATGTTCATCAAGCAGCAGAAGCTTAGGCGGATTGATGGTGGCCATGACCAGGGTCAGAGCCTGTCTTTGTCCGCCGGATAAAAGTCCGACTTCGCTGTCCAGCCTTTCTTCCAGGCCCATGTCGAGTTCCTTGAGGGCTTTGATGAATCTTTCCTTATCGTCCCTGGTAATGGAACTCAGCCAGCCGCCGGACTGGGCAGCCAGTGCCAGATTCTCCAGTACGGTCAGATGCGGGGCCGTTCCCGATAAAGGGTCCTGGAAGAGCCTGCCGATGCTTCTGGCCCTGATGTGTTCAGGCAGAAGCGTCACGTCTTTTCCGTACAGTATGATCTTTCCCTTATCGGTTATGAAGGAACCGGCGATGGCATTGAACAGTGTCGACTTGCCGCTGCCGTTGGCACCGATGATGGTCATGAAATCACCTTCCTTCACGTCGAGCGAAAGATCATCTATCGCGATCTTTTCATTGATGGTACCGGGATTGAAGACTTTGGAGATGTGTTCGATCTTAAGCATTGCCGTCACCCCTTCCACACATCCGCTTGCGTTTATATAAAGGATATCTTTCCTTAAGATAAGGACCGGCGATAGCCAGTATGACGATCACGGCCGATACCAGTTTCAGCATAAAAGCCGGCATATTGAATCTGAGGGCTATCATATAGACCAGCCTGAAGATGAGCGCACCAATCACGGCACCGAATGCCTTCTTGGGAATGCTGCCCTTACCCACGAAGGCCCTTCCTATCAGTAACGATGCCAGAGCGATGGTCACCATGCCTGAGCCGATATCGATATTGACGCTCTTTTGGGATTGGGCCAGAAGGCATCCCGATAAGGCGGTAATGGCACCGGATATGCATAAGGCGATGATCGTCGTCTTGGTCGGATTGATGGAGGAAGATCTTACCATCGTGATATTGTCGCCCGTTGCCCTGATGGCCAGGCCGATCCTGGTTCTGAAGAACAGCGATATGAACAGTATTACCGCTGCCACAAAGATAAGAGCTATTATCAGCGTCTGGTAACCTTTTAACGGGGTCGAAGCCAGCGCTTCCTTAAGTCCGGTAAAGACGGTGGCCGTCTTATTCATATTCAGCAATGAAGAATTGCCCATCACCGCAATATTTATAGAATATAAGGCCGTGTTGACGATGATGCCCGACAGAAGCGAATTGATACCGAAAACCGTCTGCAGCAAAGAAGTCACAAGACCCGAGAGAGCTCCCGCACACATGGCTGCGGGGATCGAGAGATAAGGATGGCCGCTTATGGCCACCACCGCTCCCACGCAGGCGCCATAGGTAAAACAGCCGTCAGTAGACAGATCACAAACGTTCAGCATCGAATAGCTGATGAACAGGGCCAGTACGGTAAGCGCGCTTATTAATCCCAGTTCCAGGGCTGTCTGTATCAGCAGCTGCATATCTAATCAAAGCTCTCCTTGGTTATGGTTCCCTGTACCTTGGTACAGTAGTCCTTAAAGAGGATACTCAGTTCATCAAAGTCATATCCCAGTTTCTCACAGATCTCGGTATTGATGGTGGCCGTACCGTTGTCGAAGGTCCTTACCGGCATCCTTGAGATGTCACTGCCGTTTAATACTTCATAAGCCATCCTGGCCGTTTCGACGCCCAGATTGGCATAATCGACACCATAGCCTAAGAAAGCACCGTTCAACGCAAAGGAATCGGCTCCCGCAAAGTGCGGTATTCCGGCTTCTGCCAAAGCTTCATAGATCGAGAGCTCAGCTGTCATGACGGTGTTGTCGCTAGGCGTAAAGACGGCATCGACCTGATCGGTAGCCATGGACTGGGCTGCCAGTACGATCTCGCTGACGTTGGTTCCGGTATGTTCGACGATCTCCACGCCTTTATCATTCAGGAAGGCCTTGGCTTCCGTGATGGCGGTAGTAGAAGCATCCTGCCCAAGATCATAAAGAAGACCGATCTTCGCAGCTTCCGGTTTCAGGGCAAAGATCAGATTCATGATGGCATTAGTATCCAGGAAATCGCTGGTACCGGAAAGATTGTGTCCCGGATTATCAAGCGAATCGACAAGTCCGGCAGCCAGCGGATCGGATACGGCCGCAAAGATGACCGGTATATTATTGTCTTCCGTAGCTGCCTGCATGGCCATCGCCACCGGTGTCGCCACGCCGATCATCAGATCCACATCTTCGGCTATGAAGTTCGCAATGATCTGATTCAGTACGTTAGGATCGGCATTGCAGTTATCGAGATAGACCTTGATGGTGATATTGTTTTCATTCTCGATGGCATCCAGTGTTGCCATGATGTTGTCGACGATCTGATTCAAAGAAGCGTCATCGACATAGTTGCAGATGCCTATCTTATAATCATATTCATCAATGACTGCATCATCTGCAGGCTTTGCACAGCCGCTCATAAGCAGCATAAACATACAGGTAATAATAACGATAATTTTCTTCATGATATTTCTCCTTTCATTATCTTTATTCATTCAGCCTGTAATGCGCCATCGTCTTGTGAGTAACATTTTCATTACCTCCTATAAACAAAAAATCCCGTCCACGCTGGGACAGGATCATTATTCCTGCGGTGCCACCCGGCTTGATGCACATATATTATGCATCCTCTCACGCATACTGACATATGCTGACCTTTTTACGTACGTCACGACGTCTCCCATACTCCGTTACCGTTTCTGTTCGCCCTCCAAAGTCCATTCGGTCTTATGTCTTCTGCCATGCTTTCACCGGTGCACGACTCTCTTTAAGAACAGGGATAAGATCTACTTACTCTTTTTCACAGGTTTAATTAATTTTAGTCATGGATAAAAAACAATGTCAACAGTATTTATGAATAATGTGTCATATCTATGAAAATTGTTTCATTTTATGAAAATATTTTAAATATGGTATTGAAAACAGTCAGGTATAGTGTTATCTTTGAGTTATGAATAAAACAGTTATCAGAAGCTACTACTATTATTTCTACTTTAGGAAGTAAAGTAAGGCTTTTGTGCTACTGTTTTAATTTATTGTTGGTCGCACAAAGCAAACGTTGGTGCGGCTTTTATTTTATAGGGAGAAGAATTATGAAAAAATTATTGATCGTATTATTTGTGTTACTGCTCTTAGTCGGATGCAGCGGTGAAAAAGGCGGAGACGAAGGAGACAAGGTCTTCAACGTCGGCGTCCTGCAGTTGATCCAGCACGATGCCCTTGACAAGGCTACCGAAGGCTTTAAGGATGCCTTAAAGGATAAGCTGGGAGACAAGGTCGTCTTTGACGAACAGAATGCTTCCGGCGATTCCGCCAACTGTGCAGTCATTGCCAATCAGTTCGTCGCTAATGACGTCGATCTGATCTTTGCGAATGCCACTCCGGCCTTACAGGCTGCTTCTACGGCAACCGATACCATTCCGGTAGTCGCCACTTCCGTTACTTCCTTTGCGGCTGCCCTCAATATCGATAACTGGACCGGCATGACCGGTACCAACGTTACCGGTACCAGCGATCTGGCTGTCGGCGCTTTGGAGAAACAGGCCGCTCAGATCGTGGAATTATTGCCTGATGCCAAGAAAGTAGCTATCTTCTACTGCTCTGCCGAGCCTAACAGTGTCGCTCAGGCTGACGAGATCGAAGGATACCTGGATGCTCTCGGACTCGAACATCAGCGCTTCACTTTCTCAGACAGCAACGATATCGCTCAGGTAGCCGTCAATGCCTGTGAATGGGCTGACGTGGTATTCGTTCCTACCGATAATGCCGTAGCTTCATATGCATCTGAAGACCAGTTCTCCAAACCGGTCATCGCCGGTGAGGAAGGCATCTGTAAGAGGATCGGCATCGCTACCGTATCGCTGTCTTACTACCAGATCGGATACAAAGCCGGTGAAATGGCTGCCGACATCCTTATAAACGGTACCGACCCGGCTACGCTTCCGGTAGTTGAAGAAAGTGAAATGTCCAAGATGTACAATCCTTCGATCGCTGCCAAGTTCGGCATCGAGATCCCATCTGACTACATCGCTGTAGAATAGGCGGTGACCGATGCTATCATTCTCGGCACTTCTTAGAGCCCTACCCGGAAACATTGCCCAAGGCATGATCTGGGGCATTATGGCTCTGGGCTTATACATTACATATAAAATACTGAATTTCTCTGATCTGACTGTCGACGGTTCCTTTTCAACAGGAGCCGCCGTCACGGTCATGCTGATAATAGCCGGCTGTCCGGCTATTGTTGCGGTATTGATCGCTTTCGTGGCAGGATGTCTTGCGGGGCTGGTTACGGGTTTCTTACATACCGTGCTTAAGATCGCACCGATCCTTTCGGGAATCCTGACGCAGATCGCTTTATATTCGATCAACCTGCATATCCTGGGCAATAAAGCCAATCAGGCCATCAACGTCAATGACTATTCCTTGCTGCTGACGTTAAGAAACACTAAGATGGCTATCCTGGTCGCTCTTATCTTTGCGGCCGTGCTTATCGCGATTTTGTACTGGTTCTTCGGTACGGAACTCGGTTCCGCCATCAGAGCCACGGGAAACAATTCCCAGATGGCTAAAGCCCAGGGCATCAACATCGACAAGATGAAGGTCATTGCCCTGTCATTGTCTAATGGCATCGTTGCTTTAAGTGGCGGTCTGCTTGCCCAGTATCAGGGCTTTGCGGATGTATCCGTTGGCAGAGGTGCCATCGTTATCGGTCTGGCTGCCATCATTATCGGTTCCGTCATCTTTGAAGGCAAGAACAAGAAGGAGATCAATTTTTCCATACTGCTGGGTTCAGCGGTCATCGGCGGTATCATCTACTACATATCCATCGGTATCGTCTTATGGCTCAAGCTGCCTACCAACGACATGAAGCTGTTTACGGCTATCCTGGTCGCAGTCTTCCTGTCAGTACCGAATCTGTCTTTAGGTAAAAAGAAGGAGGATAAAGCCAATGCTGGAAATTAAGAACATCAGTAAGACCTTTAATCCGAATTCCGTTAATGAGAATAAAGCCCTCAAGAACGTTTCCCTGAAACTGGAAGACGGTGACTTCGTCACAGTCATCGGCGGTAACGGAGCCGGTAAGTCAACGCTCCTTAATGCGATAGCCGGTACGTGGCTCGTGGACAGCGGTTCCATCATCCTGGACGGCGAAGACGTCACGAGACTGGCCGAGTTCAAGAGAGCCAAGCTCTTAGGCAGAGTCTTCCAGGATCCGATGATGGGAACGGCTGCCAAGCTGCAGATACAGGAAAACCTCGCTCTGGCCAACAGAAGAGGACAGAAAAGAGGACTGGGCTGGCACATATCTCCGGAAGAGATCGAATCCTTTAAGGAAACGCTGAGGATGCTGGATCTTGGTCTGGAGGACAGAATGACAGCCAAGGTCGGCTTGTTATCCGGCGGCCAGAGACAGGCTTTGACCCTTCTCATGGCTACGCTCAAGCAGCCTAAGCTCCTGCTTCTGGATGAGCACACGGCCGCCCTTGATCCAAAGACCGCCAGAAAGGTACTCGACCTAACGGTCGAACTGGTCGAAAAGAATCATCTTACGACCTTCATGGTCACTCACAATATGAAGGATGCCCTGAACATCGGCAACCGTCTTATCATGATGAATGAAGGAAGCATCATCCTTGACGTGTCCGGCAAGGAAAAGGAAAAGCTCACCATTAATGATCTTCTTGAACTCTTCAACAAGACCGGTGAACTAAACGATTCGATGATCCTGTCATAGTTCAGATACGATCACAGCCATATAAAAAGACAAGAGATATGCTCTTGTCTTTTCTTTTTTTAGCCTTTCTTTAATAGTCCTTTAGACCGGCTTCGTGCAGGATCCTTGCACCCACATACAGCAGCAGTTGTCCGACTACGTTTATTCCCTGAGCCATCCAGTTCATGAAGGCCTTATCGAAATCCTTGGTGGAAAGATAACCCATGCATAAGCACAGGAAGAAGGAAACGATGAAGCAGATCAGTGCCGAACGTTTCCTGAGCTTGGAAGCCAGGAAAGCCAGCGAGGCATCCATGGCACCAAGTCCTACTACCATGATTCCCACTAATCCCATGGTCGGGATGATGGCATAAGTTGCATCCTTCCTTGGCTTGATGACGGCCAGGGTGATGCCGATACCTGCCAGGAGGAAACCGAAGGCCTGGTTCGCAAAGAACTGATTGGACATCCAGACTAACTCTCCGACCTTTAAGGCATAAAGCAGTTTATAAGTCGCCTTTAATGCTCCGGCAACAAACACCAGCAGGGAACCCGCTCTGAAAAGGATGTAGGTGACCTTGCTCATGGCATGCTTAAGATCTCTGGCTATAAGGTTCGTTCCCAGCAGGAAGAAGATGACCGGCAGGTAATCCACCAGGGCCATCGGTACGCTAAATTCTTTCATCAGTCTCTGTACACTTTCATTGAATGGTACTGCTTAGAGAACGGGAATAAGAGCGGTACCGTATCGGAATACTTCTGATATTCAGGATCAAGACCGTATGTCTTTTCCTGCCTCAGTTCCAGTCTTTGGGCTGAGTTGTACATTACATAGGTAATGAGGACCAGAGCGACGATCACGATGATCCACTGCTTGCCCTGTACGGCGCCGATACCGGAAACGGTAACACCGACCCAGAACATGATCTCTGAGAAGTAGTTCGGGCATCTTACATATTTGAACAGTCCCGTATCGCAGAAACGCTTAGGATTGATCTTCTTGGCAGCTGATTTCTGATGGTCGGCCATAGCTTCACCGATTATTGCCAGGATCATGATGATGATGCCTACCCACATAAAGAAGTTGTCATTGGCTCTGTTCATTACCCTGTAAGTAAGAGATGAGGTCTGTGCCGTGTACATCAGCATGGAATAGACCCACATGAATACGGATACCGGGATCGGCATGGCCTTGGCGGCACCGGTGGATTCCAGGGTCTTTTTATAGGCGGCATTGGTCAGTTCCCTCTTGAGGATATAACCGCCGAGTCGGTAACCGTAGATGATGAATAAAACGGAAATGACAGCCGTACCTAAGGTAAGCGTATGGCTGAAAAGGCCGAACAGCAGATGGAAGATACCTATGCACATGACCGCAAAGCCGTAACCTACGGACATGAACCACACGAATTCCTTAAAGCCCATGCAACAGCCGATGGCCGCAACGATGGTAACGCCCCACATGAAGGCCGGCCATACCTTACCGATATAAGAAGGATCTAAATGAAACATTATTTATTACCCCCGAAGAATTCTTTGATATATTCAGCAAATGACGCATCGCCTGTGACGTCCTTGCCTACCAGGTCATGAGACAGTGTCCACTTGGAGAAGAGGATGATGTCATGTCTTCCTGATTTCTTGATCTTAGGCAGATTGGCCAACAGACCGAACATCCAGATTGGATTATCCTTGATGATGACCGGCTTGCCGGCTTCCCGGAAGCACATCTTGGCCATCTCTTCATAGGTGTAAGTCTCCTTGCCGCCTACTTCATAGACCTCATTGGTATCCTTCATATGGGCAACGATGAAGGCTGCGAAGTCCGGACAGTCAACGACATTGGCTTTAACATCGTGATAGCCTTTAAGCAGCTGCATCTCACCCTTGTCGATATAAGGCTTGAAGACCTTGACGATATCATAGAAATAGCCTGTCGGTCTGTAGATGACATAGTCCATGTCACCCTTGGTCAGTTCATCTTCGAACATGGCCTTGGCATGAAGCATCGGTACTTCTTCAGCACCCGGTTCCTTACAGGCAATGACGGATATGTAATTGAACTTCTTGACACCGGCTTTTTTGGCTTCATTATAGAGATTCAGGTTGCCCTGATAGTCAATGTCATAAGCCGTGAACTTGGTCGATGCACCGGTCAGGCCCATGGTAGTGATGACGATATCGACATCGTCACAGATGCCTTCAAGAGTCTTCGGATCAGTCGCATCGATGGCGACGAATTCATACTTGCCCTTGAGCTTGTTGCCTTCTTCCTTTTCCTTGAGGTCGGCAGCTATGACTTTGTGTCTTTTCTTGATCAGAACCTTCAGGATCTCATATCCGAGATTTCCGAAAGCTCCCGCTAACAGTACTTTCATGTTTATTCCCCCTTATTAATTATCCTTTATCCAAACAGTACCTTGTCGAAATAATCCTTGGTCTTTCCCTTGCCCCAGGCCTTAAGGAAGGTATTTACGGCAGGACCGCCGTTGTTTATAAGACCATCGGAGTATTCCCTTGCCTTGGCTTTCTTCTGAGCGTTATCGCATTTATCGGCCTTTTTAAGCTCTTCCAGATAGGCGTTTACATATTCCCTGATGCATTCATCGATCTTAGGGCTTTCCTTTCTGGAGACCTTCTTTAAGATGGATGATTTATAACGTATGTCATCATACCACTTGGCTTCCTGAGCGATGTCTGCGAGACCCTTGTATTTTTCCTTTACTGCTTCATAAGGCCCTTCGTTTCTATCACTTTTAAGACAGGTATCATAGATCTCCATGTATAAAGAATCCTTGCCCATGGCCTTGATCCTGTCTATGGAAAGCAGTGGCATATCCGCATCGAAAGGATTGACGATGAAGGAATCCATCTTCATGAGTCCCATCATTCCGGAGGCCTTCATAACGGAAATGTGTCCCAGCCCTTCGGCTTCATAAGCCTCCGTATCAAAGTTCATTCCCGACAGCTTAAAGGACTTGTACTGATCGTCTTCAACCTTTTTCAATCCGTACAGATCCTTGAATTTACCCAGTAATTCGTTCAGCATTATATGTCCTCTTTCTATCATTCATGTCTCTTATCAGGCATGATATATTTATCACAAATTATTATACCATTATCTGTTATCATAAAACTGTCTGAAGGGAGACATTTATGAACGACAACATCAACTATGAACACTTTAAGAATTTCTGGATCGAGCAGCAGAAGACCGCTAAGCATATGGACAGAGAACAGGCTCTTGAACACATTAAAAACTTCATTAAGAATCACAACACCTGCGGTTTTGCGACCGGTACTGGAGATTATATAAGATGCACTCCGATCGAATACACCTTCATGAATGACGAATTCTGGTTCGTATCCGAAGGCGGCAGCAAGTTCATAGGACTTGAAAAGAATAAGAACGTGGCATTGGCCATCTTTGAATACTACGGCGATGTCAAGGACTCCCACGGTCTGCAGGTAATGGGCAAGGCCGTTCTCTATGACAGAGACAGCGATGAACTGAAGCAGCTGCTGGCATTCAAAGGCATACCTTATGATGCAATGAAAGCCGCCAAGGTCGAAGTGGCCGTCGTCAGAGTAATTCCGGAAGTATATGAAATGTACGATACGGATTTCGTTAAAGCCGGCTATGATGTCAGACAGATCGTAAGATTCTAGATAATAAAACAGTTCCGTCCGGAACTGTTTTTAATAACGGTATTCGTGGTCGCCTATCTTATAGACCGTCTTGTTTTCTTCACCCGGCCGGTCCTTGCGGATCTCGATCAGATTGAGGACGTCATAGCCGCCGGCCTTTAAGAAGTTCAGCATGACATCGTTATTCGGGTGAACGAACTGGTATAAAGTGTCATTGCCGTATTCCTTGGCGATGGATTCGGCTCTTTCAAACAGCATCTTGCCGATGCCTTTTCTTCGGTATTCCTTCTTGACAAAGATCTGTTCCAGCCAGACGACATCGTCATCTATCCGACAGACCCCATAGCCCACATATCTTCCGTTATCGGACACCGCAAATACCGGATAGCCTTTGCCTACATAATACTTGAGCTCTTCCACGGCATCATCCACATCATAGCTGATGTCTTCCCTTTTCAGTTTTGCGAGAGTCTTCCTGAACTCAACGGTAAGATAAGCCAGGGAATAGACGTTGTCCTTATCGATGGTGATGAAGCGGTAATTGTGTTTCTCCGTTGCCTTAGGAGCGATCTCCTTCAGGTTCTCGTCTTTCATAAACGGATCGTCTTCCAGATACTCGATACCGTAGTATTCGCACCAGTCGATGGCGATGTTCTCATGAGCCGCTTCCTGATAATCGAGCCATTTATCGGTAATGCCGAATCTTTCCAGAGTGGAACGGAATCTTCTGAAAGCTCCGGCACCCTTTATCGATTCGGCCAGCCATTCCTTTTCTTCACATTCATCCATATCTTCGATGAAGCTTCTCATCGTACCGTAGTCATCGATCTGCTTATGGCTCGGCAAAGGTATCAGCTGCTTTTCGCTGATGGAATCATCTTCCAGACTTATGATCCTTTCTTCCGGAAGATAATAGTAGTACTGTTTATCGACAGTAGTCTTGCCAATGGCTTCCGTTACTTCACTTAATTTTATCTGCATATGCCGGTCCTTCTTTCCTCGTATCCGGTTTGAAACGATACGGTTCTTACAGTTTTATTATATTATAGCGGGTATATAAAAAGAGCCCGTTCTGCTGAACAAGACCCTTTATATAATTCTGTCAGTATTTCAGGAGTTCTTCTTTCAATGCTTTGATATCCACGAAATCATTCAGATGATCAACATACGTTATTACAGAAACTCTTATTTCCTTGTTACTTCCTCTCCGTAAATGGTCTTCCAGTCGTTCTTCATGGAGATGGTGACCCAGCCGTTTTCTTCGCATAGGTCATACATCTTCTGAGCCTTGGCTTCATCACCGTTCTCCCTTACCGTATCATCGCAGCACAGCATGAACGCCAGACTCGGATAAGGATTATTGGAAACGGTATACATGGCCATGCTGGAATCACCGGATGAATTACCGAAGGACAGTACCGGCTGAATGCCGATTTCCTGGGCAATGACAGATACCTTGTTCATCTTGAGATTCTTGATAATGAATTCACCGGCCAGTATCAGTTCGTCATCTTCAGTGTAGACATAGTCGAGACCGTCGGTATCGCCCTGGGCTCTGGTCGTTATCAGTTCATCGGAACCGATGATGTTGTTGGCAGGAATGTTCAGGAAACTGATGCCTTCAACGATCCCTCTGACGATGAGCCTGTCGGTTCCGCTGACGATATAGACGGTAAAGCCGTTGTTCTGCAGATAATCGAGGACTTCGACCATCGGCAGATAGAAGGCATCACCTCTTGTAAGGTTGTTGTAACCCGGTGCCGGCTCATTTTTGAAATCCTGGATGTATGCGGAGAATTCCTTAAGCGTCATGCCCGCAAAGGAAGAGGCCACACACTTTCCGTGATCCACTTCAAGACCCTTGGCACTTACGCCGGTGTCGATCATTTCCTGTATCTTGGCAGCTGTTTCCTTTTCGAAATCAGTTGCCTCATATGTCGGATCTTCCGTAGCTCTGTGTAAGAACAGCTGATAATCGAAGTAGACAGGATCGGTCTCACAGAACAGCGTTCCGTCCAGATCAAAGACCGCTATCCTGTCTTCTTCCGGAATAAAGCCTTCGCTGTTTTCATCGACGGCAGCCTCCACGAATGCCGTGAGCTTCTGTTTAGCCTCCGCTTCATCATTCCAGAATAAGAGCCAGTCTTCCTTTGCCGGTACTTCTTCGTTGCTTTCATTTTTCTTATAGCCGATCCCCATAGCATAACAGCAGCTTACTATAAGCAGTGCTGCCAGCGAGATTATCGCCGTTATCTTCCATTTCTTTAAGTTATCCATAATAAAGCCCCCTTATATTAATACTTTTTCTTTTTCAGTTCTTCAAAACCGTATAGTCTGTCCAAAGGATTATCGCTGGTAATGTAGGTATTGCCTCTTTTGAAGGCATACTTATTATCGGTATGGATGATATGCTCGCGTCCATGGCTGTCGATGAAGCGGCCGTCGCCTCTGAAGGTATCGGACCAGCCTTCATTCATCCTGTCGAAAGTGTTCTGGGTATGCCTGTAGGCACTCTGGTTTATGTTGTAGATCTCATCGTTGGTCTTGCGCATATAATCGTACATCTGGGCATCAGCCTGTTCATGATCCCTTTTCATCTGGGCCAGGATAGCCTCGACCTCGCGCTGTTCCTCAGGATTGGTCTCTTTTTCTGCCGGTTCTGTTTCCTTTGCCTTAGGTGCATTGACTATCCTCTTAAAGTCGTCAAAGACGTCTTTGCAGATCGAAACTCCCTTATTGATCACAGGAACATATATCTCCTTATAAATGAATTCATAGTCCTCTTCCGGACAGTCCATTTCCAGACACTGGTCCACATACGATTCATACTGATGCAGTGAGGGATAGATGTATCTGTCATTATCTTTGTCATAACGGTAATCGGGATAATGCTTCTTCAGTTCTTCTTCAGTGTACATCGACGCATCCGGGATCTTATCCCAGCGTACTATATCCTTTATCTCGATAAAGACTGTAGCCACGTGATAGCGGACTGTACCGTTCAGTTTATAGCGGTATATGGCCGTGCCCATTTCGCTGTAGTAGGAATTGAGATAGTTGCCTTTCTTTTCTTCTTCCGTAACTGTCTTTTCATACCATTCACGGCATCTTTTATCATTGCCGGGATCAGGAATGTATTCCACAAAGGCAAAGTCCTCTTCGTTCCCGTACCTGTCTTTGACCATTCTGTCAAGATACTCTTCGACGGAGACCGCTTCCCCATGAAGGATGCCATCCTTGTCAATTTCTCCTTCAGTATAAAGGCACATAAGATCTTCGGTATATGTCTCCGGTGAAAGATATATGATACCGCAGCTTTTGTCCGGTGAAGCATTGACTACTCTGAAAGTATAGGGAAATATCTTTCCCGCATAGTAGTCTTCATATCTGTCGATCGAGCTGTTCCAGCCTTCCGGTATCAGCATCTTCACATATTCCATGCCAGTAACGGCGCTGTATATCGTTTTCTCGTTTAAAACAGGCTTATCGTGTTCCATATCATCTTCTCCTAATGCTTCTATATCTTTATCTTACCATGACGGGTATTTTCGTCTTTTGGCCAATGCCGCTTCATTCTTTCGTCTTAAACAGCACGTATTTTTCAAGCGGAAACAGCACGGCCATCTGGACCAGCCCCGCAGTCAGGGCAGCGAAAGTTCTGGCCATGGCATCCAGCTTTGTGCCGCTCAGATAGGCAACGATCACACCCTGCAGCCAGGTCGAGAAAAGGATTAGAGCAACTAACGTCACCAAATAAATGACGATACTTCCCTTTGAGCCTTTGCCTTTGAAGGTCGCCTTCATGTTGACGAAATAGCCGTAGATGTTGGCTATAAGATTAGACAGAAAGAAAGGCAGCACATAACCCCAGGTCACGACGCCGTTTACGACATATGGACTTTCTCCTTCAAAGAGAAATTCCGGATCGAATACCGGCTGCAGAAAGGCAGGCAGACCTGCCTTTAAGGAATCAAAAAGAAACGGCAGTACATTGGCCAGAAACAGCTGCAAAAGCGATATGCTGACGCTGACCAGATTGAACTTCACAAACTGCCAGACAGTACTGTCCTGATGTTTCTCATCAAAGCTTTTTAGCAGATTTTTGGATTTCATTTTATTTCCTGCTGCCGATATAGGTAAATCCGGATGACCGGTGTCCGTTCATCGTCGTATAGACGATACGGTCATATTCTCTGGTCTCGAAATCCCTGAACAGTTCCCTGATGTATTCCTCACTGTGGTGTCTGACTCTTGCGCCTTCAGGCAGGGTAAAGGCTCCGTAAACACCGAGTTCCTTTTCATATTTATGATAACGTTCCAGATTTCTTTCATCCGTATTCAGAAGATAATCGTTAACGTAAATGATGCCTCCCGGCTTCAGGATCCTGCGGATCTCTTTTATCAGCATCTCCTGTTTTTCGCTTTCGACGATGCAGGTCAGTACCGCAAACAGGATCACCGCATCAGCACTTTCATCGCCGGCAGGAATCCTGTCTTCTTCCATTATTTCAAAGCGGATATCCGGACATTCCCTTCTTCCTCTTTCGATCATCATAGGCGAAAAATCATAGCCTGTCACATCGCTGTATCCTTCATCCTTAAGGATCCTTAAGACCCTGCCGTATCCGCAGCCGACATCGGTGATCACCGAGTCCTTTTCCACATATTCCGAAAACAGTTCACCGTTAAACGGCAAAGTGAAGGTCTTTGTTTCCGATACGCTGTTCCAGTATTCTTTCTGTTCCATATTATCAGCCTTTATCTCATTATACAGACAATTCACCCATGACCGTAAATTAAAAAAGACCACCGGATCAGCGGTGGTCTTAAATGAATGCTTATGGATTACAGAGTAGCTAAGTACTTGATCGTTCTTACCATCTGAGATGTGTAAGAGTTCTCGTTGTCGTACCAGGCAACGACCTGTACCAGGTAGTTTTCATCATCGATCTTGGAAACCATGGTCTGGTTGGCATCGAATAATGAACCGAACTTCATACCGATGATATCGGAAGAAACGAGCTTTTCAGTAGTGTAACCGAAGGATTCGTTAGCCTGAGACTTCATGGCTTCATTGATGGCATCAACAGTTACATCTTTACCCTTTACGACAGCGTGCAGGATAGTGGTAGAACCTGTAGGAGTAGGAACTCTCTGAGCAGCACCGATGAGCTTTCCGTTGAGTTCAGGAATTACGAGACCGATAGCCTTGGCAGCACCGGTAGAGTTAGGAACGATATTGACAGCGCCGGCTCTGGCTCTCTGTACGTCGCCTTTTCTCTGAGGTCCGTCGAGGATCATCTGGTCACCGGTGTAGGCATGAACAGTGGTCATGATACCGGACTGGATCGGGAAGGCATCGTTTAAAGCCTTGGTCATCGGAGCTAAGCAGTTAGTGGTGCAGGAAGCAGCAGAAATGATGTTGTCTTCCGGTTTTAAAGTTTCATGGTTTACATTGTAAACGATAGTCGGCAGATCATTGCCTGCAGGAGCAGAAATAACGACCTTCTTGGCACCGGCTTTGATATGAGCTTCTGATTTAGCCTTGGAAGTATAGAAACCTGTGCATTCCAGAACTACGTCAACACCCAGTTTGCCCCAAGGGAGTTCTTCAGCCTTAGGAACGGCATAGATAGTGATTTCCTGACCGTCGACCGTGATGGAACCGTTTACCTTAACAGTCTTGCCGTCTTCTTCAAATTCAGGCTCCTTGTATTCTACTGTATGCAGATTTTCACCAAACTTGCCACAGAAGCTACCCTGAGCAGAATCATACTTTAATAATGTAGCTAACATCTTCGGAGAAGTCAGATCATTGATAGCGACTACTTCATAGTTCTTGTCTTCGAACATCTGTCTGAATGCTAAACGACCGATACGTCCAAATCCGTTAATTGCAACTTTAACAGCCATATATATGTTTTCCTCCTATTAATTGCAATATTATTATACACTTTTTATACCGCTTTTCCCTTTAATTCTATACAAAAAGGATGCAGTTCAAAGCATCCTTATATGTGAAATTTAAGGTATTTTTATCTTGTCCTATCAGAGAAGTCCCGGTATCAGCAGAGCCAGATAGCTGCCTGCCGCAAAGGACAGGATATTGGCTACTATCGCATAGAGGATGGCCTTGTTTTCCTTGAAGGCGATCCGGTAAACGATGATCTCTATCAAAAGGACCGCTCCTTCAGCCAGGAAGACCAGTATGACAGTCGTCAGAAGGCCCGCATAGTAGTTGGTCATATTCACAAAGAGATTGAGAAGCCCCTGGGTGATGATGTTGACGATGATGATGGTCTTCAGATGTTTCTTATACTTGAACAGCAAGGCGATCAGCACTTCGATGATGATGGTAATGATGACTCTGCCGATCAGCGACAGTACTTCTCCCTTATAGTTATAACTGTTAATTAAAGCATTGGTCTCAGGATCGTATCTGTAGTAGGAATCAAAGGCATACTTGGTATAGGCTTCCGTTACCAGGAACCTGTCGGAATCAGCCAGATAGATCAGGACCTTGAAATCTTCCGGAGGATAATAGGTCCAGGAGAATTCATTATCGTCTGTGCATTCCACAGGACGGTTGATCAGATAGTAGTCATCATTAAGGGCGAATTCCAGGAACCTGCAGAAGATCTCATCATCCTCTCCTTCCGTCTCGCAGTATCCTCCCTCTTCGTAGTTTTCATAAGGACCGTAGCCTCTTTCCTTGGATAAGAGCGTCACATAATACCTTTCGTTTATCCCTTCGAAGGTGATGCGAATGGAAGGCTTAGGCCCCATGTCGGCCCTTACGGTACTTGGGAAGGCCGCTATCAGGACCAGTACCATTATCAATGACTGCAGTATTTTCTTCATATCCGTTCTCCTAGATGATCTTTATCTCCTTTTTAAAGACGCCTACCCTGAAGTTAGGCCCGCTTTCTTCATGGTCGATACCGGGACTCATGCAGGACTGGTTGGCGTTCTGGATGCCTCTTAATGACAGATACATGGCAGCATCGGTAAGATCCCAGTTCATGGCTTCGGCCACCAGTCTTTGCATCTCGACATAGGCTCTGGTAAGAGCCATGTTGCAGTCGCTGCCGTTGGCATTGACATAGTAGGCATCTTCCGTTTCCAGTAAAGGCCAGTTCAGTTCAAAGTCCTCTATAATCCTGACTCTGACGGTAACTTTTCCGGCGATCTCGATACCGGTACCGGCTATTTCGCCATCACCCATCAGCGCATGAAGATCACCGATGGCCAGCAGCCCGCCGTCGACTTCGCAAGGCAGGTAAACGGTCGTTCCTTTATTTATCAGAGGATCGTCCATGTTGCCGCCAAGATGAAAGGAATCTTCGCTCGATACGGCCTTGCCTTCAGGAGCCAGGCCGATGACACCGATCATCGGTTTTATCTTCAGTCTCAGTTCGTTGAAACTGACTTCATCGTTTTCTATTTCAAAGACCCTGGTCCTGAGCTCACAGCTTGGCCAGAGAATGCCACAGTCCTCTACGGTGCAGGATACGCCTCTTTCGGCTACTTCGATATCGATGATATCGACAGCCAGCACATCGCCTGCTTTGAGTCCCTTCACATACAAAGGACCGGTCGCCGGATTGCCGGGTTCATCATCTTCCTTGCCTCGGTCTTCATGAGACCTGATCACGTTATTAAAACAGTCCCTGGTATGAAAGATTACGGTATCCCCGTCTTCGCAGTACGCAGCAGGCTTATTGTCCTTACTGAATTCCGTGATATAGTCTTCTCTTATTTCTGTCATTTTCTATCCCATAGTGATATCCCAGATATCCTTAATGTAGCTGCCGACATCTTCTGGTCTGTGCGCATCGGATACGGTTATCATATCAGCTCCGTTGTCCTTGAATACCTTCAGTACATCCGGGGCCAGTCCTTTATCCGGATGATGGTAACGGTAGTAGCATCCGGTATTGTTTTCAAGCTTCACGTGATGCTTGTTGGCCAGCTTGGCCAGCCTGTCATAATACGGCAGTACGTCAAAGGAAGGCCTGTAGCCGAACATCTTGATGGTATCGGGATGGCCGATCTGCGTAAACAGATCGCTTTCGATGAGGGCAAAGGATTCCTCAAAGTACTTGGTATAGATGTAATCGACCGGATACTTCGTCCAGAGTTCTTCAACGGACCAGCTCGAATCATAGGCGATGTTGTTTACCGCATGAACGGAGCCTACCAGAAAATCAAAGTGATTCCTGCTGAAGATGTCCCTTAAGAAAGGCAGGTAGGATATCTGGAAACATACTTCAAGACCGTAAGTAACTTTAATGGGCAGATCCAACTGCTTCATTTCCCTGATCAGTTCATAGTATTCATCAAGAGTACTTCTGAAGTCATTGTCCAGCCATTTCTTCTGGCCGCCGCCGATCTTTTTCATCGGCTCATACATTTCCTCAAATTCCTTAAAGCGGTGCGTATGATCAAGGATCTGCAGATCGTCTATTCCTTTGTTTACTGCTTCCTTAACGAATTCCAGAGCATATTCCTTAGTCAATGGTCCTCTTTCCAGATGCACGTGTCCGTCTATCATTGCCTGTACTCCTTTTTATTTAGTATAGCCCCCATCAGGCCGTTTTCTCAAATCGGCAGTGCTTATCGATGCATAATAAAACTCCCATCATCAATGGGAGTCAGTTAATGTGGCAGTACGTACTGATCAGTAATCGGTAAGCTTTCCGTCTTTCAGCAGTACTCTCTGGTCGGACATTTCCGATACCGCATCGGAGTGGGTAACGACGATTATGGTCTTGCCGAAATCATGGGCCAGTTCCTTGAAGATGTTGATGATCTCGATCTCCGTTGCCGTATCGAGATTGCCGGTAGGCTCATCCGCAAAGATCAGGTTGACATTGGAAGCGAGGCTCCTGGCGATAGCCACACGCTGCTGCTCACCGCCGGAGAGCTGATTGACCATACGGTCAGCCTTGCTTCGGACGATACCGAATCTTTCCAGCAGGTTATAGGCAACTTCCTTTCTGTCGTCAGGGATCTTGTTGTCGGTTTCGGACATTGCCAGCATGACGTTTTCCGCAGCCGTCAGATAGGATATCAGATTGAACTGCTGGAAGACGATGGAGATGTCGTTACGGCGGTATTTGTATAATCCGATCTCATCGATGTCCTTGCCTTCGAAATAGATCTTGCCGCTCTTCTGCGAATC
The DNA here is from genome assembly GCA_017431825.1 of Erysipelotrichaceae bacterium. Lineage (GTDB taxonomy): Bacteria > Bacillota_I > Bacilli_A > Erysipelotrichales > Erysipelotrichaceae > Colivicinus. The sequence continues at coordinate 164,468 of JAFRKI010000014.1, read as the reverse complement.
AAGTCCCGCAATGATCGACAGCAGGGTCGTCTTACCGGAGCCGGAAGGACCCAGTATCGTATAGAACCTTCCTTCTTCAAAGGTATAGGACAGGTCCTTGAGGATCTGTCTTTCGTATCCGCCGTCGATATATGAATAGTTGATGTTTTCAAGTCTTAATATTTCTGCCATAGAGCCTCCTAGTTCTGATTCATCAGGATCTTCTTAGGGTTGTAACGCATTATCATGAACGAAGGTATGATAACGGATATCAGCACGATGCCCAGACCCAGAACATAGATCTCAGCGATCAGGGCCGGGGAAACGGTCACTTCATATTCGCTGATGAGATCTTCCATGGAGATGTCCTCGGTATAATCGGTCTCCCAGATGCTGAAGTAATCATCGTCCCGGTAACTGTAGCCTTCTTCCAGATCACTGGCCGTTATCTGATATTCAAGGACCGTATTGCCTATCCTTCGGGCAATGAGGCTTCCCGATACTACCGACAGGGTAAAGCCGAGTATGGCTACCAGGGCCAGTTCCACGAAGAACTGGGCGACTACCTTGAATTTGGATGCACCGACAGAAAGAAGGACACCGATCTCATATTCCCTGTTCTTTAAGGTAAGGGCCGTAACTAAGGTAATGATGACTATCGCATTGATTACCACCAGTCTTACGATGAAGTTGGCATACATGCTCAGAGTATCCAGAGGCTTGGCCAGCTTGTTGAACTCATCGTTGTTAAGATCGAGTCTGGCAAACTGCCCCAGGCTGTCCTTGTAATCATCGGCGAATTTGTCAACTTCCAGCGGGTCGCTGAGAAGCAGCACGACATTGTCGATATAGTTGTTCTTTTCCATGTTTTCCATGGAAGGACGGTTGCTTTCATCATCGTAGTATTCCCAGCCTTCCTGTCCGGCATACATGGCTGCGTAGTAATCAAAGTTCTTCTGATTCAAGGTAAGATTAGCCGCATAGACCGTCGTGGTAGGCATCAGGATCATGTTGTCCGGATTCTCATACGGATAACAGTAATCATAATTGGAATTATCAGGTGTTATCGGATGGTGATGATCATAGATGCCGATTATCTCGAATTCGGAGGTGATATCCTCTTCCGTTACACCCATTTCTTTCATAAATGGAGAATTGTAGTTGGATGCCAGACGTATCGTATCGCCGATGCTTAAGCCGTTGGCAGCCGCCAGATTCTCGCTTATAAGACAGACGAAGTCTGCGTTGTTTATTTCGGACTGATTATAGAAACGTCCCTGCGTGACTTCATAATCACCGTCTTCAAATTCGATCATGCTAGGGAACATATTGCTTCGTGCCAGAAACATCGGTTCCTTGTAGTCTTCACACTGCTGGGTTCCGTCCTCCAGCATCCAGCAGGCCTGGCCGTTGCTGTCCATGTTCTTTTCCGCTTCGTTGTTAAGATGAACGAAGTCCAGGCTGTTCTCATGATCCGAGTACCACATGTTGGTGGATAAGGCATTGGCCGTCTTGACTCTTTCATCAGCCAGGAAAGCCGTAACATCTTCCAGTTTGATACGCGGATAGTCTTCATAGAACTTGTTCAGTTCGTCTTCGTCTTCGATGGTATCGGCATACTGCCAGATCTTGTCGTAGTCCAGCATGTACGTTACGACCGCCCTCATCTTCTGACGGGTCAGTATCTTGGCACTTTCCGAAGCCTTGGAGATACCTAAGCCCACGATGACCAGATTTCCGATCAGGAAAAAGGTCAGGGTCAGAAGTATCGTTTTTGATAACCTTCTGGTAACGTTCTTAAATGCTCTGTTTATGAAATTCATTATTATTACCTGCTTTCATCGTTAATGACTATGGTGATGGTCACATCCTGCGGACAGTAGGTTCCGGTAGCCAGCGTTTCCTTATCGCTTCTGTAAGCTTCCACTACTCTGCCGTTTTCCGTAGTCTTATCGCTGTTCTCGTATTTGAATACGCATGTTGCACCGTTTGCCGTACAGAGGCTTCTGATATCATCCTCCATATAAGCCAGCGGATTGTCTCTTAAGATATTCCATGATGATGCGCTGTCATCCTGAAGCAGGATGTTGCGGCCTCTGGATATAGTGACATTCAGAGTACCGCCTACGTTTACTTTTTTATCGCTTGTAATAACGGCACCCACATCGTAGTAATCAGAGAACTCCTTGTTTATCTTAAGCTTGATATTGGCACCCTTGGAATTGGCTTCATCGAGGATGGCGTTGATGCTGTCAAGGTCATAGGCGCCGGCGAAATCAACGGTATTACCCAAAGATACGGTGACCACGATATAGCTATCACTGTTGATGAGCTTGCCGGATTCGATATTCTGGCCGATGATGGTTCCTTTAGATGAACCCGAATAGCTTTCCTTCACATCGGCAGATACGCCGTTCCTGCCGCACCACTTGTTGCACTGCTCTTCCGACCAGCCGATCATATTAGGCATATAGACGGCCTTGCCTTTGGATACGACTACCGTAATGCTGTCGCCTTCATTGATGGTCTTTCCGGCTTCTATGGATTGTGAGATGATGAAGTCTTCTTCGACCTTTTCGGAATAGGCATAACTCTTATTAAGGGTCACCTTCTTGGATTTGGCCCAGCTTTCAGCCGTATCGTAAGGCTTGTTCACAAAGTCCTCGACCGTTACCTTGCCGGCCGGTGCCGGACCTTTGGAGATGTTTATCTTAAGGCTACAGGCTCTGGTGAAACTGTCTTCTTCACATCCAGAGAAGGAATAGTCGATCACCTGATTCTCTTCCACTTCTTCATTGTAGGAAGTGGAGATCTTGGTCTTCTGCAGCTTGTTCGCTGCGATCCAGTTCTGGATCTCTTCCTTGGACATCGATCCGACATCCGGCACTCTGATGCTTTCATCAGGATCGGCACCCAGGGATACCGTAAAGTTCAGCTTGACGTTTTCCTTTACCTTCTTGCCGGCTTCAACGCTCTGACTGAGGATGGTGCCTTCTTCGGTATCGAAGTCATAGACCTCTTCAAAGATGATGCCGCTTGGCTCGATCTCCTGCTGTTTGACCCAGGCAGCCACGTCGTTCTTGGTCCTGCCGAGGAAGTCGGGCATTTCTATTTTAGGAGCCAGAAAGAGGAAATACAGTCCTGCCAGTAGAGCCAGCAGAAAAAGGATGATCACTATCAGGACCTTTTTATTTAACGGTTTTCTGTCTTTTGTCACCGGGACTCTTTCTTCTTCCCTGAAGCTGTCGGGTTTGCCCTTGCTGGAAAACTGTTCCAGAAAATCTTTGTTATCAGCCATATCTGTCACCTCTTATCCATTGTATTATAAGCCATCTTCTAAGTATCTACTCACATAAAAGAGAGCTCAGGTCACATATATCAGTAATTCTGTTTTAAAGTTCCGTCTTTCTGCAGGAAGTACTGATGCTCACTGGTTTCGATGGAAACCATGAGCGCTTCATCTTTTGCCAGTTCCAGAATGGTCTTCATATCCAGCTGGTCTTTGATCTGGTAACTGTAACTTTTGCTGCTGCCATATTCGGAATTGACGATGTTAAGATGCAGCCAGTAGCTTCCGTCCTTCGGTTTTTCATAGAAGTCACTGATGCCCTGCTGGCGCAGTTCTTCGATGATGGCCATGGTGGAAGCGGAGAGCTTCATGTTGCGGTGATCGTCATCGGTCCGGTCATTGAAGATATAGACGTTATAATAATAGGATCTTTCACCGGTCATTTCATATAAGTATTTCTGTACGTCCGAATTCTCATTTTCATACCAGGCATTAATATCTATCGACTGGTAAGGATCGTCCCTTTCATACATCTGGGCCAGTCCGAAGCCATGACAGGACTTGCAGATGCTGGTAATCACCAGACTCACAACGACTGCTGCGATAAAGACGACCGGCAGTTTGACCGGGAAGAAGAACTTACGTTTGTAGATGAAATACGTGCCCATGAACACTGCAAACAGCATTACATAGGTGATGAAGTTTTCCCTCAGGAAAGCGGACAGGTTTTCAAAGTCGTAGCCGTTCCAGGAAGAGATGATGAACAGGCAAATCGTCACATAGAAATAGATGACGAAAGGATAGGCCAGGAGCCTGTCTGAAGGCGTGCCCGCTCTTTCCACGGATCTGTTCACATAGGCCTTCAGAAGGATGTAGCCGAAGATAACGGCTATTACCAGAAGCCCCAGTACATGCGCAATGGCCTGTACCTTATAAAAGATGCTTACGAAGACCTTTACCGCCATCGCTGCCGGTGAAAGGTAATAGAGGAAGTCGAATTCCCAGGTACTGAAACCGGCCACATAGGAAGATACCATGCTGTTAAGGACCATGTATATTGCCAGCGGCATGAAGGAATAGGCACCCATCATGATGACGCCGTCGATGATGTTGTTCGCAATGAAGTAAAGAGCCGTATTGAAGACGATCAGAGCTGCGACGGCCAGCAGCATCTCAAAGAGATAAACTACCATCATCACGCCGATCTTCTCGGCTACGGAATAAAAACACAGCACCAGAGCCATAGGCAGATACACTGTCATGATACAGAAGACGATACCGGTCACCAGTAAGGCCTTCCTCGATACCGGGATGGAAAAGAAGGTATCTACGGCCTTTTTATCATGGACATAATGGAAGATGTATACCGGCAAGGCAAAGCTCAGCATCAGGCTGATCAGCCCTTCGATGATCAGGGCCACGCCCATATCTCTGCCGCCGATGATGATCAGCAGCATTATCAGCAGTATAAACAGCAGCAGATATTTCTTGGATCTTATCAGGTAATCAAAGTATTCCTTACTGAACATTATCTGTTACCTCCTTCGTGTTCATAGATGAACAGTTCTTCAAAGTTGACTGCAAGCGTATCAAGGATCAGAGGTTTGAGCTTCTTGAGCTCTTTGACGGTCGTTTCCTTATCACCCTTGATGACCAGCGAATAGACCGATCCTTCCTTTGACTTGTACAAGAGATCGAACTTATCGAAGACGCTCTCATCGATGTCTTTCCTGAAAGCCAGCTGGTACTTGTTGATGTTCTGCTTGGATTCCAGCAGATCACCATAAGTTTCCACCTTGCCGTTTTCGAGGATCCCATAGGAATCGCAGATGTCTTCCAGTTCCTTCAGGTTGTGGGAAGATATGATGATAGTCGCTTCGTTTTCCTCGATGAAGTCATATAACGACTTCTTCAGATTGTATCTGACGATCGGATCGAGCCCGTCAAAAGCTTCATCCAGCAGCAACAGCTTTGGCTTGATGGACAGGGCAAACAGCAGCAGGGCCTGTCTTTTCATGCCCTTGGAGAAGGAATTGAGCTGCTTGTTCTCATCGAGACCGAAGAGCTTCAGTGTCTTCTGATATGTCTCCTCATCGATATCGTAATAGGAGGAATAGAATTCCTTTAAAGTCCTGATATTGGAGGCAAGGGAATAGTAAGGATCGTCATTCACGAAGAAGATGTCTTTTCTGATGCTTTCATCCGCATAGGTATCGATACCGTTGAATTCCACGTTGCCTGCATCGCATCTGTAGATACCGCTTATGCATCTTAAAAGCGTTGACTTGCCGGCGCCGTTGACACCGACCAGTCCGAATATCGAGCCTTCATTTACCGTAAGGCTCAGATCCTTAAGTACTTCTTTCGTTCCGAAGCTTTTGCTAACGTTATTTATTCTTAACATCTTTGGCCTCCCCGTATATGTCATTAAGCATATTCATTAATTCCTTTTTAGTGAAACCTTCATCCTTCAAGGTGTTCAGCATATTCATGGCGTCTCTTCTGATGGCCTCGCTCTTCTTATTGAGGTCCCTGGAGACAAAGACGCCCTTCTTATTCAAAGTATAGATATAACCATTCTTCTCCAGTTCCTGATAGGCCTTCATGACCGTATTAGGATTGATGCCCAGCTCTTCGGCCAGGCTTCTCACCGAAGGCAGTTTGTCATCGGCTTTCAGGATACCGGCTTTGATGAACTTTTCTATCTGGGACTTTATCTGTTCATAGATAGATTCTTTTCCCTGCAGGTTTATAAGAAACATTTCCTACCTCCTATCTGTATTAACTGTATTAATTGTATTATCTGTATTATTAGATGTCAAATTAAAAGACCTGAGCATATACTCAGGTCCTGATAGTCCTTTTAATATGAACTGCTTATTTAACGGCTATCCTGCCTTCGGTATTCCGGTAACTGTCTGGGAATCCTCCCATATCCAGCAGGTACTGATAGAGGACTTCCACGTCGACCATGCCGTTGTCGAGGATCATTTCAGCGCCTCTGAAGGCCGTGTTACCGTCACCGTCGTTCATCAGCACATAACTGATGCCTCCGACCAGATAGGTCTTTTCCGGATCGAGCGGCACATATTCATCGCCTTCCAGAACATAGACGTCCTTTACCCTTCTTTCCCCTTCCGAAAATCCGGTAAGGAAGCCGTTATCGTCAAGGAGTATCGGTGATTCTACGGAAGTATCGATCGTATATTTTAAGCCCGAAACCTGAATGAAGGCTCCGTTTTCACCTACGGCATTGCCGTCGAGCTTATAGATCTTTTCGGTCTTGGATGCGCCGAATTCCAGGGCATCCAGTATCTGCTGACCTGTCGCATTTACCAGAGCCGAACTGTTCTGGAAAGGAGCAACCGTCAGCAGGTCGCCGTAAGTGACTTCACCGGCTTCGATCTTGCTGCGGACACCGCCGCCGTTAACGATGGCGATATCTGCTCCCAGCATGTATCTAAAGGCGTCAGCCATGAAGTCAGCTGCTGTCGTTTCCCTGCTTCTGGTCATTCTGATGCCTTCTTCATCGGCTATCGTAAGATCGAAATCAAGATCGCAGACTTTCTGGCTTAGGATGTTTTCGATCTCGCCGTTGGCTTTGGCAATGCTTTCAAGGATCTTTTCGTCCTGTTTGTCATATTCCTCATACTGAACGATGCTGATACTGCCGTCCTTGCCCAGGATCAGTTCACCCAGGACCTGGGTCTTGGTACCGACAGAGGAAAGGATGACATCTTCACCGTTCTTATTAGGATAAACGTCTTCGATGATCATCGAATGGGAATGGCCGTCAAGCACCGCATCGATGCCTTCGGTGTTGGCTATCAGGGAGATAGAATCATAAGGCTCCTCGGATAAAACGGAACCCAGATGGCTCAAGGCTACCACGTATTTGACCTTTTCCTTGTTTCTAAGCGTATCGACCGTTTCCTGTACCTTATCATAGAGATCCTGACCGTCATTGCCGATATAGAAGCTATAGACGAATTCGTCGCCTTCCATGAAGTATTTCGGCGTCGACTGGGAAATAGTGGTTGGAGTAAGTATTCCGATAAAGCCGACCTTGGTGCCGTCATAATCCTTTACGACGTATTCAGGCACGTCCTTAAAAATGCTGCTCTGACTGCCGGTATATTCCACGTTGGTCGCAACGACTTCGGCATTCAGTTCATCCATGCGCTTGTCCAGCTCTTCCAGACCGTAGTCGAATTCATGATTGCCGATGGTAACGATATCGTATTCCATGTCGTTCATGATATCGATGATGAGCTTACCCTTGGAAAGAGAGCCCAGCGTACCGCCCTGGATATAATCACCGGTATCGACCAGCGTTACGTAAGGGTGTTCCTCCCTGGCTTCATCGACCAGGGCTTTGATGCTGGCCAGTCCCAGATTCTCTTGCACACTGCAGTGCACGTCGCTGGTGAAGAAGATGTGGATGTCATCCTGCTGCTGTTTCTGACAGCCGCTCATGAAGACAAGGCTCAGCAGCAGTATTACAGTTATCAGTTTTTTCATATGTCTTTCTCCTGCTTATCTTTACTACTATTTAAGCATAACAAAAAAAAGGATGCTTACGTGCATCCTTTGTGTCTTAGAGTTCAGCCCAGTATTCCGTTACGCCCAGTACGGTATCGCCATCGATCTGTCCGGCTACCGGTCTTGAGAACTGGACATGGATCTTGTTGCCGGTAAAGACCTTGACCATATCGGTCTTGGCGACGTGCTTGCCTTCAAAGATCAGCGGGAAGTTCTTGAGCGTTTTGAGCTTTGATCCGCAGGTATAGACGACGACCGTCAGCTTGTCTGAGAAACGGTCCTGTCCCGGGGCTATCATCATGCCGCCGCCGTAGAATCTGCCCTTCATCGTCGGAGCCAGCCAGGCGTTGTCGAACTCGTGGGTCTCTCCGTCGATCTCGATCTTAACGTGTCCCGGCTTGAAGTGGAACAAGAGGCCTTTGATGGCTATCGAAGTATAGTTGATCTTCTGGTTAGGAGCCTTTGCCTTGATCTGATCGGCCACCTCGCAGCAGTAACCGTCGATGCCTAAGCCCATGTTATTGATGAACTTTCTTTCAAGGCCGTTCACTCTTACGGTCGGAAGATTCTTGAGATATTTATTAAGCAGGATCTCCTTGCCGATGGTCTCGTTGATGTCGTTCAGGAAGTCGTTGCCCGAGCCGTTGCCTAAAAGATAGACGTTGTTTTTGAGCTTTTCGCAGTCGATCTCGTTGATCAGGTAATTGATGGTACCGTCGCCGCCGATCATCACGACTTCGTCATCTTTCTTCAGGTTCCCGAAGAATTCCTTATAGTCGAGTTTTGATGCATCGATCGCTTCGATGCCCGGCAGATCGACTTTGATGCCGTTATTAGCCAAAGGATTGTATAAGTAGTATTTCATGTGTTCCTCCTTAACCCATTATTAATCCCAGTACGATCAGAAGCTCTCCGATCGAATAGGTAAGCATGACCAGAAAATGCGTTTTCAGCCTGCTGTTCTTATTGAAACGCACAAAGAATAAAGACGTATCCGATATGAAAAAAAGCAATGCACCAATGGCTGTGATGATACTGGCGATACCGGAACTGCTCAAAGACCTGAACCAGGCAAAGCAGTTCATCGTGCCGTTGATGATGAGATACAGCAGCATCGGATAGAATAAGGCCTTAGGCAGATACGGCTTAAGGTACTGGAAAATGATCACTGATGCGATGAAGAAAAGCAAAGGCAGCAGTATCAGGAACGCTCTGTTTATGACAGCGAAGTTTACGAACTTCGAATAGCTCAGGATAAAGAAGAAATGGCTTATCATGAAGGCTATGCCTCCGGCCGTAAACCATTTGGTACCCTTAGGTATCAGCAGGACATCGCCGAGCCACGAGAAGAAAAGAGCCAGAACGACGGTCCACATGATCTTATCGACACTGAAACAGTAGAAGCCCAGTAATGATAAAAGGATGAAAGGTTTGGTCTTGTTTCTTAAGGGTTTATCCTGCTTCAAAGAGGCATACAGATGGATGCCCGTTGAAACAAAGAAGATTATCAGCATGAGGTACTTCACTAATTTCATTTTAGCATGTTTTAAAGATGCGAATCAGTAAAAGAAAGACATATTAAAAGCCGGTTCTGCCCGGCTTTTATTTATTATTTCTTCTTTATCCTTCTCGGAGTGCTTTTCTGATTGAGGACCAGAGCGAAACGGGTGATGATGTAACAGATCAGGATGATCATGCCCATGACCATGCCGTATTCAAACGGAGCCTCATTCAGTCTGAAGAACGGATAAGGACCGTTCTCGATGTAGAGCACATTCAGTATCAGCATGACCACACCGTAGACCAGCGTCGGTGCCATGCCCCACCAGATGGTCTTCTTCTTATTGAGCCTTCTATCTCCTTCAAGAAAGATGAAAGACAGGAAACTCACTACCGGGCAAAGCAGGTGCTGATAAAGCATGTCGTCCTGGAACAGCAGTATCTTAAGATTCTCGAGGTAGGTGCCTTCCGGTTTCCAGATCCTGATCGGTGCCAGATAGGCGACGACCACGATAAAGGTGATGGCCAGACATACGGTAGCCATGAGTCTTAAGATCATTACCCAGTAAGGGATCTCCTGCTGGGACCTTTTGATGATCATGAACAGCACGAAGCAGATGCTGGAGACAAGGCACAGGAGATTGGAATCGACAGTATAGTACCTGAACAGGTTGGCATCATAGATCTTAAACGCAAATACCGTTCCCACGATTCCCAGTACGATCAGCAGGATATTGGCGGCTAAAGAACCGGTTTCCTTCTTATTCATTATCCCGTTACCTTCTTTACCAGGCCCTTAAGCAGATCGCCTTCATAGTCTTCGATCTTGCCTTCATCGGCCATGTTCGCAAGTTTCGGATCGATCGGCAGCTTGGCGACGATGTCCAGTTCGTATTTCTCGGCTACGTGTTCCGTATCATCATCGTGATAGATCATGATCTCGTTGCCACACCTGTCACACTTGACGTAGGCCATGTTTTCCACCAGACCGATGATCGGCACGTTCACCTGCATGGCCATGTTGATGGCCTTGGCTACGACCATGGAAACCAGCTTACTTGGAGTCGTGACCATTACTACTTCATCGACCGGTATCAGCTGGAAGATGGAGATCGCAACGTCACTGGTTCCCGGAGGCATGTCGATCAGAAGATAATCCAGATCGCCCCAGTGCACTTCGGAATAGAACTGCTTGACGATACCGCCCAGGATCGGGCCTCTCCACAAGACAGGAGTCTCTTCTTCACCCAGCATCATATTGACGGATACGGCTTTGATGCCCAGTTTCGTCTCATTAGGAATGATGCCGCCTTCATCACCGTATAAAGGATCGGTGGCACCGAAGATCTTCGGGATCGACGGACCGGTGATGTCGGAATCAAGGATACCGACCTTGTATCCGGCTCTGGCCAGTTCGACGGCCAGCAGGGATGATACCATCGACTTGCCGACGCCGCCCTTGCCGCTCAGTACCGCGACGATCTTCTTTATCCTGGTATCGTTGGTAGGTATGGCCTTTTCGATACGGTCGCCGCAGTCTTTACCGCAGCTGGCACAGTCATGGCTGCAGCCCGCATTCTGATTCGACGGACAGCTGTCACAGTTGCCGTTACAGTCTTCCGTATAATATTCACAGTCTTTGTTCTTTTCACTCATATGCTTTCTCCTTATTCGAACAGATTCTCGTTTTCTTCGTCATTGTTGTATTCAGGCAGATCAGGCAGTTCATTAAGCGTATAGAGCTTGAAACTGTCCATGAACTCTTCCGTCACTTCATACAGTATCGGTCTTCCCGGTGCTTCGGAACGTCCGGCTTCCCTGATGAGGTTTCTCGCCTGCAGCTTCCTTAACATCATATCGGCACCGACGCCTCTGAGTTCTTCTATTTCGACTCTGGTCACCGGCTGCTTATAGGCGATGATGGCCAGTGTCTCCAGAGCGCTTTGGGACAGCGTATTGTGCTTGGCGGTATGGAAGAGCTCCTGGGCATACGGATAAACGGCCTTCTTGGATATGAACTTATAGACCTTGCCGTAGGCTGCCAGTTCGATGCCGTAAAGCTCGCTGGCGTATTTTCTCTGGATATTATTAAGTATCACTTCGGTATCTTCCAGGGATCTGTCGATGGTAACGGCGAGCTGTTCAGGTCTGATGCCGTCATCACCTACGATGTAAAGCAGTCCTTCCACGATGGCTTCGATGTTGCCGGGTTCTTCGACTTCCAGTTTCTTTATCTTCTCGACTTTCCTTACCCGGCTTTCATTAGTCTCATATCTTTCGGCCTCTTCCTTTTCCATTTCCCTGCCGAGGACGTATATTTCCATATCAGTCATGTTCACTACCTCTTCTAAACCATATTTCGTCATTGTCATCGACCGTAAATACCAGGAAGTGATCCTTGGCCATGTCCAGTATCGCCAGGAAGGTGACGATGTATTCATGCAGAGATTCACAGTCTGCGATCAGCGTTTCAAAACTGAAGACTTCCGGGAGATCTATAAGTCTCGACTTTATCTGCAGGATCCTGTCTTCCGTGGATATTTCCCTGGCTGTCAGCTTTATCTCAAACGGTTTTGACAGCTGCAGTCTTCTGAGGACCTTGTTCATGGCTTTAAGCAGATCATAAGGATTGCCTTCCAGTTTCTGGTCGTCTGCCACGCTGTTCTTTATGACCTCATCATATGATATTGGCTTGGACAGCTGATCCTGTCTGTCGATATAGGCGCCATAGAGAACGGCCGATACTTCCTTGTATTTCTGGTATTCCAGCAGCCTCTTGACGAGCCTGTCCTTAGGGTCTTCCTCATAGTCGTCGCTTAAGTCATCGGCAGGCTTAGGCAGCAGTTTCTTGGACTTGTATTCGATCAGTGTTGCCAGCTCCACCAGGTATTCGCTTTCCACTTCCAGTTCCAGTTTTTCCATCTCATGGAGATACTTTATGTACTGGTCGGTGAGGACTTCCATGTCCAGATCAAAAATATCCAATTCCTGTTCACGAATCAGATGCAGCATCAGATCCAGAGGTCCTTCGAACCTCATTGTCTCTACCGTAAAGCCCATAATAGCCTAATAATTATACCATAATAAAGAGGCTCTTTATGATATTATAAGGGCGATGAAAATCCTGTTGTACCGCATATTACAGCTCACCTGGGGACTGCCTCAAAGTCTCATGGGTTTTTTCTTATATCAGAAATACAGACGCTTCCGTCACAGTACCTATAAGGGTGCCATAGTGACCAGATGGCCGCAGCATGGCGGCGTATCACTGGGCATGTTCATATTCGTGGAACCGTTCAGGGACAGAGAAGAATACGTCATCAGACACGAATACGGACATACCATCCAGTCACTCATACTGGGGCCATTGTATCTTATTTTTATCGGAATTCCGTCCTTTTTCTGGGCCAATACGCCGTACTTTACGAAGCTAAGGGAAAAAGGACATATCGCATACAACAGTTTTATAGTCGAGAAACTTGCAGACAGATTAGGAGGAAACAGAAATATGAAAGTCGGTATCGCCAACGATCATGCGGCAACGCAGCTCAAATTCAAGATCATGGACTATCTTCAGAGCAAAGGCTATGAAGTGGTCAATTACGGAACGGATACGGATGAATCCTGTGACTATCCCGTTTACGGGGAAAAGCTGGCCAACGGCATAAAAAGAGGAGAAGCGGAACTGGGCATCGCCATCTGCGGTACCGGTGTAGGCATCTCCATCGCCTGCAACAAGGTCAAAGGAATCAGAGCCGGAGTATGTTCGGAAGCCCAGACAGCTGCCCTTATCCGTGAACACAACAACGCTCAGATCCTTTGTTTCGGCGCCAGGATCGTCGACGAATACACGGCCTATAAACTGGTCGATACTTTCCTGGAAACGCCTTTCTCACACGGAGAAAGACACCAGAAGAGGATCGATGAATTAAGCGCGATCGAGGAGAGACAATGAGCGAAAAGCAGATGAAGGAAAAGAACTCTCTTACTCTGGTCTATATAGAGATCTTTGTGATGGTCTTATGTTTCTGCCTGGCCTTCTATCTTTTCTGTCACAATAACACCCTGAAGAATTCCATCAGTGAAAACAGGGAAAAGATAAAGGAAACGGAAACCGCAGTCACCGAGAGAGAAACAGAATTTGAAAACGCGATGAAAGAGATCGATTCCCTGAAGGACAACGATCTTCAAAAGGAGTATGAATTATGGCTGAAAAGAATGGATCAGTTAAAAGCCGAAATCGATTAGTCATCGTTCATATCCTGTCCGCGGTATTAACGATAGCAGCCCTCGCTCTGTGCTTCTTTCTCTATCAACAGTCTCTTCCTTTAAAGGAAGAAAACGAGACTCTGCTCAAGGAACTGGAAGCCAGGGAAGCTGCATTGGCAGAAACTGATGCGAAGATGGACGAGATCAGTGATACCCTTGCCTACTATACGGGCATGAAGGATAATCTCGAGAGCACCAAGAAAGAGTACTTCGATATCATCAGTGACCTTGAACAGAAGATCCTGAACGGTGAAAGCGACGTCAAGATCGCCTACCTGACCTTTGATGACGGACCTTATTATCTTTCCACCAAGTTCCTGGACGTGCTTGATGAATATGATGTGCCGGCTACCTTCTTCTATCTGATGAAGTGTGCCGAGACCGGTTTTGAAGATCAGGATGCGGACTATGACGCCATCTACAGACGTATCATCGCTTCCGGTCATACCCTGGGCAATCATACTTCCATCCACAAGTTCGGTCCGACCGGTGTCTACAGTTCGGTCGATGCCTTCAAGAAATCCGTCATCGACAACAAGAACTTCATCTATGAACGTTACGGCTATACGACCAACGTCTTCCGTTTTCCGGGAGGAAGCGATACTGCCAGAAGCAAGAGCTACGTTCAGGACATGATCGATTATCTGGTATCGGAAGGATACGGTTATGTCGACTGGAATGCCGCAACGGGAGATGGGGGTAAGGTGGTTCTCTCAGCTGCCGAATACCGCGACAACGTCCTGACGGCAACAGGCGGCAAGAACATCCTGGTCGTCCTCATGCATGACTATTCCAATAATACCCTGGCCTGTCTGCCGGAGATAATCGAAGGTCTGGACAGACAGGGATACATCTTTCTGCCGATGTTTAACGGATCGGTGATGTGTAAGAAACAGTAACAGATAGACATATAAAAAAAGAAAACATCGCAGTAAAGGCCGGGGCCATCGCCCATCCTGGTGTGGTCGTCAGATAAGAAATAGCAAACTCGGAGGACAGAGCAATGGCTTTTGATTTCAAAAGAGAATACAAAGAATTCTACATGCCAAAGAATAAGCCCGGCATCGTAACCGTGTCGTCCATGAATTATATTGCAGTCCGAGGACAGGGCGACCCCAATCAGGAGGATGGCGAGTACAATCAGTCCATCGGGCTGCTGTATGGCATCGCCTTTACCATCAAGATGAGCAAAATGGGGGATCGTCGCATCGATGGCTATTTCGATTACGTCGTTCCTCCGCTGGAAGGTTTCTGGTGGCAAGACGGGGTTCAGGGCATTGACTATGCCTGTAAAGAGGACTTTCAGTGGATCTCCGTGATCCGTCTGCCCGATTTTGTGACTGCAGATGATTTTGCATGGGCCGTCGAGGAAGCGACAAGAAAAAAGAAGACAGATTTCTCGAAGACAGAGTTCTTTACCTATGATGAGGGGCTGTGCGTTCAATGCATGCATGCAGGTTCCTATGACGATGAACCCGCGACAGTTGCCCGGATGCATGAATACATGGAGTCCCAGGGATATGTGCTGGACATAACAAGTCAGAGAATGCACCATGAGATTTATCTGAGCGACGCAAGAAAAGTGGAACCGGAAAGGCTGAAAACTGTGATTCGGCACCCGATCAGGAAAGGATAAGGACAGGACAGATCTGAGCAGAAAATGACAGGACGATTTTCGCTTCATCAGATACAATGATCCCGTCAAGGAAAGGAGGCCGGTCGATGGAGTGGCTTACCAGCATCCGAACAGCAATCGATTATATGGAAGAGCATCTGACTGACAACATCAGTGCGCAGGATGTGGCGGATCGGGTATATCTTTCTCCGTTCTTTCTTCAGAAGGGATTCTCTCTGATGACCGGATACGGTATCGGGGAGTATATCAGGAACCGAAGGCTGTACCGGGCGGCGTTGGATCTGAAGGAGACGGATGATAAAGTGATCGACATTGCACTTCGGTACGGCTATGAAACGCCGGAGAGCTTTACGAAAGCTTTTTCCCGGTTCCATGGCGCAACGCCATCACAGGTGCGCGGTGGAGCGGCAATCAACACATTCCTTCCCTTGATGATCAAACTATCCATTCAGGGAGGTAATCAGATGGACTACAAAATCACACCAATGTTTCCGTTCAAGGTCATCGGTTTTCAGAAGGTTTTCGATAATGAAACTGCCTATGCAGAAATTCCGAAGTTCTGGGATGAGATCTGTGAAAAGTATGCTTTGAGCGTGTATGCCGGAAACACTCCGGCGAATCCCTATGAGCAGGCTCTGGTAGATAACTGCATCGGGGAATATGGCGTCTGTATCGATGACATTGGCGGCGGAAAGTTCCGGTATCTCGTTGCCGGTAAATACACGGGCGGCGATGTACCGGAAGGCATGGTTGTCTATGAATTTCCCAGGAGCGACTGGGCGGTGTTCAACTGCATTGGTCCAATCCCGGATGCACTTCAGAGCGTGAACACGCGAATCTTCAGGGAATGGTTGCCCGGCAATCTGGAGTACGAGCTTTGCGGCAACGCCAGCGTGGAGTGGTATGATTGTGTGAACGGTGAAAAAACCGATCCCGACTACCATAGCGCGATCTGGGTGCCGGTGAAGAGAAAAGAATAAGCAGATTAACAATTACAGTACCACCACGAAAAATAGGAAGATGACCTGCACATGAAAATGCGGATCATCTTCCTTTTTGTATCCAATCCTGCCAGCCAGATGCCCAAATCGGTTTTTGTTCTAAACTGCCTTATAAACACCCATCTAATGACTGCGATTTTTTTATTATTCGATATTCTTTAATTCATTAAACTACGATGTTGACCATCCTGTTCTTGATGACAAAGTGCTTCTTGATCTCCTTGCCGTCGATGAACTTCTGAACGTTGTCCAGTTTCAGGGCTTCCTCATAAAGCTCTTCATCCGGCATGTCGCTAGGGGCATTGAACTTGGCTCTGACCTTGCCGTTTACCTGGACGACAACCTCCTTTTCGTTCTGTACCAGTTTGGCTGCATCATATTTCGGCCAAGGTCTGTAGGCCAGATCATTCTTTCCGGTAAGGATCTCATACATTTCGTTGCCGACATGCGGAGCATAGACCGAGAGCATCTGTACGAAATTTACGGCATAGTCCTTATAGAGTTTCTCTTCCTTATAGCACTCGTTGATGAAGATCATCATCTGGGAGATGGCGGTATTGAGATTGAGGCTCTCAATATCTTCTGTTACCTTCTTGACCGTATAGTTGTATACGTAATCGAGCTTGCCGTCATTCTCTTCGGTTACCTTGCCGGATTCGACGACGAGTCTCCATACTCTTTCGAGCCATCTGAAGGTACCTTCAAGGTTCTGCGCAGACCAAGGCTTATCAGCCTCTAACGGTCCCATGAACATTTCATATAATCTCAATGTATCGGCACCGTAGTCTCTGATGACGTCATTAGGATTTACGACGTATTCAGGGAAACGCTTGCCCATCTTGAGTCCGTTGGATCCGAGGATATAGCCCTGATGTACGAGCTTCTGGAAAGGCTCAGCTACCGGTACCAGACCCTTGTCATGGAGATAGTTGTTCCACATACGGGAATAAAGCAGATGTCCTACCGCATGTTCAGGTCCGCCGATATAGAGATCGACCGGAAGCCAGTGTTTCATCAGTTCATATTCCGCAAATTCCTTGTCGTTATGCGGATCGATGTATCTCAAGAAGTACCATGAGGATCCGGCACTTCCCGGCATTGTAGATGTTTCTCTCTTGCCTTTCTTACCGTGGTATTCCACGTTTACCCAGTCCGTTGCCTTGTCTAAAGGAGCACCGGTCTTGCTAGGACCGTAGTCTTCAAGTTCAGGCAGGATAAGCGGCAGATCTTCATCGTCAAGCACGCCTACCGTTCCGTCTTCATAATGGATGACCGGTATCGGTTCGCCCCAGTATCTTTGTCTCGCAAAGATCCATTCACGGATACGGTAGTTGACTTTCTTTCTGCCTAAGCCTTTTTCTTCGAGCCATTCCAGCATCTTTTCGATGGCTTTTTCCTTATCAAGACCGTCCATGAAACCGGAATTGATATGGATACCGTCTTCCGTCCAGGCTTCCTTGGAGATGTCTCCGCCTTCAAGGACCTGTATGATCTCTAGACCGAACTTCTTAGCGAATTCATAGTCTCGGGTATCGTGAGCCGGAACAGCCATGATGGCGCCGGTACCGTAGGTCATTAAGACATAGTCGGAGATCCAGATCGGTATCTTCTTGCCGTTGCACGGATTTATCGCATAAGCGCCGGTAAAGACGCCGGTCTTTTCCTTATTGAGTTCGGTCCTTTCCATCTCGGACTTGGAAGCACATTCCTGTTTATATCTTTCCACTTCAACCTTCTTATCAGGAGTGGTGATCTTATCGACCAGCGGATGTTCCGGAGAAAGCACGCAGTATGTTGCACCGAACAGGGTATCGCAACGGGTGGTAAAGACGGTGAATTCTTCATCATGTCCGTCGATCTTAAAGGTAACTTCAGCACCAATGGACTTGCCGATCCAGTTGCGCTGCATCTCCTTAGTGGATTCCGGCCAGTCGATGGTCTCAAGGTTCTCCAGCAGTTTCTCCGCAAAAGCCGGGATATCCATGATCCACTGCTTCATGTTCTTACGCACTACCGGATAGCCGCCTCTTTCGGACTTGCCGTCGATGACTTCATCGTTGGCTAAGACCGTTCCCAGTTCTTCACACCAGTTGACCGGCATGTCCACGCATCGGGCATAGCCGTCCTTGAAAAGCTGGATAAAGATCCATTGGGTCCATTTATAATAGTCAGGATCAGAAGTGGATACGACTCTGCTCCAGTCATAGGAGAAGCCAAGGCTCTTCAGCTGCTGGGTGAAGGTCTCGATATTCTTCTGAGTAAAGCCGGCCGGATGGTTTCCGGTCTGGATGGCATACTGTTCTGCCGGCAGGCCGAAGCTGTCAAAGCCCATCGGATGAAGGACGTTGAATCCCTGCATCCTTTTGAATCTGGCCATGATATCGGTAGCCGTATAGCCTTCCGGATGTCCGGCATGCAGACCGACACCGCTTGGATACGGGAACATGTCCAGCACATAGTATTTAGGCTTGCTGAAATCCCTGATATCCGTTTTGAACGTTTCGCTGTCTTCCCAGAACTTCTGCCACTTCTTTTCGATCTCTTTAAAATCAAATACTGCCATAGTACCTCCAAAATAAAAAGGCAGCCCAAGGGCGCAATAGCGCGGTACCACCTTTATTTTTACTCTAACCGTTAACGCCGGCATACGAT
The DNA here is from genome assembly GCA_017431825.1 of Erysipelotrichaceae bacterium. GTDB lineage: Bacteria > Bacillota_I > Bacilli_A > Erysipelotrichales > Erysipelotrichaceae > Colivicinus. The sequence goes on along the minus strand of JAFRKI010000014.1, from coordinate 145,600 downwards.
CAATCCTTATATTAAGCCAGTTCATCACTTCCGGGTTCCGCTTTCCACCGTACAGCGGCTCTCTATGACCTTTTCATGACTACTATTCTTAACGATTACCCTTTAATGATAGTTTTTATTTTCCCAAAATGCAATTGTTATAATTAATTTATGGAAAACAGTTTTCCTTATACACTGGACAATAAACGCTATCATACCTTCAATTATTATCTTAAGAACAGGTATGATGCCAAGGTCGCCAAAGTCATGATCGACGGTCATTTTACCTGTCCAAACAGAGACGGCTCTAAAGGATACGGAGGCTGCATCTTCTGTTCGGGAAAAGGCAGCGGTGATGCCAATACCAGCATCAGGGAAGACATTCTTACCCAGTATGAAAACAATAAGAAAGTGATGAACCGCAAGTGGCCCAATGAACTCTATATCCCCTACTTCCAGTCCTTTACCAATACCTATGGTCCTTTAGATAAAATAAAGGGCATGCTGGAGCCGTTCACGGAAATGGACGAGGTAGCTGAGATAGCTGTTGCGACAAGATGCGACTGTCTTGAAGAAGAGACTGTCAGGTATCTTGATTCGCTGTGCGACAAGAAACCGGTATGGCTGGAGCTGGGCTTACAGACATCAAACGATAAGACTGGAGAATTCTTAAACAGATGCTACAGCTTTGAAGATTTCAGGAAGGCGATCGACAGGCTTTCGAAGACCAGGATCAAGGTCTGTGTCCATGTGATAAACGGACTTCCTTATGAAACAAGAGAAGACATGCTTAAGACCATCAGGGACATAAACCATCTTAAGTTTGATGCAATAAAGATCCATATGCTGCATATCATCAAAGACACGAAACTGGCTGAGATCTATGAAAAGGATCCCTTCCCTGTCTTAAACAGAGAAGAATACATCGAGATCACAGTAAGGCAGCTGGAACTGCTCAAACCGGAAATCATAATCGAAAGACTTACCGGTGATCCGCTGAAAGATGAGCTGATCGGACCGGAGTGGCTTTTAAACAAGACCACCATCCTTAACGATATCGACAAGCTCATGGTTAAAGAGGATACTTATCAGGGAAGCAGATATGCGGACTAATACCTTCGTACATAAATACCTTAAAGGTCTTATATCCAAAGAGGATACCGTTGTCGACATGACGGCCGGTAACGGCAACGATACTTTACTGTTATCAAAGCTTGCCGGTAAGGTCATCGCTTTTGACATATCCCCTGAAGCGATCGCCAGCACAAGAGTTAGGATCAATGATACCGATAACGTGACCCTGATAAATGACAATCATGTCAATATCGACAAATATCTGGGTGGAAACATCAGGCTCTTCGTCTTCAATCTGGGCTACCTTCCCCACAGCGAACATCCTCCGGTAACTAAGGCTGAAGAAACGCTTACCGCCTTCAAGAAAGCCTATGAACTGCTAAGCGATAACGGCTATATCGTCATCACCTTCTACAGAGGACATAAAGGCGGACTTGATGAATACTATCTGCTTACTGATTATTTCAAAGACAACGACATAAACGTCATAGAAAGATATGAAGCAGGCAGCTCCCTGCTGGAACCTGTAGTTTATATAATTAAAAAGGAGATTTAAGATGGATAACGAAAAAGAAGTCAGAGATGCGAACAACATGCCGATCGGCTGGGTCAGAGATGTCGGCGATAAGCTGATGGCCTTTCATCGTCTGAAGAACTATGTCGGCTATTACTGGAAGAACACCGATACCACATATGACATCCAGAGCAGGATATACTGCCGAGGCGACGGAACGGTATCGCTGATCAGGGACGCTGACAGAGAACAGTAAAGGTGTGATCATCACCAAAAGAAAAAAGCCCCGGAGGGCTTTCTTTTCTTTATACAAAGGGTAGTGTTTCTTGCAGGGGGAGACAAAACATATACCTTTCTACGCTTTTATGATAAATAAAACTTGTATGTAAAAAATGTTGCAATTTTGTAAAATTGTGTGAATTATATCACTGTCTTGGCACTCTTTTTATTTGATAGAATAGTTATATGAATAAGAAAAAGGGTCTCGTAACCGGCATTATAAGCGCAGTCCTGCTGATAGCACTGCTGCTTTATAACGGCTTCAACGTCAATCCTCACGACCTTAAAGTAAGAGAGGAAACGATAGTATCCTCTAAGATAGACGATGGCCTTGACGGTACGCTGATCGCTTATTTCTGTGATCTTCATTACGGCCATAACATAAAGGAAGAAGACCTCGACAAACTCGTCGAAAAGATCAATGCCTTCGATCCGGACATCATCATCTTCGGCGGTGATCTTTTAAGCAATGATGAGGATATCGATACCGGATATCTTTTAAATAAGCTTAAAGAGCTCGATGCCCGCTACGGCAAGTACACCGTACTTGGTGATGAAGATCATCTTAATGGAATGAGTGAAAGCATCCTGAAGGAAGCGAACTTCACGATGCTTACCAACACGAACGGCAAGATCTACATCGACGGTTCCTTCATAAATCTTTTGGGAGTGGATTCGCTGATAAACGGAGATCCCGATATCGAAAGCGCCTATGAAGGTGTCAATCCGTCATATTACACTTTTGTGATAAGCCACTGTCCGGATATTGCCAAACAGCTGCATGCGGATAAAAGCGACTATATCCTGAGCGGTCATTCCCTGGGCGGTCCGGTCTATATCCCTGTCATCAATTACTTCTACCGTCCTGAAGGAGCTGATGAATACTACAGAGGCAAGCATTATCTGAGCGGTACTGTCCTTGATATCAGTAACGGCGTCGGTACCATAAATAAAGACATCCGCATGTTTGCGGATGCCGAGATCGTATTATATAAGCTTAAGGCAGACTGATCAGCCTTTGGCGATCTTTTCAATATCTTCAACAGTCTTAGGAATGTTTACTGCCAGGTTAGTGCAGCCTGTTTTTGTGATGAGAAGATCGTCTTCGATACGGATGCCGATGCCTTCGTCTTCGATGTAAAGACCGGGTTCATTGGTGATGACGTTGCCTTCCTTTAAGATGGCGCCCATACCGCCGTCGATGTCGTGGGTATCCAGACCCAGATGATGGGATACGCTGTGATAGTAGTATTCGCCTACGTCTTTCTTTAAGCCGTGCTTCGGCAGTTCCTTCTTATAGAAGTCGACGACCAGACTGTTGAGTTCTCTCATGCTGACGCCCGGCCTGGCATTCTTTTCGACCAGCTTCTGGGCCTTCAGGACCAGTTCATAGATCTCTTTCTGTCTCCTGGTGAACTTTCCGTTTACCGGGAATGATCTCGATATGTCGGCACAGTAGTTCTTATAGCTGGCACCCAGGTCACACAGGAACATGTCGCCGTCTTCAAGAAGATTGTTGTTGCTGCTGTAATGAAGGATGGTAGCCCGCTTGCCACCGGCAGCGATGGTTTCAAAAGCCGTTTTATCGCAGAGGTTCTCATAAAGAACGTATCGGAAAGTACCTTCCATAACCATCTCGTTGATGCCGGGCTTGATGGAGCTCATCATCTTTCTGACGCCCTTGTTGGTGATCTCGATGGCTTTCCTGATACAGTCTACCTCGTGTTTATCCTTAACGAGTCTCATCTTTCCGATATACGGATAGATGTCCTTGACGATCACAGCCGGATGGCTTTCCTTTATCTTGTTGACATATTTCAAAGCCGGAGTCGGAGCCTGTTCACTGCTGTAGTGCCACAGGTCAAAGAACAGTTCAAAATCCGGATTCTTTCTGTTTCTGTTTAAAAGATAGGCAACGAAGTCATCCAGGGCCGAACACTCATCGACGTTTCTGATGTCGCTGATCTCCGTCGCTTCTTCCTTGCTCATCCTGCCGCCGACCCACTTGGCCAGCAGTTCATCATAAGGCAGGATGAAGAGCCTTTCATCGAAGACGTTGTTGATCCTGGAAAGGACCATGATCATGGATTCGTTCTCCAGACCCGTCAGGTAATAGAAGTTGCGGTTGACGTCAAACGGGTAACATTCATCCTCGGACTTGTTTACGGCATTGCCTGAAAACAGGATGACGGCACAGTCGCCTTTGATGGCTTTAAGCAGTTTTTCTCTTCTTTTTGCGTAGATATTCATAATTGCTCCTTAGTAGAGATCTTCGTTCTCTTTGTCGGTATATGACAGCTTTATCATTTCATCGCCCCTGATACATTCATCGATGAGGCTTTCATAATCGAAGAGCGATTCATAATAGAGGCATTCCTTTTCTTTAGGTTTAGTGACCGGATTCCTCGGTTCAAAGATGGTGCAGCAGTCTTCATACGGCAGTATCGATGTCTCATAGGTACCGATCTTCTTTGCCATGTCGATGCTTTCGATCTTGTCCATCATGCATAACGGACGCATGATCAGCGTATCGCACACCTTGGCGATGACTGCGATGCTTTCCGGCGTCTGGGAAGCTACCTGACCGACGCTTTCACCGTTGGTGATAAGGCCGATCTTTCTTCCCTTGGCGATGCGGTCCGCTATCCGGTACATCATCCTGCGCATGATGGTTATCGCATAGGATTCGTCACAGTGCTTGTAGATGGCCAGCTGCAGATCGGTGAACGGTATCACATGGACCAGGATGTCGCCCTGATAGACGCTGAGCATTTTGGCCAGTGTCAGCACCTTATCCAGAGCCTGCTTGGACGTATAAGGCTGGGAGGCAAAGTGCAGACACTCGATCCGTAATCCTCTTTTCATCGTCATATAACCGGCAACCGGTGAATCGATGCCGCCCGACATCATCAGAAGGGCCTTGCCGTTGACTCCCGTTGGATAACCGCCGATGCCCTTTACCTTTTCATCCATGATGATGGCATCATCTCTTTCGATCACGATGTAGATCATCAGATCCGGTTCATGGACGTCGACCTTGAGATCGCTGTTTCTCAGGATGTGGCCGGCGACCTGTCTGTTGATGTCATCGCTTCTTAAAGGATAGGATTTATCGCTCCTTCTGGTATTGATCTTGAAGGTCTTATAGTCTCTCTTATTGGCCAGAGCTAATGCGGTCTTCTTTATCTCTTCCAGATCCTTGTCGACGATGATGGCACCGGAGAAATAGGAATAGCCGAAGACCTGCCTGAGATCTTCCCTGATGGCTTCATAGTCTTCTCCGTTCAGTCTGATGAAAAGACCGTCATGAAGCGTCCTGTACTCCAGAGCCGGATATTCCTTTAAGCGTACTTTTATGTTATGGGTAAGAGCCTTGGTGAAGTCCTTGCGGTTTTTTCCCTTGGTGGAAAGTTCACCGTATCTTACGACGATATGATCATATTTAAACTCGGGCATATTTATCGATATCCTCCTTAAGGCAGGAAATGAAGTGATCTATTTCTTCTTTGGTATTCTCATAGTCAAAGGAGACTCTGATAGCGTGGTCATCGTCGATCCCCAGAGCCTTAAGCGCTCTGTTTGGTTCGTTCTTTTTCGAACCGCAGGTAGACTTGCTGGAGACCATGATCCCTTTGGCATTGAGGGCATTCAAGAGCACTTCGCTTTCTATCGGTGTGGAAATGTTTATCAGATTGGCGATGCCGTTATCGAGATTGATGCTGACGCCTTTTACTTCCTTTATCTGTTCCCTGAAATAGGCATTGAGCTCTTCGATGTGTCTGTAGCTTTCCTTCTGTCTTTCCAGGGCCATCCTTAAGGTCTTGGCTAAGACGATATCGACTAAGGCATTGGCCGTACCGCCTCTTATTCCGTATTCCTGCTGGCCACCGTTGATGAGTGGCAGCAGTTCCACATGTTTCTTTCTGATGAGGACGCCGCTGCCCTTTAATCCGTGTATCTTATGGGCACTGAAGGAAGCCATATCGACATCCTTCAGATCGATGTCTATCTTGCCCAGTCCCTGGGTTATGTCGCTGTGGAAGTAAGTGCCGGAATGTTTTTTGACTATCTTCTTTATCTCATCGATATCATTGACGGCGCCGATCTCGTTGTTCACAAGCATGATGCTGACCAGGATCGTATCCGGCCGCAGGTTCTTTCTGACTTCTTCCGGATCTATCTTTCCGTCTTTACCGGGCATGAGATAAGTAACGTCATAGCCAAAATCATCCTCCAGCTGTCTTAAGGCATTGTAGGCGCTGGAATGTTCATAGATGGTGGAGATGATATGCTTCTTATCTTTGTTTCTGAGGCATAGGCCCTTGATTGCCAAGGAGTTAGCTTCGGAAGCACCGCTGGTGAAGATCACTTCTTCCTTTTCCACATTTAAAAGCTTAGCGATGTTTTCTCTTGATCTTTCCATCATATTACTGATGGTCACGGCATCATCGTAGAGCGCATCGCTGTTGCAGTAATGTTTATCCAGAAGATCTTTATAGGTCTTTAAAACATCGCTATCAGTTCTCGTCGTAGCGACGTTGTCAAAATATACTTTTCTATCCATCAGTTATTCTCCAGATAACCGGTATTCTTGCTGTTAGGGAAGAGCTTCTCCATGCAGGCGATGGAAATGGTAAGGGCTTTGGTATATTCGCCGTTAAGATAGGAGAATTCGGCCTTGGACAGATCGTTTTCGACTTCCGGGTATTTTGAACGGTACTTGTTGCCGAAAACGATGGCGTTTTCCACCATGATGGCCATTCCGACGACGTTGTTGACGTTGTTGTAGAACTTGTAGATGAAATCGATGGATTCATCGAGGTTCTTATTCAGTTCATCGATATCCAGCGGTACTGCCGAAAGCAGTTCCTTGATCTTCGTGACCATTTCTCTTCCTTTGAGAAGATCTTCCTTATAGGTATCCGCAATGGATGGAAGGTGGAATTCCTTTACCTTTACTTCGACTTCGTTGAGAACGACCTGCAGTTTCATCAGCTGTGATCTGGCTCTTTCCTCATCGGTAGTGTTCTTATCGAAGTCGGCTTTGTATTTCGTAAGCTTATTCCTGTCTTCTTCAGTGTGGATGAACAGCTCATTGGCTCTGGCCATCAGTTCACTGGCCGGCTTGTTGTTGTCGGCGATGTCTTCATTAAGGGCGATATATGAAGCCTGATAGTCATCGATGGCTTTCTGTTCATTATTGAGATAGACGTCGATGTTTTCGATGCCGAAGCGGTCCTTATCCTTTTCATAAGCCGCACCTACATAATTATGCAGATTTCTGAGTTCGGCGATATTGGCTGCGATCTCATCGCTTCTTCCCTTCAGTGACTGGAAGTCCTTATTCTCTTCCGCAAGAGTGCTTAGGATATCGTTGAGATCTCTCTTGTATCCGGCGATGTTTTCTTCAACGCCTGTGATATTGCCTTCGTTAAGGACTCTCAGATCGGTATTAAGGGACTCTTCGATCTTTTCGATCTTTTCCGCTATCTTCAGATGTTCGGTATAGACGCCCCTTTGTCTGGTCAGGGCAAACTGCCTGTTGGCTTCATCAAGCAGGGTCGGCACGACGCCCTTGGCATCGGATACCAGTTCCGGCAGTTTGGTGACACAGTTCTTTATATCTTTAATTAACGTATCTATTTCCGCCAGGGCTTTTTCGGAACTGGCGTAATCATTGACATACATGTATTCTTCGCTCTGGGAGAAGAGGTCTTCGACCTTTTCGATCTTCTTTTCGATGCCTTCATAGGCGACCGAAAGGCTGTTGGAATTCTCGTTCACGAAAAGCTTTATCTCTCTGAACTGTTCCTTCAGTCTGGTGGAGTTTTCCCTTTGACCGGTCTCCTCTTCCTGGAACTGTTCAAGGAATCTATCGATGTCACTGACTTCCTTTTCGCTGTCTTCGATGTTTTCTCTGGCGATGACGATGGCTTCCTTGGCTTCGGCATAGTTCTTGCCGGCAAGGGAATCTTCGATCTCTTCCAGCATGGTCCCTATCTGATCGATGTGCTTCTGGGCATCTTCATATTTCTGATAGTAGACCTTGATGTCTTCGGCGGTATCGGCATTCCTCTTGGCCATGGCCTGTGCCTTGTTCAGCTTAAAAGCCAGAGGCGTCGTCTTGATCGTATTGAAACGGATATTCAGATCCTCTATTTCCTTTTTGATATTGGCTTTCCTGGTGTTGATGACCATTATCACGACTATCAGTGCCGCTAATAATATAAGTACACCAAGCAGGATCAATTTAACCTGATCAGTCATCGCATTCTCCCTTAAAATCAACAATTATTATACTATTATTGAAAATGTTTCACAATTTGACCAAACATAATAAAAAACTGACAGGTTAATTCTAAACTATCAGTTTGCGGAATACTTGTTTTATATAGACTCGTCTATTTTTTTACTTCTACACACAAATACTTAAACAGACCGCATTTTCCATCAGTTTTTGCATAATCCTTATATTTAATTTTATAATCGTTATTTGTTTCAAATTTTTTATATTGTATTGAAAAAGACGTTGATTCTTTGGGCTTGTGAAGACCTTTATTAAGTGTTGAATTGTCTTTTATATCAAAATCTGCTGCTACGGAATCTTCCTTGCTTCCATCCCAGAACAGGTGCATATTGGTTATTAGAATAAAGTAGCCTTTTTTGCACTTTAAAGTGCCAGATTCAACATATTTTTCAAGTCTGCTGATATCTTTCACGCACTGATATCTTCTTATATCAACTGCCGAATGATTCCTCAATTCATATTCATTATCTCCAGGAACTTTTATCTTTCCTCCTGCAACAATATATTTAAATTCAAAGGCAATTCTGTCTCCATTATTATTTGAAACCATTAGATCAATGTGATGATCTTTTTCTTCTTTATAAACATATTCCGGTATATATTCATAGTCAGGATAGAGTTCCTTCGCCTTGAGTATAAAAGCAACCTGTAAATGTCTTTCTGAAACAAAAAGAGGATATCTTTTTGACGATAACTCTTCAATTACTCTTGTTACATCAAATTTCATTTTTTTTATAATTAATGCTCGCTGTCTACATTATTTCTTATTACGATAATACTAATCCATTATTCCAAATGAAACTCTCTTTTCTTCTTTGCTTAAAGGATCTAAACTATTGGTATTCAATTGCGCCTCCAAGCTAGTTATGTTATATTTTCTGATTCTGTTATATTTATCAATGCTATGTATTCTTAAAAGAATAAGCGAAATTACTGCAAAAAACATCATTGTCAATATATCAGAAGCAAAAGGAAAATTAATTTTTATGTGTTTTACCCAATTATGTATAGAAGTAAATTTATACAAGAATAATACAAGCTTGCTCTTTGTTTCATTTGCCATTAAGTTTAAGAGAAAACTCCATAAATAATACCCCCATAGCACAGCTGTTGCTATAAAGAAATTTGCCTTTGAGGTATCTATCTCGCTTGTTAGAGCCTTATCCTCATGAGGAAGAATGATACTGATTGTCGAATTTCCTGCAGCATATTTTTCTGCTTTACACTCCTCGCCTTCATATGTAAACTTAAGTTCATAATATGGGAATCGCTCACATGTAAAACAATAAGGCATGATATCTCTACTTACATCTAAATCCTTGTATGTATCCGATTTGAAATGGGGTTTGTATTTTCTTGCATTTTCAAGTTGTTGCATGACTTCTTTTAGTGTTTCTTCATTAACGATTACTGAGTTTTCAGATACTTCATCATAAGAAAACTCATTCTCTTTATTTTTTAATAAAGTGTTGAGAAATTTAATATCATCTTCATATACTTTTTTATACGTATAGTCATTATTATTAAAATAGTACACTTCTTCATTAAGCTCATCGGTGTAACTTGAAATCGATCTATCCCACACTGTTTTTCTTCGAGATTCTACACGTTCTTCAGTATGATACTGTCCTTTCTCGTCTTTTACTCTAACTTTTGTCTTATAATATTCTCTTTCATAAGTTCCCAATCGTGCCTTGTACGTAACATAAACACGCTGCCCGTATTGTACAACATCTTTTTGTGAGATGCTGATGTCATCGAATTTACATTTATTGAAATCAATAGGTTTTTTTCCTGCTGCCAGCTTGATCATTGTCTCTCTTAAAAAACCTTCCTCTGAAACTTCCGGCCTGACTTCAACTACTTTAATAAACTCCATTATTGTTTCCTCTTCTATATGAGTAAATAATATCCCCCTCTTTCCGCATTTGTCAAACAAACAGCGTTGACTTAAGGGCTTGTTCTTGATAACATAAATAAGCACGTTAGAAGACGCATGTAAAGTCTTAAGGATGCGCGTTAATATCCCTATGGGAAGATCAGTAGCTTAGCGTAAAAAGCGAACATCGCATATTGACACCTCCTTATGATGATTTACACCTCTAACTGAAGAAAAGGAGGAACACTATGGCAAGAAATACCGGACCTGTATGGCGTATATCCCGTCGTCTTAACTTCTCCATTCTGGAAACAGGTGAAGAATTAAGAAAGAGAGCATATATTCCGGGTCAGCACGGCAGCCCTACCAGAAGGATCAAACAGTCCAACTACGGCTTACAGCAGGCAGAAAAGCAAAAGATCAGACATATGTATGGTCTTAATGAAAAGCAGTTCTACAACACCTATGTTAAAGCCAGCAAGATGAAAGGCGTAACCGGTACCAACTTACTGGTCATGCTGGAATCAAGACTGGACAACCTGGTATACCGCATGGGATTCGCAAGGACCAGACGCGGTGCCAGACAGCTGGTCAATCACGGACATATCCTGGTAAACGGCAAGAAGGTCGATATCCCAAGTGCACAGATCAAACCGGGTTCTGTTATCGAAGTCAAGGAATCCAGCAGAAACAATGCCGCTATCGCTGATGCTTTAGAAGCAAACGTTTCATTCAAGGATTACGTTGAAGTCGACAAGGATAACAGAAAAGGCAAATTTGTCAGACTGCCTGAAAGAAAAGAACTCAATCAGGAAGTCAATGAATTACTTGTTGTTGAATACTACAACAGATAATGACGAAAAGAAAAGACATAAGCTGATGCTCATGTCTTTTTTTATTCTTCGATCGGCTGTTCTTCCCACCAGCCGTCACTTTCACTCATCGCCATTTCCGCTCTGATAATGTCGATGACTTCCTGGACGGCTACGCTGAGATCGTCGTTGATGACGTGATACTTGTAGGTAGCGCTCTTTTCGATCTCGCCGGTGGCTCTGGAAACTCTTTGTTCGATGACATCCATCGGATCGGTGCCTCTGCCGATAAGTCTTTCCTTGAGGACTTCCAGGCTAGGCGGTTCGATGAAGATCGTAACGGCATCCGGACATTTCTCCATTACCTGCAGTCCGCCCTGGACGTCTATTTCCAGCATGACGTTATATCCTTTTTCACGCTGCTTCTCCACGAAATCCTTCGGTGTTCCGTAGTAGTTGTTCACATAAGTGGCGTACTCCAGGAACTTATCCTCTTTGATGGCCTTCTCAAAAGTCTCCTTATCGACAAAGAAATAATCGACTCCTTCTTCTTCTCCTTCCCGCGGATCTCTTGTCGTCATCGATACCGAAAAAGAGAGCTTGAGATCTTCTTCCTTTAAAACTTCGGCCAGGATCGTGCTTTTTCCCACTCCGCTGGGTCCGCTGTATACTATCAGTAATCCTTTTTTCATTATCCCTATTTTACTACATACGGGTCTAATTAAGTATAATGTTGTTATGGCTTTAGACGGGATCATATTGAGCAAGGTAAAAGAAGACCTGCAGAAGCATCTGCCGATCAGGATCAACAAGATCAACGGTACTTCGGATACGGAGATCATTTTCAATGTCCATGCGGATAACGTCAGGACAAGCCTGGTCATCTCCCTGCACAGCATCTATAACCACATATCGCTGTCCGATAAGAACTACAGCGATTACGAGGAGCCGTCGACCTTCGTCATGGTCCTGAGAAAGTACTTGATCAACGGCATCATCCATTCCATCGAACAGTATGATCATGACCGTTATCTTTTGCTGAACATCAAAGCTCTCAATGATATGTATGACGAAAAGGAATACGTCCTGAGCGTCGAACTGATGGGCAAGTATGCCAATCTCATCCTCATCGACAGGGAGACCAACAAGATCATCGATGCCCTCAAGAAGATACCACCTTTCCAGAATACCAGACGTACCATCCTGCAGGGCGCTACTTTCACGTTGCCCGATAAACAGAATAAGCTGGATCCATTTCTTGCGGAAGTCATCGATTTCGACGATTCGCTGGTAAAGCAGCTGCAGGGTTTCTCCAAACAGCTCGAACAGGAAGTAAGATATAGAATGCCGGAGGAATCCTTCAGGGACATCATGAATGAGATCAGAGAATCTCAGAAGCTCTATATTTCTTCCAACAGCGAATATCACGTCATCCCGCTTAAGAACCTGGGTCTAGAATATAAGGAATATGACTTTTCCGAAGGCTTTGACGTCCTTTACTACAAGTCGAACGAAAAGGAAAGGATCAAGAGCGTAACCGAAGATGTCAGCAAGTTCATCAAAAGACAGATCAGACATTATGAACTCAAGCTTTCCAAACTTCAGAGATCCCTGGAGGAAGGCGAGACCCTTGATGATGATAAGGAAAACGGCGAACTGCTTTATACCTATTCCGATCTGGACAAGAAAGGCCTGAAGGAGATCGAGATCGAAGACTATAACGGCAAACTCAAGACCATCAAGCTAGATCCGAAGCTTTCGATCAAAGCCAACGCCAACAAGTACTACAATACCTACTCCAAGAAGAGAAAAGGCAAGGTCTACATCGAGGAACAGATAGAGATCGCCGACAAGGAAAGGGAATACTTCACGGCCCTTAAGGAGCAGCTCGATATCGCTTCCTATGGCGATGCCCTGGAGATAAAAGACGAACTCATAAGATACGGCTACATCAGAAAGAAAAACAATAAAGCCAGAAAGAAAAAGACCGTCAGTCTTTATCAGGTCAAAATCGGTGATAACACCATCACTTTCGGCAAGAACAATACCCAGAACGATTATCTGACCTTCACCTACGCCAAGCCCGGCTACACCTGGTTCCATGCGAAAGATTACCATGGAGCCCATCTTATCGTCGATACCGACAAGCCTAGTGAAGAAGTGCTCAGGCTCTGTGCCAATCTGGCTGCCTATTATTCACAGGGACGCTATTCAAGTTCAGTCCCGGTCGACTACTGCCTTGTGAAAGACATAAAGAAAATAAAAGGCGCCAAAGCGGGCTTTGTCACCTTCAGGAATCATAAGACTATCTATATCGATCCGGAGCTGGATCCCGATCTAGTCATTACCGCTGTCTAGATATTTCTTAAGCCTGACGACTTCGATCGGTTTGAGCTTGCGGTATTCTCCGGGCTGAAGTTTACCCAGAGAAATATTGGCTTCCTTTATCCGGTTTAGTCTGGTGACCTTATAACCTAACGTTTCAAACATCTTTCTGATCTGGCGGTTCTTTCCTTCATGGATGGTAACTTCCAGGAAAGATGTTTTTTTATTGTCGTTGGTCCTTAAAAGTCTTATCTCACAAGGAGCGGTCTTATAGGAATCGATGCGGACGCCTTTTGAAAGCTTCTCTATCTCCTCTTTCCTGATCAGTCCGTTTATGGTCACTTCATATACCTTGTCGATATTGAACTTCGGATGCAGCATCTTCTGCGTCAGTTCTCCGTCATTGCTTAAAAGGATGAGGCCGCTGCTGTCAAAATCAAGACGCCCGATCGGATAAAGACGGTACTTCGAGTCCACAAAGTCAACTACCGTTTTTCTGCCCTTTTCATCGCTGGCGCTTGAGATGATGCCTTTGGGCTTGTTGAGAAGATAAACGACCTTTTCTTCCCTGCTCAAAGGCTTGCCGTTTACTCTGATGTCATCATTGACGTTAGCTTTAAAACCCGGTTCCTTAATGACCGTTCCGTTGACGCTTACCTTGCCCTGGGCGATCAGCTCTTCGGCTTTTCTCCGAGAGCAGAGTCCGCTTTCAGCAATGATCTTTTGAAGTCTTTCCATAATTTCTCTTCTTTTCTTTCCAGATTCCGATACACGATGATCAGAATGAATCCGTATATGATGAATACGGCCATGATGGCGCCGATGATAAACAGTCCGTTATTATCAGGATCTGAATTATCACCGGTGATATTCTCCTTATAATCAGGAAGGTCGTAATTGTTGACACTGTCCTTTGAAAGGATGACGTAGCTTCCCGACTTCTTGGTCAGGAACTGGATGTAGGAATTGGTCTGCGTGGTCTTGCATTTGACGATGTCGCCGTTGTCATCCAGACGGTAGACGGAATAGGTCTTGTCGGTCTCCTTGTCTTTCAGTCTGACGGAAATGACGACCGCCCCTTCCTGCTCGATATTCTTAAGATTCAGGGAATAATCGACCCGCAGATAATCGACGGCTTCAAAACCGTAAGCTTCGCCGATCTCTTTCAGGATGTTCCTGTCTTTTCTTGGAACGTCTTTCACATGAACATAGTAGGTATCCTTCAGGATCCTGAAAGCCGAGGTGATATTGGCGTCAGCCAGGCTTAAGGTCAGGCCGGAAACGGAGAGATCGTAGTCGTTATCATCAATACGGTAATTCGCTCTTCCGCGGTATTCATCCAGCATGATCGCATCGATCTGGCGGATCTTATTAAGGTCATAGACGTAATCGACCTTGCGCAGATTCTTCTTGATCTCCTTTATTTCTTTCGACTCGTAGATTCCGCTGTTTTGATATGAAGCGATATTCTTATCGATGAGACTGCTTATCTTCTCGTTGAGATCCTTCAGGTCCTTCGATACGTTCACATCGACACTGTCGCTTACACCGTTATAGGTGACGGTAAGGGTCTGTTTGCCGTTTTCTTCAGTATTGATACCCGACAGCATGTCCGTATCGATATCGACGTTCTCCTTGCTGCCATCTTCATAGATGACAGTTATATAGGCATTCCTTAAGTCAAGATAGGAGTCCTGTTCGACGTTCTTCTTAAGATCCTTGGAAATAGTGACGCTTTCTATCTTCTTGTAGGTGGCAGTATACGTCGTGTCTTCTTCAGCCTTGGTAAGTTCCGGCTCAAAACCTGTAAATTTATAACCGTCATATTCCGGGTCGGCTATCGTCGGTACGCTTCCTTTCAGAACTTTTATTTCGATGCTTTCCTTGCCATCGATAAGACCGCCGGCAGCGTCAAAGGTGACGGTCACCAGATCGTTATCGTGGATCCTGTCTTCATTGATGATATAGTCGAAATAGTCCCTGTCGATATAGGCAACGGAACCGTCAAAATCATAGCGGTATTCATCGGAAAAGCTCGGATCGGTCTGTACCTTATAGGCATCTTCCGTTTCCGCAAGAATGATCAGGGCATAGTCTTCAACACCGTCAAGTCTGAACAGCGTGCTTTTCAGTTCCTCGTCACGGTAGAAACTGATCCTTCCTCCGCCTTTGATGATGCCTAAGGCATAAGTCTGATAATCCTTGAAGCCCAGCGTCTTGTCGAGCTTATAGTAATTGGCCGCAGCTTTTTCGCCCCAGTAAGGATCCAGCGAATATTCTACGTTCATGCCGCTGAGCTTATTGCCGAAATAGGAACCGTTATAAAGGGAACTGCGGTAACTGGAATACTTATCGGAAATGTAATATTTCATGTAGGCATAGATGGAATCGGCCGTGCTGTCATAGCGGTTGTTTTTCCGTTCGACATCGCTGTCAAATGCCAGATGCGAGAAGAGATTGTTATTGGCGAAGGACGCATAGTTCTTGCCATAGGCGCTTTCGTTGATCGATACGGCTAAGACCATCAGCGCATTGACGCCGTAAATATTCTGATACTCATAAAAGGACTTCAGTTCGCCATAATACTGCGATCTGTTTACCACGTCGTTGGCACCGTCCTTGGCCTGATCGTCATAATAGTCGATCTTGCCTTTGATCTTTAGAGTGTCATAAAAATATGATTCTATTTCACTGTACTCATAATTGGTAAGACTGCGATGAGACAGGTACTGATAGTAATTATAGTAAGGCTCTTCACTGTTAACGGCATTCTCAAAGGTGTCTTCCGTGTAATCGTCGATCATGGTTTTGAAATCATCATAGAAGTAATGACCGTCGTAACTGTAATAATCCGTATTATCGGAAAGATACGGCAAAGCCTTATCGATAGGCAGAACGCCGGAATAGAAATCCAGTTCCAGCTGCGTTTTTATCTCATGGACAAGGTCCCCGTCAACGTTGGCATAGGCCGATATTCTGACATCCAGAAGCTCATACGGATGAAGGATGACATCGTTCCTGCTTACATGACCGCTGTCGCCGGAAATCCGGAAATAGACGGTATTCGCATCGCCGCTGGAATAAAGATAGGCGGCATCGATACCATAACAGCCGTTAACGGATGCCGATCCGTTTCTGATATCTGAACGGTAAGCGATGTTCAGCGTGCAGCTCTCGTTCGTCATGAATTCAACGATACCGTATTCCATCTTCAGGACTTCATCGTTTTCATATAAAACGAGATTGTCATATTCTTTCAGATAGCGGTTGTAATAGGCGTTCGCACTGCTGTACGAATCGAATGATTCCAGTTTATTGACAAAGCCTTCGCTTACATCGGCCACATAATACTCACCTTCGGCTTTTACGGGAACGCTTAAAACACTGATCATCAGCAGACATACGAGCGTAAGCAAAAAGCCTTTTTGAAGTGATTTCATAATTCAATTTTATCATTACCGCTCACCTCAATAAAGAAAGCTTCCTAAAACAGACAAAGAGTGGTGAAATTGGGAAAAGCAAAACTGCTTAAAGGCACGTCCTTCCTTAAGGCGATCTGCTTTTCAGGATCGATGATATAACTGTCTTCTCCAAGCGAAACAGAACAGATGCTTTCCAGCATTTCAAAGTTCTCCATAAAGGAAAGCCGCAGATCGAATACCGCTTCAAAGACTTCACCGCTTCTGATGATGCTGAACCTGAGGATCACCTTATTCATGATCGATCACCCTCAGCATCCTTCCTTTATTGCCTTTGAGGTAATAAGCCTGGCCGGTTTCCGGTTCCTCCTTGCCGTCCACGTAAAAGAGGCGTTGATTGTATAAGCCTTCACCGATCCACAGATAGCTGTTGTGTCCTTCCTTATGCAGTTCCTTATCATACAGGGCGACTTCAACACCCGGGCAGTCCTTATAAAGCTTCCTGAAAACCTTAATGGCTCCTTCATCATAGGAGCTTATCAGCAGATCTTCCTGTTTCCGGTGATATACTTCCTGCCTGCTGGTAATATCATAGCCAAGCAGTACGTTGCTTCCTTTTTTCTTCATGTTAACTTTTTCCGGGATATGTTCGATATACGGTTCGCCTGAAATGTCTTCTTCCCTGAATTCCTCCTCTCTGTAAGGAATGAAGGATATCGTCTTTTCATCAAAGAAAAATGAAGTTCCCTTATATTCACTGTAAGAAGAAAAGATGTTCAGAAGATCCTGTCTGTCATGAATGTCTATCGCATATTTATGCTTGAAGCAGTTCAGCAGTTTGAAACTTAACGATGACTGTTTTGACAGAGCGATCATCCTGAGATTTGTCTGAGAGCTCCTTCGCAGCAGCTGGTATAAGGAGGTGCTGTATTCCTCCTTATAGGAAAGAAGGCACGACAGATCTTCAATGACCAGAGTAATGCCGCAGCTGTCGTTCAAGAGCTTGTTGAAGAGATACTGAATGTCGTCGTTCTCTTCATACAGGAGACTGTCTCTGATATACCGGTTGCGGTATTTCCTTGAACCGATGACCACGGTCTCCCTGCGGATGCTGTTGAGAATACCACCGACCTCTTTCCTGCGTCCGGAAAATATGAAGATATTCTCACCGTCCGGTATCTTCAGAATGCCGAGCGATGCATTAAGGTAATCATCAGACTCTCCCAGGATCAGTCCTTCATCTTCGCCGTATTTGTTTCTCAGTTCTTCAATACTCAGCGATTCCGGCTTGCTGAATTTTAAAGTACCGGGAACAATGCCCAAAGATGCGCCTGTTTCAATGATCCTGTCCGTAATATAAGCGGCCTCCGTAAACGGATTGTCCTTTTTAATGACCTTCTTTTTCAACAGCTTCAGTCTGTTGTCCAGAAGCGACACTTCATAGGCATCGCCGTTATTAATGTCTCTTTTGCTGTAGATAGCTTTGGCCTTTAATAAATTATCGTCAACGGCCAGACAGAATTCGCCGGGATTATGCAGATAAGCCGCATCCTTGCATTTGATGATGTCACTGGAATCCTTGTCACTTAAGACTTTCAGGGCTATCTTGAAATGACTGTTGGACCAGATCTCATCGTCAATGATACCGCTCGGTCTTTGTGTGGCCAGTATCAGATGGACACCAAGGCTCCTGCCAATCCTTGAGAAGGATATCAGTTTCCTGATTATTTCAGGGTTTTCTTTCTTCAGTTCCGCAAATTCATCGACGACTATAAGCAGATGAGCCATGGCGGGAAGACCGTATCCGGTATAATCGTTGTCCAGATAATCATCGATATTCATGATCGGAGTCATTGCCTTATCGGATAGTTCCTTGAACAGTCTCTGCCTCTTCTTACATTCAAAGTCGATGGCGACAATCAGCCTTTCAAAGATATCCGGCTCCAGATTGTCGATAGACGCGATTATATGCGGAAGGCTCTTTCCCTTATATGAAAGCGATTCCCTGATGCCGCCGCCCTTATAGTCTATCAGTATGATGTTGAGATAATCGGGACGGTATCTTACACACAAGGAAAGAAGCAGGGAAACGATCAGCTCGCTCTTGCCGCTGCCGGTACTTCCGCCAATCAAGCCGTGCGGTCCTTCCTTTGTTTCATGCAGGTCAAAGGAAAGCAGTTCCTTACCGATGGTCGCAAAATCAGCTCTTAAGCCCAGCTGTTTCTCCTTATAAAAGGAAAGAATATTCAGATCAGGAAAGACATCGCTGAAAGTGATAGTCTTGCTGATGAAACCGATGTTCTGATAAGGGCTGAGCATCCTGGTGTATTCGGCAAAGACGATGTCTTCCTCTTTGCAGGCAAATGGTATCCGATCTCCGTCATAGATGAAACCGCCGTCATCAAGATATTCGATAAAGACTTCACTGTCCTTATAAAGTCTGTTCCTGTCGCTTGTAAAGTAAAGGATCCTGATCTCTTTGTTGGTGAAGACGAAGTCTACGTGGTTGTACGCCAGCAGGACCAAAGGCTTATCCAGTTTCAGGGAATTGAGCTCCTGCAGTTCTCTTTTCTTATTTAATGTCAGACGGGTACTGTTGAAGATGAGCTGCGGAAGCGAGAAGAATTCCTTGAATATGCTGAGATCTTCGCTGTATATCGCCAGATAGAAATCATCGTAATGATAGCTGCCGGAAAGCTCCAGCAGAAATTTCTTCATAAGATAAGCCTTTCTGCTTCTTGAAGAACAGATGCTTACCGTCCTGTGCTTCAGCATGTTCAGGAAATAAGGGCAGTTCTCG
This sequence comes from Erysipelotrichaceae bacterium, assembly GCA_017431825.1. GTDB lineage: Bacteria > Bacillota_I > Bacilli_A > Erysipelotrichales > Erysipelotrichaceae > Colivicinus. Next base: position 126,212 of record JAFRKI010000014.1, on the reverse strand, counting down.
ATATTGCCAAGACGATAGCGGATCCTCCTCAATCCTTCGTTGACGTCTTCGTCTTCACTTTCCTTGAATTCAATATCCTTTCCGGTCGTTACAAGACCGATAGAGATGTCAAGAAACGATTCGCTTATATTGGTTATCTGAAAAAGCCTTTCTTCATCGACTGTTCCGTCAAAATAATAACCGTTCTCCTGCTTTAGATAATCTTCGATGTTCTTTTTCAGCCGCTTCTCATATTCCAGAAGGTAGTCAAGATAGGCGCTTTTCTTTTCCTTCATCTCTTTCCGGTTGGCTTTCTTTTCACTATGTCCTGAAAGAAGCGGCCACAGAACACCTGACAGCAGCATCGTTACAGGCATAAGAATATATACCAGACTGTTCAGCCAGGGCTGGCCGTTCAGGTAGTTATTATAGACATTGATGGCAGCGATCGAGAGCATGGCCATCGACATCGTGATGCTGGGACCGATCTGGAATATCGCCTTTCGCTGTTTCAGCGGTCTGACGGGAACATATTCCTTCAGTTTTTCAACTTCCAGTTCCTTTCTGACCGGCAGGAAAGAAGTGCTGATTCCGGGCTTGCTGCTTTCATATCTGCTGACCTGCTCCCTGAATTTTCTTTTCTGAAGTCTGTTTTCCACGAGGAAACTGTTCATGTACAGAAAGCCTTCATAGTAATAAAAGATGAAATTCTGCAAGCATATCTTATCCCCGTCTTTAAGGATCTCATTATCATAGATCTTTCCGTTCAGCAAGAGGCAGTTATAGTTGGTATTGATCTGCCCGTTCTTAAGATACAGATGCGTGTTTTTCAGATATGGATCATGACTGATGACCGGAGCTTTAGGGTTGTCCGCAAAGATGAAAGGGACGTTATTGCACAGCTCATAATCATTAAAACCATCGTCATTTTCGTAAACACAGATCTCCATGTCGTTGAACAGATCTTTGTGTTTGACGATATATTTCCTTATCTCTATCCTGCGTCTGCTGTCGCCTTCCGGAAAACGAAAGCCCTTCTTCAGAAGAAAGAAATACTCTTCATCTTCCTTAACTATTTCGATGCCGCTGTATGCATAAGGCAAGGAAAGCTCATCGGTATTAAGACGGACGAAAACGGTCCCGTCCTTTATCACGATAAACATCAGCCGGTACTTACCAGGATATTGAGAGCCGCATAGTACTTTCCGTCACTAGTGAAGATCGTTATTTCGCTTGCTCCTGAACTGATGCCCCTGACGATACCGTCGCTGACACTGGCAACTGCCGGTTTTGAAGTCTTATAGACCAGGTCGCCTTTACCGTAGCCTTCAGGCAGAGCCTTTACCGGTATCTGATAGCTTTCGTTTACACTTATGACAGCCGAATACTTTTCCAGGATGATCTTTTCGACATTTGAAGTAATCGTCTGTTTTTCCTCGTTCTTAGGTCTTTCTTTCCTGGTACACTTGCTCATGAACGTTCCGTTTTCGATATGGGTCTTATTCCCGAATACCTGATCGCTTTCATCAAGGATAGTCTTCTTTGTCCACAGACCGAATTTATACAGTACCGTTTTCGAGGTGTTGAAACAGAGGTCCAGCAGCCAGTTAAGGGAAACGTCCCCGCAGATCTTCACATTATTATTTTCCCGGGCAATATCATCTACAGCCGAATACGGCAGATTGGACTTCTGGGAACTCATATTTCCTTCATCATCGTAAAGATGAATGGTCGTCGATACAGCTGCTCTGACACCGCCGTCGGCTTCCACGTCCATCAGCCGGTATTTGGCGGTTTCGAGATTGAAATTAACACCTAATGCCGCTCTGGCGCTGCCCCCGAGAATGAAGTCAACATCCTTATCTGAATTATCGATCACTCGTAGGGTACCGTTCCTTACTTCAAAACCGTTACTGTTGGTCCCTGACAGGACGATCTCGGCTTTTCCGGTCGTATAGATCTTAGCTAAGACATCCACATTAAAAAAGGCTGTCGGTATTTCAGGGATCGGCGTCTTGATCTCACAGATTTTGATAGTCGCTTCCACTTCATCGTCCTTCTCTTTTATGACCGACTTGAGGGCATTCAGGAAACTGCTCGAGTCCTTGTCCTTGAAGTCCAGATAAAGATTATGATACTTTCCTACCGATACGCCCAGTTCGCCGCTGCTGTTGTAGTCGACCCTGAAATAGGCTTCATTGATCTTGCCGTCTTTATAATCCCACTTGTATGATGGACGGATATTGCTCAAGGACAGATCAAAGAAAGCATTGATGCCGTTCACATTCTTGGATATGTGGGCATCGATACTGTTGGATTTTATGCTGTAGGATACTCTGAAACCGTTGACCGTGAAGGTCTTCTCGCTGATAGCGCTGGACAGCAGCTGCCTGCCCATGTTTTCATAAACCGTTTCTTCGCTTTCCACAGTTCCGTAAGGAATATCGACTGCCTTGCTGAAATCCAGCTCATAAGAATCCCGGATCTTTATGCTTTCAAATATCTCGTCAAAGTCCGGATCTTTCAGCACATAAAAGCCTTCAGCCTTATCGGCTATCTTCTTATAGGCTTTTTCTTTCTCCAGATACAGCAGCTCTCCGACTTCATGATCTTCATCGGTAACCAGCCTGCCGTCATCATAGTAACGGTAATCTTCGGGTCTGTTTATGTTGTCACAAAGTTCGAAGTCATAATATCCTTCATATTCCCTGCTGTTGATCTCACTGACGGCTTTATCGATTACGGATTTTGCCGTCTTCCTGTCTACCTTTCCGTTTCCTTTCTGATTTCTTTTTATCCATCCTTTGTCCTGAACGACTTTATAGTAATCATCGTTGTCTCCTTCGATCAGTCTGTCGATAGTCAAAGCCAGATAATCATAATCGAGATCATCATCGCTCTGCTTTCCGTCTGTTTCCTTTACTACACCCCAGCCGACCAGACCGTCGAGATAAGCGCCATCATTACTTAAGCCTGCTCTTTCCGCAAGCAGGCTTAAATAATCTCCAACGGAGCAGGATCTTGCTGTCTTACAGCCGAAACAGGTAACGAGCACTATCAGTACCGCAAAACAGCGTATGATCTTCTTACTCAAAGTTCGACGCATTGGCAGTGATTGTCGATTCCAGTGAATCGTATGAAGAAACGGTGTAGTCCAGGAATTTCGCATACTCTTCAATAGTTTCGCTTTCATCAATGAAACGAGCGGAAAACTTCTGAAATCTTTCCACGATCGTTTCGCCGGCCGTGCCTTTCCAGACTGCATTCAGATCCATCATCATCCTGTTGATGGTGCTTAAGACCTCATCAAGACCGGCATTGATGTTCCTCAGGCTGGCTGCACAGTTACTGACTTCCGGTAATGTAATTCTGATATCTTCCATGTTTTCCTCCTATACTTTTAATCTGTTAGCCGAATTGGCCAGTTCTTCCTGCGTCTCCCGGTAAGCTCTGGCGCTGGCTCTTAAGAAAGCCGCATACTGCCTGATCAGGATGGAGATCTGCCGGAAATCATCCTCATAGGACTTGATCCTCCCGTTAAAGGCGAGATTGTCCTTTCCTCCCCAGTTGCCTGAAAGCTTGTCGACCTCGGCATAAAGGGATTGATAAAGCCTCTGATAATCACTGTCACAGGCTTCGACCCTGCCGGCTGTTTCTTCCAGCCTGCCGGGATCAACGTTGATCGTTGTATTCATGTTTTTACCTCCTACTTCTTTATTGCCTGAAAAAACAAAAAATCCTAAATTAATTAGGATTTTCTGTATTGTTTTTTAAAAACCGTTTTACTTCCTGAATCTTCCGTTCAGGAACACATAGGCCAGAATCACCAGCGCCAGCGCAATGATGAGAAACATCATCGGCGGATTAAAGAAGAATGATACGATAAGCAGGATTATGGCCAGACTTATGGTTTTCTTGTTGTTCATGGCATCACCTCAATTACATTTTACCCGTTTTCAGGCCTTTTTCAGCCCCATAAATATTCCACCTACGATAAACATCAGGATCATGCCGCAGCCGGCAACTGCCAGCAGTAGGCCTTTCCAGATGAACCGGGAGGTCAGCGCCAGAAAGAACAGCATTGCTCTAACTGCCAGGCCCATGATCCGGAAGCTTAGCTTGAATACGCATATCAGGATAAATAATGTAAGCATCGATCTATACCACCTGTCTCAGGAGCCTGTCCCTGCACACCCGACGGCAGATCGCAGTCATTACCAGGGCAAACAGCAGGCTTTTCCAGATAAACGGTATGATGACCATAAAGAGTCCAAGCAGGAAGAGCGCTGCCATACCGACCAGGAAGAATGCCGGGAAAACAAGGATCGCAAATAAGATCATCATCATTTTCTATACCTCCTTTACAAATATCAGATCATACTCGGTTATCATGCCGTATCCTTCTACTCTAATAGGCACATAACCTACGCAGGAATAGCCCTTGGCGGCCATTTCGAAGATGCATTCCTCGCTGTTTTCAAAGGTCGTGGAGGCAAATCCCTTTTTTCCTTTTACTCTGTAGAGCTGTACATCTTTCATAATAATTCTCCTTCCGCAGGTATGGGTCAGGGCCCTGATGGGCCCTGATACCTGTCTTTTTTACTCGCTCAGATCGATGATGGTACCGTTACCGCCGGTCACAGTCGGCAGTTCACCGTTCCACTTTTCGATCTTCTTGTATTCGATCACGTTCTTGCTGAGGGAATCAGCCAGAATCTTATTGGCCTCGGCTTCTGCTTCAGCCTTGATCTTGACGGTCTCGGCTTCAGCCTGAGCCTTGGTGATGGCAGTCTGCTTCTCGGTCTCAGCCGTAAGCAGCTTCTGCTGGGCTACCTGCTTCTCTTCGATGGCATTGATGTAAGCCTCTGAGAACTCATAGTTTATGATATTGACATCGGTGATATAGAGACCGAAGGCATTGAGTTTCTCATTCAGGCCTTCCACCAGGCCATCAGAGATCAGGACCCTGTTTACCACTGATTCTTCGGCGGTATATCTTGAAGTGATCGCCTTTAATACTTCATTTACTGCCGGAATAATCAGGATGTTCTCATAACCTGAACCGATGTTCTTGTAGATATAATAGGATTTTGTCGGATCGATACGGTAGTTTACGGCCAGAATGGTTTCAACAGTCTGCAGGTCTTTGGAGAAGGCTTCAGTCTCCACCTCTAACTTGACGATCCTGTTATCGATCTCTACCACTTTCTGGACGAACGGGATCTTGAGATGGAAGCCTTCCTGAAGGACGCTTTCCTCGACTTTTCCCATTGTAACTACGACACCGGTATGACCAGGTTTTACGACGGTAACGCTTGCCAGCACGTTGATAAGCAGCAGGATGGCAACCATTACGGCTATCGCGATTTTCTTTACTGAATTTACTCTGATCATTTTTCTCCTTTAGATAGTACTAGTAAGTTTCCAGCACATTCAGGTATCTTCGGGATATCTTCTTGTGCTCACCGGAAATATAGGCATTTACCATTACTTCCAGTGCTGTAAACAGCTTGTCGTCATTCATGTTTACAGATTCCATTACCTGTCTGATGACGTCTTCGACGCTGCCTTCCTCCAGATGATACACGGCCTTCGCAAATATACTGTAGAGGTCGGCATCAAGCAGAAGGTTGTCGCTTTCGTCTTCCACGTCACCGTTGACAAGCGTCATCAATTTGCCTATGTCTTCTATTCTCATAGCTTCCTTAAGCGAATTGATCAGGAGGATACGGGCAAACTGTTTTTCGTGGTACTTTTTAGCCACCGGCCTTGCCACATAACCTCTTTTTACCCAGTTCTGGATGATGAACGGATCGAGCCCCGTTATCGAGCATACCTGGCTCAGCGACAGACCGTCTGTGAGTTCTATCGCCTTTTTAAACTGCCCGAATGCATCGTCGCTGATATAAGGCTTATCAGTCCCGGGAATCTTCTTTTCCATATCCATCACCTCCTGGTACTTTGATAGTACCACATGGTCAAATGACTGTCAATACTTTTCAAGTGATTTTTTATACACATAAAAAAGAGGATATTTCATCCTCTTTTCTGTGTTTTTCATAAGGATTCTGCCTTATTTATAGGCTTCATCCAGCATTTCTCTGATGTTTCTTTCCTGCTGAAGACCGAGGAACTGCTTAACGATCTCCCCGTCTTTGAGGAAAAATACCGAAGGAATGGACATGATGCCGTAGCTTTCAGCCAGTTCCGGCTCTTCGTCAACGTTGACCTTGACGAAAGTGACTTCCGGATAATCTTCGGCTACCGTCTCCATGACCGGTCCCAGCATCTTGCATGGGCCGCACCAGTCAGCATAGAAATCTACTACCAGATTCCCTTCCTTTTTAAGTTCATTGAACTCTTCTCTGTCTACGATCTTCATGTTTTCTCCTTATTTGCTTAATAAGCTGGCTGCAGCTTCATCGACTACGATGACGGTATTATCGTGTTTCTGCAGGATGGAAGCCGGGCATTCCTCAGTGATCGGACCTTCGACCATGGCTTTTACAGCCTTGGCTTTGTTTTCACCGGTACCGATCAGAATGATCTTCTTAGCTCTTAAGATAGTGGCGATACCCTGAGTTACGGCCTGATGAGGGACCTTGTCCATATCGAAGTCGAAGAATCGGGCATTATCTCTGATCGTCGGTTCCAGCAGATCGGTAACGTGCGTCAGTGAATTGAAGTCCGTACCCGGTTCATTGAAAGCGATGTGGCCGTCAGAACCGATACCCAGGACCTGGATGTCGATCGGGTTTTCCCTGATCATCTCTTCATAATGAGCAGCCTGACCTTCGAGGTCTTCGCCTAAGCCGCTAGGTACATGCGTATTCTCTTCCGGAATGTCGATCTGATCGAAGAGATTTGTATGCATGAAAGCATAGTAGCTTTCCGGATGAGTAAGCGGCAGACCGACATATTCGTCAAGATTGAATGTCTTGATATCCTTATAGGATGTGCCGTTTTCCTTATGGTCCTTTACCATTCTGGCATATAAGCCTAATGGGCTTGAACCGGTGGCCAGTCCCAGTACCTTGCCAGGAACCAGGAATTCCTTCATTTCTTCAAACATCTTGTCACTGGCTTCTTCGTAATCTTTGGTGATGATAACTTTCATAATTCCTCCTATATAAACGGATCTTTCTCAAAGTTTTTCAAAACAATTATACTATACAAAAAAAGAAAGCTTAAAAGCCTTCTCTTATTTGATGATCTCGCCTTCAACGGCACCTTTAAGACCGGCAGCGTTGGCTTCATCGGTATCGATGTGAACGGCCGGAAGGAACTTCTCGGATACTCTGGCAACCACTTCACCGAAAGTCAGCGATCTGGCTTCGGATTCGACCTTGATGGATACGATCTGTCCGTTTTCGATTCCGAACTTTTCAGCTGTAGCCGGATCGAGATGGATGTGTCTCTTGGCGGCGATAACGCCTTCTTCTATATCTACTTCGCCTTCAGGACCGACGAGCTTGCAACCGCTCGTACCGGCGATGTCACCGGATTCCCTGATCTCAGCCGTAAGACCTACCGTCCTGGCATCGGTCAGTGACAGTTCGACCTGAGTGGCCTTTCTGGTAGGGCCCAGGATGGATGCCTTGAGCTGTCCCTTAGGACCGACGATGGTAACTTTTTCTTCACAGGCAAACTGTCCCGGCTGACTTAAGTCCTTCTTATTGGTAAGAGTATGGCCCTTGCCGAAGAGGATCTCGAGATGTTCGTCAGTCACATGAACGTGCCTTGCACTTGTTTCAACTAATACTTTATCCGCCATGATTGTTCTCCTTTTTAACGCTATAATTATATAACATTTACTATATAATGTTCTTATGAAAACTCTGTTTATCTATAATCCGCATGCCGGCATGATGCAGATCAAAAACCATCTTTATAATATCCTTAACACCTTCGCGGCTGCCGATTATGACCTGACGGTAGTGCCTACCAGGAAACAGGGTGAGGCCATTTCCTATGTGAAGAAGCATGCCTCCGAATATGAATTCATAATCTGCTCCGGGGGTGATGGAACGCTCAATGAAGTGGTAAACGGCCTCTTGAAATCAGGAGCGGAAAAATTGCCTGATCTCGGCTACATACCGGCCGGTTCGACCAACGATTATGCGTCATCATTAAAACTTCCCAAGAGCATGGAAAAGGCTGCCGAGCTTGTTACGAGCGGTGTACCGGTAGCTTATGACGCAGGTCTGTTCAATACCAAATACTTCGTCTATATCGCTGCCTTCGGTGCTTTCACGAAAGTCTCCTATTCAACTCCGCAGGATACCAAGAACATCCTGGGACATATGGCATATCTCGTGGAAGGCATCAAAAGTCTGGCGGAGATAAAGGCCTATAAGATGAAGGTCAGATACGATGACATGCTGATAGAAGGAAAGTTCATCTACGGCATGGTCACCAATACCCTGTCGGTCGGCGGTATCTATAAACTGAATCCCAAGACAGTAAAACTCGATGACGGCGAACTGGAAGTCCTGCTGATAAGAGAGCCGAAAGACGTCAAGGAGCTCAGCGAGATATCATCTTATATGCTGGGAACGCTGGACAAGTCTGATCTGATACTGTCCTTTAAAGCCAGTAAGATCACCTTCGAAAACAGCAGCAATATCCCTTGGACGCTGGATGGCGAATACGGCGGTGATTCAAACAACATCACCATAAAATGTGCCAATAAGGCTATCCGTATTATCAATAAATCGAATTAAAAAGACCCGATTGATTATCGGGTCTATTAATATTCTTAGTTACCGTCACCAGATCCGGATTCACCACCACCCTGGTCGATCAGTGTACATCCGGAATAAGGATCTCCTTCATAACCGCCATCACAGACGCAGGATCCTCCTTCGTTGTGGGCATTTGCGCCGCAGGTCGGTTCCGGTATTAAAGAACATCCTCCTGTTTCTGAATCATATTGATATCCGCTGTTGCAGACACAGGCTCCGGTCTCGGAATTCAGAGAGGAATTCGCTCCGCATTCTACATACTTATAGATATAGATGATCAGCTTCTGATCTTTCTTTATGGTGTCGCCATTCTCGAAGTTGGTTCCGTAGAACATGCCGTCCTTATTCGGATCGCTCGTATAGACGTCCGCATATACGAATTCGATACCGTATTCTTCCGCAAAGGCCTTGCAGGATGCGGCGTCATTGCAGCCTTCGACTATGTATTCTGGTACGTAATCAGGATCGCCCATTACCGTTACATATCCTACCGGATACTCGCTTACCAGGGCACCGTGTCTAGGGCTCTGATCGACGACCATTCCGTCCAGACTGGCATCATATCCTTTATCGCCAGGATTGATGACCGTTACGATGAGTCTGACACCGTTCTTATTGGCCCAGGCCAGTGCTTCCTGGAAGGTATATTTCGTCAGATACGGATAGTAAGCAGGCATCGATTCATGCTCTTCCGGTTCGTCAAAGTGAGCACTATAATAAGATCCGCGATAATAAGGATACTGGGCAAAGAATTTCATGTAGCCAAGCTGTTCGATCTCGCTGTAATTATATTTATTCAGTACGTCAGCAATATTATCCTTTGCTTCCTGGATAGAGCCTTTATAAAGCTTGTATATCCATAACGGAAGTCTCATCGGATAGTTATATGTCCATGATGCATAACCGGTAATACGTACATTCCTGATATCGATCGTCTTGAACGTCGGCAAACCGGTATAGTTCTTGGAATTTACCAGATAATTAAAGATGCCTGTAAGCTGGGAAAGACTCAGGTTGGTCGACATGTTGTCGCCGGCTGCCTTCATTACATCCAGTGCCTTATTGACGTCTCTGAGTTCGATAAGGCCTTCGGCTATCTTGGCTATGACTTCCTGCTGATGCTGCTGACGGTCGAAGTCGCCGTTAGGCATCGCATGTCTTTCTCTGGCGAAAGCCAGTGCCTGTTCGCCGTTGAGAAGAACGTTTTCGCCTGCCGGAACACCTACGGTATAGGTGCCTCTGATTCCTGATGCGGTCTGTCCGATAAAGGTGACCGGATTATTGACTCTGATACCGCCGATCGCATCGACGATCTGAACGACACCCAGGAAGTTGACTTCCATGTAGTAGTTTATCTCCATGTCCAGGAGCTGGCCGACAGTATCCATCAGGCACTGTCTTGAGGTTCCCCGGGCTGCATTTATCTTGTCTCTGTTTCCGCCGTTACAGGTGATCGGCACGAAAGAGTCTCTGGCGATGGAAGTCATCGATACGGTGAAGGTCTGCGGATTGATGGTCGCAACGATGATCGAATCGGCCAGGCCGTATGTCATGGCCTCGTTTTCCGGCGCAAAACCGATCAGCAGGATGTTGAAAGGCTCACTGGATAAGTCGATGTTCGCCTTTTCGTTTTCACCGGTCTTGACCTTCTCTTCAAATGAGTAGAAATCGATCATATTGTCCAGGAACTGGCTGTAATCGACGTTTTCATCTGACGATAAACGCTGTCTGTAAGATGCCGGGAAAACCGCAATATCGACGCCATTGTCTTCTCCGACCAGCGCAGACAGCAGTTCATCGGTACTGTTATAGGTACTTATATTAGCCTTTATGTCGTTTTCTTCCATGATCGATGAAGCAAGGGTTCCGGTACCGATGCCGTCATCGTAAAGAACGCCGACTTTCAGATTGCTGACAGATTTCAGATCTTCCAGATCATGGTAATTATCCGTACTATTATTCTTATAATATGTAAATACACCACCGATGGTCTCATACTGATCCGTACCACTGTTGTCGATGATGTTGTTCATATTGGAGTTGATCTTGGAAACATAATAGAAACCGAAAGCACTGGATATGAACAGCAGTAAAGCCAGTATGAAATTGACTATCTTTATCTTGTGGTCCTTGAATCGGTAACCGACCAGGAACAGGATATCGACGATGATCAGCAGGCAAAGGACCAGACCAACCAGACCCAAAGCCGTACCGAGTTCCAGACCAAAATACTGGTATGAGACGATTACCAGTGCAATGATCCCTGCGTGTGCCAAAACAGTCATAATCAGAGTTATGATGCTGAAGGCTTTCTTGCCTTTATTTCTGTTTGTGTTCTCGTTTCTTTTCATTAGATGTCACCGACAGCTTCTACTATTTCATAACGGCCATCATCATTGATGATGATTGTCAGATCCATGTTCTTCACAAAAGAGCTGAGTTTCTTCGTTTCATACTGATTGGATACCGTAATATACAGATCCTTAAAGGTCTCTTCATTCTTATATGTCCATACGCAGGATATCTTATAGGCTTCATAAGACTTGCCGTCATATACATATGTCGTATTGCTTTCTTTAACGGTCGTTTCTACTCCGGTAACTTCCAGCATGTTTTCCTGACCAAACTTATTGATATAGTAACTCAGATACTTGTAGTATCCGTCTCTGGCCTGGCTTATCAGGTTGATCCTTTGAGGTGAATAGACATAATACATGCCGCCCACATCATAAGATCCGGCTTTATTCGACCAGGTATAAAAATCAGCTACATAATTCTTTGCGACACAGGCAGCGATCTCGGAATGATCGGCTTCCTTTTCGATCAGGTCCTGCAGTTCCCGGAAATAATCGATCTGCAGATCGGTAGCGTTGGTCCTCAGATGGTAATCCATCGATTCTATCGAATACTTGTAATTGGCCGTATCATCTTCAGGCAGCAGGGATTTTGCTGATGAATATGAAACGTAGCCAAAAACTCCACACAGTATTAAAAAAGGCAAAATCATCAGCACCAGGTTTCTGTATCTGGTTCTTCTGTTCCCGAACAGTTTATTCATAACAAGTATTTTATCACTTTGTTCATTTTTATTCCATATCACGTTCATTTGTACATGATGATGCCTTGAAAACAGTAAATGATACATCAGTCTTCGGGGTACAGGAAAGTGCTGCTGTAGAAATCAGAGGCTCTGCTCAGATCATTAAACAGCTCCTCGTATCCATACTGTTCTGCCAGAGTCTCTTTATCTGAAAAGAGATTCGTTCCCAAGCCCAGACGGTCGCCCTCGATATCAACACCGATCGCCGCTAAGGTGGTCGGAAAAAGGTCAAGCGTCGTAAACATTCTGTAGTTTTCTTTTAAAGGTTCAACAGGAGAATTGATGATCACATTATAGACTTTTCTGGTCGTTTCCCCGTTATGTTTGTCATAGCCGTAACCGGAGAAGAAGCCTCCTTCCATGCTGCAGTGGTCACCGACGATGATAACGGTCGTATTATCATAAAAATCCTGCTGCTGTATCCAGCTGACAAATTCCGTCACCTGTCTGGAAGCGCAGGCGAATATGTTGGCGTATTTGTTCTCATAATCCTGACGGCAAAGGTCGCAGATATATCCACCACCGCTGTGTGTATCGACCGTCAGCATGTTGAAATTAAAAGGCTTATCCCCCTCTGCCAGCATAAGCAGTTTCTCTTTGGCAAATTCATACAGTTTCTTGTCTTCATAACCCCAGAAGACATAATAGTCTTCAGAGATCTTCTTTTCTTCAATAGCGGTAAAATAATCAAAATACTGATAGTTACCATGTTGGGTCAAAAGACCGGTCCTGCCGCCGAAATCAAGATCGGAACCGCACACGAAATAATTAATATATCCTTCTCTTTCAAGTATGTCTCCTATCGTCGTTACGCCCGGCAGAAAATATTCGTAATTACCCATGGATTTATCAACATTTTCGTTATTTGTAAAGAGCTTTAAAGGCAAGCCGGCACCTTCGGCCACCATGCCGGCAACGGTCCAGCCGCAAGCCGGAGCAACCGAAGCCCCCTCAATCAGGTCTGACTGTGAAAAGCTGATGTTCTCCTCAGCCAGCTGTGTCAGTTCGGGGATATAGTTTTCATTAAACAAACCTCCTGAAGCCTTGTCCTGTAAAGAGCTTTCCAGAGATTCTACATAGATATAGATCAGGTTACGCTTATTTTCAGGAAATATCAGTTCGACACTTTGAGGATCGACATATTCCTTTTCCAGAATTACCGACTGGTTCAGCTGACTGCTGATATAGCTGCTTATGCCTAAACGGCTGTTTGTCTCATAAAGAAGCACAACGAACCATGCCAGAAAAATGAAGCTTAATACGGATATGAGTTTTCTTTTTGATTCACCGAACTCATTTTTCAGATTCAGGTAGACTCTTTTTATTCTGTTTTTCTTAAAACATTTCTTAAGACTTGCCGTTATGATCATCGCCAGCATAGACCAGATAAGTGTCGGTATGGCGGCAATTCTCATATAACTTGAATAGAGCGTTCTTTGGGCACCGACGGTAGGCATGTTCAGTGTAAATATCATTCCGTTAAGATCAGCACTTTGAAATGAGTTCTGTCTCCATACCAGCGTATAACAAAGCCAGACAAGGATTATGAACAGGATCAGACAGACGTTCGTCCTTCTGCAGATCCTTCTGAAATGCTTCTCTTCTTCAGATGCTTCATACCGGTCATAGTCGAATCGTGCTTTGATTTTTCTATAGATCGCTGAATCCCGCAGCTCTTTTATCCGTTCCTTCTTGATCAGAAACTCGATCACCGTTTCACCAACATAAAGGCTCATAGCCAGCAGGAAGTATTCCCTGACATAACCTAACGATTCATATAAATACGGATCAAAAGATCCCGTTTTGCCTTTCATATATATTATCAGGCCCGTTATGGCATTTATGCATGTAAAAGCCGCAATATAAGACAGGATCCTTGTCAGCAAAGATCCGCTCTTTGTAAAGAGAGATTCTCTTATCAGAATAAAGACCAGTAAAGGCACAAACAGACAGATCAAAAACATATCAGCACCTATTTCTCATACATCAGCAGCAAATACGAATCATTTGCATAAACCATACTGTCAGCGCTGCAGGCCGTCAGATAATTTATCAGATTATAGTAATCATAATCTTCATAAGACCTTGGGTAATCGACCACGATAAAGTCGATGCCAGAAGCATCGATGCTTTCCATCAGGACATCATAATCTGTTTCTTTCATCTCCAGATCGCTGGTGCTGTTTCTTCTGAAAACATCATAAAGATAGCTGTCGCTTGCAGAGTAAGTCTCATCAGCAAGATAATCGCGTCCATACAGAAACCTGGCGTTTGGGATATTGCTTTGTGTAAGGAAGTTGTCAGTTATGATGTACGGTCTTTCAATTCCGTATGATCCTGACAGTTCCATTATTTTGTTTATGATATCTATTTCATCTTTATCCATTTTTGCCAGGTGGTCATAAGTTTCCTCCCTTGGTTCAAAAGTATAATCTTTATAAGCCGGTATCCCCAGTCTGATATTCGTATAGAATACGATCAGTATCAGAGACAGGACTCCATAATAGAAATACTTGTTTTTCAGGACGTCAAAAACAGCATTCAGAAAAAGCGCCATCGTAAAAGGATTTATGATTATATCGAAAGCTCTGAAATAAGCGGTAAACACATGACCGATGAACGAACAGCAGGCCGGATTGAAAAAGATGATGATCAGTATCCAGAACATCATGAAGAGCCGGTATCTGATCTTCAGAACCATTGCGATGAGCGCTGATGACAAGGCAAGAATGATGAAAGCGTTCCGGGAAACATCATCATTTAAGAGAAAGTAGTTGATGGAAGCATCATTATTCTCGCTGCCATTGTTGATGAAGGCATCAAGATCGAAAACATTTCCGGAAACCCTGTATGACAGGAACAGCATCGCAAGAAAAACCGTTCCCAGCAAAACATATCGGAACAGTTTTTTCCGTGACAGTCTGATCAGCAGATCATTTAAAAGAAAAGCGGTCAAACACAGTACTCCGCTGACAGTAAAAGACATAAGAATGTTCTGCAATCCAAGATTCAGGAGAAAATCGGCTAAGGGAACAAACAGCACTATTGCATAAAACCTGAACAGGTCATCATCCATATCGGATAGCACGAAGAATGATGCGAATACCAGCAGAAGGCTTATAAATATGCTGGTAGAGGAAAGAGCGCATGCCCCCCACACCGAGACAGCAAACATGAGCTTATTATCCTTTGTGTTTTCCCTGATCAAGTCATCAAGATACATGACACTGTATGCTGTACAGAACATCCGGAAAACATTGCCACAAAAGCCGTAAACGCTGTTGTAGTAAAGCTTGCCGAAGTAGAAAACGAACACAAAGAGTATAACGGTCTTCAATAAATACCGCTTGTCATTGACCTTGTCAAGAAAACAGATCAACGAAGAAACAAAGAAGAAATCATACAGTATCTGAAAGATCCAGATGATCACTTCACTGTTTAGAAAAAGCCCGGCAAGTGAAACGACCGGCTTCACCAGATAGGTTATGCAGGATGCAAAGATATAATAAGCCTGCATTGAATATGACGGGGCCAGAGGGGTCCCGAATGTGCCGCGATACAGATCGGTCATATTCAGTGAAGGCGTACCGATGTTGGCAGAAATCAGATTCAGATAGTAGACGGGTCCGTACGCAGTCAGATCGCCAAGTTTAGTATCATAAGCATAAAAGATCATAATATCCACCAGGATAAAAATCACGATCCATTGCTTGCAATCAAAGAACCATCTGACTTTTTTGAAATCTCTGATAATCATAAAAAGACCGGCAAGAACGAACAATACAAACGTCCATAAAGCCAGCATGAAATGACCATGAAGGCTCCCGATAAATCCGACCGTCAGATAGCCATACGCCATCAGAAGAAGAAAACCGAACCCCATGGCCGGCGATTTGCATTCCTTTTTCAGACGAAAAAGAAAATGCTGGCCAAGCATCTCGAAATAGACTGTTAGTAACAGTGTAATAAGCAAATATACCAACACAAACTAATTATATATCAATGGCCTTGAAAACATAAATGACCGGTGATCATAAGCGACAAGCAACGATGAATGGACCCGCATTGATGATATGTATCGGCTTTTAACTAAAAGCTCTTTCTGAATTCATGTTTTTCCTTTGATTTTCTTATATAATTTTAATGAAAGATAAGCAGAGGGACATCTATGAATTATGACATTATCGTAGTTGGTGCCGGTTTTGCCGGTGCGACAACAGCTGAAAGGCTGGCCCGCAAGGGAAAACAGGTTCTGATCATCGATAAGCGGGAACATCTGGGCGGCAATGCCTACGACTATTTCGAAGAAGGAATACTGATCCACAGATACGGACCGCACATCTTTCATACCAATCACGAAAAAGTCTTCAATTACCTGTCAGAGTTTACCGAATGGTATCCTTACCGGCATAGAGTCCTGGGTCATCTGAAAGACAAGATCGTCCCTATTCCCTTTAATTTCAGATCCATTGACGAGTGCTTTGATAAGGAAAAAGCCGAAAAGCTCAAAGCCCTCCTGATCAGCGAATACGGTGAAAACAAAAAGATCCCGATCATGGAACTTCTGAAAAACGAAGATGAAGATGTCAAGGAACTTGCTGACTTCATCTTTGAGAATGTCTTTAAATACTACACCATGAAGCAGTGGGGCCTGGAAGCCCATGAGATCGATGCGGCTGTCACGGCCAGGGTACCGGTCAACACTTCCTATGATGACGGTTATTTCAATGATACATATCAGTACATGCCGAAAGATGGCTATACCAGGATCTTTGAAAAGATGCTGAAAAGCGAAAACATTACAGTAATGCTTGGCACCCGGATGTCGGACATCCTCAGACTCAAAGACGGGAAGATCTGGTATAAAGGAAAAGAGTTTGGCGGAAAAGTCGTCTATACAGGCGAGATCGATGCTCTCTTCGATTACTGTCTGGGAGATCTTCCTTACCGCTCGCTCGATCTGAAACTGGAGAAACACGATGGAACTTACCAGCAGGCAGCTACCGAAAACTATCCTTGTCCCAAGGAAGAAAGGGCTTATACCCGGATAACCGAATACAAGCATTTCATGAATGAATTCCAAAGCGACATTACCTACATCCACCGCGAGTTCCCGCAGGCTTATGACAAAAACATGAACATCCCTTACTATCCGATCTTCACTCCGGCCAATCAGGAACTATATGAAAAATATGTCAAACTCGCTGAAGGATACGAAGATCTGTATCTCTTAGGCAGACTGGCTGAATACAAATACTACAATATGGATGCAATAATATTAAAGGCTCTTGAATTAGCCGAAACGATCGAATGATATGCCAAGAAAGAAAGAGACAAAAAAGAAAATTGCTGTTCTGATACCTTGTTATAACGAAGAGCTGACGATCAGAAAGGTCGTAAGCGATTTTAAGCGTGCCTTGCCTGATGCTGATATCTATGTCTATAACAACAACTCCACTGACGATACCCGTAAGATAGCTCTAAAAGCCGGTGCCATCGTTAAAGACGAGTTTAAACAGGGCAAGGGCAATGTCGTCAGATCGATGTTCAGGGATATTGACGCCGATGTTTTTGTAATGGTAGATGGTGATGATACCTATCCTGCCGAGGAAGTCGGCAAGCTCATCAAGCCTGTCCTTGAAGGAAAGGCTGACATGGTGATCGGCGACCGCTTGTCTTCCACTTACTATGAAGAAAACAAGCGCCCTTTCCACGGCTTCGGTAACAGTCTGGTAAAAGGACTGATCAATTTCCTTTACAAGACTGATCTCGATGACATCATGACCGGTTACCGGGCCTTTTCTAAGAAGTTCGTCAAATGCATGCCGGTCATGTCTGACGGTTTTCAGATCGAAACGGAAATGACGGTATTTGCCCTGGTAAACAACATGAGCATCGTCAATGCACCTATCACCTATCGTGACCGTCCGGAAGGATCGGTATCCAAACTAAACACCTTTAAGGATGGCATGAAAGTTCTTATCACTCTGTTCGATCTCTTCAAGGACAACAGGCCGTTCCTGTTGTTTAGCATATTTGCGTTTTTATTCTTTATTATGTCTTTGCTGGTGGGCATTCCGGTCGTGATCGAATTCAGCAAAACTGCTTACATAACCAAGGTTCCAAGTGCGGTTCTTGCAGCGGCTCTGATGATCAACGCTTTCCTGCTGTTCAATGTCGGTATCATCCTAGATTCCATAAAGAATAAGAAACGTTATCAGTTTGAGTGTTATATGAATAAAGTAATAGCTGAGATAAATAAGGAAAAATAATGTTCTATATCTTATCTCTGATCTGGGTCTTTTCAATAAGCGGTTTATTTGTATTGATATGCAGGAAGAAGTTCGGATACGTACTTACTCCTGCTTTTGTTATCAGTGCGTTCATTCTCTATCTGTTCTCTTTTCTGAATCAGCTGAGGGTCGGCTTTTATCTGACCTGGCTGATGGTCTTTTCGTTTTGGATCTCTATCGCCTGTCTGTTTATCAGAAAGGATAAGGAAAGGCTGTCTGAATTCCGTAAGAATTACTTTACAGTGAGCGCTCCTGTTTTCGGTTTATTGCTCATATACAGTTTCGTCCTTTTCAGGTTTACCGGTTATGCCCATTGCGATGAGTTCGCCCATTGGGGAAGGATGGTCATAGCTTCCATAAAAGTCAACGGTTTTTATGCTCAGCCTCAGGACATCCTTGATTTCCATCAGGACTATCCGCCGTTCTTTACGCTGTTTGAAAGCCTGTGGTGCGGCTTTGACGCTTTCAGATTCTATGAGGGTCACACTTATATAGCCCTTAACGCTTTCATGTTCAGCTGTTTCCTGCCGATGTTTGAAAAGATAAAGATCAGCACCGGAAAAGATCATCTGAAAGTAGTGATCGGGGTCATCTGTGTCCTGCTTGCCGGTCTTACCGTATCCAAGACACCGACTGCTTCCGACAGCGCTTATGTTTATACGTCCATATACACTGACTGGGCACTTGCACTGTTTGGTGCCTATACGATGTTTATGGTCATCATCGATGATAAATGGGATAAATACACCTACATCCTTTTAAGCGTAAATCTTTCTTCACTGCTGCTGATGAAGCAGATGGGGATCTGTTACTACCTGATGATCCTTTTCTTTGCTTTTGTGAAGATTACTTTTGTCGATAAGGAACTTGACCTGAAAAGGCTCATATGGGGAATAGTGTCCTTTGCGGGCATTCCTTTGTGTTTTTATCTGAGCTGGAAATATATCATCGATCTGTATGACCTCACGGGACAGTTCGTTATCGGCAACATGAAGTTCAGTGATGTGCTGGATATAATGCGCTGGAACGTTGAAGAGACCTGGCGGAGCGAAGCATTCGTTAATTTCTGCCATGCGGTCATCAGAAGACCGATAGTCCTGCATCCGTTCAATATGAACTATCCGGTCGCAGCCATTCTTCTGAGCGTTCTTATGCTTGTTGCCATGAGATTTAATAAGATATCCTTTGTGAGTGCCGGCATATATCTGATAGGTGCCGTTGGATATATGACCGTCATGATGCTTTTATACATGCTGGCATTCGATATTTCCGAGGCACCATATCTTGCATCGTTTGACCGTTATATGATCTCCTATCTGTATTACGGCATAACACTGGTACTGCTGAGTGCTTACGGCTTTAACGGCCAAAGAGAAGGACTT
Organism: Erysipelotrichaceae bacterium; assembly: GCA_017431825.1. GTDB lineage: Bacteria > Bacillota_I > Bacilli_A > Erysipelotrichales > Erysipelotrichaceae > Colivicinus. The sequence goes on along the minus strand of JAFRKI010000014.1, from coordinate 106,714 downwards.
AAAGAACCGCTGATCATCCTCGCAGTACTGTGCCTGTTCGTGGAAACGAAGACTCTTGGTTCCCTGCTGCCGAGATTTAGCGTCGATGACAGCAATACGATGAAAGTCCTGGTAGTACGGCAGTTCGGAGACTATGAGTTCAAAAGAGAAAACCTTAACGGTACCAAAATGAGTTTTGATGTCTATTGGTTCGATGATGAAGCGATACACAGTCTTGATGGTTCCTCCACTTATGCATCCGCACAATGGCTGCAGCTGTTAAAGAACTATGACTTCATCCTCGTTGAAGGCTACGATGATGTTTTCTATAACGGATACTGGCTGCCGCTTGAGCAGGATGAAAGCGTTCAATGCTACAACGGTCAGCTGTATTACATCGGTACGCAAGGAGACAAAGTCAGTCTGCACATGCAGTATCATGATTTCATGACATCGGTGCTTCGTTTCTATATACTGGATTACTGATTAAAAAACTTTGACTGGGATCAAAGTTTTTTAATGTCTTGATATCAGCCCTTGGGCTTTTTTTAATATGTCCATATGGAATTCTTCTTTGAACAGCGTCAGGATGCCCAGGTAGATGACTGCTCCCGATGCGACCTGAACTAGGTTGGTCAGTAAGCGCGGCCCCATCATTCTGCCGATGAACAGTACTACTGCTCCCATTATGACCGCATCCGCGAAATAAAGCAGTATCGTTCTGGCTTTGACTTCCAGCTTGAGCTTTCCTCTGATGAATATTATCTGAGAAAGCGTAACGCTGGCTTCCGCCATTACGATCGCGATACAGGCTCCCAGAGCTCCGTATTTCGGGATCAGGATGATGTTGGCGCAGAGATTGACCAGGGCACCGATAACGACGGATGCCGAGTATTCTTTCATCTTTCCGGTCGGAAGCAGATACTGGATGCCGTAAACATTGCTTAAAGATACCAGCAGGATGACCGGGCAAGCGACGATGATCAGCTTCGATACGACCGCAAAATGCGGGTCCATAAACCACGGGATGAGACTTGGAGCCACTGTTGCCGTACCGAACATGATCGGAATGGCCAGATAGAATGCCAGTTTCATCGTTACGGACAGATAGGCCTCGACCTGTTTGTGATCGCCCTTGTGATAGACATTGGCGATCCTTGGCATGATTACGGCACCGATGGATGTAATGAAGTACAGGAACATTCTCACCAGACGGATAGCCTGCTGATAATAGGCACTCTGCGCTTCCCAGTCGGCAGCCAGCAGTCCGACCAGTGTCTGGTCCAGGATATTGTATACGCTGGTAGCGACCTGCGGTATAAAGAGGATCAGGTTGTCTTTGAAATGTTCCCGATAGGCTTCTCCGATACTGACATGACAGCGGTCGATGTATTTAGGCAGCTGCAGGAACATGATCATCTGTCCCAGTACGGCGACGCCGCCGTTGATGAGTACGAACTTCCAGAGATCGCTCTCTTTCTTAACGAGCAGGAATATCAGGGCAACACCGACGATCTTGATCAGGATGTTCCTTAAAGCGTTTATCTTGAAGTCTTCTACGCCCAGGAAGAACCAGGATATGTCGAACATGATGGAAATGATGGTAAGTGCCTGAATGATATAGATGACTTTGTAATCCAAAGGGCTGACTGCGACATAGCTCAGATAGACGATCAGAGCCAGGATCATGTTGCACATCTGCATGAAGAAAATGCCACGGAAGGTCCTTGATAGTAAGGCGCGGTCGTCTCTGTTGGCACCTACGGTCTTGATGCCGTAATTGTTGATGCCCATGATACCGAAGATGACGAACCACTGCACGACGCTTCCGGAAAAAGCGTTGACACCCAGCATGTCTCCCAGAACCCTTGTGGTATAAGGTACGGTGATCATCGGTGCCAGGATCGTCACTACCTGATATAGTATGTTATAGAAATAATTTCTTAATAGTTTGCGGTCCAAAATTTTCCCTCGTGTCAATTATAAGGTAATTCACCATAACTTACAATTTGATTCCTTAAGTCCCTCTTTCTTTTCAAGTATTCCAAAAGAAAGTAAAATAAGGTCATGGAGACGAATAAAACGGTAAAAGTCAGTGTCATAGTTCCGGTATATAACGTGGATAAGTATCTCAGAAAATGTCTGGATTCTCTTGTATCACAGACTTTAAAGGATATAGAAATACTTGTAATAAACGACAGTTCTCCGGATGATTCACAGGCGATAATCGATGAATATAAAGAAAAGTATCCTCAGATAAGATCATTTATCAAGGAAAACGGCGGCGTATCGAGCGTCAGAAACTACGGACTGAAAGCCGCTGAAGGAGAATATATCGGTTTCGTGGATGGTGATGATTACATAGAGAAGGACATGTATGAAAAGCTCTACAACCTGGCAAAAAGCAGTGATGCCAATGTCGCCGTATGCGCTTACTACTATAACGAAGACGGTAAGGAGACCGTCAGGAAAGAATTTCATTACCGGAATACCAAGGAAATGCTGACCCGGTTCTATGGCGTTCTATGGAACAAGATCTATAAAAAAGAATATATCGACTCCCTGGATTTTTCTTTTCCGGAAGGCAGAAGATTTGAAGACAGTTCTTATCTGACCCATATGGCTTTGACTATGAAGGATTTCGTCTTTACCGATGAACCGCTGATCCATTATGTGCAGCGTAAAGGCTCCCTGACCAATACCAGCAGCAAGACCGTCCTCGATGCCATTGAGATGCTGAATGATCTGAGGACATATTATAAAGAAAAAGGAAAGGATGAAGAATTCCGTTCCGAACTGGAGTATGTATTCATCCGTTTCTGTCTGGGCAATCCTTTTCTAACCGGCTGCAAGATAGCCGATAAAAAAGTTCGCAGAGAAGTCCTTGATGCCTTGTGGAATACGCTCGATTCGAACTATCCCGAATGGCATGACAATCCATATCTTAAGACTCTGCCCGGCTTGAAGAACCGCTACTTCCGGATGGTAAACAAGGCAATGTTTGACTTCATGTCATTTATCTGCTCATTTATAAAGTGAATAATAAAACATCACCCGGTACCGGGTGATGTTTTTATCCGATGAGTTTCTTCCATATTCTGTATGTAGCCGGACCGTTGGTCCGGTAGAATATGCGGTTTTTGATATTGAAAGTCTTTTTCAGATAGGCGTTGCCCTTCCATTCAGGATAGCGCTCATTCATGAACCTGCGGGCTGTTTCTGAAAGATCGTAATAATCGTCAGACCGCAAGAAACGGAAAGCGCCGTAAACCATCAGCTGCTGTGCAAAGACATATTCCAGCTCATCGTGATATTCATCCAGAAGATCATGTTCCTTAAAGAAAGCATAGACACTGTCCAGTACCGTAAAAATGTCATAGAACTTCCTGCTGGTCCTGTTGCCCATGATCGAGCTTACTCTTTGAACATAATGGACAAAAGCCTCATTGACATAACCCGTCTTCTTTGATAATGCGAAACAAGGCAGCGTGACCGGGATGTCTTCATACCAGAGTCCCACAGGATAACGCAAGCTATTGTCCATGAGAAGTTCCTTTTTATAGAGTTTGTTCCAGGCAAAGAGCGGTGACAGAAAACCGGCTTTTTTGTTGTCGGGAACCAGCTTCCTGATTCCCGCTTCGGTATAGTCTTCCTTGCTGCCGTCTTCAAAGGTATAAATGAGATCACACACCACAAGGTCACAGTCATCTTCTTTTGCCTTGGCATACATCTTTTCATACATGTCGGGTTCAGCCCAGTCATCAGAATCGATGAAACCGATGTATTCGCCCTTGGCTCTTTCCAGACCGAAGTTACGGGCATCGCCCAGACCGCCGTTCTCTTTTTTGAAAGAAACGACATTTTCATGTTTTCTGACGTATTCATCGATTATATCCTGTGAACCGTCAGGTGAACCGTCATTGACCACGATGATCTCGATATCCTTCAAAGTCTGCATGACCAAAGAATCCAGACATCTGCCAAGATACTTTTCAACATTATAAACAGGCACTATGACGCTTACGGCCGGTTTTTTCATTTTCTTCCTTCCATCTGTTTATCGACTATCTTCTCATAAGCCTTTTTGCTCTTCGTAGGATCCAGCAGTTTCCTGTCTCTCCAGGCTTCTATGAACGGATACTTATGATACTTTCTGTAATACTTTAAGATGTCTTCCCTGTATGGCAGAAGTTCTCCGATGACTTCATAAAGTGAAGTTATCCTTTCTTTCACTTCTTCATTGCTTCCCCGACAGCGTCTGACCTTCTCGTTGATCAGATACTTGTAGGCTTCAAACATCCGGTAATAGAAAATGCCCCTTTTGCCTTCGTTCTGTTTTATAAGCGAACAGAGGACCTTTCTTTCCGCATCGATGGCTGTCAGCTTGATATCCGTCATCGTATTGCCCTCTCTGTTGATCAGATAATAGGCTAAAGGTTTGGAGGTATATACCACCTTCCTGCTGCGGTTAAGGGCTGAGAAATATAGAATATTGTCGGTAAACGAGACTTTATGAGGAAACTCTATCTCTTTCAATAAGGACAGTCTGTAGAGTTTTGAATGCGGACTTGGATCGATAAAGTAAAGATCGTCAAAGTCAGGATCATCGCTGTTGTAGACCTTGCCGTCAGTTACCGATGCATAAGCATCGTTAAATGATTTGTCATAGACCTCTTCTTCGTTATCGGCATATACCAGGGTCTTGGCACCGATGGCGATATCGCTGTCCGTGCTTTCCAGCATATCCACCAGCGTTTTAACGGCATCCGGATAGAGATAATCATCAGGATCGCATACCAGCATGTATGGCGTTTCGATCAGGGATATGGCTTTCTCCAGTACCGACCCATAACCGCCGTTTTCTTTTACCAGACTTTTGATCACAGGATGTTTCTTAACATATTCATCGATGATTGCCTGTTCATTTGCCGGCGAGCCATCGTTGACTACCAGCACTTCATATTCATCCGATTCCTGTTTTAAAAGAGAATCCAGGCATTTGCGTATATACTGTTCAACATTGTAGACAGGTACGACTATCGTTACTTTTTTCATTTTGTTAACCTCTTGTATGCAAGATACGTTCTTAGCAGTGTCTTGTTCAGATATATGTGATCCTCCTTATAGGAGTACAGGTCATATCTGCACTTAGGGAAATCCGGAAAGTTCTTTTTCAGGAAAGCGAAAGCCGCATTCAGGAATCCGTCAACGAATCGCTTATCCGTAAAGTAAGGAAGTTTCTTTAAAGACTGCATGATGTTTACCGATGCCAGATACTTGCACTCTTCATAATATGTTTCAAAGGCTCCCTTTTCTTTATAGAAACCGATAAAGGAAGAACACATATCCAGAATGTGATAGATCCTTTCACTTCTTTCGGTAGTGATGTTGTTGGGTCTGTCAACGATATAGTTGTATAAAGGTCTGTTCACGAAACCTATCCTTTCAGCCAGATAAAGGATCTTCGGCGTAGTTCCCAGATCTTCCTGAATGTAGCCTTTCGGATATAGTATGTCGTTAGCCAGGAACAGCTCTTTTCTGTACATCTTGTTCCAGGCGCAGTTGCTGACAAAGCACAGGAGTTCCTTATCGTTTTTAAGACTGTAGACCTTGTCTTCATTAAAAGGAATATGGATGACTTCCCTGTTGCCGGTGAGGATGAAATTCTGATAATAATCATAAACGCACAGGTCAAGATCATCGCTGGCCATCCTGTCATATACCGTTTCCAGCAGATCCTTTTCCACAAAATCATCACCGTCAATGAAGACGATATAATCACCGGACATATGCTGCATGCCGTAATTGCGTGCATCCGAAAGGCCGCCGTTTTCCTTTAAGAGATGTCTGAATCTCTTGTCTTCTTCAACGTAGCTGTCGATGATCTTCCCGGAACCGTCCTTGCTGCCGTCATCGACACAGAGCACTTCAAAATCCTTAAAGGTCTGTTCCTTCAAGGAATTCAGACATCTGTCCAGATATCCTTCAATATTGTAGATGGCGACGATAACACTTACTTTAGGCATGCCGTTACCTGACTTTCATAGATATTATAACTTATTTATCAGACTTGTATTATCAGGGCATATGTTAAACTGTCTAAAGAACGGTTTATTGGTTATAATGTTAAGGAAAGGGAGGACAGGCATATGTTAAGTATCATAGTACCTTGTTACAACGAAGCGGAGGCTGTTCCATATTTCTATCCGGAACTCATGAAGCACCTGAAGAAGGCCATCGGCCGCAGCCGTTATGAGATCCTTTTTATAGATGACGGTTCAAAAGATGATACCGTAAAGGAATGTCTGAAACTTAAGGAAAAAGATGCCAATATCAAGATAGTCAGTTTCTCCCGCAACTTCGGAAAGGAAGCAGCCATTCTGGCCGGTCTTAAGGAATCCAAGGGGGATTACGTCGTGCTAATGGATGCCGATCTTCAGGATCCTCCTGCCCTGTTAAAGGAAATGTATGATTATGTAAAGAGCGGCGAATACGACTGTGCCGGAACCTACAGGGTCACTAGAAAAGGCGAACCGCCGATCAGGAGCTTTTTTGCCAGAGCTTTCTATAAACTCATAAACAAACTGATCGATGTGGAGATAGTCGATGGTGCCAGAGACTACCGTCTGATGTCCAGGAAAATGGTGGATGCCATCATATCTCTTTCCGAATACAACCGTTTCTCCAAGGGAATCTTCTCCTGGGTGGGTTTCAGGACCAAATACATCGAATATGAAAATGTGGAAAGGGTAGCCGGTGAGACCAAGTGGTCATTCTGGAAGCTCTTCGCTTATGCCATTGACGGTATCGTCGACTTCACGATCGCTCCGTTAAGGATCGCTACCGTTAGCGGTCTGCTGGTATCGCTTTTCGGTTTTCTGTATATGCTTTATATCGTCATCAAAGCCCTGACTATTGGTGATCCGGTCGCCGGTTATCCAAGCATGATCGCGATCATCTGCCTGCTCGGCGGTATCCAACTCATCGTCATCGGAATCGTCGGCGAGTATCTGGGCAAGACCTATATGGAAACCAAGCGCAGACCTAAATATATCATCAGGGAGATCAGATAATGGTCATAGGTGATAACTATTTCACCATTCCCGCATTTACCGATCTGAGTGCCACAACGATCTACTTTGTGGCTTTTTGTTTTCTGATGTTCATGCTGTCGGTACCGTTCAGGTACCTGATCAGACCCTATGTGCTGCTGGCAGCCAACATCTTTTTTATCTACACTTTCGGCTGGAATAATCTGATCTGTCTCTTTGCATTTGCGGTGCTTGGATACATATTCAGTTTCATCGTGAAGAAGTATCAGGGCAAGAAAGCCGTCCTGCTTCTGGCGCTGCCTTTTGTAGCCGGACTATTCAGTTTCAAATATTTTGCTCAGACAACATCGATAATCATACCTTTGGGTATCTCTTTTTATACCTTCAAGATACTGTCCTATCTTTTTGATATATACGAAGGGAAGATCAAAGTTGAAAAGAACCCCGTATTTTATCTGGATTATGTAACTTTCTTCCCTTGCATCACCGCCGGTCCGATAAACAGGGCTGAACCTTTTCTTAAGGAACTGAGAAGCTGTCGCGAATTTGAATACAGCGATGCCGGCAGCGGTTTTCTGCTGATAGGATTGGGTCTGTTTGAAAAGCGGGTCTTCTGTGATTTCATCACTTCGGTAGTCGAGAGAAGTCTCGATAATCCGGAGCTTCTGGGATACAATGTTCTGTTCGGTGTACTGATGTATGCCTTGCAGATATACCTGGACTTCGATTCCTATTCCAATATCGCGATCGGTGCCGCCAGGATCATGGGCTTCAAACTGGACAGGAACTTCGCCAGTCCTTACATTTCCCGAAACCTGAAAGAGTTCTGGGCCGGCTGGCACATTTCACTGACTTCCTGGTTCAGGGACTATCTTTATATTCCTCTGGGCGGAAGCCGTAAAGGAGTTCTCCGCAAGTATTTCAACATCATCTTCATCTTCTTTGTATCAGCCCTCTGGCATGGCGTCTCTTTGCCTTTTATAGTATGGGGGCTGGGCCACGGTATCATAAGAATCATCGAAGATATGGCCTCTTCGATATTAAGGAAGATAAAGATCAACAGATATGTCGGATATCTGTTTACACCGATATTGATAGTCGTAAACTTTCTTATCGTCAGTGCTCTTTGGGTCTTCTTCAGAAGTTCTGACCTGACAAGTGCTCTGGCTGTTTTTGAAAAGATCGTGGCAGGAGGAACTTTCAGTTATGAACTGATCGGTCTTACCCATAATGAATTCATCTGGTCGCTGTTCATAGCCGGAACGATGCTGGTAACGGATATCATCAGAAAACTGCTGCCGATAGGCGATATCCTTGGAAAGCAGGTCTTTATCGTAAGATGGGCTATTTATGCCGTGCTTATCATCGCTTTTCTGATCTTCGGCATGTATGGCGGCAGCTTTGATGCGAACGACTTCATATACAGGAGGTTTTAATGCTAAAAAAGGCAGGCAGAATTCTCTGGAACAACATCAAGATCCTGGCAGGAGCCGCTTTTGTGCTGGCCACGATCTATTATTCATACCTTTACCTGTGCAAGGTCTTCATAAACAAGGAAGCCTTCTACAATGATTCTTTCCACAATATGCCCAAGGACAGCGTCGATATCATCGTTCTGGGTTCTTCTCATGCCCAGTATTCCTTCATACCAAGTTTCGCCTATCAGGACAGCGGCCTTTATTCTTATGTCTTAGGCAGCGCCTGCCAGGCTCCTAAAGTATCCTATGAGATGCTCAAGGAAGCTCTCAAGAACCAGAGTCCGGAGCTGGTAATCCTGGAAGTATATACGACGACGCCGGTAAGTTATAACTGTGAAGGTGATGTCTGTTTCGCACTGGCTCAGTATATGATGAGAGGCCAGGAAAAACAGAACGTCATAAACTTCCTGCCGGAAGAAAAGGCCGAGACCTACCGTAACGATTTCATAAACAACCACAACACCTGGCGGGAAATGGAAAGCCTTAAGGAACTGATCTACGAAAAAGACACCAGCATCACTCCTGATTTCGGATACATTCAGTTAGATGCGGAATTACCTCCAAAGAATTCCTGGTATCCTTTGGTCTATGATAATGTTCCGGACTTCACTCTTGATGAAGAAGACATCGACGGGCTGAACAACATCCTTGATCTGTGTAAAGAGAAGGATATTCAGCTTCTGCTTTATATGATGCCGATGGATTCCTTAACGGCTGAAAACCAGGGAGCTTTGGATAAGGTATGGCAATGGGCAGATGAAAACGATGTTAAGTATTTGGACTTCGTTCAGCTTTCAAGAAAGATCAACTATCGCCTGCAGATCCACAATAACGGCGCCCACTGTTTCTCTAACGGGGCTTCATACATAACTGATTACCTGATGAATTTCGTCAAGGAAAACTATGTCTTTGAACATCATACGCAAAACAAAGAACTGGACAGTCTCTATGACCTGTATGTGCCCGGTCTTACTGCATCGGTATTCAGGACCGAATACAATCCGGTCAAATACCTCAGCAGACTCATCAATTATCCGGATACATATGTGATCAAATATGACAGCCATGACCGTCCTTTAGGCGATACCTTGAGAACATGTCTTCTCGATATGGGACTTGAGGGCTTTGACGGTTACAGCAGCTACTATGCCATCGTCAGAAACGGAGAAGTACTGGTATATTCAAACACTCCTCTAAGTTACGATCTTGACGGCCATCATATCGAGATCGGAAACGGTGTTTTGAGCATCGATGAGAATGTCATCAATGATTATTACGGACTGAGTTTCACGGCTTTCGTAGATGACTTTGACCACTATACCAACAAGAATATCAATGTCTGGAACAGCTGGGATGAAGGATACGGCTACGACTATAAGCCGTTATGGTAATAAACGGGTTTTTAATATAATAAAGAAGTAATATATGAAATTCTCGATCGTCATTCCTGTTTACAATGTGGAACGCTACATTACCAAATGTCTCGAATCGGTAAAGAGCCAGACTCTTGAAGATTTTGAGTGCCTGATAATAGATGACGGGACAAAAGACCGCTCTGTTGAGGCCGCACAAGCCGTTATCGGAAACGATAAGCGTTTTAAGATATACCATAAAGAAAACGGCGGTCTGAGTGATGCGCGTAATTATGGCATGGCAAGAGCCGAAGGAGATTATATCCTCCTGCTGGATTCTGATGATTACATCGATCCTTCTTTACTGGAAAAGACATATGAGATGGCCATGAAAAACGACAGCGACATTGTATGTTTCGACATGATATATGTATACGATGACCATGAAGCCGTCAATAAGGTTTCCATGGACAAGGAGAACGACAGTTATAAAGACAATCCTGGTCTTATCTTCATCGATCACTCCGCCAACAACAAGATCTATAGAAGAGAGTTCCTCAAGGATAAAACATTTATCAAAGGACTATGGTATGAAGACCTGGCTACCATTCCGACCTGGATAGCCAAAGCCAATAATGTTTCCTATGTGAATGAGCCTCTATACTTCTATGTTCAGCGCAGCGGTTCGATCTCTCACAGTGAAGACCCGAGGATCTTTGACATCTATAAAGCCATAAACAATCTCAAAAAAGAGCTAAATACTGACGAAAAAGCCCTATTTGATTTCTACTATAATGACTGCCTGATCATGACAACTTTAAGGATCAGGGAGATCACAGATAAGAAGACCAGAAAAGAGTATTTCAAAACCAATGCGGAGCATCTGAACAGGGTCTGTCCGAAGTGGTATGAATGGTCAATGAAGAAAAAGCCTTCCCTTAAACAGAAAGTCGTTTTCTTCCTGCTCAAACACAGCTTCTTCGATATTCTCAATCTCATATATTAAAACCTGCCAAACCAAATAATATATAATAATCGTATGAAGAAGATCCTGAATAAAGAGAACATCTTCGTACTGATACTTGCACTGGTAGCCTTGCATCCGTTTGTTGAACTGGACTACCTTTTTTATGATTCGCTCAGCAGGATCGGCTTGCCCAGGCTGACGACCGTCATTAATTTTCTTGTCTATCCCTTACTGGTCGTCCTGGTCTTCCTTTTCTATGAAAAGAATAAAAAGAAAGCCCTTATTATGTTCGGCATCTATGCCGTTGTCTTGGCGGCCTTCTTTATTCTTCATGTCGAAAACTGCAGACAGCTCATGGCAGGCAATGCGATGATGCTGCCGGAACGTTACGCTTTCACGGTAAAGGAAGAGGCATTTTATCTGCTGACACTGCTGCTGCCTCTGCTGTATGTATATGTCTTCAGGCTGACTGTGATAGGAGAAGATCTTCTGGAAAAAATCAGTGTCGCAATTGCGTATCTGGTTTCCTTTCCGATACTGCTTTCCAACATCTTCGTCTTTGGCATGTCGACATATGCCGGCATGACCATCGATAATCTCTTCTCCTGGTTCTCTTTGCCTTTCGACGGTCTCGAACATCAGCCGCGATTCTATGCATCGAAGTTCTTCTTTGAAGAAGGAAACCCCATCGGTATCCTGCTGTTTCTTACTTTACCGCTGCTGTATTATTTCTTTTATAAAGCCGAAAACAGAAACAGGAAGATCTTTCTGGGAATCACGATATTCATCCAGTCACTGGCAATGATCGTTTTATCGACCAGGATAGCGACTTTCGGAGCCTTGTTGGTACCGGCTGTGATGTTGCTGATATACCTGTTTCTGCTGTTCCTTAAAACCGAAAGATTTCAGAAGTTTTATCCCCTTTTTCTGATCGGCATGCTGGTGGTGACCGGCGTCTTCATTCCGGTATGTCCGGCGGTTCAGAATCAGCTCATCAGTTCTCAGGATATCCTGATAACCAAACAGCACGATGATCTCATCAAGGAAGAACGGCAGAAGATCAAGGAAGGAGTATATGAAAAGTGGAGCGATGAATGGCGTGAATATTATGTTCAGGTATTTGATGAATACAGTTTCCTGATCGCCCTGACTCCGCCTGCTTACTACAATACCTTCTACAGTTACAGTTGGGATCCGCAGTTTTGGGTCGATCTCGCTTTTGACCATCCTCTGGAAGAAAGAGTCAACGGCAGACAGATCGAAAAGCTGTTCTTTGATTACAAACATGACGATCTGACTGCAAAAGACAAACTCCTGGGCATGGGTTATTCCGAATACATGTGGGGCGGCATCCTCATCGAGCGGGATTTTGTGCAGCAGGCCTATACTTTAGGTTACATCGGTTTTGTCTTGCTGTTTGTACCTTGGCTGATCCTTGCTGCCTGTGCCGGAATAAAGCTCTTGCTTGGATATAAATGCAATAAATGGACCTATCTCAACATAACTCTGATGATGATCGTCTGTATCGGCTTTGCCTCAAGTTATGTATCCGGACATACCATGGATAAGCTGACCTGTAGTATGGTGCTGGCCTTATGTCTGGGTAAACTGTTGCATGATCTGAAAGGTGATGATCATGAATGATGTTGATGGAAAAGAAAAACCCCTGGTTGATATCCGGGGCATTTCGAAAGAATTATTTCATAACGTAACATTTAAGTCGTTTCTAGCGAAAACAGCAACAGTGATCTTTCACGTTCTTCTATCGGCTCTTTGCGGAACGATCCTGCTTACCGGCGTCTACTCATTACCCGTTGAAAGAATCAAAAACAATGTCGGGTTGTCTGCATACACTATGCAATGGGAAGGATCTTACTATGTTTTATCTGATCATTGCACTAGCCAGTTAGATAATTACACGGATTCGATAATGCTGCTCGAGGCCGCACATAACCATCAGAACTCGGCAATCGTCGATGCCATGAATGCTCCCAGGGGTTATGTAGAAGATAATGAAGATCCATCAAAAACGCTAGTCCTGCATTTCATCGAAAAAAAAGATTTCGCAGGTTCTTTGAATTATCCAAGATACTGGCATGGATATCTGGTTTTTCTAAAGCCTTTACTGATGCTGTTTGTCTACAGGACGATCAGATTCATAAATGGCTTTCTTCAGTTTACAATCGTAGCGTTTACCTGTCTGCTGTTGTTTAAGAAAGGCTTTAAAAAGTACATAATACCTTACGTTCTTGCATATTTCATGCTCATGCCGATAGCGTTGGCAAAAAGTCTGCAGTTTTCGTCTTGCTTCTATGTATTTTCTTTAGCTTGTATCGCTTTATTAACAGCAAATACAGATAACCTGAAGAAGAGATCACATATGATCTTCTTATACTGCGGTATTACGACGGCTTTCTTCGATCTGTTAACCTACCCGGTTTCAACAGTCGGTGTTCCTTTGGTTTTCTATCTCGTACTAGCCGACTTTGATTCTTTAGAGCAGAAACTAAGCGACATAATTAAAAATGGCCTCTGCTGGTCCTTAGGCTTCGGTGGTATGTGGATATCAAAGTGGATCATAGGCAGCATAATTACAAAAAACAATGTGATCCTTGATGCAATTAATGCGACCATGTTCCGGGTATCTTCGGTAGCAGCAGATGGCATTCAGTATAATGCTTTTACAAGTACCATAAAAAACTATGCAGATTTTTTCAAAACGCCTATCACATTGATTGTTGCTGCATACATAATATACCTTTCTTATCGTTGTATCAAAAAAGACAGATCAACTGCCAATAATTGCTTTAGAACGATTCTTCCTTATTTACTTTGTGGCTTTATTCCTGCTGTTTGGTATGCATTAACGATCAATCATTCTGCGACTCATTCCTGGTTCACTAATAAAGCATGCGTAGTATCTGTCTTAGCTATAATGTTCGGATTGATTAGTCTGATGACATCATTTAGCAGGGCAAAAGACAGGCAGTGAACACAGCGGGTTAGCTTGGATTACATAAACATTGAAGTCAACTTTCAGATTGAGCATAAAAACTATCCGGTAAAAAGTTCATCTATCTTTTTCTTAGCGACCTTATTGTTGGTAAGCTCTTTTTTATTTCTGCGGTAAACATCTAAAACCGAAGGGTCTTCTATGATCTCTTTCAGTTTTTGATAGATCGCATCTTCGTTATTCTCAATGATTATGCCGTATTCATTGTCTCCCAACTGTTCACTGATGCCTGATACTTTCGTTGAAACGATCGGGATATTGCCGATAGACAGCGTTTCATAAACGACAGTCGGAACACCTTCATACAGGCTCGGAAGAAGGAACAGATCACAGTTCTTTATGTATTTATACGGATTGGGATCATAGCCAATTAAATGGACATTGCTTAAGCCATATTCTTTGATCTTTGCCTCTATTTCGTTTCTTTCTTCGCCGTCACCGACGATATAGAAATCATACTTAAGCCCATCATCATTAAGTCTTCTGCAGACTTCCATCATTCTTAAATTAGCCTTTTGCGGATGAAGTCTGCCGACCGTTACGATATTGAAAACGTCTGTAGGATAGGAATATTCTTCTCTGCTTTTCTTTTCGATAAGCTCTTCATCAATGAAATTGTTTATTACCCGGCAGTCTTCCTTAAGATCGAAGACGCGCTTATAGGCTTCTCCGGCATCTTTCGATACCGCCACATTGACATCGATCCTGCTCAATGCATCTTTGACCAGGGCCATATGATTCTTTGAATAATTACTGTTTTCATAATCCACATGGATCCAGTTGATCTTCTTTCTGCTGTCACCGTCAGCAACAAATACGGTGCAGAAGCCCTCCTTATATGCAACCTCCACATCATATGGTTCTTTAATGATCTTCTTTCTTTCCTTCTTTATAAAGCGGTGGATAAGACCCGTTTTCATCAGAAAGAAGAAGACTGCTTTTCTTATGATGGTCCCTATATTACCTGATGCCAAAGCATCGCGGAGCGGCAGATCGCATACCTCAAAGAAAGGCGTCGACTTCAGTATTTTGTAGCCTTCCGGTATATCTTTCATCATTTCACCATGAGGATGAAGGATAAGTATATCGATATCACAATCCAGATCGCCGATCTCCGAAAGCATGTTGTTGAGGACTCTGGCAACACCTCCCACGACCATTTCATCATTGACGATCAGGACTCTTTTTCGTTTATCACTCATGTTTTAATTATATCATTTACCCAACAGTTCTCTGTATATGACAAATCTCTGACAATTAGTATTTCCAAGTAGTAAAATTGTATTGATGGGAAGAAAGACCGATTACCGTTTTAAAATACTATACTGTCTGGCTATCATTATGGTAGTACTCGGACATTGCCAGGGCGGTTCCATACATGTTCTGGATAACTGGTTCCCTTTAAGTGGTTTACACATCATGTTGTTCGTGTTTGCCTCGGGATATTTTTACCAGACGGATTCCGTTGACCACGTCGGTAAATATCTTCTCAAAAAGATAAGAAAATTCATCGTTCCTTTATTTTTCTATAACATCTTCTACGGACTGTTTGCTTCCTTTATGTACAGCAGAGGTTTTTACTTAGGCAGCAAGCTTACCATGAAGACGTTGTTCATCGAACCGATAATCAACGGCCATCAGTTTGCCTATAACATGGGTGCTTGGTTCCTTATACCGCTGCTTATGTGCGAGATATACAATGTCTGCTTAAGATATCTCTTTAAAAAGCTCAAAGTATCAGAACATTTATTCTTCATCCTGAATACGGTTCTGGGGATAGCCGGAATAGAACTGGCGATCCTGGGATATAATAGCGGATGGCTGCTGGCTCTGGTCAGATTTCTGTATTTCCTGCCTTTCTATGCCTTTGGCACTTTCTATCATCAGTACCTGGAAGAATATGACCTGAAAATCCCGAATATCGTCTGTTTTTCCGGTATCTTCATAATCAAGCTTGCCATATCGTTCTTTCTTCTGAAGATGCCGGCTTATCTGCCTTCCTGGTGCAATGATTTTGTTGACGGTCCAATCATGCCGATATTGAACGGCTTGCTTGGTATATTGTTCTGGTTCAGGATCTGCCATATTCTAGAACCAGCCATCGGTAAAAGCAAGTATATAAATATCGTTTCTGATCATACTTATTCGATCATGATGAACCAGTTTCTGGGTTTCTTCCTGATCAAGTTCATTTATTCTCTGATCAGCATTTATACGCCGGTATTCAGGGATTTCGATCAGACCTTATATCATACTGACATCTTCTATTATTTTCTGCCTCACGGCCAGGAATTCACGCTGCTGATATATGTGGTCGCCGGAATCGTCATACCGATCTTAATAGACTATGTGATCGCTTTTATCAGAAACAAATTTAAAACAGCTTCTTAAGAAGCTGTTTTTTTACTGAACTTTTTCAGGATTGAAATAATCGGAAATAAAGATGTTGTTTGATATCTCCTGATACTTCTGATATCTCTCGACCTCTTTTTTAGCTTCGTCTTCGCTGATGCTGAGTCTTGTGAAGCCTTTAGTCAAAGAATAAGCAAAGTCATCTGTAGTGATGTCCCAGCTTGGCGTGAAGTTGAAACCGTGATACCGGTCATCGAAGATGTCATTGCCCAGGATAGTGCTCTTGTCATATTCAATGTTAAACAGATTGAACAAAGTAGGCAAGATATCGATGTTAGTACAGTACTTCTTTATTTCCTTTCCTTCTATCGTGGAATTATATATTACCAGCGGTGTATCCTTGAATGTGCTGCCCGTGTTGGCATAGATATTATCTTCATCAAATTCGCCTTTGACAAAATGATCGCCATAAATAACTATTACCAAATCATCGATTTTGTTCGCAAAGCGGAAGTTGGCTATCAGGAATTCCACTGCTTTGTCCAGTGAAATGTTCTTGGCTATGTAGACCTGTGCCTCTTCTTTAAGATTTGGATAGTAATCCTTTACTATCTGAAGATATTCCTTATATTCTGCTTTGGTATTGTCGTTTCCTTCTTTGTCTATTGAATCGGCTGTATAAGGCTGATGCCCGCTGTACGTGATCCAGAAGGAGTATGACTTGTCCATACCGATGGTTATGTATGTCAGAGGTTTTACTATTTCCAGATCGCTTGATCCCGATTCAATGGTCAGTTCGCTTGGACCGAATAACGGATCATAACCGAGATTTGGAAAGAATTTGTCCCTGCTGTAGTACATGTAATATCCCGTGTGGTAAGACATTGCATTTGGATAACCTGCCTTCAGAAAACCCTTTGCCAGCGTTGTCGGGTAATAATTATCAAAGTATTTATGAGACACTATCTCACCTTTGTTTATCGGGATCAGAGAAGTATTGGTCATGACTTCTGCGTCACTTGTAGACCCCGTAAGCATCGGGGCCAGGAAATTAGTGAAATTCCAGCCTTCATGGAAAAGCCGGTACAGTGTCGGAGTAAGATCTTCATTGATGGCAGCCATATTAAGCGATTCAGCTTCGATTATGATTAGGTGTTTGCCTTCAAAGATGCCTGTATATTCATTGGATTCATACGGAAGGTTCTGACTTAAAAATTCGCCTATTTCTTCTATTTCCTTATCGCTGACTTCCGAGATCCTCAGAATATTTTTTTCAAGGTCCTTCATCAGATATTCCTCGATACCAAAAAGTTCCACGAACTGTTCGCTGCTTGGTATCGATTCATATACATAGCGGTCGGAATCGGTGTAGTTATTGTTGAAAGGATCGAGATACGCATCATCAAGTTTTTTGCTGTTTTTATCTAATAGCAGGTAAGAAGTTGCTCCCAGTATCAGTGAAACGAGTATGATGACAGGTATGCAAAGCCGGTTGTACCCTTTTTTCCTACCGATGATCCAGATAGCAGCGATCACCAGTACAAGGAGTAACAGCGTTATTATTTCCGTAGACGAGAAGTTCCTGAAAAAATCACCGCTGTAGTCCTTGGCTTCGCCGATCAGATCGAATGCGGAATTGATGAAAATGTATTGTTTAAAGAAGAAATAATACATTTTCTCGCCGATGTAGTAAACGGTATACAACACCAACAAAAGGGTCGCAGCGATCTTGTCTGCGATATAAGGAAGCAACAGAAATACGGCTTCGATCACCAGCAGGAATATCAAGGCCGGAAGATCGCCATATTTAGGCACAGAAAAATAACTTTTCTGCAGATAGAAGACAAACAGGCCTATCAGCAATGCTCCTATCGCTTTGTATAAGAGAACATGCAGTTTAAGTTTTTTCATAAATAGTATTCTGTACCTTTCTGTTAATAGGAATCCTTCCAGTAGAAGATGACTTTGGCGTCAGGATTCAGTCCGTAATAAGCCTTGAAGGTCTCAAAGTGATAATCATCGCCTTCTTCGATATCGCCGGCATGGATGCTGTAGATAGGCATCCGCGGGATGTAGATCTCTTTTTCTTCCGGGTGGTCTTTATAATACTCGATAATACTTTCCCTTTCCGTGTTGATCTGTGATACCAGACGATACTTATTATAGTATTCCCTGATCCTCAATACATTCAGTCCGGTAAAAGCCAACATAACGGCAATGACCAGGATATTGCCTTTGCGGATGAACTGAGCATAGATCAAAGCTGTAGCAACGATCAGAAAATAAACAAAATACAGTGATGATCTGGCACCGAATATCGGTGATACCAGCATTACCAGGTTACAGGAACCGCCTATCGTGATAAAGAACAATGTCTTCAGCCGCTCTTCGAGTTCCATATTTCTGATAATGATCCAAAAGGCAATGGCGATATAGATGATCCAGTATATCCAGATAAACAGGCTGTTTTCATCATTCAGAGCACTAATCGTTCCGTTATGAAGGATACTGCCGATATTCGTGGAGAACAAAAGCAGTATTGCAGTAAACTGATGAAAGATCAGTATCCATTTGAGTTTTCTGTTTTTTTCTTTAAAGAACACAAGACCGCAAAGACCCAGTGCAAAAATACCGATCGTCATCTTGTGTTCCACAAAACTGTAATTGATGAAAGCAGGCATATTCAGGAAGATCTTGTCGAGTAAAGGAAGACTGTTGAATTGTGCATGATCTCTCAGTAGTCGGTAAACCGATCCCGGCGACGATCTCATGATGATAAAACATGCCAGACTCATAAGCGTGTTTATGATCATAAAAACAGGAATGTTTCTGTTTTCAATATAGTAATAAACAATCAGCAACAGCTGTGCAAAGACCATGATGGCGGCGATGTTTTCCATCGTCAATCCGATATAGAAACATATCAGACAGCTGACTATCTTCAAAACAAGAGGCATCTTCTTAAGGAAATCATAATATCTGAACACTATCACAAAATACAGAAGCGAAAGCGCCAGAGGAACCACATAAGTTGAACCCATTATCCAGCTGTATGTTTCCATTCTCAGTTCCCCGCTGACGTTGATCATCATCGTGAAAATCAGCAGAGAGATCAGCAAGCCGTTCTCTTTGTTTCTGTCTGTCAGTAAGAAGATATAAATGAATATCGAAGCAAACAGTAAGGGATTCAGAATGTTCCACAGCCATTTGTTAGGCGCTACGATAAAACCCCACAGTTCAGAAAAGAAACGTCCGCTCCAGGTCTTATAGAAAAGAAAAGCCTGACTCAGAGGATCACCTTTCATGCCGTTCAAAGCATATCCCCAGTCGTCACCGGCCAATGGTGTCTGATAGGTCATATATGCAAAAAGGATCAAAACAAGTACTGCAAATACAATAAACGCATTCCTTCTTAATGAAAATTTATTCATATATCTATTATAAGTCTCCTGACCGTTTATCACAAAAAAGAGCTTACTCTGCAAGCTCTTTATCTTCATCTTTTTTAAGTTCCTTTATCAGATAAGCAAGGCACAGCGATATGAACATCGAAGTAGTCAGCTCATCCAGAGTATGACCGCTCACATATGAACTCAGATAACCCATGCATACCGACATGAACAGGCTTATGTTCAGATAGGTCCATTTATTCCGTTTATATCCAAGCAGGAGCTTTATTCCGGTATAAGCCAGCAGGACGATCCAGCCGCCCATAATCAGAATGGCGCCTATCGGACCGTAACTGTAATACTGTCTGACAAAATCACGTTCAATGATTATGCCGCCTCTCATGAAGGTGCCATAACCCAATCCGGTAAGCTTCTGAGCACTGCTCAGTTCATTCCATTTATATCTGGTGAAAATGGCCTCCAGCTGTCTGCCGTTTACTCTTTCCTCCAGCTCATAATCGAAGATGAATCTGACCCAGAATTCCGGATCATATTTATAGTCATAATAATAGGTATAATAGACCGGAGGTGTCACGTTTATCAGTGAAACATAAGCTTCAAACATATATGTATAGAAGTTACGCCACTCTTCGCTCCATTTAGGATTCTTTTCACCTTCCTTGAGATTCGTTCTTGCTTCTTCCTTGATCCTGTCATCTTCCTTGATGAACTGATAATTGGTCGCATCTATAAGCTGATTCTGATAGGCAGGAGAATAAGGTATGATCACTGAAGTCATCAGGATCACAGCAACAAGAGTAATGATATAGCTCTTCTGCAGCGTCTCTTTCTTCAGGAAAAGAAGGACCATATAGATTATGAACATCGCTGCCGGTATGATGGCACTCGTATATGTTGCCAGTCTTGTCGAAAGAATGATCATTGAAAGACTGTGAATTACTATAAGAGCTGTCAGAACGGCTTTCCTTTTTCTGTCCTTCTCTTTGTATAGAAAATAATAAAGGAAAGGAAGGACCATGAGCATCAGGATGCCTATCGTGTTTCCTTCTTCAAAAAAGAACTTGGTCGCATAATAACGCGGATGACATTCTTTGGCATCAAAAGGCAAGGAAAACCATGACAGAAAACTGTCCTTTGTATAACCGGCATATGTCGACATGCCGAAAACGAACAGATTAGATATGAAGATCGGCAAAGATGTCGTAGCCGATAATGTGATGCAGATCTTTTTAAGTATCCTTTCGTTTATATCCGAAAGATAAAAAACATAAACGTAAACCAGAGGCAGTAATAAAGTCAGCGTATAAGCAGTTTCATCATAAAGACTGAAATAGAAATTCTTCGTCAGATAAATGGTGTACTGAATGTTGTTTGCGCTGTAGCAATGGATCACATAGTAAACGGCAAAGACAGCAGCATAGATACCAAACATTGTGGCTATCCTTTTCTTATTCTTCTCATATGCAAAGAAAACAAGCAGGACCAGCAATGGCAGCACTATGAAATTGATGACTGTAGTCAGTCTGGGAATCGGTAAAAGGCCATCCAGCAGATAATCGAGTTCCAGCAAAGGATGGAAAGCAACGATCAGAAAAATGAACGTAAATATGTTGCCTTTCTTAAAATACTTTTTGATCATTCCCATATGTAAATAATAGCACAATTCATTACGCCTTTTATTTCGAGGGGACTCAGTCGATAGGTATATAAAGATTGCCGTTGAAATAGGCGTTATTGTAGTAGTAGCAGACCAAAGCCACATCTATGTCGTGGTCCTTGATGAAACTGCTCAAATTGAAGTCCTCGGGTTTGGCACGCAGGTCAATGATTATTGTTTTATTGAAATGCGAAGCTATCCACATCATGTTGGTGTTGCTGAAGGAATCGGCGAACATCAGCAGGTCAGGCTTGTCTTCCGCATGGAAATCAAATTCTCTCAGGAAGAAATTATCGCCGAAGTAAAGGTCATAATCGGAATAAACGGTGTCATTGCCACTGTCTCTATAGGTTTCCTTGACCGCATAAAAATCAAACGGCTCTCCATTCACATAGTAATCGAAGTCGCTGATGTCTTCCAGCTCCAGATCGATGATGTAGTCTCCGCTGCCGTAACCGTCTATCTTGTTGGCGATGTTGCCATAGAAATTATATGGATATTCTATTACTTTCTTAATTGCTTTAGGGGATCCTATCTGATAGTCTTCACTGATCATGTTTATGATGTCGCTATAACCCTGATATGCACCGTAAGCATTCCAGTGATAGTCAGATTTGAAATAGTAATTTTCAAAATCCTGCATATCATTGATCTGCAGGGAACTGTATTTAATGCTTGGATCCAATTGCTGGATGAACCATTCCTGACAGACCGGATGAAATTCATACTCACTGTTGAGAAGCTCTTCGGTTCTGGTAGGAAAATACACATAAGTCCTGAACTCCGGATGTTTCAGCGCAAATTCATTGACATTGTATCCTCTGGAAGAGGCTGAGTATTTTTCGTCATCGTTGTATTCAAGGATGCCATTTATCAGATAACCGTCATCAAGTTCAACGACCCCTTCCGCCAGATAGGTAAAGGAAGTTCTGATTGAACCGCCGTTGTTCATGCTGTCACCTTTGCCGAACAGCTTCTGATAGATCCTTTTTGGAATATATAAAAGCTTCTCGGTATAGACATTCAAAAGGATACGTCCCTTATAGTAGTATCTGACGATCCGGTCACGAAAATAGAACTGATCCTTTAGGACGTTCTCAACAGATCTTGAAAAACCCGCATCCAGCTTGATGCTCTCGTTGGTATTCAGAAGCCTCTTTTCCGACTGGGATTCATATTTCTGAGGCAGGATGAAAATCCCTGCACCCAGGACAAGATTCAAAACCAGCAGTAGCGCAAATATCTTGTTTCTCATAATGTGACCTAGAACTGAAAGTATACGAAAGCCGAATAAGAACCGCTGACGATAAGAGCTACGGAAAAGACAGCAAGACCCAGCAGAGACAGGTCATACAGGTAAGGAACCTTTTCGTTGAGCGACAGCAGTTTCTTCTTGATGTAAGGGAATAGCAGTATAAAGCCGATGCCCAGCACGATCAGCGGATGAATGATGTCCAGACTTCTGAGATAGGACATGCTGAAAGGAACGCCTCTGCCGATCGACCCCTTAAAGAGGTTACTGATCTGCAGATAATTACTGCATTTAAAAGCATAGACTTTTAAGACCATTGCGATAAGGGCAGTTCTTATGATCTGAAATGCCCGCCAGATCCTTGTCCCGTCGTTGATATGCAGTTTCTTCTTTATAGACGCATAACCGTCAAAATACGCATCGCCTGCTTCCAGCACGCCGTTAATGAGTCCCCACAATATGAATGGTAACGTGGAGCCGTGCCACAGACCCGAAAGCGTAAGTGCAATGATCATATTGACGGCTTTTCTTCTTTTTCCTTTGCGGTTACCGCCTAACGGAATATAGATGTAATCTCTGATGAAAGCTCCCAGACTCATGTGCCATCTGCGCCAGTATTCCCTGATCGAATGCGAAAAATACGGATCATTGAAGTTCTCCGGTATTTCAAAGCCGATCATCTGACCTATTGCGATAGCCATATCACTGTAGCCGCTGAAATCATAATATTCCTGTATGCCGTACGCAATGATGGCAAGCCAGGCCAGAGGCAGTGATATTCTGGTATTATCGTTTATGACCGTTGAAGTAATGATATTCAACTGGTTGGCAATTATGACTTTTTTAGACAGGCCTATGATGAATCTTCTCAGTCCCATAGCGATCCCGTCAGTGGTGATCATCTTGTTATCGATAAAAGATTTGAACCTGTCATATCTGATCAGAGGCCCGCTTATTACTACCGGAAAAAAGCTTAGAAACAGGATGATGTTCAATGGATTTCTTTCACATTCATATTTCTCAAGATAGACATCGCAGACATAACTGATAGACAGGAAGGTAAAGAAACTGATACCTAAAGGCATGATGATGGCTGACCATTCATGGCTTTTAAAGAAGGCGGAAAGCGACGCGACCAGATAATTGCCGTACTTGAAATATGAGAGTGTTCCCAGTACTAGTAGCAGATAGATTATAAGAACCGTCTTGTTCTTTCTGACCTTAAGGCCGGACAGATAGGTAATAAGAATTATAATAAACAGGATGCCGGCGTGTCTGACATCACCGAAACAGTAAAAAAGCAGTGAAGCTGCCAGTAATATGTAATTCCTGATCCTGTTGTCCTTTATGAAATACATCAGACCGATAAAGACCGGCAGATAGATAAAGATAAAGAACAGAGAATTAAATTCCATAAACTGATTATAAAATACATATAAAAATATCACAAATGACTATCGGCAAGACACTTGACTTCTATATATCGATGACCTGCAGTGCTATCATAGATTTATGAAACTGTTGCTGATCATGCTGCTGATAGTCCTTATATCCTTATTGCTGATAACATATCACTTCTTCAATACGGTCTTCAACAGAGAGAAATGGGTACCGCTGTCTCCTTTGAAGGCTTCTTCTTACGAGGCAGCCAACGAGGAAGGAAAACAGTGGCTTCTGGCCGATAAAGAAGTCGAGGAATTGTCTGTAACTTCCTTCGATGGCCTCAAACTTAAAGGCCTCTATATTAGAAACAATGGTCTGGGTAAGACGATAATTTGTGTCCATGGCTATCAGATGACCGGTCTGAGTGATTTCGGTATGAGTATCAGATTCCTGTGTTCGACAGGATACAATATCCTTCTTATAGACAACAGGGCTCATGGAAGGTCAGAAGGCCGCTATACGGGCTTTTCGATACTTGACAGTAAAGACATCATTGCCTGGTGCAAATACCTCGTATATGACCTGAAACAGACTCAGATAGTTCTGTATGGCATATCCATGGGCGGTGCTGCAGTATTAAATGCGGCAGGCAGCAGTGAACTGCCAAAAGAAGTAAAAGGCATCGTAAGCGACTGTGCCTTTGCGGATGCTTTCAGAGAAATAGCTCATCAGATAAAGAGGGCCTATCACCTGCCGGCCTTTCCGGTAGTATATCTTTATGACTTCTGGCTTAGGCTGTTTGCAAAGTATTCATTAAAAGATATGAAGCCAAAAGATTCGATAAGAAACTATCAGGGTTCCCTGCTCATCATCCATGGCGGCAAAGACCGTCTGGTCCCGGTAGAGAACGCTTATGAGATATATG
This sequence comes from Erysipelotrichaceae bacterium, assembly GCA_017431825.1. GTDB lineage: Bacteria > Bacillota_I > Bacilli_A > Erysipelotrichales > Erysipelotrichaceae > Colivicinus. The sequence goes on along the minus strand of JAFRKI010000014.1, from coordinate 81,894 downwards.
AGAGTGCGGCCTGTGACAAGGAGATCCTCATCGTTCCAGGTGCCGCCCATGGCAGATCATATCTCGTGGATAGAGAGGGATATGAAGAGAAGTTCAGAAAACTGCTTGATAAAACAGAGCAGGAAAGAATATGAAGAAGATATCAGTTTTACTTTTGACGGTCCTGTTCGTACTGAACAGTGTCAGACCTGTTCGTGCGGCAGATGATGCCGTGATCAGATATATCATGGAAACCATGTCTCTGGAAGAAAAGATAGGTCAGCTTTTTATCGTGCGTCCCGACTGTCTTGATCCCGAATATATCGATGATGACCGCAATCCTGACTATAAGGTATTTACGGAACTTACCGGGGGTATGAAGGAGACCTATAAGGATTATCCGGCCGGAGGCTTTGTCCTGTTCGGCAAGAATATCGTCGATGAGGAACAGCTGGTCAGTTTTAATGTGGAGCTCCATTCCCTGAACAAGCTGACACCGCTCATCTGCATCGATGAAGAAGGCGGTGCCGTGTCACGGATAGCCAACAATGAAAACTTTGATGTCCCGCGCTATACCTGCATGGAGGACGTCGGCAATATCGATCAGTGGGGTCATACCTATGATGTCGGTTACAGTATCGGTGATTATCTGAGAAGATACGGCTTCGATCTGGATTTTGCGCCAGTAGCCGATGTCAATACCAATCCCGATAACATCGTCATCGGTGAGCGGGCCTTCGGATCTGATCCCTATAAGGCCAGCTATATGGTCCAGGCTTTCATCTGCGGTATGCACGATACAGGCATAATGACCTGCATCAAGCATTATCCGGGACATGGAGATACCAGCGGCGATTCCCACTTCGATCTTACGTATACCAACAAAACATGGCAGGAGATGCAGGACTGGGAACTGGTGACCTTCGTGGGAGGTATCCTGGTGGATACGGATATGATAATGGTCGCCCATATTGCCGCACCTAACGTTACCGGAAGCGATGAGATCGCCACTTTTTCCTATGAACTGGTAACAGAAAAACTCAGAAATGAACTGGGTTATAACGGCGTCATCATCACCGATTCCATGGAGATGGGAGTCATCATCGATAATTACGATCCGGCACAAGCCGCCCTGAATGCCATCAAAGCCGGCGCGGATATCATTCTTCTGCCCCAGATATATAAGGAAGCTTTCGATGGCATAAAGACCGCTATACTTAGCGGAGAAATAAGCGAAGAAAGGATAGACGAAAGCGTCTACCGGATACTGTCCATGAAGTTCAGACACTTCGGCTTGAGTTATGATATATTTCTGCCGATGTTAGATATCTTCGGCAGGAGAAGAACTGCTGATTCTTTATTATAAGTACTCTATTTTCACCAGTTCTAGCTGTAATTTACCGTCTTCAGAACTGATTCTATACAAAGCATATTCCCATAGATCTTCCTTAACAGTCTCATTCCAATAGTTTTTTACATAATCATCGTTTACCGTCAGTACATATAGATAGTCATATTGTTTGAGCAGATCGTTATAATCTTCAACGCTTGGGTATTGATCAAAGTAATTGCTGTATAGGATGTTATAATTATCATTCTGATAATAACGCAGCTGATATGACAGAGCGTCACGCTTATCCTCACATTGAATTATCAGTATCTTCTCGTTTTCAGAAATATTCACATGCAAAATGTCATTAACCGCTATATCGCTGGTTATCAGCCTGTCAGAGCGGTAAGAAGGGTTCATGAACTTCAGATCGCGATATTCAAAAGTCAGAAGCAAGAAGACCAGTAATAAAGTATACGAATACTTCCATTTGCAGTCTGAATAAGTCACATAAAAAAGCAGACAAACTCCATAATAGAGATATGCGATCATGTAGCGGTCAAAAGATGCCAAAGGCGGTCCTTCTATTGCGCCAAAAGAAGAAACATACAGCATCAGCATCATCGCTCCATAGCCAATACTTCCAGCAATATAAATTACTGCAAGATCAAGGCCTCTTCTTTTTGATTCGTTTAATATCAGTATCAGCGCGGCTGTAATCAGAACAAAAGGAAAATAGCTGATCCCGAACGGATGAACGAATAACGGCCTGGATACTATTGCCTCAAGGAAATTACCGTAAGCTGTTTTTTGCCATCCTGCTGCATTACCGCTGATAAGCAATCCGTATACAGTATCAAAAACATCGCTGATCTTAAACTGACTGTCTAATGCGACATTCTGAAGGATGATGTATCTTTTCCATGAATAAAAAACTGCTGCCGGTATTATCACCCCTATGAACAGATATTTCATGATTACCTTGAATCGTGGTTTTTCTGAAAACCTTCTATACATAAGGTATACCACTGCTAAAGCAAAAAAAGCGATGCCTATCTGTTTCATCATCAGCAAAGATGTTAAAAGTATGGAGATAATGATGTCATTGATCGTTGATGTTCCGCTCGAATGAACAAAATACAGAGTATAAGCCGCAAAGACTGATAATGTCCAGTCAACATATATCGAATTAAGTAAATGAGCAGAATCAGATGCCTGTGGTGAATAGTTTATGTAGATCAACAGAAGCAGCATCGAAATGATTGCGGCGCCCGTCTTCAGCCAGTCTTTTCTTGAGATCTTAGAGAAAGCCGGAAGAAGTAACATCATGGTAAAGGAGGCCAGAGACACATATATCATGCCTTCAGAATAATTCATACGATTAAAACAAGCCCACAATAACTCGATAAGAATAAATAGAGGCGGATAATCTTTATGGATCTGCAACTGTGAATAATATGTCGAATAATATGTGCGATATTTTATACATTCGCGGTTCATAATTCCCCAATGCCCGTATTCATCCCAGAAATTGAATGTCCTGTTGATCTGGATCAGATATATAAACAGAAACATAAACATAAATATGAACAGACCGTTTGTGAAGTAATTGTTTATAAACGTTTTAAGTTCCTTATGACACAAGAGTCTGTAAAGCATATACAGAATGAACAAGGCGATCAAAAGAATACCCATGTAATAGCCGTATGTCAGCTTATAAAAAAAGGTCGTCACATACATCATATAAGATGTAATAAGCACACTTAAAAAACAGACTTCTTCAAAACGCTTTCCGGTCAATAATACGAGTAAGGCTGTAAAAGAAAGAATATATAAAAGTGAAGTCAAAAAAGTCATAATAGAATTATAACACGGCAGATATATTGAAATATCGGTTCATAGACAGACCAATCGTATTTTATTTCTTCTTTTGTTTGCTGCTCTGTTCTTCTTCGGGGTTTCTTTCTCGGAAGTCACGGGCCATCTTTTCGATCTCGGCCATATTTTCCGGCCGCTTCTTCGTAACGAGAAATTCCTCATAGGCATCGCAGATCTTCTTAGTCTCATCGGAAAATGTCACCTGAGTCCCATGATCCAGCCAGAGGACCTTATTGCACAGTTCCCTTACCTGATCGATGGAATGGGACACCAGGATGCAGGTGACGCCGCCGGAAATGATGCTTAGCATCTTGGCTTCGCTTTTTTTCTTGAAATCACCGTCACCGACGCTTAATACCTCATCAAGGATCAGGATATCCGGATCGACCAGACAGGCGATGGAAAAGGCCAGTCTTGATTTCATGCCGCTGGATAACTGCTTAAAAGAATACTCTTCAAAATCCTGCAGTTCCGCGAAACTGATTATCTCGTCGTATTTCTCATCAAGGAATTTATGGGTATAGCCTAACAGAGCTCCTCTTAAGTATACGTTCTCTTTGACGGTAAGCTCTTCATCGAAACCGCTGGCCAGCTCGAGCAGGGCTGCGATCTTGCCTTTGACTTTTATCTCTCCGCTTATCGGCATCATTATGCCGGATATGGCTTTTAACAGGGTACTCTTTCCGGCGCCGTTGGAGCCTATTATTCCCAGCATGTCTCCCTTGTTCAGCTTAAAGCTTACGTCCCTGTCTGCCCAGAATTCCCTGACGTGGTAATTTCCGGTAAGTTTGCGGACCACATATTCCTTTAAGCCGATGGATTTCAGGTCACCGGTTATATAACGGATGCTGACATTCTTACATGTTACGACGGTCATGAGATTCTCCTAGAGATAATAGATAAACTGGTAGTTGTACCGTTTATACATATAAAAACCGATTGCCAGGAAGATCAGTGCATAAAGCAGCAACAGGCCATGATAACCGATGCCCGGAATGGCGTTTTCGATAACGATCATCCGGAAATATCTGATATGGGCATATACCGGATTAAGCAGGAACAGCTGCTGGATACCGATAGCGAATCTGTCTATCGTATAGAAGACCGCCGAAAGGTAATTGAGCAAAGTAAGAAAGACATCATAAAGATAGGTCATGTCCCTGAAGAATATATAGAGACAGGAAAGTATCATGCCGATGCCGATGTTCATAAGCGTCAGCGTGATGCTTGGAAATATCAGCATAAGGAATGAAGGTGAAAAGCTTATCCTGTCGACCAGACAGTATACAAAGAAGACCCCCAGCGTCAGTGCAAAATTGACGAAAGCGGAAACGTTTCTTGAAAATATGAAAAGATACTTAGGAACGTTAATCTTGGTTACGATAGCCGTATTCTGTACAAGGCTGGTCATTCCGGTCTTGGTCGCTTCCCTGTAAAAGGACATCACGATGATCCCCGCAAAGAGATAAATCGTGTAATGAGGCGTGCTGCTGCCGAAGAAATTGATGAATATCATCCTCATGACGAACAGCATCAAAAGCGGAGACAGAACGCTCCACAGCATACCCAGTACGGTCCTTTTATATTTCCGCTTGAAATCTCTGCTGACCAGCTGTTCAAACAGGAAAGAGTATTCTTTTACCCGGTTAAGCACCTTTTCCATAAGCAATAATATTCTATCATAAACATATTTACCGATAATATAAGTCTGTCCCATACCTGAGACAGACTGCTTATCTGCTTATTTTTTCATTGTTTATCCAACCGCCGAACACCGTCCGCAGCATTATCGAAATATCCAGCTGTACGCTCCAGTGTTCGATGTACCAGATATCGTACTCGATCCTCTTTTTTATGGAAGTGTCGCCTCTGTAGCCGTTTACCTGTGCCCAGCCGGTAATGCCCGGCCTGACCAGGTGCCTGATCATATAAAGAGGTATCTCTTCCTTGAACTGATCCACATAGTGGGGCACTTCCGGTCGCGGTCCGACTATCGACATGTCGCCTTTCAGCACATTGAAGAACTGCGGCAGTTCATCGATGCTGAACTTTCTGATCAGTGAGCCGAAGGCTGTTTTCCGTTCGTCATCATCTTTGGTCCAGCCGGTGTTTTCTTTACTGTTTACTTTCATCGAACGGAACTTATACATCGTGAACGGACGCTTGTTCCTGCCTATCCTCTCCTGTCTGAAGATGATCGGACCTTTTCCTCCGAACAAAAGGACGCCGATGAGAGCCAGCAGCATGACCGGACTGGTAATGATGATGATGAGAAGCGAAAGGACTATGTCCGCCGATCTCTTTATGAAGGCATTGACCTTGTCGTCAAACGGGGTGGTCCTTACGGAAAAGAGCTTGACGTTGTCGATTTCCTCGATGAGCGGATCAGGAGGAAGGTAATCGTTATAGAAAGGAATGACATAGATCTTTATGCCCTGCTTCTCCGTCGTCTCGATGATCGTTTTCATGAAGTCTATCTCATGGGCTTCCAGAGCTACAACTATTTCATCAAAATCATTGTTGCGGATGATCTCCGGCAGGTCTTCATAGGCGCCGAGATTCCTGCCCAGGCCTTCCTTTTTGACCTTACTGACATAGCCGTGGATCATGTAACCGAATTCAGGATTGTTGTTGACCGAATCGATATACTGCTTAGCCAGATTGCCGTTGCCGACAACTACTACATGTTTCAGATTCTTGCCGCTGGTCCTTAAACGATAAAGAACATTCTTAAGGATCATTCTCTTGAGAACGAGAAGGAATACCGAAACCAGATAATAAAAGATATAAGTCAGCCGGAAAAAGACTCCGGCTTTGCTGAAATACTGAATACTGGTAAAAAGGACCACGCCCACAAAGCTCAGACGCAATACGTGTGCAGCTTCATCACGCAGACGGACCTTTCTCTTACTGATCGAATAAAAACCCCTTAACGCAAAAAGCAGCACCATCAGAATCGAATAAGAAAGGAACATCTGCCGGTATGGCAAAGACCACGCCTGCGCTACGCTCATTTCCCCTTTCAGCAGTTCGAAACGCATCCATGACGCAATAAAGTAGGATGCATATAAGATCATCCAGTCGATGGCCGCATTAAGGATATTCAGGATGGGCTGATTCTTCTTTATCATTCTGTATGGATATTATATTATTTTATTTCTTTCCAGTTGAGTTTATTGAGCAGTTCATTGTCTAAAGCGTTTCCTGATACGCCATAGACATCGCCGTATTTATTCTCATAGACATGGTCGGCCGCAACGGATACTTCAACATTCTGGCCGTAACTGTTCTGATAGGTATTCACGCCTCTGATGGCTTCGGAATAGTTCTGGCTCATCCTTGACTGGGAAGCCATTTTCCTGTCCCAGGAATCCATGATACCGGCTGATATGGAAGCGGAGTTCTGTGCCAGCATATTGGTGAGCTTCTGCTGCTGGAACTGCAGATTTCTCATGGACTGCTGAGCCGACTGCTGAAACTGTAGGCTCTGCTGATAAAGCATCTGTGTCCTTTGGGCTTTCAGTTCATAAAAGCGGTTCCTCAGCTGAGGGTCCATATGAAAGGTGGATACGAAATCCAGGAAAGCCCTGGTAGCCTCTTCTTCGTTCTCTTTCGGTGTTACGGCAACGAAGTGATTTTCAGCTCCCCATTCGATGACATCGCAAGGACTGCCATGACCGAACTTATCGGAAGAGGGACCGGCATTCTGCTGCTGGTTGAACATGCCGCCGAACAGTCCGCCCATCATCTGAAAGCCGGACATGGCTGAATAGTATTCCATTCCTTTATAATCCATGCCTGCCAGTACGACATATGATGCGCCGTTCTTTTCACCTTCATATCTGATGAGATAAGACCTGCAGATGGAATTATTCGGCTTGGTCATTACACCGGCCATGGAATCGAATTCGAAGTAAGCGTTGTATTCCTGCACCATTGCCTCGTGGTTGGCTTTCAGATTGGCCGCAAAGACGCTTGGCAGATCCGCTTGCGCTGTCGGCCTTAACGGCATCTGGGCAAAGGCTTCTGCCATCTGTTTCAGATACTCTTCCGGTTCGATGAAATCCCTGATCGAAGACCAGATGGTCGTCGGAACGGATCTGAGCGTCTGTTTCAGAAACTGGCTCTTATAAGTCGAAAACATCTGGTCGCTTATCGCAAACAGCATGATGTTCTTGTCGGTGTTGATCGCATGAGCGGTGATAAAGAAAGGAACACGGTCATGCTGGATCTGATCGTTAACGGCTGCTCCGATGATATATCCTTCATCCGGAACCGCAGCATGTGCACATACCAGATCATTGGCATTGAAATCTTTTATTGCTGTCATGTTTTTTCCTCTTTTCTTATCCCATTTAATTTTACCAAATCAGAGAAAAGTAAAAATATAATTATAGCAACAATCATTATGTTTCATTTGCTGCACGGTCTTATGTAAAGGAAACGTTAGTAAAGGCCGGATGCTATAATATTTATATGTACTCTTTGTTATACTTTATTGTCTCTTTAGCTTGGATTGTACTGTTTACGGCTTTCCTGACTTTTGTATTCAAAAAAAGGTCTGAAACGGTCCTCCCATTAAGCTTTATCGTTACATGTTTTATTTTGTATGTTTTCAGTTTTATCAGACAATTGCACTTGGGCTACTATGTAACGGTGTTTGCATGCCTACTGGCGCTGATACAGGTATGTTACTTATATTTTAAGAATGGAGCCGGCTATAAAGAGTTTGCCGGAAATTACTTCACATATCCCTTTTTTATTTTTATCATCCTTTATGTACTGATCTTTATCATTTACAGGCTGGCCAGTTTCAATCATTGGGATGAATTCATGTATCTGGGCCCGATGGTCAGAGAGATGGTTAAGCATAACACATTCTATTCCATCTCTGAAGCAACGTTGCATACACATAAGGACTATCCGCCTTTCTTTGCCCTGCTTGGATCTCTATTCTGTCATTTCTCAAAAACAGGCTACAGCGAATACAAGCTCTATATAGGGCAGATCGCTTTTCAGTTTTCTCTATTTATGCCGGCTTTTTCTCAAGCCACAAACAAAAACAAAAAGAGCATGGTTTTATGTATAGTAGGAGTATTAGCTGTCATACTCGCTGGTTTTGTCGTTCAGTCATTACCTCTTTCCAATAGCAACATTCATTATTACAATTGTATTCTGTCTGACTGGGCTCTGGGATTATTCACGAGTTATACGTTCTTTGTCATCCTGAAAGGAAAGGATGACAGATTCAGATATCTGAATACAGCACTGTGTCTGTGGGTACTGATAACTATGAAACAGATGGGTATTGCGTTCTGTCTGTTGGCAATGCTGCTGTTCGTTATTAAAGAACTGCTGATCGTTAAGAATAAGATAAGTAAAACGGCAGTTATTTCATTCGCCGTATTTGCTCTTGCTGTTGTCAGTTATCTGGTATGGCAGAAATATATCGGATCTACTGGCGCTGCAGATCTGGCTCAGTTTACTTTGGGGCAGATTAGGATCAAAGACTTTTTAGGCATCATCAACGGAACAGCCGGAGAAGCATGGCAGCATCAGGCATACGTCAATTTCATGGAAGCGATCGTCATCAGAAAGATGTTCATCCATCCGGTGGGTATCAATTATATCTGGTCCGCCACCATAATAAGCGCCATTATTCTTGCCGTTGGATTGGTCAATAAAGATAAAGACATGAAATGTACATCAGCTGTATTCCTTTTTGGAGCAGTATGCTACTGCTTTGCTATGCTGCTTTTATATATCTTCTCTTTCGGTTCCAACGAAGGACCGGGGCTCGCATCTTTTAACAGATACATGTTCACCTTCCTGTTTTTCGGGGTCTGTTTCCTGCTGATGATCGGGATCTACGACAGTTTCCAGGATGAACGTCGTGCATACTTAAAAATAATGATCTGTCTGATCCTCACCTCTGTTTTCTCAGATTTTTCTCTGATCGCGGACCTGAAACCAAGAAAATATCTTGACAGCATGTATCACGAACCGTCTTATCAGAATATCGTCAATACCATGGGCGATGAAAAAGTTCTTATTGTTGAACAATACTCGGAAGATGATTATCTTTATATCATGCTCGACTACGATAACAAGTTCGCAAACGGCAGCAGGCTCATCCGTATCGGCAATCGTGGCTGGGAAACTCCGCATACCGTTGAAATAACCTTTGATCAGTGGAAAGAAATGCTGAGATCTTATGACTATCTGTTCATCGCCTACGCCGATGACTATTTCCTGGATGATTATTTCTATCCCTTGACAGACGAAGACTTCCTTAACCGCGGGTATTATAAGATAACCTTCAATGGTGATGAAATAGAACTGGAACTTATCTGTACGCTTTGAAAAATTCATCATCTCTGTTAAAAACGGGATTCTTTGTGGATCCCGTTTTTTTCTATCTATTCAATTATCTTAGCCTTTCATCGTTTCATCTGCAATCTCGATCGCCCGTAAATACAGTTCTCTGTTGGAAGTAATGGGTCTTCCTTCTTTGTCCCGGTCAACATCCTCCAGGCCGATCCGCCAGCTGATGCCGTTTTGTCTTGCATAGCTTATCACATCCCAGGTAAAGCTATCTTCGCCATGTACCACATATTCCGTTTCCGGATACGATCCTTTCAGGTATTCATATATCTCACCGGCGTTTCTGACGGTCTCTTCGACTGTTTCTGCACACGGAACTTCGATCAGTGCTCTCAAAGCGATATCATTATAGTTTTCCCCTACATAAGTCCTGGCATCTTCCATATCGAAGATACTGAATTCGATAGGAACCTGTTTTTCATTTAAAAGCTTTACGAATTCCGCTCTTCCCTCTTCACAGATGTTGACGGATATATAGTCGGGTCTGAAGTCTCCCCAATCACTGACCTGTTCAAGCCGAAGAGAGCTGGTCCGATCTTCTCCCAAAGGAGAACCGATACCGATAAGGCAATCCGGAAATGCTCTTTTCAGAGCTTCAAACTGCGGCCTGATCTCCCTGACATCGAGACTGTCATGACCGTTAGCATCACGGAAATGAATATGAAAATGTCTGATGCCTTTGTCCATGAACCACCTTATGTCTTTTTCATATTCTTCGACCGTGATAGGTACATAAGGCTTCTCCTCTTTGAGCCAGCTTCCGTTCAGTGCTATCTTGATCATTATCTGCTCCCTCTTGTTCTTGATGTTATTATCGCATACAAAGGCTGAAGATAAACGATACCGTATATAAAAGATAAGGGCCCTTTGAAAAAGGACCCTCTTTATGTTCAGATCTATATAACTGTCTTGATCCCTGACTAATTCTTCAGTGAATCAGTAACGTTGGTAAGCTTCTCGTGAAGTTCGTTCTCGATCTTACGCAGTTCGACCTGGGCAGCAGCTCTCTTTTCTCTGCCTTCCTTCTGGATCCGCTGTACTTCTTCCAGAGTTTCGATGAGCTTCTTGTTGGTCTCGGTAAGAGTTTCGATATCGACGATGCCTCTTTCAGATTCCTTGGCAGTCTCGATGGTAGCGATCTTAAGATTCTCGGCATTTTCCTTGAGCATCTTGTTGGTCATCTCAGTAACTTCGTTCTGAGCCTTGGCAGCTTCCTTGGAATGAGAGATGCCTAGAGCGATAAGCATCTGGCTCTTCCACAGCGGGATGGTATTTACCAGAGTCGACTGGATCTTTTCGACCATCAGAGTGTCGTTGTTCTGTACGAGCCTGATCTGCGGACCCATCTGGATGGATACCATTCTGGTGAGTTCCAGGTCATGGAGCTTCTTTTCGAACCTGTTGATGGCGTTGCTCAGATCATTGGCCTTCTGGGCATCTTCCGGATCACCGGTCGCCTGAGCTTTGGCTAAAGCGGCTGGCATTTCATTGGCTTTGATCTCGTCAAGTCTCTGATAGCCGGCCAGGATATACATGGTCAGTTCCTTGACGTTGACGTTGTTCTTTTCATAGAGCTGGTCAAGTAAGGAGATGTCCTTCAGTAATGTTACCTGGTGGTCTTCCAGGATCTTGACGATCTTGTCGACGTTCTTTTCGGCACTGTCGTATTTCACCTTCATGTTGGTGATGGCGTTGCCGCCCTTCTTGAAGAGTTTCTCAAAGAAACCGTCTTTTTCGTTTATCTGAAACCCTTTAAGCTGTTTCACCAGATCTTCAAGCGTTTCACCTACTGAATCAAGATCCTTCGTCCTTACGTTTTTTAAAGTGGTTTCCGAGAAATCGGCTACCTTGTTCTGGGCAGCACTTCCGTACTGCAGTACGGCATTGGTTTTGGTGATATCGATCTGTTTGGAGAATTCATTGACCATCTGCTTCTCTTCTTCGGTCAAAGAAGAAGCATCGACTCTGATTTCTCTTAACTGTTCGTCAGAGATATTGACTTTCTCTGCATCGACTAGCGGAGTATCTACCGTTGTAAGTACATCTTCGCCTTCATCTCCTAGAGTTAAAACGATCTTTTCTTCCTGCTTTTCTGACATATTTCCTCCTTATTCATCAAGACAGTTTAATAATTCTAATATTCTATTCAAATCTTTCGTATTTGAATAATGGACCGTGATTCTTTTTTTGTCGACATCGACTCTGGTGCCAAGCTTGGTCTCAAGGTTCCTTCTGATGCTTACCAGATAAGGATCAGGTTTTTCCTTAGGCTTGGCCGGCTTTTTCGGTTTGCCTTTGACGATGTTTTCGACGTCCCTTACGGTCAGGCCTTCGTTTACGATGCGGTTGGCCAGCTCGACGATCTTATCTTCATCGTTAAGGCCAAGCAATGCTCTGGCATGTCCGTAGGTGATCTTTCCTTTGTTTACCATTTCCTGGACCTTAGGCGGCAGCTTCAGTAATCTCAGGATGTTGGTGATATAGGTCCTTGACTTGGATATCTTCTTTGACAGCTCATCCTGGGTATAACCCAGTTTCTTAATGATCTGATTATAGCCTTCGGCTTCTTCGATAGGACTCAGGTCTTCTCTTTGGACGTTCTCCAACAGGGATACTTCCATCATGTCCGCATCATCGAAGTCGAGGACGACGGCCGGGATCTCCTTTAATCCCGCCATCTTCGAAGCCTTCATTCTTCTTTCACCTGCGATCAGTTCATAGCCCTTAAGGGACTTACGGACCAGCACCGGCTGGAAGACTCCTCTTTCTCTTATCGAATCGGCCAGTTCCTTCAGGGAATTCTCATCGAAGTTCTTTCTTGGCTGATAAGGATTGGGTCTGATTTCCGATATCTTGATACCGACTCTTTCACCCTTGATCTCCTTTTCACCCTTGTTGATCTCGTTGAGGACCGATTCGACGTCTTCGCCGAAGATGGCACCCAGGCCTTTTCCCAGTTTTTTCTTATCGGCCATATTTAATCTCCTTTATTGTTGTCGATGACTTCCTTGGTCAGAGCAACATAGGCACGGGCGCCTTCACAGTTCATGTCGTAATCGTAGATCGATTTGCCGACGGAAGGTGCTTCCGATAATTTGACGTTTCTTGGAATATAGGTACGGTAAGCCTTTTCCTTGAAGTGCTTGTATACTTCCTGAGCGACTTCCGCACTCAGATTCGTTCTGGCATCGTACATGGTAAGCAGTACGCCTTCGATCTTGAGGTTCGGATTGAAGAGCTTCTGCACGAGTCTTATCGTCTGCAGCAGCTGGGTGACGCCTTCCAGTGCATAGTATTCGCACTGTACCGGGATCAGCACCGAATCGGCAGCCGTCAGGGCGTTTGTATTCAGGAGACCCAGTGAAGGCGGGCAGTCGACGATGATATAGTCGTAATCGTCCCTTACAGGATCGAGCGCTTCCCTTAGAAGATGCTCACGGTTTTCTTCGATGCCGGCGATCTCAAGATCCGCACCGGCTAAGGATATGTTGGCGGGCAGGATATCAAGAGGCGGACGCTGCAGCGTCTTGATGCAGTTATGGATATCTTCATCAGTCATCAGCGCATCATAGACGGTCAGATCATTTATATCGACCTCATGGCCTATGCCCTGAGTGGCGTTGCCCTGAGGGTCAAAGTCGATCAGAAGGACCTTCTTACCCAGATATGATAAGCCGGCTGCTAGATTTATAGAGGTGGTGGTTTTTCCGACACCGCCTTTCTGGTTGGCTATTGCGATTATCTTAGACATATTTCTCCATTCTATTTCTTGATCTTGATCGTTATTTTCATATTATCGGAATATTCGGTAAGCTGGAAGTCCGCATCGATGCCCGACTTACGGCACATGTCATAAGCCTGCCTGATGGTGTTGACGCCGATTTGGACGTTGTTGGAGACACCTTTGGAACGGGTATTCTTATCCAGCAGGGACTTTATGTATTCCTCGGTCTTAGCTACCGTGTAATCACGGTTGGTGATGGTCATGAAGACCTCTTCCAGTCTTTCCTTAGGGACCTTCAGCAGAGCTCTGGCGTGTCTCTCGCTGATGGTGCCTCTCGACAGGGCGTTCTTGATGTAATCAGGCAGCTTAAGCAGTCTCAGCTTATTGGCTACGGTAGACTGCTGGTAACCGAGTCTTTCAGCCAGTTCGACCTGAGTGATGTTCTCGGTGTTCATGATCCTCTGCATGGCCATGGCCTGTTCCACCGCATTGAGGCCTTCTCTCTGGATGTTTTCGATAAGAGACAGCGTGGCGCTTTCTTCATCGGTCTTGTCGTAGACGATGGCCTCGATGTATTCTCTTCCCAGCAGCAGGCAGGCCCGGTATCTTCTTTCACCGGCGATCAGCTCATACTTATCTCCCTGTTTACGGACCGATACCGGCTGCAGCAGGCCGTTTTCCTTAATGCTTTCAGCCAGACCTTCGATGGTCTCGTCATAAAAGTCCAGACGGGGCTGACTCTTGTTGGGAATGATACTGTCTAACTTTATCTTAACTACCTGACTCATAACGGCTTCTGCTTAATTATACTATATTTTCTAGGAAATTTTTTAGGGGTCTCAGAGACTTTCTCAAGGATGCCGATGACCCGCTTTGAACCGTCATGCAGCTGTTTTTCCTTTATCTCTTTTACTTCAAAGCCCATGGTTTTGATGGCCTTTGAAGCTTCCGTGATCTCCTCTTTCCCTCCGGCTCCCCTTAAGGCCACGAAACATCCGCCTTTCTTTACCAGGGCGCCACAGACCTCGATGAGGATATCGAGACTGCTTACGGCTCTGGCCGTGACATAATCGTATTTTTCTCTCTCTACCAGGGAAAGATCTTCCCCTCTTGAATTTATGACCTCGATATCCTTTAAGCCTAGTTTTTCTATAAGTCCTTCCAGGAAGACACACCTTTTTCTTATCGGTTCGACCAGTACCACCTTCAGATCCGGATAGCATACCTTCAAAACGGCTCCGGGAAAGCCGGCACCGGTTCCGATATCCGCCAGAACGCCTTCCATCTTAAGGTCAAGGAAGCCCAGCAGGGAATCATAAAAATGTTTGTCCAGAACATCTTCATAATCGGTGATCGCCGTAAGGTTTATCTTCTCGTTGTATTCCTTAAGAAAAGCCGCATAGCTGTCCAGCTGCTCAAGCTGACCGGAACTTAAAGACAGTCCGCTGCCGGCTAGTTCCCTGATGAATTCTTCCTTAGTCATATTCTCATTATAATCTATAATGTAGACAAGGCAGGTATAATTATGGAACTGACAGAAAGATTTATGAACTATTGCCGTATCGATACGGAGTCTGATCCGAATACGCATGTGACGCCGAGCACTGCCAAACAGTACGATCTGGCAAAGCTTCTGGTAAAGGAGCTTAAGGAACTGGGTGTGGATGACGCTTATGTCAATGACAAGTGTGTCGTTTACGGTCATCTTGAGAGCAACTGCGGCAGCCCAAAAAGGATCGGGTTCGTTTCCCATATGGATACGTCCGATCAGATGTCCGGTAAGGACTGCAAGCCAAGGATCATAAAGGAATATGACGGTAAGGACATCGTCCTTAACGAGGAACAGGGTATCGTTTTAAGCCCGAAACAGTTTCCGAATCTTCTGGACAATACCGGCAAGGACCTGATCGTCACTGACGGTACGACGCTTTTAGGAGGAGACGACAAGGCCGGAATAGCTGAGATCATGGACATGCTGCAGTACCTCCATGAACATCCCGAATATAAGCACTGCAGTATTTCCATAGCCTTTACGCCGGATGAGGAGATCGGCGAAGGAGCCGATAACTTCGATCTGAAGGAATTTAATGCCGATTACGCCTATACGGTGGATGGCGAAGAGGCAGCCGATGTCGAATATGAAAACTTCAATGCGGCAGGCGCCAGGGTCAGAGTAAACGGCTTATCCATCCATCCGGGTTCCGCTAAGGACAAGATGATCAACGCTTCCCTGGTGGCCATGGAGTTCAATGCGCTTCTGCCGGAAAAGGAAAGACCGGAACATACCGAAGGTTATGAAGGTTTCAATCACCTCATAGGCATAAACGGCGAAGTCGACAGCTGTCTGATGGAATACATCATCAGAAACCATGACCGGAAGATCCTTGAAAGACAGAAGGAAGACTTCCGCAAGGCTGCCGCTGTCATCAATGAAAAATACGGTCTGAAGACCGTAGAACTGGAAATAGAAGATTCCTATTCCAATATGCGGGAGCTGATCGAACCGCATATCGAGATCGTCAATGATGCCAAAGCCATCATCGATTCGCTTGGTCTTAAAGCCAAGTCGACAGCCATCAGAGGCGGCACTGACGGAGCGGTCATCACCTATAAGGGACTGCCTTGCCCGAATCTGGGCACAGGCACACGGAACTGCCACGGCCGCTATGAATATGTCGTGATCGATGAAATGAAGATCATAGTCGAATTATTAAAAAGATTAGTCGCAGCCGACTAATCTTTTATTTTATTCGCATCAAACCTGGCATCCTTGCTCTTTTTCGGATGACCGGTAAGTTTCCGGCATAAGCCGATGAGCGGATGGAAGTCCTTTCTGATCATTCCCGTCAGTTCAATGAAGAGCCAAGCTACCAGGCAGAGCGCTATCAGCATTATCGTTCCGGCCTTCTGGTTGAAGAACATCAGCAGAGCATCGCCCGCAAACAGCGTTGTTACCAGGTACAGCAGCAGTACCGTATTGCGGTGAGAAAGTCCGATCTTGAACATCAGCACGTGGTGGAGATGGGACTTGTCGGCCTCCGATATCTTCTGACCGTTGAGTTTTCTTCTGATTATCGCCAGGCAGGTATCGGCCAGCGGAATGAAAAGGATGATCAAAGGGAACAGCAGCGAGACGAAGGTACTTGACTTGAATCCCAGCAGCGACAGGCAGGCGATCATGAAGCCCATGAACTGGGCACCGCAGTCACCCACGAAGATGCTGGCAGGATGGAAGTTGAACGAGAGCACGCCGCCCACG
Organism: Erysipelotrichaceae bacterium; assembly: GCA_017431825.1. Lineage (GTDB taxonomy): Bacteria > Bacillota_I > Bacilli_A > Erysipelotrichales > Erysipelotrichaceae > Colivicinus. Next base: position 65,340 of record JAFRKI010000014.1, on the reverse strand, counting down.
GCACCGATAAGGATCAGGCAGACGATGGCCACATCTATCCTTCGCATCTGATAGCCGATAAAGCCGATAACGCACAGTACGATGATCGATATGCCGCTGGATAATCCGTCCAGTCCGTCGATCAGGTTGATGGCGTTGGTGACGCCCACTATCCAGAACAGCGACACAAGATAATTGATGGAACTGATATTGACCGTAAAGAAAGCCAGGTTCATTTCCACCAGCTGTATCTGTCCGAAGATTATCACATATAAGGCACCGGCCAGCTGAAAGCCCAGCTTTACGCCGGCTCCCAGATCGAACATGTCATCCAGAAGACCCCCGAGAAAGACGATCAGCGATCCGATGATGATCGCATTGAACGTCGAATCGGGATGAACGAAGATGGCCATGGCGATTATGAATGCCGTATACATGGCAACGCCGCCTATCCTTACGATCCTGCCGTGATGGACGGTCCTTTCGTTTTCAATCGCATAAGCATCGATGGCCAGTCCGATCTTTTTGACCAGAGGCGTCAGACAGAAGGATATAAGAAAAGAAACAGCTACATAAGGCAAAGCTTTATACAAAGTTCCCATGCGTGTTCCTCCTCTCTTTTATCAGATCAATAGAAATAATAGATGATGCCCATCAGGAAGTTGCCTAAAAGATAGGCCATGGACATAGCCAGGGTAAAATACAGGACCCAGGTTGCTCCCACATAGCCCTTTCTGATCATTTTTTCGATATCCAGTGCGCTAAGTCCGAAGAGACTTACCACGAAACTGAACAGATATACGAATACCTGAAGATAAAACTTAAGCATCAACTCTTTCACCTCTTGCGTAAGTATATATTAAATCAAGATCGCTGTCTAATACAACCATATCGGCATATTTTCCCTTCTCCAGGGTACCGAAACGACTTTCAAGACCGTATAAACGGTAAGCGTTAAGACCCGACATCAGCAGAAGGTCCGTCAGGGACGCTCCGGCTTCCCACATGGTCTTCACACCATCAATTATAAATGATGCGCTGCCCGCAAGTCTTCCGTCTTTGATCCGCCGGCATTCCTTTCCGTTCTTGATGCATCTTTCATTTTCAAATGTACATTCACCGTCTTTCGTGCCCGCCAGCAGCGTCGAATCCGATATCAGGATCAGCCGGTCTCTGCGGATGTTTTTACGTATGAGCTTTAATACCGACATATCCAGATGGATACCGTCGGCTATGATCTCCGCATATTTGTCACTGTCATCCAAAGCGACATTTACCAGGCTCATCTCCCGATGATGGAAAGGCCTCCCCGCATTGAACAGGTGCGTATAGCCGTCATAGCTGATGCCTTCAAGGTCTTCCTTCAGGGCATCGCTGTGTCCCAGCATGACCCTTACATCCTTTTCGTTGAGCAACTTAATAACTTCTCTGGCTCCTTCCAGTTCCGGAGCGATCGTCATCTGTCTGATCTTTGAGGAAGATCCCAGCATCCTTTCCAGTTCCTCGGTGCTCGGTTCAAGAATGAAGTCGCCGTTGATCGCACCTTTATATTTCCTGTTAAGGAAAGGCCCCTCAAGATGTACACCCAGGAAACGGGCACCACCGGTATCCGCATCATCAAGCTTTTCCAGCTGACCGGTCAGCTTTTCATTATTAAGAAGCGTGGCAAAGAAGCTGCAGGTCCCCTTTTTCAGAAACTCCTTCGACACTTCATTCAGCTCTTCTCCGGAAGCGGTATTGAAGTCGAAGCCGAAAGCGCCATGACAGTGCGTATCGAAAAAGCCCGGCATGACGATGCTGCCTTCAAGATCGGCTTCTTCGTATTCTCCCAGGTCCTTCTTTATGTGATTGGCATTGATAAAGACGTCTTCGATGGTCTCTCCGTTTACCAGTATCGCTCCGTCTTCATATTCCCGGTTTCCATCCACTACCAGATGACCGTGGGTAAACAGTATCCTTTTCATTATGACAGGATCTTTATGACCTCCGGCAGGAGCTGCTTCTTACGGGACATCAGCTTCTTGACGAATTCGTCTTCCTTTCTGCCCGGATACATCTCATAGATGACGTCCTTCCTGTCTCCGCAGGATAAGAGATAGGATCCGCTGCCCGATGGGTCCGTCAGCATGCACATCATGAGATCCAGACCCCTTGTCTTGCAGGCCTCCTCCATGGCGGTACTGAGCTGATCCTTCACGGCCAGATACTCTTCCCGGTCCTTGCAGGTAGCCTGGGAGATACCGATCTTTATATCGTTGATCTCATAGTTCTTATAGTCGTCATATAGGATATCGATACTCCTGCGGCTCGACAGGGATTCGCCGTGTCTGACGATCTCCCCGTATAATTCGTCGCTGTTTACACCTGATATCTTCATAAGCTTTTCAGCTGTTTCCTTGTCAAGAGCCGTTGTCGTCGGCGACATGAAATTCATCGTATCGGAAAGGATGGCGCCCAGTAGCAGTCCGGCCATATTGGCATTCAGCTTGATCTTGTCTTCAAAATACTTGTTCGCAATGATGGTGGCCGTCGCTCCTACGACCATCGTGGTTATCTGGATCGGATTGGCCGTAATGAAACCGCCGTAACGGTGATGGTCGACTATTTCGATGACTTCACCGGTTTCCACATCATCGATGGCCTGTTTGACTTCGTTGTGGTCCACCAGGATGAACTGTTTCTTTTTATAGTTGAGGAGATGATAACGGCTGAGCGCTCCCACGACGATGCCGTTTTCATTGATGATCGGATAGGATCTGTATCTTGATTTGGAAACCTTGCTGAGAGCGGCATCGACCGTTTCGTTGATCGATACGGTGACGACCTTATCGGCTTCGATCATGACCTTGTCGACGGTCGGTGTCTGATATATCAGCTTCGATATCTTCATGGCACTTAATCTCGTGCTGATGACGTTGATGTCCGCTCTTAAGGCCTCTTCCAAAAGATCATCGAATTCATCGTAATGACCGATGATGATGATCAGTCCCGCATGGGCTTTAAGAGCCTGTTTAAAGCGGCGCTTGCTGGAAGTGATGATGATGTCGTTCCTGTTTATGACTTCCTCGTCATTAGGAGAAAGCTCGACCCTGCCGTTAAGGGAAAACTTCTCGGCTTTTACCAGAAGCTTGGCCTTAAGGATCCTGATTATGTTGTCCAAGGTGGCGGTCTTTAAAAGTTTCGAAAGATATCTCTCGTCAGCCGTCCAGAGATTGTTGAGATTACTCAAAGACAAGACGCCCAGAAGCTTGGCTCCTTCATCACACACGAAAAGCGTCCTGACGTCTGTTTCGATGATCTCCGTCAGTGCTTCTTTGATGCTATATGAAGGATCGATGAGTACGGCCTTGTCGTATTCTATTTCTTCGATCGTTGATTTGGCGGAATATAAATGTACCGGATCGTCAAAACCGAATCTTTCCAGCAGGTATTCGGTATCGGTGCTTACCGGTCCTATCCTTCCGGCTACGCAGTTAAAGCCTTTGGCCTTTTTATATTCACTGTAGGCAATGGCGGAGACGATGGAATCGGTGTCGGGGTTCTTGTGCCCGGTCACATAGATGGGATTTGTCATACTTGCTCCTTGATCGCTTCTTCGATTTCTTTTATACTGATCGGTCCTTCCCGAAGTATTCTTATTTCTTCACCTGAACAGTCAACGACGGTCGAAGACTGCTCGCCTCTGGCGTCTTCCGTTACCAGTCCGTCGATCTTTCCTGCAAGGTCTCTGTATACGTCTTCCCACTTAAACAGTGCACCCCGGTCCGAAAGATTGGCACTTGTGACAAGCAGCGGCTTGCCCGTAAGCCTTATGAGCTCCAGTATCCATTCATCGTCAGGGATCCTGATGCCGATGCTGTCCTTGCCTGAGGTCACATAGTCATCGACGCTGTCTTTTTTCTTATAGATGATCGTGATCGCTCCCGGCATGAAGGCTTTCATGATCTTGCGGGCATCATTGCTGACATAAGCGGCTTCTTCGATCATTTCAAAGTCCGCACACATCATCGGCAGAGCTTTGGAATGGTCTCTGCCCTTGGCTTCATAGACCTTCTCTATGGCTTTGAGATCATCATAAACACAGGCCAGGCCGAAGACCGTATCGGTGCCGAAAGCTATGATCTCGCCTCTCAACAGCGCATCTTTTATCTCTTCTATATCTTCCTTTTTATAAAGCTTCATTTAAGTTCTCTTCTGATCAGATCGATGATGTACACTACGCAAAGTACAGCGCCGATCACCAAAGCCGCACCCAGATGTCCGGTCTTTACACCGATCAGATATGCCAGCAGAAAAGTGCCGATGACCGTAAAACCTATCGACATGAATGGTGCGATATTCTTCATATCTTTATTATATAGGAAAAAGCTCACTGAGCAGTTTTAAGTGAAAGCTCTCTTTTTCTTAACTGACGTTTCAGCCAGCCGCCTTTCAGGAAGTAGATCAGGAAGACGATACTGGTAAGTATCCAGCTCAAGGGATAACAGTACATCGTTTCCAGAACGCTGTTTGAAGGATAGAAAAGGATCCAGATTATCCTTAAGCCGCAGATGCATATGGCGGTAATGAGCATCGGCTTGAACGATTCGCCGCAGGCTCTGATGGCACAGGAGAAGATCTCCACGAAAACGAAACTGGTCCAGAACGGTGCGATGAACAGCAGCATCTCCAGGCCGATCCTGATGACGTTGGCGTCATCGGTAAAGAGGTTGTAAAGCCCGTTGCCCAAAAGACAGCAGGACAGGGAAATGATGGCGGAGCTTATCACATACATCAGTACCGCCGTCCAGCAGGCCTTCTTGGCTCTGTCGATCTTGCCGGCACCGAAGCACTGTCCGACTATCGTTACCGTAGCCGCACCGTAGGCCGTCGATATCATCCAGAAGATGGCATCGATCTTTCCGAAAGCCGTATAGGCTGCGACCGTATCGGTACCGTAGATGTTTACTTCCGACTGGATGAAAAGATTGGATACCGAATAAAGGATGGACTGCAGTCCCATCGGCAGACCGATGACGATGATCCGGCCCAGGATCTTCTTATCATAACCGAAGTCCTTCAGATCGAAATAGACCGCTTCTCCCTTGCCCAGGACATGGATGACCAGGACTGCGGATGCCAGCTGGGAAACGATGGTCGCCAGGGCTACGCCCACGACGCCCAGTCTGAAAACGGCTACCAGCAGGATGTCGAGGATGATGTTGATGATACAGGAAACGATCAGGAAATACAGCGGTCTCTTGGAGTCTCCCACCGCTCTTAAGATGCCCGATCCGACATTGTAGATCATCGTCGGTACCAGTCCTAACAGATAGATGCGCATATAGGTCAGCGAATACGGAAAGATGTCCGCAGGAACGTTAAGTATCCGCAGAAGACCCGGGGTCATTATTATTCCCAGTACCATCAAAACGGTACCCAGGGATATTCCCAGGAACATGCCGGAACGGACGCCGTCTCTTACACCTTTGTCGTCTTTGGCACCATAGCTTTGGGCGATGACGACCGTTGCGCCGGAGGCCAGGCCGTTGATGAAACCGATAAGCAGATTTATCAGAGTACCCGTAGAACCCCCTACCGCACCGAGCGCTTCCTTGCCGACAAAATTACCGACTACGATCGCATCGACCGTGTTGTAAAGCTGCTGGAAAAAAGTTCCCAGCATTATCGGGAAGAAAAACAGCAGTATCTGTCTGTATATAGGGCCGTTTAAGAGGTCTATCCGGTTCTTACGCATACTGTTATATTAACACTTAATGATAAGACTGAATGACCGTTTTGAAATGTAAGCGTAAACAATAACGAAGATAATAAAACTCTGTACATTGGTACAGAGTTTTGCTTGATTTTACCTGTGTTTAACGGAATATCTCTTTCAGGAAAAATTTTATGAAGGTGTCGGGATCATACATTTCCGGATGCCATTGGACGGTATAGATGTTTTCATACTGCATGGCCTCTATCGTTCCGTCATCGGCCCTGGCTATGACTCTGAAACCGGGAGCGATATCCTTTACGGCCTGATGATGGTAAGAGTTGACATGCAGTCTTTCAGTGTCATAGATCTTTCTTACGAAACAGTCATCATCGACATTCACATCGTGCCAGGTACCCCAGTGATCGTTCATGTCCTGATAGAGCGATCCGCCGAAAAAGACGTTGATCACCTGATGGCCTCTGCAGATGCCCAGTATCGGCTTGCCGGCCTTATGGAAGGCTTCGATGGCGGCATAATCCAGTTCATCCAGCCAGTCGCTGAAATACAGGGTACCGTTGAGCACTTCTCCGTAATTCACTGGATTTACGTCGATCCCTCCGGGAACGCACAGACCGCTGCAGATCCTTACGGCTTCTTCGACTTTAGCCACATCATCGATGACGAAAAGCCCGGCACCGTTTCTTTCGAACATCTTCCGGTTGTCTTCGGTAACGTAGTAGATGCCGTCACCGTCCTGATCAAGCTTATATCTTTGAACGATCGCAATTTTCATATCTTTATTATAACCGTATTTATCCTAAGCTACATAGAAACAGATCATCAGGAAGTGGCATAAAGTTCCCAACAGAATGAAGATATGGAATACTTCATGGTAGCCCCAGTTCTTATTGATGGAGAACTTCAGGGCATAGATGATGCCGCCTATCGTATAGAAGATGCCGCCGATAAGCAGCAGCCAGAAAGCGATATGAGGCAGTGCCTGCCAGATCCTGCCGAAGTTGAAGACGACCAGCCAGCCCATGGCGATATAGATGATGGAGCTGACGTATCTTGGACAGTTTATCCAGAAGGCCTTGAACAGCATGCCCAGTACCATTACCGTCAGGATGATGAACAGCAGTTTCGGACCACCGCTGTCTTTTAAGGCGATGATACAGATCGGCGTATAGGTTCCGGCTATCAGCAGGAATACCGAGATATGGTCGAATTTCCTTAATACCCTTGTGGGTCTTTCCGGCAGGACCAATGCGTGGTGAAAAGTGCTGGCCGCATACAGGATGATCATCGAAAGACCGAATACCGCCAGAGATATAAGTTCAGACAGCGTCAGTCCGTCCATGGCTCCTTTTATCAGCAGGACAGGTGTAAGAAAGACAGCCGCTACACAGCCCAGAAAGTGCGTAAATGCACTTATGGGATCCTTAACGGAGAAATAAGGCTTATTTTCAAGTCTGTTCAGTTCTTTCAGAGTTTTTTCTTCCATGGCACATACCTCCCTGACTTAACTGTTTCTGTTTAATGATTCTTTATTTTCTGTGTCTTGATTCGATCTCCGTATAGGCTGCCGCCAGTACGATGGAGGAAAATACCGTTCCCAGAATGATGATGATAAAGGACAGCCATTTATGCCCGCCTAAAACTAACGGTAAGCCCAGCAGTTCCAGTACCAGCGCATAGAGCAGCCACAGCTTTCCCACGGCTTTATTGAACTTCTTTACGTCCTTTACGTCCGGAGCACTTGCGCCGGTAAAGAAGTGAACGGGTTTATCTGTACTAAAACACCAGGCGGCGATCCCGCATACCGTAAGAAATACCAGCGTCCAGACGACAAATGCGTCTTTCATCGTTTCTCCTTTTTACTGTGATGACGAAGAGGATGAAGATGAAGAAGAGTTTGCGGAAGCTTCCTTGTCTCTGATCATATGCTGCAGAGTAATGAGGATAGCCACGACGATCTTTTCATATTCAGGCTTGTAGATATCGATGCAGTACTTGTCATGGATCGACAGCAGTTTCTGGGAGATCACGGCGATGACCGCATCATTGCTGTCGTAGAGCTCGAAGTTAAGAGCCAGGATGTTTCCTCTTAGCTGCCAGCCCAGACCTTCGATGTTGATGACGCTCTTTACGAGATGCAGCAGTTCATTGGAAAGTTCAAAGGACAGCCCGTCGTCCATCGTGATGTAGTGTCTCTGACGTATGGAGAAGAACTTCCTTTCGATATGAGCGATCTGTTTTCCCTGGGCATCAAAGATGTCGGTCTTGTCATGGATGGAAGGAAACTGGGTCTCTGATTCATATAAGACGTTTTCCTTTTCGTCGGTTATCGTTATCCTGTGATGAAGCGTAAATACCTTTGATGTGGTAAACAGCGAACGGACCGGCTGTCCGAAACGTTCGACGTTGTTGACATTGGCATCTTCACCGGCTTCGCGGTAGCGGTGTACTTTTGAAAATACTCCCATAATATTTCTCCTTATTATTAATTAAACTCTTTTTTTCTATTATACATTTCTTTATATCAGGCAGTCGCCTCGGAATGCGGTTTCCTGTAATAGACGACGATCAGTATATCGGTGATAACCAGCAGGATCAGATCGATCACCGTGCCGATATAGACGATGATGCTCTGGACGGAAGTAAAGATATACAGCGACCAGGATATCATCGATATCAGCTGCAGGAGTATCATCGAAAGACTGTAGTCGGAACTGCTCTTGGTCCTGATCAGCTTAAGGATCTGCGGTACGGTCTTAACATAGTTCAATACATAATATATGGTACAGAATATCTCCATCCTTCACCTCCTGTTCATCATTCTAAAAGATTGCCCTCAGGCAACCTCTTTACAGCTTATCCCAGACTTCATCCGGAAGCTTCTCGTTGAACGGTCTGTCCAGCAGTTCCGGATTATCCAGGAAGTACTGCATCATCTTCATCGATCTTGAGAAGTAATAGCCGTCGGCTATCCTTTCGTCGATGGTGATATTGAGCTCTACGGCATCCTTGAAGGTGACTTCCTTATTCTTAAAGAAAGGCATCTTGTCCATCTTGCCGATGACAATGAACATGGAGGTCGTTCCCCAGTTGGTCAGATGATGGAAGCCGCTAGGCAGGCCGATGGAACCCAGGTTGGCGAAATTAACAGATGAATGATAAGGGTCGGTCTCGACCAGGGCTGTCGGTACCATGTCTTTTCTTTCCAGCCAGCACAGAAACTTCATGATCGGATGGGAAATGAACTTTGGAAGATTATTGAACTTCTCCATGAAGCCCGATGATTCGTCCTTGTATTCCCTGTCCTTAAGCTTAAGCAGCTGCCTGTGCATTTCGTTGTGAAGATCATCGATGGTCCATTCCGGTTTGGAGTGGATGAAGCACAGTACCTCGCCGCCGTCATCAGCGAATTCCTGCTTGACAGTAAAGGCGGCAGTCACTTCATTACGCTTGTACATCTTATAGTTGTGGATAAAGATGGAAAGCTTGCTTCTTAAGGTGATGGTCTTAAGCGTTGCGGCTATGATGCACTGGAACATATTGTACTTGTATTCCGGCTTTGAAGCGTTTTTCTTTTTGATATACTTGTTGAGCTTCGTCAGATCGATACGGTAACTGAAGAAGGCTTCATTGTCACAGCGGTTAGGTAAAAGATACGGCATGATGAAATGCATCGGATCGACATCTCTCATGTATTTGGCGTCAAAACGGTCTTTCATAATACACCTCCGGTATATACTTTTCTATTCTACTATATTGTAGTGTTATATTGTCCTTTTTTATGACAGTTCTTCTGCCGGCAGGTAATATAAAGAATATAATAATGGTAATGCTGAAAAAAGTACTGGATACGTCTATCAATTTATTATGGTCGGCAATATATGCCGTTGTCATCATTTTTCTTTTTGTTTTTGGAGAGAACGGTATTCTCTCTGTTTTTCTGACAGCTGTGCTGATCACGGCTTTATGTTTTTTTCTCAAGGATAGAGATGACAAAAAAAGAATTAAGATAAGATGTATTGTTTTCTTTTTCTTCCTGCTCTTTCTCGCTTTTAATATTTACTTCCGAGCGGGCTGGGATGTCTATGTTCTTACAGGCGGAGCCTGGGATGAGATCTTTACGGAAAAGATCTGGGCCGAGCAGCTGATCAAAGCCTATGACTATCTGAACATGAATCCCAACAATATCCTGCTCTATGGATATTACACCATATTCGCAAAACTCTGCTTTCTTTTTGAAAGAGGGCCAAATTTCTATTATGCTATGATGATTCTCGTCAACATCTTCATTTATACCTTTACTTCCTTTTTTCTCTATGAAAATGTGAAGAAGCTCGCCGGCAGCATATATGCCGATATTGCCTGGTATATATATGTGATATTGATCGGTACTTCAGGCTGGTATATAGTTCCTTATTCCGATTCGCTGACGCTGTTTATACCTTCCCTGTGTCTGTATTTATATCTTGCAGCGGATTCAAGATTCAAATACCTGCCGATAAGTTTCCTGACGGCTTTAGGATTTTATATCAAGCCACAGGCCGGTATTTTCATGATCGCCATGGTCATCATCAATCTAATTCATGATTTCAAATGGGAAGCAGTTAAAAAGAATGCACTGCCGATGCTGCTTTCAGTTGTATGCATTATGACAGTCGCCTTGCCTGTTGAATATATTAAACACGATTATTTCGAACCTGATAAGGCTCTAGGTTTCACTCATTATATTATGATGGGCTTAAATGAAGATAGCATGGGCTCCTATGCCATAGAAGACGTCGATTTCTCCATGCAATATAAGACCGCTAAAGAAAGAAGAGCAGGGAACATTCAACTCGTCATGAAAAGGCTTGAGACCAACGATATGGCCCGGCACCTCACAAACAAGCTCCTGCTTAACTTCAATGACGGGAACTTCTATTTTGGAAAAGAAGGATATTTCTATTCTTATGTTTCCAAAGATTTCCTGCCTTCTTCCGGTTTTTTAAAAAACGTTTTTCTTGATACCGGAAAATACTATCCTGTTCTTGAACAGATAAGACAGACGTTATATGTTGCGGTGCTGTTCCTGTCTCTGTTTTCACTCAAGGACAGCAGAAAAGAAGTTTTGCTGATAAAGCTTTCTTTGATCGGGCTGTTCCTGTTTCAGATGATATTTGAAGCCAGATCCAGATATCTGTTCATCTACATACCGTTCTTTATCGTGCTGGCTTGTATCGGCATAAAAGAGATTAAGGAACTTATCGTTAAACTGAAAGAAAGACAGGCTGCTTAGTCTGCCTTTTATTATTTATTTACTTCAAATATGACTGCCTGATAAGGTTTCAGATCAAGGACTCCTTCTTTTATGGATATGTCCTCATAATTATCGAGCAGGATCTTTCCTTCTCTTACCCATCTTGGCAAGATATATAACGTTTTACGGTTAAGGAAGTTGCCGACGATGAAGAGTCTCTTTCCTTCATATTCTCTGCTGTAGGCAACGACTCTGGTGCTGTCCTTGTCGTATTCCTTTACTTCGCCGTAGATGGCTGCATCGTTTTCTTTCTTTATCTTGAGTACCTTCTGGAAGTATCTATATATCGACTTATCGCTTTCCAGATCCTTTTTGACATTGATCTTCTTATAATTAGGATTCATACACTGCCAAGGCTCGTGTCCCTTATTGAAACCGGCATTGACTGAATCATCCCACTGCATCGGGACTCTCGCATGGTCTCTGGCTCCGAATCTGATGAAACTGAAAGCCAGACGCTTAGGCATGTGATAGGAGCACATGAGCTTATATACCATATGGCTTACCGGATCCTTCATTTCATCGATGTTATGGAAATGACAGTTGGTCATGCCAATCTCCTGTCCCATATAGATGTAAGGAATACCAAAGCCCATATAAGTTATCGTTGCCAGCATGGTCGCTGCTTCATAACGGTGGAATAACGTGCTGATGCCGAAACGGCTGACGCTGCGCTGATTGTCGTGATTCTCCAGGACCAGTGTGTTCCAGCCTTCACCAAAACTGTCGTGCTGCGGATCGAAGAGTCCTCTCTTGAATTCCTTCAGATCGAATTTCTTCTTGAAGAACTTCTTGCCGCCGATGTTGTCGGAATTCAGATGATCGAAATTGAAGATGCTGTCCAGTTCCCTGTTCTCTTCCTTTATGTATTCCTTAGCGTCTCTGGAAGAAGGATGATAGGATTCACCGACCGTGTAGCAGTCATAGTGCGACATGGCCTTTTCGTTCATTTCCTTCAGGAACTCGTGCATCCTCGGACCGTCCACATAGTACTTGGCGCCTTTCTGGAAAGGCTTGATGTCGTCATCGTCCTGTATCGGATAGACCTTGCTGTACATGTTGAAGACGTCGAATCGGAAACCGTCAACGCCCTTCTTCAGCCAGAAGTTAAGGATGTCGACGACCTCTTCCCTTACCTTGGGATTCTCCCAGTTGAGGTCAGCCTGCTCGATGCAGAACAGATGAAGATAGAAATCATCGCTGTCGCCTATCCTTTCCCAGGCTGATCCGGTAAAGGTCGATTCCCAGTTGCTTGGAGGCAGGAGCTCATCTCCTTCTCTTTTTCCTTTTCTTATGATGTAGTAGTCACGGTATGGCGAATCAGGTGAGCTTACCGCTTCCCTGAACCATGGATGTTCGATGGAGGTATGATTCAAAGCCATGTCCATGATGACCTTGAGATCTCTTTTATGGCATTCATTCAGGAGCCGGTCAAAGTCTTCCATGGCACCGAACTTTTCGTCTATGGCCTTATAATCGGCTATGTCATATCCGTAGTCATAGTCCGGTGACTTATATAAAGGTGAAAACCAGATGGCGGTAACGCCCAGATCCCTGATATAGTCCAGCTTTGATATTATGCCTTCGATGTCGCCGTAGCCGTCATCGTTCGCATCGCAAAAACTTAACGGGTAGATCTGATAGACTACCGCATTCTTATACCATTCCGTTCTCATATTATTGCCTCCGGATATGCATTTCCATATCTATTATAATCCTTTGAAATTCTGATGTTCCCAAAGAATGACGGATCATGCTTCTAATTTTATTCTTCAAACATCTTCACGGCCTGTTTGAGATGACCGGTGATCTTAAGATGCTGAGGACAGGCCTTTTCGCACTGAAGGCATTCGATGCAGGACGAAGCCTTGCTGCCTTTTGCAGCTTCCTCATAAGCCTTTACAGCCAGCTCTCTTTGACCGTTGCCCAGCTGCAGGTTCATGGCTTTGAAGATGTCCGGTATCCTTATCTGCTGCGGACAGCCTTCCATGCAGTAATGACAGGCCGTACATGGAACGGTGGATGATCTGCCCATGATGACCTGGGCTTTTCTTATTATTTCCATCTCTTCTTCGTTCAATGGTTTGAAGTCCTTCATATATGAAAGATTGTCTTTCATCTGTTCGGTATTGGACATGCCGGATAAAACGGTGATAATCCCGTCGAGCGAAGCTACGAAACGGATGGCCCAGGAAGCGCAGGACATGTCCGGATGATAAGCCTTGAAAAGCTCCTTTACTTCTTTCTGAGGATCAGCCAGGCTGCCGCCTTTTACCGGTTCCATTACGACTATTGACTTATTGTGCCTGCGGGCTGTTTCATAGTTGGCTCTGGAAGTGACGGATGGATTCTCCCAGTCGGCATAGTTTATCTGCAACTGCACGAAATCGACTTCCGGATGTTCAGTAAGGATCTTATCCAGGAGTTCCGGTCCGGCATGAAAGGAAAAACCGAAGTGCCTGATGGCTCCTTCCTCCTTAAGTTCCCTCACATAGTCCCATAAATGAAAACGTTCATATTTCTTATAATTATTTTCCATCAGAGCATGCAGGAGATAGTAATCGAAATAGCCGGCTCCCGTTCTTTCCAGACTGGTATAAAACTGTTTCTTGGCTATGCCTTCGGTAGGCGAAAGAATAAAAGCGTTGAGCTTGGTGGCCAATGTATAGCTGTCTCTGGGGTAGCGTTCCACCAGTGCCTTCCTGATAGCCGTTTCCGATCCGGGATAGACAAAAGCCGTATCGAAATAAGTAAACCCTGCTTCCATAAACAGATCGACCATCTTCTTTGTCTCTCCCAGATCGATATTGAGGCCTTTGTGCGGCAGACGCATCAGGCCAAAGCCCAGTTTAGGCGTTTCCTTTCCGAAATAATCTGACATGATATACCTCCTTGATCTTCCGGTCATTCACTTATATATCTGCATTTATTGAACCTGGCAAATCCTTTCATCCTTCTGTTTACAGCCTGAAGGATCCTCCTGGTCCTCTTTATGTCTTTTTCAAACCAGATGTTGCCGATATACATGTCGCCGTTTTCCTTCTTATGTTCTATCCTTCCGACGAATCGGTCGCCATACAGAACAGGCAATACGTAATAGCCGTAGATCCTTTTCTCTTTTGGCGTATATATCTCCCAGGAATAAGTGAAATCAAAGATCTTCTTTATAAGCTCCCTGTCCCACAGTAAAGGATCGAGCGGTGCCAGGAATTCACATCTGTTGCTTCTGACCGATGGGTCTGACGCGGGTTTCAGCAGTTTTCTGTCTTCCTTAAGGATATAGAAAGGTGCATCGATCCCTTCAACTGTTATTCTGGTTATTTCCTTGTCCGCCAGCAGATCCGCAAAAACCCTGTCTCTTATCTGGACATTAAGTCCGTGTATCCCTAAGAAGGCTGTCGAGTTCCTGTTCCACAGCATGCCCACGGCTCCTATCCTTCTTCTGGCACGCCATTTGATGTGATCGTACTCATCAGGTAACGGATCAGCCGCTTTCAGTATGTCTTCAGGTATGTGCCTATCCGCAAGGTCGTAATACTTTCTTGAACCTTCCTTGTGATGGATGATGAGCTCTCCCGTTGTATAGAGCTGCTCAAGGACCGAACGCGATGCTTTGGTCTTTCCGCCTTCCCAGTCTCCTGACCAGTGAATGGAGGAATACCAGAGTATCTCATCACTTATTGGAAGGCTTGATGAACTGACGGCACCGTGGTCTTCGATATATTCAAGAGCCCGTTTTTCATATTCCTGCAGTCCTTTAAAATTCCTTCCGTTTTCCCTGCTCAATGAACGGAACCTTTCAAAATACGGCCAGTCTTCCGTGGGAATGATCGATATTTCCTTATCCGGATAATCAAAGAGCTTCCTGTCCTTATAAAGGAGGTCATAAAGGTCTTTCTTCTTAAAGCCTTTGACTCTTGACTGCAGGGTCAGTTCGGCATTCCTGCCTATATGGTCAACAGGGTCATACTGTATGCATCCGGCCTGTCTTACATATTCGTAAGCACCCCGTTTCTTCTCGAATATATGGTCACCGAAAAGCCCCTGTTTCATGAGCAGGAATCTTCTGGCGGTCTCTTTGGATATGCATATACCTTTATTATTGTTTCCCCCAGGCATCTTTCTTTAATTATAATCCATGCGCCATCTGCCTTTAGATCAAAAACCCTGAATATTACCCGTTTAAGTCTTATCCGCTCGTGATAAAATTAAGTAAAGAACTGGATGAAGAAACCAGGAGAGATTTCAATTATGAAACACCGAAGGGGAAGAAACTCTCAGGTAAAAGGACTGGTTTCGGACAGACTCTGGAGAGCAATTTAATATGCACCAAAGGAGCAATCCCACACCGGGAGAATCTCTCAGGTAAAGAAACAGAGGCAGAACATTTTTCTGTCTTTTTCAGGAGGAACACAATGGAACTGAAAACACCTCTCTATGATGCCCATGTGAAGGCCGGGGGAAGGATCGTGCCGTTTGCCGGTTATCTTCTGCCCGTGCAGTATGAAGGCGTCATAGCGGAACACATGGCCGTAAGAACAGAATGCGGACTTTTTGACGTATCCCATATGGGAGAGATCACATTCAGGGGCAAGGGTGCTTTGGCATCGCTCAATCATCTTCTGACCAACGACTTTACGAATATGCCTCTAGGCAAGGTACGTTACAGCGTGATGTGCTATGAAGACGGCGGAACGGTAGACGATCTCTTGGTCTACAAGTTCGGTGAGGAAGATTACTTTATAGTAGTCAACGCTTCCAATCGTCATAAGGACTTTGCGTTCATGAAGGAACACATACTGGCCGATACGGAAATCGAAGACATTTCCGACAGCATTGCCCAGGTGGCCTTACAGGGTCCTAAAGCCAGAGACATCATCCGTAAGGTCATGAAGGAAGAAGACATTCCGGAAAAGTACTACACCGCCAAAAGAGACGTCCTTGTGGGCGGCATGAACTGCATCATATCCTATACGGGCTATACCGGCGAAGCCGGCTATGAGATCTATACGGCTAACGAGAATGCCATGAAGCTCTGGGATCTTCTGCTTAAGGAAGGCGAAGAATACGGACTGAGACCTTGCGGTCTGGGTGCCAGGGATACGTTAAGACTGGAAGCTTCGATGCCGCTTTACGGACATGAGATGGATGAAACGATCTCGCCTTTGGAGACCGGTCTTGATTTCGGCGTAAAGATGGCCAAGAAAGACTTTGTAGGCAAGAAAGGAATTCTGGAAAGAGGCGAACCGAAGATCACCCGTGTCGGTCTGCGCATCATCGACAAGGGCGTGCTCAGGGAACATCAGGACGTCTATATCGGCGAAGAGAAGATCGGCCATACCAGCAGCGGTACCTTCTCGCCTTTGTTTAAGACATCGATAGCCATGGCTCTGATCGATAAGAAATATGCGGAACTCGGTACGGTAGTCGAAGTAGACGTAAGAGGAAGAAGATTAAAGGCGGAGGTCGTTCCGATGCCTTTCTATAAAAGAGAGAAATAAACAGGAGGAAAAGAAATGTTTAACTGTCCTAAAGAATTAAAGTACACAAAGACCCATGAATGGGTAAAGGAAGAGAACGGCCTTTATGTCGTAGGTCTGACCGATTATGCTCAGGATGCCTTAGGCGATATCGTCTTCGTAAATCTGCCGTCTGTCGGTGATGAAGTCAAAGCCGGCGAAGCCTTCTGTGACGTTGAATCGGTAAAGGCCGTAAGTGATGTCTATTCACCGGTAAGCGGAACTGTAGCTGAAGTAAACGATACCGTGACCGATGATCCGGCACTCGTCAACAACGACTGTTACGGTGCCTGGTTCGTCAAGGTCGAAAACGTTACCGGCGAAGACGAGCTTCTGGATGCGGAAGCCTATGAACAGCTCTGCGCAAGCGAGGAATAATAATGGGACGTTACATTCCTGAAACCGTAAAGGAACAGGAAGAGATGCTGAAAGAGATCGGTCTTAAGAGTACCGACGATCTCTATTCGATGGTGCCTGAAGCAGCCAGACTGAAAGATCTGGATATTCCTTCAGGTAAAAGCGAATATGAAGTCTTTAAGGATATGAAGGCACTGGCTGATAAGAATACCGTTTACTCTTCGATCTTCAGAGGAGCGGGAGTCTATCAGCACTACATTCCTTCGATCGTAAAGACCATCACTTCCAAGGAAGAATTCCTTACGGCATATACGCCTTATCAGGCTGAAATATCACAGGGCGTTCTGCAGTCCATATTCGAATATCAGACGCAGATCTGCGAACTTACCGGACTCGATGTTTCCAATGCGAGCGTTTATGACGGTGCTGTCGCTGCCGCTGAAGCGGTCTTTATGACGCTGGACAGGAACCGTAACGAATTCCTGGTAACCGAAACTATAAACCCGGAAGTGCTGACCGTCATTAAAACATATTGTGAAAGCCGTGATGTCAGACTGACGATGGTAAACAGTAAGGATCATAAGACCGATATCGAAGACCTTAAAAAGAAGATAAATGAAAAGACAGCCGGTTTCTATGTGGAAAGTCCTAATTTCTACGGACTTATCGAAGACGTGGAAGACATGGCTGTCATCATGCATGAAAACAAGGCTTTAATAGTCGAAGGATGCAATCCTATCTCATTGGCACTTTATAAAACACCAGGTGAGATGGGCGTCGACATCGCCGTCGGCGAAGGCCAGCAGCTTGGATTGCCGATGGCTTTTGGCGGGCCGTATCTTGGTTTCATGACCTGCCGCAAGGAACTGATGCGTAAGCTTCCGGGAAGGATAGTCGGCGAAACGACTGACCACGAAGGAAGAAGAGCCTGCGTCCTGACCTTACAGGCCAGAGAACAGCATATCCGCAGAGAGAAGGCTTCCAGCAACATCTGTTCCAACGAAGCGCTCTGTGCCATGACCGCTTCCGTATATCTGGCAGCCATGGGACCGGAAGGCTTAAGAAACGTTGCCTTGTCTTCCTACAACAATGCCCATTATCTCGAAGAAGAGCTGGCGAAGATCGGTTTCAAGAGAACGGATAAGGGCGAATACTACAACGAGTTCCTGACGGACAGTCCTGTGGATGCCTCCGTTCTGGAGAATAAGCTCACTGAAAAGGGAGTACTCTCAGGTCTGAACGTTGAAGGAAAGATCCTGTGGTGTGCCACGGAACTCAATGGTAAAGATAAGATCGACGAACTTATCAATGCCATAAAGGAGGTCTTATAATGAAACTCCTGTTTGAAAGAAGCGTAAGCGGAAGAGGAATGAACTATCTTCCGAAAGCCGATACCGGAAACAGAATGCCTGATGAAAAGTACCTGCGTAAGAGCAGACTGCATCTGCCGGAAATATCGGAAGTCGATCTGGGAAGACATTATACGGAACTTGCCAAGCAGACGCACGGTGTCAATGACGGATTCTATCCTCTTGGTTCCTGTACGATGAAATACAATCCGCGGATAAACGAAGAGATCGCTTCCCTTGAAGGATTCACCCAGATCCATCCTTTGCAGCCTGCGGAAAGCGTGCAGGGTGCAATGGAAGTCCTTTATAAGACCGAAGAGTTATTATGCCGCATTACCGGCATGGATGCCCTGACCTTTGAACCGGCAGCCGGTGCCCATGGCGAATATACCGGTTTATTACTGATAAGAAAATACCATCAGGAAAGAGGCGACAGCGAAAGGAACGTCATCATCGTTCCGGATTCCGCTCACGGTACCAATCCGGCCAGTGCGGTAATGGCCGGCTTCAAAGTCGTAAACATTCCTTCCAATGAGAACGGCGGCGTCGATCTGGAAGCGCTTAGGAACGCTGTCGGAAAAGATACGGCCGGACTCATGCTGACGAATCCTAATACTCTGGGACTCTTCGATCCGAATATCCTGGAGATCACGAAGATAATCCATGAAGCCGGAGGCCTCTGCTACTATGACGGAGCCAACCTCAATGCGATCATGGGCAGAGTAAGGCCCGGTGACATGGGCTTTGACTGCGTTCATCTCAATCTCCATAAGACCTTCGCTACTCCGCATGGCGGCGGCGGTCCGGGTAGCGGACCTGTCGGCTGTAAGGAATTCCTCAGGAAATATCTGCCATGCCATATGGTCGAAAAGAAAGGCGGTTCCTATGTCTTTTCCGATCCGGAAAAGTCTCTGGGTCAGGTCCGTACCTATTACGGCAACTTCCTGGTCGTCGTAAAGGCTCTGTCTTATATCCTTACTCTGGGTAAGGAAGGCATCAGGGAAGCCAGCGGCAAGGCTGTGCTCAATGCCAACTACATGATGCACAGGCTGAAAGACCATTATCATGTCGCTTACGATCAGACCTGCATGCATGAATTCGTATTATGCCTTGAAGACCTGAAGAAGGAAACGGGCGTTTCCGCCATGGACATTGCCAAAGGATCCCTTGATTACGGCATCCATCCGCCGACAATGTATTTCCCTCTGATCGTTCATGAAGCACTGATGTTCGAACCGACGGAAACGGAAAGCAGAGAAGTC
This sequence comes from Erysipelotrichaceae bacterium, assembly GCA_017431825.1. Lineage (GTDB taxonomy): Bacteria > Bacillota_I > Bacilli_A > Erysipelotrichales > Erysipelotrichaceae > Colivicinus. The sequence goes on along the minus strand of JAFRKI010000014.1, from coordinate 45,862 downwards.
ATCGATGAAGCCGTTAAGATCTATCTCGATCTCTTTGAAAAGGCTCATGATGATCCTGAATATCTGCACGGTGCTCCGCATCACTGCCCGATCGGCAGACCTGACGAGACGAAGGCTGCCCGTGAACCGGTACTGAAATACAGCTTTGATGAATAAGCTGCTTATTCTGGAGTCGGATTCCTTTTATCCGCATTACAATCAGGCTCTGGAAAAATACCTGCTGGAAAGGACCGGTAAAAACGAAGTAACGCTGTTTTTATGGCAGAACGAAAAAACGGTCTTTATCGGCAGGAATCAGGATGCCTACAGCGAGTGTGATACCGAGAAGCTCGAGTCCGACGGCGGATACCTTGCCCGCAGGATAACGGGCGGCGGAGCCGTCTACCATGACCGGGGCAACCTGAACGTGTCTTTTATCTGTCATAAAGATATCTACGACAGTGCTGCTCAGGCCGACATAATTCTTAAGGCACTGGAACGTTTAGGCATCGAAGCCGAAAGGAACGGAAGAAATGATCTGCTGGTCAGGGGACGGAAGTTTTCCGGACATGCCTTCTATAAAGGAAAGGAAAACTGTCTTCATCACTGCACGCTGATGATCGATGTCAGTGAAGACGACCTTGCCGGATACCTGAAGGTGTCTGCCGTAAAGCTGTCTGCCAAGAACGTGGCATCCGTCCGTTCCCGTGTCATCAATCTTAAGGAAGTAAAGGAAGACATATCTGTCGATTCGTTAAAGAAGGCACTGATCCTTGCAGCCGAAGAACACTATGACTGTCTTTCCGTACCTTATGCCATAGAAGATCCCGGATACGTCAAGGGACTGGAAAAGGACTTTTCCGATCCCGTATGGTGTTACGGAAAAAATGGACCTGCTTCCTATACCGGTGAAAAAAGGATAAACGGAACGACGCTAAGAGTCGCCTTTGAAATGGACGGCGACACGATCAGCAGGCTTTCGCTTTACAGCGATGCTCTGGATATCGATGCCTATAAGGGCGTCGATAAGAAACTTGCCGGCAGAACGCTTTCTGAATTAAGAAACATCGAAGACCGCGAGCTGAAAGAGATCGCCGGTCTGATACTGGAGGTATGCAATGAGATATGACGTAATGATCATCGGAGGCGGTCCCGGAGGCTATACGGCCGCATTAAAGGCTGCCGGAAACGGATTACAGACAGTCCTCTTTGAAAAAGACAAGATCGGCGGTACCTGTCTCAACAGGGGTTGCATCCCGACGAAGTCCCTCATCGAATCTTCAAGATACTACCGTAACGCCGGAAACGGCGAACTCTTCGGAGTTAATACCGAAGGCCTTTCCTTTGACTACGGCAAGGTGGAAGCCCGTCGTGATGAAGTCGTAGAGAAACTGAGGAGCGGGATCGAGAAACGCCTCAAAGCCGCCAAGGTCGATATCGTCGAAGGACAGGCAATGATCGTTTCACCGCATCTTGTCACCTGTAACGGTGAAAGCTATGAAGGTGAAAACATAATCATAGCGACCGGATCCTGCATATCGAAGCCTCCGATCGAAGGTATCGAACACTGCGTTACTTCCGATGACATACTTGAAAAGAGCTTCGCTCTCCCTTCCGGGATGATCATCATCGGGGGCGGTGTCATTGGCTGTGAGATCGCCGATGCGTTATCCGCCTTCGGTACACGGATCACCATACTGGAATTGGCAGACCGCCTGCTTCCGGTAATGGACAAGGAACTGGGCCAAAGACTGGGCATGTTCTTCAAGAAAAAAGGCATCGAAGTTTCAACTTCCGTTAAAGTCCTGCGTATCGAAAAACAGGATGACAGAAAGACCGTATACTACAGCGATAAAAACGGAAACGAGCAGGCCATCGAAGCTGATGAAGTGCTGATCGCTGCCGGCCGAAAAGCCAATGTCGCTGATCTCTGCGGTCCTGAACTTGATCTTGCGATAAACAGAGGCGTCGTCAATAAGGACGGCAAGACTTCTTTTGACAACATCTATGTGATCGGTGATGCCGGTGAAGACAATATCCAGCTGGCTCATTTTGCACAAGGCCAGGGAGAAAACGTCATCGACATGATCCTGAAAAAAGATATGACGAACGATCTCTCCGTCATCCCATCTTGCGTCTATACCGATCCGGAGATCGCCGGTGTCGGAACAGGTGAGGAACAGCTGAAAGCTGAAGGCACAGAATACAGGGTATCCAAATACCTGACCGGTGCCAACGGCCGCTGCCTCATAGAAAATGCCGAAAGCGGCTTCGTAAAGCTGATCACCGTCAATGACGTGATAGTCGGAGGCCAGATCATAAGTCCGCACGCTACCGAACTGATAGGCGAACTGGCGATAGCCGTGGAAAAGAAAATGACCATAGGTGAACTTGCCGAGGTCGTCCATCCTCATCCGACCATATCGGAGATGATATGGGAGGCTGCCAAATAAAAAGATACCGGTCATCATGCCGGTTTTCTTTTACGATAACAGTGTATATTCCCTCGGCTTCTGCCCTTATAAATCTATGCTTTTAGAGAATGCTTACTCTCTGTTTGTGCTATTATAAAAAAGGTAATGAAAAAAATTAACAGAAAGAAAAAGACTGATCTTCTTCTGATAGCCGGGATCCTCTTCGGACTAGTCGTTTTTCTTGGGCTGAGCCTTTTTATCAAAGACAGCGGCATGGGTTCGATAAAGGAAAAAGAGCTTCCGGCTCAAAGTGAAAACAACATCCGTGAACTGGTGATAAGCGAGGTCATGTCCAATAATTCCGGTATCTATGTCAGTGACAAAGGTGATATCTGCGATTATCTCGAACTGTATAACGGTACCGGTCATACGATCAATCTAAACGGCTACGGCCTTTCCGATAAAAGCAATACCGTAAAATGGCTCTTTTCCGATGTTGAGATCGGCTCCGGTGAATACCTGGTCGTATCTTTGACCGGAAGGCTGGAAGACGGCCTCAATGCGCCGTTCCGTCTTAAGGCCAACGGCGGCGAGGAACTCTTCCTGGTAAATCATAACGGCAAGGTCGTCGATGCGGTAAATACCGTCAGGCTCAGCAAGAACCAGACGATGATGAGAGACGCCAACGGACAGTGGTTCATCAGCGATATCGCCACTCCGGGCTTTTCCAATGACGAAAAAGGAAGAGACAGCTATATCGCTTCTCTTTATTCCGACGAAAAGGCTGATGTCGTCATCAACGAACTGCTGCTTAAGGAAAAAGGCAATTACCCCGATCCTGACGGTATGAAGGACGGCTATATCGAACTGCTTAATGTTTCCGATCATACGATAGACCTTTCTTCGTTCTATCTTTCCGGAAATGAAACCGTTCCTTTCCGTTACCGGTTGCCTGCGGTAAGTATCAGAAGCGGTGAAACATACTGCCTTTACTTCGGTGAAAACAATATCGATTTTGACGGTCCTTCCGGAAACGTCATCTTAAGCGAAGGGAACAAGATCAGAGACATCTTTACCTATACCGATCTCAAAAACGGCGTTGCGATGATGCGTGATGAAAACGGGTCGTATTACAGCAGCGCCATCATCTCTCCGGGTTATGCCAATACGGTCCAGGGAGTTGAAAGCTTCCAGAAGAAAGCACTGAAGAATCCCGACACGCTCATCATAAACGAGGTCATGACCAAAAACGACAGCTACCTGCCGCATAACGGCTATGAACACTATGACTGGGTCGAATTAAAAAATAATTCCAAGGATACGATAGATCTGTCCGATTACTGTCTGTCCAAGGACGACAAGGATCTTTCGGCATATGCCCTTCCGGATATCGAACTGCAAAGCGGCGAATTCATCGTACTGATGTGTTCAGGCGATGCCTCGTTGAGCAACGATACCTATTATCATCTGGGCTTCAAGCTCTCGGATCTTTCTTCGCTTTACCTCAGCAAGAACGGAAACGTGATCGACTGCGTCTTCATACCGGAACTGCCTTATGACTACAGCTATGGCAGAGGGGCGGATGACGGTTTCTTCTATTATGCGGGTCCTACTCCGTTTGCCGAAAACGGCAGCGGTGTCAGAACCCAGATGGCTTCTCCGGAGCTTTCCATGGATGCCGGCATTTATGATAACGGGCTTACGCTGTCGATAAGCGGACCCGGTACTGTCTATTACACTACTGATGGAAGCCTGCCGACCCGTTATTCCCAGATGTATAACGGGCCTGTTTCTATAGATAAGACCATGGTCGTAAGGGCGATATCGGCAGCTGAGGGCGCAATGGACAGTCCTGCCGTCTATGCTTCATACATCATCAAAGGGGACCACGATCTTCCGGTAATGAGCATCACTATCGATCCGGTCGATTTTTATTATCTCAATGCCAACGCAGGTACCAAGGGTCTGGAATATCAGGCTTACGTCGATTTCTATGAGGAAGACGGAGGCTTCTCCATTCCCTGCTCGATCTCGGCTTTCGGCGGTAATGCCCGCTGGCAGACCAAGAAATCCTATGCCCTGCGTTTCTCCAAGGAATTCGGTCCTTCACAGCTTAACTACAAGATCTTCGACAACCGTGACAACAGCGTCTATCAGGCCCTGGTCTTAAGGACCGGATCCACCGACTGGACGGAAGCCTACATGCGGGATATCCTGAGCACTTCGCTGGTGGATGATTATACCGACGTCGAAGTGCAGGCCTACAAGACCTGTGTCGTCTACATCAACGGCAACTACTGGGGTCTATACAACATCCGCGAGAAGATCAACAAGTCCTTCATCGAAGAGCACTTCAACATCCCGGCTGAGACCGTGAATATCGCCAGGATCGACGGACAGGTGACCGCCGGCAGCAATGCGGGCTACAATGAACTGCGTAACTTCTGCAACACCCACGACATCAGCAAGGACGAAAACTACGACTATCTCTGTGAACATCTCGACATGGAAGAACTCTGTGATTACTGGATAGCCGAGACCTTCACTACCAACAACGATATCCTCAACTGCCGTTTCTATCAGAGCGATGAATATGATGACGGTAAGTGGCATTACATCTACTATGACCAGGATTATGCCTTCTACAATATCAACGTCAACTACTACACCCAGCATATGACCAATATCGAAGGCATGGGCGGTACCAATCATTTCGAGAATACCATCATCCGCAACCTGTTTAAAAACGCCAGGTTCAGGGAACTGTGGCTGGAAAGACTGGCCTATAACCTGCAGTATACCTGGAATCCCGATATAACGGTCAAGCGTCTTGAAGAGATACATGAGATGCTGGAACCGGAAATGGAACACAATCTTGAACGCTGGAATCTTTCAAGGGCCCACTACGAAGAATCCGTCGACTTCCTCAGGAACTTCCTGAAGAACCGTCCGGCCATTCTTCTGCAGCAGACGAAGAGCTTCTTCGGTCTCAGCAACGATCAGATGAAGGAACGGTTTGGTGACTTATGGCAATAGAATACCGTTATGAACTGAAATACATGCTGTCAAAAGGCAAGGCCGCTTTACTGAAACAGCAGCTTAAAGCCCTGATGTATCTGGACAGTCATTCCGTTTCCAGTGAATATTCCTATCAGATCCGCAGCGTCTACTTCGATGACGACAACTCATCCGCATATCTGGAAAAGGTCGACGGCGTGGAATTCCGTTCCAAGTACCGTTTACGCATGTATAACTTCGATGAAAGCTATCTGGTACTGGAATGCAAGCACAAGGACGAGGACATGACCTATAAGGAGAGCTGCAGAATCTCCTATGAACAGGCCTTGCAGCTTCTGGAAGGCCGTTATGACCTCATCGATACCGCGGATCCTTTCTTTAAAAAGTTCCTGGCGGCAGCCTTGAGCAAGCATCTCAAACCGGCCGTCATCGTCGATTACAGGCGTCTGGCCTATGTCCTTCCAGTAAGCGATGTCCGCATCACCTTTGACGAGGAACTGCGCAGCGGAAGATATTCCCACGACTTCTTCAATAAGGACATCGTTACCTTTGATCTCTATCATGACAAAGGCATAGTCCTGGAAGTCAAATACAACGAGTTCCTGCCGGAACCGATAGTCAAAGTACTAAGTTCGATACCGATGCTCAGACAGTCCTTCAGCAAGTTCGTAGCCTGTCAGAGCATACAATAAAGGAGGCAAAACATGTTACAGATATTAGAAGATTTCTTCTCATCACAGTTTAACGGACCGGTGACCGTCGAGATGATAGCCATCAGTCTCATCGTGTCATTCATCGGTGCCCTTTTGATCATCCTGATCTACCGCAAGACCTTTACCGGGGTCGTATACAATCATGCGTTACCTTTAAGCATCGTCCTGCTTTCAATGGTGGCGGCCATGATCATCAGGACCATCAATTCCAACCTGTCACTATCCTTAGGTATGGTCGGTGCCCTTTCCATCGTCCGTTTCCGTACGGCCGTCAAGGATCCGGTAGATACGGCCTTCATGTTCTGGGCGATAACCCTGGGCATCATGTCCGGTGCCGGATTATATGCGATAGCCCTGTTCGGATCGCTGGTGCTGGGGCTGTGCTACTACCTTTACTATCTCAAGGAAGCCAAAGCCAAATCCGAGTATCTGCTGGTCATTTCCTATCAGAATACCTCTGAAGCAGAAGTCGAGAAGAAACTTGAAGAGCTCAAGAACAAGAAACTCAAGAGCCGCACCACCAATTCCAAGGGCATGGTGGAAGCCACCTATGAGATCGCCTATCAGAGCGATACGAAGCAGCTGATGGATGAGATCCAGAAGATCATCGGTGTCCATCACGTCAACGTCGTGGCCTACAATACCGATTTCGGTTTCTAAACACAGCGTTCAATACAGAGAAATACTTTTAAGAATTCTGTAATTACTGATATAAAAAGTGCCTGCAAAGGCACTTTTAGTATGCGATGGTGGACGCTAAGGGACTCGAACCCTTGACCCCCTACCTGTGAAGCAGGTGCTCTCCCGACTGAGCTAAGTGTCCGCTATTTCATTATACTTCTTTTACAGAATAAGCAAGTCATCACCTTCATCAGGACATACATAAAGGAAGTGTTCTCTGTCTCCTAAAACTACCTCAACGGTCTTTCTGGCTGCCTCAGGGGTATTGTTCTGTCTGGAAAGATGGGCCAGGATAAAGGACCTGGTGCCGCTTTCATAGAGTCTGTCGACGCACTTCGCACAGTCTTCGTTAGAAAGATGGCCGTGTATCGAAAGGATACGCTTTTTAAGGAAGAAAGGATATGGTCCTTCCTTCAGCATGTCCAGGTCATGATTGGCTTCGATGATCACCGCATCACTGCCGCAGATGTGTTCAAAGATATAGTCACTGAGGGCTCCGCAGTCAGTCAGATAGGACAGCCTGTATCCATCAGTACAGAAAGAGAATCCGCAGGTCTTCACATAATCATGAGGCACCGTGAACATCGTGACTTTCAGTCCTTCCAGGATCTCGTATTCCTTATCGGTTTCCAGAGACACTTTCCTGTTATCTGTTTTTCTGATCGGATAAAAGGAAGAGGCATCGCTGTAGACCGGTGCGCTTATGTGGTTACATAAAGCTTCAGCAGCCCTGACGTGATCGCCGTGCCCATGGGTAAGAAATACGGCTTCGATGTCTTCGATATGCCTTCCGTGTTTCCCAAGTGCCGCATTGACTTTACGGTAGCCCATGCCCAGATCGATCAGTAAAGGATGTCCTCCCATCTCGATATAGAAGCAGTTGCCTGTAGAGCCTGATCCGATGGGAATGATGCATGCATCGCTCATGACAATATATTAACACCATCAATGCTTGTAGGACACAAGGCAGCAGTTTCCTTATAACAGCATAAAAAAGTATAATGAGTTTATAAGGAGAGAAATATGAAAAGATGCATTAACCATTTGCCGGTAGTATTGCTTATAATCGGACTGATAATCGTAACAGGATGTACGGCACCGACTGAAGGAGAGAGGAGACAGGCAACTTTAGAAGTGAACAGAGAAAAGCTCCATCTTGCCTTGGAAGCCTGCACCGGCACTTGCCTTACGAGGGAAGAGCTGGCTCAGCTGGTATATAACTATGAAAAGGTGCAGGAAAAATGGAGCGGTGCCGGGTTTAGCGATTATGAATTCAAAATACCTGAACTGCAGCTCGTCACACCGGGTGAACATAAACATGACGAGAACACCAGATATGAGATAACGATACTGGGTAAAGATGAAAACGGCTTTGAGACAGGACTTAAGGTCAGCGTCATGGAAGATACTTCCGCCTGTAAGATGCCTGAAGCCCCGGGTGATCACTGGGAGCTTGTCGAGACATATTCGGAAACCAGTGACGACGTCGTCAAATCAGATAACTCCATCACTTATGTGGGTGAAGGAACGGAATACGTGACTCAGTGGGAAAATGATTTTGATTCATCATATCACGCAGTAATGACCTTCAGATGCAAGATGGATGAACTGCCGACGACATTAAAGCCCGGCGATGAGATAGCCATCAACATCACTGCCGATGTCATTTCAGACGGTGAACCGATCACCAACGCTTACATGAGCTGTAATCTTACCGTTCCGAGTTCCTTCAATGCGACTTCCGATACCGGCGCAAATGATTCTGCTGACGGAATATATGCCGGAGGCAATACGCTTACAGGCCGGGCATTCGTGCCATATATGACAGATTGCGTGCGTTTCAAAGTTCCTGAGAAGAACGAAAACAATGATGAGATCAGGATTTATTTCTCCACATCATCAGGTGAGACTGTCTGGGTCTATCAGTGGAAGTAAGGGAACATTTATTCCAATAGATCAAAAACCGTCGAACAGACGGTTTTTTAGTGCAATGAAGATGTTGCTTCCCAGGCAACCAAAGATGATCATTATTCCAATACTATACAGACAGAAGGAGATGGATATGAAAGAAAAAGAATTTATCGAATCTGTAGCTCAGAAGGAGTTCAAAAGACTCAAAAATGAAGACAGGCAGTACATCTACGATAATCCTGATGATACTCTGCACTTTGGTTTGGGATTATACATCAGAAACAGGTATATACACGGAAAGGATCTGCATTTTGATGATCAGTATTTCGTGGTATTTCCGGATGATCTGTCCTCCAGTATAATCGAAAGGATCAGAGAACTTGTCAGAAAGGAGATGGAAAGCTGATGGGAACAGGTTATGTATTCAGATGCAAGGATTGCGGTAAAGAATACGGGATGAGTTTCGGGCTCGGTTTCGGATATTCGGATGAATGTCAGAAGCTGAGGCAGGCAGCTCTTAGCGGTGAATTAGGTGATGAGTGGAGGAGGATAATGTCTGAAAACGAGTATTACATCATCAAAGCCGAAAACTATCTGTATTACTGCAGAAATTGCGGAAGATGGGAATTTGGTCCTAAATTATCGATCTATGCACCAAAGGACCTTGAGGATCTGCTGGAACAGCAGCGCGGTGATAAAACAGTAAGAGAATGGGGATATGATCCCTGGGGACTGATGAGTAAAGAAGATTATAAACTCATCAGGCGATACAGACATGTCTGCCCTGAATGCAAGAAAGCCATGAAACAGTATGGGGAACATGATTGGGAATCATTCCACAAACTTCATCTTAAATGTCCTGATTGCAATGGAGAGCTTGCCTTTGATGAAAGCACAGGGATCATGTGGGATTAAAAGAGGCGCTGTATCTATAAAGTAAACGATCAAAAAACTTTCTTAATCCAAGAAATAAAAACAAGCAGATGTCAGCAATGTTGCTGCCCGTGCTTAGAAGGTCCTATCCGCAAATTAAGCTGGGCCTCGGGCTACAATTGCCTCCGGACAACTAGATTTGGGATGCTATCTACGCACAGATTCTGCTTGTAGCCTAATAATACCAGATTTTTAATATATGTAAACACTCAATTGACACAAAGAGTGCTGCAATATCATTTAATTACCATAAAGAGTGTACGAGGGACAAGCCCTGTGACTGCACAGCAACCTGCCTGTGGTAAGGTGCTAAAGCTTGGATGATGGGAACATGTATGCATAAAGCTTCCGTCATCGCTATGGGAGCTTTTTTTCTTCCTCTTTATGGATAAGGAGGAAAGACGATGAAATCACAAAACGGTTGATATAAAATAGAATAATAGATTAAGGTGGTACGTATATGGATGTAGTATTGATACCCGGCGACGGTATTGGAAAAGAGATTTCCGAAAGTGTAAAGACGGTTTCAGATGCTTTAAAATGCGATATCAAATGGATCGAATATAAAGCCGGAGCCGATTATTATGCATCGGATAATAAACTGATGGAAGACGGTCTGCTGGAAGAGATTGCCAGATGTCATATCGCTTTAAAAGGACCGACAGCTACCCCTATCGGTACCGGCTTTCGAAGCATCAATGTCTATCTGAGACAGAATTTCAACACCTATGCCAATGTAAGACCGGTATCGACATTTGAAGGAGTGGCTTCCCGCTATGAAGATGTCGATCTGGTAATAATTAGAGAGAATACCGAAGACCTTTATAAAGGCATCGAAGACATGCTGGATGAAGATACAGCCCACGGTTTAAAGATAATCACGAGACAAGCCAGCGAAAGGATCATCCGCTATGCCTTTGAATATGCCCGGAAGAATGGCCGCAAGAAAGTGACCTGTGTCCACAAGGCAAATATCATGAAACTGACAGACGGTCTGTTCCTGGACTGTTTCACCAAGATCAGTAAAGAATACCCCGATATCATGAATGACAGCGTAATCATCGATGCCTTATGCATGAAGCTGGTAAGCGATCCGTGCCAATATGATGTGCTGGTCGCCCCTAATCTCTACGGTGATATCATTTCCGATCTGTGTGCCGGTCTGGTGGGCGGACTTGGTTTTGCGCCAAGCGCCAATATCGGCGACAATGTCAGGATCTATGAAGCCGTTCACGGCTCAGCACCGGATATTGCCGGTAAGGGGATCGCCAATCCAAGCGCCATCCTGTTGGCTTTGGCGATGCTGCTTAAAGACAACGGTATGTCTGATAAGGCCTCTGTTCTGGAAAAAGCCATCAGAGACTGCATTAAAGACGGTATAAAGACCAAGGATGTCGGCGGTAACTGTTCCACTGCGGAATTTACGGCTGCCATCAGGGAGAGGATAGAAAATGAAGCTTTATGATCATCCTGTAATGATAAGAAACGGCAGACCGGAAGCTGCTGAAGAAAAAGACAAAGACGGCTACCGCAAGACTTTGACCTACAAGATCCTTGATAAACATGATGATCACCGTGATAAGGATCTTTTGCATATCCGCTTTGATTCCCTGACTTCCCACGATATCACCTATGTCAATATAATCCAAAGCGCCAGAGCCAGCGGTATCGAAGAATTCGATCTTCCGTATGTGCTTACCAACTGTCATAACTCCTTATGTGCGGTAGGCGGGACCATCAATGAAGACGATCACCGCTTTGCGCTTTCGGCATGCAGGAAATACGGCGGCATCTATGTACCGCCGCACTATGCGGTAATACACAGCTATAACCGCGAGATGATGACGGGCTGCGGAAAGATGATCCTGGGTTCCGATTCCCATACCCGCTACGGTGCTCTGGGTACCATGGGCATCGGTGAAGGCGGAGGCGAACTGACCAAACAGCTGGTCGGCAGGACCTACGATATCCCTTATCCGAAAGTCGTGCTCGTCTATGTCCATGGCAAAGTAAGAAACGGCATCGGACCTCATGATGTGGCTCTGGACCTGATAGCCCATACCTACGATAACGGCTTTGTGAAGAATGCCGTTATGGAATTCGCCGGAGAGGGCATCCACGGTCTTTCCCAAGACTTCCGCAACGGTATCGATGTCATGACGACCGAAGCGACCTGCCTGAGTTCCATCTGGGAGACCGATGATAAGACCAAGGAATATTATGAGATCCATGGACGTGCAGATGATTACCATGAACTGAAGGTGGAAGACGGCGCCTGTTATGACTGCTGCATCGATCTGGATCTGAGCGAAGTGGAATCGATGATCGCCTTACCGATGCATCCAAGTCTCGCCGTCAGCATCAATGAACTTAAAGGCAGACCTGAATATTATCTAAAGAAGGCTGAAGAGAAAATAGCCGGACAGGTAAAAGGCGATGTAAAGATCGATCTTTTATCCAAGATCGATAAAGAAGGAAACATCCGTGCGGATCAGGCTGTGATCGCCGGCTGTTCCGGCGGTATCTATGAGAATATCTGTGCTGCTGCCGCGATCCTGAAAGGCAGGCATATCGGCAACGGATCCCTCAGACTCAGCGTCTATCCCGATTCTCTGCCGGTATCCCAGCAGCTGATCTCCAAAGGCATCGTCAGTGATCTGATCGAGGCCGGTGCCATCTACCGCGAAGCTTTCTGCGGACCGTGTTTCGGTGCCGGTGATGTGCCTGCCAACGGCGAACTTTCCATCCGTCATACCACCAGAAACTTCCCTAACCGCGAAGGTTCCAAGCCGAACGAGGGACAGCTGGCGCTGGTGGCCCTGATGGATGCCAGATCGATCGCAGCCACCGTTGCGAATGACGGCATCCTTACCGCTGCCACAGACCTTGATCTGAATATTGAAATCGAACCGTCTGCTTTCAATAAGAACATCTATGCGGAAAGAGTATACAACGGTTACGGCAAAGCCAGGAAGGATGAAGAACTCATCTATGGTCCGAACATCAAAGACTGGCCTGCCATTCCGGAATTAAAAGATAACCTGCTGATAAAGATCGTAAGTCATATCGACGATCCGGTCACCACGACTGATGAACTCATTCCTTCAGGTGAGACTTCAAGTTTCCGTTCCAATCCTTTAAGGCTGGCAGAATTTACCCTGTCAAGAAGGGATCCTGATTACGTCAGGAAAGCCAAAGAAGTCCAAAACATGAAGGAAATACCGCTGAGCGATATGCTTATGGAAAACGGTTTAAGCACCGATGTCCAGATGGGATCGGCCATCTATGCGAATAAGCCGGGTGACGGTTCAGCCCGTGAACAGGCGGCTTCCTGCCAGAGAGTCCTTGGCGGTCTTGCCAACTTCGCATTAGAATATGCCACCAAGAGATACCGTTCCAACTGTATCAACTGGGGCATCCTGCCTTTTATCTGCGAAGATAAGGAACTGTTTAAAGAAGGAAACTGGGTATATGTCAAAGACATCCGTAAGGCCATAACCGATGATCTTCCTGTATCTGCATATATCCTGAATGAAGACGGTATCACACAGACGAAACTGTCTTTAGGACAGCTCACTGCCGAAGAAAAGAAGATCCTTCTGGATGGCTGTCTCATCAATTACTATCGAAAGGAAAGGGAAAGAAATGCTGTATCCTGATGTCCAGAAATTAAGTGAAGAAGAACTTTCTTTGCTGTGCAATGAATACCGTGCCAACAACCATATCGATGCGGAACTCTCGGAAAAATACGGAGTCAAAAGAGGCCTGCGAAATTCCGACGGTACCGGCGTACTGGCCGGTCTTACCAGCATCTGCGATGTTGTCGGCTATGAAAAGAAAAACGATGAAATTATCCCCATCGATGGTAAGCTGATCTACCGGGGCATCGATCTGCAGGAACTCGTCGATGAAGCCATGAACGGAGACAGGTTCATGTTTGAAGAAGCAGCCTGGCTACTGCTTTTCGGTAAAAGACCGAGTCCTGAGCAGCTCGATAAGTTCCGCAAGATGATCGAAGAACACCGCGAACTGCCTGAAGGCTTTGCGGAAACCATGATCATGAATGCCCCATCTCCCAACATCATGAACAAGATGGCCAGATCGGTACTGACCATGTACAGCTATGACGAAAAGGCTGAAGATACCAGCCTTGAGAACCTGATGAAACAGTCCATCAACCTGATAGCACAGATGTCGACCATGATGATCTATGCCTACCAGTCCTACCGTCATACCTATCTTCATGAATCGCTCTACTTCCATTATCCGAAACAGGGCTTAAGCACTGCTGAACATATCCTGGATATCTACCGTCCTGATCAGTCCTTTACCCATGAGGAAGCCAAGCTTCTTGACCTGTGTCTTCTGGTGCATGCCGATCACGGCGGCGGCAATAACTCGACATTCACTAACCGAGTCGTATCTTCTACCGGTTCCGATACCTATTCATCCATATCGGCAGCCATCGGTTCTCTTAAGGGCCCTAAACACGGCGGTGCCAATCTGAAAGTCATGCAGCAGCTGGAAGACATGCTGGAAAACATAAAAGACATTCACGACGATGAAGAAGTAAAAGAATATCTGAATAAGATAATGGATAAGAAAACCGGTGATAAGAGCGGTCTTATCTATGGCATGGGACATGCCGTCTATACTTTATCCGATCCCCGTGCTCAGATAATCAAGAAGTATTCCAAGGATCTTGCCTATAAGAGAGGTCTTGATAAGGAGTATGAGATGCTGTGTCAGATCGAAAGACTGGCACCGGCCGTTCTTAAAGAAAGGAATCACCATCTTAAAAACGTCTGTGCCAACGTCGACCTGTTCTCAGGACTTATCTATAAGATACTGGGAATAGATGAAGTGTTGTATACGCCGATCTTTGCGATAAGCAGAGTCGTAGGCTGGTGTGCACATCGTATGGAAGAGACCGAATTCTCCAACCGTATCATCAGACCTGCCTATCGTTATATTGAAAGTGATGAATAAAAAATGCCCGATAAGGGCATTTGTTTTATATGTGCTTCCATGAGTATTTAATGAATGGTAAATCGAATCATTATTCTTTAAGCTAAATGCTGGCATATTTTTTGTATAGAAGACAATAGATAATGTTATAAAGTAAGTAAAAGGAGATTACCATGCCTAGATTATCAGAGCTTAAATGGTGGATGCCTAGGTTCCATCCAGACATCAGTTATGAAGAAAACATTATTTGTCTTGGCAACGATCGATACGTATTAGTAAATAAGAATGATTCTGGTCCTAAATACTATATTGTTGATGGTTATGGCAACGATGCATTAAAAGAGTTTGATCCAAATAAACATCCGGAAATCGATCTAGACAACATCAGGACATACAAAATATATCAGCAAATTAAACTCAAAGATATGATGATCGAGAAAACGATAGAACACTTTCAATCTGTTCCTGAATATACATTAATACCTTATTATGATCTTGACGAAGAGGTATTTGGAGAACCAATATCTATTGAACCTGCTACCTGGTTCTATTATTTAAATGTCGAGTTAGAGAAAAGTATGCTTGATGTCTACTATCGTGATCTTAAAGAAAAAGCAAATGAAAGAGGAATGTTTTTTGTTAATCTTGATGAATCGTTGCTTGAAAACATGGATGGATTCGATAAAGATGAACGCCAACTTGTTTTAAGAAAAAACTGTTCTCGAAAAGTCATAAAGACCGATAAACAAGACGAACTTATAAAAGAAACCTTCAGCGGGCACAGCGTCCATGTTATTTATTCAAAAAAAGAAAACAAGATAAGTGAGATCAGATTAGTTGAAAATCCAGAACCAAAAAGAAAAAGGATCTATAATTTTAGATCAACAGATAAAGTCTCTTATGGGAAGGACGACTGTCCTTATAAAGAAACGCCATTTGAAGTGGCATTTAATAATGATCTGGGAACACTTAAAGAAATGGTCAAAAATGGGCAAAACATAAATGCTCATGATGATTACTTTAGAAATAGTATTCTATCTGCATGGCTTGACGGTTATTACCACAAGAAAGATCAAGACTTTGAAGAAACAATCTACAGAACTTTAAATAGTTACAGTTACGGTGATTTTCCTCCAGACATTCTATGTATTCCTTTAGAGCACAGGAAAGACGGCCTTTTAGAAGCTATTGAGTGGATGCTTGAAAATGGATTAAATTTAAACGACGGATATTCAAATGACCATGTTATTGAAGAAACACCGCTTTCTGTTGCAATCGAAAACATGGATTACTATCTGACTGAATATCTTCTTAAACATGGCGCAGGTCCTTACGAATGGGTATGGACAGACTTGGAAGACAGAGAAGAAAAAGACGACCATCTTGGAAGGATCATCGCCAGTGGTCTTGATGAATCCGAAGAACTTGTTTCCACTGCAATATGGCTCAAATTTGCTAAATTATTAAGAAAGTACGACTATACTGGTGAATTTGATGCGGGAACACATTACAGTTTGATCATACATGATGATAACGATAACGTTGAATGGATACAGACGCGTTTTAATATGTTTTAATGACGATTATTTAACGTTTTCTATCATTTTGATTGTTGATATAATAATCAAAAACAAACTAACAAATAATTTATAAACGAAATTTACAACAGTCTAAATTAGAAGGAGATTAGAAATGAAAGATGGTGACGTTTTCTCGGAATACAAAGAAAGATTGTATACATTATGCAAAAACAGCACCTTGTCATTATGTGTTTTTTTAAGCAACTCAAATTATTATGATGTAGATGCGTCTAATACTACTTCGATCATATACAACCGAATAATGAGGGTGTTCTTTTATCTGTTGAGATTAAAACTTTTTAATGAAGGAAAGTATGAAGGTAATTTAAACGATCTATCGAAATTGTATTATGAATGTACTGATCATTATCATAAAACATCTCTTCGGAAGTTGTTTGAACTAGATGATAAAGAAATGAATGAGCTACACCCATATTTTGATCGTTTAAATCCATTTATAGAATTCTGTGATTATTTGTATATGAATGGATCCAAACATAACAAAGTAGATTTCGTTACTGCTCCGGTACTCTTGACACACCATTTCTTTGAAGAGGGGGGAATTGAAAAGTTTGATGATGATATAGCTCCAAAGAATACTGAAGAATATACCACCTTACTTAAAGGCGTTATGTCTGAAATAACAAAAAACAATTTCTTTGGGCAAGTTAACAAAATCGTCGATGAATATGTTGAGGCGATTAACGGAGCATCAAAGAAAGTTAAAACAATTAACATTGATGACATGTTGACTAAAAACGATAAAGCCGCCAGCGGCAGCGACAAAGAGTTGTTAGATGAGCCTTCGTTTGTTTCTGACACAAAAAAACCTAATCTTTCTGATGAAGAAAAACCAAATGAGGAAGAACTTGCGGAGATACCAATTGAAGACAGATTTAATGAAGTGAGTAAACAGGAAGGAAGGGAGATAATGCACTCCTACGATTCGTATATCCTTTCGCAGCTTAAAGCACTTATGGAAAAAATAGGGCTTTCCTTCTCTGAGGATGTTTATTATTTATATGGAAACTTGTTTAAAGTGATTTCATCATTATCAAAAGACAAACTGGACATTAACAGGGCTGCGGAAGTCTTCTGCAATGTAGTTAATAAATCCTTAGATAAAGAAAAGTTTAATAAATGTAAAGATCAATATGATGTTGCAGACAAAATTAAAAGCATGGTTGGTCATGAGAAAGAATTCGATTTTTTCTCTATGGACGAAAGAGACATCGTAGGTTATTGTATCTGGCATTCTGTATTTAACGTTTTGGGAAAGAATGAAGGAAAAAGAATGACTGGTATATATGATTTCTATGATTCAAGCCACATTGAAGAATTGTATTCCCAGTTTAAAAAAGATGCACAAGAGGCATATGTTAATAACCATGCTGACGAGATTAAATCTTATACAACTGTTTTTGATAACAATGATAGTTATGGATATGACCCAGAAACCCCAGCTCTAGCAAACGGTATTGGTGATGTTGAACGAGCTATTGATATGTCTACATACAACGGGGAAAAAGCGAAAGTTGTAAACCATAGTCTATTACGGAATTCAAAGAACAGACTTATTGATAAATTTGAATTAAAAACAGAAAAGGGAAACAGAATTGTTCTATATTGTGATCTGGATAACGAAGAAAGGATGAAAATTTTGCCATATGGTTTTAATCAGATAGATGAGAAAGTAAACAAAAGGCCAATAGTATCTTCTGGCGGCTTATCGTTTACTCCTGTCTTGAATAAAAATGCATGGAACGAACGAAGAAGATTTGTTAACGAACTAGGTCAATGTATTACCGATAATGATAAAGAAACATACAAAACGAAACTAGATAATCATATTGTTGAGCATCAAAAAGATAAAGAATATGTGCTTGATCTTTATAAGGAGGTTGAAAACGATTTAACCAATTGGCTTTTCGACAAAGATCAAGCCTTAAGAATTCTAGATTTTCTTATTAGTAGCGATCCGAGGAAGAAAATGACATGGGGCACTGAAGCTGAAAAGCTTAAAGCAAGATTTTTGGAAAACTACAATAAAAACTTAAGAAAACAGAAACCTTCAAAATCATTATTTCGTGGTAAATGGAGAAAGTAGGAGGTAGTTTATATTCCATTTAATTAAAAAATCGTCTATTCAGACGATTTTATTTATCAATGGTGGACGCTAAGGGACTCGAACCCCTGACCCCTTCCACGTCAAGGAAGTGCTCTCCCAACTGAGCTAAGCGTCCGGTTGCTGTATCTTGATTATATACCATTTTTCTAGTGCTGCATAAATATTATATCAAGATCGACATTTCCGTCTATTCCATCTATCCTTCCCGAATCCGATACCTGCCATACTTCATAAGGATCTTCATAGTTAGATTCGCTCACATAATGAGCCAGCCATACCCTTCTGGTATCCTTATGAGACCATACTATCTGAAGATAGTGCTTGCTGCCATACAGCATGCTTTCATAGCCTCGTCTTTCAACTTCTTCCTTGAAGACGTCATAAAGATGATTGAGTTCCTGGAAGCTTAACTCATATTCGTGATAGTTGCTGAAATTCTCCCAGTCAAAGATGACCGGCAGTTCCAGTTCCGTGTCTCCCAGTACACTGAACATCTGATCCATTGACTTAAGCAGATATTCCTCACTGTTGTCGTAGCAGAAAAGATAGATGCCTACCGGTAGTCCCGCTTCCTTGGCTCTTAGCATATTCTGTTCGAATTTCTTATCGATAGTGAATTCTCCCTTATGGGAATAGCCGATCCTCATGATGACGAATTCACAGCCTGCTTCCTTTACGGCATCAAAATCGATATCTCCCTGCCATGAAGAAACGTCGATTCCATAGCTTCTGCCTGCACCTTTGTAATCTTTCAGGAATTCTTCATATGGATAATAGTAATCATCAGGTTCATCTTCAGGCAGCTTGCTGACGACTTCCACCGTCAGATCCCATTCGGTCTTATTGCCGGAAGCATCAGTAAGCCTGGCATGCAAAGGATAGCGTCCTAACGATGAAGTATTCACTTCACCTTCATAGGTCAGTGCCGGTTTAGGATCGGCATTATCACCGTAACTGACGATATCGGAAATATTGAAGCTGCTTCCTCTTAAGATCTTGGCACCGTTGCCGGTCTTGAAGACGTACGGAGCCTCATTGTCTTTTACCACCGCTTTATAGGAAGCTTCCGATTCGTTACCGTAATCATCGATTGCCTTGACTTTTACCGTATAGGTTCCGGCAAGATCCGCATCATAATCAGTCTCAAAGGCCAGTATTCCTTCATTGATAATGATGTTCTCCGACATCTCCTCTTCAGTATAAGGTTCTTCATAATCCTTGAAGACAGTCTCATTAATAATTTCTATCACCGGAGGCGTCGTATCCAGGACCTCATAGAAAAAGACTGCTTCCTTTTCAAAGAGACCCTTCTTTACCTTATAGCGGAAGTGATGCCTGCCGACTTCTTCCGTATCGAGGTATTCAGCTTCCGGTGTTACCTCGCCGTTGCTTTTAAGGATAAAGTCTTCAGCTTTATAGCTTTCTCCTTTTTCCAGGACATGATTTCCCGTTATGAATCTGACAGAAGGATTAAAGAAAAGGATGCCGGTCACTATACAGACGGCGATTATCAGCAGTATCAGCGCTATGCGCAGGATGTTCGGTCTTCTTTTCTTCATTTCTATAAATTAATATTACTATACATTGCTGTTTATTGATATGAATACCATCTTTGGATGGCATTTGCTAAAATGACATTGAAGAGATAAGAGGTTAATAATATGAGTGAAATGGAATTTGAAACAGGGATCTCCTGCAGCAATTACGTAACGGTAAAAATCGCCGGACTTAACGGTGAAACGGCATCTTTGTCCGTCAATCCGATCGGCCAGTTCAATCCCGGAGGCTGTGAAGCCATGGTATTCATCAAGAAGGATGACGTACTGGCTTTAAAGACCGTTGATGAGCTTTATGCCTATCTGTTAAGGAAGATCTTCATTGAGAATCTGGAAACGGCCGTGGAGATCGATGACTGCTCCTTGGGCGGTGTTCTTGAATACACGAAGACGCTTGAAGAAAACGAAGACAATAACTGGTGGCTTCCTTACTTTAAGAAACTGGAAAAGAAGGTCGATGAGTTCCATGAAAGTCTTACCTGCTTCGCTAAGGATCTTAAAGACATCAAAGTCGTAACGGTCCATGAATATCACAGCGCATCCGGAGAACTCTGCGATTTCGTTGATTACACCTGTGCTCCGGAAGGAGATGAAAACGAAGAGATACGCAGCTACCTGGAAGAGCATCTCTCAAAGGAAAGCGATATCGATGCCATAATGGACTGTTTTGAAGACGGATACTTCTATGGCAGCAGTTTTGAAGGAGATGAAAAAACGGTCATTGATTTCAACAATAACACCTTTGAAAAGACAATGACCGTCACCAACGTTCAGTAAGCTTTTATCTATTTCTTAGACTGATAGTTTTCGATGATAAAGATAACGCCTGCCGCGGTCAGAAAGAGACCGCCGCAGAACAGGAATGACGTGTTCTTTGTGGAAAGATAGGTGATAAAATCGGCCAGCGCCAGTACCAGCAGGACCGTCTTGGTGTTCTTGAAGTTGTTCATCGCTTTCCTCCATACAGGTATTATAAGCAGACTTGGTCTGCTTTTTATCTTGTCATAAATCATTATATTATATATTTTAAAGCAGACTTGAAATGCTTCTCTTATCTTGGCATAAGATGTCAATATCCGTATAATATAGAGTATATTCTTTAAAACAGCGAGATCTTCCTGGGGAATATGAAGCGGGAAACGGCTGCTGAAACAGGAGGAAACGTGTATGAATAAAGATTTCTGGATAATGGAACCTCTGAACGGTCTGTTCTGGATAGTGACAGCCGCCTTTCTGCTGCTGCTGGCAGTGATAAGCATGCTGGTGAAGGACAAAGATCAGAAGACCAGAGAAAACGTACTTGTAGGCATGTGTCTGGTTACCATCGTCGGTTTCTTCATCTATAAGTACTTTCTTTCCATCGATCCAGATTATGATGAACTCAATGCCTTCATGGGCGGTTTCAACTGGTGGGGCGAGCTGCCTTTGCATTTGTGTAACATCAACATGCTGCTGATACCGGTAGCGGTAAAGAAAAGAAACGTTCCGCTGATGTCCTTTTCTTTCTTTGCGGCGCCTTTGGGAGCACTGATGGCCATACTGATGCCGGGAAGCAGATTCAGCGGCGTATCTCTGCTGCTGCCAAGGATGCTCGGATATTTCGGGACCCACTACATGGTCATGATCGAAGGCATGGCTCTGGCTGCCTTCTGTCTTTACAAGCCGTGTTTCAAGGAACTGCCGCGCACCATCCTTACGGTCCTTTGCGTAGGCTTTACGATCTTCCTGATCGATGAGCTGCTGCGTATCACCGGATTATATGCAAGAGCCAACTACTTCTACATGATTGAAACGGAACAGAACTTCCTTCTGGAGATCTTCCATAAATGGATACCGTATCCGTTCCTCTATACGATGCCTGCTTTAGGAATCCTGATACCGTATATGCTGATAGTTACCGCTCCGTTTGAAATAGCGGCAAAGATCAGGAAGAAAAACGAAGACTGATAATAAAACCTCACTTGTGTGAGGTTTTCTTTTTTTATTTAAGCACGTATCCCATCAGCACGACAAGCAGTGCAGTAACAGCAGCTCCCGCTATCCATATAAGAGATAGGATGCTTCTTTTTTTAAGCACCTGTTTCCAGGTCTGCACATAAGGCAGGTCTTCCGTTCCCGGCAATAGCCAGAATCTGCTGAAGCCCACCCAGATCTTATCGATAACGATACCGTCATACCAGTTCATCACTTCAAGGAACAGCAGAGACTGCAGGTAAGCCGTTCTGAAGTCTCCGACATTATTTACATAAGCGATGATGAACAGCAAGGCACCGGTCATGACGATAAAGAACAGCGGCATGAATTCCTTTCTTTTTCTGTTCATCATTTCCCTGCTTGTCAATCCGATAGCTATAGCCCTGTCCTGAACTTCCTTGGGATAGAAATAAAGCCCATCGATCGCTCCGCCTCTTACCGCATATTTGACCATCATCGTAAAAAGCGCACAGAATGCCAGCAGTTCTATCAGATACTTCATAAGCAGATCTCCCTTATCAGTTCACACCATTTTTCAGGATAGAGGGCAAGCAGTTCCTCATGACGAAGATCGTGTTCATGAATGACGGGATCCTTGAAATGTCTGAGATAGCATTCCCTGTATTTCTCTCCCATCTTTAAGGCATAGAAGACATGGATCTGCGTATAGCCGTTATCGATCTTTTCATCTAACGGAGTGATCGGATCACTAACGAACTGATTATACAGGCTTTCTCTGGACAGGAAAGACATATCGTGTTCATTGCTGCCGACGATAGCCATGAAAGCCTGATTGTAAGGGTCGTCTTCAGCCATGCGCTTCTCGTAGCGTTTCTGCAGAAGCCTGTTTCGGAAACGGCCTTCATGGATCAGAGGATAGACGAGCTTTGTGAAGAGTTTCCCCAGCAGCTTCGCTTTTACGGGACCGCATTCATCCAGATCACTGCTTCCAAGGATCCCATATTTCATCTTTATCCTGTTTCTTTGGGTCAGCAGCCCTACCAGTGAACCGCCTAAGGAGCAGCCGTATGCACAGAGGATGTTTCCGTTATAATGTTCGTTCACATAATCTTCGATCAGCTCAACTTCTTCGGTAACGCTGTGAAAGGTTCCTTTATCCTCTTCATCAAAACCCGTATAGGAAACGGAAGCGACCAGGAAGTCTTGGCTCAGTTCATCGATGACATGTCCGAAATTGCCTTTCCAGTAACAGGCCGTTCCCGGAAGCAGAACGATCACCGGGTTTTTCTTATCACCGAATTCATGTACCAGCATATCCTTCCTCCTTTTCGATCAGTTTCCTGAGCCGTTTTGAAAAATCTTCAGGATGCAACGTAAAGTATTCCGCATGATCCTCTGACCCGGGAAACGTTCCTCATGTTCCAAAGCCGCTGCCTGAATATCCTTCGGTGCCGTCGTAAAAAAACGTCTATCCTGTATAAGAGCTACTGCCGCATATAAAAGCAGGCACAGAGCTGCTATCGATATTGCTGATAAGATGATAGTAACCGTCATATTGTTTCTCCTTCTAACCCAAAGCCACGTCCAGTGCCATCATCACCGTAAAGCCGATCGAAAACATGACGACACCGATATTGGAATGTTCACCGGAAGACATTTCCGGGATCAGTTCTTCGACAACGACATAGAGCATCGCTCCGGCCGCAAAGCTCAGCGTATAAGGCATGATCGGAACGATCGTCTTGGAAGCGACTACTGTCAGCAGGCCAAAGAGCGGCTCAACGGCACCGGAAAGTACGCCGCCAAGAAAAGCTCTGTTTTTGCTCTCGCCACCCGCATGTAAAGGCATCGAAACGATGGCGCCTTCCGGAAAATTCTGGATGGCAATGCCCAGTGCCAGAGCCAGTGCGGCACCGGCACTAATGTTTGCTGAACCCGATATGAAGGCCGCATAGACTACGCCTACCGCCATTCCTTCCGGTATGTTGTGCAGCGTTACCGCCAGCAGCATCATCGTCGTCTTATGAAGAGAACTTAAAGGACCTTCCACCTTATCCGTATGCATATGCAGGTGCGGCGTCACCGTATCCAGGAACAGCAGGAAAAGGATGCCCAGCCAGAAACCGACCACTGCCGGCATGAATGACCATTTCTCCAGATGCGAAGACTGCTCCATGGCCGGTATCAGCAGGCTCCAGATCGAAGCCGCCGTCATCACTCCCGACGCAAAGCCGGTCAGCGATTTCTGTACCGTCAGCTTCATCTCTTTTCTCATGAAGAAAACGCCCAGCGATCCGGCAGCCGTTCCGATAAACGGAATAAGCAGTCCCAGTATGACCGTACGGTTAAGGATCATTAACGGAACAGTCCTTTCTTCTCATAAGGAGCAACGTTTATATCAACGCATTCATAGCCCGTCTCATTAATGGCCTCCTTCAGCTTTTCCTGATCGAAGTCTCCTTCATAGAGGAATTCCGTTTCGCCCTTCTTATGAGATGATCTGACCTTATCGGCTTCCGGAAGGACCTTCCTTACCGTATCGTTTATATGTGACTCGCACATGCTGCAGGCCATGCCGTCTATCTTTAAAACTATCCTGTTCATATTACCTCCTGATAGTTAGTCTTAACTAACCTTATTCTATTATATATCAGTCATCTGCCTGCGCAATAAAAACCTGTATATCACAGGTCCTTTATTAATATGCACTTATGGTATAAGGTCATCTTTCCATCATCACAAGATATTCCGTCGTTCCTTCTTCAAACTCCTTCTTATCCGTGAGATGAAAACCGTGCCTTTCATAGAATCTGATGCCGTTGAGGTTCTTTTCGATCACCCACAGGAAACGGACGTCATGTTCGTTCTTTGCGAACTCGATCAGTCTGCCTCCTATCTTCTTTCCCTGAAAGAAGTAATCCACATAGAGTTCCTTTATTTCCTTGCCTTCGATATGGATCATTCCCTTGACGATGCCGTCGTCATATACCCAGATATTGCCAAGTATCTCAGGCTTGGAATACTCTTTGGCTACGGATATTACCTGCAGCTCATTAAAAGAATAATCATCATCCTTGAAGATAGGACGGAACTTTACTCTTTTCACGAATACCAGTATTTCCGCTATTCTCGACAGATCCTTTTCAGTCGCTTTTCTGATCACATACTTTTCCATCGTTTTCATCACGTCTTTATTATATAAAACAGAGCCCTTGAGCTCTGTTCATATTTTATTATTTTACGGAAGTATCAGGCACGATATACGGAGGGTTGTTTTTCACTGCTGTCACGGTATAAGTGAATAATACCATTCCGGGAGCGTTGCTGTAGAAATCGGTGACTTCCGTTCCGTTGATCGTCAGCTTGAATTCGTCCGCAATCTTATATCCTTCTTTAGGCTGGATGACGCCCATGACTCTGTACTTCTTGCCGCCAACGAATGTCCCCGCAAACACGCCTTCCTCTTCATTGAGCCATAAAGCGATCTTTTCTCCCTGAATCTGTGTCAGTTCAACATCGTTATTTAGAGAAGTTACTTTCGGCTTTGGATTCTGGGTCAGCCAGTTATATGGAGAATCCGGATCATCAGGATCGCTGTGATCTGCAGTTACTTTGTCACCGCCTACAGGGGCATCGATCTTCAGTTCGATATTACTGATAACTACCAGATTCTTTACCGTTACCTTGCAGGTCACTGTGACATCGTCGTCGGTGTAATCGGAACCGTTGGTGATCGTAGCACTAATATCGGCTTCTCCTTCGCCGACAGCAGTGACCTTTCCGTTCTGATCGACTGTAGCTACAGACTCATCGCTGCTCTTCCAGGTGATATTAGCGACAGTATAGGTCGCATTGTCCGGAGTAACGGTCGCACTGATAACGGCAGTATCTCCTTCTTCGAGTTCAAGACTTTCCGAATCTAAAGTGATATTCTCCGCAAGGATGTCATCATCTTCATAATAGACTTTGACGTTATTGATCTGTACATACTTATAAAAACCGTCGCCGTCTGCGTGAGAGATCGTAACGCTTGTGTCGTTGATACCGGTAACGGTGATGGTATTACCGGAAACGGTCACAGTTCCTTTGTCTGCCAGAGTACCGTCTGCAGTATAATAACTGCGGGTCATTACCAGTTTGGTTATAACTGTTCCGTCTGTTGAGGCGACGGTCATGGTTTTTTCAGGGGTAATAAAGACACCGTCCTGATCTCCGCCGTCATCGCCGGTGATTTCAAAATGAGTACCTGTATAGGTAAATGCAGCGTCCTGCGGACCTTTCGTGACCACGAATTCTTCACGTCTTTCAGCTGCTTCGGCAGTGTTGCTTATTAACGGCAGCAGTGCTATTGCCATTAAGAGGCACAGGATGATACGTAATGTTTTGGTTTTGATAGACCTGCTCATAATAATCCCCCTTGATCATGGCAAGCCATGACTAAAACACTCTTTACGAGATTTATTATATGTTAATGTCTTTGCAACATTCAATAAAATGTCTTATCCGGATACTAAACAAAAAGGACCGCCATGGTCCTTCGATATTGCCGTTATGGTCTTTACTTATCAGCCTTTATCCGCATCACTGAAAGCCGATTTCATCAGATCCTTCAGACCGGCTTCAAAAGCCTCTACCGGCAGAAGCGCAATGCCTGTCTCATCACTGCAGACGACCAGCCTCGTTCCGTTTATGATGCCGAACTTGTCTCTGGCAGCTTTGGGAATAACTATCTGTCCTCTGTCATTGACGGTGACCGTTCCCCAGATATTCTTGCCGGCAGGGCCGGGAGGTATCGTGCCGATACCCTCTACTTTTTCATCCTTGATGAGAGAATCTATGGTCACACCGTATACGTCCGCCAGCAGCTTGCATTTTTCGATATCCGGAACGGTAGCTCCGCTTTCCCATTTAGCATATGCTTGTCTCGAGATGCCGATCTTTTCAGCTATCTGTTCCTGGGAATAAGCACGCATATTTCTCAGCATGATCAGGTTGCCTTTTAACATATTACAGTCTCCCTTCGATCGGTTACAGATCGATCTTTTCAAAGTTACGGCACGATCTTCTGTATGACAGCAGCGTCATTATAACGAATGCCGCCAGTCCCATAAGCAACAGCAGCACCTGCAGCCCGATATTATCGAAGCCGAATGAATTGAGAACGCCAAGTTCCGGGAAATGATGCAGTGCTTCCAGAACGATGATGAACATAAAAGATACGATTATATAGATGATGAACGGTTTGCCCATATTGTATGCCGTTTTGAAGAATCCGCCCAGGAAGACCACATTGAATACCCCAAAGATCAGCAAGGCTCCGCCTAGCGCAAAGAGGTTGGCGTTCATCAAGGCGTTTGATAAGTACACGACGGAATCTGCCAGGGCCGTCATCCTTATTAGTGCGACCGCCAGCATCAGCAGAAGTGCACAGCCTTCGATAAGACACACAAACAGATACTTGCCTTTAACGACATCTTTTTTTCCGATAGGAAGCAATGCCGAGAATTCGATGTCATTGGCTTCACGGGCATAGAGGAATCCCTGATAGATGCCAAGCGTCGTGAAGAAGGCTCCGCACAGGATCGGATATCCCGGCAGGAAAAACATCAGTCCGAAAAGAATGAACCAGTAGGTTATCGGTGAAGCACAAAGCTTCATTTCCTTACGCATGATGTTACGCATTGGTCCTGCTCCTTTCCATACGCAGTATCGTATCTTCAAGGCTTTCATCGTCCTTGGAATATTCCTTCATGAATTCTTTCTTAGGCATGGCTGCCATGATTTCACCGTCTGATATATAGACGATATCATCAGCACACTTTTCCAGATCCGATGTGATATGGGTGGAGAAGAATACCGCAACGCCGTGTTCCTTAAGTTCAGTAAAGATATCCAGAAGTTCATCTCTTGAGAACGGATCAAGACCGCTGGTCGGTTCATCCAGTATCAGTATCTTCGCACCATGGGATAAAGCTATCAAAAGATTGAATTTGACTTTCATTCCTTCTGACAATTCCTTTGGCGTCTTATTCTCATCCAGGTCAAACAGTTTGAGATACTTCCGATACGCTTCGTCATCCCAGCTCTCATAGAATTCCCTGATGATGGCTACGATGTCCTTTATCTTCTTACGCGGATACCAGCTGACGGTTCCTGTAGAGTAGCCTATCTGTTTCTTTATTTCTGCCTCATGGTCCTTAAGCGGTAAACCGAAAAAGTCTATCTCGCCACTGTTCGGATGTACCAGGTTCAGCATGGATTTGATCGTTGTCGTCTTGCCGGCTCCGTTTCGGCCGATGAAGCCGGTGATCCTTCCCTCTTTCACATCGAAGGATATGTCTTTCAGTGTGAAGGAAGGATATTCCTTTTTCAGATTCCTTACTTCAATAATGCTCATAAGATCCTCCAGTTCTGAATAATATGATTTCTATGATTATTGTAATGTAAGGTTGCCGGGCATTCAACCAACCGAAATTAGCAGATTTCAGGGTATTCTGTAATGTATGGTTGCGGAAATATAAAAGCGGGCTTTTTTGTAACGCCCGCTGATCATTGATAATCGTCAATAATCTTTATTCAATTTTATGCAGTCCTGTTTCATCAAGTTCATAAACGGTATCTGCAACTTCCTCGATAAACAGACGGTCATGGGACACTGCCAGGATGGCTCCCTTATATTCACATAGCATCCGTCTTAACTCCGGACCCGATAACGGAGAGAGATTTCTGGTCGGTTCATCGAGGATCAGAACGTCCGGATCGGACAGTATCAGTCCGGCCAGGAGGGTCTTGCATTTCTGCCCTTCGGAAAGATCCGTGATCCTGTGCGTCATCTCTTCGGTGGTGAATCTCAACGATCCTAAAAGCGATGCGCTTCTGGTCCTGTCGTTCGATATCATCTCCAGATAGTCCAGAGGACTCTTCTTATAATCGAGGAGTTCGTTGTAGTTCTGCGGCATATACGCACAATTCAGTTCTCTCTTCTCCTTAAGCTTTTCATAAAGGATCTTCAGTAACGTGGTCTTGCCGCAGCCGTTTTCACCGATGATGCAGATCCTGTCTTTTCCTTTCATATGGAAATGGATGTCTCTGGCAAGCCCCCTTTCTCCGGCCTTCAGTTCAGGGATGTATTCATCCAGAAGTATCTTATTGGGATTTACCGACACTTCATTGAAGAAGATGTCGATGGCTTCTTCCGGTTCGTATTTCTGAGTCTGTTTGTCTTTCTTTTCGTCAAGCTTTCTTCCCTGAGCCTTAAGCGACTTCATCTTCTTCTTGAGCATCTGTCCGCCATGAGGATCACCTCTGGAGATTGTTGCCTGACGGTGTTCGACTTTCTGATAGATCTGCCGGTAGCGTTCCAGCTGTTTACGCAGCTGGGCCTTTTCCTTGGCAGCCAGCTGATTGGTCCTGTCGATGGTGTGCATCCTTCTTTTCTGATATTCCTCGTAGGACTCACCGCTGATGGTAATATGGGGTTCCGCTTTCCGTTTGAACTGTTCGATATGGACGACACCTTCGGCACAGTTCCTTAACAGCGTTTCATCGTGGGAAATGAAGAGGATGCCGAGGTCGCTGTTTCTGATGAACTCTTCGAGCCAGATCAGCGTTTTAAGATCAAGGTCGTTGGTCGGTTCATCCAGCAGCAATATGTCAGGGTCCTCCAGCAGTACTTTAGCCAATGCTGAACGTACTCTTTCACCCCCACTGAGTTCCTGCAGTCTTCTTCCTTTAAAGGGGCTCAGGTCTGTCTTCATCCTTCTGGATACCTGAGCGATCTCTTCTTCGTCTTTCCCGTTTAGGATATATTCGTAGACTTCCTTGTCTTCGTTTATCGTCTGCGGCAGATAGGCGACTCTGTCCCTTGATTCGACGCTTCCGTTTATCTCTACATAATCGCTGACATCGATCCCTGCCAGTACTTTAAGAAGAGTGCTCTTTCCGTTTCCTTCCTCGCCTATCAGTGCTATCTTTTCACCCTTATTAAGGACATAGGAAAAGTCATCGATCAGTTTCCTGCCCTTGTGAGTGGTAATGGTGATGTTATGTGCTTTGAGCATGCTGCTGCTCCTTTCCCGCTTCTTCATGATCAAAGAAACTTTCTGAAGCGTTCAAAAGTTCCGTAACTATTTCAGCAGCATCCTCTCACCCCTTTCAGTCTCCGGATACTTATATCCGCATTTACCTATATTATACAAAAACAGAGCTTGCAGGCCCTGTTTCTGCCATTGATATTTTTATTTTGAATGGATAAGCTGAAAGCTTGCCCTGTAACCCTTAAGTAATCTTATTACCTTCTTCGTTTAATCGAATGTATCCCGATCATCAGCACCAGCATGAATATCAGACACAGGCCATAGATCATCAGCGTCATCAGCTTTGATGTGCCGAATGAACTTCCGGATTCCGCTCCTCGGCCGAAACCGTTCATGTCGGGCATGTTGCCTCCGCCGAAATCAGATCCTCCTTCAGGCACATTATCAGAATCGAAATCCGGCATATTGCCTCCGGAGAAACCGCCGAATCCGAAGAAATCGAAGCTTTCAGAAAACGAAGAGGGATCATCTGATCCATTACGTTTTCCTTTTCTGTTATCCGCAAAACCGCCCATATTGAACTGGCCCATTGCCGTAACATCGATATGTGAAGCATCGATCAGCTTTGACTGATCCTGACGCTGACCGCTATCGGTAGACGGGATCGTTCCCTTCAGCTGGCCGTCGATGCTTTCAGCACGCAGATTTATCGTCTCATACAGTAATCCTGCTGCCGTTTCATACTCTTTATAATCGTAAAGAACATTCGGATCCGTTTCGACCAGTTCATCGATCTGATTTCTGATACGGCTGTATACTTTATCGAATCTCCCGCCTAAAGACTCAGCCTGTTTTATATAATCTTAAAGAGATTTGCTTATCAAATACATAACAGCAGGAAACCGACCGATGCAACATGCTCTAAAATTGCTTTCATCATATAGTAAGCGTGCACAAATGTTCCTGCGGATTAGTAAAAATGACTGCTGTCCCTCTTTCGTGATAGAATACTGACATTAGTATTCCGAAAGGAGACCGCAATGAGTAAGAAAGCCCACAGAGTCAAAATCGATACCCTGAAGCAGTGCATGATCGATCTGAAACCTGACCGCAAAGAAAACGAAGTTTATATCGATCGCGATCTCGATGTGACTGAACTGGTCAGATACATCGATGAATGCAAGAAGAAAGGTATCCATTATACCTACTTCCACGCTTTTCTGACAGCCATAGCTAAAGTCATGTATAACCGTCCTTTTCTGAACCGTTTCATCGTAAACAGACATATGTATCAGAATGATGAAGTTCTGCTGTCTTTTGCGGCAAAAGTATCTTTTGATGATAATTCAGGAGAACTGATGCTGGTGGTTCCGATCGAAGAAAATGACAACATCGAAAGCATTTCCCGCAAGACTGCAGAAATGGTCGATAAGGTACGGAACGCTAAAGAAGAAAAAGCCGGTGCAAACGACGTCGCCGATATACTGGGCAAACTTCCCAATCTCTTCCGGGTCCCGATCCTGGCACTGATCGGTTTCTTTGGCAAACACGGCCTGCTGCCGAAATCGATGACCGACAACAACATCTATTTCTCCAGCATGATCATTTCCAATCTCGGTTCGATCGGATGTGGAGCGATCTATCATAATCTGGCAGATTTCGGGATCTGTTCTTCACTGGCCACGATCGGCGAGATCGTAAATGACAAGCGGATCAATGATGACGGAACGGAAGAACTGATAAAAACATGCTCCATCGGAGTCACTATCGATGAAAGGATCGCCGACGGTTTCTATTTCGCAAGATCCATACAGATGATCGAATATATTCTTCAGCATCCCGAGATGCTGGAAGAACCCGCAGGCAGGAAAATAACAGTATAAAAATCACCTTCAAGGTGATTTTTATTTTATTAGTAAAACCAGTAAAATTATGAGATCAGTCCGGTATATTACTGCTTTTTCAGCACGCTCAGTAACTGCTTATTATTTCAACAGGTTCAAAAGAAAGCTCTCCTTCCAGAAAGGAACAGACCACACCATAGGCTCCACCCGGATAGATAATCGCAAAAGGATGTGTTCCCCTGTCTTCAACAAGGTAAGGCTTCAAGGCATACTTGTTCGGTCTCCAGAAGTCATATGTCGCATGTAGTAATTCTTTAGGCTTCGTATCTGTATCCTTGGTTTCACTTTATTATACGTAAATAACAGGTAAATAAAAGTTCTGTTTGAAGCAGATCCTACAGATGCTCTTTGGTGGAGCGAATGGCGAAAAGAAAGAACAGATAATAAGCATTATGAAGAATTCCTCAGAAGCTCATATTTTGACTATTCTAAAGAATAATTTAAAATAGAAGACTAGGGGGTATTTAAAATGATTATTAAATGGACAAACAAGTATAGCGGTGAGACAGGATATGTAGCATCCGTTTCCCGCAAAGAAGGACACTTTGTTAGTACTGATGATATCAATAAAGCAAAGTCTTATTCTTCAAAAACTGTTTCAAATATCATTAAAGATCTGATTGAATACGGTGAAGGAGAAAACAACAATTTTGAAATAGTTGAATAGTTCCTGAATCACAACATAAAGATTTGAGTTCTTTGTTTGAACTATTCTAAGTGCCTGGTCTGACATAGACCAGGCACTTTTTATATCTCATAATTGATGAATATTCAGGGAAGTGTTCGGATACATAGATCCTTGCTGTCAAGCTATGAGAATACTGATAATTTCATCAGGACTTTCAAAAAAAGATACAGCAAAACTCCTACCGCATACAGGAAGGAATTGATAAATGATTACAAATTCTGATTTTAAATCATAATTAGTAATTCGTGTTTTTTTGTTTATTGCTGTTCATGAAAAAGGATCTATTTACTTGAAATAGATCCTTTGTTTTCTTTTGGTGGAGATGAGGGGAATCGAACCCCTGTCCAAGAATAGCCCCACATTTTAACGTCTACAGTTTAGTTTAACTTTGGATAAGACAATACTGCGGCTTAAACTACCAGGTATTGAATTTGCCTTTTCGGTTTTCGGATGGGCAGATAAGGCTAACTGCCTGCACCTAGTTCATGTATACGTCTGAATGCTATGAACCTCACAGACAGAACGTTGCGACGGGAGCTAAAGCTCAACCTTGTTTACGCAAATGCTAATTCGTTATTGCCGAATATTTTGTTTTGATGATAAGGTCATCACTCCACTGCAGTTAAAATCCAGCATAGACCTGTCGAAACCATGACATCCCCATGGGATTTAATTAAACAATATTTTAAGATAAAAATCAACTATTCTTTCTTTACGATCGGTGCATCATAAGAAAGCGGTAAAAAGATATAACCCTGTTCCTTAAGGATCTCGATCATTTCCGGAAGACAGGCCAGAGTGTTGTTGGAGTAATCGTGCATTAGAACGGATATGACGTCATAGTCGGCGGAATAGTCAACGACGTTGTGCAGGAACTCGTCAGGAGTCATGAAGTATGGCCCGCCGCCGTCTCCCGTCATCAATGTCCAGTCGATGTAACCGTAATGGAGTTCCTGTATCCTTTCGATCATCTTTGTTCTGTTAAGACCGCTGTAGGTGATCTGCGGAGAGCCGCCAGGGAAACGCATGACATCGGTAGTAATGCCCAAAAGGTTCTGAATGAATTCCCTGTTTTCCTCCAGATCCTTAATGAAAGTATCGATACTGCTATAGACATAGCGGATCGTATGGGAAGCGGTATGGTTACCGATGGTATGACAGTTCATCTTTTCTCTCTTATAAAGATCGTCCAGCCCTTCCTTGGCCAGGCAGAAGAAAGTAGCCTGCACGTCATATTCTTCCAGTACGTCCAGGAAGAGCGGTGTCGTTGCCACATACGGTCCGTCATCAAAGGTCAGGTAACAAACCTTGAAATCCGCATTGCCGCTCCTGGCCAGTTCTTCGGCCTTTACCGCATTCTTAAAGTAGACTTCCTTGATCTCTGCGATCTTGCCGTCAAGATCGTTGAAGGCTTCTCTGGTCTCAGTGACTTCAGCAAGCTCCGCGCTTTTTTCATCATAGATAGCCAGCAGTTCAGACAGTTCCGCATCATCGGAAAGGACAGCAGTATTCAGTGAATCACAGGCACGGTAAAAGTATATGCTCAAAGCACACAGTACTATGCATATGACTGCCAGCAGGATGTTTACTGTCTGGCCAGAATTTCTTCCAGTTTTCTGTTCTGTCTTTGCCAATTCTGATACTCCGTATACAGATCGTTGTCCTTGCTTAAGGATTCTATTTCCTTATTCAGATCGCTGATCTGTTTATCTGCATCGTCCATCTTCTCAGATGTTTCCTTTATGTCTTTCTTTAAAGTGCTGTCGGTATTATACAGCGTAAAGAACTGCCAGCCCGTATAGGCACAGACGGCACCGAAACACAGCAACAGTATTATCAGCATGATCCTGATGAACTTCTTCATACCGTCCTCCTCATGGCCTTCTGGGCTTCTCTCTTCATCGATCTGGCCTTGTCGCTTTCTCTCTTGTCATAGAGTGTCTTGCCTTTGGCTAAGGCTATTTCCAGCTTGGCTTTTCCATCCTTTAAATATACCTTTAAGGGGATAACTGTCAATCCCTGCAGCTTAACCTTATTGGCAAGCTTGTTTATCTCTGACTTATGTAACAGCAGCTTACGGTCCCTGGTCTCCTCATGATTGAAACGGTTGCCCTGATCATACTGGGCGATGTTCATGCCCTTGACGAAGGCTTCCCCATCCTTAAAAGAGACATAGGATTCCTTTAACTGGACCTTGCCTTTTCTTAAGGATTTGATCTCCGTACCGAGTAAGGAAATACCTGCTTCATACTTATCAAGTATTTCATAATCATGGTAGGCTTTCTTGTTGATACCAAGTTCCTTGACTGCCATAGAAATAAAAAGGGATATCTTATCCCTCTACAATTCTGATGATGATTACCAGGGCAAAGAAGACGATTCCCAGAACCATGGTGATCCTGGAGATCACCTTTTCCGGTCCTCTCTCCTTGACGTTCTGGAAGAGTCCCAGATCACCGGAACCGGTGAAGGCACTCAGACCATCAGACTTACCGCTTTGTAGTAAAGATATTAATATAAGTAATATCGCAATTACCAGTAATACAGCTCTTAACATAATTCACTCCTTTAAAGCGTGTTTTAATTTTATAACTTTTTATTCCATTATTCAACAACAGTTTCGGCTTTTTGGATCATCTTCTTGCATTTGCGCTCGAATTCCCTTCTCTCCATCATGACGACGGCACCGCAGCCCTCGCACTTTATCTTGATATCGGCACCCATTCTGATGATCTTCCAGTAATGGGATTTACGGCATGGGTGATCCTTTTTCATCTGAACGATATCATTAAGATCATAGTTTTCTATCATTTGAATAACTCCTTTGAATCCAGGATGATGGTGACCGGACCATCATTCCAGAGCTTAACGGCCATGTCAGCTCCGAAGATCCCGGTTTCTACCTTTAGGTCCAGTTCTCTTAGACACTCATTGAAATACTCATACAGGCCGTTGGCTTCCTCACCCTTCATCGCATTTACGAAGGACGGACGGTTTCCGCCCGAGGCATCCGCATATAGGGTGAACTGCGATATGGACAGGATCGAACCTCCCACGTCATATAAGGAAAGGTTCATCTTTTCGTTTTCATCTTCAAATACTCTCAGCTTGGAAAGCTTGGCAGCCATCTTCCTGGCGATGTCCTTATTGTCTTCAAGACCGATACCTACCAGCACCATAAAACCCGTGCCGATGCTGCCGGTTACCTTATTGTCTACTGTGCAGGATGCTTCCTTTACTCTTTGTACGACAAGTTTCATTTTTTGAATATAAACAGTTTGGACAGGAAATAGTTGGATACGATGACCACGATCTGTCCGATGAGCTTTACGATCAGTGCATCGATATGCATAAGATTGCAGCCCACGAAGATGATGACTTCTTCGATACCCAGTGTCAGCAGCCGGGCAGAGAAGAAGGAGGTGATCTCCTTTACGAGGCCTTTGAAGTCATTAGTTTTAGATTCAAAGACGTATTTCCGGTTGGTGATATAGGCGAACAGTACCGCCAGTATCCAGCTGACGATGTTGGAGACATGTTCATTGAGAACCATGACCTTGTTGCACAGGTAAAATGAGGCCATGCTTACAACGAAGGTACAGCCGCCGAAGAAGAGGTAGTTAATGACTTCCTTATATTTTATATATAGTTCTTTTATCTTATTCATATATCTAAACATTCATCAGCATCAGTGCGACATTGAAGAAGATCACGAGACTGCAGGCATCGACCATGGTAGTGATCATCGGTGATGCCATGTAGGCCGGGTCAAGCTTTAAGGTCTTGGCCAGGATAGGCAGAAGGCAGCCCAGCGATTTAGCCAGACACGCTGTGCAGAATAGGGTAATGCCGATGACTATCGACAGCGGCAGATCATGATACTGCAGATAGATACGGATGCCGTTGACTACAGCCAGCGTAGCACCCACAAGACAGGCTATCCTTATCTCACGCCACCAGACCTTCAGCACATCCTTGGTCTCGACTTCATCGGTAGCCAGCGCTCTGATGACCATCGTTGAAGCCTGTGAACCGCAGTTGCCGCCGGTATCCATGATCATCGGAATGAATGATACCAGCAAAGGTACGGCCGCAAAGGCATTCTCATAGTTGGTGATGATCTTGCCGGTAACGATCGAGCTCAGCATGAGCACCAGGAGCCACACGATCCTGTTCTTGTACTGGGCAAAGATCGATTCCTTCATGTAGTCTTCTTCGGATGGTGCGATGGCAGCCATCTTTTCGAAATCTTCCTCGTTCTCTTCACTCATGACATCCATGGCATCGTCGACGGTAACGATACCGACCAGACGGTTCTCGGAATCGACTACCGGCATGGCCAGGAAGTCGTACTTGTCGAACATCTTGGCGACTTCTTCCTTATCTTCGGTCGTAGGAATCGCGATGACGTTCTCTTCCATCAGCTCGCTCATCCTGGTATCAGGCTCAGCCAGCAGCAGCTCTTTGGCAGTGGTAACGCCTACCAGGTGTCTGTCCTTATCGGTAATGTAGATGGTATAGATGGTCTCTTTGGTAAGACCTCTCTTTCTGATCCTGTCGAAGGCATCCTGCACCGTCGCATCCTCATCAAGCGAGGCATACTCGGTGGTCATTATCGATCCTGCCGAATCGTCAGGATACTTCAGTATCTCGTTGATGGCCTTTCGCTTGGCCTCCGAAGAGTTATTCAATACTCTGGTGACCAGATTAGCCGGGAGTTCATCTACCAGGTCGGCTGCATCATCCACGTACAGCTTGGATACGATGCTGGCGATTTCCTTATCACTCAGTATCTCGATCAGGTTCTCCTGGGTATCCGGATCCATCCTCGAGAAGATGTCGGCCGCTTCGTCTTTCTTCAACAGTCTGAAAACGACAGCCACATCGCTCTGTTCCAGTTCGTCCAGACACTCGGCTATATCCGCTTCATTCGCATCAGCTAAAAACTCTTTCAGTTCCTTAAAGTTCTCATCTGCCAGTAATTCGATTATCTTTTCCTTCATCGCCCTTCCCCCTTAAAAGTCAAGAACGATCTAAATGGAATCCGTATCCGGGTGTCCATCTAAATCGTCATTATCTAAACTGTTACATAAATGAACATCCATAACACTTCCTCCTTTGCGTATTAATTGTACCTTTTTTCACAAAAAACGGTCAATGAAAAAAGCCGTTTTTATCGGCTTTAAACGGTAAGATTAACGAGCCACGTCTCCTTCTTCAGATAGAAGTGACAGGCTATGACTTTGGCCACGTCTACGAACTTGCTGATGATATAGATGCCTACCGGTCCGACGGACGTTCCTTTGGCCAAGAAAAAGACCAGCGGGATCATAATGACGACGTTTACGAGGCCGTCAAGATAGAAAGCCATGTCCGTATCTCCGCCCGATCTGGCTACTGCCAGTTCCACATTGAAGATGATCCAGGCCGGCATGAATAAAGCCATATAGAAGACCATCTGCCTGCAGATGCTCTGGGCACTGAGACTCAGGTTCGCATACATGACCGGTACCAGTAAGGTAGTCGATACCGCCAAGAGAGTAACGAAGGCTGAAAAGATGAAGGAACCCGCGAAGAGCCATCTCTTCTTTTCCCTGGCTTCATCCAGTTTTCCTTCACCCAGAAGCTTTCCGATTATTACACTGGTAGCGATATTGACACCGCCCAATGAAGTGAAGTAAAGGTTGGCTATGGTGAAACTTGAAGCCATGCCTGATACGACATCGGCTCCGCCCCTTCCGTTATATAAAGCGGTAGTAACGGTCTCCGTCATCACCCAGATAGTTTCTGACGCAATGATGCGGACACTTCTTCTGAATATGTTCCTGAAGATATCCTTATCGATGCTGAAGAGATCTTTGATGCCTATCTTTATCGGCACGTCGCTCCTGGCTATTATATACAGGAAGATCAGGGCTTCAGCCGTTCTGGCAATGACGGTTGCGATGGCTGCTCCGGTAACTTCAAGCCTTGGGAAGCCGAGGTTTCCGTATATCAGCGCATAGTTGAAAAACATGTTGATGAGGGCTGCAATAAAGGATACCAGCAGCGGCTGTCTGACATGTCCTGTTTCCTTAAGCGATGAGGAACAGACGTAACAGATCATCATCGGCAGTCCTGCCAGTGACATGACCCGCATGTATTTGACGCCTTCGTTTATTATCAGCCCGCTCTGGCTGTTTCCGATAAGCATCGATCCGAGCACCGGACCCGGTAATACGAGACATACCAGCAGGAACAGTATAAGCAGTCCTAACGAAACGATGACCTTGAAGCTTACGGCCTGTCTGATGCCTCTTCTGTCATCGGCACCGTAATACTGCGTAACGAAAATGCCTCCTGACATGCATACGGCATTGAACAGGACCATAAATATGAAAACGATGTGTCCGGCTACGCTGGCTCCTGACATCTTGATGTCACCCAGTCCGGCCACCATGAAATTATCGATGAGGTTTACGAGATTCTCAACGAGGTTCTGTCCTATTACCGGCAGAGCCAGTAATAAAGTCGATATATAGAATCGGCGGTCACCGAATAAGCGTCTGGTCATGTAGAATATTGTACTACATTTAATATTATTGTCTAATCTTCAAGATAAAGATGAACGAGCCGGTTCATCCTGACGGTCAGATCCTTTCTGTCTGTCAGAAGATCATAGACGGCATCCTCGGACAGAACGCCGCACTTGAGATCCTTCGGCAGCTTTCCTGCTTCATAATCCTCAAAGTCCTTCATCCATCTTGGACCCGTATAGTAGTTCTCCAGCTGCGTATATTTCTTCCTTGTTCCTTCATAGGCTTCAAGAGCCTTATCGAGATCATCGGTAGCTTTCCTTATCTCATCAAGATATGCTTCCATCTTTTCTATGCGTTCGATCTGTCTGGACATAAAAGATCCTCCGTTATCATTCACCTTCATTTTAAACAATAAGTGCTCCAAATAAAAAAGCCATCTTTATGATGGCTATTTATCTTTTATCCTTTTACGACCTTGATGACGTTTTCAGCAGTCAGTCCGTATTTCTGCAGAACGTCCTTGGCTTTGCCTGATTCACCGAAGGTGTCATTGATGCCGATCGGATATACCGGTGTAGTGATATCCGTCTTAGTCTTTACTTCAGCGATGGCTGAATAAAGACCGCCGTAAATGTTGTGCTCTTCAAGGGCATAAGCCTTCTTGTGAGACTTCAGCAATTCCTTAATGCCTTCTTCATCTATCGGCTTGAGCGATGATACGTTTACGACCGTGGCATTCAGTTCTTCGGCAGCCTTTAAGGCTTCCTGGACCATCAGGCCCATGGCGAACAGTACGACATCCTTGCCCTGTCTTAAGACATCAACCTTGGAGAAATCGAAGACCTTGTTTTCATCATAGACATCTTCGACCTTTCCTCTTCCCAGTCTTACGTAGCAAGGTCCGTCCAGTTTGGCTACGTATTCCACGACAGCCTTGGCTTCATACTGATCGCAAGGTACGAAGACCTTCATGTTTGGAAGAGTCCTCATGATGCCCACATCTTCCACTGACTGATGGGAAGCGCCGTCTTCGCCGACGGAGAGACCCGCATGAGTTGCACAGACTTTGACGTTGAGCTTAGGGTAGCAGATGGAGTTTCTGATGATCTCAAAAGCTCTGCCGGCTGCAAATACTGCGAATGATGATGCGAATACCGTCTTGCCGCTGGCTGCCAGACCGGCTGCCATGCCCATCATATTGGCTTCCGCAATGCCCGCATTGAAGTGTCTTTCCGGAGCTACCTTCTTGGCTTCGATCGTCTTGGTGGATTTGGTTAAGTCCGCATCCAGTACTACAACGTTCTTATCTTTAGCTACGAGTTCGGCTAATTTTTCACCGTAAGCGTTTCTTGTCTCCTGAGCCATCTTACTTGACCTCCTTCAGATCTTCCATTGCGACCTTGTAGTCTTCTTCCTTAGGTGCTGAACCATGCCATGCATAGTTGTTTTCCATGTAGGATACGCCCTTGCCCTTGACGGTATGAGCGACGATAACGGTAGGTTTGCCCTTGTATTCTCTGGCAGCCTTGAAGGCTTTATCGAGTTCTTCGAAGTCATGACCGTCACATTCGATGACATTGGCACCGAAGGCTTCGGCTTTTTCCTTTAACGGCAGCGGTCCGATGACGTCCTGTACGTTACCATCGATCTGCAGACCGTTCTGGTCAAAGATGATGACCATGTTGTCGAGCTTGTAATGGCAGGCAGCCATCAGAGCTTCCCAGACGATACCTTCCTCGGATTCGCCGTCACCGACTAAGGCATAGACACGCTTGCCGTTTTCATCCAGTCTGTTGGCTAATGCCATGCCGACAGCCGTGGAAACGCCCTGTCCCAGAGAACCGGTAGACATGTCGACGCCGTCCACGTGGTTCATGTTAGGATGACCCTGCAGGTTGGAATCGATCTGACGGAAAGTCTTCAGATCGTCATCCAGCAGTCCCGCTTCCTTTAATACCGCATATAAAGCAGGAGAGCAATGCCCTTTGGACAGTACGAAACGGTCTCTGTTAGTCGTTTTCACATTGTCTTTATTGACATCCATTTCTACAAAATACAGATAAGTTAAAATATCAGCACAGCCCAAAGAACCGCCCGGATGGCCGCTTTGAGCATCGTAAACCATCTGCACGATATTCCTGCGGATATTCAGTGCATGGTTCTTTAAATTATTAACATCCATAAATTAATTTCCTCCTCCTTTATTCTAACATAGTACCTTATAATAAACTTATGATTAAACTTGTGATATTCGATGTGGACGGTGTCCTTCTGGATTCAGAGACGCTCTATATCGACAGTACATTGGAGTTCTGCAAGAAGAACGGATACCCGATCCCCAGAGAAGTGCTGATGAAGACCATCGGCAGCGGAAGGGAAAACCACCGCAGAGTATTCAAAGGCTTCATGGGAGAAGACTTTGATTATGAAACATACATCAAAAAAGAAGAGGAATGCTTCGAGAACTACAAGCGACTGAATCCGCCTAAGATCAAGAAAGGCGCCTTTGAGCTTCTTGATTATCTTAAGAAACACGGCATAAGTACTGCCCTGGCCACATCTACCGACAAGGACAGGCAGCTGCATAATTTTGAAGCTTCCGGACTGGATCACCCTTTTGACTTCATGGTCTTCGGTGATGACATCACCAGGCACAAGCCTGATCCGGAGATCTACGAGATCGTCCTGGATCATTTCGGCTATCCAAAGGATGAAGTGCTAATCATCGAAGATTCGATCAATGGCATAAACAGCGGACTTAATGCTGGAGTAAAGGTCATTTTTATTCCTGATGAAGTGGAAGTCCCTGAAGAACTGGTCGCAAAGACCTACCGCAAACTTGACGACCTCTCACAGGTCATAGAAGTAATAGAAGAACTTGGTAAGGTATAATTAAAGTATGAGAGAACCGCTGGCAATGCGCATGCGTCCGGAAAAGCTGGAAGACATTCTCGGCCAGAAGGATCTGGTCGGCGAGAATGGCGTGATCAGAAAGTGTCTTGAGAAAGATACGATCTTTTCCTCTATCTTCTTCGGTCCTCCGGGAACCGGCAAGACCACCCTGGCCAGAGTCATCGCCAACGAATTAAAGAAGCCGTACCGCAGCTTCAATGCGGTCACCGGCAACAAGAAAGACCTCGATGCGATATTCCTGGAAGCGAAGATGTCCGGTCAGATCATCCTGGTCTGCGACGAAGTTCACCGTCTCAATAAGGATAAGCAGGATCTGCTGCTGCCGCATGTGGAGGACGGTTCCGTCATTCTCTTAGGCTGTACGACTGCCAATCCTTATCATTCCATCAATCCGGCCATCAGAAGCAGATGTCATCTTTTCGAGTTCAAGCCGTTGACCGATGAAGACATAAAGGAAGGCTTAAAAAAGGCTATGGTCTCCGATAAGGGCCTTGAGAATAAATA
This sequence comes from Erysipelotrichaceae bacterium, assembly GCA_017431825.1. GTDB lineage: Bacteria > Bacillota_I > Bacilli_A > Erysipelotrichales > Erysipelotrichaceae > Colivicinus. Next base: position 3,483 of record JAFRKI010000014.1, on the reverse strand, counting down.
TACCATCGATGAAGACGCTCTGGATCTGATCGCCCTGACCGTCAACGGCGATATCCGCTGGGCTCTTAATATCCTGGAGATCAGTTCCATAATCTGTAAGGACGGACATATCGACAAAGAGATCGTTGCTGAGAACACGAAGATGGTGAACCAGCGCTCCTTTGGTTCCGAAGACGGGCATTACGATCTGCTTTCAGGCTTACAGAAATCCATCAGAGGATCCGATCCCAACGCTGCTCTTTACTATCTGGCCTTGCTGGCGCAGTCCGGTGACGTGGAATCGATCGAAAGAAGACTGCTGGTCATCGCCTATGAAGATATCGGTCTGGCCAATCCGTCATTAGCCGCCAGGACCATCAATGCCTGCAGAACTGCCGAGCACGTGGGTTTCCCGGAAGCCATCATCCCTTTGGGCGTGCAGATCATCGATCTCTGTCTTTCACCTAAATCAAGGACCGGTGTCGATGCCGTTCATGCGGCCCAGCACCTGGTAGAAACTTCGGCCTATGACATGCCTAAATACCTGAGACTTACTCCGGTCGGTCTGCCTAAAGAGGAACAGTACTCATATGAGCGATATGATTGCTTCCATAAGATCCAGTATCTTCCGGATGAGATAAAGGACGTCGAATTCATCGGGGAATTCAATTCCAACCGTTACGAGCAGCAGCTCAAACAGATCTACGAAGAGCTGAAGAAGACAAAACGTACTGCCAACTTAAAGGACTTATATAAAAAAGGATGATCCATGAACATCTGTTTTAAGGAAACGCCAACACTGTTTGGGACCTTTCATATCGTATTTCTCTTAATGATCACTCTCGTCAGTGTTCTTTTTTACTTTCTATGTAAAGACAAAGACGAAGACAGGCTTTTATCCTTCCTGCATGTGTGCGGTGCGGTGATGCTTTTTGGAGAAGTATGGAAACAGATCTTTACCCATATCTATGTCTTCAAGAATGTCTACAATATGTGGTTCTTCCCGTGGCAGCTGTGTTCGATGGCCATGTACTGCAGCTTTCTTCTGAAGTATCTTAAGAAGGATGCCCAGAATACCGTGCTCGTCTTTCTGTCTACCTTCTCTTTTCTGGCGGCCATCGTAGCTCTTATAGGACCGCTGGATATGCTGAGACCGCAGATCCTTCTGACCTGTCACGGTTTCATTTATCACGGGATCATGGTGCTCGAATCGCTGGCAGCCGTCATCATCCTGAAAAGAAGGAAAGACTTCTGTTTCAAGACATCAGTCATTCTCTTTCTGTTCATGGCACTTGTGGCAGAAGTCATAAACATCACCGGTCATATTGCCCTGCATGATATCCACAGAGAACCGGACATGTTTTACATCACGCCTTACTATGCGACCACCCAGCCGGTATTCAGTATGGTATCGAAGACCTTCGGGATCTTCCCGGGCGTCGTCTTCTATCTTTTCATCATCGTGCTGTTCAGCTGGTTTTTATATAAGCTCATATTCAGAAAACAGGGGAACGTCTGATCCCGCTGATTTCTTATTTATATCCATAAATAGTAAAATAGACGTATGAAGATCACCGTAAAAGGACCGGACATCGAAACGGTCACAAAAGACTATCCGTTAAATACCAAAGTAGAAACCGTCTTGAAGGACTTCGAGAAGGATATGCCGTATCCTATCTATGCCTGCAAGCTGAACAATGCTTACCGTGCTTTGACCCATATCATGACCCACGACTGTACCGTGGAGTTCCTTGATCTGCGCAATCAGGCTACCTGGCTCATCTATCAGAATTCGCTGATCATGCTGTTCATCAAGGTCCTGCATGAGATCTGCGGCAAGGACGCCAAGATATCCGTCCGTAATTCCCTCAACAAGGGCCTGTACATAAATCTTACCGAAGAGCTGAACGATAAGACCTTAAAGATAATAGAAGAAAGGATGCGGGATCTGGTCGATCAGGACATCCCGATCGTCAAGGAATGGGATTCCCAGGAAAATGCCAAGGAGATAGCGAAAGCCTCCGGACAGAAGGAGACTTACCGCATCATCAACTCCATGCCTTCCCTGCAGGATCTTTCCATATACTCGCTGGAAGAAGAGAAACAGATCTTCTATTCCCTGATGGTACCTTCCACTTCCTATCTCCAGCTCTTTGAATTAAGAAAGTATAAAAGAGGAATACTGATCCGTTTCCCTCATCAGAAAGATCCTTACAGGATACTTCCTTATGAGAACGAAGAGATACTCTATGACGCCTTCCGCCAGACCTATAACTGGGGCAGGATCACCGGGATAAAATACGTCTGTGACCTTAATGAAAGATCTCATGAGAATCACGAAGACCTCTTCCTTTTACAGGAAGCCCTTCATAACCAGAGGATCAACGAGCTTACCGAAGCGATATTGGAGAGAAATGCCCGCGTCGTACTGATCAGCGGTCCTTCATCATCAGGCAAGACCACCTTTGCGAAGAGGCTTTGCATACAGCTGGCCGTCAACGGCAAGAAGTCTCTGTATCTTGGCACTGACGACTACTTCCATAACCGGGAAGATACGCCGGTCGATGAAAACGGCGAAAAGGACTATGAGAGCATCTCCGCCGTCGATACCAAGCTCTTCGTTTCCGACATGAACGATCTGCTGGCAGGAAAGACCGTGGATCTGCCGACCTTCAACTTCATATCCGGAGAAAAGGAATTCGGCAAGCGCAAGACCAGGATCGACGAGAATACCGTCATCGTCATTGAAGGCATCCATGCCTTGAACAGGATGCTTACCGAAGGCATCGATGACAGCACCAAATACAAGATCTACATCTCACCGTTTTCTCCTATCTCTCTGGACAGGATCAACCGATTCCCGACCACCGATTCAAGAATGCTCAGAAGGCTTGTGAGAGACTACCAGTTCAGAGGCAAGTCAGCCAAGGTAACTCTTCATGACTGGCACAAGGTAAGAGCCGGCGAAGATTCCAATATCTTCCCGCTGACCAAGGAGGCCGATGCCTTCTTCAATTCCAACTGCATCTATGAAATGGCGGTCCTCAAGAAATATGCGGAACCGCTATTAAAGGAAATAAGCAGAGACGAAGAAGAATATGCGGAAGCCCAGAGGATGCTGGGTTATCTCAACTTCGTCTCATCCATAGATGACGATGATCTCATCGTCAACAATTCCATCATCCGCGAATTCATCGGCGGATCGGCAATAGTAAAGTAGGCATCATATGAAAGAGTTCTTCCGTTTTCTTAAATTCGCACTGATATCGGCAAGTGCCGGCCTCATCGAGATCGGCTCCTTTACGCTGTTCAATGAAGTATTCCACCTGCAGTACTGGCTGTCCTATCTGATCGCACTGATCCTTTCGGTGCTATGGAACTTCACCCTTAACAGAAAATACACCTTCCAGTCGGCAGCTAACGTTCCGGTCGCCATGTTCAAGGTAGCCATGTTCTATGTGTTCTTCGTACCGGCATCGACCTGGTTCGAACACTTCCTGACTG
>JAFRKI010000013.1 GCA_017431825.1 Erysipelotrichaceae bacterium | reverse complement strand
TCGGCCAGAGTACTGAAGAAAAACGGCTTCGACAAGGTGGTCTCCGGTGCATATGAAGACTGGGGCTATGATGCACCGACACTTACCGACAAGTGGATACGCTGATGTTTTTATCGGCTTCTGCATTTAATATAATGGTGTTGTGCGTAATGCATCGAAGCTAATGATGATCAACATGAACACTGCGGATAACGCAATAAAAAAAGAACCGGTCTCTGACGGCCAGGATGAAAAGGACGACAGTCATCGGCTGTCTGGTCCTGGGACTCAGCACACTGATCCTGAGTCTGGGCCTTTACGGCAAGACGCTGATCAGGCAGTATGCCGATCAGGCTTTTGAAGTGGCTGAACATGTGGCTTCTTCAGTTACGATGGGTGCTGACTCCATACCTTTGTCTAAGGACATCATGGCTGCCGATAAGGAGCTCTTTGGAACTAAGAGGATGCTTACCGCACTCAATAAGGATATGTCTGCCGGACTTAAGGAGACTTTGGACAACGTCAGGGAAGTCGTGGATGATTTCGTAAAGGACGTCGAACAGTTCGACGATCTGACGATGCTGGTACTGGAATACCGCGACAGACAGTAGGGAGGACATATGATATTTATTGAAAAACACTTCGAACTAATTCTGGGCATCATCGCAGTTACCGTCTTCATCATACTGGCCGCAAGAGCCCTGAAGAAGGCCAGAAAGATAGAAGAGGAAGGTATCATGACCGATGCCGTCATTTCCCGGATCGAAGAGATCTGGGATCCCGATACCGCTTCATCGTCATATACCACCTATGTCAGGTATAAGGACGAAAACGGACAGTTAAGAGAAAGTCCGATGTCTATTGATACCGGGATCGAATATACTGAAGGCGACAAGGTAAGGATCCGTTTCCTTCCCGGCGACTATGAGATGGTAAGGATCGTCAAGGATAAATAGATCCGATGCTTATTCCTGTTGGATAAATGGCACAGATAAAATAAAATAGTAATGTAAGAGAATATTACAGGAGGATAATATGGAAATAAACAGAAAAGTAAAAGACAATACAGCTGAACTTGCCGTGAGCGGCAGGCTGGATACGACCACTTCACCTGAACTTGAAGAATTCCTGAAGGAGCTTTTTGAACAGGGCGTCAATGAACTGGTCCTTGATTTCGCCGATCTTGAATACGTTTCTTCAGCCGGACTCAGAGTACTGCTCTTTGCCCAGAAGAGTCTCAATGACGGCGGAAAAATGACGATAAAGAACGTCAGAGAAGAGATCATGGAAGTCTTCGATATGACCGGCTTCCTTGACATACTGACGGTAGAAGCAGCTCCCAGCGAGGAATAAGGACAGTATAGCCGGGAAGGTAAACACAGTGGAAAGAACGTTTAAGGCGACAGATGAGAAGTTATATGAAGTCATCGCTTTTGTGGAGGAGGAACTGGAGAAATACCATCCCGACATGAAGGCCATGATGGCTATAACCGTGGCTCTGGAAGAGATGTTCGTCAATGTCGCTCATTACGCTTATCCGGATTCTGAAGGAGAGATAACGGTAAGCATCAATGCCGATGAAGACACGGCCGAGATCCGCCTCATCGATGAAGGCGTTCCTTTTGATCCGCTGAAAAAGGAGGACCCGGACATAAAGGCAGGTGTCGAAGAAAGAGACATCGGCGGTCTGGGCATCTTCATGGTCAAGAGATCGATGGACGAATGTTTCTATGAAAGAAAAGGACGTCAGAATATATTCACGATGAAAAGGAAACTGAGAAAATGATAGATAAAGCGATAAGATTTGCGGCTGCGGCTCATCAGGACATGCGCCGCAAGGGCAATGCCCAGCCTTACATCTTTCATCCTCTGGAAGTGCTCAATCTGGTATCGATGATGACCCTTGACGATGAGGTGCTGTGCGCCGCCGTCCTGCATGATACGGTCGAAGATGCTGGAGTGACCATCGATGACATCAGAAGGGAATTCGGTGAAAGAGTTGCCGATATGGTGGCGACGGAGACCGAAGATAAGAGAGATCATCTGGCCAAGGAAGATACCTGGAAGATAAGAAAAGAAGAAGCCATCGAGAAGATAAGAAAGACCGGTGATATCGGTGCCAAGATGGTCTGCCTCGCTGACAAGGTCTCCAATCTCAGAAGCTTTCATATGGGCCTGCTGGATGAGGGAGAAGACTTCTGGAACCTCTTCAATCAGAAGGATCCTATGCAGCATTACTGGTATTACAGCGAACTGAGGGATGCGCTTGGTGAACTTAAGGATCAGGGTGTCTATAAGGAATACTGCTTCCTGATCGATACGATATTCAACAAATACTTCAAGGAGAACTGAATGAAAAACGCTTTTGAAAACAACGTACTGACCGTTTATCCCGAAGGCAACATCGATACGACCAATGCCGAAGAATTCGGAAGTCAGGTCGATGAACTGCTGAGCCAGCATCCGGGCTGTTCGCTGATCCTGGACATGGATGAACTCAACTATATTTCCAGTGCCGGCTTGAGGCAGATACTGAGACTGAAGAAAAAGGGAATGGATCTCAAGATCATCAACTGTTCACCGGAGATCTATGACATCTTTGAAATGACCGGCTTTGCGGAGATGATGGACATTTCCAAGGCCTTCCGCAAGATGAGCGTCGAAGGCTGCGAAGTCATCGGTGAAGGATCAAACGGCATCGTCTACCGTCTTAATCCCGATACCATCATCAAGGTCTATAAGAACAACGATGCCCTCGATGACATCAAAAGAGAAAGAGAACTGGCCAAGACCGCCCTGGTCCTTGGCATCAATACCGCCATTCCGTTCGATGTGGTCATGGTGGGTGACAAGTACGGTTCCGTCTTTGAGCTGCTGAGTGCCAAGTCCCTTACCAGACTCATCCTCGACGAGCCTGAAAACAGGGATAAGTACATCAAGATCTTTGCGGATATGCTGAAAGACATCCACAATACGGAAGTCAAGGAAGGCGTTCTTCCTTCTGCCAAAGAAGCAGCCATCGGCTGGGTGGAGTGGCTCAAGGAACATATCCCGGCAGATACCTATGAAAAGCTGCACAGGCTGGTAGAGGAAGTTCCTGAAAGCAACATGATGATCCATGGCGACTATCATACCAACAACGTCCACTATGACAACACCGAAGCCATCCTGATCGATATGGATACTCTGTCAGTAGGCAATCCGGTCTTTGAGTTCTCTTCGATCTTCCTGGCCTTCAAGGGCTTTGGCGAGCTGAATCCGAAAGCCACCGAGGAGTTCCTGAAGATCGATTACGAAACAGCCGGCTACATCTTCGATAAGCTCGTCGATTACTACTTCGAAGGAAAAGACGAGAACTATAAGAAGGCGGCGATCGAGAAAGCCAAGACCGTCGGTTACTGCAGGATCTTAAGAAGAACGATCAAACGTGAACCGGAAAAGACCGAAGCGATCGAGCATTTCCGCAAGCAGCTCATCGATCATGTCAATAAAGTCGATACGCTGACATTCTGAGAATAAAGATATCATAATAAAAAAAAGACCTTGGATAAGGTCTTTTTATTATTGACAATTGTAATACAGTGTTATATAGTGTTATATGATGATATATAGTGATATACATGGAGGTACTCAACCATGAAAATGATCATCTCCAACAGCTCTCCGGTCCCTATATATGAACAGATCAAGAACTCCATCATTGAGCAGATACTTGGTGATGAGCTCAAGGAAGGGGAAGCGATACCTTCCATCAGGAGCCTGGCTCAGGATATCAAGATAAGCGTCATGACCATCAAGAAAGCCTATGACGAACTTGAGCAGGAAGGCTATATCGTATCCGTACAGGGCAAGGGGACCTTTGTGGCCACCAAGAACAACGAACTGGTCAGGGAGAAGGCCCAGAAGGAGATAGAAAGCTATGTCGCAAAGATCACTGACATAGCGATGAGGTTTGACATCTCAAAAGAGGAACTGATCGAAGTGATCGATCTGTTTTACGGAGGTAACGAGTAATGAACGCGGTAGAAATAAAGAACCTTAAAAAGAATTATCCTAATTTCACATTGGATATCGATGAACTGAAGATACCTTCAGGTGCCGTCATCGGTCTGATCGGAGAAAACGGAGCCGGCAAGACGACCCTTATCAAGTCCGTTCTGAACATCATAAGGAAGGACGAAGGAAAGATAATGATCTTTGATAAGGACCTGGAAGAGGCGGAACTGGACGTCAAGGAAGACATCGGTATCGTACTGGACAACGCCTTCTTCCCGGAACTGCTCAATCCGAAGAGCATCGATCCCATCATGAAGGATTTCTATAAGAACTGGGACAGCGAACTGTTCCATAAGTATCTGAATGATTTCGGCATCGATGAAAAACAGTCCCTGAAGACCATGTCCAAGGGCATGCGCAAGAAAGTGGAGATCGCCTCTGCCTTGGCTCATCATCCAAGACTGCTGATACTCGATGAAGCCACCAGCGGTCTTGATCCGATAGTCAGGAACGAAGTCCTCGATCTCTTCCTGGATTTCATCAAAGACGAGGAACATACCGTGATCCTGTCCACCCACATTACCAGCGACCTGGAACACATCGCCGATTACATCGTCTTCATCAATAAAGGAAAGATCGTCATCAACGAGGAAAGAAACGAGCTCTTTGACCGCTACGGCATCCTCAAATGCGACAGCGAAAAGCTGGGCAGCATCGATAAGGAAGACATCGTAGCCTGCAGGGAAAACAAGTACAGCTGTGAGGTCCTGGTAAGCGATAAGGAAAGATGCAGGGAAAAATACCCTGATCTGGTAATAGACAACATCTCTCTTGAAGAGCTGATGCTGCTGATAATAAAAGGAGGTAAATAAGATGTCCGGAATGATCAGAAAAGAGATCTGTATGATACTTCAGAACAGGAAGTTTCTGGTGATCTGTTTTGCCATCTATATCCTGTATACGTTCATGTTCGATATGGATATGTCCTTCTATCTGCCTTTCATGGCCGTCATGCTGTCGATATCCGGTTTCAGCTACGATGACTACAACGGCTGGCAGACCTATGCTTCCGCACTGCCTAAAGGCAAGACCAACATCGTCAAGGCCAAGTACATCACGGCTCTGGGCCTGATGATCGCTGCCAGTATCCTGGGCCTTGTGCTGGCTCTGGCTCTCATAAAGATAAAAGGAGCGGGAAGCCTTGAAGAAAGCGTATCCGCCCTTGCCGGAAGCATCGTGGCACTGTCGCTGATGCTGGCCATCCTCTTCCCGATCCTGTTCAAATACGGCAGTGAAAAGGGGCGTATGGCTCTCTACATCCTGGCCATCGGCATTGCCGGCATAACCCTGCTTCTTACCAAGGTCATCAAAGTCGAAATATCACCGGCGACCATGGCTTTTCTGGAATCGGCAGCCTTCCCGATACTGCTGATCGTCATCGTTGCAGTGGCCCTTGGCGCATCCTATTTCATATCCAGGAAGATCTATCTTTCAAGGGAATTTTAGGCCCTTTTATAAGATCCGATAACCTAAAACACATCATATCCGAAAAGCGATAATGCATGCGGAAAATGATGTGTTTTAATTGTTGACTATCATCTTACAAGTATTAAAATATTAATTATAGGAGGGATTTCCTCCATATAAGCAACGAAAAGGAGAGAATAATGAAAAAACTTTTAGCTGTTTTACTTGCAGTTTTAATGTGCTTAACTTTAGCTGCATGTTCAGGCGGTTCCAATGGCGGTTCCAAGCCATTAGCTGATGAAGGTCATGCTGCCTGGGTCGTTCATGGTCAGTACTTATTAGCTGACGGTACCGAGAACGGCTGGAACGGTAAGGATGCCAGTGTTTATGAGGCTTCTACCATGACGGCCATTTCTCTGGATGATGTTAAGGCTCTTGATGAAGAACTTTACAAAACCTTAGCTGAAAAGGACGTTAAGTACCTGTATGCGATCGATGTATTATTCGGTACCAATGATGCCGGATGGACTACTGACTGTCTGATCGATGGCAAGATGCACAAGGCCAACGGCTCTTATGCCTTCAAGGTCGCACAGTGTGCAGTTGACCAGGATGGCGACAACACCGTTTATCTTGAAGAACAGTGGATCTCTGATCCTAAGACTGCTTATGCCGAATCCTTAACACCGGCTACTCTGTTCATGCCAATCTGGCAGGAAGAACCCGATGCTAACGGCTTCTCCTGGGCTTCCAACCCTGTAGTTATCGGCGGTGCCGGTCTCTATACTTTAGTATGTGCCCAGTACAATGCAGTTTCTGCAGCCGGTACTCCTGGTTACGGTATTGCTTTAGTCAAGAAAGAAGCTAAAGACGGTATCGCTTATGAAGAGATCCTCGAGTGGGTCGCTGCTGACCACACTTACGGTGTAATCGGCGGTTTCAATGACTGGGCTGCTGATGAAGCCATGGAAGACAACGGTGACGGAACCTGGTCTGCAGTTGTTGATCTTACTGCCGGTACTGAATTCAAAGTACGTGCTGACGGTGCCTGGGATTACAGCTGGGGCAACGGTGCTGACAACCTCGTAGCTGATGCCGACGGTTCTTATCTGGTAACCATCGACTTCAACGGTGCTGAGCCTGTCGTTACTGCAACTGCTCAGTAATTATTGCTTTTGGATAAAAGGGCTTCTTTATGAAGCCCTTTTATAATACCGCTTATGAAAAAGATACTTAGTTTACTGATATTGATCTCTATATGCATTACTCTAATCTCATGTTCGGGAGAGAAGGAAGCCGACTATGAGGATTTTAATGATACATATACAGATAAATTACCTGATAATGCCGAAGACGGACTGACGCTGCATGCCTTCAATTGGACTTATGAACAGGTAAGGACCAACCTGAAGGACATTGCGGATGCCGGCTTCAAGAACGTACTGCTGATGCCTGTGCAGCAGCCTAAGTCCAACGGTTCTGCCTGGTGGGCTTTCTATCAGCCGCTGAGCTTTTCCATCGGTGACAAGTCGCCGCTTGGAAGCAAGGAAGAGCTGATCAGGCTCTGTGATGAAGCTGAAGAATACGGCATCTGCATCCTGGCGGATCTGGTCCTCAACCACATGGCCAATGACGGCGACAAGGCCGTTGAACCTGACGGCACGCCGATGGTATCACCGGAAGTCCTGGAATATGAGCCGCTGCTCTATAACAACCGCAACGTAGACGTAGACGGTATCGGCGTCACCTTCCATCACAATCCGAATGCTTCAGGTACCGGTGCCGAGACGCAGGTCTATCAGTGGGGCAATCTTCCTGACCTCAATACGGCCAATCCGTATGTGCAGGAAAGAGTCCTTTACCTGATGAAGGAATGCATCGACGCCGGTATTGACGGATTCAGATTCGATGCGGCCAAGCATGTGGAAACCAACAGCGATCAGGACTACGCCAGCGATTTCTGGAATAATACCCTGGAAGTAGCCAAGGAGTATTACCATGAGAAGACCGGCAAGAATCTTTACGTCTACGGCGAGATCCTGGCTACGCCTTTAAGCAGACCTCTGTCATACTATACTTCAATGATGCGCATCACCGATGACGGCTTTGTGGCATCATTCAGGAACTTTGTAGCTCAGAAAAAACCGGAGCTGATCCTTAATGCCTCCCTCAAGGTCGATAATACCGAAGATCTGATAGCCTGGGTGGAAAGCCATGACGAATACATCTCCGGCAGCACCCATTACAGCGAAGGTCGTATCGCCAAGTACTGGTCGGTAATAGCCGTCAAGAAGGGACTGGGAGGCCTCTATCTTTCCAGACCTGTCGATGATCTGGCTGTAGGCAAGATCGGTTCGCTGGCTTTCGAAAATGAAAATGTGGCAGCCGTCAACCGTTTCCATAACCGTTTCTATGCGGCCGATACCTATGAATCGGTTTCTGGACTTTGCTACGTGAATGAAAAGATCCTTCCTGATGATCAGGGGGCTCTTGTGATATATACAGGTGAAGTGAATCCTGATGAAAAGATAAAGGTCGAACTTCCGCATCTGGAAAACGGTAATTACTATGATGCCTTAAGCGGAAGAAAAGTTGTGGTCACTGACGGTGTGGCGAACATCATCTTCGATGACAATGGCGTAGCCGTCCTGACCAGAAGCAACAGCATCCGTCCGCAGCTGGACGTTTCCGATACCAGTGAGTTCTTCGTAAACGACAAGGAAATAACGGTCAGCGTCAAAAATGCCGAAGAGGCTTACTACTACTTCAATGACGGCAAGGATGCCAAAGTCGCTATCGACGGCAGCGCCAGCTTTAACCTGAAGGAACATCTTGAAGACAGTCAGGCCGTCCTGCACGTCTATGCCCGTAACGGCAGCAATGTGATCGACAGAGCCTATACCTATAAGACGGTCGAAGTATCCGGCAACATGTTCAATGTCCTCAATCTTGATGAGAAGTACCTTAACGGCGACTACGAGATCTATATCTGGTCCTGGTCTCCGGGAAGGTGGAGCAAGGACTATGAAATAAAAGATGGTGTCATGTATGTGGATACGACCGGCATGGACGGATTCCTTATCGGTATCTTCGAGAAGGGCTATGTGATCGAGAATCCTGACGCCTGGGACGACCACGTCATCAAACAGAGTGCTGACTTCAGCGGAGCCATACTGAAGCAGGGCTTTGCGGACATGGAAGGATTCTAGCAGGGAATGCTCAAGCACGGTGAGATAAGCACGGAAGTAGGCAAGGCGCCTTTCGTCTTCTCGCTGGCTTCCTTTGTCTGTACTACGACAGCAGCACTGCTGATGCTCATAAAAGGCAGAGGAAACATGCTGGCGATCATGAGCGCCTTCATGCTGATCATCGTGGCCCTGGCTTCACTTGGTGTACTGATCGGTCTATTGACTGATTATGCATATATAAAAGATGACGTGCTTTATATGCGCTATGTCTTTAAGAAGTCTTCTATCTCCTTAAAGGATATCGGCAAGATACAGCTTAAGGACAATGTCTATCATGTATATAACTTGAAGAATGATGAAATTGGTACGGTCAATGCCGTGGCATTGGGTATAGAGAGCATTACCAGCGAACTGTACCGCAAGCACGTACCGTTCATATAAAGAAACAGAATTTGGAGGTTTAAATGTGGCTAATCTAAAACTATCCCATATCTACAAGGTTTATGAGAATGGGCACAAGGCAGTTAACGATTTTTCGATCGACATTGCAGACCAGGAATTCATTGTATTTGTCGGGCCTTCAGGCTGCGGTAAATCAACGACCCTGCGAATGATTGCCGGTCTGGAGACCATTACTGCCGGAGATCTGTTTATCGGCGATACGCTGGTAAACGATATGGAGCCAAAGGACCGTGATATCGCCATGGTGTTCCAGTCCTATGCTCTGTATCCGCATATGACCGTGTATGAAAACATGGCCTTCGGTCTGCGGAACCGGAAGATGCCGGAAGAAGAGATCAAGGAACGTGTCATGAAGGCGGCCAAGATGCTGGATATCGAAGAATATCTGGACCGACAGCCTAAAGCCATGTCCGGCGGCCAGAGACAGCGTGTTGCCTTGGGAAGAGCGCTGGTAAGGAATCCTAAGGTCTTCCTGCTGGATGAACCGCTGTCCAACCTGGATGCCAAGCTGCGTTCACAGATGCGTAGCGAGATCACGGCTTTACACAAGAGCTTAAAGACGACTTTCATCTACGTTACCCACGACCAGGTCGAAGCCATGACCATGGGTACCAGGATCGTCGTCATGAAGCTGGGTTATGTTCAGCAGATCGATACGCCGATGAACCTTTACAACAAGCCTTACAACAAGTTCGTTGCCGGCTTCATCGGTTCACCGCAAATGAATTTCTTTGACGTCACCCTCAAGAGAGAAGGCGACAATGTCAAGGCACTGTTTGCGGACGGCGATTCCATCACGCTGCCATACGAGAACGTATGTAAGATCGATGAGAAGTACCTGGGCGGCGACCGCAAGGTCATCCTGGGTATCAGACCTGAACATCTGGAGCTCAACAGAAAAGGCGAAGGACTCAGAGTCCTGGTCAACAACATCGAAAGACTGGGCAATGAGACCATCGTTTACGGTAAGCTGGGCGACAAGGAAGAGGAATTCTCGCTTAAGGACGAAGGCAGAAACATCGTCATCAAGGCCGTCGTGGAAGACGACGTCAATACCGGCGATGTGGTATATGCCGTTCCAAACAACGACAAGGTCCACTTCTTTGACAGCGAGACCGAGATCACGCTGATGGAAAAGGTACCTACCTACAATACCATCCATGCGGAAGCCGACGGCGGCAAGATGAAGCTGTTAGGCAAGAACGTTGCTCTTCCGGAAGTATATGACAGAGCCCTGGACGGCAGGAAGGATTTCGTCCTCAACGTTTCACCTTATGCCATCGTCAAGGGCAATGACTTCGCTTTGAAGGTCGCCAGGATCGAAAAGGTCGATAAGGAAAACCTGGCCTATCTCGAAAACGGTAACACCTATCTCTTTGCGATCGTTGATGACAACGTCAGGGAAGGCGACACCTATAAGTTCGATATCGTCAATGACAAGGTCGATCTCGTATGCGAAGGCGAACAGCTGCTTAAAGCCATCCCTGCCGAAGAGTCTCTGCTGGGGACGTTCTCCAAGACGGAAGTCAAGGAAGACGGCGAAAGGAAGCTGCACTTCTTCTATGACATCAACGGCTACAAGGTCGAAGCCGTACCGGATGACGGATACAAGATCAATTCCATCGACGGTGATGACTGCTACAAGAATACCTACAGGTATGCCGTTGACAGAGATAAGATCAATGTCGTCAAGGGCGACGGCTTAAAGGCCCAGTTCCTTGAATACCTCGATTACGGCAACGTCAGATATGCCAAGGTCAAAGCCGGAAACGAAGAACTGCTCGTCAATGTGGGCGAAGACTTCGATGAAAACAACGTCAGTCTGGTCTTTGACGGCGAAGACGTATCCGTATACTCGACCAAGATCGATATGAAGATCTGCTAAGGAGATAACGGTGGAGGCTAATTCAAAACCGCATTTCATAAAGAGGATCGCTGCCGACGGCTTCGATATCTCGTCACTGTTCATCCTGTTCATGCTGCTGAACGTCATCCTGAGCAATACGGCACTGTTTGCGACATACAGAAACCACGTTGCCAGGTACCAGCAGATCGAGCAGGAAGTGCTCAGAAACAACGACAGGGAACTCGTCAATGAGATACTGATGAACGATGAAGAGTATCAGAACGAAGTGTTCGCAGCCAATCTCCATTCCTTCCTGATCAGGGTCCTGATCGGATTCGTTGGAGAACTGATCCTGTTCCTCATCATCCCGCTGGTAAACCCAAACAGGCTTACCCTAGGCAAGATGATGGCCGGAGTGATGCTGTTTGACGAAGCCCGACAGAGCCGGGCGACAAAGATGCAGATAGCTGCCCGCTTCATCCTTATCGTCTTAGCCAGCATATTCATCTATTTCTGGATGGGTATCTATTCCTTCCTGCTGTATCCGGTACTCAGACTGATAGTGATACTGCTCAGCAAGAAGGATAAAACGTTATGTGATTACTTAACATCAACGATGTTAATCGATAAATTTTCTTACAGTTCTATTTAGGAGGAATTAAAATGAAGAAGTTTATTAGTGTACTGATGGTCGTACTGATGGCCTGCCTCTTATTCGGCTGCGGCGGCGGCAACGGCGGTTCATCCAAGAACAAGGAGATCGTCGTCTGGGTAGGTGAAGAATCAGCTGATTTCTACCAGGAGATCTGCAATAAGTATGCGGAAGAAAACGAACTGCCGTATACGATCACCGTTAAAGGCATGGATACCGGTGCTGTAGCCGGTACGGTCACCAATGACCCTTCAGCTGCTGCTGATATCTATACGGTCGCTCATGACAATATCGGTAAGCTGGCCAGCACCCAGTGTGCAAAACCGTTTACTGACGAAGCTCTGATCGCCCAGGTACTGGCTGACAATCCTGCTTCTTTCCAGAACGTCATCTATTCCACTCTGGATGGCAAGCAGTACTTATACGGCGTACCATACATCTCTCAGGCTCTGTTCATGTACTATAACAAGGAAAAGGTAAGTGAAGAACAGGCTCAGACATTTGAAGGCTTAAGGGAAGCAGCCCAGGCTGCCGGAACCAAGGCCATCACCGTTACCGGTGATGACGGCTTCAACATGTCCTTTGCGTTACTGGCTACCAACGTAGTCGATCATTCGACTACCGTCAAGATCTTTGAAGGTGCCGAAGCCGTATCCGGCGGTTCCAAGGGAACTTCCAACTGTCAGGGCGATGATACCGTAGCTGTCGTCAGATGGCTGCAGGACTACGCTGAAGATCCTAACGGCTTCAAGTGGGCTTCATCCGACGGCTGGGATGCCGACTTAAGAAACGGCGGTGCCTTAGCCGTAATCGGCGGTGCCTGGCATTACAACACAGCCAAGGCTGCCTTAGGTGAAAGCAATCTCGGTATCGCTTTGATCCCTACTTTCACGCTTACGCCAAAAGCCTGTGAAGGTCTCGAAGGCGTCAAGGCCGGCGATACTTTCCGTGGTGGCACTTTCGCTGACTGCAAGGTATTCATGATCAACGCTCATTCCGATGCCGACAAGTATTCCGCATTACAGGATATCGTCAAGTATCTCTCCAGCAAGGAAGTACAGAACGAATCCTACCTCAACTGTCTGAACGTTCCGGCTTATGTCGGTGCCAGCGAATACATCAAGTCCTGCTATGATGCCGGCAAGCTTACCGAAAGCGAATACAACCTCGCTGCCAAGCAGGTCGAAATGGCCGAATGGGGCATCCCGCAGCCGTTCCTGACCGGTTCACTTAATACATACTATTACTCCAAGAATGCTCCGGCCGTATTCAGAGCCATGATCGATAAGACCGCTTATCCTACTACTGGTGATGTCCTGGTCGAAGAGACCGAGTCACTGGAAGGCGTAAGAAAAGGCTTATACTTAATGGAATACCTGTGGATGCACGGTGTTAACCCTGATTCATTCCCTGAAGATCTGCCTAAGCAAGCATAATCAACTCTCGAGGATCATATGGAAGCTACATTAAAGAAAAACAGAATAGATTTAATGAAGCCTTTCCGTAAGTACTGGGAAAAATTCTATAAGAGATTCGCGGACGGTTCTCTGGGCACCAAACTGTCATATTTCATCTTTGGTGCCGGAAACCTCTATCATAAACAGATAATCAAGGGCCTGTTATTCCTGGTCCTCCAGATCGCCATCATTCTGTTTATGGTCCTGTGTCCGACGATCAACAGTACTCCTTACGGTTATAAGGCTCTGTTGAATCTTCCTATGAAGAACGTCGTTGAAGGCGGTGCTTTCGATCCGCTTACCGGTGAGTTCTCCCATGGTTCCAACTGTAAACTGATAATCCTCTTTGGTTTCGTAACCATTGCGGTGATTGCCATTTACTTCATACTCTGGGACAAGAACATCGATTCGTCCTTCAAGGCCGATATGGACCTCAAGGTCGGCAAGAAACCAACCACCTTCAAGGAAGACCTGGCTGAGCTCCTTGACAGCAAGTTCCACATAACCATGCTGACACCGACGCTCATCGCCTGTCTCGTGTTTACGGTACTGCCTACCGTATTCATGATCGCTCTGGCCTTTACAACCTACAACGATCCGGATATGAACGAGCTGGGTACCAACCTCTTCCACTGGAACGGCATCCAGAACTTCATCTCCGTCTTTACCGGCGAAGGTTCCCTGGGTGTTGAGATCCACAACCGGTTCCTGCCGGTACTGGGCTGGACCTTTATCTGGGCAGTATTCGCCACCCTTACCTGCTACTTCGGCGGTATCGTACTGGCTCTGCTCATCAATAAGAAAGGCCTCAAGGGCAAGAAGCTGTTCCGTACCATCTTCATCCTGACGATAGCCATTCCGCAGTTCATTTCCCTGCTGGCTGTCAGAAACATCCTGGGTGAATACGGTCCGGTCAATGCCTTATTGCAGAATCTTGGCTGGATAAGCCAGCCGATAGGTTTCCTGGGTCTGCATCCGAACGACAGTGAATCACTGGCCAAGGTCATGGTCATCATCATCAACATGTGGGTAGGTATCCCTTATACCATGCTGATGACTTCTGGTATCCTGATGAACATACCTGCCGACCTGTATGAAGCGGCTAAGGTCGACGGTGCCAGCACCTTCAAGATGTTCACCAAGATCACTCTGCCTTACGTAATATTCATTACCACGCCTTATCTGATATCGAGCTTTATCGGAAACCTCAATTCCTTCAACTCGGTATTCCTGCTGACAGGCGGCGGACCAACCTATATCGGTTATCAGGCCGGCGGTACCGATCTCCTGGTAACATGGCTGTACAAGCTTACCATCGATCAGGGCTCCTATAATACCGGTGCCGTTATCGGTATCTTTACCTTCCTGATCACGGCTACCATTACTCTGGTGACCTACCGCAGAAGTAAGGCTTACAACGAGGAGGATACTTTCCAATGATGAACAATAAAAAGGTTAAAAGCCAGTCCAGAAATGCCAAGACATCGCTGGCTCTGACTTATCTCATACTGATCTTATTGGGAATCGTCTGGCTGATACCTCTGGTATGGATCGTACTTTCCGCATTCAGATGCGAATATCAGGCTGACGGGACCTTCATCGGTACCGTTACCAGCAATTACTTCCCGAAGGCTTACGGTCTCAAGAACTTTGCGGATCTCTTTACCGCCAGATACTACGGTGTCGACAATGCCTTCCCGAAGTGGATGCTGAACACCCTGATCATTGCGGCAGTCGACTGTGTCATCTCTACCTTCCTGGTACTGTCAGTCGCCTACTGTATCTCCAAACTGAGATTCAGGATGCGTAAGCCGTTCATGAACATGGCCATGGTAATAGGTCTGTTCCCGAGTTTCATGTCGATGATAGCCATCTACTTCCTCCTGAAGTCGATCGGACTTACCGGTAATCCGACTCATCCGGAATATTCCGTCATCGGTCTGATCCTAGCTTACAGCGCCGGTGCCGGACTCGGTTTCCAGGTCGCAAAAGGCTTCTTCGATGTAATACCTAATGCGCTGGTCGAATCTGCCAAGCTTGACGGCTGCACCAACTTCAAGATCTTCAGAAAGATCATCCTGCCGTTGGCCAAGCCGATCATCATCTATCAGGCTTTGATGAGCTTTACCGGACCATGGATGGACTTCATCTTTGCGAAGGTCATCATCGGTGCCGATAACGCCCCTTACTGGACGGTATCGGTAGGACTTTACTCCTTACTGTTCGGTACTCATCCTGACACCAACCTGTTCACGCAGTTCGCTGCCGGATGCGTCATCGTTGCGATTCCGATCGTCACGCTGTTCATGTTCCTGCAGAAGTACTACGTCGAAGGTGTTACAGCCGGTGCCGTAAAAGGATAACACGATTAGCCACTCAACATATACAAGCCCTCCTAAGGAGGGCTTTTTTTAATGCATGAGAGAATCAGATGCTTTGGTATAATCTAATAAAGAGGTAAGGTTGATTATGTCATATACAGCATTAAGAAAAATGCAGGAAAAGAACCGGGAACTTTTCAGTCATGATGTCGGTCCTGTTCAGCCTGAACGTCATTATGATACGATAGACCATGGTCTGAAGGCGATGGCTCTCAAATTTCTGCACACCAGATGTGAAGGTCTCGGATTTGATGCGGATATGGGGGCGAAGGAAAAAGACGGTTCATATAAGGGCACAAGTCTTTTGCCTGATCAGATCCCATATAATATGCAGATGGACATCAATCGTCTGTGCCTGGAACGTGAACTGGAAAAATTCATCGATTCCGGTGTAGCCGAAGATGCCTATACCATTTATTACTGTTATCTGGAGATGTTCTTCGGACACTATGGCAAGTCAAAGAAAATGGTCGAACTGCTTTCGGAATTTGAATCCAACGGCAGTTCGCTTCTTATGAAACATCGTGACCATTATTCCCACTCTGTCTATGTATTTGCGCTGGGACTGGCGATTTATGAGTCCAATGTCTCATACCGCAGGGCATTTAAGAGATTCTATGGATTCGATCCTGATGATGAAAATGAAGAAGAAGACCATGCGGCTGCCTGCTGCTTCCTGGAATATTGGGGTCTGACTTCACTTTTCCATGACATCGGTTATCCTTTTGAGCTTCCTTTTGAACAGGTCCTTTCTTACTTTGAAGTAGGCGGAAAGGAACGGGGCAAGGGCAGTCTCTATATTGCCTACAATGATTTGAATATGATAACCCAATTGGGTGATGAAGCCAAAGCACGATTTACTGAACTGTATGGCCGCGATTTCAATACGACCGAAGAGCTCTTTGCTTTTGGAGTAACGGAAAAGCTTGGCAAGGTCTATGATTTTACGGAAGAATACATGACGGCCAAGATCCATGACAAGCCTGTACGGCCTGATTCTTTCGGTTACTTCATGGACCATGCCTATTTCAGTGCAGCCAGACTGTACCGTGAGATCGAGAACTCCATAGGTGTAAACAGGATCAATGAGAAGCATGTGGATGCCTTAACGGCTATCCTGCTGCATAACAGTCTGTTCAAGTTCGCCATTTCCTTCTATAAGGACAAGGAAAAACATAAAGAACCGCTCAGGATGGAAGTCCATCCTCTGGCATACATGCTTATGCTGTGTGACGAGTTGCAGTGCTGGGACAGAACGGCATATGGCCGTAATTCTCGTACGGAACTGCATCCGATGGCGGCTGATTTTGACTTCAAAAATAATGCGGTCCACGCAGTCTATTACTACGATAAGGAAGAACAGGAAAAGATCGATGATTTCAAAGTGAAGTACCGCAAATGGGAAGATGACGGAGAAAAAGGGAAAGCGCCGCGTCTTAAGGCCTACAGCGATATGGCAGAAAAGGAACAGCGCTTTACTACGGACATCGAAAAGATCGTGGATACCACCGACATACCGCTGACTGTCATTCCGAACACAAGAGCTGCAGACAGAAAGAGCAAGCATACCTATCTTTCTGACAGTAACTTCCTGCACTTATATGACTTCGCAGTTGCCCTTAATGCCCGTTATTCCTATCAGGGTAAAGAGAAAGATGTGGCAACAGCAGATCTGGAAAAGGAATTTGAAGATCTCTCACTGGAATATCAGCTTTCCAATATCAATCAGGCGAAGAACTTCGCAAGATATCTCAATGCCCTGAACTGTTTCTATACCGACAGACCGGTGGACTATGATATGATCGCTTCTTTCACGGAAGAACAGGTAAGGGCCATTGCACCAATGGAACACGGGCGCTGGATAAAAGAACATATCAACATGGGATGGATAAGCGGAGATCTTTATGAAACAGCGCCGCTTCCTGAAGATATGATAAAGCGCTATGGTGATGAAAAGACCGCCCGTAAAGCTCTTCGTGAACAGCTGCGCATGCATAAACTGGCGATGGACGGCGATCCTGATGATGCGGAGATCTTTGCGCATTACGAAGCTCTTCCTTATGAAGAGAAGATCAAGGATTTCGAACCTTTCAACAGCATGCTGAAGCTCATCAAGAAGTTTGACGGGCTCAGGATCTACAGACTGGATTAAAGGAGCACAGTCATGGAGTGGCAGCTTAAAGACCTTGAGTTTTCAAATACGGATGCGACAACGGAACAGCTCAAAGCCGCTGCCCGGGCGGCCAAGGCGATCATGACAGAAAGGTAATAAACGACGGGAGGTAGCGCATGACTGAAATAGTCTTCATTGTGGAAAACGGAACGCTTACGAAATTCGAAGCGGACGACTATATAGAAGAAGTGTATATACCGGATTATGTAAAGATTATCGGCGAACGAGCGTTTTTCGAAGCGGCAGTCGGGAAGGTCGTAATCCCCGACAGTGTGACGACGATCGAAGCAGATGCGTTTGTGGATTGCACTCTGGAAGAGATCGAAATACCGGACAGCGTCACGACCATTGAAACATGGGCTTTTTCAGGCTGCGAAAATCTTCGCGAAATCACGATCCCGGAAAGCGTTACATCGATCGGCCCATGGGCTATCGGATACCGAGAGCTTCATTTTCTTCCGTACTGGGACCCGGTCCCGTTCGTACGTCCGGTCATCATATATGGGAAAAAAGGAAGTGAAGCCGAACGGTACACAAAAGACAATTACTATTGTTTTAACGAGCACATTACCGAATTCCGGGAGATCGAAACAGATACCGGAAAACAGGAAGGAGAATCATGATGGAAAATAAGAAAGACATGCAGACAAGACTGGTCCCTGGAGTGGGACGTATGCCATACCCGGCATATCGGGGAAAGGAACCCTATGTCTTTATAAGCTATGCACGCTTGGATTCAGAGCGGGTGTTTGCAGAGATCAAACGCTTCAACGAGGCGGGTTTTCACGTCTGGTATGACGAGGGAATCGCTCCGGGCAACGAATGGTCGGACGAGATCGCCGAGGCGCTGTCAAACTGTTCCTTATTCGTTGTGATGCTGACACCGACATCAGCTCCACGGGAAGCTGTGTTGAACGAGATCAGCTTTGCGCTTGATGAGGGGAAACCTCTTCTTGCAATTTACCTCGAAGAAACGGTTCTGCCTCCCGGCTTGAAACTGCGCATTTCCCGGAAACAGGCGATCCTCAGGTACAATATGTCTGAAGAAGAGTATGAGTATAAATACATAGAGGCGTTTACCCGGTTTGGGCTGAAGCGTGATCATATGCAGTCCGCAGATACGCCTGCAGCAAATGAGACAGGCTCGGCTTCTGCCAAGAATGATAAGCCCGATCCAGTCAAAGCGAACGTTGATCCTGCCGCGAAGTCCGGCGAGGGAGTGAGCATCAGACAGCTGGATGAATTGGCAAAGAGTTTTCTTGAAACGAACAAGCCTGTAAACCAGAAAGAGACAGCAGAAACCGGTGAGGAATTCTATGACGACTCGCCAGAAGACGCCATCAAAAGAGCCAACGGCGATCTGGTACGCATTGACGGCTTTGACATTGAGCACGGATTTTTAAGAGGATACAAAGGAACGGATAAAGATATTATCGTGCCTTCTTCCGCGGGGGTCATCGGAAGTCTCGCCTTTTCAGGTCAGACCTTCCTTGAGTCTGTTGATCTCAATCAGGCAGGACTGATGATTGCCGGCAATCTTGGCGTATTCTGCAACTGCCCGAATCTTAAGACGGTCAAGATCCCGGCAACAGTCAAAGAAGTCACTCCGAATATGTTCCAATACTGCCCAAACCTGACGGTTTATGTCCGTAGAAATCAGGTTTCTCAGGACTTTGAAGAACGTTTTACCGGCAAGGGTATCGTCTATCTTGATGAATAAATAACGCTTATTTGGGGAGGTATTCACATGTCCTGTTGGAGAGAGCAGCATGTGTTACGTATACCGGCGACGGTCATCGGTATTAACACGAAAGAAGAGTGGAAGGAATATTATTCCAGACTTATAAAGGAGACTGATTGGAGACCGGGTTCTTTTGCGCCTGCACTTTGTTCCTATGAAAACGGACCGATGATCGATTATATCTTTGTTGACAGCGCTCCCGTGGAAGGCGGCGGCTATAAAATGTCGGCAAGGATCCTGTGGTACAACGAGGAGGTAGAGTATCTGCCGGTCTTTCAAAAGGAATTTCCCGGTTTTACTCTCGAACAGATGGACAATGTACACTATTGTGAATGCAAATGGTATGACGCTACGGAAGCGCCCTACCTTTACTGAGATCTGATATGGGTGTAAAGATTTTCAGAGACGATAACTGGAACAGGGTAAAAAACGGAGCTGTCTCCCGCAGGGATATCATGCACCTTGACGGAAAGAAGGACAGAGAACTGATCGGATACCTGATCACACACGCTCCTGAACCGTGCCGCAGTTCCATGATGAAATACGCAGCGGAGAAATATGGCATGGATGAAGTACCGGAACCGCGGGTCAATATCGATGATCCGGAAGATACGTTCTTTTGGGAATATGCGGTCCTCCATGAACAGGTCCTGCGGGAAGAAGATCGGGATGCGTTGATAGCGGCGGCGTTACACGGTTTAGATCGCAGTGTCTCGGCATTTGCGTTTTGCCGGTTAACCGGATACAGTTTTCCGGTGAATGAGTGTGATG
>JAFRKI010000012.1 GCA_017431825.1 Erysipelotrichaceae bacterium | reverse complement strand
CGCTACAGCCAGCGTTACTGCAGGCACTACCTATCAGTATTCAACTGACGGCGGAGAGACCTGGAGTTCTACCGTTCCTAGCATCAAGGATTACGGTACAGTCAGCTATATCGTCAAGGCCAGCAATCCTAACTATGAAGATGCTACAGATGAAGGCACTCTTAAGGTGACCAAGAAGACGGTAACGGTAAGCACCGGAACTGCCAGCAAGCCGTACGACGGCACTGCACTTACTAATTCTGAAGCTTCCTTGGACGGTCTGGTAAACGGTGAAACTGCAACCGTTACTGCAACCGGTTCACAGGTGATCGTAGGCAGCAGTTCAAATACCTACAGTATTACCTGGGGCAGCACCAATTCTGATAACTATACGATCAGTGAACAGCTCGGTACACTGACTGTTACCAGTTTCGTAACTCAGGTCAAGCTGATTGCTGATGATGATGAAAAAGTTTATGACGGAACACCATTGACTAACAGCGCCGTAACACCGGAAGGACTGCCGGCAGGTCACTGGACCGATGCCGTGGCTAACGGTTCACAGACTGATGCCGGAACCGGTACCAATACTGTCGCTGACGGTTATAAGATCTATAACGCTGCTAACGAAGACGTCACGGAGTACTTTACCAATGTCGTAAAGGTCGCCGGTGATCTGGTCGTTACACCTGCTCCGCTTACTGTAACTACTCAGGGCGGTTCAAAGACCTATGATGGCACACCGTTGACCAATCCTAACGGTGCCACTATCAGCGGTCTGAAAAATAACGAAACAGCAACAGTCGTTCCTAACGGAACCATTACCAATGTTGGCTCCGTATCTAATACATATACGATCGAATGGGGCACTGCTAAAGCAGGCAACTATGAAGTTACGAATGAAACATTAGGCACGCTGACCATAAGCCAGGCCAGCATCACCATCCACGTTTCAGGTGATCAGCCGGCTGCGATCACTTATGACGGCAATTCACATGAAGTAACTACTTATACCTTAAGCAGCAGCGATTCATTGTATGTTTCATATAAGGTATCATACACAGGCACTGCCAAGGCCGAAGGTACCAATGTGGGTACATATACTGCCGATCTGAGCGCCAGCGACTTCTCATATGATGATGATAACGTTACTGCAACGTTCGTCATCGACAGACCGATCAAGCTGGTCATTGCTCCAAAAGCCGTAACCGTTACTGCCGAAAATGCCGGCAAGATCTACGGTGAAGCTGATCCGGCAATGTTTGCATTCACAGTCACCGGTCTTGTCAATGAAAGTGATGCATCCGGCTTATCAATAGATGTATCCCGTGCTGCTGGTGAGGATGTAGGCACCTATGCCATCACTCCTAGCGGTGCTACGGTACAGGGCAACTACACTATCACCTATGTAACTGGTATCTTTACCATCAGTCCGCTGGCGGTAAATGTTACCATAACCGGTAATAATGAGAGCAATACTTATGACGGTCAGGCTCATACTGTAACAGGCTATACGGCTCAGGCCGACAGCACTCTGTATAACGTTAATGACATCGTTATAAGCGGCAGCGCATCCGCAAGCCAGACCAACGTCGGTACTGACTACATGGGTTTACAGGTATCGCAGTTCTCCAACAGCAACGACAACTTCACTGTTACCTTCAGCATTGCCGCTGACGGTTATTCAACTGTAACTGCCAAGCCTGTTACCGTAAAGGCCGATGATGCTTCTAAGGTCTATGATAACAATCCGAATAATCCTGCATCTTATACGGCGACCGTAACCGGAACGGTAGGCAACGATACCGTTACCTATACCGTAAGCCGTGAGGAAGGCGAGGATGTCGGCCAATACACTATCACTCCAACTGGTGAAACTACTCAGGGCAACTATACCGTTACCTATGAGACCGGCACCTTTACCATCACCAAAGCTACCATGACGGTCACTGCCGTTGATTACAGCGGTACATATGACGGTAACACACATTCAGGCGGCGCTACAGCCAGTGTTACTGCAGGCACTACCTATCAGTATTCAACTGACGGCGGACAGACCTGGAGTTCAACCGTTCCTAGCATCACCAATGTCGGCACTGTCGTCTACACCGTCAAGGCCAGCAATCCTAACTATGAAGATGCTACAGACACCGGTACTCTGACGTTAGCTAAGCGGCATGTCATCGTAACCATCACTGGTGCTGAAGAGACCGTTACCTATAACGGTAAGGAGCAGAGACTCGCCGGCCATACATTTGCGGCAAGCGATCCTTTATATCTGGAATCCTATTTGACTCAGTCTGTTGCGGATAAGGTCGACGGCACGAATGCCGGTCAGTATCCGATGAACCTGCAGGGCGGTTTCGGCAATTCAAACCCTAACTTTGAAGTAGAATTCAGTATCACCGACGGTCTGCTGATTATCGAACAGAAGAAACTCACGATCACCGTTCTGCCTCAGACTTATACCTACAACGGTCGGGCTCAAGGCGAGAATGGCGGCACAGACACAGGCAGAGACCTGGCTGAAAAGGTCAGCACAAACGGACTCATCAATGATAGGCCTGTCGTTCATGAGCTCTATTCCATCGTGTTAAACGGCAATGAAACCAACGCCGGTGTTTATAACAATAAGATAAAAGCCACCTTAGCAGTGATCCATGACCAGAACGGCACAGACGTGACCGCCAACTATGCGATCACTTACGAGGCCGGCAGGCTCACGATCGATAAATACCCGCTTGCTATCAGCATCAAGGGTGAGAATGATACAAAGCCTTATGACGGTACTGAACACGCAGTCAAGGGTTATACTGCCGAATGTTCCGATAATTTCTTCGTGGCTTCTAAGGTCACCTATAGCGGTGAAGAAATAGCCAAGAGGACCATCGTCGGTACTACCTACATGGATCTGGATAAGACCAAGTTCAGTTATGGAGACAATAACTTTGAAGTGACCTTCACCATCGCCGCTGACGGCTTCATGAAGATCACTGCCAGAGAAGTTACCGTAACTGCGGTTCCTAACGGCAAGACCTACGGCGATTCCGATCCTCAGCTGACTGCAACCGTTGAAGGCCTGATCGGAAACGACACCATCAATTACAGCGTCAACCGTGAAGCCGGTGAGAATGTCGGCACATATACGATCACTCCGTCCGGTGAAGAAACACAGGGCAACTACACGATCACTTATGTTACCGGAGACTTCACAATCACTAAGGCGGCACTGGTCGTTAAGCCGGTGGATAATTCCAAGGTCTACGGAACAGCCGATCCTGATCCGCTTTCCACCTGGACTGCAACAGGACTTAAGAACGGCGATACCAAGGATGTGGTAGGTACCGTTACCTTAAGCCGTGAGGAAGGCGAAAACGTCGGATCATACACCATGACGGCGACCGGTCCGGAAGAGATCGCAAACTATACTATTACTTACGAAACCGGAACCTTCACTATCACTAAGGATGAAGCTTCCATCAGCGTCACCGGTTACTCCGGCGAATATGACGGACAGTATCATACCGTTACGGTCGTACCGAGCGTGAGCGAAGGAACCACTGTTTACTACAGTACAGATAATGAAAACTGGAGCACTACTGCTCCTCAATATACAGACTTTACCGACGGTCCTGTGACTGTTTACGTAAAGGCTGTCAATGCCAACTATGAAGATGCTACCGGCAGTGCAACGGTCAACATCACCAAGAAAGCCATTACCGTAAATGCTACGGATTCTGAGGTTTATAATGCACAGGATCAGACATTTACTATTCCGGCTTCTGCAGCTGATGGTCTGGTATCAGGCGAAACACTGACGCTTAACGGTGCAACGATCACCGGTAAGAATGTCGGTACATACAGCAATGTTGCGGATTACACCTGGAGTGTTAAGAAAGCCAATAACGCCAACAGTACCATGAACTACACGATCAGTGTTACCGGTACCTTAACGATCACTCCGAAATCGGTAACGATCACTGTGGCCAACGCTTCAAAGGAATACGGTGATCCTGATCCTCAATTTACAGGAACCGTTGAAGGTATTCTCAACAAGAATGACCTGGGCACCGTTTCTTACAGCCGTACCAACGATGATGAGAATGCGGGTTATTATCCTAAGGTCCTGACTGCAACCTATACCGAAAACAGAAACTATACTGTTACCGTGATCAAGGGCAACTTCACCATCACTAAGGCGGCACTGGCCGTTAAGCCGGTGGATAATTCCAAGGTCTACGGAACAGCCGATCCTGATCCGCTTTCCACCTGGACTGCAACAGGACTTAAGAACGGCGATACCAAGGATGTGGTAGGCACCGTTACCTTAAGCCGTGAAGAAGGCGAAAATGTCGGATCATACACCATGACAGCGACCGGTCCGGAAGAGATCGCAAACTATACTATTACTTACGAAACCGGAATCTTCACGATCACAAAGGCTACCATGACCGTAACCGGTATTGATTATGAAGGTGATTATGACGGCCAGTCTCATAACGGCGGTGTTGCGAGCGTAAGCGTAACAGAAGGCACAACCTTCCAGTATTCGACTGACGGCGGAGAGACCTGGAGCGATACTGTTCCTAGCATCACCGATGTCGGCACTGTCAGCTACATCGTTAAAGCCAGCAATCCTAATTATAGTGACGCCACTGATAACGCTACCTTGAAGGTCAATCCATTGGCTATAACCGTAACTATCAAGGGCGATCAGCAGACTGATACTTATGACGGAGAAAGCCATACGGCTTCCGGCTATACTGCAACTGCCAGCAGCAGCTTATATGACACGGACAATGACTTCACGTTCTCCGGAACCGATACGGTTTCCAGAACTGACGCCGGTACGACATATATGAATCTGGCTGCTGACCAGTTCACAAATACCAACGATAACTTTACCGTTACCTTCTCAGTACCTGAAGGCAATGACGGTTATCAGAAGATCAACCCTAAGAAGATCACCATCACTCCTGTCGATAACGGCAAGACCTACGGTGATACCGATCCTGAATTAAAGGCCACCATCCCTGGCGTCGTTCAGGGCGACACCATCAACTACACGGTAGTCCGTGAAGAAGGCGAAGACGTCGGTACCTATGAGATGTCCGTAGTACTGGGTGAAAACCCTAACTACACCATCACCACCGGTACTGCAACGTTCACCATCAAGGCCAAGGCCGTAACTCTGGCTGCCAACGACAACAGCAAGACCTACGGTGATACCGATCCTCAGCTGACCGCTACACCAAGCGGACTGGTCGGTGAAGATACTCTTAACTACACTGTCAAGAGAGTAGAAGGCGAAGACGTCGGCACTTACCGCATCTACATCGTACTGGGCTCTAACCCTAACTATGAAGTATCGACTTCAGATGCGGTCTTCACGATCAACCCTAAGACCATTACCGTCACTCCGATCGACAACAGCAAGACCTACGGTGATACCGATCCTGAATTAAAGGCCACCGTCAACGGCGCTGTCGGAGACGATACCATCAACTACACGGTAGTCCGTGAAGAAGGCGAAGACGTCGGTACCTACACGATGTCCATAGTACTGGGTGAAAATCCTAACTACACCATCACTACTGGTACCGGAACCTTCACGATCAACCCTAAGAAGATCACCATCACTCCTCAAAACGCTGAGAAGACCTATGGTGAAGAAGATCCTGAACTGACAGCCACCGTCAACGGCGCTGTCGGAGACGATACCATCAACTACACGGTAGTCCGTGAAGAAGGCGAAGACGTCGGTACCTACACGATATCTGTAGTTCCGGGCTCTAACCCTAACTACACTATCACCACCGGTACGGCAACGTTCACTATTAACCAGCTTGAACTCACGATCACTATAACCGGTAATAACGATACTAAGTCTTATAACGGTGAGGATCAGAACGTAAACGGTTATAGTGCTGATGCTGACAGCAGTTTCTTCGATGAGTCTAAAGTCGGCTACTACGGTACTGCCGTTGCCAGCAGAAAGGATCTCGGTACGAGTTACATGAATCTTGACGAGGAACTGTTCTACTATAGCGATGACAACATCGATCCGACGTTTGTCGTCGATGAAGACGGCTGGATTGAGATCACCAGAGCCAAGGTTACTGTCAAGGCTGACAACAAGTCCAAGATGCAGAATACCGGCGATCCGGCATTGACTGCTACCGTTACCGGACTGTTTGGAAATGATACGATTACATACTCAATCTCCAGAGCTTCCGGTGAAGCCCCTGGCTATTACACGATTACACCTAGCGGTGAAGAGATTCAGGACAACTACGAAGTCACATATCAGACCGGCGTCCTGACCATAATCAAGGTCGAGGAAGAGATAATCACTCCAGTCGATCCTGATCCGGATCCACCTACACCTCCGACTCCTGATCCTGAACCGGAACCGACTCCGGAACCTACTCCGGAGCCGAAGCCGGTCGACATCGATACTGATCCGACGCCAACTGCCCTCAATAAGACCTGGGCACTCGTCAATTTCATTCTGACGATCGCTGCCGCACTGATCACCATCGGTACGATCTCAACGATCAGAAGAAAGAAAGAGGACGAAGAGGAGACTGAGGAAGATAAGGAAAACGCCAAGAGAAACAGAGCTAAATGGCTGACGCTTATTCCGGCTGTCGCTGCTGTAGTGATCTTCCTTATTACCGAGGATATGAGTTCCAATATGGTCCTGGTCGATAACTTTACGATCCTGATGGCTGCCATAGCCGTCGCGGATGTAGCTATCGCCTACCTGACCAGGAATCCTAAGAAGGAACAGGAATATGAAAGAGAGACCATTACCGTTTCTTAATCATATGAATCAATGATGTAAAAGACAGTTCATTATGAACTGTCTTTTCTTTATATGGGGCTTTTTAGCCTTTATAATGGGATTAAAGATAAAAGAGGTTTATGTATATGGAAAGAGTTATATATCTTGCGGGAGGCTGTTTCTGGGGCTTAGAGAAGGCTTTTCAGGCTCTTAACGGTGTAAAGGATACGGAAGTGGGCTATGCCAACGGAAACATAAAGGATCCGACTTACGAACTGGTAAAGACCAATACGACCAGCTTCAGAGAGACGGTTAAGATCATCTATGACGATGAGATAATTTCCCTTGATAAGATCCTTAAGGCCTTCTTCATCTGCATCGATCCCACGCAGAACGACGGACAGAAACACGACATCGGTTCCCAGTATCTTACCGGCGTTTATTATACCGATGACAGTGATGAGGAAGTCATCAGAGAATATTTCCTTGAGGAAAGGAAGAAGCATCCGGAGTTTTATACGGAGTATAAGAAACTGGAGAATTTCTATACGGCTGAAGAGTATCATCAGGATTATCTGATAAAGAATCCCGGCGGTTACTGTCATATATCCAAAAGGGAGTATGAGGAAGTAAGAAAACTGAATGAAGAATAAAAAAGCGCTTCGTATGAAGCGTTTTTGTATAGGATGGTGACCCCTTAGGGATTCGAACCCTAGACCCACTGATTAAGAGTCAGTTGCTCTGCCAGCTGAGCTAAGGGGTCGCAAGATGGTGACTAGTACGGGATTCGAACCCGTGAATGCTGCCGTGAAAGGGCAGTGTGTTAAGCCGCTTCACCAACTAGCCATAAATGGCGCCTGATACAGGACTCGAACCTGTGACCTGTCGGTTAACAGCCGAACGCTCTACCGACTGAGCTAATCAGGCGTTGCTCAATTATATTATCACAAGGGCCGATTTTTATCAATAACTATCTTGAAAAATATTTAAATTAAGAACCATGCATTGATAGAAGGCTTAACCCAAGAATGATATAATAATTCCATGAATTATCTGCCAAGCAAACTGCTGAAACTGCGTAAGCACTATAACTATTCCCAGGCCCATTTAGCCGAGGTTTTAGGCGTTGACGTAGTTGAATACATGGCTTATGAAAACGGGCGTAAGGTCCTTAATTACGCCCAGTGCAAGAAGATAGCCAATCTCTATCATGTGGGCGTCGTGGACATCTTCAAGAACACAGATGAGGTGACTCTTTATGAAGTGTCCAATGCCAAGACGGATGAACTGAATATCGAATACTTCATTCCCAAGAAGACCTTTGATGAAAGGATCAGGGAGTTCATTAAGAACAATCCGGTGCTGGTGGGAATGGCTGCCGGTGTCGTGATACTGGGAATAATCGTCATCGCCTTATTCGGCAATAACAATGACAGCATTCCTTACGAGGCTTCCCTTACCAACATCAACCGTCTTTCGGTATCGGAAACGACCGTCGTCTATATCTACGGTGACGGAGCTGTCAAGGGCAGCGGCGACAATTCCAACGGTCAGCTGTCCAATCTTCCATCCAGTTCAGCCATCAAGGTTGCGGAAGGCAAGGACTTCACTGTCATCCTTCACAACGACGGAACGCTTTCGGCAGCCGGACTTACGGGCAGCGAACTTGAGACCATATCCAAGTGGCGGAACATCGTCGATATCGCAGCCGGCGACGATCATGTGGTAGCGGTCGACAACAAGGGCGAAGTCTATGCCGTCGGTCATAACAACGATTACGGCCAGTGCGACGTCAACGGTTTCAAGAACATCAGGAAGGTCTATGCCACCAGCAATGGTACGATCGTCCTTGACAATGAAGGAAAGCTGTCCTTTACCGGCGAGTTCGTCGGATCGAGTCAGCTCAAGAACTTCTCCAATATCATCGACATCGACGCTTCCAATGACAATCTCGTCATTCTGGATGGAGGAGGTTCGATCGAATATATCGCCAAATACAAGAACTTCCTCAACATCTACAAGTGGAAAGACATCGTCGATGTGACCTGCGGCGATGCCTTTGTGGCAGCACTGGGAAAGGACGGCAAGGTCCTGATCGACTGTGAAGATGCCAGAATGGAAAAGGAAGTAGCCAAGTGGGAAAACATCATCGCCATCGATTCGGGCAATGACTATCTGATCGCCTTTGACGGCGAAAGGATCTACGGTACCGGCCGAAACGAATATCACCAGTTCGTGTCCGATGATTTCGAACAGACGGTACTCGATCAGGTCGGAGACGTCAAGATCTCCATCGGCGAAGGAACGATCGATGTATCCTTCGCAGCCGTGGAAAATGCCGGCGGATATGAAGTAAGACTCAATGCCGGTGAAGGCAACGTCAAGAAGGTCGCATCCAATCAGATGGTCAGCTTCTTTGCGGACGGACTGGTCAACGGCAACAACTATCAGATCACCATCACCACGCTGGGAGACGATGAAAAATACCTGGATTCCGAACCGCTGGTCGTGGACTTCACCTACATAAGACCGGGAGGCAGCAGCACTTCTGAGGAATACATCGACATCGACGTCTACTTTGAAGGCATGGGAGTTGAGGAATTCAAGAAGTATCTGGCTTCCATCGGCGTTTCCAACATCATCTGTGTCGAGACCGGCAGTCCGTGTGAGGGAGATACGCAGACCATCATCTCTGTCGACGGCATATCTCATGGACAAAGGATAGCCAGAAGCGATCTGGCCAATGCGATGGTGACTTACTATACCTGCCAGATACCTGGCCCGGAGGAAGGCAATGAATAAGATATGGCGGATCAGAGGCAAGGAAGGCCGCTTTACCGATGAAGAACTGATCAGGATGATCGAAAAGGGCGAGCTTTCCAAAGACGACTACATCAGCACCAATGAAATGAAGACCTGGATGAAGATCAAGGATACTATCTATCAATTCTATTTGAAAAGGGGTAACTAAATGAAACTGTATAATACTTATTCTCTGAAGGAAGAGGAATTCAGACCGATAAAGGAAAACGAAGTAAGCATGTATGTATGCGGACCTACCGTCTATAACCATGCCCATATCGGCAATGCCAGACCGATAGTCGTTTTCGATACCCTGAGAAGGACTTTTGAAGCTCTAGGATACAAGGTAAAGTTCGTTTCCAATTTTACGGATGTTGACGACAAGATCATCAACAAGGCTCTTGAAGAAGGCGTCAGCGAAAAGGAAGTTGCCGAAAGATACATCAAGGCCTACAACGATGTCAGAAACAGTCTCAATATCATACCGATCGACGTTACCCCGAGAGTTACCGAAACGATGGATGAGATAATCGATTTCATCGACAAGCTGGTAAAAGGCGGACATGCCTATGTGGTGGACGGCGACGTCTATTTCTCAGTCGAATCCGATCCGAAATACGGCGAACTGTCCCATCAGAAGCTTGACGATCTCAATGCGGGAGCCAGAGTCGAAGTCGGCGACCTTAAGAAGAATCCGCTGGATTTTGCGTTATGGAAAAAGACCGAAAAAGGTATCAAGTGGGATTCGCCATGGGGCGAAGGCAGACCCGGCTGGCATACCGAATGTGTCGTCATGATCGGCAAGGAATTCGGCGGCAATCTCATCGACATCCATGGCGGCGGCAAGGACCTCAAGTTCCCGCACCATGAAAACGAGATGGCCCAGTCCGAATGCGTCAACGGCCATCATCTGGCCAATTACTGGGTCCATAACGGCATGCTGGAGACAAAGGGCGGCAAGATGTCCAAATCCTTAGGAAATACCCAATGGGCCAAGGACGTCATCGCCGAGCACGGTACCAACCTCGTCAGGTGGTTCCTCTTAAGCGCCAGATACAGAGATTCACTGATCTATGATGAAGAAACGTTCAATGCTGCCAAGACCGAACTGGCTAAGATAGAAACCGCCCTGAAACAGGTCGAAGTAAAGGCCCAGACTACCGGAAACAAGCTGTCCGGTTCCTGTAACGAAGAAAAGTATCAGGAATTCCTCGATCAGATGGCCGACGACCTCAATACGCCTAATGCCTACATGGTGATCTTCGATACCGTAAAGCTGCTCAATCAGGCATTAAGAGTAAAGGAAGTCGATTACGAGGAAGTAAGCAGACAGTACAATGCGATCAGAAAGATGCTGGACGTACTGGGCATCGACATAAAGCCGCTGGTATTGAACGAAGACGATCTTGGCATCTATGCCAAGTGGCAGGAAGCCAAAAGCAATAAGGATTTTGAAACGGCTGATAAATACCGCAGTACACTGACCGAAAGAGGGATCCTTTAGTGGACATAAAGGAGATAAGTTCCAATTCCTTAAGCTATATCGGTGATGCCGTCTACACTCTGAAAGTAAGAGAGTTTTTCATTGAGCACAGGCATCAGACCTCAAAGGATCTGCAGAAGCTGTGCAACCGCTACAACTGTGCCAGAGGCCAGGCCGCAGCATATGAGAGGCTTGCGGAAGAAGGCTTCTTCACCGAAGAAGAAAAGAAGATCTTCAAAAGGGGAAGGAACCATATAACCCATATCCCTAAAAACGGAGACCGCAAGTCATATGAAACGGCTTCAGGTCTAGAAGCCATCGTCGGTTATCTTTATCTCTGTGACAGGGAAAGGATGGAAGAGCTCTTCAGGGAAGTGTTCAAAGGAGGGGAGGAAAATGAGTAATATCATCTACGGCAAAAACAGTTTTCTGGAAGCCCTCAGCAACAACCGCATCAGAAAAGCCTATCTTCTTAAAGACAGCTCTTTCATAAAGGAACTTGAAAAAAGGCACATCGAATACGAAACGGTCACTAAAGCCAGACTGGACAGCTTATCGCACAACGGCAATCATCAGGGGCTGGCAGCGGAAGTGGCTGAATATAAGACTTATGAAGTTGGGGAGATGCTGAAGGATGAGAACGGACTGATCATCGTTCTCGACGGTCTGAAGGATCCGCATAATCTGGGAGCCATCATCAGGACCGCTGAATGTGCGGGAGCCGACGGCATCATCTATAAGAAACACAACAGCGTCAGACTGAGCGATACGGTAGCCAAGGTAGCCAGCGGCGCTCTTGAATATGTCAAGGTGGCCGAAGTAACCAATCTCGTTAACACTCTGAAGTTTCTGAAAGAAAAAGGATACTGGATCGTAGGCACCGATGCGGCCGCCAGGGACATGTACGACAGGATCGACTACAATATGAACACGGTCCTGGTCATCGGTTCGGAAGGAGAAGGCATCAGCCGGCTGGTCAGAGAGGAATGCGACTTCATGGTGAAGATGCCGATGCACGGTCACATCAATTCCCTGAATGCTTCCGTGGCAGCCGGGATCATGATCTACAACGTCCTGAGTTATCGACAGAAATAAACGTGGATAAGTTAAAGTAAATGATACGTAAATGAGAGGTCTTGGGACCTCTTTTACATGATAATGAGGGCATGGAAACAGAAGAACTGATCGAGAGAGTAAAGGCGAATGATTCCGATGCCTGCAAGGAAATGATCGATGGTTTTAAAAGGATGATCCATTCCATAATCAATGACTATGATCTGGAATGCGGCGATTTCACAGTAAGCAGGGACGACCTCTTCCAGGAAGCCTGTATCGGCATCTATGAAGCCTGTTTTGCGTACCGGAGCGAAAACAACACCAAATTCTCCACTCTTGTCTACCTCATCGTCAAAAGAAGGATAAACCGCTTCTATAAGAACCATATCAAGAGATACGTCAATGAAAGCTATTCGCTGGACAATATGGAACTGCTGGACCACAGGGAGGAAGTTAAAAGCAACTGTGTCAGCGAAGATCCCGTTGCCTATCACAGGAACAGAGAAGCCCATAAGATCATCGGTTCCCTCTCCGATTTCGACAGGGAAATACTCCTGCTCAGGATGAAGAACTACAGCTATGCGGAGATAGCGGAAAAGATGAACACTACCGCCAAGAAAGTGGATAACCGCTTATACAAGCTTAGGAAGAAGTATCTCCGTTACCGTACTTGAATTGTGAGGGCAATCATCTTATTATTAAATTAGATTTTCAGGACAGGGTGCGATTCCCGACCGGCGGTATACCCCGCGAGTGTTAACTGAACTTGTGCGATTCAAGTGGCGACAGTATAGTCTGGATGGGAGGAAATTATGAAAGATTCAAAAGTTCGTTTTATCGTCAGTATCGCTATGCTAGGCGCCTTGGCCGGAGTGCTGATGTTCATCAAATTCCCGCTGCCGATCGCTCCTAGTTTTTATAAGCTTGAATTCTCGGATGTGCCGTGTCTTGTCGGCGGATTTGCGATGGGCCCGTGGGCAGCCGTGCTGATCTGCCTCATCAAGAATCTCATCAATGTCATATCCGAAGGTACCACCACCGCCTTTGTGGGCGAGGCTTCCAACTTCGTGATGTCCTGTACCTTATGCGTAACGGCAGCCGTCATCTATAAGAAGGAACACACCAAGAAGGGTGCCATCAAGTCCATGATCATCGGCATCATCGTCCTGGCCGTTGCGAGCGCCGTCATCAACTATTATGTGCTGATACCGGCATATGTGAAGTTCATGGGCTTTCCGCTTGATGCCATCATCGGCTTAGGCGCCAAGATCATCCCAAGCATCGATTCGCTGTTCAAGCTGGTGCTCTTCTGTACGGTACCGTTCAATCTCATCAAGGGCATTGCGGTATGCCTTATCACCTTTGTGGTATACAAGAGGATCTCACCGCTGATCAACGGCAAGAAAGACTGATACATAAAGCAGCTGACCTTTCGGTCAGTTTTCTTTATAAGGAAGGAGAATAGACATGAGGATAGCAGTAGGCAGCGACGGCGGATCGTTTGCGTATAAGAAACAGATAATCGAACATCTCAGAACAAAGGAAAACGTCGAAGTCATAGACAGCGGAGTATACGATGACAAGCCTTCTTTCTATGCCGATACGGCGGAAGAAGTCGGACTGATGATCACAGTAGGAAAAGCCGAGAGAGGAATACTCATCTGCGGCGGCGGCAACGGCATGCTGATAGCTGCCAACAAGATTCCCGGCATCAGAGCAACCATGGCTTTTGATTCCAAAGCACTGGAGAAAAGCGTCGCTTCATCAGCCTGTCAGATAATAGTGTTCGGATCGGCCATCACCGGCATCGAACGGGCCTGTGAACTGATCGATGAATGGATCACCTATGAGTATCCGAAAGAGCTGTCGGAACATGTCAGGAAAGTGATCGAATTGGAAAGGAAATACGGCAGGTAATACGATCTGCAGTGTTGACCATTGTTATTGTGTATCAATAGTTGTATTTTAAGGGTGGAAAACAAAAAGGAGAAAGAATATGAAAGCAATCTTACAGTATGGTCCAAACGATCTTCGCTATGAGGATATCCCTTATCCGAAATGCGAACCGGGTGGCATGATCATGAAAGTCATGGCTGTCGGTCTTTGCGGTTCCGATATCAGGAACCTGACCACCGATTCACTTCCTGGCAAGTATCCGCATATCTGGGGACATGAGCATGCCGGCATCATCAAGGAGGTCGGTCCTGAATATAAAGGCGAATTCAAACCCGGCGACCGTGTGATCTACTGGGCGACCAGAGCCTGCGGTCAGTGTGCCGAATGCCGTGCGGGAAATTCCAATTACTGTCTGAATAAAAACGAATATGTCATGAGGCAGGGCGGCTTTGCCCAGTACATTCCGATCCCGGAAGTCATCGTACAAAGAGGCGGTGTCGTAAGGCTTCCTGACGAACTGGGCTTTGAAGCTTACAGTGTTATCGAGCCGATGCTTTCCGTAAACGGCTGTCAGCAAAGACTCAACGTCAACTTCCGTGATACCGTGCTTATCTGCGGTGCCGGACCGTTAGGCTGCCTGCATGCCAAGGTCGCCAAGATCAGAGGAGCCAAAAGAGTCATCATGACCGAGATCTCTTCCGCAAGGCTTGAAGGAGTCGAAAAGTTCGGTGTCGATGTCAAGATCGACGGTTCAAAGACCGATCAGATCGAAGAAGTGCTGAAGCTTACCGGAGGCAGAGGTGCCGATAAGGTCATCGTAGCCAATCCTTCGACTATCTCTCAGCAGCAGTCGCTTAAGATGTGTAAGCCGGGAGGCATCATTTCCTTCTTCGGCGGCGTGGCCAAGGGAGCCATGACCGAGATCGATTCCAATATCATCCACTACAAAGGTCTCACCATCATGGGACAGACGGGCGGTGATGCCCTGGCTCAGGATACTGCTCAGGATCTGGTATTCTCCGGCAGAGTCAACTACAAGGATTTCATCACCTGTACGATGCCTTTATGCAAGATCTCGGAAGCTATCGCTATCTGTAAGGCCGGTAAGGCTATCAAGATCGCTTTACATCCTTGGGATGATGAAAACGGCAACGAGATCAAAGAAGATTAACGATCTTAATCAGATAATAAAAAAGCCCTCCATGCAGGAGAGCTTTTATTTATGGTTGATTATCTGACGAAGTGTTTCCTCAGTATCCTTTCGATATCATCTACGGTCATCTTGCCGTAGGTGTTTTTGACGGAGTTGTTGTCTGCCCAGCGCGGCAGTATCTCAGTCAGCGTTTCTTCGCTGATCGTGTCGTTTATTTCCGGAAGCAGGGAATTAATGACTTCCACATACTCGTCTTTATT
Source organism: Erysipelotrichaceae bacterium (assembly GCA_017431825.1). Taxonomy (GTDB): domain Bacteria; phylum Bacillota_I; class Bacilli_A; order Erysipelotrichales; family Erysipelotrichaceae; genus Colivicinus. The sequence continues at coordinate 32,744 of JAFRKI010000012.1, read as the reverse complement.
CATACCGATGGCTTTGAAGAACTCTTCGGTGTATTCCTTATTATTGGCTTCTTCAAAATCAAAGAGATCTTCCTGGAAGACGGCACAGGCCAGACCGTGCGGAAGATGGAAGTTCTCCGTCAGGTAATAGCCGACGTTATGCGCAAAGGTCGTACCGGTTATATCGATAGCCAGTCCTCCGTAAAGAGATCCCAGATACATGTCATCCTTTTCCTTGTCGCTGAGAACGTCTTTTATCCTCATAAGATTCGGAAGCAGATAGCTTATACCCTTAAGGGCATAAGCTCTTGATTCATCATTGGCCTTATTGGAGAAGTAGCTTTCATTGCAGTGTGTCAGGGCATCGACGCCGGTTGAGATGGCAATAGCTTTACTCATCGAATAGGTATATTTAGGATCACACAAAGCATAAGTCGGATAGAAACGGTCGTTGTGGATGCTGCTCTTGCGGCCGTTGGCCTTGGAAAGGACGGAGACCTTGGTGACTTCCGAGCCCGTACCGGCTGTCGTACCGATCAGGATCAGCGGCAGGCCGTCATTTTCCCATTTCTGTTTATAAAGCTCTTCTTCGGAAACTGCTTTATTTGCGCCTAAGCAGGCAATGGCCTTGGCGGCATCCAGCACCGAGCCGCCGCCGATACCGATGACACAGTCGACTTCATCGATGACTTCAGCAGCTTCCAGCACGGAAGCGACTTTCGGATTCTCGCTTATGCCATCATAAAGGATATAGTCCTTGCCTCTTATGGCATCCAGGAAATCGCCTAGGGCACCGGAAAGTTTGGCACTGCGCTTGCCCGTAACAATCAGATACCTTTTACCAAGGGAATTTATCAGTTCCTTATTATCGTGGATCACATTGTTACCGAAGATAATCTTTGTTTTTTTACTCTCGATCATATACCCCTCCGTTTTTTAAATTATAGCATGTGCTAAAATGTACTTGGAGGACATATATATGATAAGAAAAGGCAATGAATGCAGAAGCGAGATCAGAGAACACATGCGTGACGGCGACGGCCAGGTGCTGGTAACTAATCTCTTTGAAAAGGAAGAACTCTTAGGCAAGTCAAGGATGCTGGGGACCCTTACCCTGGAACCGGGCTGCGGTATCGGCAAGCATCAGCACAACAATGAAGCCGAGTATTTCTTCGTCATGAAAGGCAACCCTGTATATTACGATGACGATGAGGAGATACAGCTTCAAGAAGGCGATGTCACGATCTGTGAGGACGGACATTACCATGCCATAACCAATAAGACCGATGAAACCGTAGTGGTAGTGGCCTGTATCCTGCTGAAATAGTTTATCAAATTGATAAAAAGTGTTTGATTTACCGCATAAATATGGTATTATTAATAGGCATCAATATACCATAGACAGTAACGGTCGTATGACTTAATAATGTTACCGAGGTGAATCGAAGATGATTTTTAACCTTTGTCTATGGGACAAAGGTTTTATTTATGTGTATATAGGTGTTAGAAAGAGGGAACATGAATCAAGCAGTATTAAGTGCGAAACAGAACACTGTAGCCGAGATCGCCGACAAGATCAAGGACTCACAGTCGACTGTCATCGTCGAGTACCGTGGTCTTAGCGTAGCCGAGGTCAATGAGCTGAGAAGGAACCTGCGTAATGAAGCAGTCGACTTCAAGGTTTATAAGAACACCATGGCGCAGAGAGCTGTAGACGAATGCGGATTCAACGGACTGAAGGATTTCCTTACCGGTCCTAATGCCATGGCATTCTCCAAGGATGCAACGGCACCCGCAAGGATCCTGTCAGACTTCGCTAAGAAGCACAAAGCACTCGTACTGAAGAGCGGCATCGTTGAAGGCAAGGAAGTTGACCTGGATACCTTAAAGGAACTGGCCAGTCTGCCTAACAGAGACGGCATGCTCTCGATGTTACTGAGTTGCTTACAGTCGCCGGTCAGATCATTTGCCTGCATCGTCAAGGCAGTGGCAGATGCCAAGGAATCCGGTGAATTCAAGGTAGCTGATGCTCCTGCAGAAGCGCCTAAGGAAGAAGCTCCGGCAGCAGCCGAAGCAAAGGAAGAGGCTCCTAAGGAAGAAGCCGCAAAAGAAGAAGCTCCGGCCAAGACCGAAGCAGCAGCTGAAGAAGCTGAAAAGCCTGCTGAGAAAGCAGAAGAAAAAGAAGGAGAATAATTATGGCAAGCATTAAACATGAAGATATTCTGGCTTATCTTGAAGGAGCCAGCATCCTTGAACTTAACGATTTAGTTAAGGCTATTGAAGAGAAATTCGGCGTAACTGCAGCTGCACCGGTAGCCGTTGCTGCTGCACCTGCAGAAGCAGAAGCTGAAGGACCAAGCTCAGTATCTGTTATCTTAACTTCATTCGGCGAGAGCAAGACCGCAGTCATCAAGGTCGTTAAAGAAATCACCGGCTTAGGCTTAGTAGAAGCCAAGGGTGTAGTTGATAAGTGTCCAAGTCCTATTAAAGAAAACATCAGTGTAGAAGAAGCAGAAGAAATCAAGAAGAAACTGGTAGATGCCGGAGCATCTGTAGACGTTAAATAATTGATGACTCATTATTACACTGATAATAGCGGACTCGTTTCCAACAGGAAGAGTTTTGACTATTACTTTGATAATGAGAAATTCACCTTTACTACCGATAACGGCGTATTCTCCAAGGATAACGTCGATTACGGCAGCTATCTTCTGATCAAAAGTACTTACAAGAGAAAACTAGGCAGTAAGGTCCTTGACCTTGGCTGCGGCTACGGTCCCATCGGCATCATCATCAAGCGTTTTAATGAAGATATCGAAATGGATCTGGTCGACGTCAATTCAAGAGCCTGTGAACTTGCCGAAATAAACGGTCTTGACAATAAGACCGAAATCAGAGTTCATCTGTGCGAGAATATTCTTACCCTGGAAAAATTGTTTGATTCTATAATACTTAACCCGCCCGTTAGAGCGGGTAAACTTGTCGTATTCGATCTCTATGCGAAATCATACGAGTGTCTTAGCGACGGGGGATCGTTTTATATAGTCATTCAGAAGAAACAGGGTGCGATGTCCAGCATCGAAGAACTCAGGCGGCTCTTTGGAACCGTTGAAGTCCTGGATAAGTCCAAGGGTTATCAGGTCATCCGGGCACGCAAATAGTTTTCTACACAATAATAGGAAAGGACGGCGTATAAATGAAACAGACTTATCATGTTGTTGAATCGGGCAAACACTCAACTCGCCGTGATTACTCCAAGGTAAGCGGTAATCTGGAATTACCTTACCTGGTAGAGATCCAAACAGACTCTTTCAAGTGGTTTACCGAAGAGGGGATCAAAGAAGTGTTTGAAGAGATCTATCCGATTCAGAACTATGGCGGTAACATCCGTCTCAAATTACTTGGTTATGAATTCCGCGAACCGAAGTACAGCGTCGCGGAAAGCAAGTACCGTGAAATAAATTACTCTGCTCCTTTGTTCGCAAATCTCGAATTAGAGATCTATAACGAAGAGACCGGTGAGATCATCACCAAGCCGGAAGAAGTCTTTTTAGGCGATTTCCCGATGATGACACCTACCGGCACTTTTGTCATCAACGGTGCCGAAAGAGTAATCGTTTCCCAGATCGTAAGATCACCGGGTGCTTATTTCGATATCCAGTCCGATGATAAGACCGGTAAGGATAACTATGCCGGTGAGCTCATTCCTTCCAGGGGCACCTGGCTGGAATTCCTGACTGACGACAAGAAGGCTTCCCAGGGACGTATCATGAACATGAGCGTCGACAGGAAGCGTAAGATCCTATCTACGATCCTGTTAAAGACCATCGGCTTCTCTTTGAATGTGGAAAGAGGGGAAGATGCCTTTGATGTGAACAGAGCCAGAACTTTCATCAGGGCCTTAGGTCTTGATGTGAACGAAGACATGATCGATCAGAATGACGACCGTGAATTCCTTAATATCTATGAAGCCATCTATACGGCATTCTTCGGTGCTTATGAAGAAGTCATCAACACCCTGCATGCCGATAAGACGACCTCTACCGAATCAGCCCTGCTGGAGATCCACAAGAACCAGAAGCAGGATGAAGTACCGACCATCGAAGGTGCCGCATCACTCATGAATGCCAAGTTCTTTGATGCGAAGAAGTACGACCTGACGGCTGCCGGCCGATATAAATTAAGGAAGAAACTCAATGTCATCGACCGTATCGAGAAGCATGTCCTGGCCGAAGATCTGTACAAGACAGACGGAAGCATCCTTTTTGAAAAGGGGACCCTCATCAACAAGGAAGAAAGAAACGTCTTAAGACAGGAACTAACCAAGGGAAGCCATGTGGAAGCCTATCCGTTCCGTCACGGTTTCTCTCATCCGACAGCTGTCGAAGTCGATACGAAGGACAGACTTGCCCTGGTAGGCAGGATCCTGGCCAATGATGTCGACTTAAAGGAATACACCTTCTTTACCGGCACGGCTTTAACGGAAACTGACGTTAAGCGTCTGGCCAGAGAAGTAAAGAAAGTAAAAGTCTATTCGGGAATCACCTCCCGTCCGGTCCTGCTGACCAACGAGAACATCGATGCCGTACTCGATTACGGACAGAGATTCTTCATCCTGGCCAGACTGACCGACAAGCATGGGGATGTCCTGATCGATGACGAACCGGCCATGCCGGCATACCTGCCTGATCATGACTCTTATGTCCTGATGTCCGATAAGGAAAGCATCATCAGGGAAAGAGTCGCCAGAGGTGAGGAGATCACTGCCTGGTTAGTCGGCAGTGCCTGTCAGGTAGTCAGGATCTGCCATCCGGAAGATCCGAATACAGTCATCAAGCTGGTCGGTATCGATCCGCTCAATGACAAGAAATGCATCACCATCTCCGATATGATCGCCATGTATTCCTACATGCTTTCACTCTTGGATGGTGTAGGATCTACCGATGATATCGATATGCTGGGCAACCGTAGGATCAGGACCGTCGGTGAACTGATCCAGAATCAGTTCCGTATCGGTCTGAGCCGTATGGAAAAGGCCGTCAAGGAAAAGATGTCCATCATGGAGACCGAGAATGCCACACCTAAGCTGCTGACCAATAACCGTCCGTTAGCCGGTGCCATCAAGGAGTTCTTCTCCAGTTCTCAGCTCTCCCAGTTCATGGATCAGCAGAATCCGCTGGCGGAACTCACCAACAAGAGACGTATCAGTGCCTTAGGACCGGGCGGTCTGACCAGAGAAAGAGCCGGCTTTGAAGTAAGAGACGTTCATAACTCTCACTACGGCCGTATCTGTCCGATCGAGACTCCTGAAGGTCAGAACATCGGTCTGATATCCTATCTGACCACCTATGCCAAAGTCAACGAGTACGGCTTCATCCAGACTCCGTACCGTAAGGTCGATAAGAACGGTCACGTAAGTGATGACTATATCTACTTATCAGCCGACGATGAGAACGACTACATCATCGCCCAGGCCAACGAAGTAATCGACGGCAGGCTGGTAAACGACATGGTCGTTGCCAGAAAGGCCGGTGAAACGATCATGGCCAAGCGTGAGGAAGTCGAACTTGCGGACGTATCTCCTAAACAGATCGTATCCGTAGCGGCAGCCTGTATCCCGTTCCTTGAGAACGATGACGCATCACGTGCCCTGATGGGTGCCAACATGCAGCGTCAGGCTGTTCCTCTGCTGAACCCGCATTCTCCGTTCGTCGGAACCGGCATCGAAGCCAAGATCGCCAAGGACGCCGGAACCGGTGTCATCGCCAAGGAAAGCGGAACCGTTACCTATACCGATTCCAAGACCATCGTCATCATTTCCAAGGACGGTGAGGAACATACCTATGAACTCGAGAAGTTCGGACGTTCCAATGCCGGTACCTGCATCAACCAGACTCCTATCGTCAATAACGGCGACAAGGTCAAAGCCGGCGACATCATCGCCGACGGTCCGTCGATGGATGACGGTGAACTGGCCTTAGGTCAGAACGTGACCATTGCCTTCATGACCTGGCACGGTTACAACTATGAGGATGCCATCATCATGTCCGAGAGAATGGTCAAGGATGATGTTTATACCTCGATCCATATCGATGAATATTCCATCGAAAAACGTAAGACTAAATTAGGTGATGAAGAGATCACCAGAGATATCCCTAACGTTCAGGAAGGTGCATGCCGCAACCTCGATTCCCGAGGTATCGTCATGGTCGGTGCTGAAGTTAAGGAAGGCGACATTCTGGTAGGTAAGGTGACCCCTAAGGGCCAGTCCGATGCCTCTCCGGAAGAAAAGCTCTTACTGGCCATCTTCGGTGAAAAGTCCCATGAAGTAAGAGACAACTCCTTAAGAGTGCCTCACGGCGGTGCCGGCATCGTCCAATCCGTCCGCACCTTCAAGAGAGAAGACGGCTATGAGATGTCACCTGGCGTTACCGAAGTCATCAAGGTCTATGTCGTTCAGAAACGTAAGATCTCTGAAGGCGACAAGATGGCCGGACGTCACGGCAACAAGGGCGTTATCTCCAAGATCCTGCCGGTCGAAGACATGCCGTTCATGCCTGACGGCACGCCGGTAGACATCATGCTGAACCCGTTCGGCGTTCCTTCCCGTATGAACATCGGACAGGTACTGGAGATCCACTTAGGTATGGCAGCCAAGGCCTTAGGCGTCAAGTTTGCCACACCGGTATTCGACGGTATTACCAATGATGAACTCATGGAGATCATGGATGAAGCCAAGACTTCCAAGGACGGCAAGATCATCCTCCGTGACGGTAAGACCGGCGAAGAATATGATGAAAGGATTTCCGTCGGTGTCATGTACATGATCAAGCTGGCCCACATGGTCGACGATAAGCTGCATGCCCGTGCCACCGGGCCTTATTCGCTCGTAACACAGCAGCCTCTTGGCGGTAAAGCCCAGAACGGCGGCCAGCGTTTCGGTGAAATGGAAGTATGGGCCTTGGAAGCCTATGGCGCCGCTCATACGCTGGAAGAGATCCTGACTGTCAAGTCCGATGACATCAACGGCCGTACCAAGACCTACGATGCCATCATCAAGGGCAGGACCATTCCGGAACCGGGAATCCCGGAATCATTCAATGTCTTAAAGAACGAACTTCAGGCTCTGGCCGTCGATGTCAGAATGCTCGACTCCCAGGGTAATGAAGTCACCTTAGCCAAGTCCGATGAGGAAGATACAGGCGATACAGAAACCAGGACCATTCTGGAAATCGATACTGAGAACCTGGAGATCAGAGACTCACTGGACGACGAGATAAGCGAAGAGACCAACGAAGCCGTAATGGGTCTGGATGTTGAAGAATAGGAGGAGTGACATGGCAAGTAATAAATTTGATGCGATTAAAGTCGGATTAGCTTCTCCGGAAAGAATACTTGAATGGTCCTATGGCGAGGTAACCAAGCCTGAGACCATCAACTACCGTTCTCAGAAACCTGAGAGAGACGGTCTTTTCTGCGAACGTATTTTCGGTCCTACCAAGGACTGGGAATGCTACTGCGGCAAGTACAAGAAAGTCAGATACAAAGGCGTCATCTGCGACCGCTGCGGTGTTGAGATCACCAAGTCTTCCGTCAGAAGAGAAAGAATGGGACACATCTCCCTGGCCGCTCCGGTCGCCCATATCTGGTACCTGAAGGGCATCCCTTCAAGAATGGGACTTGTGCTTAACGTATCACCGAAGATACTGGAAGAAATAGTATACTTCGTTACCTGGATCGTAACCGATCCGGGAAGCACGGATCTTGAATACAAGCAGACCATGAGCGAAATGGAAGTCAGAAACTACCAGGCCTTATACGGAGAGAAATCCTTCAAGGCTGCCACCGGCGCTGAAGCTATCAAGACCCTGCTGGAACAGGTCGACGTCGTAAAGGAAAAACAGGCTATCCAGAAGGAACTGGAAAAGGCTGCAGGCGACAAGCGCAAGAAACTCATCAAGCGTCTGGAAACCATCAACGCCTTTGTCGAGTCCGACAACAGACCGGAATGGATGGTGCTCACCGAGCTGCCTGTCATCCCGCCTGATCTGAGACCGATGCTGCAGCTGGACGGCGGACGTTTCGCCACCAGCGACCTGAATGACCTTTACAGAAGAGTCATTACCCGTAACAACCGTTTAAGAAAACTGCTGGAGATCGGTACTCCTAGCATCATCGTTCAGAACGAGAAACGTATGCTGCAGGAAGCCGTCGATGCCCTGATCGATAACGGCCGCAGAGGCAATCCTGTCAAGGGTTCTGCCAACAGGCCGCTCAAGTCCCTGTCACACAGCTTAAAAGGCAAGCAGGGAAGATTCAGACAGAACCTCTTAGGTAAGCGTGTCGACTTCTCCGGAAGATCAGTTATCGCTGTCGGACCGGATCTCAAGATGTACCAGTGCGGTATTCCTAGGGAAATGGCCATTCAGCTTTACAAGCCGTTCGTGATCAACGAACTGGTATTACAGAAGATCGCTCAGTCTTCCAAGTTTGCGGAAAAGATGATCGACCGTCAGGATCCGCAGATCTGGGACGTTCTGGAAGAGATCATGGATAATCATCCGGTCTTCCTTAACAGAGCTCCTACACTGCACAGACTGGGCATTCAGGCCTTCAAGCCTAAACTGGTCGAAGGAAGAGCCATCAGACTGCATCCGCTGGTATGTACGGCTTTCAATGCCGACTTTGACGGCGACCAGATGGCCGTCCATCTGCCTTTAAGCGAAAAGGCCAGAGCGGAAGCCGAAATACTGATGATGGCTTCCAACAACATCCTCGGTCCTAAGGATGGCAAGCCTATCGTTACTCCATCCCAGGATATGGTCCTCGGTAACTTCTATCTGAACATGGAAGAGACTAAGGAAGAATTCTACAAGAAAGCCGATTTCCTGGAGACTCTGGGAGACAAGGAAGGCGCAGCCAAGTGGCGTAGATTCGGTGATTCCGAAGGTCACGTCTACAAGGATTTCAATGAAGCCTTAATGGCTTATCAGAATAACGAAGTACATCTGCATACAAGAGTTGCGATCAAGGGAAGCAGTCTGAAGAAGGCATCGCTGAGTGAGAAACAGAACAGCATGTATCTGATTACCACCATCGGCAAGCTCATCTTCAACAGCTCTTTCCCGAGCGATTTCCCTTACATCAACTATGTAACGGCCGAATCGCTTAAACATACCCTTGATGATTACTTCGTGGAACCGGGTACCGATATCAGGGAGTACATCGCTTCCAAACCGGTAGCTCCGGAATTCAAGAAGAAGGATCTGGGTAATGTCATTGCGGAAGTATTCGCCAGATACAGGACTGAAGGCTCCAGCACCATTCTGGATGCCATCAAGGACCTGGGCTTCGAATACTCGACCGTAGCCGGCATGACCGTATCCCTGGCCGATATCAACGTCGCTCCGAACAAGCAGAAATACGTCGATGAAGCCAGAAAGAAAGCCGATGTCCTGCAGAATCTTCTGGACAGAGGCCAGCTCACTCCGCCTGAATGGGAAAGACATTTCTCCAAGCTGTGGGCCGACACCAAGGATCTCATCGGTGATGAGGTCATGAACAACCTGGAAAGAAAGTCTCCTATCAACATGATGGCCGTATCCGGTGCCCGTGGTAACAAGTCACACTTCACCCAGCTCGCCGGCATGAGAGGCCTGATGGGAAGACCTACCCAGTCCAAGTCCAAGAAGGAATATCAGCCTTCGATCATCGAAGTACCGATCTACTCTTCATTCCGTGAGGGACTGAACGTAAGTGAATTCTTCATTTCCACCCACGGTGTTAGAAAGGGTCTTACGGATACCGCACTGAAGACGGCTGAATCCGGATACCTGACCAGACGTCTGGTCGACGTCTCCCAGGATGTCATCATCATGGAAGACGACTGTCATACCGATCAGGGTTACTTTGTGGAAGCCATCATCGACCGTAAGGACAACTCCACGATCGAATCCTTCTATGACCGGATCGTCGGACGTTACAGCAAGGAAAACATCGCTGATCCTAAGACCGGCGAGACCATCGTATCCGAAGATGAATTCATCGACGAAGCGATTGCCGAAAAGCTGATCGCTGCCGGAATTACCGGTATGCATATCCGCAACACCTTCACCTGCCGCTGCAAGGACGGTATCTGCCGTAAGTGTTACGGACGCAACATGGCTACCGGCAAACTCGTCGAAAACGGTGAAGCCGTAGGTATCATGGCCGCCCAGTCCATCGGTGAACCTGGTACCCAGCTGACCATGAGGACCTTCCATACCGGCGGTGTTGCCGCTGCCAGTGATTCCGATATCACTCAGGGTCTGCCGCGAGTCGAAGAGCTCTTTGAAGCCAGATGTCCAAAGCATCCGGCCGTCCTCTCCAAGATCGACGGCGAGATCACCGCTATCAACGAACTGGAAGACCATTCCTACGTGATCGAAGTATCCAACGAAAAGGAGACTATCCCGCACAAGCTGGGCTTATCCCAGACCATCAGATCATGGATGTCGGTAGGCACCCATGTCAAGGCCGGTGACAAGCTCACCGAAGGAAACATCGATCCTAAGGAACTGCTGGCGATAGCCGGCGTGGCGGAAGTCCAGAAATACATCCTCAAGGAAGTCAAGAAGGTCTATGCAGTGACCGGTATCGACATCTCCGATAAGCACGTAGAAGTGATCATCAGGCAGATGCTCAAGAAGGTCATCATCATCGATCCGGGTGACTGTGAACTGAGTGCCGGTCAGACCATTTCCTTAAGAAAGATGACCGACATCAACAATTCCCTCCTGATGCAGGGCAAGACTCCGGCCAAGTTCGGTCCGATCCTGCTCGGTATCTCGAAATCTTCCGTTGAGACCGATTCCTTCCTGTCAGCAGCATCCTTCCAGGAGACCACCAAGGTCCTGACCGATGCCGCCGTCAATGCCAGAGTCGACAACCTCTTCGGCATCAAGGAAAATGTCATCATCGGTAAGCTGATCCCGGCCGGAACCGGCTCGAAGTTTGAAAGGGAAACCACCAATCAGATCAACGAACGTGTCGAAGAACTCATCGAAGAAAGAGAGTTCAAGATCGAGATGGCCAGAGAACAGGACGCTGAAGACGCTCTTCCGGAAGTAGTCACCAATACCGGTGATGAAAAGCTGGATGAGGCCGTAGACGAGGCGCTGGATGAAGCGCTCGACGAAACTGCCGGCAGTCTTCTCAACAATCTCTTAGGCGGTCTGGACGACTCCGAAGGAGAATAAACGAAAATAAAGGATATGGAACATTCCATATCCTTTTTTCATCTGATTCTGTTATGATGTTAGATGAGGTCAGAATGAGGATCAACATTATCAGACATTCAACCACGAAGAGAAACGAAGAGGGTCTGGCTACCGGACCGGGTCTTGACGTGCCTTTGAGCCCCAGAGGAATAAAGATCATCAAAGATCTCAAAGCCCAGGGCATCTATCCCGAAGAACCGGGAGCTCTTTACGGTTCCGCCTTGAGCCGTACCGTAGAGACTTTAAACATAATCTATCCGGGAAGGGAAGTTACCCAGAGAGCCTGTCTCAATGAAAGGAACCACGGTATCCTGGAATTCATGGAGAAGGAAGAATACCATAAGTGGCTATATGAAGAAGGCGGCTATGAGGGCATGTCCGACAAGGATCTGGACTGGGCGCCGCCGGGAGGTGAATCTACCCGCCAGGTAATGGAAAGAGCGAAAAGATGCTTCCCCAAACTTGTCGATGAATTCATCGAAAAAGGCTATGATCTGGTCACCATCTGCACCCACGGAGCCTTCATCAGGGATATGTTCTGTGCCTACAATGTACCGGTCCTGGGAGAGATCAGAGCCGATGCCTTCCTGGATAACGGAAAGGGCGTTACGCTGGAAGTCGAAAAGGATGGTGACGATATCAGGATGGAAGTCGTCGGTGCCATCGGCGGCGATACGGTAAAGGACGTCCTCATCGACTACATGAGCAGATATAAGGAATAAAAAAACGCTGAATCTCAGCGTTTTTAATTAGTGTATCTTTATTCCCTTGAAGATCAGGTATTTAGGACCCTTGTAGTTTGGCAGGATGGCGTTTTCTCCTGAGAGTTCTACGGTCTTGAGATCTTCATAGATGTTTCCGGAAATGGAGAAGCCGGTAAGCGGAATGTATTTCTCGCCGTCAAAGTACCGGGCCAGTCTTACTTCACCGCCCCAGTAACCGCTGGTCTCTTCGAGCTGCGGAGAAGAGAAGTTTTCGATGATGAGATGCTTCTCGTTCTTATACTCGCTTCTTGGACCTTCAAGTTCCATCAGCGGCAGATTGCCGGTAACTTTCTTTTTCAGATAGTACGCAAAACGGTTGGAACCCCAGAGCTTCTCGACTTTGCCGTCTTTGATGATACGGGTGTTCTTTAAGACGATGCCGTCTTCATCGAATCTGGCTGAACGGGCGCAGCCCTTAATTACCGGTTTCATGGTCAGCGAGAATCTGCTGCCGGAGATCTCATCCTTGAGGTTGTAATGATTCTCCTTGAAGTAAAGGTTCCTGTAGTTGATGTCAAAGGATATCGTATCCAGTATCAGCTGCAGCATGTCGTTCTTGACCAGGACCTTGAGATCCTTAGGGAGCTTAACCTTCTTCGGCGTTACGGCATCAGCTCTTTCTCTGGCATTCTGCAGGAGCTCATCGATCTCTTTGGTGATGGCCTTGTAGTCCAGGGCAGAGCTTTCATAGTACTTATAGAGTTCGATCTCTTCGCCGTTCTTTGACCAGGTAGGAATGACTTCCACACCGATGGAGAAGCTTTCGGCTTCATGTTTCGTGCCCTTGGAATCCAGGAACTGCGTATCAGTGTTGGAGACGAAGATCTCAGTGGAATTGAGCCAGCCTTCCTTATAGACGTCAGCCGCAAAGACGGCTCTGGCGACGTTGCCGGCGATGGCGTTGAGGTCTTCCTTTTTGGTCCTTTTTTCAGTGACCTGTTCCTGTTTAGGAGGAAGCGGATAGTAAAGGTTCTTTACGTCTTTGGCCTTCTTCACCGCATCCTTTATCTTCTTATCAAGAGACTTCACGTCATCGGCACTGGTAACGGTGACCGTTGAAGAGCCGGTGAATTTCTCGTTGGATACATAGACATTGATGATGGTCGTAGCGGTCTTTACCGCTCTGTTTATCTCAAGATGATCAAGGACATAGAAGAGTTCTCTGGAATCCTTGTTTCTGATGATAAGCTGGTAATCGCTTATTTCCTTATGTGCTTTCAAGCATCTGATGATATCGTTCTTTTTCATTAGCCTAACTTAGCCTCCGCTTTCAAATATGGTCCGCCGTCGGAAACATAGACCCATTCCTTATGGCCCTTGCCGCACATGCCGGAGCCGATGACCTTGACCTTATCGGAAACCATGGAGATGGAAGAGAGCAGGTCGACGACATAACCGGAGATCACGACCGGAGAAACGATCTTGCCGGTAAGCTTGCCGTCCTTTATTTCCAGACCATAGGAAGCCGTGCACTGGATCTGCCAGTTCTTTGGATCTTCCATGCCGTTGTTGGTCTGGAAAAGGAAGTAGCCGTGCTTGACGGACTTGATCATGTCTTCGAGCTTGTCATTGCCTTTGCCGAAGTAGGTATTGGTCATACGGGTATAGACTTTTCTCTTGTATGATTCTCTTCTGCCGTTGCCGGTAGGTTCAGTCCCCAGAGTAAGAGCACTCAGCGAATCGGAGATGCCGGTCTGCAGGATGCCTTTTTTGATTATCTGCGTCTTATGAGCTTCGACGCCGTCATCATCAAAGAAGTAGGAAGCGGCGCTTACCACGCCCTTGGCACCGTCATACATGTCGACGATAGGGCTGGCCACGTACTTGCCGACATAATCCCTGGCTTTGGCCCTGTTCTTGACGAACATGTCCATCTCGACACCATGGCCGAAAGCCTCATGGGCGATCAGTCCGGAAATGGACGGATCGGTGATGATGGTATACTTGCCCGGCTTGATCGGACCCGCATCCAGCAGTCTTACCGCGATGTCCAGAACATTCTTGCTGTCTTTCTTCAGCAGGTTCAAAGCCTTAAGGGAAGAAGCTTCGCCTTCGGCGTGGTAATTGTCCTTGATCTTATTACCGTCTCTGGTGACGACCACCAGCATCGCATTGATCCAGTCGTATTTCTGGGTAAGACACTTCTTTTCGGATACGAAGATCTTGGAAGTCTCTCTTTTGATGTAGACGCAGTTGGTATTGATGACTTTTTCGTTCTTGTGCATGTCATCCTTGATCTCGGTCAGTCTTCTGACTATCTCCTTATCGGAGATCTTATCCGGATCTTCTCTGAGAAAGTCTTCGACGTGTTCCTTTTCTTCCAGCATCTTCACATTGAATTCGCTGGAACAGACGTTCTTCAGGTTAACGGCCCTGACGATGTCTTTGGCTTTAAGGCCTTCAAGGGAGTCACAGGAATATTCCTTGTAGCGTCCGTCTTTATAGACCTTGACCACAAAGCCGCATTCGGATTCCAGCTCATCGATAGCGCTGTTGGCAGTACCGACAACGATCCTCTTGACCAGGACATAGGAGCCTAAGATCGATGCATAATCATAGGTCTTCCTAAGTTCTTTGACCAGAGCCTTGGCTGCCGGGATATTTGCCTTTAAATATTTATTCAACATAAAATATCCTCCACTAAAAATGATAACATTATTGTGGAGGTATATGTTTATGAAAGTACTGATGATCAACGGTTCTCCCCGTGACGATTCCAACACTTCGCTCGCGTTCAAAGCTATGACTGATGTCTTTGAAGCCGAAGGCGTTGACTATGAGATCGTCGAGATAGGCACCAGGGATATCAGAGGCTGCATAGCCTGCCGTAAGTGCCATGAAACCGGAAGATGCGTCTTTGATGATATCGTCAACGAGACGGCGCTTAAGCTTAAGGAGGCCGATGGTCTGGTGATCGGTTCACCGGTCTATTACGGATCGGCCAACGGTTCGCTGATATCGCTGCTGGACAGGCTGTTCTACAGCATAACCTTTGATCTGAGTATGAAAGTCGGCGCCAGTGTCGTGGTAGCCAGAAGAGGCGGACTGACCGCTACTTTTGATGAACTAAACAAGTACTTCACCATCTCCGAAATGCCGGTGGCCACTTCCTGTTACTGGAACCAGGTCCACGGGCACCAGAAAGGTGAAGCCGGACAGGATGAAGAAGGATTAGTAGTCATGAAGAGGCTGGCCATGAACATGGTATTCCTGATGCGCAGCATCGCCTTAGGTAAGGAGAAATACGGATTACCGCCAAAAGAAGAAAAAAGAGTAATGACCAACTTTATCAGATAAAAGAGGTAAAAACATGGAAGAGAAGAGAAGATCTGCAGGAAAAACTATTCTTACCGTACTGCTGGTCATCCTGCTGACCGTTGTTGCCTTTGCGGCTTACGTGGTCATAAGGATGGCAGCCACCAGCATCGAGACCGATGACGTAAACGCCATCCTGGCCAATGAACCGCTCCCGGTCGACGAGCGTTTTGGGACCGACGACGAGGATGACCTGCTGATAAGACTTAACAGAGACGATCTTTACTATTTCCTCAGCAATGAATACGGTGCGGATTTCTTAAGCAGTTCGATCGAAGAAATAGCCAAAAGCACCGGTTTCAGGATCGATTCCTATAAGCTGGAGATAAAGGGCGGTGAACCGATGATCACCGTGACCGCCAAGTACAGTTTCCTTAAACTGGCAGCATCGACTGTCATGAAACCGGAAGCTGTTGACGGCAACAGGATCGTATTCAAGGCATCGAAGATCAAGGTAGCAGGCATGAGCATCCCGGTATCCTGGACTAAGGGACTGGAAGACGTGAGGTTTGACTTCAAGGTCGATTCCTTCCTCATGAACAATATCAAAGACGTAAAAGGCGACGGCGACTGTATCTGCCTGGTGGGCGATCTCAGCGATGAAGTGCTGAAGGAAGTCGATCCGACCGTAGCCTTTCCTAAGGACTATACATACTATCTGAAAGATTACCGGGAAGTCCTTGATGCCGGCAACAGTTTCGCCGCCGACAAAAAGGAAGCCAATCATATCTTCATGGAAGGCGTAAGAGAGCTGGGCTTCAAAAAAGTCATCGAAGACTACTTCCTGACAGCTCTGCCGAGAAGCTCGAAGGCCATGATGAGGAATACCGTAATGTGTGACAGGCTCCTGTCCGAATACAAGGATACCGACTTTGTGGCCCTGCATCAGCCGACGACGCAGTTCGTGGAAGACGGCAGAAAGAACATCGACCGTCTTACCGACCAGGTCTTCAGATACTTCAACCTTAAGCGCATCAGCATCAAGGACGGCAGGTTCTATTACGGAGACAAGGAGTTCGAATATGAAGATATCGTATTCGAAGGCTGGGAAGACTATTATGCACAGCTGATCAAGCCGGAGACCTTCCGTCTGGTACTGATCGAAGGCAAGGATGCCTTTAAAGGCAACGTCGGAACCATATCCAATCATATCGACAGTACGGATTCCATAGCTGAAGAGGTCGACCCTAACGGCATGTATACCTTAGGCTATGTCGTGGAAACGGTCGGCGGTTTAAAGACCGTCTGCTACAACGGTTATACTACTACCAGGGTTAATTTCGATCTTAAGGTCGTGGATCTGACCGAAGAAGAGTATGCAGCACTCACTTCCGGCAATAAAGTCCATGTTTATACCATCAAATAGTATATTTCTTGGGCAATAATTTACTTAAAAAAGGCAGAAAGCGGTCCAAAAGGCCGCTTTTTTGTGTCTGAAAGGCCTGAAAACGCTTTATGAAAAGAAACACTGATAAGTGTGTACCTGCATAGATAAAAAAGAGGCTAAAATTACTGATCTTTTTATTTTTTTTATTGAAAAACTATTGTAAAAAGAGTATTATATAGAAGCGCTCGCGAGGATATGGGAGATTGCTGGCACACTAACACCTGTGTAATTGTGTGATAACCAGGGAACTCGCATGGAGTGAGTTACCAAGGCGTTTTAAGCCCTTGGTTAATGAATTACAGGAGGAAAAATTCATGGCAAAAAACAACGTAAGGATCAAACTTAAAGCTTACGAGCACAGATCTCTGGACCTGGCGACTGAAAAGATCGTCAAGGCAGCCGAGGACGGTGGCGTAAAGAAAGTTGTCGGTCCTATCCCTCTGCCTACTGAAAAGCAGGTAGTAACGATCTTGCGTGCAGTTCACAAGTACAAAGATTCCCGTGAACAGTTCGAAATCAGAACGCACAAGAGACTGATCGAGATCATCGGCCCTAGCGCCAAGACGATCGATGCCTTAAGCCGTCTTGAGCTCCCTAGTGGCGTTGATATCGAAATCAAACTTTAATTTAGAAAGGTGACATCATGAAAGGAATTCTTGGAAGAAAGCTTGGCATGACTCAGGTCTTCACTGAAGAAGGCAACCTTATCCCGGTGACCGTAGTTGAATGTTTGCCTAACGTCGTACTGCAGAAGAAAACTGTAGAGACTGACGGCTATGACGCTTTACAGCTCGGATATGAGGATAAGAAAGAGTCCCGTGCAAACAAGCCTGAAATCGGCCACGCAAAGAAGGCCGAAACCGGTCCTAAGCAGTACATTAAGGAAGTCAAGGCTGACGAATTAATGAACCTGGAAGTAGGACAGGAAGTCAAAGTCGATATCTTTTCCGCTGGTGACATCGTTGATGTTACAGGCGTATCAAAAGGTAAAGGCTATACCGGCGTTATCAAGAGATACAATCATCACTTGATCAACGAGACCCACGGTGCCGGTCCGGTCCACAGATCAGTCGGATCACTGGCTACCACCGGTAGAAACAACGGTCGTATCGAAAAGAATACACCGATGCCTGGACATGACGGAACACTGGTTACCACCAATCAGAATCTGGAGATCATCAAAGTCGATGCCGACCAGAACTACATGCTGATAAAAGGCAACGTTCCGGGTCCGAAAAGAGGCTATGTAACAGTAAAGACTACTGTTAAGAAAAACAAACACGTAGAGCCTAAGGCTTTACTGGAAAAGGAGGCGTAATCAATGGCTAAGTTTGATGTATATGACTTAAGTGCAAAGAAAGTCGGCGATGTTGAACTCTCTGATGGCGTCTTCGGAATCGAAGTAAACGAACAGGCCATGTTCGATGCTCTGTTAAGACAGCAGTCATCCTGGAGACAGGGTACTCACAAAGTCAAGAACAGAAGCGAAGTGTCCGGCGGCGGCAGAAAGCCGTTCAGACAGAAAGGTACCGGCAGAGCCAGACAGGGTTCGAGCCGTGCCGTACAGTACAAGGGCGGCGGTGTGGCCTTCGGTCCTACGCCTAGATCCCATACCTTCAAGCTCAACCGCAAGGTCAGAAGACTGGCCTTAAGAAGCGGACTCAGCCAGAAGGCCAAGGAAGAAAACATCTATGTACTGGATGGAATCAAATTTGAAAACATCAAGACTGCCGAGTTCAGGAAAGTATTAGACGCTTTCAAGAAGGACGAAGGCAGAATGAAACCGCTGTTTGTGGTAGATGTTGCGGAAGACTATGAAAACGCATATCTGTCCAGCAGAAACCTCAGCGATGTCGTCATGGTTACCGTTGAAGGTCTTAACATCTATGACCTGGTAAATGCCAACAAGCTCTTCGTAACCAAGGCAGCCGCTGCCAAGCTCGGGGAGGTATTAACTGATGAGTAATGCTAGAGAAGTCATCATCCGTCCTCTGGTAACGGAAAAGACGATGAGTGTTCAGGACAAGAACAACACCGTAGTATTCGAAGTCAAGAAAGGCGTAAACAAGATCCACATCAAGCAGGCTATAGAAGAAATCTATAACGTGAAAGTGGATTCAGTAAATGTTGTAAACTGTGCAACAAAAGAAAAAAGAATGGGCCGTTTCGGCCAGTACCATTACACGACTAACAGATGCCGCAAGGCCTACATCAAGTTGAAGGATGGTTACACGATCGATATCTTATCTGATAAGTAATATCGGTATTTAGCGGGAGAAACATGCTATTCCCGGATAATTGCATGAAAAGGAGAAAAAGAAATGGCGATCAAAAAGTATAAGCCAACAACTCCTGGTAGACGCGGAATGACCGGACTTACCTTTGAAGAGATTACCAAGTCAAAACCTGAAAAGTCACTGACAGTAAGCTTCAATAAATCCGGCGGACGTAACAACACAGGAAGAATCACGACAAGACATATCGGTGGCGGTCACAAGCAGTTATACCGAATCATCGATTTCAAGAGAAACAAGGACGGTATTCCGGCAACAGTCAAGGCCATCGAATACGATCCTAACAGAAACTGTAACATCTGCTTACTGGTGTATGCCGATGGTGAAAAGAGATACATCCTGGCTCCTAAGGGTCTGGAAGTTGGCATGAAGGTCGAATCCGGCGAGAAGGTCGATATCAAGACCGGTAACGCTCTGGAAATGAGATACATGCCTGAAGGTACCATCGTCCATAACATCGAACTGAAGCCTGGCAAGGGCGGCCAGATCGCAAGAGCTGCCGGTGCCAGTGCTCAGATCCTGGCGATCGAAGACAAGTATGTAACATTAAGACTCGGCTCCGGTGAAATGAGAAGGATCATGGGCAACTGCCGTGCCACTATCGGTACCGTCGGCAACGAAGATTACAACCTGATAAACTTCGGTAAAGCCGGCAGGACCAGATGGATGGGCGTCAAGCCTACCGTCAGAGGTTCCGTCATGAACCCGGTAGATCACCCTCACGGTGGTGGTGAAGGACGTTCGCCTATCGGACGTAAGTCACCGATGACTCCATGGGGCAAGAAAGCCATGGGCGTCAAGACTCGTAAGAACAAGAAAGCTTCCAACGATCTGATCATCAGAAGAAGGAACGCTAAGTAGAAAGGGGAAGGATAGATAATGGCAAGAAGTTTAAAAAAGGGTCCGTTCTGTGATGAACACCTTATGAAAAAAGTTGAAGCTCTGAATGCTGCAAACAAAAAAGAAGTCATCAAAACTTGGTCACGCAGATCTACCATCTTCCCAAGTTTCGTTGAACACACCTTCGCCGTATACAACGGCAAGGAACACGTTCCGGTATATGTAACCGAAGACATGGTCGGCCAGAAGTTAGGTGAATTCGTTCCGACCAGAAAGTTCGGCGGTCACGGCAAGGATGCCGATGACAAGAAAGCGTAAGGAGGTCTGCTAAATGGAAGTTAGAGCAACAGCTAAAACGATCAGACATCCTGCACGTAAGGTAAGGATCGTCCTGGATCTCATCAGAGGCAAGGACGTCAAGGAAGCATTGGGCATTCTGGCCCTGACACCTAACCATGCGGCCAGAAACGTAGCCAAGGTACTCAAGAGTGCCATTGCCAATGCCTCACACAACAATCAGATCGCAGAAGAAACTCTGTACGTAAAAGAGTGCTTCGCGAACGAAGGTGTAACGCTCAAGAGATGGATGCCTCGTGCCAAGGGCAGAGCTACACCGATCATGAAGAGAACCAGCCACATCACTGTGGTTGTCGCAGAAAAGGAAGGAGAATAGTATGGGTCAGAAAGTTAGTCCAATTGGCATGCGTGTCGGTGTGATCCGTGACTGGGAATCCAGATGGTACGCAGAAAAAGAATACGGCGATCTGTTACAGGAAGACATCAAAATCCGTGAACTGATCTTCAAAGACTGCGCTGACTGCCTAGTCTCCAGAATCGAGATCGAACGTTCCAAGAACCGCGTTAACCTCATCATCAGAACTGCCCGTCCGGGTATGTTCATCGGTTCTGACGGTGAAAAGATCGAATCCTTAAAGAAGAAACTGGCCAAGCTGACCGGCAACAAGGAGATCAACATCAACATCGTTGAAGTTGCCAACCCTGATCTGGATGCCAGACTCGTAGCTCTTAAGATCTGCAAGATGCTGGAAGAAAGACAGTCCTTCCGTACCTCTCAGAAGAAAGCCATCCAGGCTACGATGAGAGCCGGTGCCAAGGGCATCAAGACGGCCGTATCCGGAAGACTGGGCGGTGCCGATATCGCCAGGACCGAAGGCTATTCAGAAGGTGTCGTACCTCTGCATACCCTGCGTTCCGATATCGACTTTGCCTGGGAAGAAGCCATGACTACCTATGGTAAATTAGGTGTCAAGGTCTGGATCTGCCGCGGTGAAGTGCTCCCTGGTGAAATGGTCCAGGAACCGGAAAAGCCGAAGGTAAACCCTAATGCCCGTCCTAGAAGAAGGAATGACAGAAGGTTCGCTCCTAGAGGCGAAGAAGCTCCTAAAGCCGAAGCTCCTGCAGCCGAAGCAAACGAAGCTCCTAAAGAAGAAACAGTAAAGGAGGATGCATAGTACTATGTTAATGCCTAAAAGAACAAAATACCGTCGTCCTCATAGATTGAGTTATGAAGGTAAGTCCAAAGCCGGTACCAGTATCGCTTATGGACAGTATGGACTGGTAGCCCAGTCCGGTGCATATATCTCCAACAATCAGATCGAGGCAGCCCGTGTTGCCATGACGAGATATATGAACAGAGGCGGACAGGTCTGGATCAAGATCTTCCCGCAGCTGGCGGTCACAAAGAAGCCTCTGGAAGTACGTATGGGATCCGGTAAAGGTGCTCCTGAAGGATGGGTAGCCGTCGTTCAGAAGGGCAGAGTTATGTTTGAGATCGGCGGTGTCGATGAGGCTACTGCCAGAGAAGCATTCAGGCTCGCTGCCAACAAGTTACCGATCAAGTGTAAATTTATCAAGAGAGGTGAATAGTTATGAATATCAAGGAAATCAGAGATTTATCGCAGGACGAAATGCTTAAGACTCTGGATGAATCCAGAAAAGAATTATTCGACCTTAAGTTTGAAAAAGCTACCGGAACCGTTGAGAATCCGATGCGTATCAGAGAACTGAGAAAGACGATCGCCAGGATCCTTACAGTTTTAAAGGAAAACGAGAAGAAGGAGGGCTAGTAAATGGAAAGAAAGAATACCAGAAGAGTATTACGCGGTGTCGTAAAGTCTGACAAGATGGATAAGACCATCGTGGTAGAGATTACCGAGAAAAGAGCCCATCCGTTATATGGAAAACAGGTAAAATTTACCCGTAAATTCAAAGCACACGATGAAAACAACGAAGCCAAGGTCGGCGACGTTGTCGAGATCGCCGAAACCAGAGCACTGAGCAAGGATAAGCATTTCCGCTTAGTCAAGATCGTCGAAAAGGCAGTAATTCTATAGGAGGAAGTTATGGTAAGAAATGAAACCCGTTTAAAAGTTGCCGATAACACCGGTGCCAAGGAATTACTGGTCATCAGATGTTTAGGCGGCTCCAACAGAAAGACTTCGAATATCGGTGATATCGTCGTCTGTTCCGTTAAGGAAGCTACTCCGGGCGGCACAGCCAAGAAGGGTCAGGTCGTCAAGGCCGTTATCGTCAGGACCAAATACGGTCTGGCCAGAGAAAACGGTTCCTTCATCAAGTTTGACGACAACGCTGCCGTCATCATCAAGGAAGACAATACGCCATTAGGCACCCGTATTTTCGGGCCTGTGGCCAGAGAACTCCGTGACAAGGACTTCATGAAGATCGTGTCCCTGGCTCCGGAAGTATTATAGGAGGATCTGAATAATGAAAATAAGAAAAGGTGACAGAGTTCAGGTCATAGCCGGACACAGCAAGGGCCTGGTCGGTGATGTCGTAGCCGTACTGCCGCGTTCCAACCGTGTCATCGTCGAAGGCGCCAATATCGCCACCAAGCACGAGAAACCGGGCGGCATGAATCCGGACGGCGGCATCGTCAACAAGGAAATGCCGATCAACGCCAGTAACGTTATGCTTTATGACGAAAAGGCCAAGAAGCCTACCAGAAAGGCTAAGGAAGCCAGAAGTCAGAAGAAAGCCAAAAGAGGGGGTAAGAAGAAATAATGAACCGCCTGAAAGAAAAATACTTAAAGGAAGTTAAGCCTGCTCTGATCAAGAAGCACGCCTATACATCCAGCATGGAAGCTCCTAGGCTTGAAAAAGTCGTCATCAACCTGGGCGTAGGTGAAGCCGTAGCCAATCCTAAGGCTCTGGAAGATGCCGTAGCCGACCTCACAGCCTTAGCCGGACAGAAGCCGGTCATCACCAAGGCCAAGAAGTCGATCGCTAACTTCAAGTTAAGAGAAGGCATGCCTATCGGCTGTAAGGTAACTCTTCGCGGAGAAAAGATGTATGAATTCCTGGATAAGCTCATCTCTGTCGCATTAC
Source organism: Erysipelotrichaceae bacterium (assembly GCA_017431825.1). Taxonomy (GTDB): domain Bacteria; phylum Bacillota_I; class Bacilli_A; order Erysipelotrichales; family Erysipelotrichaceae; genus Colivicinus. The sequence continues at coordinate 9,541 of JAFRKI010000012.1, read as the reverse complement.
CGCGAGTAAGAGATTTCCGTGGTGTCAGTGCAACTGCCTTCGACGGCAGAGGCAACTACACGCTGGGCGTCAAGGAACAGATCATCTTCCCGGAGATCCAGTACGATAAGGTAAGCAAGGTACGCGGCATGGATATCGTCATCGTTACCAGCGCCAAGACCAATGAAGAAGCCAAGGACCTCTTAACGGAACTTGGTATGCCATTTGTGAAGTAAGGAGGGAACCATGGCAAAGACATCAATGAAAGTTAAAGCGCATCGTCCTGCTAAGTTCTCTACCAGAGCTTACACGAGATGTGAAAGATGTGGTCGTCCACATTCCGTATTGAGAAAATACAAATTATGCCGTATCTGTTTCAGAGAATTAGCCTACAAGGGCCAGATCCCTGGAATCAAGAAGGCCAGCTGGTAAGGAGGAAGCAAACATGATGAATATGACAGATCCGATTGCGGATATGCTTACAAGAATCAGAAACGGCCTGCAGGCCGGTCATGAAGAAGTCGTGATCCCAGCCAGTAAGATGAAGGTCGAGATCGCCAAGATCCTCAAGGCTGAAGGCTACATCGACAGCTTCAAGGTCGAAGGCGAGACTGCCAAAGACAAAACGATCACTATCGAATTAAAATACAGTCCGGATGGTCAAAGAGTTATCACAGGACTTAAGAGGATCTCCAAACCGGGTTTAAAGGTCTACGCAAAGGCCAATGCCATTCCAAGAGTCTTAAACGGTTTGGGAATCGCTATCATATCCACATCACAGGGTTTAATGACTGACCGTGATGCCCGTAAGGCAAAACTCGGCGGTGAAGTCGTTGCCTATGTGTGGTAATCAATGAAGGAGAGATTAAATGTCACGTATCGGGAATAAAACGATTACCATTCCTGCCGGAGTCGAAATCAAGGTATCCGACAGTAATGAGGTGACTGTAAAAGGTCCTAAGGGAACTTTGACACGTCAGTTCAGTCCGCTGATCGATATTAAGGTGGAAAACAATGAAGTCAACTGCGTAAGAGCCAATGAAGAAAAGCACACCAAGCAGCTTCACGGCACTACCAGAGCACTGATCAACAACATGCTGGTAGGCGTATCCGAAGGCTACTCCAAGACACTGGAGATCGAAGGTATCGGTTACCGTGCCGCCGTCAGCGGAAAAACATTAACACTTAACGTTGGTTTCTCTCATGAGATCAACTATACTGCCGAAGATGGCATCACCATCGAATGTCCTAATCCTAATACCATCGTGGTATCTGGTATCGACAAACAGAGAGTCGGTGAAGTATCTTCCGTTATCAGAGGCTACCGTAAGCCTGAACCTTACAAGGGTAAAGGTATTCACTACAAGGGTGAACATATCCGTCGTAAGGAAGGTAAGACGGCTGCTGCTTAATAGGAAAGGAGTAATGTATGATTAATAAGGTATCTAAGAATAACGAACGTCAGAGAAGACATGCACGTTTAAGAGCTAAGATTAGTGGTACAGCTTCCTGTCCTAGACTGAACGTCTTCCGTTCAAACAAGCACATCAGCTGTCAGATCATCGATGATGAAGCAGGAAAGACCTTAGTATCCTGTTCATCCAAGAACTTGAAACTGGAAAACGGCGGTAACGTGGAAGCCGCCAAGACCGTAGGAACCAAGATTGCTGAACTCGCTTTAGCAAACAACATTAAGGAAGTAGTATTCGACCGTGGCGGCTACAACTACCATGGCAGAGTTGCCGCCCTTGCTGACGCAGCCAGAGAAGCTGGTCTTAAATTCTAGGAGAACATTATGACACAGAAAGATAACAGAAGACCAAGAAAAAACTTTGTACGCGAACCTAAGGAATTCGAAGAGCGCGTAGTAAAGATCAACCGTGTATCCAAGACCGTAAAGGGCGGACGTAGAATGCGTTTCTCAGCACTTGTTGTCGTGGGTGACAAGAAGGGCAGAGTAGGATACGGTTTAGGCAAGGCCAATGAAGTTCCTGATGCTATCAGAAAAGGTTCTGAAGCAGCCAAGAAGAACGTCATAAGAGTTCCGTTAGTAAATGGTTTCAAGACTATTCCACATGCCATCATCGGCAAATACGGTGCCGGTGAAGTAGTATTAAGACCTGCTACCGAAGGTACAGGTATCATTGCCGGCGGTGCCGTACGTGATGTACTGGAACTGGTAGGCTGTGAGGACGTTGTTACCAAGTGTACAGGTTCCAGAACTTCGATCAACATGGTCCATGCGACTTTCGATGCCTTAAAGAACATGAAGACTGTCAACGGTGTCGCCAAGCTGCGTGGCAAGAAAGTTGAAGAGATCAGATAAGGAGGCCGACAGATGAATTTACATGAAATGAAATATAATGACGGCGCCCGTAAGGATATCAAGCGTTTAGGACGCGGTCAGGGTTCCGGTCAGGGCAAGACTGCCGGCAAGGGCCATAAGGGCCAGAACGCCAGATCCGGCGGCGGTGTAGCTATCGGTTTCGAAGGCGGTCAGACTCCGTTCTACAAGCGTATGCCTAAGAGAGGCTTCACCAACATGAACCGAAGGGAATACGCAGTCGTAAACATCGAGGCTCTGGAAAAATTCGATAACGGTGTAACTGTTACGCCTGAACTTCTTAAGGAAGCCGGCATCGTCAAGAAACAGTATGACGGTGTCAAGATTTTGGGAAATGGAACATTGACCAAGAAGTTAACAGTTAACTGTAATAAGATTTCTGCCAGTGCAAAGGCAGCGATTGAAAAGGCAGGCGGAAAAGTAGAGGTTCTCTAAAATGTTAGGTATTTTTGCGGATTTCCTCAAAAGCAAGGAAATTAGAAAGAAGATACTCTTCACATTAGTGATCCTCTTCATCTACCGTCTGGGCTCAGCCATTCCGGCCCCGGGCATCAATGATACGATTATCTCGCTTAGTGCCAACTCCCTGCTGACGATGATGTCGATACTGGGTGGTGGTTCCATCGAACAGATGTCCATCTTCTCACTTGGTGTCGGACCATACATTACTGCCAGCATCATCGTGCAGCTGCTGAGTATGGATATCATTCCGGCTCTGACGGAAATGGCCAAATCCGGAAAGAAAGGCAGACAGCAGATGGACAGGATCACCAGATATGTGGGTGTCGTCCTGGCTGTCGTTCAGGGTTACTTCATCGTTCAGCTGCTGTCCAATCAGTACGGTATCGTTGAGAATCCCGGCTTCATGTCTTATCTTTACATAGCTATCATCTTTACGGCCGGTACCATGTTCCTGCTGTGGCTGGCCGACGAGATAACGACCAAAGGCATCGGCAACGGCGTATCCGTGATCATCTTCTCGGGTATCGTTGCGGACATGCCTAACAACTTCCAGCTGGTCTATAAGACCTTTATCGGCGAAGATGCCACCAGCAAGCTGGGCGTTCCGGGTTTCGTTATCTACTGCCTGATGTTCATAGCTATCATCGTTCTTGTCGTAGTGATGCAGATGTCGGAAAGAAGGATCCCGATCCAGCAGTCGACGTCTCACCGTCTCAACAAGACTAAAGGCGATCTCAACCACCTGCCGTTAAAGATCAACTCGGCATCCGTTATCCCGGTAATCTTCGCCGGTGCGCTTATCCAGGCACCGCAGATCGTTGCCTCATGGGTAAATGCGAAGGCCTACAGTTTCTTAAGCAAGCTGGCTGATTTCACCAATCCGCTGTTCCTGGCATTCTATGCCTTACTGATCATCCTCTTTACCTTCTTCTACACCAATCTGACTGTAGATCCGGGCAAGATGGCTGATGACTTAGGCAAGAACGGACAGTACATCCCGGGCGTAAGACCGGGCAGCGAGACCAGGGAATATGTTTCCAAGGTCTTAAACAGGATCACCTGCTTAGGTGCCCTGTTACTGGCATTCATCGCCCTGCTGCCGTATATCATATCCAATCTGACCGGGCTCTCTCAAAGAGCGGCCCTGGGCGGTACGGGTATCATAATCGTCGTCGGTGTTGCGATGGATACGATCAAGGAGTTGAAAGGACAGCTCACCAAGAAACAATACAAAGGTTTTGTAGGAAAGTAGGACTTAATGAATATTCTTATAATGGGTGCACCCGGTACAGGCAAAGGTACGATGTCCGCTCTTATCAAGGAGCACTATGACGTCGTCCACGTATCTACGGGAGACATGCTGAGACAGGCCGTAGCTGAAAAAACGGAAGTCGGTCTTAAAGCACAGGAATATATGAATAAGGGTGCTTTGGTTCCTGACGAAGTGATCCATGACATCATCCTGGAAAGATTAGCCAAGGATGACATCAAAAAAGGCTTCCTGTTTGACGGATATCCGAGAACTCTTGAACAGGCCATCGACCTGGATAAGATCCTGGAATCGCTGAACATGAAGATCGATCATATCATCGATCTGAAAGTCGATGACGAGATCCTCAAGGACAGGATCACCGGCAGAAGGACCTGCAAGGACTGCAAGGAGATCTACCACATAAAGAACAAACCTTCAAAAGTCGAAGGCGTATGTGACGTATGCGGCGGTGAACTTATCCAGAGAAAGGATGACACACTGGAAGCCTTAAGCACGAGACTTGAAGCTTACTATGCGTCAACAAAACCGGTTATTGAATATTATGAAAAGACAGGACTTGTAAAGACTATCGATGCCTCCAAGAAGGCTGAAGAAGTCTTTGAAGACATCAAGTCCGTCCTGGGGTAATAGATGATTACCCTCAAATCGTCAAGAGAAATAGAACTTATGGACAGGGCCGGCACTGTCGTCGCCCTGGTCCATAAGGCTCTGAAAGAAGCGATAAAGCCCGGCATCACGACCCTGCAGATCGACAGGATATGCGAGGAAGTGATCAGAGACAACGGCTGTACTCCTTCTTTCAAGAATCTGTATGGCTTTCCGGGAGCCGTCTGCACTTCCGTAAACGAAGTGCTGGTACACGGCATACCTGACCATACGATCCTAAAAGATGGTGATATCATCACCGTCGATGTAGGCGCCTGTTATAAGGGCTATCACGGTGACAGCGGCTGGACCTATGCGGTAGGCGAGATAAAGCCGGAAACGAGGAAACTGCTGGAAGTCACCGAAGAGTCCCTGTACAAAGGCCTTGAACAGGCTAAGCCGGGCAATCATATCGGCGATATCGCCTCTGCCATTCAGGAATACGTGGAATCCTTCGGCTATTCGCTGCCGATCGAGTACACGGGACATGGCATCGGCAGAAGCGTCCATGAGGATCCATATGTGCCAAACGTCGGCAGGCCGGGCACCCTGGAATTGCTTAAACCGGGCATGTGCATAGCCGTCGAACCGATGGTATTCATGGGCAGGCCTCATTGCGTCACTTTAGCCGATGGCTGGGGAGTAGTAAACAGGGAAAGATCTCTGTCTGCTCACTATGAACACAGTATTGCCATCACTCAGGACGGTTACAAGATCTTAACGAAGGAGGACTAGCATTTGGCAAAACAAGATGTTATTGAAATCGAAGGCTTGGTAACAGATACGTTGCCAAACGCACAGTTCAAGGTGAAACTCGAGAACGGACACGAAATCCTGGCTCACGTTTCCGGTAAAATCCGTATGCACTACATCCGCATTTTACCGGGTGATAGAGTGACCGTGGAAATTTCACCTTATGATTTAACACGTGGGCGTATTACATTCAGACATAAGTAGTCTATAGGGAGGTAAAAAGATGAAAGTCAGACCATCTGTAAAACCGATGTGCGAAAAATGTCGCGTTATTAAGCGTAAAGGTCGCGTTATGGTTATTTGTGAAAACCCTAAGCACAAACAAAGACAAGGTTAAGAAGGGAGAAATTTTTAATGGCTCGTATTGCTGGAGTAGATATTCCTAATGATAAGCGCGTCGTCGTTTCATTAACTTATATCTATGGTGTTGGATTACCAACTGCTAAGAAAGTACTGGCAGAGAACGGTATCAGTGAAGATGTCCGTGTCAAGGATCTTACTGATGATCAGCTTAATGCCTTACGTAAATCTTTGGAAGAATACAAACTTGAAGGTGATCTGAGAAGAGATACTCAGCTTGACATCAAGCGTTTGATGGAAGTTGCCTGCTATCGCGGTATCAGACACAGAAAAGGCTTACCGGTAAGAGGTCAGAGGACTAAGACTAATGCCAGAACTCGTAAGGGACCTCGTCGTACGGTTGCCAACAAGAAGAAGTAGGAGGTAAAACATGGCACAGAAGACAGTTCGTAAGAAACGTGTTAAGAAGAATATCGCTAGTGGTATTGCGCATATTCACTCAACATTCAATAACACAATAGTAACGATCACCGATGAAGCCGGTAATGTCGTATCCTGGTCAAGTGCCGGTGCGCTCGGCTACAAGGGTTCCCGTAAATCAACTCCTTATGCTGCCCAGATGGTAGCAGAAGCAGCCGGAAAGTCCTCGATGGATCACGGTATGCGTAAGGTCGAAGTAGAAGTCAAGGGACCTGGTCCCGGCCGTGAAGCAGCTGTCAGAGCTTTAGCTACTGCCGGGCTGGAGATCACCGCCATCAGTGACGTTACACCAGTACCACACAACGGTTGCCGTCCGCCAAAGAAACCTAGAGGTTAATAAAGAAGGAGGAAACATATGCAAAGATTTGAACGTCCTAAATTTAAAATTTCTGAATATGTTGAATCTGACAATTACGGAAAATTTGTAATTTCTCCTCTTGAAAGAGGCTTCGGTACGACCTTAGGTAATGCCCTGAGAAGAGTAATGCTCTCCTCATTACCTGGCGGTTCCGTCTACTCAGTCAAGCTGGATGGAGTCTATCATGAATTCTCATCCATCAAGGGAGTAAAAGAAGACGTTACAATGATCATCCTCAATATCAAGTCCTTAATACTTGGTATCATGGACGATGATGTATATACACTTAGAATCAGTGCCAAGGGTCCAGGTACCGTCAAGGCCAAGGATATCATCCTGCCTGGCGGTGTTGAAGTGCTCAACCCTGAACTGGAGATAGCTCATCTCGATCAGGGCGGCGAACTCAACATGGAACTGATGGCCAGAAACGGCAGAGGCTATGTCTCCGCTGATGAAAACAAGCTCTTATACCAGGGTTCATCACAGGGTATCGGCACCATCTATACCGATGCCATCTATACGCCGGTCCTCAAGGTCAACTACGAGATCGAAACGACCCGTGTCGGTCAGAGCGCCAAGTATGATGAACTGACCATGGAAGTCTGGACTGACGGTTCCATCAATCCTAAGGAATCGATAGCCTTAGCCGCCAAGATCCTTATTTCCCACTTAGAGCTTCTGACCGAGGTCGACAAGGCCGTTGCCGGCATGGATTCCCTCATGGAAGAAAACGTCCATGAATACAATTCCAAGACCGTCAACATGTCCATTGAAGATCTTGATCTGACCGTAAGATCATACAACTGCTTAAAGAGAGCAGGTATCTCTACAGTTGAAGAATTGACCCAGAAGACGGAAGACGAAATGAGTCACGTAAGGAACTTAGGTAAGAAATCACTTAAGGAAGTCAAGGAAAAGCTTGCCGAACTCAATCTGTCTTTCAAACATTATGAGTAGGAGGAAGGTATGCAGAATCGTAAATTAGGCCGTACTGCCGACCATCGTAAGGCATTACTCAGAAACATGGCTACGGAAGTCATCCTCAGGGGTAAGATCGAAACTACCGAAATGAAGGCTAAAGAGCTCAGAAGCGTAGTGGACGGTCTTGTGACCATCGCCAAGAAGGGTGATCTGGCTGCCAGAAGACAGGCTGCTGCTTATCTGAGAAACGTCAAGAACGAAGCCGGAAAGACTGCCGTTCAGGTATTGTTTGATGATGTTGCCCCTAAGTATGCTGATAGAAAAGGCGGTTACACCAGAGTGACCAAGACCGCTATCAGAAGAGGCGATAATGCCCCGATGGCAACTATCGAATTAGTATAATGATAAGAGTTCCCGCAAGGGAGCTTTTATTATGCTTATTCACAGTATATGGATAATAAAGCAAACAATATATAATTAAAGTTAATAAGGAGATGCATATGAAAAAAGTATTATCGATCATGCTTGTTATTCTGGTTTCTGTCTGCCTTTGCGCATGCTCAGGAAACAATGAATCTGAACCGCAGAATGAACCGGAACCGCAAAACGATCCTGTACCGGCACCGGAACCCGAACCGGAACCGGATACCGGAAACTATACAGAAGCTGATTTCGGTCTGCAATTCGAAGATTTTGACGATAAGGATCTGAACTTCACTGACGTGAATGCCCAGACATTTAATGATGCCTACGGAATGTGGGAAGCTCTTATCACCAGACAGACTGATGGCGATACAGACAGAGAACTCTGCCTGGTAACTATCTTTAAAGACGGAAGCAGAGTGCTGATGGATATCGATTCACGCTTCAGAGAAGAAGACGGTCACAGAGGCGAATCAAACCACACCTTTGACCTGTTTGAATTAATAGAAGAAGGTGAACATCCCGTATTCAAACTGAACGGAATGCTTATAACGATTGACTCCATATTCGAAAAGGATGGTATCCAGTATCTGTTCGAAAGGATGGACATCGATGAGATCAATGAACATTCTGACATCGTCATGATGAGAGCTGTAAAATAAACCTGCCATCATAAGACAAACAACCGGCAACACAAAGTCCTCGTAAGAGGGCTTTATTATGCCTTAAGATCATGGTCCGTGTTATAAAATGATAAAGATGAAACTGTTTGACGAGATACCGCATCTGGAGAATGACCGTATCATCTTAGGAAGGATCAGTCTTGAAGACGGGGAAGCGATCAGGGAAATGGTCGGCAATGACAATGTATACAGATACTTGCCAACCTTTCTTTTTGAAAGACAGTATGAAGATACGGAAAAGATGATAAAGGAGCTTTATGAAGGCATCTACCTGAATAAGGAGTCACTGATACTGGGCATATATCTTAAGGAAGAAGACAGCCTGTGCGGACTGGCGGAATATTACGGATACCGTGATGAGATCCATAAAGTGAGCGTCGGCTACCGGCTGCTGGAAAGATACTGGGGCCATCATATCGCAAGCTCTGCCTTATCGGTGATGATCGATTATCTTTATACGAAGACCGACATCGAGATCATTACGGCCAGTACCATGGTAGAGAACAGGGCTTCGGCCAGAGTACTGAAGAAAAACGGCTTCGACAAGGTGGTCTCCGGTGCATATGAAGACTGGGGCTATGATGCACCGACACTTACCGACAAGTGGATACGCTGATGTTTTTATCGGCTCCTGCATTTAGTACAATGGTGTTGTGCGTAATGCATCGAACTTAATGATGATCAACATGAACACTGCGGATAACGTAATTAAAAAGAACCGGTCCCTGACGACCAGGATGAAAAGGACGACAGTCGTCGGCTGTCTGGTCCTGGGACTCAGCACACTGATCCTGAGTCTGGGTCTTTACGGCAAGACGCTGATCAGGCAGTATGCCGATCAGGCTTTTGAAGTGGCTGAACATGTGGCTTCTTCAGTTACGATGGGTGCTGACTCCATACCTTTGTCTAAGGACATCATG
>JAFRKI010000011.1 GCA_017431825.1 Erysipelotrichaceae bacterium | reverse complement strand
TTAGGAAGAGTTTACTTAGATTGGCTTAGAAAGTGAAGGAGCGTTGAGGCTACCGGAGAGGCTTATTCTAGACCATCTAGAAAGTTCTAGAATGATAAAAAGAATTCAACGAAAAACGATAAAAGGCTATGAAAAATGACAGGCAAACCTTGGCAGGCGTTAAAATACACAGATAAGATAATTAGGAAATTGATTCTTCATTATCGATCAGTGCAGCAGCTTGTATAAAAGGTTCTGATACAAGAAAAAAAAGAAAGACCAGGTGATTATTATCAGCAAGCCTTCATTTAGAAAGAGATTCCGTTATTGGCTGGATCTGAGAATGGCCAAAGGAACTGCCAGCATGGTCAAGTTATTACTGTTCATGGTTCTGACAGCGGTCATTTTCGTGACTGTTTTAGTCGTTACTTTTCATTTGCAGAAAGAAGGCAAGCCTGTAATTGCAGTCTTCTGGGATAATCTGAGATCTGCCATGTCTTCATCTTTCCCGTCTTCTGATTCAGGTTCGTTGTTATACATCGTTTTATATACGCTGCTGGGTCTCACCGGCATGGTCTTCACCGGCATGCTTATAGGTATCTTCTCAAGCGCGATGCGGGGGAAGGTCATCGCTTTACAGGAAGACAATCCGGAGATAATCGAAAAGGGACATACGGTGATCCTGGGATTCAGGATCGGTGAATATGCCTTATTGAACGAACTGATCAAATCGACCGAAGGCGCAAGAAGGACCATCGTCGTAGTTGAAGACATGAAAAGACAGGATATGGAACAGGCCATCAGAAAGAACGTCAATGTTCCAAGAAACATCCGTTTGACATCCATTAAGGCCGATACTACCAGTCCTAACGCTTTAGCGTGCTGTGCGATACCCGATTGTTCGATGCTGGTCCTGCATACCGGTGATAAGGGCCGGACGATCAAGACCTTATTAGCCATTGAAGTATTATTGATGAACAGCGAAAAGCGTCCGGTTATCGTTGCCTCAGTTGATTCCAGAGAGGAGATCTTCTCCAAAGAGATGCTTAAGGAGCGCGGCATATCGATGCTTCATTCAGGCAACGTGATCGCCAGGATCATTGCCCATTCGGCAACGCAGACGGGTATCTATGAAGCATTGCTGGATATGATAGATTACGATAATTTTGAATTCTATTTTGAATCCGGAAAGGAACTCGCCGGCATGCCTTTCGGAAAGGCGGTGCTCGCAGCCAGGAAAGCTGTTATCGTAGGCATTTACCGCAATGATAAAGTGATCATCAATCCTTGCAAAAATGAGATCATCCTGGAAGATGATGTACTGATCGTCTTTGAAGAAGAACCGGGAGATCTGATAGTCAAAGATGTCAACGATATAGTAATTCCTGAATCCAAACCATTACCGCCATCAGAGCCGATCGAAGAAATAGCCATCTTCGGGATCAATCAGTCCATACTGACCATTCTTAATGAATTACCTGACAATATCAGACAGATAAAACTGATCGGTATAAACAGTCATGATAAGGAAAATTACATTCCTGAAGACTTAGAGCTTTCTTCAGAGCTGATCTGTGACTACCGTAATACCAATAAGGATCTTATCCTGGCGGATATGCTTAAGAATACCAGACACTTATGTATCCTGGCTGATCATAAGAAAAAGGAAGAAGAGGCAGATACTGATACGATGATCAGGATCATCCGTCTGAGAAATATCAGAAAACGTTTCAATCTGGATTTTACCGTCACTGCAGAAATGCGCTGTGAAAGCAACCGTAATCTGATATCTTCCAGAGAAAATGAAGACTTCGTTGTCGCCACTGATCTGTCTTCAATGATGCTGGCACAGATAACCAACGATATAAGAAGAACGGAAGTATTTACTGAACTGCTGGATGAAACAGGTTCAGAAGCTTATCTGAAATCAATAAAGGATCTGGGTCTAACTGCCGGAGAGTATGCTTACAGCGAACTGCAAAGCGCTTTATATGCTTATGACTATATCCTGATCGGCATCAGAAAAGCCAATGAGAAATTCAAGGTATTAACTGATACTGATGAAATGATCGAATTGGGTGATAATGATTCACTGATAATCATCGGTGAAGAATAAGCGATGATCATTAAATCCGATACAGAAACCAGGAACCGGTAAAGAAGTCTTAATTATAAACAGGGATAAACACAAGTAACTAAAAAGCCTTGATACAAGGCTTTTTCTTTAGTAATATCATCAATCCTACTGTTCCAGCAGGGTCTGTACAGCTTTAAGATGTTCCTCATCCATCATGAGCGCGATCAATAGAGGTGAGAAACGTCTTTTTTCCGTATCGACGAGTTCCCGGAGATCCATACCGTGCTCATAGTTCTCGACAAGATATGCCACCAGAGCGATGACCGCGGTCATCTGTCGGTAAGGAGATTCGCTGCGGACATATCCTTCCGGATAGCCTCCGGAACCGCTGTACCAGGCATGGTGACCGTAGGCACAGTCGGCATAGATCTTCGTCGATTCCCGGGCAGCCAGGTCGTCGTGGCCGGATACGGTATGCAGCTGATAGATCTCGTATTCCTTATCCAGCAGGTTGCGGGTATGCGTCAGTCTTTCCATGTTCATCTTCAGCAGCCCGAAATCGCAGTACAGGGCACAGGTCTCGCCGTAACGGAAAAGCAGTTCCTTCTTCTTTTCAGGATCCGTTTCTTCAGCGATGAAAGGAATATCATCGAAGAACGAAGGGTCTTCCTTAAGCAGGATATCGCAGAGATAGACGGTGATCTTCATAGCCTTCAGGGAATTCAGGTATGAAATGCCGGAAAGCTTGCGCAGAAGCTTTGAGGTTATTTCCAGATAGGAAGGGACTCCTTCGGTCTCATAGTAATCGGTGATGATCAGGACCGTGAGATAACTGAAATACTCGATGTCTTTTTCCAGCGGATAATCCATGATGACCCCCAGCATCCTGTCGTAGGCTTCCTTCAGGAAACGCATGCGTTTTGGCCGGTTGCGGAGCTTTTCATTGCGTCTGAGCAGGGTACCGTAATAGATCGGCAGCTGGCATTTCGCATACATGTCGGATAATTCGAAACTGTGCTCATCCGCTTCGAGGATCAGTCTCTCCATGCGGTCCAGCGTCGTATCGATATCGACGAAGCCGCAGCTGTATTCCATCTCGTAATAAGGCCAAAGCCAGCGGACGTTCGGATCGCCTTTGTGAGCTTCCGGCTCAAAGACATATTCGCAGGACTCCAGTACGGCAGCCAGTTCATCGGCAGACAGATTGCCGCGGGACATGATGGCCCGGTTGGAGCTCATCTGCTGGTGGGTACGCTGAAGGAAGACATCCCATGGAAGATTTGGAGCCAGCTGCTGATAGAAGGGGTCCTGGATGATCTGCAGGACTCTGAGACCGATCTCGACCTTCTTCTTAAGATCGCGGACACAGATGGCGGTATTGGCCAGAGAACGGATGATGTAGCCCTTGGTCTCGTCATCATCGATCTCCGCAAAGTATTTAAGATATGAAGCAGCTTCCGAAAACATCATTTCCCCTTCAAAGTACAGTGAATTGGTCAGGTTTGAAGTGATGCCCTGAACGGAACGGCTCCTGTAATACATGCCCATGCCGACCTTATAGAGTTCCTTGATCGTATTGTTGCGGTCCCTGCGGAAGCGGTACAGCGTCAGCAGTGATTCGTGGATCAGCAGGTAGATGCCGCAGTCGAGGTTGCTCTTCCAGTCCATAAGGACATCGGCAAACTCTTCCAGTTCCCTGATCGTATCAGGGGACGCGGCATGAAGCTCATCGAGGCAGGTGAAAAGATGCCGGTTCAGCAGATCGACGTTTTCCTTCTTTAAGGCATCGATCTTTTCTTTGGCTGCGAGTCTGCGGATCTTTTCCGTTTCACTGTCTTCGCCTTTGCTGACATCCAGCAGTGCAGCGATCTCTTTGGTATTCTCGATGTATCTGAGCTGATATTCCTGCATATTATATCGTTCTTAAGGCCTGCATGAGTTTATGGATATCGATCGGTTTGGCGATATGGGAATCCATTCCGGCTTCCTTAGCCTTGGCGATATCTTCAGCGAAGGTATTGGCGGTCATCGCAAAGATCTTTATCGTAGCGGCATCATCCTTGCCGGAAGAGCGGATGGCCCTGCTGGCTTCATAGCCGTTCATGACCGGCATCTGCACATCCATCAGGATGGCGTCGTAATGGGTACCGGAAAGATAGCGGTCCAGCGCTTCCTGACCGTTTTCCGCAACGTCTATCGTAACATTGGTGGCGAAAAGGATCTCCTTAGCGATCTCCCGGTTGATGAAATTGTCTTCTACCAGCAGGATACGCTTTCCGGAAAGATCGAGACCCGTCGAAGCAGGACCCTGGTCATGTTCGGAAAGGGCGGCAGCGATACCGTTGATCAGCGATTTTCTGAACAGCGGCAACGGAACGAAATGCTCGATACCGCTGCGGTTTGCCCGGTATTCGATATCGTTCCAGTCCTGATCGCCGACCAGCACGATCGTCATTTCCGGATGGGCTTTGTGCAGATAGGATGCCACATCGAAGAGATCGCCGGTCGCTTCACCGATCTCTCCCAGAAGAAGCACATCGGTCTTTTCACCGCGGAATTCATCGTCCGTCAGCAGTGAGATGGCTTCGCTGAAGGAAGCTGTCTCCTTATAGGCAATATCGTCATCCTTCAGATACTGAGCGATCTTCTGCCGGATTTCCGGATCGTTTTCAAGGATCAGGATATTACGTCCCTTAAGGGCTTGAATGTCGACTTTTGCCTTTTCATAACGCAGCGGGATACGGATATCCACGCAGGTCCCTTCATTCAGGACAGAACTTATCTCGATCGTGCCATCCAGCGTTTCGATCAGCTTCTTGACGATGCTCATGCCAAGACCCGTACCTTCGATGCGGGAAATGGTCGTGGAATTGGCCCGTTCAAAAGGATCGAAGATCTTCTTCAGGAAATCCTCGGACATGCCGATGCCGTTATCCTGACAGCGGAAACAGAGGTAACAGCGTTCATCCTGCATCTCCTGTCCGAAGGAAACCAGGATCTCGCCGTTCTCATTGGTATATTTTACGGAGTTGTTTATTATGTTGACGAAGATCTGCCTTAACCGCAGGGTATCGCCATAAAGGCTCTCATAAAGGATGTCACCGGTCCGGAAGATAAGGTGATGATGCTTCTCTTCCATCTGCGGTTTTATCACTGTCAGTACCTCGTGCAGCAGATCGCTGAGCCAGAAGTGTTCCTCATTGATGGTCAGACGTCCGGAATTGATCCGGGACATATCCAGTACTTCGTTGATCAGGCTTAGGAGGTGTCCGCTGGCCACTTCGATCTTATTGAGGGAATCGGCCACCCGCGCTTTTTCATCGATATGGTTCTTGGCCAGTGAAGTCAGACCGATGATCGCATTCATCGGTGTCCTTATATCATGCGACATGTTGGAGAGGAAGGTCTCTTTCGCCTGATTCTCCTGTCTGGCTTCATCGAGCAGTTTCATCGCATCTTCGTAGCGTTCATCTTCTCCACTGATCCATAATTCCGTATCGTCATTCAAAAGGATCCTTTCCCGGACATCGTCTTTTCGAAAAGCATCGTTCTGATATAAGATCGTCTCTTCTTTGACCTTTATGACTGCATAACCACGTTTCATAGGTCTCCTCCGTCTTATAAATGTTAGACTGTTCTTTATTCAATTGTATCGTGAAACGGATAAAAAACTAAACAGATGACCGTCTTTTCTTAAGAGAGGTGATCATCTGATTTAGCGGGGAAAACGACGACAGAACAGCGTATGGAATGTGGGACTATACGCAGATCGGCCTTAGTATGGTAGCATCCGATGCGTTCATTACCTGGACAAAAGAGATCGTATCGCATTGTAATCGTTTTCATCAAGAAGTGATATTGAATACATCAGTCATTGTGCTAAAATTAGTATGTCCATAAAGAGTACGGGAGAGACGGGCTCAGTGATCGTACAGCAACCTCAGGAAGGTGCTAAGACCCGGATGATGGGTAATATTTATAATTTAGCCCATTGAAAAATGGGCTTTACTATTTAAGACAAGGGGGAAATTATTATGTCTAAGAATCGTTGGCTTGGTGTCTGGAACACCAAAACTATCGTAACTGTAGCTATCGGTGCTGCACTGTTCGGCGTTCTGATGAACTATGGCGGAATCCCGATCTTCACCAACACCTCGCTCACGACTGCCATGATCGTACCGGTAGTCGTCGGTGCCATGTGCGGTCCGCTTCCTGCAGCCATTGCAGCCGGTGTCGGCAACTTCATCGCTGACCTGATCGGCGGTTGGGGAATCTATCCGGCATGGGCTATCGCCAATGCTGTTGCCGGCTTCTTTGTAGGTGCACTTCCTCTGTACGGTGCCTACATCGATGAAGGTAAGTTTGAAGTCAAGCATATGATCTGGTATGTGGTCTGTGTCATCGTCGGTAACGCTCTGGCATTCGGTGTCGTTGCCCAGGCTCTGACCGTCGTACTGGAAGGCGGCGATATGAACCTTTCCTTATATCAGGGTCTCTATGCCAGCTTAGGCAATATCCTGATCGAGCTTGTCATCGGTATTCCGGTAATCAAGCTTTTGGCCAACAGAAACAAAGCACGCACCAACCTTACTGAAGAGTAAGCCGGTATTACTGCTATATAGACCGTAAGTGATTGCTTATGGCCTATCACTTATGGATTGCTTTCGGATACGAAAGCAATTCTTTTTTAGAGGAGATCTTATGGGAGAACCTATTATTGAGTTTAAGGACTTCGGTTTCCGCTATAAACATCAGAAGAATCCGACCCTTTACGATATCAACCTGACCATCAGCAAAGGCGAAAAGATCCTGATCCTGGGAGCATCCGGTTCGGGCAAATCGACCCTGTGCAACTGCATAAACGGTCTGATACCTTTTTCCTATGAAGGTGAAGTGACGGGCACCTGTACCGTTAAAGGCATAAAGACGACAGAGTCATCGATCTTTAAGCTGTCCAACTATGTCGGTACGGTACTGCAGGACAGCGATGCACAGTTCGTAGGACTGACGGTCGGTGAAGACGTGGCCTTCGTCATGGAGAACGACAACGTTCCGAAAAAGGACATGATGCCGGTCATCGACAGGAACCTTAATACCGTCGGCATGCAGCATTTCATCGATCATGTACCTTTTGAACTCTCCGGCGGCCAGAAACAGAAAGTGGCCATTGCGGGCGTTTTCGGCAATGACGTCGAAGTGCTGATCTTCGACGAACCTCTGGCAGCTCTCGATCCGCAGATGGGCATGACCGCTGTTGCCCTGATCGATGATCTCGCCAAAAACAACGACAAGACCGTCATCATCATCGAACACCGTCTGGAAGATGTCCTGTACAGGCCGGTAGACAGGATGATACTGATGAAGGACGGCAGGATCGTAGCTGATCTGAGTCCTGACGAACTGCTTAAGTCTGATTATCTGAAGGAATGCGGCATCAGAGAGCCGCTGTATCT
>JAFRKI010000010.1 GCA_017431825.1 Erysipelotrichaceae bacterium | reverse complement strand
CGATGAAGTTACGACAAGTTACGGAAACTCGTATCTTGAAGTATGGAACAAAACAATAAACGGCACATCAACACCTGTCTTCTGTGCCTATTCGACCGGTACAAACAAACTGACAGAAGCTGATTATGGTATGCAGTTCTATCTCGTCAAGAACGAAGATACTCCTGAACCTCCTGCAGGAGACACTTATGGACTTACTTACAGTCTTGAAACCGGCGATGAAGTAATCATCTATAATGCGGCAGCAACATCCGGAAGCGATACCGGTTTCGCCGTAAGTTCAACCATTAAGAGCAATTACTTCCTGCAAGGCGTACACCTTGTACCTGAAGAAAACGTCATTACCACAACAGATACAAGCGTTGTATGGACTGTTACCAAGAACGCTGACGGTACCTATGTATTCACCCAGGGTGACAAGACCTTTGGCTGGAACCAGGGCACAGACGGTAGCAACAGAATCGTATACAACATCGCTTTCAGCAATCCGCAGGAATCTGCCTGGACTCTTGAAGACGACAAGCATCTATTCCTTGGCGGTTTTGAAAGCCAGAAGGAAGGTCACGTTTATCTTGAATGGACCAACTACAGCAGCCGTGACCGTTTCCAGATGTATGACACCAAGAACATCAGCACTAATCCGGACTTCATTTTCACGTTCTATAAGAAGGGCGCTGAACCTGAAGAACCGCCGGTGCCTACTACAGGCAATCTGGTAACTGACCTCAGTCAGCTTACTGAAGGCGCTACCGTTGCGATCTACTCGCCTGGCCATCATACTGCTGTCAGTACGACTGAAAACGGCACCTGGTATATAAAGGCGAAGAATGCAACTATCGTAAACGGAGAAGTTCAGAACTTTACTTCCGATTATATCTTTACCGTTCATATCAATGATGACGGTACATACAGTTTCTATTCATATGATGATGAAAATGATGTCCTCTGTGTATGGAAGAGCGGCACTTATGCTGAAGTGACTGTCGATATCAATGGCGAAGATGTCGCTAATCCTGATATCAACTGGACACTGGTTCCTTCCACAAAGACGGCCAATGCCTACTACTTCAAGAATGAAACAGTTGTCAGTCAACAGGAATCCGGAGAAGTATATAACGCTTATCTGGAAGCATTTAAAAAGAACGAGAACGAATTATATTCCGGTTACTTCACAGCTCCTTCATCTAGTAAATTTACGGAAAGCGAATTTGCCTTGCAGTTCTATCTGGTAGATCCTGCCGATGCCGTAGAAGCATATGATGACGGTGAATGGGATGGAGTTCTGAATAAAGACGAATCCTATGTCATCTATAATATCGATGCCCTCAGTTCTATCGGTCTGTATAAGGAAGCCAACAACTGCATGGATCCTATCGAAACTACGATCGAAAACAATCTGGCATATCCAGGCAACGGCGCTTATGTATTCAAGGTAGATACGATGGGCCGTTACTATTCATTCGAAGTCGAAGGCAAATACCTGGCTACCGATCAGACTGAAGGATTATTCTTCGTCCAGAAGGATGAAGAAGGCAAACTGCCTGAAAATGCCAAGTGGTATCTTGTAGACAAAAACGCCGGCTATATCCTTTTCAATAAAGAGGCCACTTATCACGGCTCTCCGGTCGCCATCGAATACTATTCAAGCGTATTCTCAGGCTATACATATAAGACCGGTTCAAACGTCAATACGAATATCTACTATTTCAAGTTCTATAAGCTTGGAGACGATGTCATCGTTCATGAAGGTATCGTACAGGATCCTAAGGTCATCTTCGACTGCGGTGACAGCAGACATCTGGAAGAAGACTTCCCGGTAAGCATCAGCCTCGACGATCTGGCTGATGAGATCAGTAATATCTCTATCAGCTATGAAGTTGGTGACAGGACCGTATATCTCAGTGCTGATGATTATGAAACGACCACTGATGGTAAGATCTACAATTTCACCTTGAAGGCTGAAGACATCGATGGTGATGAGAAGCCAACATCATTCAAGATCAAAGTCAGTGTTCTCAACAGTTACGGCATCTCTTACGAAGGTGAAAAAGAGATAGAGATCATCGATGAACCGTTCTTCACCGATTTTACTCCGCTCCCTAATTCTCAGACGGGAGATGATAAGAGACCGGTGATCTCAGCCAAGGTCGGTAATGTCGGTGATGATCCGACGTTCGTGATGACCGTTAACGGCGAACCTGTTGAAGCCGTATTTGAAAACGGCGTACTGTCTTATACACCAGCCGAAGACATGGAAGAGGGCAGGACGACTGTTGAAATAATCTGCACCAGAGCTGATGATGTATCTGCTCAAAAATCATGGACATTCACAGTCGGCAATTCCGATTACCAGCTCTACTTCGGACAGCTCCATTCTCATACGACTTATTCCGATGGTGCCGGTACCTTGGATACCGCACTTGAATATATCGCTGAAATACCTGACAGCGCCAATATCGATTTCGTGGCCTTTACCGATCATTCCAACTACTTTGATTCAGTCGCTGCACCTAACCCGGCAGGAGCCATGAATGATGCGTCGCTCATGACGGATGCCAGCCGTGAAAAATGGTACCAGTACAAGGGCAAGGTCGCCGATTTCAATGCCAGCCAGAATGACATCATTGCCATTGCCGGCTACGAAATGACCTGGAGCAGCGGGCCTGGACATATCAATTCCTACAACACCAAGGGTCTGGTATCACGTAATAATGATGCCTTGAACAATAAGACCAGCGACGCCGGCATGAGGCTTTATTACGAGACGATGAATGCCGATAGCGGCGAGACTATCCATCAGTTCAACCACCCTGGTACTACTTTCGGTAACTTTACTGATTTTGCCTACTGGGATGAAGAGACGGACAGCCACATGTTCCTGGTGGAAGTCGGTAACGGTGAAGGACAGATCGGTGCCAACGGCTACTATCCAAGTTATGATCAGTACTCCCTGGCTCTGGATAAGGGCTGGCATGTGGCTCCT
This sequence comes from Erysipelotrichaceae bacterium, assembly GCA_017431825.1. Lineage (GTDB taxonomy): Bacteria > Bacillota_I > Bacilli_A > Erysipelotrichales > Erysipelotrichaceae > Colivicinus. The sequence continues at coordinate 42,865 of JAFRKI010000010.1, read as the reverse complement.
ACCAACAACCAGGATAACCATAAGGGACGCTGGGGCAACGCAAATGATGCCCGTGACGTCATCCTGACCAACGATTTCTCTGAAGAAGGAATCTATGATGCGATCAGACAGCTGCATGTCTATGCTTCCGAAGATAAGAACTTTGAGCTGTCTTATTCCATAAATGATCAGATAATGGGTTATATCTTCCCTGAAGACGAAACACCGGAAACGCTGAACGTACAGATCACCATGTATGATCCTGACGATACTGATTCTGTCAGCAAGGTCGAACTGATCAGTGACAACAGCAAGGTTTCCTATACCTGGGAAAATGCCGAAGAGCTTGCTGAAGGTCTGCTGACGGCTGAACTTGAACCGACATACAATTACTACTATGTCAAGGTAACGCAACAGGACGGCGATCTGATCGTATCCTCACCTATCTGGGTAGGAAGTACCCTGAAGGTCGGAATCGAAGAGATAGGTGTTTCTCCAGAAGAACCTCTCATTAATAACGGTGTCACACTGACCAGCACCTTCTTCAATAATGAAGACAGTGCTGCCAAGGTGAAGAGTATCGTCTATACCGTCGACGGCAACGAAGTTCTTGCTACCGACACCGTTGAACATACGATAGCGGCCGGAAGCACTCTTGATGTGGATTCTATTCCGTTCGTATTTGAAGAAGCAAAACATATCACAGTAAATGTAACGGCAGTCATCGACGTTAGCGGCAATGAAGTTACCGTTACCAGTAAGGTCGAATTCAACGTTAAGGATCCGGAAGCCGGTATTACCGATATCGCTGACGTGGTCGATGCATCATTTGATCTGGGTGAAGGTTATGTCTTCACGATCGAAGGCGTAGTAACTTCCAATGCGTCCGGATATGATAAGGATACGGCCTTCTTCGACTGTATCTATGTACAGGATGAAACAGGCGGTCTGTGCTGCTTCCCTGTAGCCGGAGAATTCAAGATCGGCGATAAGGTAAAGATCGAAGGCTATACGGACTTCTTCCAGGGTGAACCTGAACTGCAGGTGACTTCGATCGAAGTGATCGGTTCCGGTTCTGTAGAACCGACGGAAATAACCGCTTCCGAACTCAACGACAGATCGGCTGAAGGCAAGCTCGTTACCATCAGCGGTACCGTTGAAAGCTTTGAGAAAGCCGAAGGCCTTGTCCAGACCATCATGGTCAAGGACAGTGAAGGCAATGTCGCCAGAGTATTCATCGACGGTTACATCACTACCGAAAATGAAGTCAAGAGGCTTAGAGAAGGCTGTGAAGTAACAGTCACCGGTCTGGCTTCCTATGATGATACATGGCCTGATACGAACAGTTTCCCTAGGATCAGGATCAGGAACCGTGACGATATCGTCTGTGAAGACTACAAGGTAACCAGCGGTGCTGATTCGACCTGGACCAAGGATTCCGGCGAGACCGTTACGATCGGAACCAATGCTCCATCAGGAGATGTGGAAGTATACGTCGACGGACAGCTGGTCGATCCTTCAAACTACACGGTAAGTGGCGAGAATGCCGAAGTGACATTAAATGCCGATTATCTGCAGTCCCTGAGTTCCGGCAGTCATGAGATCGAGATCAGAGTGGCTGACGGTTCCGCAAGCACCTCGATTACCATCAATGACGCTTCTTCAGGCGGCACACCTGGCGGTAACGATAACCCTGGCGGTAACGGTTCCGGAAGCGGATCCGGTTCAGGCAGCGGAAGCTCATCAGGACACAGCGGACACGGTTCCGGCAGCGGAAGCAATCTTCCTTCCGACAATGCCGGTACCGGTGACGGTACTGAAGGCGACGGCAACGATTCTGCCGTTGAGCCAAATCCTGCCGATAACACTCCAAGCAGCGATGAACCTACCGACATTACAGACGATACTACTCCGACAAGCGGCAAGGAAGGCAAGTGGTCATTAGCCAATCTCTTAGGAACCGTTGCAGCCGTCGGAACAGCTGCCGCAATGCTGCTGGGCTTCTTAAAGGACAGAAAGGCCGTTAAGCTCCTTTCTCTGATCCCTGGTCTGGCTTCGCTGATCACGTTCTTCGCTACCGAGAATCTCGGCGGCAAGATGACTATAGCGGATAAGTTCACGCCGTTGATGCTGATCCTGGCAGCCGTAAACATCATACTCCTGCTTCTTACCAGAAATAAAGAAGACGAAGAATAAATAATCAAAAAGCTGTTGCCTGACGCAACAGCTTTTATTATGCTTTACACAGATCTATCTGTGGATATACATCCTTGAAGGCTTTTCTTCACCGTCACCTTTGGCCAGGCAGAAGAAGTCCCAGCCGTAACGTTCATAAAAGCCCGTATGATCGGTAAGCAGATAAAGAGGGGATATCCCTTTGGCTTTCATACCTGCTACCGCCATATCAAGAAGCTTTCCGGCTATGCCCTGTTTCCTGTATGCCTCTTCCACATAGACGGCACAGACGTTGGGTGAAAGATCTTTACGCTCATGGAAGTCATTTTCGATGATGCCTAAACCGCCGACTATCTGATCTCCGTCCAGACAAAGATACCAGTCATACGGTGTTTCTTTCTTAAGACAGGCATCCATGCATTCAAGATAGGCTTCTTCGGGTACTCCCCACTTGGCGCAGAACCATGCAGCAGCCTTTTCCTTAGTGTCCGGCCTTTCACTTATACTGACATATCGATAATTTTTCATTTTTATCCTCATACAAATATTAACCTGTTTTTGCCTTTATTAACGCATTTTTTCCGTACAGATGTTCAAAATGAACAGAATTTGTTAATGAAATAATAATTTAAGACAAATCTTTAGGAAAGCGACATTTTCACTTGATATAATTAAGACAGATAAGATTATAAATAATGAATATGAATTGATCTGATTCTATTTTTTGCGCACATCTAAATAAGGAGGCAAACTTATGCGCTTTTCCAACACTTATTCTCCGTACAAAATCGGAAATCTGGAAATCAAGAACAGACTGATCGTACCTGCGATGGACTCGGGTGTTTTTGATCAGAAAGGTTTTGTCTATCAGCCAACACTCGATTACTACGGAGCACGTGCTGCCGGTGGTTTCGGCCTCGTAATCATTGAGATCACCGCAGTAGAACCGACCGGTGTCGGTATGCCTTGCGAACCTGCCGGCTGGACTGATGAGTGTATCCCTGGCATGACTGAACTTGCTTCAGTTATCCATAAAAACGGAGCCAAGACGATCGTACAGCTGCATCATGCAGGAAGAGAGACCATCTCACTGATGGCCGGCAAAGTCGTTGCCCCATCTTCCGTACCTTGTCCGACCAACCGTGAAACTCCACAGGAATTCACCACTCAGGAAGTCTATGATCTGATCCAGCACTATGTAGATGCTGCCGTACGTATGCAGAAGGCCGGTTTCGACGGTGTTGAGATCCACGCATCACACGGTTACATGGGAGGCCAGTTCTTATCTCCTAGATCAAATAAGCGTGTCGATGAATTCGGCGGCGGTCTTGAAGGAAGAGCTTACTTCATGAAGCTCGTAGTTGAAGGAATCAAGAAAGCCTGCGGCAAGGACTTCGTCGTTACTACCCGTCTGTCTTCCAAGGAAAACAGGATAGGCGGTCTGGAGATGGAAGAGACCATCGTCTACGCTTCCATGCTGGAAGAATACGGCTATGATGCACTGCACATCTCTGCCGGTACTTACGAGACCTGGGAGACCATCGTTCCGCCTACAGCCTGGCAGTCCGGCTGGAACCTGGCAGCAGCCAGAAGAGTAAAGGAAGCCGTTGATATTCCGGTATTCTCCGTAGGCCTGTTCCACGATCCATACACGATCGAAACCGCCATCAGAAGAGGCGACTGTGATGCCGTATCGCTCGGACGTCAGTCAATTGCTGATCCTGATTATCCAAGAAAAGTTGAAAACGGTGAAGTTGAAGACGTTATCCCATGTATCGGCTGTACCCAGAGATGTATGGAATTCAACTATCCGGAAAATCTGATGCCTGGTGACTGGGGCGTAGGCTGTATGTACAATCCGCAGTCCAGCCACAGAGCCGACAGAATGCTGCAGAAGACCGAGAACCCTAAGAAGGTCGTCGTTGTCGGTGCCGGACCTGGCGGCATGACTGCTGCCTGGATGTCTGCCTACAAGGGCCACAAAGTAATCCTCATCGAAAAGAACGACAAGCTGGCAGCCGGCGGTCAGTTAAGGATCGGTGCCTTCCCTCCGTTCAAGCAGCCTCTGACCAGAGAGATCAGATACATGCTGCACATGTGCGAAAAGTACGGTGTCGAAATGAAGTGGAATACCGAAGCTACTCCTGAACTCATCAAGGAACTGAAGCCTGATGTACTGATCATGGCTACCGGTGCTACTCCGCTGGTTCCGAAGATCAAGGGTCTGGAAGAGACCGGTGTCGTACTTGCCAATAACGTTCTCTTAGGTACTCCGGTACTGCAGAAGAGCGCTCTGATCATCGGTGGCGGTGAAGTCGGTGCTGAAACTGCTGAATATGCAACTGACTACTGCTCAAGAGTTGCCATCGTTGAAATGCTTCCGGAGATCGTTCCTACTCTTTACCTGACGGTAAGAAACGCCATGCTCAAGAGGATCAAGGAAGAAGAGATCGAAGTATACACCAACACCAAGGTACTGGAATTCATCCCTGGCGGTGTTATTGCTGAAAAGGACGGCAAGCAGATCACTCTCGATGGATTTGATACCGTTATCCTGGCCTTAGGTTCTAGACCATATGTTCCGTTTGAAACTGAAGGTCTGGCCGAAAAGGTCTACACGATCGGTGATGCCGATGCTGTCAAGGATGCCAAGTGGGCTATCTACAAGGCATATCAGACAGCCATGGAGATCTAATATGCAGGTAAGCGAAGTACTGGAAAAATACGTAGCTGCTCTTAATTCCGGTGATGCCGATCAGGTAGCTGTCTTATACGGTGAAGAATGTTCATTCGTAGACGGCGGTGCCAGACCGTTCGGATTCCCGGATGTCGTTGCCAGCGGCAGGGAACAGGTCAGAGAAGCCTTTGCGGGAGTCTTCAAGACCTATAAGGTAGAAGCCAAGATCATCAAGCTCAATCCTAATTCCATGGAATATGACGTTGAACTTGCCGGTCTGCACATTCCGTGCATCGGTGCTGCCACCTGCTACGAAGACGGACTTATCAAAGAGTATATCGTCCGCCCTCGTTAATAAGGAAACATCATATTAAAACTGTGTGCTTGACGGCACACAGTTTTTTTATTTGTCATTATGTCAGATGATCATCAGCCGGTCATCATGAGGTAAACAGACATGATGAACATCAGTAAAGGCAGGCCAAACAGAAGCATACCGAAGCCGAAACCGCTGTCCCTGATGAATTCCAGAGAGGACTTTAGGAAGGACTTTACATCGTATTTCCTTCTGATCCTTTTCCTTCTGCCGTTTTCATCCATTCTGTACATATACGGATGATCGTAGATGTCTCTTCGGGCATAGGCGATATAGAAGATGAAGGTAAGCGGAACAGCTATTACCAGCCATACGGATATGTAGGTGAAATGCAGGGAACTTAGCGGTTCGTTGCTGCTCCACTTAAAGAACATGGCGATAAGCAGCGGCAGGGCATTGAAGACCAGGGCCTTGATCACGAGATTAATGATACGTATCAAAGGCGTGAACCTTATTTCCACGAACTCTTCTTTGTCATCTATCTCTTCGTGGAAGAGCGGTTTTACGGCTGTTTTGAAGCGTTCTTTCTTGCTGCGGGAATCGCAGTATACGATGAGCTGTTCATGGCTCATGCGGTTATTGGAAAAAGCGGTAAAGGCAATGAGGCCGACGGCAGCCGCCACATAGCAGGTCAGTTCCAATGATTTGGATAATAAAATGGTAAGGACTCCGAAGACGATCATCGTCAGCAGCGGTTCGATATACCAGAACCTGCTGCGGTCAAATTCCCTGAAGAAGGTGATCGCAACGTTTCCGTTCTGTCCGTTGATCACGGCGCAGTATCCCGGTTGTTTCACGAAATAGACCGGAAGCAGTACCGGCAGCTGTTCCAGATCGCTGCTTGAAGCGCTTATCAGGATGCCTTTGCTTTGCATCGTCTTTTCCACGACCGGAAGGAAGTCTCTTTCAACTTCCCTGTATACTCTCTTTTTTACTTCATCATCACCGGTATCCTGTATCTTCGCCCTGTGTCCGGCAATATAGCCGAAAGAAAACTCTTCCGTTTTATTCCAGTCAAATGGTTCGATACAGTCCAGCAGTTCGTTGGAAAGCTGTTTATTGGTGTTGACGGCCAGATCTTCAACATATCCGGCCGCATGATACTCGCGTTCGGACATGTCCCGGTAGACAGTACAGTCGATAGGGCCTCTGACGAACTGATAGGGAAGATAGTATCCTTCCACATCGATGATGCTTTTAAGGACCGTTCTTCTTTTTCTGCCAAAAAGATGCTTACGGGCATAGTTTTCCAGATACTCTCTGGCTTTTGTTTCATCTATTTCAAAAGGAACGATGAGTTCCGGGAAGGAATCATCATCGAGGTATTCTCTTCTGGCCAGGGAACCGCCGCAGAAACGGCAGGTGCCTGTCGTTTCCCTGTGAGCTACCAGCACATCGGCACCGCAGCCCGGACAGTGATAGATCACGGTATCGTCCGGTATTTCCTTTTTTAATCTGCTTTGTGTCAGTTCCTTCCAGCCCTGTATCTTCTTAAAACGGTCACCGGGAGCCGTAGTATTGCCGCAGTGAGCACATTTATAGGTACCGGAGCCTATCTCATATCTGATCGGTGCTCCGCAGCTTTCACATGTCAAATGGATCGGATTATAGGCTCTTTCCATATGATGACCATCCTTTCATTTACAGTATAACGATTATCCTTCATAAAATTAAATTCCCCGTCATAACGTCTGAATAGATGATATTATGACAGATATAAGGGTGAATAAAGATGACAGATAAGATAATAGTCCTGGATTTCGGCAGTCAGTATAATCAGCTGATCGCCAGACGTATCAGAGAATTCGGTGTCTACAGCGAACTGCTGCCGGGCGAGACGAAACTGGAAGAGATCCTGAAGCTTGGCGATGTCAGGGGCATCGTCTTTTCCGGAGGACCCAACAGCGTCTATGACGAAGGAGCACCGAAGTGCGATGAAGCCGTCCTGAATTCAGGAATACCTATTCTGGGCATCTGTTACGGCATGCAGCTGATCCATTATCTTCTGAATGGTGAAGTTAGATCCGGCACGATAAGGGAATACGGAAGGGCGGAAACAGAAGCCGATAACAGTTCCTTACTGTTCAAGGGACTGCCGGAAAAGCAGATAGTCTGGATGTCCCATGGCGACAAGGTCACAAGACTTGCCGACGGTTTTATCAATATCGCTTCCAGCGAATCCTGCGAGAATGCGGCCAGTGCCGATATCAGCAGAAACATCTATACTCTGCAGTTCCATCCGGAAGTCAGAAACAGCGAATACGGGCTGGATATCTTAAGAAACTTCGTCTTTGAGATCTGTAAGGCAGAAAATGACTGGTCGATGAAGAACTTCATTGAGAGACAGATCGAAGAGATAAGGAATAAAGTCAAAGACGAGAAAGTGATGCTGGCTCTATCAGGAGGTGTCGATTCATCGGTAGTTGCCGCCTTGCTGAACAAAGCCATAGGCAAGAACCTTTACTGCATGTTTATCGACCATGGTCTTTTAAGAAAAGGAGAAGCAGAAAGCGTCATGGATATGTTCGGCAGAAACATGGACCTGAACCTCATCAAGGTCGATGCCAAAGAACGCTTCCTGAGCCGTTTAAAGGGCATATCCGAGCCGGAAGAGAAAAGAAAGATCATCGGCAGTGAATTCATCTATACCTTCCAGGATGAAGTTAAAAAGCTTCTGAGCGATGTCGATATCAGATATCTGGCACAGGGTACCTTATATACCGATGTCATCGAATCGGGTACCAGCACTTCACAGACCATCAAATCCCATCACAATGTGGGAGGCCTGCCTGAAGACATAAAGTTCGAACTTATCGAACCTTTGAATACCTTATTCAAGGATGAAGTAAGAGCACTCGGAAAAGAGCTTGGCTTACCGGATGAGATCGTATGGCGTCAGCCTTTCCCGGGTCCGGGCTTAGGCATCAGGGTATTAGGAGAAATAACGGAAGAAAAACTGGAGATCGTCAGAGAAAGCGACAGCATCCTCAGGGCAGAAATAAAGAAAGCCGGACTTGAAAGAGAGGTATGGCAGTACTTTACCTGCCTGCCTGACGTTCGTTCGGTAGGCGTAATGGGCGATCAGCGGACCTATGATTACATAGTGGCCGTAAGATGCGTCACTTCGATCGACGGCATGACGGCGGACTGGGCCAAGGTTCCTTATGAAGTGCTTGACATCGTATCAAACAGGATAGTCAACGAAGTAAAGAACGTCAACCGAGTCGTCTATGACATCACCAGCAAGCCTCCGGGCACCATTGAGTGGGAATGATAAGAAGACCTTGGATAATGAGGTCTTTTTACGTGTCTGCGATAGCATCTATAATGCATGCAGAGCGGCAAATAAACTATAATTAAGTTAAAGGAAGAGCAGAGACATGAAAACTATAATTGTCCAAACTGCGGAGCGTCTTTGCAGGTCGAAGACGGTGTTCCGGAAATAAGCCGTCTGAACTGCGGTTTCAGTTTCCAGGTAATGTCCCGGCCCGTTGAACATCCGGTCAACAAGCCATCAGGGGCGTCGATGCCTATACGAACAATTACGGCCTGAACGTCGAAGTCAGCGTCACTGCCGATCAGGTATATCAGAACGGATTCGGTGACATGTACGGCGTATCAGGCAATGAATTTGATCAGGATATCCTGACTCAGCTCAACTGGACAAAGGAAAATAAATAATACAGTAAACGAAAGGAAACAGTATGAAAAAGAAAAGCATCGTCTATCTTGTCGTATGTCTTTGCCTGGTGCTTGCAGCGAGCCTTTGCATGGGTGCTGCGGATAAGCTTCAAAGAGACAACGGCAACATCGAGATAATCGACGGGCAGATCGAAGTGCACGGCGGTTATCTGGCATACAAGCTGTATAAGCCGGTCAGCGCAACAGCATCGAATAAGGCACCGGCCGTACTGCTGCTGCACGGCTATCAGAACGACCACGAGACCTGTGCGGCCTATGCGATCGAACTGGCCAGAAGAGGCGCCGTCGTTCTCTGTCTTGACGAATACGGCCATGGGTCCACAACTCTTGGGCTGATAAACAGAGGATTCGTCAATCATGTGGTCAAGGTCAATTACGGAAATGATTCGATCGAAGACGGCACCTTTAAGAAGATCGGCGGTTCGAAGAGATATAGAGTTCTTATGAACTTTTCCAATCTGTCCTTCTTCGATGACCGCTATTCCAAGGACAGCGACGGCAATATGATCATCGACTCTTCTTGCGGCGGTACCAAAGCCTATGAGATCCTTGCCAAGCTCGATTATGTCGACAATGCCCGTATGGCCATATCCGGACATTCCATGGGCACCTGGTCCAGCTGGAGCGTAGCTGCCGATTACAGCGGAACGGGCATCGCTCCGAAGGCGATAGTACTGCAGTGCGGCGAACTGTTTACCGATGAAGTATATGACAATTCCATCACGTTCAACAACGTCCTGCTGCTACAGGCCAAGTATGACGAATTCTCCTACTTCAGGGATTACCAGAGAACGGTTGACGACGATCTGCTTAAGTCGGATCTCAGGACTTCCTTCCTTGGAACTACCGCTGATAAAGCGGAATGGAACAAAACTTACGGTTCTTTCGCTGACGGTAGTGCCAGAAGGATGGAACTGTTAAATACCAATCACCGTCTGACTACCCACAACCTCAAGGGCCTGGCTGTGGCTCTGGAATGGTTCGATGAAGCCATCGATCTGCCTAATGACATTCCGGTAAACAACATCATCGCTAAGACCAAGGAATATCTGGTGCTGGGGGCCATGCTGCTGGTACTGGCCAGTCTGTTCCCGCTGATGAAGCTGCTGCTCTGTCTCCCGTTCTTTAAGGACGTTAAACAGGACATTCCGGTCAAGTCATCGCTGGCCAGTGACAAGGGTTGGAGAAGGGGTGCGCTTATCACCATACTCTTATCGGGACTCAGCTTCCCGTTCATGACACAGCTTGGCCATGCGCTGCTTCCGTTGCCGGAGAACATCTTCAGGATGACTGTCGGTAACGGATTCCTGGGCTGGTATCTGCTGCTGATAATAATAATGATCATCACTTCCGTCATTACCAGAGCTAAGAATAAGAAGAAAGGAATCGATCCTGAAAGGTTCGATATCAAGGTGTTCTTAAAATCCCTGCTGCTGGCAGTGCTGCTTTGCGCATTCATGTATCTGGTGAACTTCATCTATGTGAAGGTATTCGATCTTGATCTCAGATTCATCTGGCCGTTCTTCAAGGTCTTCACTATGGAGAGATTCATCCAGTTCCTGGTATATATCCCGTTCTTCGGCCTCTTCTATTATCTGAACAACACTAAGATCATGAGAGACCTGAGAAGAGAAAGCGCCTATGAGAAGGGTTTCGGCGCCTTCATGAAAGACTGGTCCTCCAACTTCCTGCTGATGGCCGGAGGCGTGCTGATCATCGTCCTGATCGAATACATCCCGTTCTTTGCGGGTATCGGACCTGGAGCCGACGTACTGTTCGGTTCGACGTTCGGCGGACCGTTCATGTCGATACTGATCCTCTTCGTACCGCAGGTGCTGTTCTTCTCGGTGCTTTGCACCTTTGCCTACAGAAATACGGGCAGAGCCTACACCGGCGCCATGCTGGCAGCCATCCTGGCCTGCTGGATCGTAACGGGCGGATCATCAATCCTCTAAATACGAACAACATAATTAAAAGAAATACCGTACGGAGAATATCCGGCGGTTTTTCTTTAGGCCTTTATGATAGTAAGATAGATGTGAAGGAAAACGATATGAACAGGATACAGAAGAGGATAATACTGCTTATAGTGCTGATGCTTACTGTACTTTGCGGATGTGAGAAAAAGGAAGAAAAGGAAGTCGCGATAAAGGATTATTCGATTGAACATGAGACGGAATTCGGCGGCGTTTATATAAAGATCGGTATCGATGAATTCAACGATCTGGGTTTTAAGTACGGTGACAGTGTTAATGTTGTTTTTGACAACGGATACAGTCTGGACGACATTCCTTACTATAACGGCTACTATGTCGATGCGGGTTCACCGCTGCTGATAGCTTATCCGGGATATGAGTACATCAAGGTGGCTGTCAACTACGGTGATGATCTCTGGGATGAATTCAACCTGAAGCTTGGTAACAATACCGAAGGTTTATGGACGGCTCTTTCCCTTGAAGAACACAATAAAGTTACCGTCACTCTCAATGAGGAGGGAAAGTACAGGGATATCCAGGAAGCCTGCGACATCCATTATTATGATGATCGAGAGAAATACGACAGTGATGAGATGTTCGCCAATTTCCGCAGTATGGATTTCGGCTCTTTTAAGGAGAACATCATCTACCGCAGCGCTTCACCTTGCGACGACCAGCATAACCGTGCTCCTTACGTCGATAAGCTGATAAGCGAGGCCGGAGTAAAAACGGTCCTGGATCTGGCAGACAATTATGACAAGATCGAAAGGTACATAGGTGCAGAGGGCTTCGATTCACCTTATTTCCTTTCTTTATATGAAGATGGTCATGTCCTGCCGATATCCTTAAGCATGAACTATCTTTCGGATGACTTCGGCATGAAGATCGTCCAGGGTTTCAATATGATGGCGGAACTGGAAGGTCCGTATCTCATCCACTGCACGGAAGGCAAGGACCGTACGGGCTTCGTATGCATGCTGATAGAAGCGCTGGCCAAAGCGTCGTATGAGGAGATAAAAGACGACTACATGCTCACGTATTACAATTACTACCGGATAAATGAAACTGAGGACAGGGACAAATACGACACTATCCTGCACAAGAATCTTGATGCGATGATAAGATTTATCATCGGCGATGAAATAATCGACATACATGAAGCGGATCTGAGCATTTATGCCGAGAAATATCTGCTTAAGATGGGAATGAGTGAAGAACAGCTGCAGGCATTCAAGGAACGCCTTATGGATCAGTAATAAAAACGATGAGCGAGACCGTAAAAGAGAATACATACAGAGAGGTATTGGAAATCGGCATACCGTCTTTCCTGGAGACGCTTTTTACCACCTTTGCGTCCGTCATCGATTCAAAGATGGTATCCAGACTTGGCCTGCTGGCCATATAGGCAGTTTCTCTTAAGTTTTTATAAAATAAAAAAGTACGATTTCACAGAATACCCACATTTTTAATAGAAAACCTATAAAAAACCTTTTCCTGGAAGGTTTTTTGTACAGGCATCCGTGCAAAATAGGAACTGTAAGATGAATTACTGAATTGCCTCCTTTCTGTTAAGTCTTGCGTTTGTTGTCATAATTTTGTTTCCTTTCCTGATAACGGTACCTGCAAAGGTACCGTTATCAGTTATGTGCATATATAAGATGACCTGCAGGTATAATATAGATATCATGAGCGGTCTGATCGAAAAGAGAATAGCCGAAAGAGTAAAGGAAGCCGGAGGGCGGACCTTTTATGTGGGCGGATACGTCAGAGACAGGCTCCTTGGCATTGAAAATAAGGATATCGACATCGAAGTTCACGGTGTCGTTCCGGAAAAGCTTTATGACATCCTTTCTTCACTTGGCGAAGTGCTGATATACGGAAACAGTTTCGGTGTCTATGCCCTGAAGGGTTATGATATCGATATCGCCATGCCCCGTAAGGAAAAGGCCATCGGCAGGGGACACAGAGACTTCGAGATAGACATCGATCCTTTCATCGGTCATAAAGAAGCAGCCAGAAGGAGAGACTTCACCATAAACTCCCTGATGGAAGATGTCTTAAGCGGTGAGATCGTCGATTCCTTTAACGGTGAAGATGATCTGAAAAAAGGTATCATCAGACACATCGATGACAGATCCTTCGTTGAAGATCCTTTAAGAGTCTTAAGAGCATGCCAGTTTGCATCACGCTTTGGCTTTGAAATAGCACCTGAAACTATAGAGTTATGCCGCAGCATAGATATCACTGTCCTCAGCAGGGAAAGAGTCGAAGAAGAGCTTAAAAAAGCCATTGTAAGGGGTGACAAGCCTTCGCTTTTCTTTGAATACCTGAAGAAGATGGATCAGCTGTCTTATTGGTTCAAAGAAGTAAAGGATCTTATCGGACTTAAACAGGATCCGATCTATCATCCGGAAGGAGACGTATTCATCCATACCATGGAAGTTATCGATAATGGATCACGCTACCGTGATAAGGTCAGTGATCCGTATCTGTTCATGCTGCTGTGTCTGTGCCATGATTTCGGCAAGATCGTGACATCGGAAACCATCAACGGCAGGATCCATGCCTACGGCCATGAAAAGGAAGGGCTGCCTTTAGTCGCGGAATTCCTGAACAGGATAACCAGCAATGCCGCCGTTCACAGGTATGTCCTCAACATGGTGCCTTTGCATATGAAACCCAATGCTGTTGCGCACGCAAAGTCAGCTGTCAAGGTCACTAACCGCATGTTCGATGAAGCGATCGAACCTCTTGATCTGATATATTTCTCTATGTCCGATACCTGCCGGATAATGGAAGGGGAAGAATTTGACGGTGACAGCGATTTCCTGTTTGAAAGAATGAAAATATATGAAGAGTATATGGCCAGACCATATGTAAGCGGTCAGGACCTTATCGATAACGGTTTAGAGCCGGACGAGTCCTTTTCAGAAATACTGGAATATGCCCACAAACTGAGACTTGCGGGTATCGGAAAGCCCGATGCTCTGAAGCAGACTCTCTCTTACGCAAGAAAACTCGGGAAATGATGAGACATGGTATAATTAAGACAGAAAAGAGGAAAACAATATGATAAGAACCGATGCCGTTAAGCTGACAGTTATTTCTGCTGTGGCTTTCCGCCAGAAGCTTCAGAACAAGGAATCAGTGCTCACGATCCTGAGGCCTGACTACAAGCAGCCGGGCATGGCTTCCATCAGCCGCAAGACCGGAGAAGCCATTCCTGCCGCCAACACCAACCTCAAGAAGTATCCTCTGGATGCCTTCACCGAAGCTGCGGAACTTACCAGAAGCCTGCCGTATAAGAAGCAGAAAAACGTCAAGCTCTCAAGAGACATGATGGTGGAGGAACTTAAGGATGTACCTGCCGACAAGGAAGACGAAGTGGTGATCGACTCTGCCGAATATCAGAAGATCGTTGACCATTACTCTGACAAAAACGGCAAGTTGTCCTATGATCTCATGAACAAGGACTTCATCAGATTCGCCAAGTCCAGCAAGGTCGTCAAGGACATGGTAGCCGAAAAGAAATCAGCTGCCGCCATCCGCAACTATGTCGTCAGCAACAAGTTCAAGAACATCTCCGGAAACCATGACTTGAGCGGCAAGCAGCTCAAGAAGATCACCGAACTCCTCGATGAAGCCAATCCTAAACATGTCTACAAGGAGTTCAATGCCGAGATCAGGAAGATGCTGTCAGCCGGCAAGAAGAAATAATCATCAGTATAAGCATATTCATAAACAGGGATCTCTTTCCAGGAGATCCTTTTATCTGTTTAAACAGAAGCTCCTGTTGTGGTATATTAAACAGGAAAGAAGACAGTCATGATAAGAGCCAATTTTCATACCCATACCAAAAGATGCGGACATGCCGGAGGCGAAGACGAAGACTATATCCTGGCAGCCATCAAAGCCGGATACAAGGTCCTGGGCTTTTCCGATCATGCGCCGTACCGCAGATATCCTTTCAGGGGCATCAACATGGAATGGGAAAGCCTTGAAGACTACATCTCAAGCATAAACGCCCTTAAGAAGAAGTATGAAGGCATAATAGAGATCCATCTGGGACTGGAAACGGAGTATTCAAAAACAGCTCTGGAAGAAAGGAAAGAGCTTAAAGGCATGGTCGAATACCTGCTGCTGGGACAGCACTTTGATGATCCCTCAAACAGGAACTTCTCCGTCTTCCGGAAGAATACCGATGAGGAGATCCTGGAGTATGCCAGACTGGTCTGTGAAGGGATCGACAGCGGTCTCTTTACCTATCTGGCTCATCCCGATGTCATCATGAACGGCCAGGAAGAATTCACGCAAGCCTGTGAGAAAGCTGCTCACATGATAGGAAAGAAAGCGCAGGAAACGGGCATACCGCTGGAGATAAACTGTCACGGTATCGGCAAAGGAAGGAAGCCTTTCCCTGACGGCGATATGTATTATTATCCCAACAGGGATTTCTGGTCCATACTGGCCCAATATGAGATAAAAGGCATCGTCGGTATCGATGCCCATGATCCAAGAGATCTGCTGGATACTGAAGCCGTTGAAGAGGGCTTAAGGGAACTTGCGGATCTCGATATAGAGATAATTGAAAACCCATTCAGATGAATGGGTTTAGTTTTCCTTAAGTTCCTTCAATAATGATTCCTTTGTGAAGATATCCCAGTGTCCGCCTATGCATATATCGACATCAAGATCTTCGATCGTTTTTATGAACTGTGCCTTAAGCTCTTCATCGGCTATCCAGGTCGGGAAGACACCGCTCAAGGCATCGCCGAAAAAGAGCACTTTCTCTTTTGGCAGCAGGATGAGCGTTGAGTCATCGGTATGCGGAGATACGGCTTCAAAGAGCCTTACTTCGATACCTCCGGGATTCAATGTCAGTTCCTTCTCATAGACGATGTCAGCCGGTACCACGCATATTTGCTTATCATTCGCATATTCAAGGGCGATGCTCGGATCAAGATTCAGGAAGTCATTGTCGTATTCCGGCGAACGCCTGGATATGAAATCCCTCAGGTATTCATCGGTCCTTTTATCGGCAACGGAAAGTCCGTTTATCGCATGCATCGCAAAGGAATGATCCCAGTGCCAGTGGGTTATCACCGTAAGGGACGGTAAAGGCAGATTATGCTTCCTTAAGGCGTCATAGAACTCATCGAGATGTTCCTTTGAATGCCCGGCATCGATGGCTATACTGTAATTATCGCCCTTTATATAGCCGATGCTCGGCCTGTCTCTTACGTCTTCATATGCCGAGTAGTATACTCTTTCATTCAGTTTATACAGTTCCATATCTGTTCTCCTGATTATATTTTATGACAGGGAAGATGATACTGGCGTGTTTTTTGCATATGATAAGTGATACATATTAAATGTAAAATAAAATAAAGGAGAATATTATGTACGGAGCAATCATCGGCGATATCGTCGGATCAAGATTCGAATTCAATAACATCAGGTCAAAAGACTTTGAATTCTTTCATGAAGACTGTTACTT
Organism: Erysipelotrichaceae bacterium; assembly: GCA_017431825.1. Lineage (GTDB taxonomy): Bacteria > Bacillota_I > Bacilli_A > Erysipelotrichales > Erysipelotrichaceae > Colivicinus. The sequence continues at coordinate 26,483 of JAFRKI010000010.1, read as the reverse complement.
TACCGATGATTCGGTAATGACCATCGCGGTAGCCAAGGCCCTGCATGAATCCAAGAAGAACGACTACGAAGATCTCAGCGAACAGTGTGTAAGGTGGATGAAGGAGATCGGAAAGAAGTATCCGGACTGCGGTTACGGCGGACATTTCTTTCAGTGGATCAACTTCTATGACGATCCCAAGCCTTACAATTCATTCGGCAACGGTTCAGCCATGCGTACCAGCGGATGCGGCTGGATAGCGGATTCTTTAGAAGAAGCCCTGCATCTGGCAGAGGTCTGTGCCAGCGTATCCCATAACCATCCCGAAGGAATAAAGGGCGCCCAGGCCACGACAGCCTGCATCTATCTCGCAAGGGAAGGCAAGTCCAAGGAAGAGATAAGGAAGTTTGTGGAAGACAATTACTACAAGCTGGACTTCACCATCGAAGATATAAAGGATACTTACCGTTTCAACGAGACCTGTCAGGAAACAGTGCCGCAGGCCATCGAATGCTTCCTGGAATCCGATTCCTATGAGGATGCCATCAGGAACTGCATGTGGCTGGGAGGCGACTGCGATACTTCTGGAGCCATCTGCGGAGGCATTGCGGAAGCATATCACGGCCTGCCTGAAGGCTTTAAGGAAAAGGCCAGGGATTACCTGACGGTATATCTGGCCAAGATGATCGATTCCCTGGAGGATTAGCTTTTCTGACCGTGCTATAATAGGGCTGATATGTGTTTCAGATAATAGAATAAGGAGGTCATGATGACAGAACTTTTTACCAGTATCGACAGTGTAAATATTTTTAGAAACGGCGCTGAAGTAGTAAGAAAAGGCCAGGCCGAACTGAAGGCCGGCAAGCAGGAGCTTTGCGTACACGGTCTGTCCGGAACTGCCGATATCAATACCGCCAGACTTTTCAGCAGCGAATCCCTGGAGTGCTACAACATCCGTTACAAGAACTACGAAGAAGATGAAAGACCCTCTCTTGAACTGCTGAAGGAAATAGAAGACCTGCAGAAGGAGATCGAAGTAAAACAGCTGCAGATATCCCTGTGGCAGACCAACGGCGATTTTTCCAATAAGAACAATATCGGTGCCGGCGATATCGAAGAATACATCGAAAAGCTTCCGGAACGTCTGAACAGGCTAAACGAAGAACTAAGAGACCTGCAGGAAAAGGAAAAGGAACTTAATAAGAAGTACCAGGAATCACAGCAGCTTGACCGTCTTTACCTGATGATCGTTGACGTGATGGTAGAGAAGGACGGTTTATATAATTTCGAACTCAAGTACCATGAGAATTCCGCCAGCTGGGATTCCATTTATGAAGTCCATTCCGATGCCAGGGAAGATCTGGAGATCAAGATGAAAGGAAAGGTCAGCCAGTGGACACATGAGGACTGGAAGGACGTAAGCGTCAGTCTGTTCAGCGGCAACCCTTCGCTTGGCGGAACGCTGCCGGAAATAACCCCCGTATATCTCGATGCCCAGGAAAAGACGACTGTCAGAAGGACATTCGCCAAGGCCAACGGCATGAGAAGAGAAGCCATGATGATGGACATGGAAGTCGAAGAATCCGCCGAGGCACCGTTTATGGGAGAGGCGATGATGGCGTCGGCACGCATGGTCACTCCTGAGGCTATAGTAAGCAATGACGATGAGACCATGACCGAATACATTCTTTCCGGAAGAAGAGACATCTATAAGGGATCCAACAGTGCCATGGTTGACCTGCAGTCCTATAAGATCCCTTGCGAGTATCAGATCGTAACGGCCGCCAAGCTCGATCCGAGTGCCTATCTGGTAGCGACTATCAAAACCGAAGATCTGCCGTTTACCGAATATGTGGATGCCGATATCTATCTAAACGGCATGTATACAGGCTCGACCGAACTCGATCCTGATTTCAGCAAGGACAAGATCGACATCACCCTGGGCAAGGAAGAAAGGATCCATGTATCCTACAAGGAGACCTTAAAGAAACAGTCCCAGGTCCTGCTGAAGGGACAGAAGGTCATCGAATATGCCTATGAGACTTCCATCACCAATAACACCGAATCCCCGGTCAGGGTCCTTTACCGGAACCAGATCCCGGTCTCCCAGAATAAGGAAGTCACCGTTGAAACGGTCGACCTTGACGGTGCCGAACTGGACAAGGATACGGGTATCCTGACAAAGGAAGTCGAAGTCGGTCCTAAGGAGATAAAGAAGATTAATCTTGCCTACAAGGTATCCTATCCTAAGGACAAGGACTTAAGAGAAAGACATTAAACATCACTCCGGTGATGTTTTTAATGAAGTAATTATGTAGTACAATTTATGAGTATCCCGGAGGTCTATATGTCAGGTATCAATTGGACGGATCTATTCGAAAAGATCAAGGAAAACAGGTTCATCATCGTCATCGTAAAGATAATCATCATACTGGCTGCGGCCAGGCTCCTGCTGGGTCTTTTGAGCAGAATGACCGGCAGAGTCATCAAAAGAAGCGAGAAGATCGATGACGACAACCGCAGAAAGAGCATCGTCACCAGCATGACTCTTTTAAGAAGTGTCGGCCGCTATACTATCTATTTCGTGGCCATCTGCTTCATCATCAATGAACTGGGATACGGATCGGTCCTTTCCAGCATCGTAACGGTCGCCGGTGTCGGAGCGCTGGTAATTTCCCTCGGTGCCCAGAGCATCATCAAAGACCTGCTGGCCGGAGTCTTCATCACCTTTGAAAAACAGTACGGAGTAGGGGATTTCGTAAAGATCAACGAATTCGAAGGAACGGTCACTTCGGTAGCCATGCGCTGTACCTATCTTAAAAACTGGAAAGGCGAAAAGATCATCATCCCGAACGGTCAGATCGATACCGTCATCAACTATTCCGACGGCTTCAATATGGCCATCATCGACGTGCCGGTGGCTTATGAAGCGGATATAAAGAAAGTGGTGGAGGTGCTGAAGGAGGAAGCCGAAAAGTACCGTCAGGAACACGAGGACATCTGCATCGATGAACCGGGCGTCCTTTCGATCAACGAGTTCAATGACAGTTCCATGACGGTCAGAGTGATCCAGAAAGCCAAGGACAGGAACCATTTCCAGATCCAGAGGGACCTGCGTACGGCCATAAAAGAAAGGTTTGACAAGGAGGGAATATCCATCCCTTACAACCAGATCGTCGTAAGAAACGAACAGGCTTAAAAGCCTGTTTTTTCATGGGAAAAACAGAATATACATAATTGAAAGAAAATTAGCACTCTCCTATTGACATTGCTAAAAAGGAGGTATATAACATAGATGAACAAGGAAAGAAGATAGATCGCATAGACCTTTATCCGGAATTCCCTTGCTTAGAAACATAGTTCATTTTTGAACAATGAGAGAAAAGTAAAGGAGGTAAATGACTATGTTGCCAAAACTGTTTACAGAAGATTTATTTGATGACTGGATGGATGATCTGAACTGGACCAGAGGAATGAATCAGGTCAATCAGAAGCTCTATGGCAAGCATGCTAACAGGGAAATGCTTACCGATGTCAGGGAACACGAAGACCACTTCGCAGTAGAAATGGATCTGCCTGGCTTCAAGAAGGAAGACATCAAGGTCGAACTCAGCAACGGCTATCTTACCGTTACCGCAGCTAAGGGCCTTGAAGAAAGCGAAGAGAACAAGGAAGGCAAGCTGGTACGTAAGGAAAGATATTCCGGCGTCATGTCCAGAAGCTTCTATGTAGGTGACGAACTTACCAATGAAGACATTAAGGCAAAGTTCGATAACGGTGTCCTGACACTGAACGTTCCGAAGAAGGAAAAGAAGGAGATCGTTCATAATTCCACCGTTACCATCGAGTAACGAAGCAAAAAAGAAAGCTTTACCGTTAAAGGTAAAGCTTTTTTATTTGATTATGTAATAAAATATAAATAAGAATAAAGATCCACGCAATAACAGCTGATACATCACTGAAGACACAGTGATCAAGGAGATACCATGTGTGGGAGGTAAAAGACATGATCTACACGGTAACTTTCAATCCTTCCCTGGACTATATCATCAAGGTCGATGATTTTAAGACAGGGGAGATAAACCGCACGAGTGATGAAAAGATCTTTGCGGGTGGAAAAGGGATCAACGTTTCCATCGTTCTTAAGAACCTCGGTCATGACAGCGTACCGCTTGGTTTCGTGGCCGGTTTTACCGGCCGGGAACTGGTAAAGAGGATCGAAGATCTGGGAATAAGTTCGCACTTCATCGACGTCGGCAACGGCTATTCGAGGATCAACGTCAAGATGCGTTCCAATGAAGAGACTGAGATCAACGGTCAGGGCCCGAAGATCCTTGACGGACATATCGAGGAACTCTATGCAATCCTTGACGGACTTGAAGACGATGACATCCTGGTAATATCGGGAAGCGTTCCTAATACTCTGCCGGGGGACATGTATGAAAGGATCCTGAAGAGACTTGAAGGAAAGAAACTGAGAGTCGTGGTCGATGCGGAGAGAGACCTGCTGGTAAAGTCGCTCCCTTATCATCCGTTCCTCATCAAGCCTAACAACAAGGAACTCGGTCAGATCTTTGACGTCACGCTTAAGACCAGAGACGAGGTCGTTCCTTACGCAAGGAAGCTGCAGGATATGGGAGCCAGAAACGTCCTGATATCCATGGCCGGCGAAGGAGCGGTACTGATAAGCGAAGACGGCGAAGTCTATAAATCGGAAGCACCTAAAGGAAAGCTGGTCAACTCCATCGGTGCCGGCGATTCGATGGTGGCCGGTTTCCTGAGCGGATATCTTAAGACCGGCGATTACCACGAAGCCTTCATCAAGGGCTTATGTACAGGTTCAGCCAGCGCCTTCTCGATGGAACTGGCTACCGAAGAAGAAGTAAACAAACTGATGCATTCATTGACACAGGGGGAATAAAAAATGAAAATCAGAGAACTGATCAAGAAAGAGGCGATCAAGCTCAATGCATCGCCTAAGACCAAACTGGAAGCGATCGACGAGCTGGTAGCTCTGCACGTTGCAGCCGGTAATGTATCGGACGGTGCCCTTTACAAGGAAGCCATCCTGAAAAGAGAATCGGAAGGAAGTACCGGCATGGGCGAAGGCATCGCCATTCCGCATGCCCGTACCAGTGCCGTCAAGGAAGCCGGCCTGGCTTATCTGGGAGTACCGGACGGCGTTGACTTTGAATCGCTGGACGGTTCACCTGCCAACACCATCTTCATGATAGCGGCACCTGATGATTCCAATAACTTCTATATGGAAGTCCTCAGCCGTCTGGCGACCTTGCTGATAAATCCCGATTTTACGGCAAGTCTCAAGAACGCCAAGACTGCGGATGAACTGCTGGATATCATCGATGCAGCCGAATCCGACAAGCTGGAAGCTGACGAGAAGAAACAGGAAGAAAGAGCCAAGGCTACCGAATATCCTGAGATCCTGGCTGTAACGGCCTGTCCGACCGGTATCGCTCATACCTATATGGCTGCCGAAAACCTGGAAAAGAAAGCCAAGGAAATGGGTGTCAGCCTGAAGGCTGAAACTCAGGGATCGGTAGGTGCCAAGAACGTACTGACTCCGGAAGAGATCAAGGCTGCCAAGGGCATCATCGTCGCTGCCGACAAGAACGTCGAACTCGCAAGATTTGCCGGTAAGCCTTTGCTGGTCACCAATGTATCCAGAGGCATCAACGAACCGGAAGTCCTCATCAACAAGATCCTCAACAACGAGGTCCCGGTCTATGAAAGCGACAAGAAGATCGAAACGGCCACGGCTGCCGAAAAAGACAGCGTATGGCATACCATCTATAAGAACCTGATGAACGGCGTATCGCACATGCTTCCGTTTATCGTCGGCGGCGGTATCCTTATCGCCCTGTCTTTCCTGGTAGATAACCAGGCCATTGATCCTGCTAACTTTGGTTCCAATACACCGTTAGCTGCTTTCTTTAAAACTGTTGGAGGAGAAGCCTTCGGTTTCATGCTTCCGATCCTGGCCGGATATATCGCCATGAGTATCGCAGACAGACCGGGTCTTGCCGTTGGTTTTGTCGGAGGCGCTTTAGCCAATGCCGGTTACAGTTTCGGCTGGCTGGCTGACAGATCAGCCAATATCGTTTCTGCCGGATTCTTAGGAGCCTTATTAGCCGGTTTTGTCGGCGGTTATATAACCCTGGCTATCGAGAAAGCCTGTGAAAAACTGCCTGATTCTCTGGAAGGAATCAAACCGGTACTCATCTATCCTTTATGTGGCATCCTGCTTATCGGTGTCATGATGTTTGCGGTCAACCCGATCATGGGAAGCATCAATACCGGAATCACCAACATCCTGTCCTCGATGGGCACTACCAATCTGGTGCTCTTAGGCGCTGTAGTCGGCGGCATGATGTCAGTCGATATGGGCGGTCCGGTTAATAAGGCCGCATACGTCTTCGGTACAGCCATGTTGGCAGCCGGAACTGATGCCGGTAAGATCATCATGGCATCCGTTATGGTCGGCGGTATGGTGCCTCCTCTGGCTGTTGCCTTATCCACCACCTTCTTCAGGAAGAAGTGGACCGAGGAAGAAAGAAAAGCCGGTCTGGTCAACTACATCATGGGCTTGTCCTTCATTTCCGAAGGTGCCATCCCTTACGCTGCAGCCGATCCGATCAGGATACTTCCGGCCTGCATCATCGGTTCTGCCGTTGCCGGAGCGCTCTCCGCAGCAGCCGGCTGTATGTCACCGGCGCCTCATGGTGGTCTTTGGGTAGTAGCCGTAATCTCCAATCCGCTGATGTATGTCGTTGCCCTGCTGGCAGGTTCAGCCGTAGCGGCACTGATCATGTCTCTTCTTAAGAAGAATCACGAATAATAAATAAATCAGAAATAAAAAGAAAACCTGTCTAATCAGACAGGTTTTCTTTATGCAGCATCTTCAGTGTCAGTTCATCAGGCTTACCGCCATAATACTTATCGAGCACTTTTCTGAAGACATCATTTTCAGATACCTCATTAAAAAGCGTCATCGATGACTGCAGCTTCAGCGCATCGATATGTCCCATTACTTCATAGGGATCGCAGCTTTCAAGGCTGAGGAGAGCTTCTGAGATCTCCCTGAGCCTTCTGCCTAGCGTCTGGTTCTCGAGATAGGCTTTCGCTTCTTCGATATCCTTTATGCCGTAATAGGAGGAATTGTAACTGCGGCCCAGACCTTTGAGTTGAGGAAAGACATACCAGATCCAGTGTGATCTTTTATGACCATTTCTGATCTCCTTTAAAGCCGTTTCGTAATCGTCTTTCTGGGCATCAAGGAATCTGCTAAGATCGTATTCTTCCATACCGATACCTCCATCATCATGTATCATCGGACACATTTTAGTATATAATTAAATCAATAAAGGAGTCTTAATAATATGAAAAAAAGAAGAACGGTTTTTTTGGTATTCATATTGTCCCTGTTGATGGTGCTTTGCGGCTGTGCCCAGTCTCATACGGTAAACTTCAATACCGACGGCGGAACCTTCATCGAAGCGGAAACCGTCAAGGACGGCGGTAAGGTCACCAAACCGGAAGATCCGGTCAAGGAAGGATATAACTTCAAGGAATGGCAGCTCAATGATGCCGTTTATGATTTCGATACTCCGGTCAAGGAAGATATCGTCTTAAAGGCCGTCTATTATTCAAAGGTCAATACCTGTACGGTAATAATCGAAGGCAAGAAATACACTATGGAATTCAAGGACGGCGAGACTGTCAGTCTTGAAAATCCTACCAGTACCAAAGGCATGAACTTTGTGGGCTGGATGGTCGACGGAAAACTCGATGATCTTTCAGCCGTAAAGGACGGTTCAACGGTCGAAGCCGTATTCGAGAATGCCTGGATCCCATGCACCAAGGTCTATCTGCCGCATAAGAGCTACTATACGGTCGAAGGAACCGGATCGTGGAAACTGGATGTCATCGTCGAGCCTGCCGATACCAACGATAAGGTAATTTTCAAGGTCGATGATGAAAGCGTCGTCAAGGTCGATGAAGACGGCTACATCCATGCCGGCAAGGTCGGTAAGACCAAAGTCCACATCACCTGCGGCGATCAGGAATTCGTTATCGATTTCGAGACCAGAGCCAAGAAGGTCAGCGTAACATCAGTAACCGTAACTCCGGCTGCGATAATGATGTATGGCGGCAATACCGAAAAGCTGACCGTTGAAGTATCGCCGAAAGATGCTACCGACAATACGGTCACCTTCAAGTCGAACGACACTTCCGTTGCGACGGTAAGCTCTGAAGGTGTCATTACCGCCAAAGGTCCGGGACTTGCCAAGATCACGGTAACGGCCGGCGGTATCTCGGCCGAATGTGAAGTCTGTGTCGAAGGCGAAGACGTCATCTTCTCGATGCAGAACAACGTCGTCCTCAAGGAAGCCAGCGGTCAGAAGGTACCATATAAAGCGACTCATATCAGCTGCTACGACTGGAGCGTCAACAAGGAAGACGTAACGCTTGAAGCCGAATTCCATACGGCTTATACTTCCGCACTGAAGATAGACGGAAACGGTAACGTTTATGCGGCCGGTTACGTATATCAGTCAGTAGACATCCCGGTATACTTTACCTGGAATGACGGAAGCTCCCTGAACGTAAGATCCGCGGACTACATCATCCGTGTCGAAAAGTAACGGTTCCATTCATATAAGAATACCTAAAGGAGGCATGAAGCCTCCTTTTTTAAATCTTGTAATATAATGTCAGTATGAAATATGTCATCTTTGATTTCAACGGAACGGTAGTTGACGATCTGGATCTCTCTTTGGCCTGCATCAACCGCACTATCGAGAAGTATCTGGACAGGGGTCCTTTAAGCAAAGAGGAGTATTATGAAGTCTTTACCTTTCCGATCAAAAGATACTATGAGAAAGCCGGCTTCAATTTTGACGAACTTTGCTGGGAAGAAGTGGGACAGACCTGGATGGATTACTATATCGAAAATCGCAAGGATACCAGGGTACATAACGGTATCATCGAATTCCTGGTCAAAAACCATGAAAAAGGAAACAGAAACATCATACTGAGCGCTTCCAAGATGCAGAATCTGACCGATCATTTAAAAGAACTGGGGATCTATGAATACTTTGACGAAATACTCGGCATCGACAACATCTATGCTTCCAGCAAGCTGCAGATAGGTCTGGATTTCGTCAAAGACAAGAACAGGGAAGACTGCATCATGATCGGCGACAGCATTCATGATTATGAAGTAGCCAAAGAGATGGGAATAGAGTGTTATCTCATTCCCAAGGGACACCAGAATAAGGAGACGCTGCTTAAAACGGGTGCAGTCGTCGTTGATGACATAAGCGAGGTAATGATATGAGAATAGGACAGTCACAGGACATACACAGGCTGGTCGAAGGAAGGGATCTGATAATCGGCGGAGTGAAGATACCTTTTGAGAAAGGGCTTCTGGGGCATTCCGATGCGGATGTTCTGACTCATGCGATAATCGAGGCTCTGATAGGGGCAATGGGTCTTAAGGATATCGGCACGCATTTCCCTGATAAAGATCCCCGTTATGCGGGCATATCTTCAATGAAACTTCTGAAAGAGACAAAGAAGATGCTTGATGAAAACGGCTATAAGACGGTAAACATCGACAGCCTGATCATTATCGAAAAGCCGAAGATGGCTCCGTATATCGACGAGATGCGAAGCAATATTGCCGGGATCCTCGAGACGGATATTGCGGACATAAACATCAAAGCCACCTGTGCCGAAGGAATGGGCTTTGTGGGAAGAGGCGAAGGAGCCGTTGCCCAAGCCGTAGTACTGATCGATGACAAATAGAAGAACAGCAGTTCTTCTATTTTGTTTTCAGGCAAACGCTTTGAGTTAAGAGCGGTACTGCTGATATAATATATATTAACTAAATATCTAAAGGAGAATCAGCTTGGAAGATATAAAGATAATTGAAGTCAAAAGAAGTATCCTGGAAGATAATGACGAAGATGCCGATAAGCTTAGAGAGGAACTGGCTGCACAGAAGACTTTTCTGCTGAACCTGATGTCTTCTCCGGGTGCCGGCAAGACGACGACACTGTTAAGGACAATCGAAAAGCTTAAAGACGAACTTAAGATCGGCGTCATGGAAGCCGATATCGATTCCGATGTCGATACGAGGGCCATCCTCGGTTCGGGCGTAAGATCGATCCAGCTCCATACCGGCGGCATGTGCCACCTGGATGCCGACATGACCAGACAGGGACTGAAAGAAATAGGATCTGAAGATTTCGATCTTGTCATTCTGGAGAATGTCGGAAACCTGGTATGTCCTGCCGAATTCGATACCGGTGCAGTCAGGAACGCCATGATCCTTTCCGTTCCCGAAGGTGATGATAAGCCTTTGAAGTATCCGCTGATGTTTGAGATAGCCGATGTAGTGCTCATAAACAAATGTGACACTTTATCGGTATTCAGTGACTTCGATACGGAAAAAGTAAAAGAACGTATCAGGATGCGCAATCCTAAAGCGGACATCTATTTTATTTCGGCCAAAACCGGCGAAGGTATCGATAACTGGTGCAACTGGTTAAGAAAACAGGTTGCGGAATATAAAGAAAATATCTGACGTTTTTGTCGTTTGAATAATTACAGAGAAGAAAGGAATTGACCTGTGGCAAAAGAATTAAGTCGAGATCAGAAGATAGCTAAACTCGGTAAGATTATCACCGACAGAAAAGAAGCCTTGCTTGGGCTTGAAAAGATAAGCAAGGAATCTCCCGAATACTGGGGAATTGACTGCGGTCTGCAGTATGTGACAAGGCGTTACGGACAGGACATTGCGGATGACTGCCTGGATACGGCGCTTAAAATGGGCAAACGTAAACCGAAGACTTTCGCTCAGATGAAAGATCTTACCGGTTATGAAGATGAACATCTGAAGAAGGTCCTGGAGGCTTTGTGTCAGGCAAGTCTCGTGGAGTTTCATAGCGAGAACCTGGATGGCAAGAACCCTCAGCATGAACGCCGCTGGGTCCTGGATATGTTCGTTCCGGGTTCTGCCGAGATCATGGTCATGAGACCGGAGATCTCACCGGAGACTCCGCAAGTCGCCGATTTCTTTGAGCGTATGACTTATCTGCCGCTGGCCGGCATCACCCAGATGGTAGGTCCGGGTGGCTGCGGCATCGGCATGCATGTTATTCCGGTAGAAGAAGCTATCCCGGCTGAAAGCGAATCTCTGGATGTCGAACATATATCGCACTGGCTGAAGAAATATGAAGGCCAGATCGGTGTCGGCATCTGTTCCTGCCGTAAGCAGCAGCGCATCAGAGGCGAAGGCAGCGGTGATCTCGAACAGTACTGGTGCATCGGTGTAGGTGATTTTGCGGACTATTGCCGTGAAACGGGAATGGGCCATGATGTCACTTACGAAGAAGCCATGGAAATAATCAAAAAGGCCGAAGAGAAAGGCTATGTTCACCAGATAACCAATATCGATGGTGAAAATAAGATATTCGGTCTGTGTAACTGTGCTGTCGGTATCTGTAATGCGCTGCGTACTTCACAGCTGTTCAATACGCCGAACATGTCAAGGTCGGCATACGTATCTGAAGTCGATGCCAGCAAGTGTGTCGCCTGCGGCAAATGCGTAGAAGTCTGTCCGGCCGGCGCTGTCCGTCTGGGTCAGAAACTGTGCACGAAGTGCGGTGAAATAGAATATCCTAAGCAGGAGCTTCCTGACAACAACATCTGGAATGAAGACAAGTGGAACTGGAACTACAAGAATGAGAACGGCATCATTCAGACCTGGCCTACAGGTACGGCTCCTTGTAAGGCAGCCTGTCCGCTTCATATAGCCATTCAGGGCTATATCAAGATGGCCAGTGAAGGACGTTACCGTGACGCTCTCGAACTGATCAAGAGAGATAATCCGTTCCCGGCTGTCTGCGGTTCCATCTGTCATAAGTACTGTGAACTTGAATGTACCAGAGGCACCGTTGACGATGCTCTGGCAATAGATGACATCAAGCAGTTCATAGCTGCCAAGGATCTGGAAGCGGAGCACAGATATGTTCCTCCTATGCAGTCAAGCACCAGGGAACCGATCGATAAGAAGATCGCTATCATCGGCGGCGGTCCGGCAGGACTCAGCTGTGCTTATTTCCTGGCCATTGAAGGATACAGTCCGGTCGTATTCGATAAGAATCCGGTGCCGGGAGGAATGATGACCCTCGGTATCCCTAACTTCCGTCTTGAAAAAGACGTTGTGAATGCTGAAATAGACATCTTAAAGGAAATGGGCGTACAGTTCAGATGCGGAGTCGAAGTAGGCAAGGATGTGACCATTCAGGAGCTCAGAGAACAGGGCTTTGAAGGCTTCTTCCTTGGCATCGGCTTGCAAAGTGCCGGACGTCTCGACATTCCGGGCTCTGATGCAAAAGGCGTCATGGGCGGCGTCGATTTCATCAAGCAGGTAACTCTTGATGATAAATATAAGCTTAGCGGTGATGTCGTCGTCATCGGCGGCGGCAATATCGGTGCTGATACGGCCCGTACGGCCATCCGTAAAGGTGCCAGAAGCATACATCTCTACTGCCTTGAATCATATGATGAAATGCCTATGGGTGAAGAGGATCAGGAATTATGTAAGGCTGATGGTGTCATCATCCATGATGGCTGGGGCCAGACGGAGATCGTTAAGGACGGTAAAGGCAACTGCAAGTCCATCAGCTTCAGAAAGTGTCTTTCCGTAAAAGATGCTGAAGGAAGATTCGCTCCTGTTTTCGATGACGCTGTCACGACGGTCCAGGAATGTTCAACAGTCCTGTTCTGTATCGGCCAGAAGCCTGAATGGGGCAATCTGCTGGAAGGAAGCAAAGTCGAACTTGACCGCAGAGGCCTGGTCATCGCTGATCCGGTAACCCTGCAGACGGGTGAGCCTGATATCTTTGCCGGAGGCGATATCGTTTCCGGTCAGAAATTCGTCGTCGATGCCCTGGCAATGGGCAGAGAAGGTGCCGTATCGCTTCACCGTTATGTCAATGAAGGCCAGTCTTTGACCATCCATCGTAATACCAGACACTTCGTCTCGCTTAACAAGGATGACATCGTTCTGGAGAAAGAAAAGGTCGAAGGCAAACCGGCCCGTCAGATCAGAAAGATCGATCCTGACAAGAGGCTTTCGATGCATGATGAGGTGATGATCTTCACTGAAGAACAGATCAAAAAGGAAGCTTCAAGGTGTCTTGAATGCGGCAGAAGCGTCGTCGATACCAACAAGTGCATCGGCTGCGGTATGTGTACGGTACAATGCAAGTTCGATGCCATCCATCTGAAGCGTTCACTTGGTGATGCCTATTCCAGGATGGTCACTGCCGAAGACAAATTCAAAGCCATCGGCAAGCATATGCCGAGCCGTGTTGCCGGAATCATCAGAAACAAGTTAAGCAAGTCATAATATGCATGAACTTGGGCTTGTGAACTATGTCGTAAAGACCGTAAGCAGGGTAGCCGAAGAGAATGACATCAACAGGATAAGATCGGTTACGCTGGAATTCGGCGAAGTTTCTGGAATAGTCACATCTTATCTGTACAGCTACTGGAACTGGTATACGAAGAAGTTCCCCTTGCTTGAAGGGGCACAGTTGAAATGTCTTGAGATACCGGCCGTCAGCTGGTGTGACGACTGTAAGATCAGCTATTCGACGGTAGCTTACGGAAGGACCTGTCCAAAGTGCGGCGGCGGCAATACGTGGCTGTTACAGGGGAACGAGATGAACATAAAAGAGATCGAAGGAGGAAATGATGACAAACGAAGAGATGCGTAAGATCCAGTCTGATCTGAACTTAAATTATTTCAAGATCAACTATAAGACCGGAGTCCATTACTGGAAGATAGAAGACTTTTTCAACGGCAAGACTGATGAGTTGGAAGAAAAGGACCGGGTAAAAATAGTTGAGATGCTTAAGGGCGAAGTCAAACGTCATAAGTAATAAAAAAGTACAGACAGCGATGTCTGTACTTTTATTATATTGATGATAGGGATCGTCACTGTCTTACCCAGGCTTCAAGCTTATCATCAGCCGCATTGACATCGGCACCGTGTATCGCAATACCCGGCTTGACATCAGCACCTTTAAGCTGTGATTTGAGTTCCAGCAGGGCGATGCCGAAAGAGCCTTCATCATTGGTGCAGAAAGGCTTTACGGTCTTGCCGGTAAAGTCATAATTGCTTAAGAAAGAAGCAACGACGCGCGGATAGGTGCGGTACCAGATCGGGAAGCCGATATAGACGGTATCGTATTCGGCTATCGAAGGCAGCAGGTTTCTGATCTCCACTTTCGGATTCTCCTCATTTTCCTTTCTGACGATGGCAACGATGTCATCGTATTTCTTAGGATAAGGGGTCACCGGTTCGATCTTATACAGGTCGGCACCGGTCATCCTGGCTATCTTTTCGGCCACTATCTCGGTATGGCCTTTGTTTATTTCCACTACCTGACGGTTGAGTTCCGTTTCTCCGATATAAGAGAAGTATGCTACCAATGTTTTCATAGTTTTCACCTCGACTCTATGATAACAAAAAAAAGAAGGATTTCTCCTTCTTTATGACCATTAGATCTTGTTGTCACAACCCAGTACATCGATGATCTTATGCTTGACCAGTTCCTTGATGTTGGCTCTGGCAGGCTTCAGATATTCTCTCGGGTCGAACTTTTCAGGATGCTCATTGAAGAACTTTCTGATGGTACCGGTCATGGCCAGTCTCAGGTCGGAGTCGATGTTGATCTTGCAGACAGCCATGGTGGCAGCCTTACGCAGCTGTTCCTCAGGGATACCTACGGCATCAGGCATCTTGCCGCCGTTTTCGTTGATCATCTTGACATATTCCTGCGGTACGGAACTTGAACCGTGCAGGACGATAGGGAAGCCAGGAAGTCTTCTGGATACGTCTTCCAGGATGTCGAAACGCAGTGGAGGAGGTACCAGGATTCCCTTTTCGTTTCTGGTGCACTGTTCAGGTTTGAACTTGTAGGCACCGTGGGAAGTACCGATGGCGATGGCTAATGAATCACAGCCGGTCTCCTTGACGAATCTTTCGACATCTTCCGGTCTGGTGTAGGATGAATCTTCGGCTGAAACCTTGACATCATCTTCAACACCGGCCAGAGTTCCAAGTTCGGCTTCTACGACTACGCCATGGGCATGGGCATATTCAACTACCTGTCTGGTAATGGCAATGTTTTCTTCCAGCGGCTTGCTTGAGCAGTCGATCATGACTGAAGTAAAGCCGTCGTCAACACATTCCTTACAGGTCTCGAATGAATCACCGTGGTCGAGGTGCAAGACGATAGGCAGGCCCGTTTCGATAACGGCTGCTTCTACCAGTTTTACGAGATAGGTCCTGTTGGCATAGGCTCTGGCGCCTTTTGATACCTGGAGGATCACCGGTGCGTTGCATTCTTTAGCAGCCTCGGTAATGCCCTGGATTATCTCCATGTTGTTGACGTTGAAGGCACCGATGGCATATCCGCCGTCATAGGCCTTTTTGAACATTTCCTTACTGGTTACTAGTGACATAATTATTTCTCCTTTATATTTCAACCCTATTATAATACAAAAGAATTCTTTTAATTGCCCAATTACACTCAGGGGCTGTGCTTTCCTTAAAGTAGTGTATAATAATGAAGTTATGAGTCTTATCGAAGTAAAGAATCTTTCCTTCTCCTACAACGATACGTCACTGGCCATCGATGACGTGTCTTTCAGT
This sequence comes from Erysipelotrichaceae bacterium, assembly GCA_017431825.1. GTDB lineage: Bacteria > Bacillota_I > Bacilli_A > Erysipelotrichales > Erysipelotrichaceae > Colivicinus. The sequence goes on along the minus strand of JAFRKI010000010.1, from coordinate 10,749 downwards.
ATCGAAAAGGGATCATATACGACCGTCATCGGCCACAACGGATCCGGCAAGTCGACCCTGGCCAAACTGCTGGCAGGTCTGCTGGAAGCGAAGAAGGGCGAGATCATCATCGACGGTTTGAAGATGAATGAAGAAAACATCTATGAGATAAGAAAGAAGCTGGGCATCGTTTTCCAGAATCCGGACAATCAGTTCATCGGTTCGACCGTAAGAGATGACATCGCTTTCGGTCTGGAAAACAGAAGAGTCGCCCAGCGGGACATGGATCCGATCATCGATCAGTATGCCAGAGAGGTAGGACTGACCGATTTCCTCGACAAGGAGCCGACAGCTTTATCCGGCGGTCAGAAGCAGCGTGTAGCCATCGCCGGCGTCATGGCCATGAAACCGGACATCATCATCTTCGATGAGGCGACGTCGATGCTGGACCCTAAGGGCAAGGCCGACATCAAGAAACTTATAAACGAACTTCACGATACCGGCAGATTCACGATCATCTCCATCACCCACGACATCGAGGAAGTGCTTTCCGGTGATGACTGTCTTGTTCTGAACAAGGGCAGGATCTATATGCATGACAAGCCGGAAAAGGTCTTCGCCAGACCTGATGAACTAAGAAAGATCGACCTTGATATACCTTTTAATCTGAAGGTAAAGGAAGCTTTATATAAAAACGGAATCAAGCTTAAAAGCAGTGATTTGAAAGGAATGGCAAAGGAATTATGGCAATTAAGTTCAAATCATTAAGCTATATCTATGACGAAGGTATGCCTTATGCTCATAAGGCTCTCGATGACATAAACCTGGAGCTTGTCGAGGGCAAGGTGACGGCCATCATCGGTGAGACCGGTTCAGGCAAGTCGACGCTGGTCGAACACCTCAACGCTTTGCTTTTGCCTAGTTCCGGAAGTCTGGAGATCCTGGACAGGGAGATAGTTGCCAGGGAAAAGAATAAGGGACTGAAAGCTCTGCGTAAGGAAGTGGGTCTGGTCTTCCAGTTCTCCGAATATCAGCTCTTTGAAGAGACCATCCTGAAGGATGTGGCCTTTGGTCCGAAGAACTACGGAATAAGCGAAGAAGAGGCCAATGATAAGGCCAGAAAGGCTTTGAAACTTGTAGGCATCGACGAGAAGATGTTCGATGTCTCGCCTTTTGACATCTCCGGAGGCCAGAAAAGAAGGATAGCCATTGCGGGCATCCTGGCACTGGAACCGAGCGTTCTGGTCCTTGATGAACCGACAGCCGGTCTTGATCCTAAAGGCGCTCAGGAAATGATCGAGATCTTCATCACGCTAAACAGGAAACAGGGCAAGACCATCATCATCGTTTCTCATGACAATGAGATGGTATACAACTATGCGGAAAATACCGTTCTGATGGAAAAGGGCAGGATAGCCTACTGCGGTCCGACGCTCGAGCTTTTCAATAACGATGAACTGGTAAGAAAATATCACCTGCTGGAACCGCAGCTGGTAAGCTTCAAGCGGATGCTGAAGGAAGAAGGCTTTAAGGTCCCTGCCGAGATAAGGACCATCGGTGAACTGGCCAAATACATGGGCAAGGAGGTCAGAAAGAGATGAACAATCTGGTCTTCGGAAAATACATCCCGATCAAATCTCCTATCCATGACCTGGATCCGCGTGCCAAGATCGCCGCTTTGTTCGTGATGATAGCGGCCGTCTTCATCCCTAAATCCTGGTACTGCTATGCACTGCTGGGCGTCATCATTTTAGGCATAGTCCTGCTTTCCCACATCAAGATAACCATGATACTCAAGGCCCTCAAACCGACGATGTTCATGATGGCCTTCCTGCTGATAATAAACTGCCTGACGGTAAAGACCGGTACGGTACTGCTCAGTTATAAGAGCTTCGTCATCTACAGCGATGCGGTCCTTAACACGCTGTTCATCGTGGTAAGGCTCTTACTGATGATCATGCTGACGACGATACTTACCGCCACCACCAAGCCTCTGGATCTTACCTTAGGCATCGAGTCGCTTCTGTCACCTTTAAAGGTGATACACTTCCCGTACCATGAAATAGCCATGATGATATCCATTGCCTTAAGGTTCATTCCGACCATCATCGAAGAAACGATGAGGATCATGAATTCCCAGAAGTCACGCGGTGTCGACTTCGAGGAAGGCAAGCTCAGGGAAAAGATCAATGCGATACTCAGTCTTATCATTCCTCTGTTTACCGTAGCTTTCCAGAGAGCCTTTGAACTGGCCGATGCGATGGAAGCCAGGGGCTATGTGCCTGATCAGGAAAGGACCAAATATCATACGCTTAAGTTCCGTTTCAAGGACTTCCTCTTCCTGCTTTTTGCCCATATCCTGCTGGCACTGATGATACTTTCGAGGTTTTATCTATGATCCGTTATAAGGTCACGCTTTCCTATAACGGCAGGAATTACAGCGGTTTCCAGTCCCAGAAAAACGGCATTGCCATCCAGGACCTGATCGAAAAGGCCCTTAAGATAATCTTCAAGGAAGACATCAGGATAATGATGGCCTCCAGGACCGATGCGGGCGTTCATGCGAAGGGCCAGGTCTTTCATTTTGACAGCGACAGGAAAATGGATCCTTACAAGCTCAAAGGATCGATCAATGCCCTGATACCCAAGGACATCCACATCAATGAAGTAAAGATCGTTGATGACAGCTTTCACGCAAGATATTCGGTAAAGGATAAGACTTACGAGTATCTGGTCAATATCGGCGAGTATGACGTCTTCCTGGACGGTTATGCCTATCAGTGCTTCTATAAGCTCGATATCGATCTGATGAAGGAAGGAGCCGCCTTGCTGGTAGGTACCCACGATTTCTCATCCTTCAATACGACGCCTTATAAAGATAAAAAGGACCAGACCAGGACCATCACGGAGTTCAAGATCACCAGGAACAAAGATCTTCTGAGGATCAGAGTCACCGGTGACGGCTTCCTGCGAAACATGGTCAGGATCATGGTCGGTACGCTCATCGATCTGGGCAGGGGACAGAAAAGTCTTGATGATATAAAAAAGATGCTGGAGCAGCCCTGCAAGTCCACAAAGCGCTACAACATCACCGGCAACGGCTTATATCTGGTAAGGATCAGATACTGAAAATAACCATACCTAATACTGCAGACAAAGCTATCCAGATGACCGGATGGCTTTTTTTATAGAACCTCGATATCACCAGTATGAACAGGAAGATGCCGATGGTCCTGATGTCAAAAGCGGAAGCGATATCACCCGTTTCACGGTACCTGTCAAGATAGATGACACTGGAGGTAAAGACGCTCAGGAAAGCATAGGCGATAAGGCCCAGCGAGCAGGCTCTGATACCGGAAAGGGCATTAGACACATAGAAACTGTCCTTATATCTGTAGATCATGCTGGAAATAAGGAGGATGATGATGACACAAGGCGTGACCTCGCCAATAGTTGCCACCAGAGCACCCAAAGGACCGCCTACGGTATAACCGACATAAGTGGCCATATTGATGCCCATCGGACCCGGAGTAGATTCGGATACGGCTATCATGTTGGTAAGTTCAGCCATCGTATACCAGCCGGTCTTCTGACCTATCTCCGTCAGGAAAGGAATGGTAGCCAGTCCGCCGCCTATCGCAAACAATCCGGTTTTGAAGAATTCAAAGAAGAGTCTAAGATAGATCATGCTTAGACCTCCATAATCCTATAAGGATGCCGGCCAGGATACCGAAAATGACGATGGTGAAGATAGGTATATCCGTAAACTCGGCGATCACAAAAGCCATTACCGACAGCAATCCCAGATACCAGACGGTAATGGAGCTTTTAGCCATTTTTATGATCGAAGGGATGATGATGGCACAGACGCCAGCACCGAGTCCTTTAAGAGCTTTCTGTACTAAAGGATAGGTGGCATAGTTTCTAAGGAAGGTCGCGATAAGGGTAATGATGATGAGCGAAGGGGAAATGATGCCCAGAGTAGAGGCAATGGCTCCGGTGACGCCGCCGTGCTTAAAACCCACGAAGGTAGCGACGTTGACGGCTATGATGCCGGGAGTACACTGACCCACCGCATAGTAGTTCATTATCTCTTCTTCTTCACACCATCCGTGCTTGTCGACCAGCTCCTTTTCCAGCATCGGCAGCATGGCCAGTCCGCCGCCGAAGGTAAACAGACCGATCCTGAAGAATGAAGAATACAGATCCTTTATCGATGCCTTATTATCCATATCAACTATTATAGGAATAAAAAAGAGATATTTCTATCTCTTTCCTCTGCTGTTGCCGGATATGCGGTTGCCAGAACTTCTGGTACCGCCCGATCTTGAAGCCGGTGACGGTCTTGATGAAGAGCTCGGCCTCGATGAAGTGTTGTGACTGCTCGTGGTATTGCGGCTTCTGGTAGTAGTGAAGCTTGGAGTGCTCGTCTTTTTCGGAGCACTGCCGCCGCCCGGGAAGCTGCTCTTAGGCTGGGTCTTAGGCTGCGTTTTCGGCTTGGTGGTATAGGTGTTCTTCTTAGGAGCAGGATCGTTGCCGATATTGATGTTGATGGTCGGACCCTTCTTCTTAGGAACGACAAACGGCTGATTATAATGTGGCATCAGCGGACTAGGTCCTGGCATCGGCTGATAGTGAATGACCGGATTAGGTCTTACGACTCTTCTGACTCTCGGGATCGGAGCTACTACCGGTAACGGCCTGTTGATATACTTAGGCGGTTCATAGTATCTTACGTTTCCTACCGGGTCATAGACGGCTACCCGCATGTTCATGTTCATGAGCTTTCGGGCGATGTATTCAGCATCTCCCTGCGGAATGTCGTTATAGATGTAGCAAGGCAACGTTGCCAGGATGGAATATGCTTCCTTGTAGGTGATATCCAGCAGGCTCCTGAGATTGCTGGCCGTTCTGAATTTGGAATCGCCGTAGTCTACCAGCATGACGTCATAGGCTTCGATCGTTTCTTCGGTAACCGGAGTGAGATTATCGACGATGCTGACCAGCTCCTCCTTTTCGACCAGCGGGAATCCGCAGTGGATGCATTCGGTGGCCAGTTCGGATACTTCTCTTCCGCATTCCGGACATCTGATAAGTGCCATTTCTTTTTCTCCTTCTTCTTTATTGTCTAGGTCAAATCTTATTTCACCTTTTTCTCCTTCATACTTCACATGGATGATGGCTCCGTTGATCATGGTGATACGCGGCTTGGTATGGCCGATATCCATTTCACTGACATATGGGATGTCTTCAAGAGCCAGCCTGTAGGCTTCTTCATAATCGCTGATCAGCTCGCTGCCCGAGGTGGCAGGTATGGCGACTCTACCGAAGAGCACGGCCTTGCAGTGTCTGAAATAACCGGCATTCTTCATTTCCAGCAAGCTCAGGTAGGTATTGTAGGCATCGGTAGCGAAGTTGTCGAAGTACCAGACGATGCCGTCGTTCTTGTATCTTTCGATGAAGTCGCTGACGTAATCAAATTCGGTGCCGATCAGTTTCTCGATGCAGTCAAGACAGCCGCCGATACAGCGTCCGGAAACATTGAGCGGCTTTGCGCCTTTCCAGGAAACGTCCTTGTAGTTGTATTCTTCCTTTACGAGATCCAGGAAGTCGATGTACTGATCATAGGCTTTCTGTTTTATCAGATTGCCTCTTATTATCTTGAGATTGTTGATGAGTTCGGCATCCTTCTCCAGAGTATAGGAAGAACCGTTGAAACCGTAGATGGTCGCGATGTCCAGCATCGTGGTGACCGGGAAAAGCAGGTTGGTCGGATCGGACATGCCCATGATCCATTTAGGATGCTGCCTGATGCTTCCGTAATCGATGTAAGGAACGGTCTCGAACTGGCTGTCACCGCCGGCTGCGCAGATGATCATCTTCACTTCATCGTTGTTTACCAGCTCATCCAGCTCTTCCGCTCTTTTAAGAGCGGTATTGGCTCTCTCGTCTTCGTTTCTTACCGACTCGGTCTCCAGGATCTTATAGCCTTCCTTTTTCAGGGCAGCTACCGATTCCAGATATTCGTCAAGTTTCTTGCCGATACCGGCACTCAAGGCACAGATACCGATGGTATCTCCTTTCTTAAGAAAATCAGGAAAAATCATACGTGTCTCCTTTATGGTCTTATACTTAAGCTCAGTTATATTTTCGCATATTAAATGATAAAATTAAATGTGCATAGGGAGGCTTTTCCATGAAATATATAATGGCTTTAGATCAGGGCACTACCAGTTCACGCTGTATCCTTTTCGACAAGAAAGGAAACATGCTGAGCGTTGCCCAGAAAGAATTTACCCAGTATTATCCGCAGCCGGCCTGGGTCGAACACGATGCCAATGAGATCTGGGAATCCGTACTGGAAGTTGCCAGAAAGGCACTGGACAAGATCGGTGCCAAAGCGGAAGACATCATTTCGATCGGCATCACCAATCAGAGAGAAACGACCGTCATCTGGGATAAGATCAGCGGTGAACCGATAGCCCATGCGATCGTATGGCAGTGCCGGAGGACCAGTGAGATAATCGATGATCTGGTATCCAAGGGCTACAGCGAGACGATAAAGGCCAAGACGGGTCTGGTGCCTGATGCCTATTTCTCAGGTTCCAAGATCAAGTGGCTGCTGGATAACGTTGAAGGAGCCAGGGAAAGGGCTGAAAGAGGAGAACTCTATTTCGGCACCATCGATTCCTGGCTGATCTATAAGCTGACGGGAGGCAGGGTCCACGTATCGGATTACACCAACGCTTCCAGGACCATGCTATACAACATCCATGAACTGAAATGGGACGATGAGCTGCTGGAACTGCTCGATGTTCCGAAATGCATGCTTCCGGAAGTAAAACCGTCAAGCTATGTATACGGTGAAACGGAACCGGAACTCTTCGGCGGACCGATCAGGATCGGCGCGGCAGCCGGAGACCAGCAGTGTGCCTTGTTCGGACAGTGCTGCTTTGAAAGCGGAGAGATGAAGAATACCTACGGTACCGGCTGTTTCCTTTTGATGAATACCGGACACAAGGCCGTAGCTTCTCATAACGGTCTGGTAACGACTATCGCCGCTTCTCCTGATGAGCACGTCAGTTACGCCCTGGAAGGTTCGATCTTCATCGGCGGTGCCGCCGTACAGTGGCTCAGAGATGAGATGCAGGTGATCTCCTCATCCAAGGAATCGGAAAGCGTCGCTTCACAGGTCGAAGACTCCGAAGGAGCCTACGTCGTACCGGCTTTCACGGGCCTTGGCGCACCTTACTGGTCACAGCACGCCAGAGGCGCCATCGTCGGTCTTACCAGAGGCTTCAACTATAAGCATCTTGTAAGAGCGACTCTCGAGTCAATCGCTTATGAGACCTATGACATCGTCAAGGCCATGGAAGAAGATGCCGGCGTACCGGTAAAGGAACTCAAGGTCGACGGCGGTGCTTCCGCCAACGATCTGCTGATGCAGTTCCAGGCCGATGTCATCGATGCCAAGGTCTACCGTCCTTCCTGCATCGAAACGACTGCCTTAGGTGCCGCTTACCTGGCCGGTCTGGCTGTCGGCTTCTATCAGAACCTGGAAGAGATCAGGGAAAACTGGGAGATAGACCGTATCTTTGAACCGCATATGGAAAAGGAAGTCAGAGAGAAGAAGATCAGAGGCTGGAAGAAAGCCGTCAGTACTACTCTTGACTGGACTGAAGAATAAGCCATTCATAATATACAGAGATAAAGAAAAGACCGTCATGAGACGGTCTTTAACTTGTGTAAGCAGGCTTTATCAGTTAAACGATGAAGTAAATGATAAAGATGATATCCAGCACCCAGACGGAAGGGTGGATGTTCTTAACGTTGCCGGATACGGCATTGACCAGAGTATAGACGATGAAACCGACGGCGATACCATCAGCGATGGAATAGCCGAGCACCATAGCCAGGATGGTGATGAAAGCCGGAGCGGCTTCGACCAGATCGCTCCAGTCTATGTCCTTTAACTGCTGAGCCATCAGGATACCGACGACCACGAGAGCCGGAGTCGTAACGGAAGAAGTGATGACGGAAAGCAGCGGTGAAAAGACGATGGACAGGAAGAAGAGCACGCCGGTAGTGCAGGCCGTTAAGCCCGTTCTGCCTCCGGCAGCTACGCCTGAACCTGATTCGACGAAGGAAGTGATGGTAGAAGTACCGCAGACGGCACCGACTACCGTACCGACAGAGTCAGCCAGCAGGGCTTTCTCAACGTTTTCCATTTCGCCTTTTTCATTGACCAGACCGATGTCGTTGCCTACGGCGACCAGTGTGCCGGCTGTATCGAAGAAGTCCGAGAACAGGAAGGCAAAGGTCATGACGAACCAGTCAGGATGGGTGAACAGAGTCTTGAAACCATCCAGGAAGCACGCAAAGGTCGGCATCGAGAAATTGAATGAGAAATCAAGATTGCTCAGTGAAGGCAGCGGATTCTCCGGAGAAACAGCTACCAGACCGCAGATGGACATGATGATGCCCAGAACGGCAGTGATGACCAGACCCCAGAAGACACCGGCCGGAACTTTCTTGACGACCAGGGCGATCGTTACCAGCAGACCGATGATGGCCAGCAGCACTTCCGGATCCGCAAAGGATCCCAGAGATACGGCCGTAGCTGAATTGGCGATGACGATACCGGCATTCTTGAGACCGATGAAGGCTACGAAGAAACCGATACCGGCACCGATGGCCAGTTTCATGTTCTTAGGGATCGCATTGATGACGATCTTTCTGATACCGGTAACGGAAATGACCAGGAAGATGACACCGGACATGAAGACGACTGCTAAGGCTTCCTGATAGCTGTAACCGGCACCGATGCAGAGTGTGTAAGCGAATAAGGCATTGGTACCCATACCTGCAGACAGGGCGACCGGATAGTTGGCCAGCAGGCCCATCAGCAGACAGGAGATTCCGGAAGCGATGGCTGTAGCCAGGAATACCGAATTGGTATCCATGCCGGAAGCAGCCAGTACCGACGGGTTGACAGCCAGGATGTAAGCCATGGCCAGGAACGTTGTCAGGCCGGCGATGAGCTCAGTCCTGACGTTGGTTTTCTTTTCAGATAGCTTGAATAGTTTTTCAAACATGTTTTGAGTCCTCCCACATTTTCTACTTATCGTAAAAAAAACTTTCGAACTTACACTTTCGAAAGCATCGATAAAAGGGTATCGTAGTCCCGCAATTAAGGTCGCAGGGTAGAGACGCTTTCACCAGATCTGAAAGTATATACGATAGTAGGACATAGTCATAATATCACTTTTAAGAGGGCTTGTTTCAGGAAGCTCCAATGTAAGCGTTTTTATTTTCAAATACTGATATAATCATCTTAAGGAAGGTAAATAATATGAAGGCATGGGAAAAAGCGAAAGAGATATTTCAGTCGGAAGTACCTCAGTTTTTGGCTGACGACAACGAGATCTTCTGGGAAGAAGAGATGAGCGGACCGGAAGAGGCTCAGGACATACTGACCAAGGTGCACTGGCATTCACAGGTACCGGGATCGAGGGCTCATGAGATGATCGTAAATGCTGCCATCCAGGCTACCGAGAACAAGGGTCTCATCGTAGAAGGCGGCATGGAACTGCTGGAAAAGGGTCTGAAGGCCTATGATGATAACGACATGGTGGCTCTTCATAAGTATGAACAGGACGTCTACAACGCCTGTTATGCAGCCAAAAAAGATGAAGACAGCCCGTACTGGAAACAGACTTTCTATGATACGTTCGAAGACTATGAGAAGGCCGTAAAACTGCCTGTCTATGACGTCGATCTGAGCGATGCGTACGACAGGTTCTATGCCGGCTGGCTTTCCCAGATCATCGGTGGAGCATATGGTACCTGTCTGGAAGGAAATACCGGACGGGCTATCAGAGAGTTCTACGGCGGTGAAGTCACGAAATACGTCAGAAAGCCCAATACCTACAACGACGACATAACCTATGAGCTCGCTCTTTTACTGGCATATAAGGAAAAAGGAAAAGACACGACGGCTTACGATATCGCCAGGGAATGGACGGCCCGCATCCCCAGCGGCTGGTCGGCTGAAGAGTGGGCTTTGAATAATCTCAGAGTCGGTATCCTGCCGCCGGAATCAGGCAGATTCCATAATCCTTTCAACGAGTGGATCGGCGCCCAGATGCGCGGTGTCATCTGCGGACAGCTTTATCCGGGCAACCTTCATGAAGCGGCCAGATGCGCATGGATGGATGCATCCATTTCCCATGACCGCAACGGTATCCTGGGCGAAGTCTTCAATGCCCTGATGCAGTCGCTGGCTTTCGTGAAGAAAGATACCCGAGAAATACTCGAGGAATGTATCGAACTTATCCCTGCCGACAGCGAATACGGACAGGTCATCAGATTCGCCTATGAACAGTGCAGGCTTCACGATAACTACTACGATGCCTGGCTGCCGTGTGAGAAGAAACTGGAGAGATACAACTGGATCCATGCCTATCCGAATGCGGCAGCGGAAGTGATCGCCATGTATTACGGGGAAAACGACTTCGTGAAGACCTTATCGATCTGCGGAGGCTGCGGCGAAGACGTCGACTGCAATGCCGCTCAGATCATGACGATACTGGGCACGATACTGGGATCCGACAGTATTCCGGAATACTATAAGACACCATTCGGCGATGAGCTCATCACTTATGTCAGAGGCATCAAGAAGATGTCCATCAATGAGATGGCAAAGTATACCTGGGATGTTGCCAGGGCGCTGAAATAGGGAGATATACGTAATAAAAACACCGGTATTTT
>JAFRKI010000009.1 GCA_017431825.1 Erysipelotrichaceae bacterium | reverse complement strand
GGGTACCATCGATAAACAAAAAGACCTCACACATACGCAAGGTCTTTGTATTGTCTATAACTTTCTAGATAGTTTATCTATAACTTTCTAGACGATAATTTTATTTCAACCATTTTTGATAATTTTGGTTAGAATAGGACATTGCCGATTATTCCCACTCAATAGTAGAAACTAATTTATTTGGAAAACTAGGTGAAGTTTTATCACAAGGTTCAAAGAAGGCTTCTGAAGAAGTTAAGAAAACTGCTGAAGAAGTAAAAGTAGAAGCAGTAAAAGTTGAACAAAAGGTTGCTCAAAAAGTAGAAACTGCAAAAGAAGAAGTTAAAGCTGCTGCTGCTGATTTAAGTGCTAAAGTTGAAGAAGCTAAACCTCTAAAGAAAATCGGTTATTTACACGAAGAAAACGTTGAAAAGATTGCTAAAGAAGTTATCAATGATAAATGGGGTAATGGTGCTGAAAGAAAAGCTAAACTTGAAGAAGCTGGATACAACTACTCTAAAGTTCAAGCTAAAGTAAACGAACTATTAAAATAAGCACTTACTAAATACCAAACATATCATAAAGCGACTTCCTAATTTGAATTAATTAAGGAGGTCACTTTTATTTATGTTAGAATAATAAGGATATAAAGGAGAGTTTTATATGAATATTGAGGAAAAATTGGTCGAGGCAATTACCAAAATCGTAAATGAAAAACACAACATTACTCCTGAAAATGGAATGATTATGGTAGAAATTCCAAAGGATAATAGCAATGGAGATTATTCTACAAATATTGCCATGCGTCTTACGAAGGTTTTAAAGAGACGTCCTCAAGAAATCGCATTAGAAATCAAAGAAGAACTATTAAAACAACTTGATAATATACAAAGTATCGATATCGCTGGTCCAGGTTTTATTAATTTCTGGCTTAAGAAAGATGCAATGGCCGACATTATTAATACCGTTGTTGAAAAAGGAGATGAATATGGACATTCTGATGCCGGTAAGGGCCTTAAAGTTCTTGAAGAGTACGTTAGTGCCAACCCTACTGGACCACTTCATTGTGGCCATGCACGTGGTGCTTGTTGGGGTGATTCTTGTGTAAGAATTATGAATGCTGCTGGTTATCTAGCAACAAGAGAATACTACATCAACGATGCTGGTGCCCAAATGATGAACCTAGGTAAATCATTATTAGGCAGATATAGAGAACTATTTGGTTTAGATTTTACTTTACCAGAAGATGGCTATCATGGTTCTGATATCATTGGAATCGCTAAAGAGATTAAGGAAAAAGATGGCGATAAATATCTAAAGATGCCTGAAGATGAAGCTGTATTAGCGTTAAAAGAAGTTGGTAGAGCTAAGGAATTAGATAGAATCAAAAGAGATCTTGAATACTATGGTTGTGAATTCGATTCATGGATTTCTGAACAATGGATAGTTGATCAAGGAATGGTAGATAAAGCTATTGAAAAGATGAATTCAATGGGTCTTTTATATGAAAAAGATGGAGCTATCTGGTTTGAAGCAACTAAATATAGTGATGATAAAGATAGAGTATTAAAGAAATCTGATGGTTACTATACTTATATGACACCAGATATTGCCAACCACATTTATAAATATGATAGAGGTTTTGAATTATTAGTAAACATTTGGGGTGCTGATCATCATGGCTATATTCCTAGAATGAAGGCAGCTATGGAAGCTTTAGGTTACCCTAGAGATAACTTACAAGTTGACTTATGTCAAATGGTAAGAATGGTTGAAAATGGCCAAGAAGTTAAGATGTCTAAACGTACTGGCAATGCCATTACTTTAAGAGAACTATGTGATGATATTGGTATTGACTGTGCAAGATATTTCTTCTTATCTAAGGCCTTAGATACACATCTAGATTTTGATTTAACTTTAGCAAGAACTAGATCAAATGATAATCCTGTATATTATGCTCAATATGCTTATGCGAGAATTTGTTCAGTATTAAGACAAGCAAGTAAACCATATACTAAACAAGAAAGTTACAACTTATTAAATAATCCTAAAGAAGTAGATTTACTTAAATATATAGCTTCATTTACAGATGTTGTAGCTGATGCAGCCCTTACTAGAAGTCCAAATAAGATTTGTAACTATGTTCAAAGACTTGCGACTTATTTCCATTCGTTCTATGGTGCATGTAAAATTAATGATCCAAAGAATCCTGAACTAACAAATGAAAGATTAGCGCTTGCGGATGCTACTAGAATTACTTTAAAGAATGCTTTATATCTGTTAGGTGTAAGTGCTCCTGAAGAAATGGTAAAAGAAGAAAAGAAAGAAACCGTAAAAGAAACTAGGGTTGAAACGGTTAAGGAAGTTTCTGTTGTTGAAGAAGTAGAAGAAGATGATGGAACTACTAAGTTTATAGTAAAGAATGATTTCTGGGAGCTATTCCCTGATGCTAAGATTGGTATTATTGTATGTAAAGGCATCGATAATAGCGTTAAGGATTCTAATCAATATTCATCATTATTAAGAGATGGTGAAAAGGAATGCCTAAAATATCTTCCTGATGCTGAAATTTCTAAGAATAAAGTTATAGCTGTATGGCGCGATGCTTTCTCTAAGTTCAAGACTAAGAAAGGTGCTAGATCTTCTATAGAAGCATTATTAAAGCGTGTAGCTAAAGGAAATCAAATTGGTAATATAAATCCATTAGTTGATATTTATAACTCTATATCGCTTAAATATGCGCTTCCTTGTGGTGGTGAAGACATCGATAAGTTTGTCGGAAACATTTGCCTAACTAAGGCTAATGGTGATGAAGAATTTATTACTTATGGTGGCGATGACGAAAATGAATCACCATACCCTGGAGAAATCTGTTACAAGGATGATAAAGGTGCTATCTGTCGTTGCTGGAACTGGAGAGAAGGCGTAAGAACCATGCTTACAGAAGAGACAAAGAATGCCTTTATGATTATCGAATTAGTAGATCAAAGTAGAACTGAAGAATTCATGGCAGCGCTAAATGAATTAAAATACTTGATTACTAAAAACCTTGGTGGAGATAACCAAATCAAGATATTAGATATCAATAATAAGAAAGAAAAGGGGCTGTTACGAAATAGCTGATTAAAAACCTACTGTAACAAGCTCTTTTTTATTTGAAAATGAAAAAATCGCTCCGGGACTCCAACCCTATAGCGATTTAATACCAGAATGTTTCTAATCTAGTCACCTTTATAATACCATAAGTTATTTTCCCCATAATACCTGTTAAGGGGGAAAGTATATATTCGTTATTACAAAGGGCCTTTTCAATAAATGCAACCTATAAAATAGCCAAAATAAAGGCTGTTACAAATCTTCATTTCGTAACAGCCCCTTTTTTAATAGTTATATTCCATTAAGTTGACCATTACATTACCTGTATCTTCATAATAGACTTCATATAAACCAATTGATTTAAAGCCTACTTTTTCATACATTCTAGCGGCCATATCATTACCACCTATCACATCTAGATGAATAGCTTTTACTTTTCCCTTTGTATCATCAATGATATATTTTAATAATTGTTTAGAAAGTCCCTTCCCTCGATAGTCAGGATGTATAACTAATAAATGTAATACCGCAATTTCATCTTCTTTTAGTTTTAAACTCCATGATCCATTTAAATAGTTTACATCTTCATGTAAGGAAATAGATCCAGCACCTACATATCTGCCCTCTTCTTCCATTACATAAAATAAATCATCTTCAAGATGTTTCTTTAAGTCTTCTTTCGATGGATAAACATCCTTTGTCCAAGAAGGACTATATTCATCATATTTTTGATGATCGATTATCTCATTATAGAAGTCATATAGTTTTTCTAATTCATCTAATTTCGCAATTCTAAAGTTCATTTGACTAAATTATAAAAATATTCCGCAGTTATATCAATTAGTTCAATTGGATATTCATATTCACTTGTGTGTAGACCTGGATAATTAGTACCCGCGCCAACGCCAAAGAAGGCTCCCTCATGTTCTTGAAGATAATAGCCAAAATCTTCACTCCAACGCATTGGCTCATTTAATTCTTTCGCATTTAATTTATTTATTATTTCGTTATATTCTTTTTCATGATTGATAGTTGCAGGGAAGTAATCTATCTCTTCGTATGTAAATTCTATTTCCCCTTTTGTCTTATCGATATATTCAATTATTTCTTTTTCTAATTCTTTTAATTTGTAATCAGAATTACTTCTTAAAGTTAAATAGATTTCGCCATCATGAGCCATAACCCCAAATGTTTTATCACCCATTTTAACTCCTATTACTGTAACCATCTTTTCTAAAGTTTTATACTTTTCAACTAAAGATAAAGTTTCATAGATAATTTTACTTGGGGATAAGCCTAGTTCTGGATATGCTGCATGAGAACCTTTACCTTTTAACTTTATGATTAAGCCACATGATGTGCATGCAAAAGTATCTTTAATAGTGTACGCCTCGCCAAATTTGAAGCCGGGTAGATTATGTTGGCCATATATTTCATCAATATTATTGTCGAATATTCCTAGACATTGTTTAGCTCCTTGGCCGTTTTCTTCAGCTGATTGAAATAATAAATAGACATTATTATCAGAACCAAACTTTTCTAACATTAAAGCCAAGGCGCATAACGAAGAACTATGTCCATCATGACCACATAAATGCTTAGCGCAATCATTATCCACAGTCACCGCATCATAATCCGCTCTAATCGCAATATTCTTATATCCTTTAAGTGATTTATAGACATAATAAAAGCCACCAGGTAGTTCACGGTATTCCATGGAAGTGTTCTTATTCATGAAGTCTTTGATTAACTCTCTTGTCTTTAATTCTTTTCCTGAACATTCAGGATTGTTATGAAGCTTATGAAATAGCTCAGATATTATTTTTTCCATATGTTTCTAATATGTACTCCTTAATAGATTCGTCATATTTTCCCCCACCCTGGGCCACAAAGATATTGCCACCACCTTTTAAGTTAAATCTTAATGAAATATCTTTAAATATTTCATTAGCTTTTAAACCAAAATCTTTACTAGCACCGACTATTAAATGAATATTTTCATTTTCTATACAATACATAAAGACTAATTTATTAGTCTCATTAATAATCATTGATACTAGTTTACTTAATTGTTTGCGGTCAAAATCTATTTCTTCAATGATGACTTTATTATCGATGCTTACATATTTGTCTTTTAAAAGACTGATATTAGCTTCATTTAATTTATTATTTTTATTTATTAAATTTTGATATTCTTGATTATATTTATCAAAAGCTTCTTCAACTTTCATGACAGGTACTGATAATTTTGAAGATAAGCCTCTTAAAATATCATATTGTCTTTGGTAGGTATTACGTAATTGATCACCTACTAAGAAGAATATTTTGTAACCTCTGGTAGTTTTTTCGTGTCTAATAATCTTAAATGATTGAAGATATCTTAGTGAAGGTACATGAACACATGCACACATATCATAATCGATATCACCTATTTTTACCGCTCTTAATACATCGTGATCAGCTTTTTTAATAGATACATGTTTAATGGCTTCTTCATGTTCTGGATACATTATTTCAACAGGAATATCTTGTCTAATATATTCATTGCATAATTCTTCAATTCTTTTAATAGTGCTTTCTTCTAAGGTTTCAAAGCCCATTTCAGCACCAGCTTCTAATTCATCATTAAAGAAAGCGATTGTCTTTGCGTTAAATCTTTTATTAATTAATGTACACATTAAATGTGATGCACTATGTATTTGAGCCTGTATCATACGATGTTTCTTATCTACTTCAAGATGTACATCACCTGTAAGTGGGACAGCTAATACATGATAGAAATTTCCCTCTTTTTCGATTAAGTCTAAAACTTCATGATTATTGATAGTACCAATATCTTTTTTCTGACCACCACTTTCAAAAAAGAAAACGGTATCTTCTAAACTAATAAGATATCTGTCTTCTTCTTTTAAACAATCAACTACTTTAGTATCAAGGCTTAAATCAAGCCAATTATCATAGTGTTTATTTAACATAAATTAATCGTGTAACGAAATGTTCTTGCGAAAATATCCCGGTGTCATGTTTTTTAATCTAATGAAATTCCTAGTATATGTTTTAATGTTGTTGTAGCCTACAGAAGCTGCTATATCGATAATTGCATCATCACTTGTGAGTAATAGTTCACATGATTTATTGATACGTAGATAATGTAATAATTCATCGAAGTTCATCTCAACTAGATATAACAGCGATCTATTTACATCAACATAATTAATATTAAATTTATCAATTAAATCCGTTATTTTAATATCTTCCGTATAGTTATTATTAATATAATTAAGAATTTCAAAGCTCAATGAACGATCTTTTTCTTTAAAGATATGATCCTTAGCTTTATAGATATCGCGATATTGGGAAGGAGATAAATTCATTCGCGAAGTAAACACTTTTATTAGATGTGATGCATCGGAAAAACCTACTAGTTCCGCAACATCATTTAATGACATATCCGTATAAGTTAATAAGTCAACTGTCTTTGTGATACGCATTTCTTGGACAAGATTGGTATAACTCAAGCCTGTAACATCTAAAATATATTTAGAGATTGATGATTCAGACATATAGAATACTTCAGATAAAGATTTAAGTGAAACATCCTTCGATATATGTGAGTAAATATATTTAAATATCGTCGGTCTATCATCAAGTTCATAGGTCTTACCATCAATTCTTTTCATATCTACTTTGGCAACAATTCTTACATAGGCAACAATTAACTCAAGTATTTTATTGATGACATATAATTCACTTAAAGCCCTTTCTTTAGGAACGTCATATAAAGATTCCGTTCCTACTTCTTGTTTAATATCATTCATTATTGAAGTAATAAGCTTTTCTTCTTCACTAGTTAAATCAATTACGGGATGTTCAATCATTGGATTAATGATTGAGAAAAATTCATGATTGATATTATACTGATCTCTTGTGTTAGTTAAAAAATCTGAATTATATACTAGTTTTACAAAATGAAGTGGTTCCTTAATAATATCTATTGTTGTCGTATCCCAAGGCATAACAGCTACTAAGGTGTTCTTTTTAACATTGTATAAATTACCATTAATAGTGATGCTACCTTTACCAGATAAAAATAACCAAAATCTTGACTGTTGATGGATTAGTGGCTTTGTAGGACCATCAATAAATTCAACATCATAGGAACATAGTTTTCTTTTGTCATAACTTGAACAATATTGTTCCTGAATTTCTCTTAAATCCCTAGTTTTCATTATTTCCATTATAACCTAAAAACGCCTCATTCATAAAAGAACGAGGCGTTTAGGACTTAGACTTGCATCTAAATCGTGTGGGAATAAATTATTTAATATCCAGTTTATAGAATCATCATTGCGATAGTAACGATAATGATGTTAACAATACCGATAACTACGATTGGTTTTAAAGCAAACTTCATATAAGTTGGATAACTAATCTTAGCCGTTTGTAGACCACCCATTAATGCACCAGCAGTAGGAGCAAATAAGTTGATTAAACCATTAGCAGCAGAGAAGATTAGAATCATAACTTCTACAGAGAAGCCTAATTGAGCTGTAACTGGACCCATGATAGGCATTGATAAGCCTGATAGACCAGAAGTTGAAGGTACCAAGAATGATAATGGTAAGTATAAGATATATGCAAGTGGAGCATAGATGAATCCAGGAACACCTTCTAGGATACCAGCGATTACATTTACTAACCAAGGACCTAAACCAGTATTGCTCATAAGAACTGTAGCACCTCTAGCAACAGCGATGATGAATGCAACAGAAATTAAATCAGCTGAACCAGCAATGAACTTCTTAACGAATTCGTCTTCCTTCATACCAGCGATAAAGCCGATAACGATAGACATAATGAAGAATAATACAGCACCTTCATCAAAGTACCAGTAACCCATTGGAATACCTTCACCCATGATAACCTCTGACCAACCAGAGAATGCCATTACACCATAGTCTTCCCAAGGTAAGAAGCCACAAATCATGATTGCGAATGATAAACCGAAGATCCAAAGAACTAGTTTTTGTTTACCAGTTAATTTAGCATCAACAACGAAGCCCTTAGAGAATTCTTCTTCTTGTACTTTTTGTTCTTGTAATGAAAGGAATGTTGAACCTTTATCAGCTTTTACTTTCTTAGCATATTTTAATACAAAGTATAAAGCGATTAAGTAAGAAGAGATCCATAGAACAACGCCTAGAGCAATCATTTTACCTACATCAACACTGATACCTACAGATTCTAATGCACCCACAGCATTCATTGTGCAGAATGGGTTAATAGTTGAACCTAATACACCAACACCAGCACCTAATGCAACGATTAGAGCACCTGTTAAAGTATCCATACCAGCAGCAACCATAGTTGCAGCTAACATAATGTAGAATGGAACTGTTTCTTCACACATACCATATGTTGTACCACCAACAGAGAATACAAACATAACAGCAGCGATTAAAATTTCTTCACGTCCGTGTAATTTACGAACTAGTGTAGCAATACCAGTATCTAATGCACCAGTAGAATTTACGATTCCTAAGAATCCACCGATACAGAAGATGAAAGCGATTAAGTCAGCACCTGAGCCAGCAGCATCAGAGAATCCATCAACAACAGATCTAATGATTGTAGCAAATGAAGCAGCAGCAACACCACTTCCAGGTACAGCGGCAGCAACGATCCAAGAAACCACTGCAAGGGCTAGGATAATTATTACCAGAATAGTGAAAGACGATAACATCTTTCTTGTTTTCTTTTCCATGTTTTCCCCCTTTAGAAAAGTTTAATTGTTTTAGTTATATAATAAGTGTTTCCTATTCCCAAAGAATCACTATATTATCTTTCCCACTAATTGTGGATAATTGTACCAGTCTTGCCTTGTAATGCTTCTTTAGCTTTTTCTAGAGAAGTAATTAAAGCTTGACCGTTTTGAGTATGTTCCAAATATTCAATACAAGATTCAACTTTAGGTAACATACTACCTTTAGCGAAATGACCTTCTTGGCAATACTTCTTAGCTTCTTCAAGTGACATTTCATCTAAGTTCTTTTGATCAGGTTTGTTAAAGTTGATTGCAACTTTTTCAACAGCAGTTAAGATTACTAACATATCTGCATGTAAATCTAATGCAAGTTTAGATGAAGCTCTATCCTTATCGATAACAGCTGCAACACCTTCAAACCAATCATCAGACTTAACAACTGGGATACCGCCACCACCAACGGTAATAACGATACAACCTTCAGAAACTAATCTTTCAACTGTTTCTAGTTCAACGATAGATACAGGTTTTGGAGAAGGTACAACTCTTCTATATCCTCTACCAGCATCTTCAACAAATGTATAACCAGTTTCAGCAACAATCTTATCAGCTTCTTCTTTAGTATAGAAAGAACCGATAGGTTTAGTAGGATTTTGGAAAGCCGAATCAGCTTTGTCTACTTCTACTTGTGTTACAACTGTAGCAACAGGCTTGTTGATTCCTCTTTTCTTAAGTTCTCTACCAATTGATTGTTGTAGATGATAACCGATATAACCTTGAGTCATTGCGCCACATTCAGGGAATGGCATTTCAGGAGTACCACCAACTTTGTTATGAGAATTTTCAAATGCTAAATTCACCATACCAACTTGTGGACCATTACCATGTCCTACTACTACATCATATCCTTCTTCTACTAAGTCTACGATTGTAGCTGCAGTTGTTTTAACTAACTCTAATTGTTCTTTAGGGTTGTTGCCTAGGGCGTTTCCGCCCAAGGCAATTACTAATCTTTTATTCATAATTATTTCATTGTTGCATACATAACAGCTTTAATTGTATGCATTCTGTTTTCTGCTTCGTCGAATACTTTAGATTGTTTAGATTCGAATACTTCGTCAGCAACTTCCATTTCAGTTACACCAAACTTCTTAGCGATTTCAGCGCCAATTGTTGTGTTAGTGTCATGGAATGAAGGTAGACAATGCATGAAGATAGCGTTCTTATCAGCATTAGCCATAACTTCTTTAGTTACACGGTAAGGTTCTAATAGTTTGATTCTTTCAGTCCAAACTTCATCAGGTTCACCCATAGATACCCAAATATCAGTATAGATAACATGAGCACCCTTTGTACCTTCATTAACGTCTTCTGTTAATGTGATAGTGCAACCATTTTCTTTAGCGATTTCTTCACATTGAGCAACTAGTTCAGCAGAAGGCATTTGTTTCTTAGGTCCACAAGCAACGAAGTTGATACCTAATTTAGCGCAAACAACCATTAATGAATTACCAACGTTGTTTCCAGCATCACCCATGAATACTAATTTCTTACCTCTCATGTCGCCTAAGTTTTCTTCAGCAGTCATGATATCAGCAAGCATTTGAGTTGGGTGGAATTGAGTAGTTAAGCCATTCCATACTGGAACACCAGACTTTTCAGCTAACTCTTCAACGATTGATTGGTCGAATCCACGGTATTCAATACCATCATACATTCTACCTAATACTCTAGCAGTATCTTCTAGAGATTCTTTCTTACCCATTTGAGAAGAACCTGGATCTAGATAAGTAACACCCATACCTAGGTCTCTACCAGCTACTTCGAATGAAGTACGAGTTCTAGTAGATGTCTTTTCGAATAGTAATACTATTTGTTTGCCTTTTAAGTAATCATGTGGAATGCCATTTCTCTTCATGTTTTTGAATTCTTTAGACAAATCCAATAAATAACGAATTTCAGCAGGTGTGAAATCTAATAGCTTTAAAAAGCTACGTCCTCTTAAATTAACTCCCATTATTTTTCTCCTTTATTAAATTGTTAATTAATTAATCTTCTCTCCATAGAGGCATAGACATACATCTAGGGCCGCCTCTACCTCTTGATAATTCAGCACTAGGAATTGTGATAACATTTAGACCTTTTTCTCTTAAGATTGCATTAGTGATATCATTTCT
The DNA here is from genome assembly GCA_017431825.1 of Erysipelotrichaceae bacterium. Taxonomy (GTDB): domain Bacteria; phylum Bacillota_I; class Bacilli_A; order Erysipelotrichales; family Erysipelotrichaceae; genus Colivicinus. The sequence goes on along the minus strand of JAFRKI010000009.1, from coordinate 200,654 downwards.
TTCATAACATACGATAGTTCCTGGAGCGATACATAATGTATTAGATCCATCATTCCATTGTTCTCTTGCAGCTGCGATCATGTCATCGCCACCACATTGAATTAGTTCAACATTTTCAACACCAGTATATTTAGCTAGAATGTCTTCTAACTTCATATCTAGACGTTCGATATGTAAATCATCAGGATTTCTATCTTCTCTAGTAGTAGGTGTAATTTCATATACTTCTAGTGGTCCAATGATTGCTGGATGGACAGTATATTTATCATAGTCAATTCTTGTGAATACTGTATCTAAGTGCATGAATGCTCTTGATTCAGGAATCTTGAATGCAAGAACTGTACGAATCTTGCAATCTGGATCATTGAATAGATTACGTGCAGCTAATTCGATAGCATCTGGTGAGGTTCTTTGTGAAATACCGATTGCTAAAACTGTATCAGTTAGATTGAATACGTCACCACCTTCAATGTTTGCATGATAGTCACGATCATAGTAACGTTTTACCATGCCTACGAAATCAGGATGATATTTGAAAATATAATCAGCATAAATAGTTTCTCTGTTTCTTGTAGGGAATTTCATTCTATGTACGAATGCACCATTTCCTACTGAAGCAAATGGGTCTCTTTGGAAATATAGGTTAGGCATTGGTGCAACGATTAAATCGTCATCTGGTGCAATTCTATCTTGTAAAGAATAAGCCTTTACAGATTCGCCCATTTCCTCTTCCATTTCTTTCATAGTGATACCTTCCATAGTCTTTAAAACAAGGTCTTTACCATGGAAATTCTTTACCAAATATTGATAAAGTTTATCTTGCCATCTCTTAGTTCTAATATTTCCTTCAGCTAACCACTGATATAGGAATGGTTCTACTAGCTTTGGATATAAGTCTAGAACTTCTGTCATTAAATCTTCTAAGTACACAACTTCTACGCCATTGTCTCTTAAAACTTGAGCGAAAGCGTCATGTTCTTCTTGAGCGACTTTCAAATATGGAATGTCGTCAAATAGAAGTTCAGCTAATGAATCCGGAGTAAGATTTAATAATTCTTTTCCGGGACGATGAAGTAAAACCTTCTTTAAAGGCTTTATTTCACTAGTTACATGAATTCCTTTCATATTTCTCCTTTTGCGACATATGTAAGCGTATACATATGTCCTTTGTATTTTTATTTTATCACCCCATATAACGGTGAAAGGACAAAAATGCATTGAAATATTGTAATTTTTGGAAAATGAGTATATAAAAACCGTGATGGTCCATCACGGTTATATTTATTATGGCGTCCTCGGGGCGATTCGAACGCCCGACCGTCCGCTTAGAAGGCGGATGCTCTATCCACTGAGCTACGAGGACAGCAAAATCATATTAACAACTTTATTATATTATTTCAATATTGAAATCCTTCAAATAGATGATAAGATAATATCTATAAGTGCCTATAGCTCAACTGGATAGAGTGTTTGGCTACGAACCAAGAGGTTGCGGGTTCAAGTCCTGCTAGGCACGCCATTAAAAAATAAAGGAGTTATGACTAAGTCTTTAGTTACAACTCCTTTTCAATTATATTGTTATATACCTTACCTAGGTCTTCTATATTCACTAGTGGTCTTGAAAAAACTTCTTATATCATCCAAAGTACCTGCAGGTACACCAGTTTTATCATAGTACTCCACAGCCCAATTAGCTTGTTCAGTAGTTAATTCTTATTGTGAGTTAACTAGTTTATAGCCATCGTTCCATAAAGAACCAGCGCCAATAACTTCAACACCTGCTTCAGCATATCTTTCATTTGAATATGCTGAGAAAAAGCCGCCACCTGTAACTTTATCAAGGTCTTTGTCTTCAATACTCTGTACTTCTTCGTTTTTCTTGTTTTCTACCATTGTTTGTTCTCCTTACTTTGAAATATATTTATCTTACAATTTACTAGTTAGTTCATCGCCACTCATGTATTCTAAACCACCACTGGCTTTAACTCCAACATAAGTGTCACAGCAAATGTAACGATAGATAGATGTAAATCTACGAGATGCTAAAGAAGCCCAGAATTGACGAGAGAATAAATCACGATTAGAGTTTCCATAAGTACATCTTACTTCTCCTAGTCTTCCCTCTTGGAAACCACCAGCTATATCATTAAGTGAATCATCTGGTAATTGCGTACCGATTTTAATTTGATCAAATCCAGCATCAGCAATCATCTTTTCGATTTTTTCAACATCTATTCCATTGTCTGCTAAATCTTACAAGCTTCCATATCACTTTAAGCTGCATTAAGTTTTTCTTTAAGTTCTTCTGGAATTACATCTTGAATTTTTTGTTTAAGATTTTGGTAATTTACTTCTTTAATCTCTGCCATTTTTTATCTCCTTATCTTGACATAAATTTATACGAAATTGTTTCCTATTGTGGCAATTATTGCTAAATTTTTAGTCGTTTTTGTTATATCATTTTTGTCGTTAAACTACTTGTAGGACAAATAACAATCCGCACGTGAAACGTGCGGTTTTTTAGCTACCCTATAAGGGCTTATACCTCACGGCGACCCTCAAGGGTCTTGTGAAACTTGCCAACCGTTAAACCAAAGAAAAGGGGCTGTTACGCTATAATCGTTATGATTTTGTTGATAAAAATATGCTATACTCAATTTATCAAAAAAGAGTAAAAATCTTGAGCTTATATGATTCTGACAATAGCACGCTATAAAAAAACATTCTAGAATATTAAAATTATTGTCAAAAATAGAGCATATGGCGAGCACGAAGCACAGAAAAACCTCAGATGTGCCTATAAATAGGGCATTTCTGAGGTTTTTGCATTATTCCCATTCGATGGTGCTTACCGGTTTGTCGCTGTAGTCCCAAAGGACTCTGTTGACACCCGGCACTTCCCTGATGATACGGTCTCTGATCTTATAGAGCGCTCTGTATGGGATCTCGAATGACTTGGCGGTCACCGCATCCTTCGTATTGACGGCTCTTAAGATCACCGGCCAGCCCATGTAACGCTTGCCGTCCTTGATGCCGGTAGATTTAAGATCAGGAATGACACAGAAGTACTGCCATGGGGTTTCCGGAAGCTTCTCTATTTCCTGTCTTAAGATGGCATCGGCTTCCCTTAAAGCTTCCAGTCTGTCTTTGGTGATGGCACCGGTACATCTTACGCCCAGTCCCGGTCCCGGAAACGGCTGACGGTAGACCATCGATTTAGGAAGGCCTAAGGCTTCGCCTACCACTCTTACTTCATCCTTGTAAAGGAACTTGACCGGTTCGATCAGTTCGAACTTCAGGCTCTTAGGCAGACCGCCCACGTTGTGATGAGCCTTGACACCCTTGGATTCCAGGATGTCGGGATAAATGGTTCCCTGTGCCAGATACCTGACGTCTTTTAGTTTTTTTGCTTCTTCCGCAAAGACATCGATGAAGATCTTACCGATGATCTTACGCTTCTTTTCCGGATCGCTTACGCCTTTAAGTTTATTAAGGAAAAGAGCGGCCTTGTTGCGGTAGATGAGGGTCGCACCCATTTCCTTTTTGAATACCTGGATGACCTGTTCGGATTCGCCCTTTCTTAAGAGCCCGTGATTCACATGGACACATATCAGCTTTTTGCCTATGGCTTTGATCAGTAAAGCAGCCACTACCGAGGAATCGACACCGCCGGATAAGGCCAGCAGCACCTTTTCATCGCCCACTTCCTTTCTGATCGCTTTTACCTGTTCATCGATAAAGGCCTGGGCCAGTTTCTTATTGGTGATTCTTTTCATTGATGAAGGTCTTACATCACTCATGTTCTTTCTCCTTATTAATTAAAAGAGCAGCTGTACGCTACTCTGTTACTGCCCATGAAGGGATATTGTTGCCTCTGTTTATGACAACGGTCTTCTGGTAATCGTTGGAGTTAAGAAACCTCAGGATGGCTTCCCTTTCCTCATCGGAAACACCGACCAGTACGATCGTTGTGAGATCCTTTTCCAGCAGGTTGGCACAGACGACGATGCCTTCGACTTTCTCTTTGCGGGAACCTCTGAATACCTTAAGGTAGGCATCGTTGCCGCCGACGGTCTCCACGTGTCCGTAGTCGCAAGGGAAAAGCAGATCAGGATACTGCTTATGGATACTGCCTTTCTTATAGACAAGCCTGAAGTTGCCTGACATATATGCGGCATCTACTTTCTGCCAGAAGTAGGCGTTGTTCTCAAATTCATTCATATTACAAATGTACCATATTTTAATTTATGATTAAACCTTATTTTTACTTTTCTTCTTCTTTTCCTTTTTGTCCTTAAGGAACCTGTTCATCAGATTCTCGAAGACGATCTTGGAGTAGCCGTCCACATTGTGCGTACTGTCATCGACGAGTTTTATCGTCAGCGTATCATAGGTGATGCCGAAATCGTAGTTCCAGACTACGACGTCATCATAGTAGATGATCTCGCAGGTGAACTTGCTGGCATGATTATAAAGGACCATGTAGTCCTGATAGAATTCGATCAGGACCTTGTTGGGCAACACAAAGGAAGCACAGGATGCCAGTACCGCTATCGATACGCCCCAGACGTACTGCTTGAAAGCCACCAGCAGAAGACCGAAGACGAATACCAGCAGGATGACGCCGTTGGGCTTGGCATCGATGTTGGCGAGAAGCACCCTGTCTTCAGGCAGATTGTAAGTCTTGAGTTCCTTTGATTTCATATGGTCTATTATAACATTCATCCTTAAGCGGCTCATCAGTAAAAGACAATGTGCTATCATTTAGATATGAAAAGTCTCAGGTATAAGCTTATCCATAAGGATCATGATGCCCGGCTGGGACAGATCGAAATAAACGGATATGTGATAGATACACCATGTTTCATGCCGGTAGGCACCCAGGCAACGGTCAAGTTCCTGGACTACCGGGATCTTAAGGAGATCAATGCCTCCCTCATACTGGGCAACACCTACCATTTGTGGTTAAGACCGGGGGAAGACGTTATCGAGCAGGCCGGCGGCATCCATAAGTTCATGAATTACGACGGACCGATACTGACCGATTCCGGCGGTTTTCAGGTCTTCTCGCTGGCCGAAAGAAGAAACATTTCGGAAGACGGCGTCACCTTCAAGTCCCATCTTGACGGCTCCACCCTTTTCATGTCTCCGGAAGACTCCATACACATCCAGGAAAAGATCGGTTCCGATATCGCAATGTCTTTTGATGAATGCATACCTTATCCAAGTTCCTACGATTACTGCAAGGATTCGATGGAAAGGACGCTGCGCTGGGCCAAAAGAGGACTTGAAGCCCACACCCGTGAAGACCAGGCCCTTTTCGGCATCGTTCAGGGCGGCATCTATACTGACTTAAGGGAATACAGCGCCAAAGAGCTGGTGAAAATGGATTTTGACGGCTACTCGATCGGCGGAACTTCGGTCGGTGAAGACAAGCAGACCCACTACAAGATGCTGGAAGATGCCCTGAGATATCTGCCGGAAGACAAACCGCGCTATGAGATGGGCATCGGTGCCGTAAACGATATCCTGACCGCCATCGAAAAAGGCGTGGACATGTTCGACTGCGTATTGCCGACAAGGATCGCCAGACACGGAACTTTGATGACTTCCGAAGGAAGGATCGAAATAAAGAAACAGATGTATAAATATGACTTCTCTCCTTTGGATAAGGAATGCGACTGCGAGTGCTGCCGCAACTACACAAAGGCCTATCTGAGACATCTGTTCAGAGCCAATGAAGGTCTTGCGAACAGGCTCCTCTCGATACACAACCTCCGTTTCCTGATCAGGATCGTGGAAGGAGCCAGAGAAGCGATCAGGGAAGACCGCTTCCTCCAATACAAAGAGGACATCCTCAATAAATACGGTTTTGACGAAAGAGGCTTCTGATGAAACTGGAAGAATTTGATTTTGAACTGCCGGAAGAACTGATAGCTCAGCATCCCACTGAAAAAAGAGATGAAAGCCGGCTTCTGGTCCTGCATAAAAACAGCGGTGAGATCGAACACCGCCGCTTTTACGATATCATCGATTATCTCCATGAAGGAGACGTCCTGGTAAGAAACAACTCCAAGGTCATACCGGCCAGGCTTTACGGCACCAAAGAAGGCACCGGTGCTCACGTGGAAGTGCTGATCCTGAAGATCGGTGAAGACGCCGTATGCGAGTGTCTTTGCGGTAACGCGAAAGCAATCAGGAAAGGAAGCGTCATCCGTTTTTCCGATGAGCTGGAAGGCGAATGTCTGGAAGTAAGGGAAGAAGGCATCAGGATCATCAGGATGTTATATGAAGGCGTCTTCCTTGAAGTACTTGAAAGGACGGGTCTCATGCCTACCCCGCCTTATATCCATGAAAAGCTCAGGGACAAGGACCGCTACCAGAACGTCTATGCGGATCCTTTAGGTTCGGCAGCCTGTCCGACAGCCGGACTGCACTTTACCGATGAGCTTATCGAAAAGATAAAAGAGAAAGGCGTTGAAGTCCTCGACGTTACCCTGCATGTGGGCCTTGGCACCTTCAAACCGGTCAAGGAAGAAAACGTCGAAGACCACAACATGCATTTCGAGTCCTATTTCATGTCGAAGGAAACTGCCGAAAGACTCAACCTCGCCAAAAAGGAAGGCAGAAGGATAATCGCCGTCGGTACCACTTCCACCAGGACTCTGGAGACAGTCATCGGCAGATACGGCGAGTTCAGGGAATGCTCCGGCGATACGAACATCTTCATCTATCCGCCATACGAGTTCAAGGCCATCGATGCCCAGATTACCAATTTCCATCTTCCCAAGTCGACACTGATCATGATGATAAGCGCCTTTGCGGGCAGGGAAATGATACTCCATACCTATGATGTAGCCGTCAGGGAAAGATACCGTTTCTTCTCCTTCGGCGATTCCATGTTTATAACGAATGAATAATTACCAGAAACATTTACAGCAGATAAAAGAACTGACAGGCAGGCCGACTCTCCTGCTCCATGTGTGCTGCGGAGTATGCAGCGTCTATCCTTTGGTGTACCTTAATGATCATTTCGACATCACGGTATACTTCTCCAATTCCAACATCTATCCTTATGAGGAATTCTTACGTAGACTGGGAGCTTTAAATCAGTATCTATCCGTCATGAAAGAAAAAGACATCAAAGTGATAGTCGGCAGATATGACTATGATGAGTTCGATAAGTTCCTTTCACTGAATAAGGATGAGCCTGAAGGCGGAAAAAGATGCTACAGCTGTTATGAAAGAAGGATGGAAGAAGCCTTCAGCTATGCTCATGAATATCACTATGATTACTGCTCGACCGTCATGTCCATATCCAACAGAAAGAATGCCGACTACATCAACGAGATCGGAGAGAAACTGGAAAAGAAATACCCTGACGTGAAGTATCTTTACGCTGATTTTAAAAAAGGTGACGGTATCACCTTGAATGAAAGAATGAATAAGGAACTGGGCTTATATCATCAGAACTACTGCGGATGCAAGTATTCCAAAAGAGATTAAAGATATATCCTCGTATAGTATTCCTTATCGTCTTCATGGTGCACTACGGCACCGTTTTTTATCTGGACCTTCAGGGAAGCAGGATTGTCCCTGTGGCAGGAAAGATAGACTTCTTTGATACCCTTTTCCCTGCACTTTTCCAGGGCCAGCCGCAGACCTTCAGAGGCTAAGCCCCTTCCCCGGTATTCTTTCCTGATCCCGTAACCGATATGACCGGCGCCGTTCCTTAAGGCATCATTGAGATAATGACGGAAATTGAAGATGCCGACGTAGTTGCCATCATCATCTTCAAGGATGTATCTGGTATCGGGAACGTATCCTTCCTTAAGCCCGATGCCCTGCGACCAGTCCTTGCAGTCTGATACATATCTGTCATATTCTTCCCTGTTCATGCCGAAGCAGGAATTAGAAAAGCCGTTCTCGTCTTCCGGGAACGACTTATATAAATCATAGCTTTTATCCCTGTCTGCATTCCAGACTTCGATCAGTCTCATTTTATTCCAGAGGCTTTTCCTCTTCCGGATCGTCTTCGGTGTTATCGACTTCCGGGACCTCAAAAGACAGCTTCGGTTCTTCGATCTCTACTTCCGGCTCCGGTTCACTGGCCTTGTTGCGGGCTTCCTCTTCAGCCTTTCTGAGACGTTCTTCCTCTTTCTCTTTCTTTCTGAGCTTGACTTCATATCCCGTACGGTAGATCGCCAGGAAGATGTTGGAAAGGATGTTCTCTACGGCACATAAAAGCATGCCGCCGCCGATGAGGATGTACTTGCTGTTGTCGATCTCGAACGGCTTCAGGATGATGATCGCACCGATGCCGATCTCGATGAGCATCAGCAGGATGTAGACGCCGACCGAGCTCATACCCACGTACTTGGCATCCAGAGCATCCTGGATGCAGAAAAGGCCGTTGACGATCATCATGACGCCGAAGATGTTGTCAGTCATATCGGAGATGTTGTTCTTGACCAGATAGATAACGGCTCCGGCAGCTATCAGGACGATGCCGATTATGAAGTCGTTTCTTTTGAAACGTTCATCGATTTTAAGCAGGAAATACCTGACGATGGAGAAAAAGCCGGCTGCTGCCAGACCTGCCGCCAGTACCGTCAGGACTATGTCCAGGGACTTCTCTTTTTGAAGGATCAGAAAGTAACCCATAACGCCGTACATTGCAGCGATGAGGATGCTGTTTTTCTTTATCGATTTCAGAAATGTCATAGTTACTCTCCTTTTCTTGTGATAACTACTATAAATTATATGTTTTTTTGGCTTTTTTTCCTATAATATAGACATGAATATGCATAAAATCGCCCTTAAAACAGCGGTTTTACTTGATTTATGAAAATTTTCATAGTATTATTAGTAGGCTGACACTGGATCCGTAAGGATCTATATATAAAGCACGAGTTTGGCACACCTGTAATCGTGTGTTAAAAAGAAAAGAAAGGAGATATAAATGCCTACAATTAATCAATTAGTAAGAAAAGGCAGAACAGCCAGGACCTGGAAGTCAAAATCCCCTGCCTTAAACAAGGGATACAACTCTCTTAAGTCCAGACCTATCGATTTGGCATCACCTCAGAAAAGAGGCGTCTGTACCAGAGTCGGTACGATGACTCCTAAGAAACCTAACTCTGCTCTTAGAAAGTACGCCCGTGTACGTTTAAGTAACGGTATGGAAGTAACTGCTTATATTCCGGGAGTCGGACATAACCTGCAGGAACACTCCGTAGTACTGATCAGAGGCGGCAGAGTCAAGGACCTGCCAGGTGTTAGATACCACATCGTTAGAGGCACTTTAGACTGTGCCGGCGTCGAAGAACGTAAACAGAGCCGTTCATTATACGGAACCAAGAAGCCTAAATAATTCACATGAAAGGAGATTAACATGCCTAGAAAAGGACACATTGCGAAAAGAGATGTATTGACAGATCCTATCTATAATTCAAAGTTAGTAACGCGTTTAATCAACAAAATCATGCTGGATGGCAAAAAGGACGTTGCGCAGACTATACTTTACAATGCATTTGAAATCGTAGAAAAGAAGACCGGTCAGCAGCCTATGGAAGTATTCGAAAAGGCTCTGGACAATGTAATGCCGGAACTGGAACTTAAACTGAGAAGAGTCGGCGGTGCCAACTATCAGGTACCGGTCGAAGTTTCAGCTGAAAGAAGACTTACATTAGGTCTCAGATGGATCGTTAACTATTCACGCTTAAGAAGTGAAAAGACGATGGAGCAAAGACTTGCAGCTGAGATCATCGATGCATCCAACGGTGTCGGACAGTCCGTCAAGAAGAAGGAAGACACCCATAAGATGGCCGATGCCAACAAGGCCTTCGCTCATTTCCGCTGGTAATAATAAGAAGAAAGGAAAACCATGGCAAGAGAATATAGCTTAGAGAACACAAGAAATATTGGCATCATGGCCCACATCGATGCCGGTAAAACTACGTGTACTGAACGTATTCTTTTCTTCACTGGCAAAACTCACAAGATCGGGGAAACTCATGACGGCGCAAGCCAGATGGACTGGATGGCTCAGGAACAGGAAAGAGGCATAACGATAACTTCGGCTGCCACGACGACGTTCTGGGCCGGCAGCAAGGAGCAGTTCCCGAAAAACAGGATAAACATCATCGATACTCCGGGGCACGTCGATTTCACCGTAGAAGTCGAAAGGTCCTTAAGAGTGCTTGATGGTGCGGTCACGGTCCTCGATGCCAAAGCCGGCGTTGAACCGCAGACCGAAACGGTATGGCGACAGGCCAGTACCTACAACGTTCCTAGAATCGTTTTTGCGAACAAGATGGACGCTACCGGTGCCGACTTCATGATGTCCGTAAGATCCATCGGTGACCGGCTGGGTGCCAAAGCGGCAGCCATTCAGCTGCCGGTAGGTGCGGAAAACACCTTCAGAGGCATCATCGACATCGTTGAAAGAAAGCAGTACATGTACAACAACGATCAGGGTACCGACATAACCGAGAAGGAGGTCGACGAACAGTTCAGGGACGAAGTCGAAGTCCTGAGAGCTGACCTGATCGAAAAACTGGCTGATTATGATGACGATCTGATGATGGAATTCCTTGACGGCAAGGAAGTATCCGTCGAACTTATCAAGAAAGCCATCAGAAAGGCTGTCATCTCGGCTGATTTCTTCCCGGTGCTCTGCGGTTCAGCCTATAAGAACAAGGGCATTCAGCTTCTGCTGGATGCCATCATCGAGTACCTCCCTTCCCCACTTGATGTCCCGGCCATCAAGGGCGAGCTCATCAACGGCAAGGAAGAGGAAAGAAAGGCCAGCGACGACGAGCCGTTCGCAGCCCTGGCATTCAAGGTAATGACCGATCCGTTTGTCGGAAAACTGACTTACTTCAGAGTCTATTCCGGTATCGCGGAAGCCGGAAGCTATGTCCTCAATGCCACCAAAGGCAAGAAGGAAAGATTCGGACGTCTGGTGCAGATGCATGCCAACCACCGTGCCGATATCACGGAAGTAGTTGCCGGCGATATCGCTGCCGCCGTCGGCCTTAAGGATACCACCACCGGTGATACCCTCTGCGCCACCAAGGCTCCGATCATCCTGGAATCCATGGTCTTCCCGGAACCGGTAATTCAGATGTCGGTCGAACCTAAGACCAAGGCCGATTCCGATAAGATGGATCTGGCCCTGGCTAAGCTGGCCGAAGAAGATCCGACCTTCAGGACCTATACGGATGAAGAGACCGGACAGACCATCATTGCCGGCATGGGCGAACTGCACCTGGACATCATCATCGACCGTATGAAGAGAGAATTCAAGGTCGAGTGCAACATCGGTGCTCCGCAGGTAGCCTTCAGGGAGACGATCACTTCCGCTGCCGATTGCGAAGGAAGATTCGTCAGACAGTCCGGCGGACGCGGCCAGTACGGCCATGTCTGGATCAGGTTCGAACCGAACGAACAGGGTAAAGGCTTTGAATTCACTGATGCCATCGTGGGCGGTACGGTACCAAGGGAATACATCAAGCCTGTACAGGAAGGCCTCACAGCCGCCTTGTCCGGAGGACTCGTAGCGGGTTATCCGGTCGTCGATATCAAGGCAACGCTCTTCGACGGATCCTATCATGAAGTGGATTCATCGGAAATGGCCTTCAAGACGGCTGCCTCCTTAGCGCTTAAGGAAGCGGCTAAAAAGTGCAATCCGGTCCTGCTGGAACCGGTAATGGACGTGGAAGTCATCACTCCTGACGAGTACCTCGGTGCCGTCATGGGCGATATCACCAAGCGCCGCGGTCACATCAACGAACAGGACAAACGGGGCAATGCGGTAGCCATCAGGGCTTACATACCGCTGTCCGAAATGTTCGGTTATGCGACCGACTTAAGATCCTTTACCCAGGGTAGAGGAAACTACATGATGCAGATGGATCACTACTCAGAAGTTCCTAAGAGCATCGCTGAAAAAATTGCCAAGAAAAACGCTTTAGAATAATTGCTTATTAAGACGTTTTATCTTAAAATAAGAATGTTAAACAGGAGGAAAAACTAAAATGGCAAAAGAGAAATTTGACCGTTCGTTAGAACACGTCAATATCGGAACTATCGGTCACGTTGACCATGGTAAAACAACTTTAACTGCTGCTATTACTAAGAGATTAGCAGAACGTGGACAGGCCGAATACAAGGCTTATGACCAGATTGATGGTGCACCAGAAGAAAAGGCCAGAGGTATCACCATTAACACTGCTCACGTTGAGTATAAAACCAGCAAGAGACACTACGCACACGTAGACTGCCCGGGACACGCTGACTATGTTAATAACATGATCACCGGTGCCTCTCAGATGTACTGCGCTATCCTGGTCGTTGCTGCAACTGATTGAACAATGCCTCAGACAAGAGAACACATCCTTCTTGCCAGACAGGTCGGTGTTCCTTATATCGTAGTTTACTTAAACAAGATCGACCAGGTCGACGATCCTGAACTGATCGACTTAGTTGAAATGGAAGTCAGAGAACTGTTAACTGAATACGGTTTCGACGGCGACAACGCTCCGGTCATCAAGGGTTCTGCCTTAAAGGCTCTTGAAGGTGATGAAGAAGCCATGAAGTCCATCGATGAACTGATGGATGCCGTTGACGAATACATCCCATCTCCTCAGAGAGAGATCGATAAGCCATTCCTGATGTCTGTAGAAGACGTCTTCACTATCACCGGTCGTGGTACCGTTGCTACCGGTAGAGTAGAACGTGGTGTTGCTCATCTTAATGATGATGTAGAGATCGTTGGTATCAGAGAGACCCGTAAGACTGTTATTACCGGTCTGGAAATGTTCCGTAAGCAGCTGGATCAGGCTGAAGCCGGTGATAATATCGGTGCCCTTCTCCGTGGTGTAAACCGTGATGAGATCGAAAGAGGACAGGTATTAGCTAAACCAGGTTCAGTTACTCCTCATACTGAATTCGTTGCTCAGGTATACGTACTGACCAAGGATGAAGGCGGCCGTCATACTCCATTCATCGTAAACTACCGTCCGCAGTTCTATTTCCGTACAACCGATGTTACCGGTGTTGTTGAGGAAATCAAGACCAATGATGGCGAACCGATGGAAATGGTTATGCCTGGTGATAACGTATCCATGACAGTTAAGCTGATCTCCCCGATCGCTATTGAAAACGGTACTAAGTTCTCAATCAGAGAAGGCGGCAGAACAGTAGGTTCTGGTAACGTTACCGAGATCAAGAAATAATTATACTAATTGATTAATCAAACATATTAAAAGCTGCAGTAATGCAGCTTTTCTTATTCATATGATCTGGCCGTTTCCATTACCTGGTCAAGGCCGTCGCCGTCAAGTGCTCCTGAGATATAGCCCAGCATCTTCCCTTCCTTGTCCGCTACGAACAGGGTCGGATATCCGCCTGGATCGCAAAGACCGTAAAGAACGTTGTCTTCGTCAATGATCACCGGGATATTTATCTCATGCGCATTGGCGTATCCGATGATCTCATCTTTGCTGACGCCGCTGGTTAAAGGCGACATCACATAGAAGCATACGTAATCTTCGCCCTTTTCCGCGAACTCAAGATACGCCGGTATCTCCGCTTCGCAGTACCCGCACCAGGTAGTAGTAAAGTTAAGCACTACATACTTTCCTTTGTAATCGTCAAGATCTACAGTATTGCCGTTCTGATCGGTATAAACGGCTTTCGGCAGGTAGATGCTGTCGTTCTCACTGCCTTCGCTTACGGTATTTCTGACCTTTATTTCCGCAGCTGCTTCCTTTATCATGTAGCCGCCGTAGATGATCATGATGACGCCGGCTATGACCATAACATACTTAAGGACGTTCTTTTTATTCCTGATGAAGTTAAGGACAAAGGAAGTTGCCAGACCGGTTATCAGGAACGGGATGATGAGTCCTAAGGCATAGACCAGGATGTATAAGGCACCGTAGCTCTGTGTGGAAGCGATCAGGATGGCACTTGCCAGCATCGGTCCGATGCAGGGGCTCCAGGCAAAGGAAAACAGGAAGCCGAGGATGAAAGCCTTGAGATAGGTCATCTTCGAGGTATCCACATCCATATTCAGTCTCTTTTCATAATCCAGGACATTGATATGGATGATGCCTGTTTCATGCAGCCCGAAGACGATGATCAGCGTACCGCCGACTATCGCTATCACTTCCTTGTAGTCTTCGATGAAAGGCCTGATGGCATTTACCGATAAGGCCAGGATCAGGAAGATGACGCTTATTCCCAGTACGAAAAAGACCGTCATCAGAAAGACTCTTAAGGTATTATACTTTACGTTTCCTTCTTCATCCGTTTCCCTGCCGTTTACCGAAAGATAGGACATGTATAAAGGAACCAGCGGCAGAACGCATGGCGATAAGAACGACAGTATTCCTTCTAAAAACAGACTAAACAGTGACATCAGCTGAAACTTACATACTCCTCTGCCGGCTTGTCGATCTTTCTGGCGCTCTTGCCTTCGACGTACAGCATATAATAACCGCGGGCTTTTTCCGCTTTCAAAGTACCTTCGATATGATAATACTCACCAAGGATCAGGACGTCTTTGAGACCCTTTACCCTGATGGCCAGACACTGCAGGTCATTGGCACAGCAGACCATCGCATATCTGCCGAAGACACAATCGCCTTTCACGGTCTCCAGGAAGAAACCGTTGAACTTTATTTCCTTATTCAGATAACGGTCGCAGTTATCGGTAACGTCCATGCAGAAAAGACCGTAATCCGCATCGGAGATGTTCAGATTATCCGGATCGAAGAGATCGTCGACCGGCAGATCGTGCATGATGCCGTTTTCGTCTTCCAGACTTATCATGGCACCCTGATTCATGGACTTGATGTTGTTCCTGAGGTAGCGGAAATCCTGGCCTTCATAACGGTTGAGGACCACGATTTCCGTCGAAGAAACGTGGTTGAACATGAACTGGGCCATGTTGGCGACATGCAGTCTGAACTTTGAGGCATCGATAAGACAGATCATCTGGGCGAATTCCCAGCCTCCCGGCAGTTCCATGTTGAGCAGTGTCCTGTCATCGTCCATGCCGTTGAACTCGATGAAGATACGGTCCGGATGACCATGCTTCTTATCCAGATCGTTAATGACGTCTTTATTGAAATCCTTGTAGTCGAGATATTCGACTTCGCTTCTGGTAGCCTTTAAAAAGGCTTCTTCATAGACTTCATCGCCTTCCTCAAAACAGAGGATCAGCGTCCTCTCCTCTTCCGTAAAACGGGGATCGACCAGCGTTCTTTTGATGGACATGGTCTTTCCCGAATCGAGAAAGCCCGTTACCACATATATCGGTCTATCCATGGAAGGCCTCTTTATACTTCTCTCTGTCGATGACCGTGCCGATGATGGAGATCAGGGTATCGGATCTGTTTTCGCCGGCGTAGATATTGTATTCGTTCAGGACATAATTCACGTAAAGGGTGCCGTCCTTGCCATGGACATAGCCCTTGATCCTGATGATGTCATCATCCACATTGCTGAGGATCTTTTCCAGTTCTTCCCTGGTGAATACGTATTCAGGTCTGATGATCTGGTTCTTGAAGATCTCGTCTTCGTCATCATCGTCAGCGTCGCCGTGGTGGTGATGATGGTGATGATGCTCATGATCATGATCGTGGTGATGTTCATGATCATGATGATGTTCATGATCGTGTCCTTCGTCTTCGTCATCGTGATTATGATGCTCGAATTCGATATGACCCGCAACGATTAGATCCAGGAGTTCATCGATCGGATAATCTTCGATGTGCCTGTCAAGGATGGTCACGTGGTCGTTTATTTCCCTGACGATCTTTCTGGCTTCTTCGATACTTTCTTCATCGCTCACGTCGGTATGGGAAAGGATCACCGCATTGGCGGCCTTGACCTGGTCATCGAAATACTCTTTGAAGTTCTTATGATACTTCCTGCAGGTCTTGACGTCGACGATGCAGATATGGGACACCACCCGGAAATCATCGTCTTCATTCACGACATTAAGGATCTCGGAAAGCTTGCCGACACCTGAAGGTTCGATGATGAGGTCCGTCACGTCCATCTCCTCTATTTCTTCCAGAGCGCTCTCGAAATCGCCCTGCAGTGAGCAGCAGATGCAGCCGTTGTTTATTTCCCTGATGCTTAAGGCCTTGTCGAAGAAGGCTCCGTCGACACCGACTTCACCGAATTCGTTTTCCAGCAGCATTACCTTCTCGAATCTCTTTTCCTTCAAAAGCTTCTGGATAAAGGTCGTCTTGCCGGCTCCCAGAAAGCCCGAAACGATGTAAACATTAATCATGATCTATCTCCTTTTCGAATATTATTTCGTCATATCCTGTTTCTCTGTCAAATTCTCTTTTACTGCCATATTCCTCCAGTACGCCCAGCACCAGTTCGCAGGTCGTATTGACGATACAGCCTTCCTTAAGATGTCCGCCGAAGACGTTTCCGATCTCATCGGACAGGGAGATATGCAGATGGGCTTCACCCTTGGACACCGTACCGGTAAGCGAGACGATCTCAAAGTCCTCTTCGACTTCGACTTCATTTATGGCTTTCGCCAGCCGCACATGGGTCTTTGAAAGGCAGCCTACGGCGCTTAAGACCACGGCCGTATCGAAACCGTTGTCCCTGCAGATACCTTCGATGCTTTCCTTGAGGTCAGCTCCTCTTGTGAGTCTGTGACAGAATTCTTTCATAAGTATATTTTAACACCTGTGTAAATACCCGCATCTTTTACGAAACATTTAAAAAAGCAGGTCTTTCCTGCTTTTTATTCTATTTCTCCTTGGCGCATGCTTCGATGCACTTCTCTTTTGGCTTTATGATCTTCGGATTACGGTACTTTTCCAGTTTCTCCCTGGTCACTCTGACGCGAAATATTATTGCCGCATACGGAGCGATGGTGATCTTGATGCTGTCCGAAAGGTTGTTGGCCTTGACCTTGCTGGATCTGACCGGTTCGAAGTTGCACATGTTGCAGCCGGAATAGATGTCCTTTTCCGAATTGATCAGTTCATAATAGACGCCCCTGAACGGAACACCTACCCTGTAATCCACATACTCGTTAGGCGTCATGTTGAGCACGGTAACGAAGCAGTTGTGATCGTCATAACGGTAGTAGGAATAGATCGACTGCTGATAGTTGTCCGCATCGATCCACTTGAAGTATTCATAGCTGTAATCGCCTCTGTAGAATGCCGGATGATTCAGGTAGATCATCGACAGGTCTCTCATAAAACGCTTGAAGGAATCGTGCAGCGGATACTTCAGCAGGAACCAGTCCAGCTCCTTCCTTTCGTCGAATTCCCTGAACATGGCCAGTTCGTTGCCTTCGAAGTTGAGCTTCTTGCCCGGATGGGTATACATATAGACGAAGAGGTTGCGGCAAAGTCTGAACTTGGTTTCATAGTCGCCCCACATCTTGTCGATGATGGTCTTCTTGGAATGGACGACCTCATCATGCGAGAACGGCAGGATGAACCTCTCGGAATAGAAGTAAGCCATCGAGAAAGTAAGGGAGTTGTGATGATACTGCTTATAGACCGGATCCATCGCATAGTACTTGAGCGTATCGTTCATCCAGCCCAGATCCCATTTATAGTCGAATCCCAGCCCCCCGTACTTGGTAGGCTTGGTGACGTCCTGGAAATCCGTGGAGTCTTCTGCGATCAGGATGCACTGCGGATGGATCGATTTCAGGTGATGGGTGATCCTTCTTAGGAAGTCCCTGCCCGCAACATTGTCACCGAGGTTCTTATTGCCCTGGTGATAGATGAGATGGCTTACCGCATCGAATCTCAGACCGTCAAAATGCATCTTCTGCAGGAAGAAGTTGGCGCTTGACATCAGGAAGGATACTACCGGACCCGAAGTCAGGTCAAAACAGTAAGTTCCCCATTCCGACTTGGCCAGATGGGCTTCCCTGTATTCATAACACGGCTGACCGTCAAAGTTGACCAGCGCAAAGCCGTCAGGCGCAAAGTGGACGTAAACGACATCCAGCAGGACGCCGATGCCGTTATTATGCAGTTCATTGACCAGATCCATCAGATCGTAAGGCGTGCCGTATCTTGAAGTGGTACCGAAGAAACCGGTCGCCTGGTAGCCCCAGGAGCCGTCATACGGATGTTCGAATACCGGCATGAATTCCACGTAGTTGTAGCCCATATCCTTGAGATAAGGGATCAGCGTCTCCTTCAGTGACCGGTAAGTAGTGAAGTCTTCGTATTCGCTCTTGGTGAAGCCGTTGAGATGGATCTCATAGATGTTCATCGGCTTGTCGTAGCCGACATCACGTTTATTGAGAAAATCGTTATCGTTAAAGGTAAAGTAATTCAGGTCATAGATGATAGACGCATTGGCCGGCCTTTTTTCAAACTGATAGGCATAAGGATCGGACTTGTCAACGAAGTTATACTCGTCCTTCCAGATGCGGTAACGGTAGACATAGATCGGCTGCATGTCGTCAACGAAGGTCTGCCAGATGCCTCTTTCATCGATCTTTTCCAGAGGAAAGAATTCCTGCCAGTTGCGGGAAGTAAAAACTTCAACCTTACAGGCATGAGGTGCCCAGACGGTGAATTCAACGCCCCTGTCCTTGCGGCGGCTGCCGAAAAGATCATAGGCTTCCAGTTCATAGCCTTTAAAGAACTCGTCGTATTTCTTTATCATCTTTCAAGTACCCTTGTATAGAGATCTTCGTATTCCCTGGCTGACTTCTCAAAGGAAACGTCATAATTCATGGCGTTACGCATGAGATTGCGCCAGTCCTTAGGATTATTGAAGTAGAGGTCATAAGCGATATTGAAGACCTGCATCATGTCCCAGGCGTTGTAAGGACCGAAGGTAAAGCCCCTGCCGGTCTTTTCATACCAGTTGTATGGTTCGACCGTATCCTTTAAGCCGCCCGTCTCTCTTACCAGCGGTAAGGTACCGTAACGCATGGCGATCAGCTGGGATATGCCGCACGGTTCGAACAGCGAAGGCATCAGCAGCATGTCGATGCCCGCATAGATCGAATGAGCCAGGGCTTCGTTATATCCGCAATAGAAGACGGCCTGTCCGCGGTGCTGGTCTTCCATCATCCTGAAGGCATATTCGTACTTGGATTCACCGGTTCCCAGAACCACGATCTGTACGTGTCTGCTCAGCATTTCGTTGTAGGTCTGAGCCAGCAGTTCCGCACCTTTCTGGAAAGTCAGACGGGAAACCATGCCGACCAGCAGGGCATCAGGGTCTTCCGCCAGACCCAGTTCTCTCTGCAAGGAAGCCTTATTGGCGGCCTTGCCCTTGAGATAGTTTCTGATGGTATAGTTCTGGGCTATCTTATCGGTAGCCGGGTCGAACAGCGATTCGTCGATGCCGTTGACGATGCCGTAAAGATCATCCTTTCTGTATCTTAAGATGACATCCAGATTCTCGCCGAACTGCGGCGACTGGATCTCATAGGCATAGGTCTTGGAAACAGTGGTAACGACATCGGCCGTTACGATGCCGATCTTCATGAAGTTGCAGGAATCGTTGAAACGGATGGTTCCGTCTTCATAGTATCTGTATTCAAAAGCGAGATAATCAAAGAGGACCTGCTTGTCATAGATCCCCTGATAGACGAGGTTGTGGATGGTAAAGACATGTTTGATGTTTCTGATTGCTTCGATGGCATTGTATCTGAGTTTGCATAAGGCCGGAATGACTGCCGTATGATAATCATGGGTGTGGATGATGTCCGGATAGTAATCCAGCTTGATCATCATCTCCATGACGGCCACATTAAAGAAGCAGAATCTCTGGACGTCGTCATTGAAGCCGTAGATCTCATCACGGTAAAAGAAACGGTCGTTTTCGATCATCAGGTATTCGATGCCTTCGTTGAAACATGAATAGATGTTGGCTTCTTCGTTGATGTAGCCGGAATTGACGTAGATGTGGTCGACGAAATACAGGGAATCGTAGTATCTTTCCTTGATCTTCTTGAATAAAGGAATTACGACCCTTACTTCGAACTTCTCCTTGTCCAGTGCCTTAGGCAAGGCATAGACGACGTCGGCCAGTCCGCCGGTCTTGATGAAAGGCAGTGATTCAAATGCCGCAAACAGAACTTTTTTCATGTCTAGATCCTATCCCCTCTGCTTATATACAAAGGCTGTTCAACAGTACCTTTGAGTTCCTTGATATGAGTGACGATGGCCAGTCTGTCGACCACGCACTTTTCCATCTTGACGCCCTTATTGATGAAGGCATCAGGCATGATGACGCTGTCCTTGATGACCGCACCCTTCTTGATCACGACGTTACGGCCGATGACGCAGTTGCTGACCGTTCCCTCGATGATGCAGCCGTTGCCGACGATGGAATTGGTGATCTTGGATCCCGGTTCATAAAGAGTCGGACAGGAATCGTTGGTCACGGTATAGATCGGCCAGTCGTCGTTGATCATCTTGTGGAGCTCCTTCTCCCTCTTGATGTCCATGCTGGCCTTGTAGTAGGCGCTTAAGGTCGAGATACAGGCTGCATAGCCGGTATGACAGTAGGCACCGACCTTGACGGTCTTCAGGCTCTCCTTGACGATATCGCTCAGTGAATAGAGCGAGGAAATGGCCTTGGCAGCTTCCAGCAGTTCAACGAACATCTCTCTGCTCATGATATAGGTCTCCAGCGATACCTTGGCATGCTTATGGGCACCGTAGTTCTTGGCCATCTTCATGACTCTCTTGGTCTTGGAGAGTTCCAGCGTATCGCACATCAGGAAGTCCTCATCGGCTTTGGTGACGTTCTGATAGAGAACGGTGATGTCGTTATTGCTCTTGGCATGGTAATCGATCAGTTTCCGGAAATCCTGGATATAGATGAAATGCGACGGAGCCAGGATGACATAAGGAGTCGAGGTCTCCATGAAGTACTCCAGGTTGGAAATGAGCGAAGCCACATCGGTATTGTATACTTCGTTGAGGACCGGTTTTTCGCCGTAAAGTATCCGGATGTTGCCTTTCTTGGTATTGATGTTATAGTCGGTACGGTGGACGTGGGCGATCGTCGAACGCGGTCTGTTCTTGACCTGCACATCGATGTTGTAGATATTCGAATTAGTGAAATTAGATAAGATGAAATCGATGACTCTGTATCTTCCCAGAACGGAAGAAGCAGAGATCGGACGAAAATCTTCAATGCCTTCTACCTTGACGTAAGAAGGTTCGATGTTAATGATTCCTATTGCTTTTGGCATACTACTCACCCTCACTTACCAGTTTCCTGGTCACAAGTAAAATCTCTTTGGAGTCTTTCTTACCCAAAGTCATGCCGTCAGGCACTCTTACATTATCGGCAACCAGACATCTGTAGAGTCTGGCGTTTTTTCCTATCTTGGCACCGTTCATGATGACCGAATCGACGACCCTGGCGCCTTCACCGATGCTGGAATCCGTAAACAGAACGGAGTGTCTAACTTCACCGTTTACCGTACAGCCCTGGGTTATGTAGGCGTGATCGATCTTGGCCTTGGATCCGATCAGCTGCGGAGAAGCCAGGTTATCACCGGTATAGATCTTCCATTCCGGATCAAAGAGATTCAGCTTGTTGTCATCATCCAGCAGATCCATGTTGGCTTCCCACAGGGAATCGATGGTACCGACATCCTTCCAGTAGCCTTTGAAGCGGTAGGCCATCAGTTTCAGTCCCGCATTCAGATAAGCCGGGATGATGTCCTTGCCGAAGTCATGGGATGAATTGGCCTTCTCATCTTCCCTCAGGAACTTCTTCAGTGTCTTGTAGGTGAAGATATAGATGCCCATGCTGGCCAGGTTGGATTTAGGATTGGCCGGTTTCTCTTCGAATTCGATGATGCGGTCCTTTTCATCGCAGTTCATGATGCCAAAACGGCTGGCTTCCTTCTTAGGAACTTCCATTACCGCGATGGTCGCATCGGCCTTGTTGGCGATATGTTCTTCCAGCATCCTTTCGTAGTTCATCTTATAGATGTGGTCGCCGGAAAGCACCAGGACATACTCGGCTTCCGCATTATCTAAAAAGTCCATATTCTGCGTGATCGCATCAGCCGTTCCCTTGTATACCGAGAGGTTGGACTCGTCCTTTTCTCTAGGCGATAAGGCATAAACGCCGCCGCCCTTCATGTCCAGGCCCCAGGTACTGGAATTGGCTACATATGAACTTAATAGGATCGATTCATACTGCAGCAGTACGCCGACTGTGCTGATGTTGGAATTGGCACAGTTGGATAACGGAAAGTCGATGATACGGTACTTACCGCCGAAGTGCACGGCCGGTTTTGCTTCCCTTTTGGTCAGATCAAAAAGACGCGAACCTCTGCCTCCAGCCAGTATCATAGCTACCATATTATTTGTGTTCATAAAGCTTTTACCTCTTTACAGTTTAATTATATCAGTAAATCTATCGTATATATCCTACAACAACACTGAATGCAGGAATATCGACGCCGTCATGGACGTAGTTATTGAAGCCGTTGCCGTCAAAGATGATCTCGTATTCATTGCCGTCGGCATAGATATGGTCGAAGACGCAAGGATTGATGAAGACCCTTAAGTTATCGAGCTTGTAGATGAGCACTTCATAGTACTGTTCGAACTCGATCCTGACGTCTTCCCGGTAGAAAAGATCGATGCTGTTCCTGAGACTCAGCAGATCATGGCAGTATCTGCTTACTTCCAGATACCTGTTCTTCCGTTTCCAGTCCAACATGTTTATCTCATCCGGACAGTTGTAGGAATTGTCGATGTCCTTCTTGGTCCTCAAAAATTCCTGACCGCTGTGCAGGAAAGGAATGCCGCGGCTCAGTATCACGACTGCCAGTCCCAGCTTGCAGATCCTGATCTGATCCTCTTCCTTCTTAAAGAACTTATGGACCTTGTCAAAGAAGGTGTAGTTGTCATGACATTCGATGTAGTTCAGAGCCTGGTCGTCTTCCAGTCCCAGATAATGGGAACCGTTGATGACTCTCTTGACGTCACTGCGTTTATCGACGGCACCTAACAGATAGGCGTCTTCATCGCTGAATTTATAGCCTCTCATGGTATTGCGGAACCCGTCCAGAAAGAAGCCGATATGCTTCAGGTCCCTGCCGTTTTCGATGATGGCTCTTTCTTCGTATGGCAGCAGATCGCCCATATTCCAGCCTTCACCGTAGACGATGAAATCGTCCTTGAGTTCCTTGCAGTGTTCATATATCTCCTTCATGGTCCTTTTATCCAGGATGCCCATGATGTCAAAACGCAGGCCGTCGATGTCGAAGATCTCGATGAAACGTCCGGTTATAAGCTTCAGGTATTCCCTGAAGAAGAGTCCTTCGCTTCGGGTCTCGTTGCCGCAGAAGGAGGCATTGCCGACCTTGTCGCCGTCGTATCTGAAGAAATAGAAAGGCAGCATCTTCTCCAACGGGAAGTCTCCCTGTCGGAAGACGTGATTATAGACGACGTCCAGATTTATCCGCAGATCGTTCCGGTGGAAATGATCGACGACGCTCCTGAATTCCTTTAACTGCTCATAAGGATCTTCAGATACAAGATATGATCTTTCAAGCGAATTGAAGGTAGTAGGATTGTAGCCCCAGTTGTATTCGGTCCTGTCAAGGTCAAAGGAGAATACCGGAAGAAGCTGCACATGGCTGATGCCCAGACCAACCAGATAATCGAAACCGGCCGGTTCGCCATCCAGCGTAAGTCCTTCTTCGATCAGCCCCAGGAACTTCTTCGGATGTTCAAAAGGAACGTTCTTGTCGCTGGAGAAATCCCTTACCGATGTCTCGTAGATGGAAACGCTGCTGTAAGGCTTGGGAACTATCCTTTCGCTGTAAAGTTTTCTTTTATCGATCACATAGGAATCCCTGCGGTCCTTATCGATATAGGAGAACGGATCGGTAAACTCATAGGCCTTTTCTCTTAGGACCTTATAGTGATAGGTCCTGCCGTCAAGTCTGCCTTCGGCTCTAATCTCATAGAGCCCTTTCCCAAGATAGGACATTTCCTTTTCCTGGCCTTCATATACGAGATATGCGCTCTTTGAAAGCGGTGCCCATAATCTGAAGAGCGTATGATCGTCATCAATGAAAGAGCCTAAGCCATAGACATCGGTCTTATACTCTTCATCAAATCTCTCTGTGTGGGTGATGAATCGCGGCAGCACTTCGTATTCTTCGTCATGCAGGACGATCCTTATTACATCTCTGTCTTCATATTCGTGATCCATCACGACAAAAAGATGTTCCTCGTCATTTTCCAGATCATAGGAAACATCTTCGTTATTCACGAAAACCCTTAAATTGCCATTTAAAAGTCTTTCATTCTTAAGTACCGTTATACGGTCATAGTCGTCGAGATAGAAGTTCATTATTTGAGTGTATTGATCTTCGCTTTCGTTTCGATGGAATCGATGATGCTCTTAATGAGCTTATCGATCTTGGAATTATTGGAATAGTCGGCCTTGGCGATGAAGGAAGCGCGGTTGTCTTTCTTGAGCTCGAGAGCTATCTCCTTCTTCCGGCTTTCGTCCTCATATACCGCAACGGTATTGCCACCCTGTTCCAGGACTACTTTCATGCTTGGAACGTCGGTCAGTCCGTCGCCGAAGTAGACGATGTTCGCAAAAGGAATGTGCTTTTCATCCTGGGGCATCTTGCGGTTGAGATCGAAGTCGTTGGTCTCATCGAGGACGCCTTTATTGATACGGAAGAGATACTGGGTCTTGGTGGTATAGTTGACCACTCTGCTCGGCCACAGGACCTTGCCGTCCTTGCTGAAGGCATAGGAACAGGCATAGATCTTCTTGAATTCCCTGGCGATCTTTGTGCCCTGTATCATCTCCTTGATGCCGCTGGAGATGATGTAGTGTTCCACATCCACATGATGCGCCTTGCCGTATTCGTTGATCCTCTTGAACCAGCCCTCGACTCCCTTGTAAAGTTTGATGTATTTTCCTTCCTCGATCAGTTCCTTCCTGGTGACGTCAGGATTCTCTTTGACCATCAGTTCCATATAGGAAAGGATCGCGTCCATGTTGTTCCTGATGCTGTTTTCATGGCACTTGGCCCAGAACTCATTCTCATCCTTATAGCCCAGCTTGCCGATATAGTGAAAAGCCTGCATGTCCAGCGGGGATAAGGTATGGTCAAAATCATAGATAAGCGCCATCTTGGAGTTCTTCATCTTATACCTCGTTTAAGTTCTTTATGGCCTCGATGTAGATGAGGACCTGTTTCTTGAAGTTATCGATAGCCATCGATTCATTGGCGTTATGGATGTTGTCCTTGTCCTTTTCAAAGCCGCAGCCAAAGGCGATGATGTTGTGGATGCTCTTGGCATAGGTTCCTCCGCCGATGGCCTTCATCTTTGATTCCGTATCGCCGGTCACGTCCTGATAGGCCTTGATCATGGCCTGGATCATCGGTGAGTCCTGCTTGAAGAATAAAGGCTCGATACCGCCCAGGAAGACGAATTCGTTCTCGTCATCCTTTACGACGTCAAGAAGGGCCTTGGCTTTCGCAACGCTGGCTTCGATCGCAAAACGCATGTCGACAGTCGCATTGATCTCATTACCTTCCTTGTAGACGATGCCGATGTTGGTAGAGGTATCGGTGGCTTCGTCTTTTATCGATTCAAAGTCCATCTTCTCGCCGTGCAGGCAAAGACCGATGTACTTATGGAAGAAGTTCACATAGGAATCGTTGAAGTCTGCTTCATATAAGGCTTCAAAAAGATAGTTTATCGCATTGACGCCCAAATCAGGCGAAGCGCCGTGGGCAGCTACACCGTGAACGGTAAGTTTCGTATTCTCGTCCTTTTCGATCTCAAAGGTGATCCTGTTATCCATCAGGAACTTCTTGAATCTGTCTTCATCGAAACTGCCGTTCGGCACGGTGCATTCGACTTCCTTGCAGACGATGTTTCTGGCTTCGCCGCCCTTGATGTCGATGATCTTGGTGTTCCTTCCCTTGAGCAGTCCGGAGATCATGCCCTTTTCCGCGTAGATGCCCGGGAACGATCCGTCAGGAGTAAAGCCCAGATCCACATGTCCGCACTTTTCCACGTAGTGCTGCATGCACTTGGAACCGGTCTCTTCGTTGCAGCCCAGGATCAGTCTTACTTTCTTTTTGAAAGGATAACCGTTATCCAGAAGATACTTCATCGCATACATGGAGGCTACGGCAGCTCCCTTATCGTCGGATACGCCGCGTCCGTAAAGTCTGTCGCCTTTCTGTACCACTTCAAAGGGATCGCTGTCCCAGCCTTCACCGGCCGGTACGATGTCCAGATGAGCTACGATACCGATGGTCTGTTCGCCCTGTCCGATCTCACCGTAACAGGCATAGTAATCGACGTTCCCGGTCTCGAAACCCTTGTCTTTCATTATTCTGATCGCTTCTTCAAGGACCGCTCTGTTTTCCTTGCCGAAAGGTTTCTCGTCTTCCGCATAAACGGAATTGTGTTTGACGAGGTCCTTCAGATCCTGAAGCATGTTTTCATAATTCTTCTCTACAAAGTCTTTCATATTCTTCCTCCTATATGATCAGTCCGACCGGACAGTGATCGGATCCTTCGATGTCGTCATAGATGATGCTGTCCTTGACTTTATCCATGAATCTGTCGGATACCACGAAGTAGTCGATCCTCCAGCCTACTCCTCTTTCCCTGGCTTTGGTCCGGTAGGACCACCAGGAGTATTTGACCGTTTCCGGATACAATTCCCTGAAGGTATCCCTGAAACCGGCTTTTAAGAGTTCAGTGAACTTGCCTCTTTCCTCATCGGAGAAACCGGCTGAGAAATGATTCTCATCGGGATTCTTCAGATCTATTTCATTGTGAGCGACATTGAGATCACCGGTGTAGATGACCGGTTTCTTCTTGTCGAGTTTCTTCAGGTGCTTTCTTAAGTCATCTTCCCAGATCATCCGGTAATCCAGTCTTTTAAGACCGTCCTTGGAATTAGGCACGTAGGCACAGACGAAATAGAAGTCCGGATATTCCAGGGTGATCACTCTTCCTTCCTTTGGATGATCGTCGCCTTCGATGTCATAGGTCACGCTTAAAGGCTTTTCCTTAGTCAGCACCATGGTGCCGGAATAGCCCTTCTTTTCGGCACAGTTCATATAGCGGTAATAGCCGTCGAAATTGAAGGTCAGCTGATCTTCCTGCATCTTGGTCTCTTCGAAAGCCATGATGTCCGGCTTCTCCCGGTTCATGAATTCGATTAGATTGCCTTTGCCTAAAAGGGCCCTTAAGCCGTTTACGTTCCAGTTTACTATTTTCATCAGATCTCCCTTGTGGCTTTCTTCAGGTATTCCTTTTCCTCATCGTTAAGATAAGGAGCCAGAGTCTCATATACTTCCTTATGGTATCTGTTTAAAGCTGCGATGCTCTTATCGTCCAGATATCTCTTATCGATCAGCTTCAGGTCGAAAGGACACATGGTCAGCGTTCTGAATGAGAGGAACTGACCGTATTCGTTGGCGATGTCCTTTCTTACCAGCAGCATGTTTTCGCACCTTATTCCGTACTTTCCTTCTAGATAGACGCCCGGCTCATCCGTTACGACATGTCCCGGTCTTAAAGGATAGTCTTCGCTTCCCGAAGCCGTCTTCATGTAGCGGATGTTTGGAGGCGCTTCATGGACCGACAGTACCTGTCCGACGCCATGTCCCGTACCGCAGCGGTAATCGATGCCCTCTTCCCAGAGATCCTTTCTGGCCAGGATGTCGAGCTGCTTGCCGCTCAGACCTGACATGAACTTCACTTCGCTCAGGTTGAACATGGACTTAAGCACCAGCGTAAAGTGTTTCTTTACTTCATCGCTGACAGGTCCTAACGCAAAAGTTCTGGTGATATCGGTCGTACCTTCCTTGTACTGGCCGCCGCTGTCTATCAGAAGGATGCCTTCATTCTTCAGCTTCGAACACTTTTCCGGTGTCGGTCCGTAATGCATCATCGCCGCATTGGCATTATAGGCGACGATCGGATTAAAGCTCAGGTCGAAGGCTTTGTATCCCAGACGATAACCGTTGAGGGTATCGGCCACTTCATATTCATCGAGGCTTTCCTTGTCCTGAGAGTCCATCCACTTCAGGAACTTCACCATGGCCACACCGTCATAGACGTTGGCTTTGATGATGTTTTCGATCTCCGTATCGTTCTTGATGGCTTTCATCTCTTCCACGATCGAAGTCATGTGGATGATGGTATTGCCTCTTCGCTTGAGATTGCGGTAGGTCTCGTAATTGACCTTGTATTCGTCAAGAAGGACGGTCTTTTTTCTGATCGTCTTCAGGAATTCATAATATGATCCGTAAGGTCTGATGATGATGCCGTCTTCA
This sequence comes from Erysipelotrichaceae bacterium, assembly GCA_017431825.1. Taxonomy (GTDB): domain Bacteria; phylum Bacillota_I; class Bacilli_A; order Erysipelotrichales; family Erysipelotrichaceae; genus Colivicinus. The sequence goes on along the minus strand of JAFRKI010000009.1, from coordinate 172,306 downwards.
TAAAGACTGTCGAGCGTTTCCGCCTTGAGCCTTTCAACGTCGATGAAGAAATAGACGTCGTCTTCATAGAAGATCAGAAAAGACATGAAGACCGGCGTATAGGCGATATCGTTTCCTCTGAGATTCAGCAGATAAGCGATCGATTCGAGATTGTTTATGATATGGACCTTGCCGTCAAGACAGTACCTGACGTTGTCCAGTTTTTCCATGCGGCTTTGACCCGTGTATTCGATCTCCAGTTCCTTGAGCTTGTCCCTTTTCAGAGGCGCCCTGTTTTCGATGAGATCCGAATAAAGATCGAGACTTCTGATGTTGAGGCCCTTTTCCCTGAGCTTTTTCGCAAAGTCGATGCTGGTGCGCTTGCCGTCAAGTCCGACGGTCTTTCCCTTGTAGTCCTCAGCCAGGAAATCTTCCGGATTCAGTGCCCCTTCGGTGCCCAGTTTTATGACTTCCACGTCATTCGGCACGCATTCCTGTTCAGCCTGCAGATGATACCTTCCGTCAACGAAGATATAAGCCTTTTCCCTGTCGACCAGAAGCGTTGAAACCGAGCCGGTAAAGCCCGCAAAATAAGCTATCGTCCGGAAATAGACAGGTACATATTCCGACAGATGATAATCACAGCTGTTGAGGTAATAGACATCCAGATTATTGTCGATGAGTTTACGTTGCAGATCCGCAATTCTCTTATTTTTCATATACTAATTTTAGCATAGAAAAAAGGCTCATTTTCTCTATTTTAGACCCTATTTAATGTATAATAATATGAGTATGAGAAGAAACGAAGAAGATCTCAATCCTACAGAATTACGTAGGATAGCCCGCAGAAAAATGACCGCCCTGAAACGAGCAGCAAGAGATGGCGGTTTTAATAATGCCAAGATAACTTATGCCAAAACGGCTTTCGGCGGAGTAAAGAAAGAAGCTCCTGCAAAGGAAGAGAAAAAAGAGAAGCTCTCCATTCAGGATACGGTAGCCAGCTTAAAGGAAAAGATCAGAAAGATCACTGCCAGGAAGGAACCTTCCGTCATCGTATCCGAAAAGCCGGAAGAAGAGCCGGTAAAGGAAGAACCTGTCAAAGAAGAAGCCCCGAAAGAAGACATCATCGAAGAGATAAAAGAAGAAGTCAAGACCGGGCCTGAAGAAGAGGAAGAAACGATAATCATCGGCGAGAGCACCGATAACACGATAAAAGAAGGCACCAAGGCTACTCTCGCAGTGGCCGCTGCCGCTTTGGGCAGCAAGTTCAACACCGGTCTGAACGCCCTTAAAGGCAAGTTCGCAGAGTTCAAGGACAAGGCCGCAAAGCTTAAAGAAGAAGCCGCAAAGAAAGCTCAGGTCAAGGAAGAACCTGTTAAGATCGAACCTGTAAAGGAAGAAGTAAAGACCGAGCCGGTAAAGGAAGAAATAAAGAAAGAACAGCCTGAAGGAGAAAAGGCAAAGCCTCTGGCTTTCCTGGATACCTTCAGGGAAAAGATCCGCTCTATAGATACATCCAAGCTCTTCAAAAGAGAAGCCGGGGAAAGACTGCCTAAGGAAAAGAAAGTCAGGGAAAAGACCGCCACTGAACGTCCGCTTACCAAGACTTCTACGAAGATCTGGGCAGCAGCCGTCTGGGTACTGGTCTTCCTGGGCCTTTGTGCAGCTATCGGAGCCGGCGTATTCGGCTATAAGCTCGTCAAGGACAAGCCGGAATTCGATGCCGCCAAGCTGGAATCGGAGAACTCCACCGTCATCTATGATACCGACGGCAACGAGATCGTCGAACTGGGTCTGTATCTGAGAGAAAACATCCCTTATGAAGAGATGCCTAACTGTCTGATCGATGCCTTCCTTTCGATCGAAGACTCCCGTTATTTCAAGCATTTCGGTTTTGATATCCCGCGTTTCACCAAGGCCATCATCGAGAACCTCAAGTCCGGCGACTTCGGACAGGGCGGTTCAACGATAACCATGCAGCTGGTGAAGAACTCCTACTTCCAGATCGATGCGGGCGGAGACAGCAAGATGGCTGCCGCCAGCGGTATGGAAGGTGTCAAGCGTAAGGCTCAGGAGATCGTCCTGGCCATCGAATGCAACTTCAATGTCAGCAAGGAAGAGACCATAGCCCTGTATATCAACAAGATCAATTTCGGCAACAACATCCGTGGTATCCAGAAGGCTGCCGAGTACTATTTCGGCAAGGACGCCAGCGAACTCGACCTGGTGGAATCCTGCTTCCTGGCCGGCATCATCAACTCGCCAAACAACTACAATCCGTATAACGAACTGTATAAGAATAATTCCAGTTACATCTATCTCAATCCTGATATCACCTATCTCGAGAATGCCCAGCAGAGAACGGCTGAAGTTCTCGACCTCATGGTCTACCACGGCTATATCACCAAGGAAGAAGCCGAGCTGGCCAAGTGCATCAGGATCGAAGACCTGCTTTCCGGTGTCAGCAGCAAGTTCAAGTCCTATTCCGACTACTATCAGGATTTCATCGATGCCGTTATCGATGAAGCCGAAGAAGTCACCGGCAAGGATCCGTATACCACTTCCATGAAGATCTATACCTGCATGGATTCTTATATGCAGAAACTGCTGTGGGACATCGAAAACGAGAATACCGATCTGCGATACACCAGAGATCTTGAACAGTCTGCCCTGGTCGTTCTCAACAACCAGAACGGCGAACTGATAGCCTTAGGCGGCGGACGTAACCAGGAAAAGGAAGTCAGACAGTTCAACCGTGCTACCAGCGCTCTGCTGCAGCCGGGTTCCAGTATCAAACCGGTACTTGAATATGTCCTGGCCTTTGACCGTCTGGGCTGGTCTACGGCTCATACGATCACCGATCAGCCGATCTATCTTTACGGCGGCAATGTCCTGATCGTCAATGCGGGCGGACAGAGCTATACCGGCGATATGCTGATAACCGAAGCTATCGCAAGATCTTTGAATACTCCGGCCATCCAGACACTGGAAGCCGTACTTAATGAGATTGGTGAAGACGAGGTCAAGGATTATCTCAGAAGCATCGGCATCACCGCCAACCTCGATACCTTTGACCTGCAGTGGGCCATCGGCGGCAACACCTGTGTCGTTACTCCGGTCCAGCTGGCAGGCGCTCATGCGATATTCATGAACAACGGCTATTACGTAAAGCCGCATACCATCAGAAGCATCGAATTCTCTGACGGTTCGACCTACGTAGCCGATACTGTCGGCAATCAGGTAGTTTCCAGTGCCGCTGCCTACATGGTCGCTACCTGTGAAGCCTACAACGTATCCGGACCGTTCTATAACCTGATGCAGATCCTTAAGAGAGATTATCCGGTCTATGCCAAGACCGGTACTACCGACTGGGGCAGTGCCGGCAAGGCTTACGGTATCCCTAAAGGTGCTCCAAAGGACATGTGGATGGTGGCTCAGACATCCAACTATACCGTGACCGTCTGGTTAGGTTTCGATAAGATGGAAAAAGGCTCCTACTTCACCAGTTCCGAAGATATGGCCAACCTGAAAGGCAAGATGATCAGGCTCATCCTCAATGAGCTCGATGCCCACTTTGATTACGGACCGCATGCGGTGGAAGCACCGGATGACGTAACTACCGTCAAGATCGTCAAGGGTGCCTATCCATACGCCTATCCAAGCGGCGGCTATGAGACTGTGACCGGTCTTATCAGAGCGGACATGCTGGAGAAACATCCTTTAGTAAGTGTATCGACCGTTCTGGCCGGCCTCACCAAAAAACCTAACGAATCATTCTCGACCCACGTTTCCGGCTATGTCGATGAATTCGGCACTGCTCACGTCACTATCAATGCCGGCGGCTATTACTGTTCCGGCGGTACCCAGGATCTGACGGCGACCAACCTTGCGGGCAAGTCCACGCAGGCTACCGGACGCTGTTACTTCCCTCATTACGTGACCACTTCATCCGGAGCCGGCGGTGCAGCGACCGTTACCATTTACGTAAACGGTCAGTACTTCGGCGAAGCTTATGGCGAAGGCTACGTCGAATTCTGGGGCTTACCGGCAGGTTCCGTCAAGGCCTGTATCGGCAGCAGCTGCGCAATGCTGAGCCGTTAAGTGCATTTATAAAACAATTAAAAAACCGTTTAATAACGGTTTTTTTTATGTTCAGCCTTCTTCCTTCTTCCTGGCCAGCAGTTCTATCGGTACCCCTTCAAAACCGAAGGCTTCCCTGAGCTTGTTTTCGATATAACGTTTGTAGGAGAAATGGAAGAGTTCCGGATCGTTGCAGAAGAGCACTATCCGGCAAGGTGCGGTATCGACCTGTGACGCATAGTAGATCTTGAACTTACGGCCGTTATGCGGCTTGGCCGGATTGGCCAGCTGCGCATCAAGTATGACTTCATTAAGGACGTTGGTCTTTATCCGGAGATTGACGTTGTTGTAGACCTGATCGATCAATGGCAGCAGCGTGCTTACTCTCTTATTATCCCTGGCTGAGACGAAGGCGATCGGTGCATAGTCCAGATACGCAAACTGGGACCTTATTTCCTTCGTTATTCTGTCCATGGTCTTCTCGTCCTTATCGACCAGATCCCACTTGTTGTAGACCAGGATGACGCCCTTAAGGGCTTCATGGGCCAGTCCCGCAACGTGCTTGTCCTGTTCGATGATGCCGGTACCGCCGTCAAGCACTACCAGCGATACGTCGCTTCTTTCGATGGCGCTTCTGGCTCTTAAGACCGAGTATTTCTCGATGTTCTCATAGATCCTGCCTCTTTTACGGATACCGGCCGTATCGATGACCACGTAGGTCTTGTCGTTGGCGGTAAAGACCGTATCGATGGCGTCTCTGGTCGTTCCTTCAATGTCGGAAACGATGACCCGGTCCTGCTTAAGAAAGGCGTTGGTCAGGGAGGATTTGCCGACGTTAGGTCTGCCGATGATCGCAAACCTGATCATGCCTTCATATTCTTCCTTAGGCTTCATAGGCATCAGTTCGCTGGCTCTGTCCAGCAGGTCGCCGATGCCGATACCATGGGCTCCCGAAACGGCCAGCGGATCGCCCAGACCCAGACCGTAGAATTCATAGATATTATCGATCTTGGAGATGTCGTCGATCTTGTTGATACCGAGGATCACGGGCTTGCCGCTTTTCCTTAAGAGCTTGGCGATATAGTTGTCGTCATTGGTAAGCCCTTCGATGCCGGACGTTAAAAAAATGATGACATCCGCCTCTTCGATAGCGATCTCCACCTGCGCTTTGATCTCTTTCTGAAAAGGCACGTCAGCCAGTTCGATACCTCCGGTATCAATAAGCCTGAAGGTCTTCCCCAGCCAGCTGCAGTCACCATAGATCCTGTCCCTGGTAACACCGGGAGTGTCTTCTACGATAGACAGCCTTTTCTCCAGCATCCGGTTAAAGACCGTTGACTTGCCGACATTCGGTCTGCCGACGATAGCTATGGTGCCGTCTATCATAGTTTCACCTCCTTTTTAGGAAATCTTTTCGTTTACCAGTTTCATTATCGCATCTGCTGTTTCTTCGATAGTCAGATCGGAAGAATCGACCTCAACGGCGTCTTCCGCCTTATGTAACGGGGAATTCTCACGATGAGAATCCTGATAATCTCTTTTCTTTATGTCTTCAAGAATGGTCTCGTAGTCCCCTTCGATGCCCTTTTCCTGGTTCTGAAGGAGCCTTCTTCTGGCCCGGTCTTCGGCCGAAGCCGTCAGATAGATCTTTACTTCCGCATCCGGAAGCACGACTTCACAGATATCCCTGCCGTCAAGGATATAGCCCTTATCGGCAGCGATACGCTGCTGCATGGCCACTAAGGCCTTACGGACGTTGCCCAGCTTGGAAACATCGGAAGCAGCCATGGATATCTCATTGGTCCTGATCTTTTCCGAAATGTCCTCACCGTTGCAGACGATGGTACCGTCGGGATCCATCTTCAGGTCCATCTCTTCTTCGATCATCTTTACGACGTTTTCCTCATCGTCCATCTTCAGGCCCTTGCCTAAAGCCGTATAGGCAACAGCCCTGTACATGGCTCCGGTATCCAGATGGACATAACCGAGCCTTTCAGCCAATATATCAGAAATGGTGCTTTTACCAGCACCACTCGGACCATCTATTGCGATGTTTATCTTCATCCGATAATTCCTTTCGCATACAGAATGTAGTAAACGATGACGCCCAGGATAGCGATCAGGACGACGATCAGGATGACCAGGATGACGTTGATGACCTTACTGAAACCGGAATCTTCTTCTTCGGCTTCTTCGATCTCGTTTTCCTTTTCAGCGACGAACGGGATGGTGTCGTCGATGACGTCCATCTTCAGAGTCTCGTTAAGCGGCAGTATCTCTACCGGCTTATCCTCTTCGGCAGTCTTGGTCAGGACCGGATGTTCAAAGGTCTCTTCTTCCTTGACCGGTTCTTCCGCTTTTTCAGCTTCCTCTACAGGCTTGGCAGCCGCTTCTTCTTCCGGATTCCTTACTTCGTTAAGGACCTTGTCGATCTCCAGAGTCACGGTATTGGTGAACTCGTCATCGCTCTCTTCCCTGTTTACGGTCTCCGGATGTCTTACGGCATCTACCACGGCAGCCGGGATCTCTTCGATCGTCTTGTTGCCTTCGTTGCGGTTATAGTCGGCGACTTCCTTAAGGGTGTCGTTGACATACTCGGTATTCACTTCAGCAGGACGGTTTACGACTTCCGGCTGAACGATGACAGGCTCAGGGCTTACAGCCGGAGCCGGAGCCGGCGTTTCGACGAAGACCGGCTGCGGTGCCGGGATCGTCTGTGCGTTCAGGTCATTGATGATGTTGTTGAAATCACCTTCGATCGTTCTGATAGTCGTATCGGCCGGTGCAGGATTGACCTGCGGTGCCGGAGCAGGCGTTTCGACGAAGACCGGTCTTTCGGTATTGATGACGGAAACCGGTGTAACAGGAGCTACCGGAGTTTCAACAGCTGGAGTTGCGACTTTAGCAGGTTCGGCATTGGCGGTAATAACGTCGTTTATTCTCTTATCCAGACTGTTGGTATCCAGTGAAGACAGGAAGTCGATGTACTGCTCTTCCTTTCTGACCGGATTGACGAACTGCCTGTTGGCATTGTCAAAAGACGGAGTCTCTTCCATCAGGGATTTTTCTCTTATCTTGGCGAGAGTATCATCAAGTTCCTTATTGAAACTGTCTTCAAACCCTTTAAGCTTATCTCTGTACCGGTTAAGATCTTCAGTTACGGTCTGAGATTCGCCGTCGTTGTTGAGCTGAGCTCTCAAGTTAGCATATTTCTGTGTACGTGTAAGTCCTGCCATTCAAAAAACCTCCAATTCACTAATTGTTCTTACATTATAACAAAATTCCCTTTTTATTTAAATATGACAGAGTCAATAAAGTTACTTTTCGTTATAATTAAGATATGATAAACAGATTACAGAATGCACTCAATGAATCACAAAGAATAGTCTTTTTTACCGGTGCCGGCATGTCTACGGACTCCGGTATTCCCGATTTCCGTTCGGAAACGGGTCTCTATAAGAATAACATGCATGCGGAAGAAATCATATCCCATTCTTACTTTATGAGCGATCCTGAGGGTTTCTATGAGTTCTATAAGGAAAAGATGGTCTTTACCGAGGCCAGGCCTAATTACGGTCATGAGTTCATAGCGAAGCTCCAGGACAGGAAGGACGTCAGAGTCGTAACCCAGAACATCGACGGGCTCCATCAGATGGCCGGATCAAAGGAAGTCTATGAACTGCACGGATCCATCCACCGAAACTACTGCATGCGCTGTCACAAGTTCTATTCACTGGCCGATATCCTTAATAAAGGCAAGGTGCCGTACTGCGACTGCGGCGGTCTGATCAAGCCTGATGTCGTCCTGTATGAGGAAGGCCTCGACTATGAGACCATCGACAAGGCCGTCGATGCGATCAGGAAGGCGGACATGCTGGTGATACTGGGAACGTCCCTGGTAGTTTATCCGGCTGCCGGTTTCATCAACTATTTCCGAGGCGATCATCTGGCCATAATCAACAAATCCCAAACGGCTGCCGATGACCGCTGCGACATCGTCATCCACGATTCGATATCCGATACTTTCAGAAAACTGAAGGACATCTAGTCCTGTATAATGATAAAGGGAGGAAACACTATGAAGGAAACCTTAGTAATCTTAGCTGCCGGTATGGGAAGCCGCTACGGCGGACTCAAACAGATCGATACCATCGGTTCCAACGGTGAATCGATCATCGACTTTACCATCTATGATGCGATAAAAGTCGGTTTCAAGAAACTGGTGCTCATAATCAGAAAGGAACACGAAGAGCTCTTTGAGGAACATCTGGTCAAGAAGATCAGGCCGTTCATCGAAGTCGAATATGCCTATCAGGATCTTCACGATCTGCCAAACGGCTACACGGTTCCGGAAGGAAGAGAAAAACCGTGGGGTACCACTCATGCCCTGCTGGCCTGCCGAGAGATCCTGAAAGAAGATCCGTTCATCGTCTGCAATGCGGATGACTTCTACGGCCGGGATTCCTTCAAGGTCATCTATGACTACTTCCACGACGGCATCGGTGACGATAATTACTGTATGGCCGGCTTCAAGCTGGGCAAGACTCTTTCCGATCACGGCACGGTCACCAGAGCCGTCTGTGAAAAGGATGAAGACAACAACCTCACTTCCATCCATGAAGTCATGAGCATCCGCAAGTCCAAGAACGGTGCCGAATACGAGCAGTACGGCATCTATGTGCCTATCGATACGGAAACTCCGGTATCCATGAACTTCTTCGGTTTCATGCCTTCGGTTCTCTCTAAGCTGCAGTCCATCTTCACTGAGGAATTCCCGGAAGGCGTTGCGAAGAATCCGCTCAAGTATGAAGCGCTGCTGCCAAATCACGTAGGCAAGATGGTCGATAAGGGCATGTGTTCCGTCAAGGTCATCCCTACCACTTCCGACTGGTTCGGTGTCACCTACAAGGAAGACAAGCCGATCGTTGTCGGCCGTATCCAGCAGCTGAAGGACGAAGGTTTCTATCCGGAAGATCTCTGGAAGAAATAAAAAGGACCTTTTTCAGATCCTTATCAGTTTAAGATCAAGTTTAGAAGCACTGACCTGTACAGTGCTTTTATTATTTATCCTTATCGGCCTGAAACCGTCGATGCTGACGATGGCCTCATCACGGGTATCCCTGATCGACTTTATGACAAGCTGTCTGTCATCGTCATAGATCCTGTAGGACTGCTTTCTTCCTACCGGACAGATAGGCGTCAGGACCATTTCCCTGGATGTTTCCATAAGCAGCGGTCCTCCTGCCGAATAGCTGTAAGCACTGGAACCGGTAGGAGTGGCGATGATGATGCCGTCTCCGTAATAAAGGTCGCTGTCATTGACCATGAGCTTTATCGGAACGTTGATCTCGCTTTTGACGATCATGATGTCATTTAGAGCCAGCTGATGGTATTCCCGGTCAGCCATGACCATGACTTCCAGCATCATCCGGCTTTCGGTCTCATAGTCGTCGTTTTCCAGATCGCTCAAAAGCTCCAGTTCGTCCTTGTCAAGACCGGTAAGATAACCCACGCTGCCGTAGTTTATTCCCAGTAAAGGCAGACCCTTGCGGGCTGCGCATTCCGCTACCTTGAGGATGGAACCGTCTCCGCCCAGGGTAATGATGCAGTCGCAGTCTTCCAACATCATCTTAAGTCTCTCATAGGCTTCCTCATTATCCAGGCCTTCATCAAAAACGGAACTTTCGATACTTCCCAGATTTGCGATGACATCTCTTATGATATTCTCTTTATCCTTCAGATAAGGATTAGGTACGATCAATACTTTCTTCATATCACTGATTATTATACTGTAATTTGGCGAACTTTTCCCTGATATCGCCGGCCAGATACAATGATCCGAAAGCGATGATGACGCCGTCTTCCCCGGCTTTCCTTATAGCCTTATTTATGCCGTCTTCGACATCGTTTGCAACGGCCGCTTTGAGTTTTCTTTTTCTTACTGCTTTCGCAAGATCCTTTGCCTGCAGTGCTCTCACGGAATCAGGTGTCAGACAGATGAACTCCTCTGCGTAAGGAGCCATCATGTCGATGACGCTTTCATAGTCCTTGTCTTTCAATGTTCCGTACAGCATGACCGCCTTCTTCTTTCCCAGAAGCTTAGGCAGCGATCTCCTTAGAGCCTGTGCGCACTGCGGATTGTGGGCACCGTCAAGGATGAATAAAGGCTTTTCGTTCAGGACAGAAAGTCTGGCATCCCAGACCGCATTCTTAAGACCGTTACGGATATTCCTGGTGCTTATTTTTAAGCCCTTCTTATTAAGGACCTTTACCGTATCGATGACGACAGCGGCATTATAAAACTGGTGCTTGCCTAAAAGCGACAGTTCGATGTTCTTAAGAGTTCCGTAGTCAAAGACCTGGCCCTTAAGGCCTTCCTTTCTGATCTTTATCTTTGAGAAATCGGTGATCTTCAGATGAGCTTTCTTTTCTTTACATACGTTCTTAAAGACGTCGATGACTTCCTTCTTATTGCCGTAGGCTACTACATGACCGCCTTCCCTGATGATACCGGCCTTTTCATAGGCTATCTTTCCCAGGGTATCGCCGAGTATCTCGGTATGTTCAAGACCGATGTTCATGATGACGGAAACCAGCGAATCGTCAATGATGTTGGTGGCATCGTATCTGCCGCCCAGTCCCACTTCCAGCACCACGATATCAGCGTTTTCTTTCCTGAAGTAGGTAAAGCCGATGGCCGTCAGTATCTCAAAGACCGTCGGTTCAAAGTTCAGTTTCCTTACGGCTTTCTTTATTCTTCCAATGATAGTTGAAAGATCCTTATCGCTTATGGGAACGTTGTTTATGCAGAAACGTTCGTTGTATTCGATAAGGTGCGGTGAAGTAAAGGTGCCGACTTTATAACCGGCATCCATCAGGATGCCTGTCAGCATCGCACAGCACGATCCCTTGCCGTTGGTACCGGCCACATGGATGTATTTCAGTCCTTTCTGGGGATCGCCCAGAGCCTTCAGAAGCCTGGCTGTCCTTTCCAGCCTTTTGGCTTCCCTGACCCAGGGCCTGTCCTCGATGAAGGATACGATCTCTTTTTTATCCATCACTTAAGCATGCCCTTCAGATGCGGAAACAGCGGTTCGATCATCCTGATGATGATGAACTCGATCACCAGCATGACTACGGCCTGTATCACCCTTGTGGATAACAGGGCCTTGAACGAGGCGTTATAGACGATGGAAATGAACCAGGTATTGAGCAGCAGCGAACAGCCTATCTGATTGATAACGCAGGCTAATACGGTGTTGATGAGCTTGGTGTTGTTGTAGTGGAAGATACCGAAGATGAGACCGGATATCACGGCCGTGAGCGTGAATAAAGGATTGTAGGCACCGATCGGAAAAAGCAGCGATCCGATAAGGTCTCCCAGTCCTCCGACCAGCATTCCTCCTACCGGACCGTAGAGATAACCTGCCAGCAGCAGCGTTACGAAAGTGAGCGATATCTTCATGTTCCAGGCATTGATCACCGGAACAAGACGTGACAAAACGATGTTAAGGCCTATCAGCAGGGCTATCATAACAAGATCCTTAGTTCTTATGTTTCTCATATATACCTCCAGCGGACGCGGGATAACACCGCGATCTCTCTTCGTCTGTCATCAACGTCCCGTATGACAGCACTTAACGCGTTATCCCTACTCTAATGAGCTTAGATACATTATATATGAAATAAAGACTGATGATTAGAGTATTTATAATACACGAATAAAAGCCGCCTAAGCGGCTTAATGTCTTCACATCAGAACAGATCGCTGTGAGTTCCTAAATCGATAAGAGATATCTCCTTCGAATACTCGTTAATGAGTAAATTAAAAGAAAGTCGTTTTCAATATGACACTCTCTCGCATTATATTTTCCGTACTTTCTTCTGTCTTTACTTAATGAATGATCTTTGTATTTATGAGCCAGTTTTATGCCAGACGCCAGACAGTCTATTACTTTCAACAGCTCGGATATATTATTCTTTTTTCTCTTTACTATTCTGTTCAGCGTTTTCTGTATTGTGAAGTGGTTGTTATATGGTACTTAATCACTCACGCATTACATCCTCCAACATTTCCTTGGCAGAACTGTATCTCTTGGCTTCTATCTTTCCGTCCAGTATGTCATCAGCTTCTTTTATGGCAGCCATCAGTCTTTCGTTCGGCACTTTCTTTCTTACTTCAAAAGGAAAACCCCCGCATTCTACTGATTTTCTTAAGAATACATTGATGGCTGTGGAAAGATCCAGACCAAGATCAGCATACAGCTCCTTGGCGCTTTTCTTGACCCTGGAATTTGTTCTGACTGTTAATGAAGAATCATAGTTACTCATATACCTTCTCCTTTATCAGTTCCATATTATCATCTGAATAGTTTCAATGCAAGTTCATTGTATTTACAATGTAAGTATAAAGATATCAGGTCATTTCAGCTCCTTTCTCCTCTATATCTTTATTGACGGAATACTTCATAATTCCTAATTTATTTCATAGTCAGGTATATAAAAAGCGGCTTTTTTACAGCCGCAGTTTATATCATATTATTTCCGGATGATCAGTAGTAATCGTTATTCGAAAACTGCTCATCATCGCCTTCGATATCCACCAGCTCATCCGAAGGAACACTGTCATACTCGGTATTAAGGACCTTAAGGAACAGATCATCAAGTTCCTCCCATTCGGTCCTTTCCTTCTTAAGGGAAGCTACTCTTTCTTCCAGTTCCTTAAGCTTCTTTTCGATGTATTCATTGAGCCTGATTATCTTCTCTCCCCTGTCTTTCTCGGAGATGTTGGCCTTGACCTGCAACAGTTTAAGGATGACCGGCTTGATGTCATCATCGGCTTCCAGAGCCGTCAGATCCTTAAAGGACATCGGCGGATAGGTCTGATAGTCAAGGATGTATTCCACCGCCAGCAGAGGTCTTAAGACATAGAAGTATTTTTTATAGATGACCTCATCCTTTAAAAGATGTTCATTGTAGTTCTTCTTCGCCATGGACAGATAATGATGACAGCCCTTGATGGTCTGAAACTGATTTCTGAGCACCTTTCTGATGTCTTCAATAAAAGGAGTATGTTTATATACTATCGGTGAATTAAGCCACTCAAAGACCGTAGGATTGGAATCATGGAGGAGCTTAAGAGCCTTGTCCACATCCCAGCCGTTGATGTCATAGACGTCATTGAGCTCCCACTCGATAACGTCCTTATTTCCTTCAAGTCTCAGGTATTCACTGACATCATTCTTCTTATAGATGAATCTGACATCATAGTCGGAATCAGCCGAAGGAAAACCCCAGGCTCTGCTTCCCGATTCAACGGCCATAAGGATGGTAACGTCTTCCTTAAGCTCTATCTCCCTAAGTTTCTTCTTTATCTCTTCGATCACGTTTTCACTCATAATAAGTACTCTTTCATGTCCTAAGGATATTCTAACACTTAAGTCAGGATTTTACTTTTCTGGTTTCAGTCAGCAATGATGATTCTGAGATGACATCAGTTACGATCGGCATTAAAGGAGACGATATAAGGGATACTGTAAGGCATGCCCATCAGCATGTCGCCATAAGCGGAATTGTCGCACATGATCCCTTCCTTGCCAGCTTCTTCCATTACTCTAAAGTGGATATCCGTCAGATCGTAAAGATCCGCATGCTTCTTACCGGCGATCTCTTCTACGATCTCAAATGTCGAGATCTCCGTACCTGAGAGTAATCCCTTCAGGTACTCCACACACTTTGTCACAAGTTCATCAGCAGTATAAACATTCATCTTTATTACCTTCTTTCTTTATCTGCCTTCATTCTACAGACAAAGAAGGAATAATATGTTGCCCGGAAATCAACATTTTATTATTGACTGATAGTAATATTTGCTACAATAAAAGTATAAAGTGACCCTATACAGGAGGAAATAATATGGGCAAATACTTAATCACTGTAAATGAAGACAAGAAATGTCATTTCGTTTTGAAGTCCGGCAACGGTGAGATCATTCTTACCTCACAGTTATATGCATCAACAAAGACTGCCAAGCGCGGTATCCTGTCGGTAGCCAACAATGCTCTGCATGCTGAAGTTGAAGATCTGACCAAGGGTGAAAAGAAGAGAAACCCTAAGTTCCAGGTATATGAAGACAAGGGCGGCAAGCTTCGTTTCAGACTGATCGCCAAGAACGGACAGAACATCGGTCATTCCGAGGGCTACAACGATAACCGCGGCTTGAAGAACGGCATCGAAGCAGTAAAGAAGAATTCCGATTCACCTGTTGAAGTAGTTAAGAAATAACACTGATAACAAGAGATAATGAAAGCCCTCTAATGAGGGCTTTTTTTATGTACCGGTATAGTATAATTACTTAAAACATAAGGAGCATATTAAATGAAAGATCATGTATTGGGATTTATCGGCTGCGGACATATGGGAATGGCCATAGCCAGAGGTGTCTGTAAATCAGGTTTTCTTACGCCTGAAAAGATCTGTGTCTATGACCCCAATGAGGCCATAAACAGGACGTGTCACCAAGAAGGATACCAAACCTGTACAGATGAAAAAGACGTCTGTAACAGGGCCCATATCGTCTTACTGGCCACAAGACCACAGGACAGCGATGAAGTGCTGGATAAGATGAAAGGCACGGATATCGAAGTGCTCCTTTCGATAGTTACCGGCTATTCCATCAGGTATCTGCAAGAGAAGCTTGGTAAGATACCGGTAATAAGGGCCATGCCCAATACGCCTTTGCTGGTAAACAAAGGATCTACGGTGATATGCAGGTCAGATGACTGTGACAGCAAAGACTATGAATACGTAAAGGAAATGTTCTCATGCCTGGGTCTATGCAAGGACATATCTGAAGACAAGATAAATGCCATGGTATGCGTCAATGGATCGATACCGGCCTATGTCTACTATCTTACCGAATGTATCCTTGAAGACATGAAGCAAAGAGGATTCAAGGAAGAAGATATCAAGGATCTTCTGATAGAGACGGTCATAGGATCAGGTTATCTGATGAAAGAAAGCGACAAGCCTTTAAGCGTACTGATAGATCAGGTATGTTCCAAGGGTGGTACTACCATAGAAGCCATTACGGAAATGAGAAACCGTAATATGAACAGGATCATAGCTGATGCGAATACGAAATGCATCAACAGAGCGGAAGAATTGGGGAGATAGAAAAAGCTTATTGGAATTTGAAATATGCAGTAATGTACTCAACAAGATTTTTGAATCGTCTATTATGGTTCATATCCTGTTTAACATCTCGTCAATATAGCATATTGAGGTTCTGAAAATCTGGGCAAGTGTCGGATTTGATGATTCATAATAACTCTTGTAAAAAACAAGTATTTTTTTCTTGATATACGACTCGTGAAATCTAATTTTATCTACATCGATAAAAAGTAATGATTCAATACAGGCATTTAGGTTCCTATCTCCTACTTTAAAATCCGGGATTTTTTCTGACAGCCAGAGTTCTAAGTATTTCTTTCTGTTCAGCGAAACTGGAGTATCCTTTGTGGAGAAGATTTTTGTTTCCAATATTCGTTCACCTTTGAGCCGTGAAATAAGCGTCTTTTTAGCATTTCCTCGAACGGTCATATCATCCAGTTCGTTAATTATGTCTTCCTTGCTTTTTCCGCAGAGACGCAAATAATGATAAACCGGCAAATTGCCAGAAGTTGACGAACAGATCCGTTTGATATAATCGATAGCATTTTCAACCTGTTCATCATTAAGAAATGACTCAACAATATCGGTTTGCTCGATTGCTTTTATAACATTCTTTGTAGCTGCCACTACCATCTTCCCGGTCTCTATAGTTTGAACATTACCAATTAGACGAAGCGTTGGGGCTCCAGCTTTTTCAACGAATTCCCCTTCTTTAATGAAGGATATCTTTTTCAACAAATCATCATCAATGACGATCCTTCCACCAGCACCACTGATTTCGCCTTTTGTAAGATCAATTATGCAAGCATTCTCAACGCCAACTCGAGCAGCATCAAATAAGAATCTCATCCATTGTCGCTCTTCAATCGCTCGCTTTTCATCAATTATCCGCTGAAGCTCTGGATACTTTATTCTCTCAGTTCTTCCACCGTATCTGTAATAGATATCTGACTCCTTGAGCGAATATTTCTGTTCTGTGGAGCAGTCGTAACTCTTTTTGCAAATAATCGGTTTTACCTTTGCTGGATATATATAGATGATACCGAAAGAGAGGTTCCTGTATTCGTATATACAATTTGTCCACTCGATATCCGGAGAAAAATAATCATGCATAATCTGAGTGAATTTTTCCACTGGCAAGGTTGAAAACCTATTAAGTCCTTTTTCATCAAGGCCGAGCATAA
Organism: Erysipelotrichaceae bacterium; assembly: GCA_017431825.1. GTDB lineage: Bacteria > Bacillota_I > Bacilli_A > Erysipelotrichales > Erysipelotrichaceae > Colivicinus. Next base: position 155,891 of record JAFRKI010000009.1, on the reverse strand, counting down.
TGTGCGGTTTATCTTGAACACCAAATATGATATATCCGCCCTCGTTATTGGCAAACGCTGCAATCGTTTTTAGGTACGTTGCCGCGTTCGCTATATTAAAAGAAGTCTTGAATTCGTGATTTCTATCTTCGCGTTTTATCAGTCTGTCAGGATATTCTGTGCTTGTTTTAAATATCTTGAACAGTTCACTTTCATCGAGTGGATTCATGTTACAGCCCTCCGTTTATTTGCATTTGCTTAAGCTTCGAAGATTGATATCAACTCGTTGATTTTTCGAACAATACGCTTTTGCTCTGATGCTGGTGGTAACGGGATAAGAATCTTTTTGAGTTCTGTCTTGTTGAATTTCTTAACAGCAATTCCTGTCGAAATAGCTTCCAATTCCTTGTTTCCTTGTGCAGATAGTAAAAAATAGTATAAAAAGTCTTTCCCTTCTTCTTGAACCATTTTTACCATTACGGCATTTGGTGCAAGCGTCATCTTTTTTTTCAGTTTTGGAACAATAAAGATTTTGCCGACAGATCCTACGTTACTTAAGATTAACTCACCACCAAATAGATTCGAGTTTGCAAGAAACTCATATCCATGTTTATCAGTATATGTCAGATTTTCTGTGAAGCCGTTCGCAAAATCTGAGGTTTTAACCATGATTGCATAATCAGGAGTTTTTAGTGACCGTACATTCTCCCTAAGAGAAGCAAAACTACCACTTGCAACTTGGTCTGTTACTTTTTGACAGTATTCGCCAAGACGTACCCACTTCCAATTGGCCGGGATTTTAAATGGAATCTCTTCTTCGCTAATCTCAGGTAGAGCCTTCTCTTTTTTAATCTTACCTTCATTAATTAGCTTTTGCTTTTCTTTCTGAATCTGCTGAAACAGTTCTTCTGCCGTACCGTCATCCGATAATTGCTCTGTCAGTTTGCCCTGAATGGCAGCATCAATCAGCTTGCTCTTAAGTACAGATAGATTATCAGTGTATTTTGACTGTAATTCATCAATGGTATCGAGGATAGAAAATGTTTTATCAATCTTTTCGACAATACGCACTTGTTCAGCAAACGGTGGAAGAGGAACCATCATTTTAGACAATGTTTTGGCATTACAGTTTGGTTGAGCAGTTGCTGTTGTACCGTCCCGTAATTGTTTCCAGTACAGTTGGCTCTCCATAAAATATTTCATATATTTTGCGCTCAACATTGAACTAAAGCTTGTTCTAATTAGATACCCCGCAAAAACTGCTTCATTTTCTACTTTCTCAACCAAAAAAGATTTTCCAACTGTTCCGCCTGTTCGAGCAAATAGAATATTGTTTGGTTCTAACTGATATTCCTCAATTCTTTCTTGATCGATGTCACAATAAGGCACCGATTCCCAAATCACTTTATTGTTCTGGATGTCTGTTATGCGCACCATCTTTATACGTCCGGTTTGCTGCGCCGGAGCGTTATATCCGTACTGTATTCGAAACGATAATTCTCCCCATCTGATCCACTTCCAATTATTCGGTATTTCAAACGGAATCTCCTCCGCAGCAATCTCAGGTAGCTGCTTCTGCTTATTAACCTTGCCTTCTTTAATGAGCTTCTGCTTTTCTTCCTGGATCTGTTGGTATAACTCCTCTGCTGTACCGTCTTCTGGCAGTTGTTCTGTCAATTGTCCGTTCAGAGCAAGATCCAACACTTTATTTCTAATTGCCTGTGTGTCAATCAAAGCTCTAATCCTCCCAGCAGTTCCTTCAGTCGAGATACCGCTTCATTAATACCGTTGGCTTCTTCCTGCATTTCGTCCAGAATCTCAGATACAGAACGATCATCTTCTTCAGTGAAGTCGATCCATTTGAAATTCAAGTCCTCTCGTGTTTTGACTTCGTTTTCAGAGTACCGGCGCCATCTCCCGTTAGGATTGGTTTCTGCGTCATAAGTTTCTTTGCGGTCTTCCATATGACCAGAACAATAACAATCTACAAAGTCTTGCAGATGCTCTCTTGTCATAGGTTTTGTTGCCATCGTGTGCTTTACACCGGTACGATAGTCATAAACCCAAATGTCTTTAGTTGACTCGCCTTTTTCAAAGAAAAGAACATTGGTTTTTACGCCATTCGCATAAAAGATACCTGTAGGTAATCGAAGAATTGTGTGCAAGTTGTAATCCTTCAACAATTTATCTCTGACTCTCTTGGTTGAGTCACCATCGGTCAGAATGCTGTCAGGCATGACGACGCCAACTCTTCCGCCGGTCTTTACGATAGACATAATATGCTGCAAGAAGTTGACCTGATTGTCTGATGTTTTGATGAATTCCGGACGGTTTGCCGAAACATCTACACTACCCTGTGGTCGTGTTCCGAAAGGAGGATTTGTCAACACGATGTCAAACATCTTATCTGACTTATCGATCAGTGAGTCCTGATACAGAATAGGGCTTTTGCTCACACCGATATCATGTAGATACAAGTTCATAGACGCCAGGGTTACAACAAGTGAGGTGTTATCTGCGCCGAACAATGCATTGTTTTTCAGGAAGCGTTGCTTTTCAACGTCTCTACTCTGCGTACGCATATGTTCATATGCCATAAGCAAGAAACCAGCTGTACCGCAGCACGGATCTGCCAAAGTTTCGGTAATCTTCGGATCCACCACATCTACCATGGCAGAAATCAAAGCACGCGGAGTAAAATACTGGCCAGCACCACTCTTTCTGTCCTGTCCGTTCTTTTCCAGAATGCTCTCATAGATGGCACCTTTAAGATCCCCGTCCATCATATACCAGTTATCTTCTGCGACCATATCAATAACTTTCTTAAGCATAACCGGACGATAGATTTTATTCGTTGCTTTAGTGAAGATGGTACCAATCAAGCCATCGGATTCTGAGAGTTCCTTCAATATCTCTTCATACTTCTCAACAAGATCGGTTCCGCTTAGATTCTGAAGATCTTTCCACTTGTATCCTTCCGGAATGTGGCTCTTTAACCCTATAGATTCTTTCTCATCGTCCATCTTTAGGAAGAGGATATACGTGAGCTGTGTTATATAATCTGTGAATCCTACACCGGCAGAAGATAGAACATTTGCAATGCTCCAAACTTTTGAAATCAAGGCAGATTCTGTTTTCTGTGTTGTTGCCATATTTTCTCCTTGTTAAGCCCGTAATACGAACCTTGACATTTTATTCATTTCTTCGGTGAGCATTGGAACGCCGAAGTTTAGAACACCTTTACGCCAAAGATCTGTATCGATTTCGTTTAATTCATCTACTGTGATAGCCCCATCATTGATAACGTAATCTCCAATTTGCTTCATGATGTCTTTTTGGTCATCAGTCAGAACACGCTGTGCTTGTCCGCAATAAAGGCTGAAACGCTGAGAATATCCTTTGAATATACTTGTAAGCTTCTGATTTTTTCCAAAAGCAAACCTTATAATCTGAAGCATATTCGTCAGTGCATTTACATTTGTCTTCAGATCTGGTTCATCAACGTCACCGAGGTCATCTAATACTCTGTAGTTCTTCCAAACTTGATATGGTGTATACTGGCTATTTTCCGACAGCATTTGTTCCTGCATATCTGTCAGCATGGAATGAGTGATGATTTTATCTTCGAGATTATAGGTTACTCTCAATGCTTCGATTCTTTCCTTGTTATTCTCTAGATACAATTCGAAGTTTTCTATAAAAGACCTTGCACTTTCCTTTGAGAAACCAGCATAAATCAATTCATCTGGATCTTCTTCAGTTCGAATGATATAGCCTCGTTGCATCTCCAGTAGTTTCTTACGCGCATCGATGTTGCTGATCAGACTGTATATTAGATTCATACGCTCTGTATTATCGTGCGATGGATCAATGTACTGGTATTCAATCAATAAACCACTGTCCGTAGCAGTCTGAATGTTCCCGGAAATTGTTCTCGGTGCGAAGCCAAAGGTCGAAATGAAATAATCTAGATGTTTTCCGAACAAAGCATTATCTTCATATCGACGGTTAATAGTGGCACAGTAATCGCGTAGTAACCATAGATTATCGTCACTCAATTCATTGTGAGACAAATGCTCTAGAAGCTGTTCTAAAGTTAACGTCTTAAATCCAAAGCCTGATTCTCTACCTGGATGAGGGATATTTTTTTCGTGCTCGGTAACACCGACCGCATCGATTATGTAATAGCATTCTTTCGTGTTTGCATTTGGTGTGACTTCACACAATTTGTCATCATCGATAACTCTGCAGCCACGGCCTTTCATCTGGGTATAGAGAACATCTGACTGAACGTCTTTCATAAACAGCACAACTTCAAGTGGTCTTACATCAGTTCCTGTAGCAACTAAGGTAACAGTAACAGCAATCCGGAAATCTTTCTCTGTTCGTAGATCACGAATCAAACCATTAGAATCCTCTGCAGTATAAGTGATCTTTTGTACAAAGTGTTCCGGAACCGCTCCGTCTTCGAACTCTTCACCAAATACCTGCTTTGCAATATCAACGATTTGTGAAGCATGGTAATCATCCTTAGCAAAAATCAGTGTTTTTGGAATATATTCCCATCTCTTATCTCTATCTGGATAAAGATCTTCATAGATTGACTTTTTATATGCAATAAGGATCTCTCTGATTTGATCAGGATTTACGACAGACCGATCTAGCACTGTGGTGTCATAATCGATACGCTGACGGACCATGTGGTCTGTTTCTTGCCCGGTTTTGCGGGAGGTTTCTGTCACGTTTGTACCTGGTCTTATAGCCCCACCATGCTCAGTAACTAGTGTTTTAATACGGTAAATACGATTAGGAACGTTGACGCCGTCAACAACCGAATCCTCGTATGTGTACTCTTCAATAATATTATTGTTAAAAAACGCATATGCTTCAGGTGTTGGTGTAGCGGTTAAGCCAAGAACAAGGGCACTTTTAAAATAATCAAGAACTGCACGCCATTTACCATAGATGGACCTATGGCATTCATCAACTATGATCAGGTCAAAGTAGTCCGGCGGAAGTGTTAAATCGTTACCAAGCTGTATTACTGTACTGTACCCTCTTTCTTCTTCTGCAGCATTGTTTTCATCTTCCGCGTCTTCGTCATCATTATCTGAAATAGCACTACCCGTTAATACGGAAAAGAGCTTTTGAATCGTTGAAATAACAATATCGGCTTTGATGTCATTATCCTTTTTTAGGCGTTTAATCTCATACAATGAGCTCATCTCCTGATGGCCTTCTGTCCGGTTAAAGGTGCTAAATTCATTCTCTGCCTGACGTGCTAGATTATTTCTGTCTGCAAGAAATAGAATTCTTCTAGTTGGAGTATAGTTTAAAAGACGATAACTAGCCAAACAGGCAAGATATGTTTTTCCAGCACCAGTGGCTAAAACCGCCAGATTCTTTTTGTTTCCGGCCTTAATAGATTCCTCAAAATGTATCTCTGCAGAATACTGACAATCACGCAGTCCGCGTTTTTCCAAGCGAGGCAGTGCACCATACACAGATGTCTTTCCAATTAATTGCAACATCTTTTTTGGAGAATGCATCTCGGAAAGTTCAATGTATTTGCTGTCGTGTTGCAGCATATTCCTAAATAGTATCTTCTTACCGTTGGCAAGATAGACTAGTGGTATCCGATCAGGAAACCACAATCCGTACCAATTCTGAGGGTTAATAGAGTAGTCTTCGGCTTGCCGTTTAACTTCATCGCCAAGTTGATTTTCTTCTCGTTTTGCCTCTACAACAGCAATTGCTTTATTATCTACAAAAAGTAAATAATCGCTTTCTGTATTACCTGCCATAAGAGTTTCTTTTATAGCGGAAGTAGTACCAGGAATGTACTCATTTCGAGAGACAACATCCCATCCGGCATTCATCAATTGCTTGTCGATTTTTACTCTTGCTTTTTCTTCTGGTAATAAACTATCCATGATAATCCTTTATTAATTTCTATAAATCTATTATATTTAAATGCAACGGGCATTTCTATGTTACTGGTTTAATGCCTCTATGAACCTCGTATTAAGCAACGCTTCTTTAAAGTTTGAGATCGTGATCTTAAGAGCGTTATTGGCATGGGCTTCAATACACTTTGGGAACTCGGATGGATTGCTTCTCAACATTGCAATAAGACTTGTATGCCCGTTAATTCCCCTTTGCTTATGTGGATTAGGACCGATAATTATATCAGAATATGTGTTTGAGTTTCTTAACTTAGCCACATTATAGTTTCCAAGCTTAGAGTAATCGTTCTCAAACTCCAGACTGTCAGCGTTGATGCCCAACATTCTTGCGGCCTTTTTATACTCATTGACTTTTCCTGCCAAATCACCAAATACCAGTATTTTCATCTGATGGGTGTTAACATAAACCGGTTCTTCATCTATACTGATACCATATTTCATGGCTAATCGTTCGATTTCTTCATCGCTATCAGCATTACTGAATTCAAGCGTCAGTTTTGCGAACGCTTTAGTCTTGATCGCTGCTTTTTGAGCTAATGAATATGGCACTAATAATCAGCCTCCTTCTTATAGAAATCTTTTAACTGATTCTCCAGTTTTCTGACTTCTTCTTTCAAAGCGATCAAGGTCGACAGTTTGTTGTTATACTCCTTTGAAAGTTCCTTCTGATGCCTCTTGGATGGCACAGGAACAAGTATTTCCCTAAGGTCCTTAGCATTGATGCTGGTTATGATATTTCCTTTCTGAACAGATCTTAAGGCTCTTTGTCCTTCTTCTGAATCCAGGTAGATCTTTAGGAACATTCCGTCCAACTCCTTGCTTGGTCTTATAATAAGCATTCCGCCGGTAACTATGATCTTGTTTTTAGATTTAATGTCCACATAAGCGATCTTGACTTTAGAACTCTTACTAGTCATGATCAGATCGCCCTCTTTGACACTATACTTATCGAAATGTTCGAAGCCATATATATAAGGCAGGGAATCCCAGTCGACTACTCCGTCTTCTATATCGCTGGAAACGACGATCTGCCGCTCGGTTGGCTTGACAGAGAGTGAATCTGTGAATTTGCTAATAGTATACTGAGCACCGGTGATCACTTCCGCTACTTCGCCAAGTTTTTTGCCATCTTTTACATTATTGGTTTTATTTGATATTGCCGAATACTGTAAAGTATTTAACGTCAGGAGTTCTTCGACAGGATAATAATCTTCTGCCTTGTTCTGGTAGTCTTCTATAATTCGGTCTATATCCAGATTCTTATTGTTCTGTCTCTTGACGTTTTTGCTGTTATTGTCTTCGGCTTTGACGAACTTGACGTGGGTATTGTCTGTAGACAAGACTACCATGGCCATCTTGACACTTGTTCTGTATATAAAACCTGCCGGTAATTCCACTATTCCTTCAATATAGCCTTTCTTCAGAAGCTCTTTTCTATACTCTTCTGTATTTGAACTGAATAATGCTGATGCAGGGAGAACAGCGACTATTCTTCTTTCTTCACCTAGAAACGGGATGATTCTGTCAACATACAGCCAGCCCTGGCTGTTATGGGACAGGGTCAATCCATCAAACACAACGCTTTTGTACCTGCCTGTGGTGCTTAAAAACTTCCCTAATGGTGGAAAAACAAAGCCTTTTGAAAAGCCCCAAGCGCTGTCGCTCAAATAATCACCGACAGAAAAATAACCTGGTGCTTTTAGCAGCATCGTGATCATTTTAGCTATGTTGGTAGCGTTAATATTCATATCAACGCCTGTATACTGCATGATTTCTATGTTGTTGTCTTTGCAGTAGTCAATGGCATAAGTAAGGAAAGAACCATAAGAACAGCCAAAATCAAAAATCAAATCTCCATGTACCGGATCGAGCAATCTTATAGCCAGATCAGAGATCAGCTTATTGCTGAAATCAGTGTTATACTCGGCCAGCCTTTCGTTGAATAAAATGATCAGTTTTCTCATATCTTCGTCTGATAGTTTTTCGATCTCTGGCCTGATACTTTCGATCAGATCGAAGCTTACCTGATATGCATTAAGGATCTGTTTTGCAGCATCAGCCGGTTCTGAAGTATGGCTGAAAACAGATAAATACAGAAGAGAAATACCAGCTTCATGGCACTGAACGCATGAAGTGATACCATTTTTAAACAGTTCTCTGTTTATAAAGTCATAGATTTCTTTATATGTCACGGAACACCTCCAATTTAAGTTTATATTAACTTAACCATCTTCATTTTATGCGAAGAACTGCCGTTTGTCAAGTAAGTTTATATAAACTTATTTTTCTGAAGAAATCCATTAAAAAATCCGCTCTATGCGGATCTTTATCTGTTCATCTGTACCTTAAGATTACCCAAGGCAGTAGCCTCTATAGGCAATGCTATCACTTCCTTGCCTGTAGTACTTTGTGTAAGCCTGTTTAAAAGCTTATTCTTGGCTCCTCCTCCTACTATGTATATCTTAGTGTACTTTCTGTTTAAGCTCGTTTCCAGGGCTTCTATGGCCCTTCTGTAGGTATCTGCGAGTGACAGGTAGGCACATCTGAAGTAGTCATATTTACTGTCTAATTCATGTCCTAAGAGACCGTCAAAGGCTTTCTTCATGCTGAGAGGTGCCATGAGTGAAGGATCATTGGCATCGATCACTTCTTCACAGCTGCTCTTTTCTGCTTTGACTGCAATGTCTCTTGGAAAGAACTTCCTTTACGTATCTTTCCATTGTCTTCTCCTTTGATCTCTTCGATGTATCTGAACATGTTTTTAAGTGTCTTCCTTGATTCCGGCATGTAGGTCATGATCTGATAGGCATGGCATACTCTGTACCCCTCTTCATACATGACTTCATGTCCCTCTTTCTTGAGTTTCTCATACAGTATCCTGGCATCATCATAAAGCACTTCGCTGTCGCTGGCGGATAAGTGGATAGGCGGCAGTCCTTCATAGTCACCGTAATAAGGTGAAAGCAGGTACTGCTTAAGTTCTGCTTCACTCGGTTTATGGTCGAAGAGGACGTCACAGATTCCCTTGGCCACTCCGTCCCTTAACATGCGGTCCGTCTTAATGTTGGCCTTATGGGAAGGCAGGTCCTCGTACTGATCGGTGGCCGGTGAAAAGGCTACGATGACCTTAGGCATCGGTAAGCCCCTGTCCTTTAAAAACAGGCCAAGAGAGAGCACCAGCGTGCCTCCGGCACTTTCGCCCATCAGGATGATGTCCTTGGGATCATAGCCAATCTTTAATGTATTCTCATAAGCTTCAAGACAGTCCTCGATCTGAGCGGGCCATTTATTCTCGGGTGCCAGACGGTAGTTTATGGACATGCAGTCATAGCCGTATTTCCTTACCGCCGGATAAGTGAAGATCCTTCTTTCCCTGGCTGAACCTGTCGTAAAGCCGCCGCCATGGATATAGAAGATCAGTCCTTTGTCATTGCCTTCTTTCTTTATCAGTTCGGCCTTCTGACCGTTTAAGTCTATCTCTTCAAGGCTCATGCCTTTAGAGAGCTTAAAACCGGTCATCCGGGCGTTCTTTTTCCTTTCGGCTTCATAATCCCTGTCGGTACTGTTGTCGAAGCCCTTGCCTTTGCTCAGGACGATGTCCGTGATGATCGCCTGGACGCTTCGCATATTACTTCCTTATCATCTTCATGATGCCTTTGAGGTAATGGCCGTTGGCCATTTCCAGCAGTCCTTCAAACAGACCGCCCTTCATACCGCTGTTTATCTGCATGCTTCTTAAGGAAGATGCGGCAGCCGCATTCATCATCATCCTGAAGTCCGGATTATCGTAATCGGCGACACCGCCAAAGCCCTTGGCGATGGTCTTTTCCGTGGCGTTATACATCATCTTCATCACGAACGAATAGTCCTTCATTTCCGCTACGGAATTATCCATGGTGAAGGAGCCTTTCTTTAATGCTTCCGGTTCATATTTAAAGCCTAAGAGCTTTTCCCATTCTTCCTGCTTCGGCTTGCCCTGGCACTTCTCATAGAAGCTGCCCTTCTGGTAATAAGGAGCCTTGAGGGTAATGCCATCTACGTCTATCACTTCACTTAAAAGGATGTTGTCAGAGCTGTTGCCGGCTTCGATCGTGTACTTGCCTTTAGGGATCTTCCAGCCTTCGTTCCATACGGCGAAGTCTTCGTCGCTTAAGGTAAACTCTACAGTCTTTGATTCCTTAGGTGCAAGTTCGATCTTTTCGAAGTGCTTAAGTTCCTTTAAAGGTCTGTGCAGGGAAGGACGGTTCGCTCTGACATATATCTGAATGACTTCCTTGCCTTTGACTTTGCCTTTATTGGTGACTTTGACCTTGACCTTGTTTCCTTTGATAGTCATTCTGTCAAAGGAGAATCTCGTATATGATAGACCATAACCGAAAGGCCATCTCACAGCCTTTCCGGCCTTTTCATAGTAACGGTAGCCCACATAGATGTCTTCCATGTACAGGGCGTCTTTTGTCTTTGCAAAAGAGTCATGGGTGATGACATCTTCATACTTATACGGCCAGCTTTCAGCCAGCTTGCCTGATGGATTGGTCTTGCCGTAAACGACATTATAAACAGCTTCTCCGGCTGCTTCACCGGCCAGTCCCGCATAGATGATCCCCTGTACCTTATCGGCCCACGGACACTCGATGGCTCCGCCGCATAATAAGACCACTATCGTTTTCTTATTGGCCCTGGCTGCTGCTTCGATCATCTTCATATGGCCTTCAGGCATCTTCATATCGTCTCTGTCAAAGCCTTCAGATTCATATCTTTCAGGAAGTCCCGCAAAGACGATGACCTTGTCGGCTTGCTTAGCCTTGGCTTCAAGTTCACTTAAGAGCTCTTCACTGGTATCGCCCTTTTCATCACAGCCTTTCGCATATTCACACTTTTTAAATACGTCTGTTGGATTGGTCAGCTTATAGGCATTGACGTGGCTTGATCCGGCTCCCTGGTATCTTACCTTTTCCGCCATGGCACCAACTAATAAGACTTTCTCTTTCTTATCAAGAGGCAGGATGTCCTTATCGTTCTTTAAGAGCACGATGCCTTCCAGAGCCGCTTTAAGGGCTGTTTTATAGTGCTTATCGTAATCGGCCTTATATTCCTTCTTGGCGACTTCAGCCTGTCTTAAAGCCAGTTCTATGATCCTCAGGGCACATCTGTCGATGTCTTCTTCCTTGAGCTTTCCTTCTTCTACGGCTTCAAGCACGTCCTTTTCCATGTAGTCGCTGTCACCAGGCATGCATAAGTCATTGCCGGCCTTGATGGCTTTGATGCGGTCATTTAAGCCTCCCCAGTCGGTGACGACCATGCCGTCAAAGCCCCACTCGTCTCTAAGTACGTCAGTTAGAAGGAACTTATTGTCGGAGGAATGGACGCCGTTGATCTTGTTGTAGGAAGACATGACGGTCATCGGTTTCGCTTCTTTTACGGCTATCTCAAAGGCCTTCAGATAGATCTCTCTTAAAGCTCTCTCGGATAAGACGCTGTTGGAAGTGAAGCGGTCTCTTTCCTGGGAGTTGCACGCAAAGTGTTTCATGCTGCAGGCGATATGATTACTCTGGAGTCCTTCGATGTAGGAAGCAGAGAGTTCACCGGCAAGGAGAGGATCTTCGCTGTAGTATTCGAAGTTGCGTCCGCATAAAGGATTACGCTTGATGTTGGCGCCGGGACCCAGGACCATGCCTATGCCCTGGTCTCTGGCTTCTTCACCGATCGCTTTTCCTACGGCCATGGTAACATCTGTGTTCCAGGTAGAAGCTAATGTTACAGCTGCCGGAAAACAGGTTGCCGGGAGGGAGTTGTTTATTCCCAGCATGTCGCTTTCCGCGGCCTGCTTTCTCAGTCCTAATGGACCGTCACACATGTAAAGCTTAGGAAGGCCGTACTGTTCAAAAGCCTTGGTGGACCAGAAATCGGCTCCGGTCAGAAGCTTAAGCTTTTCTTCAAGACTCATCCTGCTGAGAATCTCTTTTGCGTTCATGATCATATTCCTTTCCTTGTTGCCGTTTATACTTCACCTTCGGTCTCAGCCCTGCCAACAGGCAGGATGATGTCTGCCGTACAGCTGGCCGGTACCGTTATCTCGAATACAGTTTTATTTTCTTTCTTTTTCTGTCTGCTTGCAACCTTGCCGTATACGCTGCCACACGATGCTGATGCCCCGTACATGTCAAGAAGCCGCTTATCCAACATCTTCCGGAAAGAGGCCTGCAAATCGCCCAAGAAATAATGTCCTGCATTAAGATAAAAAGCCCTGCATCGCTGCAGAGCTTCTTTTTTATTTGCAGTGCACTCTCCACCACAGTTCCTGGATCGGCGGGATCTGTTCCCTCATGCCCGGAGAGAGCCGGTTCCAGATGATGCCTTTACTCGGACGCGGGAATTCATGTCTGGTCTCGATGATCCTGGTCGGGGTCACGATGTAGTCGATGGCCGTATCGTATTCCTCGACTTCCACCGGTACGTCCGCTACCTGACAGTCGTGGCCCACACCGATGATGACGGTCTTCTCATCGGCAATGCCGATCGTTGAAAGCATCGCATATTCCAGATCGAAGTAGCCGTGTCCCTTGCCGAAGCGGATGCCGCTCGGGGTGATGGCGGAGGCTCCCGTTACCATCATGTCGATGTGGCTGATCTTTTCTTCAAGCTGAGCCAGTGTCTGGTGTTTCCAGTATCTGCCTACACCATCCAGCAGAGAAGCAACTTCTTCCTTGCCTTCCGGTACCATGCCCGGTTCGATGATGAAGAAGCCTCTGGTAATGCCGTAATTGGTCATCAGTACGGTCTTTTTATCCTTGAAGGCTCTTTCTCTTAAGGTCTCCAGATTGTTGTCAGGAGTGATAAAGATGACTTTGGCATCCTTATACATGTCAGTGGCACATAAGAGTTCAGTGCCCTTTTCGCTTCCTTCATAGTCACAGATGAATTCCGAGAACTGCCAGCTGAATTTGGAATCCGGCTTGGCTACTTTTAAGAGATCTTCCCAGATACGTACACGTTCAGTCTTTGCGTCAACTTTCTTATCCATAAAGCCTCCTGATATTAAAAGTACTTTTTCATCTTATCACAGAATAAGGGCGTTTTCTTATCAACGTTCGTATCTATGATAATGCCCATTCAGGTCCTGCTGTGCTTATAGCCTGGTTTTTATCAGGTATAATGATTCTTGAGGAGATAAGCTTATGAACAGAATACCCATCATAATCGATACCGATCCCGGAGTTGACGATTTCTTCTGCATGGCCATCGGCTGTGCCTTCGATGAACTCTTTGACTTAAGAGCCATAACCACGATAGGCGGCAATAACCTTACGGATGTGACTACCAGAAATGCTCTGGACATCCTGCATCTGTTTAAAAGAGATGACGTGAAGGTCGCCAGAGGCGTAGACAAGTATCTGACCAGAGACTTTGATGAACCGGTGGCTAAGTTCCACGGTGCCAACGGTTTAGGTGATGTGGAGCTTGAAAGAAGCACGGAAGCTGTTGATGAGCTTGCGGCCTGGGATAGAATCTATGAAGAAGCGAAACTCTCTAACGGTGAGCTGGTGCTGGTAACGGTAGGTCCTGAGACCAATCTGGCAATGGCTTTCAATAAGTATCCGGATTTAAAAGGCATGATAAGGAAGATCGTGGTCATGGGCGGTTCCCTTGATAAGGGAAATGTCACCGAATACGGCGAAGCCAACATCTGGCATGATGCGGAAGCTGCCCGGATCGTCTTTGAGACCGGCATCCCTATCGATATGGTCGGACTAAACGTCACCAGACAGGCACCGCTCAGAAAAGACATCTTCGAGGGCATCGATGACGCGGATGAAACGGTAAAGGACGTCATGCTGAGGCTGATCGAATTCCGCAATGAAGAAGCCATGCATGACGCCATAGCGATATCCGCGCTGGTAAGCGATGAGGTCATGATCTGGAAAGACGCTCATACTTCCGTCATCGACGGCGACGACATAAAAAGAGGCATGACCGTTGCGGATTATGACAGGGAACCGAATTCCAGAGTTGCCGTAGGCATCAACATAGATAAATACTATGAAGTGATAAGAGAGATGATCAGAAGGTTCAAATAAAATACTTCCCATGGGGAAGTATTTTTATACCAGTGTCTTTACTATTTCCAGAGCTTCCTTAAGGCTGTTCACGACCCTGAAAGCTTCGTCTTTTTCTTTCTGCGGTACGTTGATGACGTTAGGGATATAGATCAGCGGTATCCCCGAATCGATGGCCGATCTGGCTCCCAGCGGTGCGTCTTCAAAGATGACCGCTTCATCCTTTTCATAGCCGTAATGAGCCAGGGACGTCAGATAGATCTGCGGATCGGGCTTGCCTTTGGAGATCTCGTCTCCCGATATGATGTAGTCAAAATACGGAAGCAGTCCGGTATTCTTTAAGGCCAGTTCGGCAATCCATCTGGGTGAACCCGTGGCTATGCAGCAGGTGATGCCCTTTTCCTTGAGATAATCAAGGATCTCGAAGGAACCGCCGATCACCGGTATCTCGCCATGCATAAGGAAATTGCGGTTTTCGTCATAGACGATCCTCATGTATTCATCCATCGGAAAGTCTTCGCCGAACCGGTTGCGGATCGTGATCGCGATATCCCTTTCATTCATTCCGCAGAAGGAATCGATGAAGTTTTCGTCAAAGGGATAACCCAGATGGAGAAAGGCTTTCTTTTCCGATTCATACCACATGCAGTGTTCGGTATTCACGAGTGTTCCGTCCATATCGAAGATGGCCAGCTTAAGTCTGCTCATGATTTAGATTATAACGGAAATGCATTAAAAAAGCATCACTATGGATGCTCAGACTAAACAAAAGAATTCGTTGTCTAACGATACATCTGCAACAGGCGTAAGGAGTGATCCCTTACAGCTTGCTCATCTTGGCGACGTTTTCAACTGCCAGGTATGTCAGTGACGCTACCGTTAAAAACAGGCCCATAAGGACGACGCCTTCTATAAGAAGAATGTTCTTTTTCATATATCTACCTCACTAAGTATATTATAAACCCAACCAGCAAAGATGGTATAAGGGCAAATATCAGTCCCGGGAACAGCATGCCCTTAAGATGGAACCATTTCTGATGATAGGCCTTATCCATGTGTTCGGTCCCTTCAAGTCTGAACATCTTCAGATTGGCGAAGAGGACCCAGTCAATGAAGAAGGTGTCATAGCAGCCGATCCACACCATCATAAGAAAGGTGAAGAGAAAACCTTCCCTGAATGTCGATGCTCCGGCTATGCGGGCACAGACATAAAGGACGAGCGTAAAGAAGACGATGCCCAGCGACTTCGCCGCAATGACCTTCTTCGATTTATATCCGACTTCCACCCTTTCGTGAGTCCTGAAATACTCTTCCTGGATGTCGGGAGGATAGTTGTGGATGTTGGAAGGAGAATGCTTGTTCTTGTCGGTATAGAATGAAAAGACCAGTACCGTAAACAGGATGGCGAAGACCAGCGCTTCGATGATTATTACCGTGACGTTCATATGTTTTTCCTCTACTCTGTCATTATAATACAGACAGTTAGTTATATCTAACCTATTATACTCATCAGGTGAATACTATAATAAGATTGAAAGAGGTAAGAACAATGATAACTGAGCTTAAGGAAGAGGCCAAAAAGATACTTGCAGGTTATGATACAGAGGAGATACCCGATGAGCGTTACGCCCATCTGAAGTATCCGAAGCTGGCACCGCTGATGTATTTTGACATCGAGAGATTCAGGATAAAGGATTTCGGTCATCTGATGATCATGCACACCACTTCAAAGGTGGGGATGGAACTGCTGACCATGTCCTTCATGCCGGATGGCGTGACGCTGCCGTTTCTGCTGCTGGATGCGATGACGATGAAGAAGAAGCGCTGTGTCTACGCAGAGTACTACGGCTGCGGCCAGGAAGGCCTTTCTGATGAGCGTCTTTTCGAAGTATATGAGAAATATAAGGGCCTTGAAGACTATGATGAAAAGCCGGCCTGGTACGTTAAGGAAAGACGTCCTTATTCGCTGATCAAAGGCGGTGAAGAAGAGGAACTGCTTTCAATGGCGCTTGACAGTATCAGAGCCTATCTTGATTCGATAAAGGATGCAGAATACGATCCGGAATACAGGGAAAAGCTCAAAGCCTTCCGTGAACGCATGATAGTCGAAGGCAACCCTGCTTCAAAGACGATGGAGATGCTGTTCAAGAAGGAAGGCGCCAGGACCTTCGTCGAAGAAGCCGTCATGCCTATAAGCGAATAAGAGACATAATAAAAGCTTAACCGTTTCGGTTAAGCTTCTTTTTTTATACTTTCTCCTTGAATACGGAACCGGGCTGCTGACAGACCGGGCATTTCTCCGGAGGCGTATCGCCGGTATGGACGTAGCCGCATACCGTACAGACCCACTGCTTCTTCACTTCTTCCGCGATCACCGGAAGTTCATTGAGTCCGGCTTCGATATCGGTGCAGAGTTTTTCGATATCACTGTCCTTTAGTTCACCCATATCCGTAATGGTGACACCGGTCAGCTTGGAGAAGTCATTCAGAAGATACTGCTCTTCAGGTGTCAGTGTGGCAACTCGCAACTGTCCGCCGATGAAATAGGTAGTGAAACTCGCATGGCCGATGCTGTCTTCGATCTGCTTGGCAACGACCGGGAATTCCTTCTCTGAGAAGATGCCTTCACCTATAAGGATCAGGTGTTTATTGTCCAGTTTTCCCTGCATCTTCGACAGGAACAGTTTCGTGAGCTGAGCGGTATAAGGTCCGCGGAAATTAAAGACCATGACCAACGCATCGTATTTGGATGCATCTTCGGCCTGATAAGGCGTATCGACGTTGATGGCCAGACATCCGAGCTTTTCAGCTATGGCCTGAGCGATCTTCTTCGCGCTGCCATGCTGGGTTTCATAAGTAATGACTGTTCTCATACTTTTATCCTCCTGCTTTTATTATAAGTTATTATCCAAGAGCCACACAAAGGCCCTGGCGGTCCTGATGTCCGGATCCTTGAAGTGATTGCCTTCGTTCCATTCAAGGGTGTTCCTGATCCCCTTTTCATCCAGCTGCGCATGGATAATTCTGATGCAGTCTCCGACTTCTGCCATGACGGGGTTCCTGGTCTTTTCTTCCCTGTCTCCAAGACTGAGGTAGACCTTCCGTGTCATGATGTCATTGTCTTTCGCATATTCAAGAAAGCCCGGAAACCATACCGAGGGTGAAGCAGCAGCTGTGCCATCAAAAACATCGCTCTGATAAACGGCCCATAAGGCAAACAGACCGGCCAGGGAATAGCCGCCGATATAATAGTGTCTGCCATCATCACGAACTTCTTTCAGCGCTTCCTTAAGTGTCTCTGCTGCACCGTTACCGAAATCCCTGTTTCCGAAGACGGCCGGAGCTTTCCATGGCGACAGATTATGATCCCAGTCATTTACCTCTATCGCCATAAGAAAGAAATCATCACCGAAGTGTTCCTTTATATATGTAACTTCATTTTCCATTCCCGAAAGATCATGCCCGTCGATCAGCTGTATCAGGACATTTGAAGCTTCGGAGTCGCCATACAGATGTTTCTTCATGAATTATTCTTTCTTATTCCTTTTTCGAATTCCTTATTATACTTAAAAAGTATCTTATGGCCTCTTTCATGTCATATTTACTTAATTATCACATACTAAAGCCTGTTCATTTCATAAACTGATCCGCCATTACATAAAAAACTCCCTTGCGGGAGTTCTATTTTTCCGATCAGATCTTTATGGAGTTCAGACTGCAGGAGATTCGATCAGATCGGATTCTTTATCTTCGTTTTCTTCCTTTCCGTTTCTGGTGATCCATGCGATCAGCAGGGATACCAGCGGGAAGAGGATCATTATCAGGGTGCTGCCGTTGGCGATGACCATCGTACCGCTCATGTCTCCTGACAGGAAGAAGAACAGGATAGCCAGAGCTGCCGGGATGATTCCGAGAAGCTTGGAGGCTTTTCCATTCATCTTTACGATCATTACCAGAGCTGCCAGGACTGTCAGTAAGGCAGAGATCATATTGATCAGAGCCCAGCCGCGGGTCTCTTTGATGGCTGCCGGAGCTGCCTTTGGAGCGGCTGCTTCATCGATCAGGAGCTCGTCTGCTTCTGCCTGAGGAGCAACTTCGTCTTTGATCTCAAGGGCATCAGAAGCGCTGGTGTTTGCGTTTACGGTCGCTGCCGGTGCTGCTGCGGCTGTTTCCTGGACAGGAGCATTATCTGCTGCTACGTAATCTTCTTTAACGATCTCTTCAACTGCTGCTTCTTCGGATACTTCGACCACGGTTTCTTCCACGATCTCGTCTACAGCTTCTTCAACGATCATCTTTTCTTCGATATCTTCAGCGTTTTCTTCAACGATCAACTTTTCTTCGATGACTGCAGCGTTCTCTTCTGCGATCGTTTCTTCTTCAACGTCCATGATGATCGTTTCAACGATTGACTCTTCTTCGATGACTACCGGTGCATCTCCGACCATCAGGGTAGCCTGATAATCTCTGTGGTAGTAGCCTGCCAGATACGGATAACCGTCTTTGCCTGCTGCGTTGCTGTTGAGAAGAGGCCATGCTGGCCAGTTCTCTACCAGGTAACCGCCTGCGTAAGTGGACTTGTTGAGTTTGTCTATCTTCATGAAGCTTACGGTGTAGTAATGGAAGTTTTCGCCATCACCGGCTACCGGACCGTTAGGGCGGTAGGCGTAAGCTTCGCCTTTGTATGTAAGGACCAGATCAGTGAAGTCATAGTCTTCGATGCAGTACTGGTCTTTGCTCAGCTTGGTTCCGAATGGGAGGAATCGGGAGTCGATCGCCTGGAAGTTCTCGGTGAATGCGATTCCGTAGTACTTGCCGTCGCCGATTCCGTTCTTGCCGTCGCCGAAGCGGACGCCGGTCAGAAGCTTGTTGCTGGTCATCGGAGTGACCAGAGTCAGATACCAGTTGCGGTGGAAAGTGATATGGCTGTTGTCGAGTGATGTGAAGCTTATGATTCCTTCGACATAGCTGCTAGGTCTGAAGTTGGCAGCTGCTACCGCTTCAACACGGTCCAGTCTGGCGATGAAGTAAGGCTGACCTTCTTTAGCAACGCTCTTCTCAACGAAGCTGAAGCCGCCTACGTTAAGGACCAGGCTGGTCAGATCGTAATCGGCGATCTCATATTCGCCTGCACAGAGGTCGTATCTCTTGTTGCCGTGCTCCTTCTGGAACTCAGCCGGGGACTTCGGTGCGCTGATGCCGTTCTCCTGAGTGTTAAGGCTGATGTAGTTCTTGCCTTCGTTGATGGAAATGTAGTTATAAAGGGTGTAGCTCTGCCAGGAAACTTCTTCAGTCTCTTTGACTTCTTCTTCAGCTTCCTCTTCGATGGCCAGGACCTCTTCTTCGTCCTGAAGGTCGTATTCTTCGTATACGCTCATGTCTGTCATTTCCATTGCAGACATTTCTGCGATCTCTTCGTTTTCTTCTGACTGATCGAGAGTCTCTTCTGCAGTCAGTTCATAAACTGTTTCATCTTCTTCGGCATATGTTTTGAGTGATCCGAAGTTCATTGCCAGCATGACGACCATGATGGCCAGTACAGTTTTCTTTATGTTCTCTTTTAAGTTTTTCATCTTATTTCTCCTTTTTGTTTAAATAATCTCCTGTTTACGATTTCATTCTACGAAAGTCATATACAAAGGATTAGTCTAAAATACGGAGTAAGAAAGGTAAAATCTGTTATTTCTGTTTTTTCCTTAAAAACGCCCGATCTGACGATAAAAAGGCCATATTTAAAAGATTTCCTGTTTACGGGCTGTTACGCTTTTTTATCTTCTATAACAAAAAAAGCCCCTTATCGGGCTTTTACTTTATCCTTCTGGTCCGGGCGAAGGGACTCGAACCCCCACGGTTGCCCACTAGATCCTAAGTCTAGCGCGTCTGCCAGTTTCGCCACGCCCGGAGCGCCTACTAATGATATAAAAATTAGATAAAAAAAGCAATAAATAATATAATTGAGATATGCTATTAACCATTGATCTAGGAAATACCAGTATCAAGCTGGCCCTGTGGGAGAACGGCCGTCAGGAATGCTTTGCGGTCTATGATTCCAAACAGGATGATTATAAAACCATAATCCAGAATTTTCTTTACAGACATAATCTCAAGGAAGAGTTGATCGAGGATACCGTCGTATCTTCCGTCGTCCCTAAGGCTTCGGAGATACTCAAGAAGGACATCCTCTCCCTTACCGGCAAGAATGCCATCTTCATAAATCCAAGAGAGAATTACGGCATCACCATCGATACGCCTAACGTCGATGAAGTGGGATCCGATCTGCTGGTAATGTGTGCCTATGCCTATCATGTCTTCCATGATGAGCTCCTGGTGGTATCCTTAGGTACGGCTTCCGTCATTTCCCATGTGACCAAGGACGGAGTCTTCAAGCACTGCATCATTGCTCCGGGCTTCGGTAAGGTCGCAGGTACCCTTTGGGACAATGCCGCCAAGCTGCCGGAATTCGAGATAAAAAGAACGGAGTCCTTCCTGGCCAATACCACCATCGATGCGATGAACGTCGGCGTC
Organism: Erysipelotrichaceae bacterium; assembly: GCA_017431825.1. Taxonomy (GTDB): domain Bacteria; phylum Bacillota_I; class Bacilli_A; order Erysipelotrichales; family Erysipelotrichaceae; genus Colivicinus. Next base: position 135,364 of record JAFRKI010000009.1, on the reverse strand, counting down.
TATCAGGGCTTTGTGGGTCTTTTAAGATACCTGCTGGTAGGCATCAGGGCGGAACTGGGCACCAGACCTAAGGTGGTAGCATGCGGCGGTTTCGGCAAGCAGGTCGTCAAGGACGTCAGAGAGATCGAATACTATGAAGCCGACATGGTGACCGTCGGATTAAACTACATCTACAGCAGGTACATCAGAAAATGAGACTGATACTGGCATCGCAGTCGCCAAGGAGAAAGGAAATACTTTCCATCCTGAATATTCCTTTCGATATCATCGTGGCCGACATTGAAGAGAATATCGACGAGAGTAAACCGTTAAGAGGAGAAATAGAAAAGCTCTCCTTTTTAAAGGCCAATGAAGTATACAAGGATCATAAGGATGCGACAGTCATCGGTTCCGATACGATAGTCACACTGGACAACAGGATACTGGGCAAGCCTAAAAGCATCGAAGAAGCCAGGGACATGATCAGGCTCCTTCAGGACAATAAGCATCAGGTCATAACCGCTGTTACCATCATATCCGCAAAGATGTCCGAGACCTTCTCCGTAGTATCCGATGTCTATTTCTATCCGATGAGCGAAGAGGAGATAGACGGCTACGTCAGCTGCAACGAACCGCTGGATAAGGCCGGTGCCTATGCGATACAGGGACTGGGCTCAAAGTTCATCAGAAAGATCGACGGTGATTACTATGCGATCATGGGACTGCCGATAGCGGAAGTCTATCACCGCCTGCAGAAGTATTAAAAGACGGAAACTGATCCGTCTTTTTTTATCAGGTATTATTTTGTACTTCCTAGAGATGGAAGTGTTTTCTCAGTTCCTCGACGTTTTCATCGGTCATCGAATGCAGCATGTTGGCCTTGGTCAGGACATAGACGTGGGCATTCTTGTCGATTGTCTCGATAAGACCGATGGCATCAAAGAGCGAATTGCCCGATGAGAAGATACCGTGGAACGGCCAGATGACGACACGCTTGTTTTTCATCTTTTCCGCTGTAGCCGGACCGATAGGACCTTCGCCGCAGACCATCCACGGCAGCATGGCCAGTCCTTCAGGGAAGACCAGCACGCATTCGGAATTCATCTTCCATAAGGTTTTGGTGAATTCCTCTTCATCCAGTTCATGGATCATGGTCATGGCATTGAGATAGGTCGGATGGCAGTGCATGACGATCTTGTTTTTCGGATCATCCTGCAGTCTGGCACGGTGACAGAGGATATGAGCCGGCAGTTCGGATGTCGGTCTGCCTTCTCCGTCATCAAAGCCCCACAGGATCTCATAGGCACCCTTAATGAAACGGATGATGCCCATGTCGTGCATGTAGCGCTTCTTCATGGTCCTGAAGGCCGATCCCGATCTTGTCAGCATGAAGCACTTGCCTTCAAGTCCTTCCGTATCGAAGTCGACCGGTACGGTGGCATGGACCTTGAGGAAGTCCTTGACTTCTTCGACTTCCTTTTCATCGAGAAGATAAGAGATGTTTCCGGCATGGCATTCGCCCCAGCCCGCTTCCCAGAAATAGGTGCAGGCTTCCACCAGTTCTCTCACGAATTCAACATTTATAATATCCATAATTTTCCTTTCATACTAATAAGCCCGTACTTTCGTACGAGCTTATATTCATATTCCTTTGACTCTAGTCAGGGTAAACGATGCAGTTCTTGATGACCTTGCCCATGGAGTGTTCGACGATGGCATCTTCGGTATGTTCGATGTCGTATTCGTTCTGAACGAAGTCCTCGGCCGTGATGGCGTTCATCTTCAGCATCTCAAAGGCCGCATTGACATGAGCCGGAGTGGTATGGAAGACGCCCTTCATGGTCAGCTGGGAGTAGTGTACGAGTGTAGTGTCTACCGGTACGTCCAGGCCCTTCTTGGTTCCGCCGAAGAAGAGGACTTCACCGCCAGGTCTTGCCATATGTAAGGCAATGTTCCAGACTTCCGGTAAGCCGGCAGCTTCGATGGCCGCATCGACACCTCTGCCGTCAGGTGTGAGTTCCTTGACAGCTTCAGCCTGATCCTTGCCGTTAAGCTCCTTGATGTTGATGACTTCCTGGGCACCCAGTTTCTTGGCAACAGCCAGTCTTTCTTCCGTCATGTCGCAGGCGATGACGTGAGCGCCTCTAAGTACGCACATCCTTACGAACATCAGACCGATAGGGCCACAGCCGTTGACACAGACATAGTCGCCTAAGTCAAAATTGGTCATTTCTGTACCGTATAAGGCACAAGCCAGAGGTTCAAGTAATGCAGCCTGCTTGAAGGACATGCCTTCAGGCATCTTGAAGACGTTGAGGTTGACGATCCTTTCAGGGATCAGGGTATACTCGGCATAGCCGCCGTTTTTGAACTGATTCTGGATCAGATCGACACACATGGATTCCTGACCCTTCTTACAGTAGTAGCACTTGCCGCAGGATGCGGAATTGTGAGGAACTACCTTGTCTCCTACCTTGAATTTGGTGACGCCTTCGCCTACCGCATAGACGACACCGGCGATCTCATGGCCCATCGTGAAAGGCGGTTCATAACGGTAGCCTCTCTTGTAGGTCTTGACATCGGTACCGCAGGTCAGGGTAACTTTGTTTTTAACGACGATCTCACCTGGGCCCGGTACAGGAATCGGAGCTTCCTCTACTCTGATGTCTCCAGGAGCATAGAACATGATTCTTTTCATTTACTTTTGCCTCCTTAAAAATGAAATGAACACTGATATACTGTTTCAACATAATCATTTTATCATCATTACATGCACCTTTGTATGAAAAAGGAACGCTTGGCATATGTAATCGTTCTCATTTAAGAATATATGAACGTTTCTTATCCTTTATGAAACATAAACATGAAAAAAGCGGATAAGTGACGCTTATCCGCTTTACATGTCATTTGGTTTAAGCTACTTCTTTCGCGTGTTCTTACGGATATCGAGGGCAACAGCGACAACGATGACCAGACCCTGAACGATGTAGTTGTAGTAAGGGTTGACGCCTAAGAACTGCAGGACGATCTTAAGAAGTTCGAAGACCAGGACACCGATGACGATACCCGGAACGGTACCGATACCGCCGGTGGTGGAAACGCCGCCGATGGTACAGCCGGCGATGGCTTCAAGCTCATAGCCCTGTGCCAGACCGGAAGAAGCGCCGCCCGCCTTGGCTGCCAGCAGCCAGCCGGCGATCGCATACATGACGCCCGCGATCAGGTAGATGGAGATGGTCGTTCTCTTAGTATTGACGCCTGATACTTCAGCAGCCACTTCGTTGCCGCCGATGGCATACATGTACTTGCCGTGGATCGTCTTGTTGTAGATGAACCAGAACAGCAGACCGAAACCGAGAGCTACGAAGAACAGGTACGGCAGATAGAAGCCGTCGGTGGACCCTATTCGTCCGGTGACCAGCTGCGTATAGATCTTTTGGAAACCGCCGATAGGCTGAGCGTTGGTGACGATCAGAGCCAGACCGTAGACGATGGTCTGCATACCCAGTGTAGCGATGAACGGCGGGACCTTGAGGATGGCGATGACGACACCGTTGATCGTACCGATGAGGGCACCGATCAGGATGACGATCAGAAGAACTACGAAGATGTTCATTTCCGGAATGTTCGGGAACAGTCTTCCGGTATAGTCGCCTCTCTGGATCAGGATGCCGGCGATACAGCCGGCCAGACCTACCTGACGTCCGGCAGAAAGGTCGGTACCTTTGGTGATAAGACAGCCGGATACACCGAGTGCGATGATGAATCGGATGGTCGTATTACTCATCAGATTTCCCAGATTTGACCAGGAAAAGAAGTTATCCGTCGTTAAGCCGACGACGATCGATACGGCCACCAGCATGATGACGATCGGATTCGCTTTTGCATAATTCAGTACTTTTTTCATGTTAATTCTCCTTAGATTCAAACTGGGTAGCCAGTTCCATTATGTTTTCCTGTGTCGCGTCCTTGCCGTCGATGAAGCCGGTAACGCGGCCGTCGCACATGACCATGATACGGTCGGACATGCCTATCAGTTCGCCCATTTCCGATGAGATCATGATGATGGACTTGCCCTGCTGGGCCAGCTCGGAAATGATGCAGTAGATCTCATATTTGGCGCCGACGTCGATGCCTCGGGTCGGTTCATCCATGATCAGGACATCAGGGGAATTGGCCAGCCATCTGCCGATCAGCACCTTCTGCTGGTTGCCGCCGGACAGTGAGGCGATCGGGGTCTTGGAAGAAGGTGTCTTGATGTTCATCTTCTGTTTGTTTTCTTCGACCAGCTGTTCGATCTTCTTGGCATTGAGCTTGTCTCCGAAGTCCGTATACTGCTTGAGGGAAGCGATGGAGATGTTGTCCGCAACGGAAAGGACACCCATGATGCCGGTACCGCGTCTGTCTTCGGTAAGCATCGCGATGCCGTTGTCGATGGCATCCTTAGGCTGGCTGACATGCAGCTCCTTGCCCAGGTACTTCATCGTGCCGGAAGTCTTGGATCTGATGCCGAACAGTCCTTCCATGAGTTCCGTTCTTTGCGCACCGACAAGTCCGGCAACGCCGAGGATCTCGCCCTTCCTTACATTGAAGGATACATGACGGAAGCTCTTCGGATTTATGGATGTATAGTCTTCGACCTCAAAGACCACTTCGCCCGGTACGTTTACCTTAGGCGGATAGAGGTTCGTCAGTTCCCTGCCGACCATCTTGGTGATGATGAAGTCGGTCGTAAGATCCTTGGCGTCCCAGGTTCCGATATAGTTGCCGTCTCGCATGATGGAGACTTCATCAGAGATCCTCAGGATCTCATCCATCTTATGAGAGATATAGACGATGGCAACTCCCCTTGCCTTCAGGTCTTCGATGATGCTGAAAAGATTGTCAACCTCATTCTGGGTAAGTGAAGATGTAGGCTCATCCAGGATCAGTACCCGGCAGTTTGCGGATACGGCCTTGGCTATTTCCACGGCCTGCATCTGCGATACGCTGAGTTCGCCGACCTTGGTCTTCGGATCGAAGTCCATGTTTACTTCCTTCAGGACCCTGGCGGCATCCTCATACATCTTGTCATGATCGACCGCATTAATGAAGCCCAGTACCTTCTTGGTAGGATAACGGCCCAGATAGATGTTCTCGCCTATCGGTCTGGCCGGTATCGGCTGCAGTTCCTGGTGGACCATGGCAATGCCCTTGGCCAGGGCTTCACTTGGATTGTGTATTTCCACCTTTTCACCATCAATAAAGATTTCCCCTTCATCCATCTTGTAGATGCCGAACATGCACTTCATCAGCGTCGATTTGCCGGCACCGTTCTCGCCCATCAGAGCGTGGACCTTGCCCGCTTTCAGCTGCAGCTGTACATGATTCAGGGCTACTACACCAGGGAAAGCCTTATAGACATTTTTCATCTCTAATACATATTCCGACATAGTATTTCTCCCTTAACGCTTAGATATGTAAGCATATTATGAAAAAAGAGGGAAGCCGAAGCTTCCCACTTTTTCAAGTTACTTCAAAGAATTACTTGGTAACCTTTACGTAGTTTACCCAATAGTAGTTGTCGATGGCTTCGCCGTTTAAGCACTTAACAGCAACATCAACAGCAGTATGAGACTGGCCGATGTGGTCGTTCAGTACGGTACCGGTCATTTCGCCGTTCTGTACCATCTGCTGGCATTCTTCAAGAGCATCAACACCTAATAAGTAGATGTCTTCGCCTACAGTTCTGCCGGCAGCAGTGATAGCAGCAGCAGCACCTAAAGCCATAGCATCGTTGTTGCAGAATACGACTTCGACATCATTGCCATACTGGGAAAGAGCACTTGCACAGATCTCTTCACCCTTTGCCTGCTGCCAGTTACCTACCTGGTCAACTAAGCAATTAACAGTGTAACCTGCATCTTCAAGAGCCTTGATAGAGAATTCGGTTCTGTACTGAGCATCGATGTTCTCAGGGTCGCCTTCGATCATGACGTAATTGATGACACCGTCACCGTTGATATCGCCATGGTTTTCAAGTTCAGCAACGATTTCACCCTGGTAAGTACCGGACTGTCTGGCATCGGCACCAACGTAGCAAACATAATCGTTGTTTAAGATACCTTCGTAAGCTTCATCAAGAATGTTGCCGTCTGCATCATAAGCCAGAGGCTCTCTGTTGATCAGTACCAGAGGGATGTTGGCAGCAACGATCTTGTCGATCAGAGCTTCTGCAGAAGAAGTCTGAACTAAATTTAAGATGATAACGTCCATGCCCTGGGTGATGAAGTTATCGACCTGGTTGGACTGTTCAGACATATCAGTCTTACCGTCAACGATGGTTACTTCGTACTTAACATCGTCAGTTTCCAGAGACTTGAAGTAGTTCTCCAGTTCATTACGGTAAAGAGTCATGAAGTTGTCATTGAACTCATAAATAGCAACGCCGACTTTGTAAGTCTTGGCACCGCTCTGTTCTCCGCCTTCTCCGCCATTGCCGCAAGCAGCTAATGTGAAGACCATCAGGAGAGCAACTAATACAGTTAAAAGTTTTTTCATTAAAAAAATTCTCCTTTTACTTACATCCAGTAAGCGCTTTTATTATATAACAATACAACAGTCAGTTTTCACAATTTACACACAAATGTACGTATGTACTAAAACGTTTTCTGAAACTTTTTACATTAAAAAAGATGTCCTTGGACATCTTCAGAAAGGTCCTTTGCCTGGTCCCATACCGCCGGGAGCGGCAGGAGGCTCTCCGTTTCCATTAAAATCCCCCGGGTCAAAGCTGCCCGGATCAAAGCCGGCTCCCGGCATGCCGCCGGTACCGGCTTGTCCGCCAAACTGATTGGTGATGGTATCAGTCTCCTGTCCGTTGATAATGATGGTTCCGCCGTTGTATTCGGCTGTCATGTCATAGTCAAACGGTGACTGGGCAGTTATATCGATGGTACCGCCGTTGACATAGATGCTGCCGTTGGCATCGATCGCATCGGTATCGCCCTGACCCATGACGATGGTAAGAGAGCCGTCATTCATTTCAAAGGTCGGAGTGATGCCCGTTACCTTCTGGGCCGCATTGATGCCGTCATCGGAAGCACTGATGTTTATGTTGCCGCCGTTGATCTTTATGTATGTGCCTTCGATGCCTTCGTGAGCCGTGATGTCGAAGCTGCCGCCATCGATCGTTACGTATCTTATGCCCTGGATGGCATCATCGTCGCTCGTGATGGAGAAAGTGCCGTTCTGGATATAGACATAGCCTCTGTCAGCATCTTCCTCATTATCCGATTTAAGGCCGTCTCCGCCGCATATCAACTTGAATGTACCATCGGCTATCTTCAGACAGTCCTTGCCGCAAATGCCGTGATTTACGGCCTTTATGTTGTAGGTACCGCCGCTTATGGTCAGATCGTCCTTGGATACAATGCCGTTCTTATAGTTAGCATTTATATTGAGCGTACCGTTACCGTTGATCACCAGATCTGCCTTGGAGAAGATCACCGCGTCGACGTCTTCAGCATCGATCTGGGTATAGGTGCTCTCATCGCTTAGGGTATTGACGCTGCCCTCGGTCATGGTGATGGTCACCTTATCGGCTTCTTTGACATAGATGACCGCAAAGTCAGAGGAATCGATGGTGATGTTGTCGAGCACCAGCTGTACCTCTTCATCGTCCGCTACGTTTACGATGACCGATCCCTTAAGCTCTCCGCTCAGGGTATAAGTGCCCTCTTCGGTAATATAGACATCTTCATTGGCCAGCACCAGTTCCGTGCTACCGCTATAGGAAGCATCCAGATCGCTGTCCTTGAACTGCGTATCCGTAGCATTGCTTCCTTCGCTTATAACGCTGTTACAGCCGCACATCAGCAATAAGCTCACAATAACAGTCATTATCTTCTTCATTACAGTTCCTCCTTTTCTCCCGCTTTGCTTCCGCACATGATCTCCAGATTGCCGTTGCGGGTCCTTAATACATCGATCATTTCCTTTACCCTATCAGGATACTTCAGATCGATATCATATTCCACCCGGTAAAGACTGCCCAGATCCAGCGTCTTGACCGACACAAGTTCATGACTTGTCGTATATTCATCCAGGATGTCTTCAAATACCGTATCATAGTTGAGAGCTTCCGGAACGGTGATCTTGAGATACTTGCCGTTAGGGCTCTCTTTGCCAAAGCCGGCATAGGTAAGCAGGAAAGCCACTCCCAGCAGCAAGACCGTAAATACCGCAGCGACAGCCACATAGCCGGTACCGCAGATGATACCGATGGCCATGGCCAGGAAGATGCAGGTAAGTTCCTTAGCCGATCCTTTTATCGATCTGAATCTGATCAGGGCGAAGGATCCCGCTACCGCGATGCCGGTACCCATGTTGCCGTTGATCATCATGATGACTACGGCTTCGATGGCCGGTATCAGCACCAGCGACAGGATCATCGATCTGCTGTGTCTTGATCTATACATGTAGTACAGGGCGGTCATAAAGCCCAGTACCATACTGACTGCTATAACGGTCATAAACTGCATCAGAGTGAATGACCCGCTGAATATCGTTTTGAACAGTTCCATTTTCTTTCTCCTTTTCCTTTAAGTAGGCATTCCCGACTTTAGAGAAGCCTCTTGGATAGGCTTTTGCCTCATCCAGTATCTGCACCAGCCATAAAGGCAGCGCATCTTTTACCTTTATCTCCATGATGATCCCTTCATTTATCGGAAGATCATTGGCATTCCTTCCAAGATATATATCCTTCGTTCTGTAGACCATGTCCTTATCGAAGGTGATCCTGAGATCTTCATCATCTATACCTTTATAACTGGTCCTGTGACAGCCGGTATAGATCTTAGGTGAGAGCTTTCCGTAGTGTTTAAGGAAATACCTGATCTCTTCACCGGTCTGGACATCTTCGAATTCACATCCGTATATGTCATCAAGGACATCCCTGTACCTGGCTCTGGTCCTTCGTTTATAGACGATACCGTCATACTTCTTCTTAAGTTCGACCTGTATCATATCATCGTCCTTTGGAGGCATATATGCCCTTATTCTGAGCTTTTCCTTGTACAGAGGCTTCTCTATCGATCTTCTGATAAGTTCATCATTATCATTGTCATAATAGAGCGACATGAGGTCATATTCCTTATAGATGTCATCCTTTACATGATCCCTTATGGCTTCAGTGATATAAGCGTACCTTTTATCATCCAGGAGATACTTTTTTTCATATCTTTTAAAGCTTTGTGACATATCTGTGACCTCCTTTGTCCATATCTTATTAAGCCAAGGTGAACTTTATCTGAACAAAACTGAAAATCAGAATGAAATAAAAAGAACTTGTATATTAAGTCCCTTTATCTTAAAATAATATAGCAAGCCGATATAGTATAACGGTAATACAGGCCCTTGGTAAGGGTCAGCTCCAAGTTCAACTCTCGGTATCGGCACCATTATTAAAAGAAATCCCTGGGAAGGGATTTTTATTTTGTATTGATTGTCATAAGCATAAAAGTTAACTTGCTTTTTTGTATAATATCATTAATGAGAAGAGTTGTTAAAAAGTCAAAAGTTTATTTCAAAAACAATGAGTTATTAGACCTGTTCAGTGATCAGTTTTCTCTGAAATCTTTTAAGGACAATATCGATCATCGGACAGACGAGTCGGATTCTGTTCTTAACGCTATTGACAAAGCTGTATCAAAGAAAAATGACAAAGATGATGTAAAGCTGGTAGTGAATTTGACAGATGAACAAAAACAGGCATATGCAGATGGAACACTGAAACTTGATGTTGATAAAGACGGCAATATGTACGCTCAACTTAAAAACAATGGCAAGTATGGTAAAAAGCTAAATATCAGTGAAGATCTTGAAAAACAGGATCTAGAGATAGCAGATGCAAGGTTTTCTGCCGAATTAAATGCAATAAAGGATCAGCTAGCAAAAATGGTCGAAGCTCTGGAAGCGATAGAGGAATATGTGGTTGAAGTGCTTCAGGGTCTGCACAACGACAGAATAGGATTATTTTACAGTGGTTTGGGCATGTATCTCGAAGCTTCTCAGATGGAAAATTCACCTATAAAAGAGCTTCTGATTTCACAAGCCATAAAGTCCTTAAACGATTCTCAAGCACAAGTCATGCAGGAATTCAAATCTAATATAGTTTATCTAAAAAATCATGAATATAAAAATGAAAAGAGTAATCGCCAGAAGAAAATGCATGAAAAAATGGATAGTATACACAAATGCTTTGAAATTATTTATAGAGCGATTTTATTAAAGGCTATCATTTATTTTGACATAAAGCAGCTGCCATCCATGCTGATGGTATTTGAAGAATACAGAAGATTTGTAGAAACTATGGTTAAGCCTAATGCGTCTTTTCTGATTGAATGCGACCCCAGAGAAGACATGCTCATTAATACAATCTGGCAGAAAAGAGCTTCTTCTTTTATGGGGTGCGAAGAAGCTAAAGCACAGTTATTACAATGTAACACATACTACATAACAAAGGAGGATTAAAATGACTGATAAGAGAAAAAAAGCCTGCCCTAATACCAGTTGCCACACCTATAAGCAGAAGAAATATGATGCTTCATTAAACTTTTGCCCTATATGTGGAGAAAAACTCATCTATGTATGCAAGAACCCAAAGTGTTTCAAGCCTATCGAAGACAAAGGCCCTTATCATACAATGTGTGAAGAATGTATTGCCCATAGGGAAGATATTAAAGACGAGATCATGAACGACGCAAAAAAAGCTGGAAAAGCTGTCTTGGGTATTGGTCCTACTATCGTTGCCGCCATAAAAAGCGAAACTGTAAAAGAAATTACTAAAACTACTAAAAAAGCTGTACATAATGTATTTAATAAAATCAAGAAATAAATGTTGGAATCATTATCATAAAAAACTTTAAATTAAATGAATTCTGTATCAAAAGCTATTCTTTAAGATCTTTTCTTGTTTTATTCTATTCAAATAAAAAGCGCATGCTATTGTCAATTATTCAAGTTTGTCAAAATCATCATTAATTCTTACTCCGGCATTAAGACTGTCCCAATAATCATCAAATGTTGCTCCATCTTTATCTGTTTCTTCAAAACCTGCTTCACTGTTCTCCTTCAAAATATTAATTTCGTCAGTATAAACCTGTTTAAGGTATTTAGTTAAGCCTGGAATTGTAATGTCACACAATTCTTCGCCATCATATTCTGATAAAGCTTTGTATTGTTTGTATGTTACATTCATTTCCGAATCATAGCCATCACCGTCTCCTTTGTCAGATGACCACCACACTTCTAGACCGACCGGTAATAAATCATTGTTTTTTATCTTTGGTTTTTCTTTGAAAGATAATTCGATATCGTTCGGAACCATTTCTTTCTTACTTTGATCAAATGCTTCAGAATATTTATAAAAAGCTTCATTAAACTCATTTATCTTCTTTAAAACCAAGTGATTATTTTTTAAATGAAATTCTCCACTAAATAAAACAATATCATTAGCATGATTTGACGTATCTTCGTATCTCATTTTTAATTCAATTGACCGTCCTTCTCTACTAGAAGTATACCTAACCCAATTACAGTCGTATATTCTCTTCTCATGCATGCCTATTATTTTATTAACAAGAGTAAAATCATCTAGGCTTTTTACAAACGTAGCAAATTCAACGTTTTCAGCATTTATATCAAACTTAAAAGCTTTATATAGTATCTGAATATAAAATTCTGCCGAATATTTTAAAGGACATTCTAGATCTATCTTTATTGCCATATTTATCTCCTTCGCTGATTTATCAAAACCACTAAACCATTAATATGTTGCATGATCGGTTTTAATCAAAGTCTACAATTCAGTAAATTTCATATCGTATTTTTTAGCGTATTCTTCTGCAAAAGATCCCTTAATTCCGACTATTTCAATACCTTTTGGGAAATCTGACTCATCAGGTAATGGAATATACTCTATTATCTGTTTTCCTGAACGTATTCGATTATAGCGATGGTCATCCTCTATCATTGTTTGGGCCCCTCTGATTATTACTCTTTTTAAACTATTACAATCTCTAAAAACATCAGAACGGAATTTTTCAACATTTTCCGGTATATCAATTACTTCTAAACTTGAGCATCGTGCAAACGCCCATTGATGTATAGTTTTTAAATTTGCAGGTAGTCTAACATTTACAAGATTCTCGCATCTACGGAATAATGAAGATTCAATTTCAGTAACTCCGTCTGGAATATGTACATCTGTAAGGCTTTTACACTCGCAAAAACAGTTATTTCCGATTTCTTTTACCGAAGAAGGTATATCGATGGATTTTAACGATTCGCAATGCAAAAAAGTGCCACAAGATAAAACGCGAAGGTCATCGGGCAAAACAATGTTCTTAAGAGATAAACAGCCACAAAACATATCGGTTGAAGTCGCTTTAAGTGAAGTAACGGTTTCTAATGCTTCGCAACCTTCAAACATCCCTGCACCACCTCTGCTAGATCTAAAATCGAAAGTTTTTAGACTGCTGCAATCTTTAAATGCATAAGCACCAATATATCGAAGACTGTCTGGAATCGATATGGATTCCAAATTCAAACAACCATCAAATGCATGATCATTGATCCCCTTTATTCCTTCTGATATTATTATTTTCTTAATATTCCGACGGCATTCTACATGCCCTGGTTTTAGTTTATATTTCTCCGGTGAAAATGCATAATCACCAATAGTATCTATCTGTCTTGAATTGATAGAAGAAGGGACAATGACTTCAGTATTATTTCCAGTATAAGATGTAATCGTTTCATATTGTGTGTACCATTCTCTCATATAATGCTTATCTCCGTTAATAATAGTATTTTAAGTTTAATCATATGCCTTTTTATATCGATCATTTGTAGAATACAAAACACTTATTAAAATTGATAGTCAAATCTAACCCCTATAGAATACATATCTCTAATCCATTTCTCTTTACTTTTTAAAAACTGTTCTTCTTTGTTGTTAGGATCATAGTCGTCGCTATCGGGATCTATTAAGCAGTCTTCTTTATATAACTTATCATCTGCATACCGTACACTGTTTTCAATAAACTCCTTAATAAGATCATCTTCCCATTTCTCACAGAGATCCTTTACTCGGTCATCTTTTATAGAATACAATTCTTGGCCATACGGTTCAATCTCCAGTAGTATGTTATAGATATCGTCTTCAACTTTAATAATTTCTTCGTTGCAATCGCCGTCCCCTTTGCCAGCAGACCACCAAACAATAACCCTTATCTTTTTCACATTAATAATCTCCTTCTTTTGAACCTATAGGAATCTTTTCATCATCAACATTTTCAAGTTAATTATAAAATGCATAATCAGTATACTTGGTTGTCCATTAAGTTTCCATAATCTAGTTTATTTAATCACTATTGTAAATTCTGTCGCTATTTAATAACCCTTTTGATCTAAACTAAAAGTTCTTATTATTCAACACATTATTTATCGTATATTCGCTAATATTAAATTCCTTAACTATTTCAAAAAACCTTGATTTATCATCCCGATATACTTGCTCTAAATAGCTATATTCAAACCTATGGAACTGTTGAATATCTGCGTATCTTTTTGCTGTTTTATACCATCTTTCATCTTTTTCAAATATTTTTGTAGCTGTATCTTCACGCCCTTTTGGTGAATACGTATGGTGCTTTATTGAGCTTTCAAATAGTTCATAGTCGTCTTCTTCAATAAAAAAGTCAACAACATCGTCATCGCATCCTTGGGAAACCAGTTTCATTGCAAGATCCTTATTTGTTTTATATGCAACTTCTATGTTACGTAGATCCCAGATTATTGAAGCGTTATCTAAACTAGCAAAATACCTTAATTCTTCGCTACTAAAGGCAGTCGTAAATAAAGAAGCTTTAAATATGTATTTCTTGTACTTACCTATAGTTGAAGGGAAAACTGTTTTAATTGATTCAAAATCATTGCATTTGTATAGAGCTCCATAAATAGAAGAAATAAAATTCCATGTTATATCACCATTGTAATTGATTAAAATCTCAGAAAGAATTCGTTGACATTCATAGTTTCTTTCTTCTATTGCGGCTTTTATTGCTGGGCAACCCTTTTCGTATGAACTGTTATGGAATATGCAGGCACCGTTATTGACAAGAATTTTAACTATTTCAGCATTATTTTTTCTTATTGCGATATTCAATGGTGTATCGTCATCTTTTTCACCCGATTTAACGATAGCAGAATACTTAGCTAAATCTTTTGTTTTCTCAATATTGTTTTCACGAACAGCTTTTAAAAGTTCTTCATATCCCTTTTCTGCAGATTCTCCTATCTTTCTATTGTTTGCTTGTCTGATCAGTGTATCTTTGTTTTGATATGAAGAATAATCAACACAAGATAAAATGGCGAGTAAAGGATCAATTATCGCTTGATCAAAGTAATCTAGATTACTTTCAAGAATCTTCCGGTCATTCAATACATCGATATATTTATGAGATATAGCTAAAGCATCGATAATGTACTTTCTGTTAACAACGGTTTTGTTTCCTTCACGATCTTTTACTGTTATTCCCTTACTTGTTGCTTTCACATATTGAAATCCATCTAGTAATTCCTTTTTATTTTCTAGCACATTGATTAGACTATTGTATTGTTCCTGTGTATTATCATAAGTTACACTTGCATAAAATTCACTAATAGCCTTTATTTCTTTTTTTGTTAATTTTAAATCTGCTGTTGCTGGTCTGCCATGACCATATACAAGATCACGATATTTTCCATATTTAATGCTTTTAATAGTACTATTTTCGATCTCTGTTTCCAGGTTGATATAACAGCCTCTTATCGCAAGTTCATCACTATGTAAAAAGTCTTTTTCAAATTCATAAAAACGATCGCGAAAGGATTCGTTATTTATTCTTTTATCAATAAACTCATCGGTCCATTTAAAATGAATCTTGTAATCTATAGGTTCGATATTAAAGTTGTCGATGCAAATATAATAAACGCTCACATTTACCACCTTTCAGAAATCGCAATATGCTATTTATCAATTCAATACTATAATTGCATTATATACAAAAAACATGCCAATTAAATAAGGGGGATCAATATTCTCCCTTTATTAATACTCACAATACTTCATTCATATAAACCTACCAGTGTTAAATGTCATATTCTATCTCGTAGAATTTGTCACATTCAATATACTCTCCCACAGTATGTGTTTAGTAACCATCTAATTGATAGTAAAAATGATATTCAAAATTGCACTCAGGATCAAATGTATCAAACATATTAAAATCTAGCCAACAACGGTACTTCTTATATGGTTTTTCATCAATAATCACTGTGCCATCGCATTCAGAGCGATAGTAAGGTAGTTTATAAAGAGCGTAAGGATCCAAAAGATCAGAAGATGCAACAGTAGCGTCAAATTCATCACACATTTGACATTTCATTAAGCATCACTTATTAGCTTCAGCTAATTTTTCTAATGTCTCTAATATCATGCTTATTACTCCTCATCGATGATCACTCAATGTTTTATCCTCGATTATGTATTCTTTTTTAGTATGCTCCCATTGCTTATAGTAATCGCTATTACAATTACTATCTTTTCTCAATAAGTATGTTGCTAATCCATCTTCCTGGATATACGCTTTAACATTAAACTCTTCCTCATTAAGTATTAATTTATTATCACTAAAAGCTTTAAATAAACCAGCCTGAGCGATATTAAAGTAAAACCTTTCAAAACATATAGCGTTACCAGCTTCTTTTAATAATGAACTCATTTTTAATAAAGAAGGGTTTAACTTGTTCGCCCAATATTCAATCTGCTCTTTCTCTGAGAAAGTTGATAAATCTTCATAAATACGTAAATCAAATGTTTCGTGTAAAAACAAGGAAGTATAGATCGTATCAAATTCGCCTTTGTAGTTTTGAAAATTGACATATTCAAATTTGACATTGTTTAAGTTTAATCTTTTGGCCAACTTCCTTGCATTAACTATTCCACTTTTGCAAATATCGATACCAACGATGTTCGAATCAGGAAATAACGATGCCAGAAAACAGGTCATTAAACCGTTCATACATCCAATTTCAAGAATACTCTTACCAAATAACGATTTATGCCCCTCGATCCATTCTCCTTGGTCTTTATATATCGAATAATTGATTCCTCCAGTAAAAACCAACGAGCAATCTAAATCATCATTGATTATTGTATAAATATTGCTACTTTCAACCCCATCAGCTCTTAAGGACATTTCATTATAGAATTTACCGTAATAGCTTGCTGCTTTTTTGCTTGTATAAAACTTTTCTAATGATTGAATCAGTAGTTCTGTGTTATATGCATCAATAATGCCTAGTTCATCTAAGTATTCAACGATTTTCTTCATTATATTTCTAGCGACCTTTTTTCTGATAATTAAAACTTTTGCTTTCTTCTATTATTAATTTTCTTGTCATAATAATCCGCTATTTTCAATAACTAGCAATTAAAAGATCTCATATCAAAAATGCAAAGTTTTATAATTCGACTTTGTTAGCTATCTTTCGTTTTCAAAATCAAGTGAAACAAAAGCCTATTCCAAATAGTTGACTCTTAAACATATAAATACAGCATCTCACGCATTTTCAAAAATCTCTTTGAAAAATCTTATTGTTCCTTCGGTATTTAAAAAATAATTCCTTGAGTTGTTTTTTAACGCATTTAATATATCTTCTCTTTGTTTCACCGATTTTGGATCAGTGTTATTTAGCAATGGTTGCCAAAAATTGCCATCAAGAACGGTGATGTAATGGAACGCTGTTGATGTTTCAGAGTAATTTATAAATTGGGCAATTTCAACAACCTGCTTATTCTGGCCCCCTCCTCCGACATCCATCTTCTTAAGCTCCATAATATAATATCGATTATCGTGTTTAAATACTATGTCAGGTCTCTTTCCTTGTTCATTCAAACGGCTTTGCATATTTAGATTGAAATCTTGCACAAAATAATCAAATAATTTTCCATCCCCTTTGTCTGGCAAGAAAAAATAGTCGTCATACACTCTTAAACGCTTTTTATCTTTGTATTTAACATGATTGACAATATAAGGTTCAAGTAAAGAAATGTATTTTTTGATACCGGTTTGACCATTTCTTTTATGAGAGTAATTATCGCTTAAAACCTGTAGAATAGTGTTTGTATACCCATGTTTTTCATAAAGATCGTATCTATGATCGCAAAAACTACTTAACATGTCATATATAAACCGAGGCTTTTCTTCCTCTTTAGTATTATTATAAACAGAAAAATTGGTTCCCCTCGTTAAGAAAAACTGTACAAAAGGAGTGTAATTAATATTAGGAACCATCAACAATATTCTTATATCATTTATAATGCTTTGAATATCGGAATCATTGATATCAACATGGCCATGATTCCGCAAGTAATTAAACGTTGAAATGCATTCGTTTAGTTTTCTAAATGCATTTGTCAATTGATTGTTCTCTTCTGGGTTAGGAGGAATTACAATTTTATTTTTCGTATACCAATCACTATAAGGGTTCTCCGGATGCTCTTTACTATAATTAAAATAGTCAATGTTGTTCATAACACTCTCCTTTAATTGATAATTCGTATGCTTTTTCAATGATGGCTCTAGCAGTTAGATAATCTAGTCTTCTTCTTCTTATTCCGCTTTTTGAATTCCCTTTAAAAGGACTTAAAACTAAGTCGAAACTAGCTTTTCTAAGATCTGAAAGAATGCTATTGCATTTAACTACTAATTCTTTTCTGTTTGATGGCTTTACATCTAAATTAACTAATGTGAATAATCTTGAAGAAACCTTGATATTATTATCCCAGTCATAATTCATATTTTTTTTAAAGTCAAATCTAATGAAATCATCTTTATTAACTCCATCAACGCATTTAATAGCAAGCCATCCATTTTTGCTGTTAAAAGTTATCGGTACATTGTTTTTTGGGAATAACCGTTGTTTTTCAACAGCTTCTAAATTACATACTAATTTATCATTCTTATATATTAAGATGCTTGCTAAATCTTTTGGTTTATCATCAAAGCACAAAACTACAACGGGACATTCCGTGTCTGTAAAAGGGTTGTCTTCTAAGACGGTAATAGAAACTAAACGTTTTTTTTGTCTATATGAAGAATTTATAAATGTTTCAGGAACAATTGCAACGACATAGTCCTGTGCTTCTAACATTTTGTCTAAGGCAATAAAATATAGATCGTCGTAAATGCTGCTATTAAAATAAATATTTACTTTTTCTTTTAAGCCCTTTCTTGATGCTGAATAACTAGATAGATAGGGGGGGTTGGTTATTATAATTGCGTTTTCAATGTGTGGTATTTTTATCAAACTATCGTTATACTGCCACTTAAGGCTTTTATCAATATCAAGTCCCATAGCTTCTCTTACAAATGTGTTATCTATGGTTGCAAATAACAAATCACCATTACCTGCAAAAGGATCATACGCGAGGGAACAGTGAGAATCATTAATAAAATTAATAATATGAGGCTTTAGCCATAGTTTATCTTTTGTGAAAAATTGACCTAATACGATTTTTTCATTTTTCATATTATAATTATATCATTTAGCTTAATCCAACTAGTTCCTCTAGAGCTAATTTTATGTAGTCGTTGGTTTTTTTACGTTTTATTCATTCTATAAGTGTAAAACTAAACGCAAGCTGTTATTCTTTATGGCCTTCCTTTTCATCTCATTGTTTGTTTGTCTTATGATCTTTAGGTGTAATATAGCTAAATATAAAAGCCTTATCGTAATAGCCTTCAGCTTCCAGGATCACTGTCCTCTTACTGCCATCTGGAAGCGTTCTTGTTATCGAGTTGAAAAACGGACCTCTAAATTTGGTATGTAATATGACGAATTCCTGAAAATCCCAGATCCTTCCTAGAAGAGATCTTTCCTTAAACTCTTCGATGTTAGACCATAGGCAACGCATCTGAAGATGAATGATGTCGATAAGAAGATACTGATATTCTGTTTCTTCATTAAAGATAATAGGACCACCATATCTGTTGGCTCTTAAAAAATCATTGAGATCATTTAAGGTAAATCTTTCATGATCATTACCGACATTCTGATCAAACCTGACTAACAGGAATTTATCATGTCCATTAATAAATTCTCTGCATTCTTCCAGGTTTCTAGTAATTTCTTTTTCACTTAACATATTCTTTCTTCCTCCTTCATCCATAAAGAGGAGAAAAGAAAAGCTCCCATCGTCATGATAGGAGCATCATTCACATATAAACATGTTCCCATCATCCAAGCTTTAGCACCTTACCTTATGGCAGGTTGCTGTGCAGTCACAGGGCTTGTCCCTCGTACACTCTTTATGGTAATTAAATGATATTGCATTACTCTTATGGATGTCAATTAAGGATCATTTTCGTATAATCTCAGCATTATCGGTAAAACAGAGAAATTGATTATATATCTCTGTTGACATGGTTTGGGGCTTTGTTAAAATATAAGTGAAAAGGGACGCAATCCTTGCTGAAGGCGCTCCTTTTTATTTTTAATAGACGATATAGCTGCTGTAGTTTTTAATGATCAGTACCTTTAGCCAACTGCTATCATAAAGGATTTTTTTAGCCCTTCTGATAACGGATCCTGTTTCCAGAGAACTCTTTGTTATATCAATCAATATGTTGGCTGACTGATCCCTGCCTGACTTCAGTCTTGTGTCGACTCCATCTATCCTTTTTGTCTTACGTAATGTTTTTATTTCAATGGTCTGTTCCTCCAGAAAAGGACAGTTGTTCAGGATCAGCAGATCGGCCGAAGGCTCATGTTCAGGTTCCATCAGTCCCCTTTGCATCCTGACATCGCCCCATATGGTGTTCTTGAACCAGGTACCGATCTTCTTTTCTTCGCTGTTAAAAGTCCCGAACTTTGCGTTCGTCTTGTCAAACAGTCTGCCGCTTTTAGCTATGGTATACTCAGATATTTCTATTTCACCGTCTTTAGGTCTGGCGTTTCTTTTCCATTCTTTTGTGACGTCTTTTATCACCGCTTTACGCATTCCTTTGAATACTAAAAATCCTCCTATTTCTTTATTGACAGAAAACAGGAGAATTCCTGAAATAAAAGCAGAAAGGGACGCAATCATTGAGAAGGCGCTCCTTTTTTATTGAATTAAAAAGGAGCTTTAAGCTCCTTCATCTATATCACGTATTTCTTCTTGAACTCCGCATAATTGGCCTTGAATATCTCATCCTGCTTGGACAGAAGATTATTCACATACTGGTGGTCATACATCTTCCTGTTCTTGAGTTCAAGGACATCCAGGGCAACATTGGAGCAGTGATCGGATATACGCTCATAGTCGGTAAGGATGTCATTGAGGATAAAGCCGTTTTCCAGCGTGCATTCCTTTCTCTGTACCCTTTCGATGTGACGGGATTTTATCTCATCGGTAAGATCGTCTATCAGTTCTTCCAGCGGTTCTATCAGGATGGCTTTTCTGACATCGACATTTATGAAGGAATCGACGGTGAGCTGCATGACTTCGCTCAAGGCGTCTTCCAGGACATTCAGTTCATGGTTGGCTGCTTCCGAGAAGTTTATCTTGTCTTCCTTGAGCTTTCTGGCTGCTTCGGCCGTATTGCGCGCATGGTCCGATATCCTTTCGAATTCGTTGATGACTTTGAGATATTCGCTTACTTCCAGGGACTGTGTCTTATCGAGGTCGGATGCGGTTATCTTTGAAAGATAGGCGCCGGTCTTGTCCTGATATCTGTCCAGCATGTCTTCCAGCGACAGCGCCTTCTTGAACTGTTCCTCGCTGAAGTTCCTTCTTACCGATACGGCTTCGATGACGCAGGCCAGCGTCTTTCTGGCCATGTTGTCGATGACCGTGCGGCTTTGGGCCAGTGAAAGAGCCGGGTGTTCAAGGAAACGCGGTTCCAGTCTGTCCATGTCGGCCTTTTCCTTCAAGACCTCTTCGCTTTCCGGGAACAGGAGGATGACGATCTTTTCAAGGACCGGTATCAGCGGTGCCAGGAAGACTACCGTCATCAGTCTGTATAGAGTATTGGTCAAAGCTGTGGATACCATGGTCATGATCCTGCCCATCACTTCAAAGTGTAAGAAGGCATTTAGACCATAGAACAATATTCCGCAAATGATAGCACCCAGGATGTCTATTATCAGGTAGACGAAGGCCGTACGCTTGCCGTTGGCTGATGCGCCTAAGGCACTGAGCATTACCGGTACGGAGGCACCGATGCCGATACCCATGATGATCGGGAAGGCGATGTTGAAGGTAATGGCACCGGTCATGGCCAGAGCCTGTAATATACCTATGGCAGCTGAAGCACTCTGTATTACCGCCGTCAATAACAGACCTGCCAGTACGCCTAAGATCGGGTTGGCAAAGCTCGTCAGCATGTTTATGAACTGCTCATTGGTCCTTAAAGGAGCTATGGAAGCCGACATCATCGACATGCCGTACATGAGTACCGAGAAGCCTAACAGGATGCCGCCGATATTCTTTAAGGAGTTCTTCTTCGCAAACATCCACAGACCTATGCCTATAAAGGCCATGGTACCGGTAAGGGTCTCGGTGCTTAATAAAGACAAGAGACCTGAAGATCCGGTACTTAAGGAATTAAGACAGAGTATCCAGCCGGTAATGCTGGTACCCAGGATCGCTCCCAGAATGATGCCTATGGCCTGTTTTACCTTCATCATGCCGGAATTTACGAAGCCCACTACCATTACCGAGGTGGCGCTTGACGACTGTATTACGGCCGTTACAACGGTTCCTAAGGCTATTCCTTTAAGAGTATTGCCTGAAAGCTTATAGAGGATCATCTCCATCTTGTTTCCGGCTACCTTCTTCAAGGAATCGCCCATGGCCGACATGCCGAATAGGAACATGGCTACGCCGCCTAACAGCGAAATAATATTGCTTACTTCCATAATTCTTACCGCCTTTTAAAAAGAGACTTACCTAAAAAAGGTAAAAGTCTCGCTTCTATGTGCATATCCGGGGCCTTGCCCGTGCTGACGGAACATGCAGCGCATAGCGCTAGCTACTCCCTGTTTACAAGTTTAATATGTCATATTTGTCTGTTTCAGTCAATTAATAAAGACTCAGGCTATGGTATCATTAACTTGTATATCCGGAGGTATTCTAATGAAAGCACACAAACTGATAATACTGGCCCTGGCAGCCCTCTTATGCCTTAGCGCCTGTGCCAAGGGCGGCAGCACCGGCAATGACGAGCCTGTCGAGAATAACACGCCTACTGAAGACACTGCTGTCCTTCTTGACGGCATCGGCAGAGGCACGATAAACGGCAGCACCTACAGAAATGACTATATCGGTCTGGGCTTTACCTTGCCTGAGGGCTGGTTCTTCTATGACGATGATCAGATCGCCTATATCAACAACATGACCAAGGAAAAGTTCGAAGGCACCAAAGTCGAAACGGCCCTTGAAGAAAGCGGTCAGTTCACCGATATGATGGCTCAGAGCAGTAACGGTACCAGCAACATCAACGTCATCATTACGACCGGGGGCACTGCCCTTAAGCTCTACACCGATGAACAGCTCTTCACCATGACCCAGAGCATCTATGAGGAACAGCTTGCAGGTTCCGGCATGACCATCAAGGATTACCAGATCAAGAAGACCGTTAAGAACGGTGAGGAAAAGACTTATCTCTATATGTTGGTGGAAATGGACGGCGCCAGTTTCAAGGAATATCAGGTCTATGTAAGACCGGGAAGCGACTACGTGGGCATCGCCACCATCACCCTGGCCGTAGACGAGGATCCTGAGCCATATCTTGAACGTTTAGACTGGTAAGAGTATTTATATCAGATAATAAAAACTCCTTGAATAAGGAGTTTTTCTATTGCTTAGAGGGGCTTAGATGAGACTAATACTCATCGTCATCATCATCAATATCGCTCCAGGAATCCTCCCAGATCCTCTCGAACTCCTCATCGCTCATATCAGGCAATATAGGACGGCCATAGCGCAGGTTGTTTATCTCGTCGTATACGAGCTGCCCTATCACTACGCCTATGGCTACCGACAGAGCTGTTTTTAGTATCTCATACATGTCTATCCCTCCTTTTTTCCGGGTCTTCTCTTGGCTGCTTTGACTATTATCACGCACCCGGTCTTATTGCCCGGTCTTGTGGGTTCCAGTCCCTTTTCGATAAGCAGCCGGTCCAGCTTTGCGATGGACTCTCTGGCTGACCGTTTTTTATTTTCAGCGCTATCTGACATATGAGCCTCCTTTATGATTACTGTTTCTTCAGCTGCTTCAGGCGGCAGGCCGGATACTGACCGCCGGTATGCATCAGCATCCATTCTTCGGTCAAAGGCCAGCAGTCATAGTGACGGGCGTAGGTGAGCCTGTAAGGCGATCTAACAGCTTCCCAGGTCTCACCATCGTTTCTTCTGAAACGTTCCACTACCAGCCCTTCTTCATTTACAGCCATTACTTCAAAGTCATCACATACATATCCGATCATAATGCGGTTCCCCCTTACACTTATACTTTAAGTTTTAACTGAAGCTGAAAGAAGCGGGTATCAGTTGAAGAAAGAATAAGTGATTCAAGGAGGACTTGAATCACTCAGTCTTCAGCCTTGAAGTTGTATACCGGCCTGATGACCTTTAAGATATCGGCAGCAGGAGTGATGTTGCTGACGATATCTTCCATGCCCTTATAGGCCATAGGACATTCATCAAGGGTCTTCGCATTGGCGGTAGTGGTATAGATGCCTTCCATCTCCTTTTTGAAGTCTTCAACATCGAATGTCTTCATGGCTTCGCTTCTGGAATACAGTCTGCCAGCACCGTGAGGTGCGGAACAGTTCCATTCCTCATTGCCTTTGCCTATGCAGATCAGGGAACCGTCTTTCATGTTGATAGGGATCAGCAGTTTCTCGTTTAACTGTGCGGATACGGCACCCTTTCTTAAGATCATGTGATCCATGTCTATGTAGTTGTGGACGGTAGTGAAGGATTCCTTTATATGGAAGCCCATGCCTTCCACTATCTCATTGACCATGGCCTTTCTGTTCAGGTCAGCGAACTTCTGCATGATCTTCATATCGTGGATGTAATCCTCAAATACGGAGCCTGTGCAGTACGCCAGGTCTTTAGGAAGGTCAGACTTAAGCTCTTCCTTCATGGCCTTTAAACGGCCTTCTATCTCATTCTCACGGTGTTGCGCCTTGTATTCCTCGATCATCTTTTCGATGTCTTCCTTAGCCATACCGTTCAGCTGTCTGTAGGCTTTATCCTGATAGATCTCAGCCACTTCCTTGCCCAGGTGTCTTGAACCGGAGTGGATGACCAGGTACAGGTTTTCTTCTTCATCCCTGTCTATTTCAATGAAGTGATTGCCTCCGCCCAAGGAACCGATGGCTCTGGCTTCCGCGGCCAGATGTTCTACATCATCGATGCATCTTAACTCAGATAAGTCTATTTCCTTTGCGTAGGCATGGGCAGCTTCCCTGACGTTTCTGCCGTATGGGATTTTCTCTTTTATTAAGGCATCCAGCTTCGCAAAGTCTATCTCCTTCTCTTCCAGCATGACAGTCTCCATGCCGCAGCCGATATCGACGCCTACCATGTTCGGAACGATGGCTCCGTTAATGGTCATGGTGGTACCGATGGTGCATCCTGCACCCGCATGGACGTCAGGCATGATCCTGATCCTGGAGTCCTTGAAGATCTCCATGTCACACATAGTTTCTATCTGTTCTATGGCCTTGTCATCCACAACTGAGGTGTAGATCAGGGCACTGTTGTATTTTCCTTTTACTTTGTACATGGATTCTCCTTTCTATATGACTTCTCCAAGTATGTGCTCAACTAATAAGTCTATACTGTCGGTGATGTGTGATGCATTTGCCAGTGTAAAACTGTCTTCATACTTTTTGTTGTCAACGAACCATTTAAGATAGCGGTACAGCTGTCTCTTTGTGGTACGTACGATGGCGCTGTCGGTAAAGTCTATCTGCGTTTTCAGATCATCAGAGACTATGCGCTGAATGCAGCCTGAACCTGATTTGGTACAAAGAGTCTGATAACATGACCAGTTTTTGTATTGGACTTTTAACTGTTTTACTGTTTTTGCCATATTTCCTCCTTGGATCAGATCAGGTTGCAAACGCCTGTGCTGGGCCTTCGCCCTACCGCACTTACAATGCTCCATTTATTCGTCCATACGGCAGACCAGGATGAGCCGGAAGGAGCGACCTTTTGGCGACTGGCCCGGCATTACGCAGAACCGTAACGGGATTAAAACCCATAAACCGACAGGCCTTCCATCATTCTCTGATGGCAGTTAGCCGGTTACGCCTCCTGCTCTTATAGTCACCTTTTGGATGACGTCATTGCCTATCTCCTTAGCGGTTTACCTGGGGTTGCATGGTTACCAAGCCACACCTGACCAGGCATATTGCTCACTGAGCCGTCAATTGCGGAGACGAGCAGGAAGCTGACTTAATGGTACATTGCGCTGGCACCAACACCGTCCACATGAACGCCTGTAAGTTACCGTTACAGGTCACTTGCTTAATGAGGTATCCCTCGGTTAACAAGCGTGGCTTTACAGATGTTGTCCCGGTCGCATGGCATTGCGATTATTACACCGGGGTAGCACAAGCAGTTTTACAAAGAACTATTTGCCTGAAGGATAAGTCCTCCCGACAACTATATACTAAAATACTGAAAAACATAATAAAATTCTCATAAATTATTATTTTATGACCACTGAATATGCTTATTTATTAGGGTTATATGGTATTTTAATGATTATCTATGACCACTTATAGTGAACTATTATATAAAAAATGATCTGTTTTTTCTTGTTTATTAGCTCATCCTGGAAGAAAAACAATAAAAAACTGCCGGTTCCGGCTGTTTTCTTATCGTTCGTATATGAATATACCGGTTTACAGCCTGTTCAGCAGATCTTTCGGCAATATCGGCTTAACAGGAGAATACTTATAATCTTTTATGTTTCTTGTAACTATGTAATCAACCTTCAAGGTCTTTGCGCTTATTGCCATTAAAGCATCTTCAAAATCATTCATATCTGATGATAATGCGCAGATCGCATCATAAGCCAGAGAATCTTCCGGTTTCACTATAGCCAGCAGATTCTCCATTATCGTTCTTACTGATACTTCATCATGCAGGATGTGCTTTGTTACATAATAAATATCCGTCAAGGACTTTACCGTTATGCAGCCTTCAAGATTTTCCGTAACCATGGCCATAAAGACTTTTTTTGCATCTTCAAAAAACGGATCACGTCTTTGAATGAAATCAAGCGATATGCAGGTATCGATCAGGACTCTCATAATTCTTTTATTCTTTCCTTCAGGATCTCTTCATACGGTACATCAGACCTTGCGGCTCCCATCAGCGCATTAAAGGCATCCATTTTACTGGATCTTGGTCCCTTGACGATAAATACCACTTCCTTGCGGTTGACTATTTCCAGGTCTTCTTTCTGGGCCAGAATACTGTATTTCTTCAGATTTTTCCTGAAATCGGTTATCGTTACCTGTGTCATAAGCCATCTCCTTTATGTACTTAAATTATATATGTTAATGTACATTTAATCAATATATAATGTACATAATAAAACAGCTTTCATTTAAGCTGTCTTGAATAATCAAGCCTATTGCCTTGGGATATCCTGATGCCCGTCATTCGACCGTTCTGATCACCGATCCCGGTCTGGGTTCTTCGGTGTCGTCATTATCGGCTGCATATTCCCTTGAATCGCTTATCTCGATGAAACAGAGTCTTTCCCTGTCATAGTCCCAGTGCGGTATCTTGTACCAGCGGTTCATAAGGCCGGTATATTTCTCTATCCTTTCTTCAAAACGATCTTCAGGCAGGCAGCGGCTGCAGTTTCGTAAGAAACGTTCAAAGCCTTTGAGTCTGGCGTCTTCGATGGCGTTGTAGTCATAGTTACGGTGTTCGATATAGCGCCACTGGCCGTCTTCCGCATGATCCCGGTACCAGCGCCAGGTCTTTTCTTCATAAGGCTTTTTATCATCGATGTAATGACATACTCTTTCAAGCTGCCACCAGCAGAGGTCTTCTTCATCCTTTGCCTCATAGACTACGGTATCGGGGCCTCCCCTTTCACCTTCGCACATTACCTTTAAACCATCCAGATACTCACCCGAAAAGTAGTCGATCGGTGCATCGGATAATTCTTCAGACAGATGTGATCTTATGAAATCTTCGTATATCTTCATATCTTTATATGGATATTTTAATATAAAAAGCTGTTACGGTACTAGACTGTAACAGCTTCATATCTTGGAGAATCGAGTACCGTCAGCATGAAGTCATACGGCGTAAGGTCGACACCTTCCACCAGCGACTTGAATACCGACGGAGACTGACCGGATGCCAGCTGCACGCCTTTGACATCAGAGGTGCTGTGATAGGTGTTCTGGCGGGAATTGACGTTCCAGAAAACGAGCTTCGGCATCTTATATCCGGCTTTGGCGAATCTTTCGCTGATCTGATCACAGAAGAGCTTGTCAGGTTCTGAGCACTGATCGATCTCCATATCGGAAATGATGATGATGGAATCAGGGAGCTCATCCTGCGGCGTATTATGCTTGATTGCCGTATACAGTACCAGATCGAAAGCGGCTTCCAGATCGGTATTCATTTCCCAGGCGGAACTCTTGATGAAGTTGATCTTTTCGGATAAGGTCGAACCTTTGATCTCCACCAGTTCCGGCTTGGCTGAGAAGGTCATGAATCTGTTGGCAAAAGCTCCTTTGTTTCTTTCGGCGAAATACATGGCCAGTCCGATCGAAGTGGCCATCGGTCTGCCCCACATGGAGCCCGATACGTCGGCCATGATAAGAAACTTATTGTCTCCTTCGACATAGTCCGGAAGAGCCTTCCACTGGGCCTCCAGGACGTCATTGTTTTTCTCGTTGCCGTAAAGGTACTTTTCGACAACGTCATAAGGATAAAGTACGGAAGCATTGATCTTCTCTTCGCCGCTCTTTACCTTTTCCAGGTATTCCTCGAAGCGTTCCTTGTCGTTGCGGTCAAAAGCATTACGGTAATTGTTCATGGCTTTGGAAGGAACTTCGGAATATACGATGCGTGCGTAATCGGATGCGGACATGTTTACTTCCACGACGTTGAGATACTTACGTAATGCGGATAAGGTCTTACGGTAATCCTTATCGCTCATCTTCAGACACTTGGCTAAGAGTCTGGCTTTTCTTACCGTCTCGGCACTGGAAGTGTTTACGGACGGCAGCCATTTGGCTAAAAGGGAAATCGGCTTGCCCTCGGCCATGTTCTTAAGATCATCATTGAGCTGTCTTTCGATGATCGGAACGATCACTTCCGGAGCCTTTTCCATAAGATAAACCAGGTCATCCCATCTGCCGTATTCGGAAATGAGTTCGGCGTTCTTTTCAAAGATCTCAGGGAAATACTCTGTCAGGTATTCAAACATCAGTCTGCCGGTACGTCTTTCACCCAAGCCGCCTCTTACGTCTCTGGTATAGAAAGCCAGTCTGGTCGCAAGCAGACGGTCTTCGGTCATGGCCTTGGCAAACATCCTTTTGATGTCCTGGTCTTCCCTGTATCTAAGAGCTCCGGCTACAGCGAAAAGATCGACGAGATTGCTGCCGGTCCTGTCCAGAGCCAGAGCATCGTTTTCGGTCAGTGTATATGTCTGTTCTTTCATGATGTCATCTAAAAAACCCATTTATATTACCTCCTGACACGGCGCATCTTTTCCAGATGATTGCTGTAAGCGCCGTTCATTATTTAAGCTAGACACCATATTTGGATTCGAACCATCTTACCAGTGATTGCTGTCGGTGTCTTTTTTTCACTAGGCACGTTTTTACACAGTTTATTAGACCGTTTCCAGAAGTTTGCTGTCAGTGCCTAAATTAATTATCCCTTACCGAATGCATGGAGACAAGAGCTGTTCAGGTTTTACCTGTTAAATATCTCCATTGTTGCAGTCGGTATCTTTCAAGACACGTTTGTCAGAATTCTCAGTTCAGTAGTCATTTGGACAAATTGGTTGGCTGTTAGTGCCTTTATAAGGACATCTTCATATTATCAGCCGCTTTTATAAGGTAAAATTCTCATTTTATAGTATATTATGACCACTAAATATATCTATAGTATGCTGTTTTACCGTTATTTATCTGCAGATAATGACCACCGATAGTGTACTATATAGGTGTAGAGGACAGGAAAATGGAAGAAAAGATCAAGATCTATATACCGGAATCGGTCAATAATATCCTTTTAAAGGACATGGAACGCTTTGAGATATTCAAAAAGGACGGTTCTTTGAACAAGAACGAGTTCTACAATACCCTCATCGTAAACTACTATGAACAGTTCCAGCAGCTGCAGAGCGATTTCTATAACCATATCAAGCATACTATCAGGGACAATACGGATATTGCCGAATACATGGTAAACGACATGGCCGCTTCCATCCTGCAGTATGTGGATGTCAGGACCTATCAGCTGGACAATCAGAAGCTGGACGTGACCATATCGATGAAACCTACGAAGAAGTCTTCGGAGACCATCGATTTCATCCAGGATTACTACCTTGATAATTCAACGCTTTCCAGCTACTTCCGAAACATGTTCGCATCGTACGTTCTCTTTCCTCAGGACAAGAGGGAAAGGATAATCTTCAGGAAGAATTTCGATGCCATCGAAGAGGCCATCAGGAACGACCGCAAGATCTATTTCTCCACCAGCAAGTCCGAGAAGCCGCACATCGTTTCTCCTTATTCGATTGCCAATTCCAAGGAAGAACTCTTCAATTATCTGATCTGTGAAAACAACAGCATCCCTTACAGCTACCGTATCAGCAGACTGCTGAAGGTCGTGGTCCTGAATGAACCGCGAAGCTTCAGGGAAGAGAATATCGACATCTTCAGGAAAATGGAAAAGCACGGTCCGCAGTTCTCCTATCAGATCAAGGATACCGTTAAGGAGATAAAGGTCTACCTGAGCGAAAGAGGAAAGCAGATGTACAGGTCCATGTATGTGCACAGGCCTCAGTACACCAGGACCGAAGGCAATTACTATTACTTCGAATGTTCGACAGCCCAGGCTTACAACTACTTCTCAAGATTCGGCTCCAACGCTCTGATAATCGAACCGGCATCGCTGCAGGCCGATCTGCATAAATACTATGCCATCGCCAACCGCGCCTACAACAGGCTTCGCAATAAAGAAACTGCGGATAGCGGTGAAAATGAGGAAAACGAGTAATTGCAACTCCCGGTTGACAAATTGAAAAGCCGGCTTGGTAGTATGCAACCGGCATAACATCTATGATTAAGACAGATGGGAAAACGTGCTTTCCCTTCAGGAGGTATAAATATGATACTTGCGGATAAGATCATTGAAAACAGAAAAAGAAACGGCTGGTCACAGGAAGAACTGGCCGATAAGCTGGGCGTATCCAGACAGTCCGTATCCAAATGGGAAGGAGCCCAGGCCATTCCCGATATGAAGAAGCTGCTGCAGATGGCCGATCTCTTCGGTGTGACTACCGATTACCTGTTAAGAGACGACATCGACAGCAATGGTGAAAAGGATCTGGTCTCTATCGATGGCGGTTATGATGAGGAGTTAAGGGGCGTATCGCTGGAAGAAGCCAACGGGTTCCTTGACTACAACAGATACTCCGCTTCGATGATATCGACGGGCGTGATGCTGTGCATCCTCTCGCCGGTACTCATGATCCTGCTTGGCGGTCTTGCCGAAACGGGCGACATCCATATGAATACGGAAATAGCCGGAGGCATAGGCCTGGTGATACTGCTCATCATGGTGGCCGTTGCCGTTGCCATGTTCCTTATCGCCGGTCTTAAGGGCAAACCTTACGAATATCTGGAGAATGAGAATATCGATACCGAATACGGCGTTGAAGGCTACGTCAGGGAACTGAAGACCAGATATGCCGACACTCACAGCCGGCTGCTGGTAGTGGGGATCATGCTTTGTGTCGTATCGGCCATTCCGCTGATTATGACCCAGGTCATCCATTATACCAACAATTCCGATGCGATCGTAGTGATCGGTATCTGTACCCTGCTGGCCTTATGCGGCGTCGGCGTCAAGATGATCGTCCTTACCTGCATCAGACAGAGCGGTTATGACAAGCTGCTGGAAGAAGGAGACTACAGCAGACTGGATAAAAGGACCGTAAGATACGACGGCATCTACTGGGCCGTCATTACGGCCGTGTATCTGGGCTGGAGCTTCATCAACATGCGCTGGGATATCACCTGGATCATCTGGCCGATAGCCGGCGTGGCTTTTGCGGCCTTCCATGAGATCGTCAAGTCTTTCATCAAGGGCAGATAGACAATGCTTAATTGCCTTGAATAATTGAGGCATTATATAATTACACTATGCTCAGGCTTCTGGTCCTTTATCTTTGCATAGTGTGCATCTCATTGGTTTATTGTGAGATCTTAAATACCGGTTTCGGTAAAGCTGCAGTTATGGCTTATGTTTCTGCGGCTTTTATTATGCTGCTAAGCTCAATGTTTGGCAGACTGTCTTATTTCAAGTACCTTCTG
Organism: Erysipelotrichaceae bacterium; assembly: GCA_017431825.1. Taxonomy (GTDB): domain Bacteria; phylum Bacillota_I; class Bacilli_A; order Erysipelotrichales; family Erysipelotrichaceae; genus Colivicinus. The sequence continues at coordinate 103,711 of JAFRKI010000009.1, read as the reverse complement.
GGCCTGTTTATGGTCCTTTTGGGCATCTTGACATATCTGAAACTGCATAAGGAAAAAAGGCCTATTAAGGACCTTACAAAGGCTCTGGGACCTTCCTTTATCATCTTTACGGTATTCTTCTTCTATCTGTATATCACGACGAAGACCAAGGCTCTTACGCAGATCGATGATGCGGTCCGCTGGGCAGCCAAGGTACAGGAAGCCTTAAGACTCGACCGTCTTTATACATCATCGGCTTACACTTATCTGGGTATTGATTACTATCCGCCTTTTACGACTCTCAATGAGATCTTCTTCAATAAGATGCTGGGCGGATACAGCGACAGCGCTTCTTTATTGGCAAACAGTTCATTGTGCTTTACACTGCTGCTGCCGTTCTGTGACAGGTTGGGTTTCTCCAAGAAAGACCTTCTGAAGAGCGTTTCCTGCCTTCTTATCGGAATACTGGTGATGCTTAGTGTCAATCACAATCCGACCATGAACGGCTACGTCTTTCTTTTCAATACGACCTATCCGGACTGGATGACCGGCCTGATGATCGGCTGTGGATTCCTGCACATTCTCTGGTTTGATGATTCCCTTGGAGACTGGCTCTTCTTCTGCTTCCTCAACGCCGCGTTGTTACAGACTGACAGGATCTGCTTTGCGTTCAGTCTGCTGATAACCGTAACCTTACTGTTCAGGCTGATATTCCTTAAGAAGCTTGACAGGAAGAGTCTTCGCAGATATTTAGTTTATGCGGTGGCAATACCGGTCATGATTTACTTCGCCTGGAGAGTTTATCTGAGTGTCTTTGATCCGCATCTTTTATTCCATCTCGCCCTTCCTACAGACAGCGTACTGAGGATCAGCGATGTCTCATATAAAAGACTGCTGGGCTCGGCATCTCTTAGCCAAGGCACAAGGATCCTGACGCTTCATATTGCGGACCTGCAGAAAGGCATTTTAACCGAATTCGTCAGACGGCTTTTCACGGAGCCGATCTACATCCATCCTTTCAGGATCTCATACTTTGCGTTCAATCTGCTGATAACGGCAGTGCTTATGATTCTGAATTTCTTCAATAAAGAAGAAAAGCAGCTCAGTGTCGTGGCTCTCTTCTATTTCCTCGGATCGCTCGCTTATGCGGGAGTGCTGTGCTATGCGTACATGTACCTGTTCCCATATGAAGAAGCTATGTCTTTGGCAGTATACGGAAGGTATATGCAAAGCTATACCTTATCGGGAATCGCACTGCTGTTCTATGGTCTTTTAAGCTATGTGAAGCACTGGGCTATCTATCCGGCAGTCATCCTGCTGGGCATCTGTTTCATGGAACCGTTAAGCATCGAACATGCCTTGCCGACACCGGACAAGCCTGTCTATAAACAGAACGAACTGTCAGTCATCAAGGAATACATCGACCGCGAATATGACGGTGAAGGAACGGTCGTGATAGATTCAAACGAAATAACGTACTTCTATCTGATCAGGAATCTCTATGGTGAAAAAGCCGCCAATGTCGTCCTCTTCCAGAACGGCGTTGACGGTTATCCTGAAGATTTCAATGAACTGTGCCGTAGGAACGATTATATCCTTATCGGTGACTATAATGACGACTTCCTGGACAATTACTGGAAAAAGGTAAGCGATGAGGAATGCTACAACTCGACGCTCTACCGTATCGTTCATGAAGATGAAGGTTTCAGGTTTGAAATGGTCTATGGTTTTGAAGCCTTGGCTAAGGAACTGGAACAGTAAATCAATAATAAAGAAGGAATCAAAAAAGACGATAACTTAATCGTCTTTTCTTTCTTCTTTTTCTTTCTCTTCCTTGTTAGGAGTATACTTGATCACCAGATGACGCTTAGGTCCTTCACCGATGGAAATGGTGGAGACTCCCTTGAAGTCCTGCAGATACTGATGGATGACCTTTCTTTCATCGTTAGGCATCGGATCAAGTTCCGCATCCACATGGGATTTGACGACTTCTCTGGCGACTCTGTGAGCTATGCTTTTGACCTTCTTGTAGCGGTCTTCCTTGTAGTGATTGACATCGACTACGACATTGATCCTTCTCTTGAAGGTGGCATTGACGGCAGCCTTGAGGACATTGGAGATGGCTCTTAAGGTCTGACCGTTCTTGCCGATGATGATCGCATTATTCTCGGCATCCAGCACGACCCGGTAAAGGTTGCTGGTCTCGTCTTTCTGTTTTTCGATGATGATCTCGATGGCTACGCCCTGATTGAGTTCGGTGAAGTAGGCACCCAGATAATCAAAGATGAATTCCTTGACATCGCTTGGCGTAAAGGCTTCGATGGTAACGCTGTTGCCGATGCCTAAGAAGTGCTTGTTTTCTTCAAGAACGTTATAGACGATCTCTTCCTTGGTACAGTTCTGAGCGGCGACAATAGAGTCCAGTATTTCTTCTACGGTTTTTCCTGTATATTGTTTCATATTGCCTCCTATTCCTGTTTCTGCATCAGCTTGTCAATGAGCAGGGTCTTGCCGATATTGACGAAGGAATAGATGCAGTAGTACAGCGACAGAGCAGCCGGCCATGACAGCATGATCACAGCGATGAAAACGACGATGCCGTACATCATGAAGGAATTCTGCTGAGCTGGCTTCTCATAGCTCTTATGTTTCTTTTCAGCTTCGATCCTGCCTTTTCTGATCGACAGCCATCTAGGGATTGAGACGGAGATGAACTGCATGATGATCATGATTACATAGATGGCGACGATGATGAAGGCTTTCTCCATGAAGGCCTCTTTAGGCGTTAAGGCTAAAGACTGTCCCAAGAAGGTGCCGTTGGCTACGGCAGCCGATCTTCTGACGGCAGCGTACATGGAAATCAGCACCGGGAACTGAATGAAGGTTGCGATAAGTGATCCCAGCGGATTGACGTTGTTTTTCTTGTAGAGATTCTGGATCTCGACATTCATCCTCTGCTGTGAAGCTTCGCCGTAGCGGCCTTCATACTTCAGCTGGATCTTCTGGATCTCCGGCTGGAGTTCCTGCATCTTCTGCATGGAAACGTTGGATCTGAATGTGAGGGCGATGATGATCGCATTTAAGATCAGGGTAACGATCGAAACAGCCCAGAATACTCCGATCTTCTGACTAAGGAAGTTGATGGCCTGGGCAAGCGGATAAGTCAAAGCAACCGCAAAAATGCCGTCCTGATACATGTCGGAGATAGGCGTATCGAGATATATCGGACTGAAATTGGTACTGCATCCGCTCATCAAAATCAGCAAGCATACGACTGTCAGTACCAATGTGAGACGCTTTCTGTTCATATTAATCTCCTTGCTCATACCTTTATATTATAGAACTTTTAATGAGCTTTTCCAATTCTCTTTGGTTTTCCTCAAAGGAGCGTTCAAGATAGCGGTTGCGGGCGATGACGATGAGATCTTTGGGGCTTTCAGTGAAGTCATAAATGTTCGCAAACATCATCCTGATCTGACGTTTTATCTTGTTGCGGGTTACGGCATTGCCCAGCTTTTTCGATACCGAAATGCCCACTCTTGAATAGGCTTCCTTCCTGTCATCAGCGTACAGCACAAAAGCATCGCCGGCTTTTGACTTCTTTTTGGCGATGATATCCGAGAATTCTTCGTTTCTTCTGATGCGGTACTGTTTGATCATATTGTTAATAAAAGCCACGATCGTGGCTCATATTTTAAGCAGATAATACTTTTCTTCCCTTAGCTCTGCGTCTGGCAAGGACCTTGCGTCCGCCGACGGTCTTCATGCGAGCTCTGAAGCCTGCAGTATTTGCGTGCTTTCTCTTACTTGGCTGATAAGTTCTTTTCATACGATAGCCACCCTTTCTTTAGTCAATGCTATTCTATTTTAATAGTTTAAGGGGGCTTTGTCAAACAAAAAAGAGCTATCTGCCCAGCTCCTTTAAGACGGCTTTCACCATTCGGGAAATGATGCAGCTCGATGATCCGAAATCGATGGAAATGCCGGTACGGGTCTCCGTTATGCGGTTGACGCCCAGGGACTGCAGCCTGTCGACGGACACCAGCTCGTTGTTTCTTAAGGCGAAGTTCACCCTGTTGAAACCGGAACCGACGTTCTCGATATTGTCATAGCCGCCCATAGCTTCCACGGTGGCATTGACGATGGCCTGATCCTTACCGGAATTGATGAGATTGAAGGCCAGGAAACGGTAGTAGACGTAAGCTACGATATAGGTGATCAGTGCCGCAGCGAGTCCTACCAGGAAGATCTGCAGCAGAGCGTCAAAGTGGATGACGCTTCTCAGGTTGATGATGAAATCAGGGAAGGTGCCCGGCATGGCCGTGATGGTATTGAGATTGGAGCCGATGCTGGAACCTAAGTAAATGCCTGCTGAACTCAGGTAGGCAAAGACGACGGCCACGATGCCCAGATAACACAGGAGCAGGAACGGCGCCGTGAACAGCATCATCAGTTCCAGCGGCAAAGGATTGCCGACCACGAAGGAACCGATGGCTGCCAGGATGAAGAAGAACATGAAGTGGCTTCTTTCCTGCTTGTCGGTCATCGAGAAAAGGATGCCCATGTATAAAGCCGGGGCTATGAACATGTTTATGACATAGTAAGGCGTTATGAATCTTCCGGCACCGGAATAGGTGGTCATGATGTCCTTGGTGTAGTTCCAGATGTTTACGTCACCGACGATAGACTGGCCGGAAAGGGTCTGATAGGAACCGCCCATAGCCGTATACCAGAAAGGATAACGGATGTAATTGCCAAGTCCCAGTATGGACAAAGCCCTGTCCAGGGCTCCGTAAAGGCCCATCCTTAACGGATCGGAGAGGTCCCTTGATATATAGGTTATCAGCGTGCTCAGATATGAATACAGATACGGGAAGACATAGGAAACGATCATGCCCGCAAAGGTGCAGAAGCAGATGTTGTAGATGATGGCAGCCGAATCCCTGTTAAGAAAGCCCAGCAGGGAATGGGACGTTCTGTGGCGGCTTCTGATGAAGGAGTATCTCGTGATATAGGCTACGATAAAGGCACCGATCATTCCGGTCTCCAGCGGATACTTGGTGACGCCGCTCATGTCGATGATGGCGTTTATTCCTACTCCGCTGGCATAGGCATAAGGTGACAGTGCCTGACTTGAAAACAGCGTCGTCGTAACCAGATACGCAAAATAGCCGATCAGCGCCAGCGCGATCGGTACACCGCTGTTGGCCTTCTTGCAGACGATATAGACCATGAAGATCAGCGGCAGATTTATGATTATCGTATTGCCCAGCATCAGACAGCCCTGGGCAAACATCAGCAGGTATTTGCTGGTAAAGGTATAGAAGATATTGACGCTTTCATTCTGGATCAGAAAGCCGAAAGCTATCAGAATAAAGCCAAAGAAGCATATCCTGATCGGCATCTTGCAGCTTTCATAGATACTCATGATTCGTTTCATAAACAATATTTTACTACAATATCGCATATAATAAAAACAGGAGGAAACGATATGAAAGCTGCGATACTGTGTGCCCCGGGGCTGGAGGAATGTGAAGCGCTGATCACCTATGACGTGCTTTTCCGAGCCGGAATAGACGTAAAACTGGTCGGACTTGAAGATGAGATAGTTTCATCCCATAACGTCAGGTTCATGCCTCATCTTAATATAGATGATCTTGAATATGAGGACTGCGACTGTCTGGTGCTGCCGGGAGGCATGCCGGGTACCCTCAATCTCGAAAAGGATGAAAGAGTACAGGAACTTATCGACCGTTTCGTAAAAGACGGCAAGTACGTTGCGGCTATCTGTGCCGCTCCTTCGATACTCATCCATAAGGGTCTTATAAACAGTGAAAGATTCGTCTGCTATCCGGGCTTTGAGAATGATCTGAAACCGGCTGCAGGCAAGAGCTTTACCGATAATAAAATGATCACCGGCAAGGGTGTCGGTGCGGCATTTGAATTCGGCTATGAGATCGTAAAGGCGCTTGCCGGGGAAGACAAGGCCAAAGAAACGCTGGCTAAGACCCAGTACTGATCATTTAAAGGCCTTGCGGGCCTGGGAGTGCTGGAACTTCCTTTCCACGTGATAGAGCTTACCGTTAACGACGATATTGGCACCGGTCTGATGAAAATAGAAACCGATGCCTTTTTTATCGCAGTTTTCCTTTATTTCCTTTACCCATTCAAAATCGATGACTCTGGCATTGGGACCCGATTCTCCGCCACAGGTAACGGTGTCGATACCCTCATCAAGGTACTTTGACATGTCTATCCTTTCCAGCATCGGTTCCATGACGATGCCCTTTTCCTTTAATGGCAGGCTTAAGTAGATAGGTGCCCTTTCGTCGAAGCGCTTCTGATTCTCCATCGTGCAGTGGATGATGAGATTGTCATAGTCTTCGATGTCAGGGATGCATTCCATTATCCTTTCAGGTCTTTTGGTTATGCAGAAGAAGGTGCAGTCGCTTCTTTCCCTGATCATGGCCAGAACGTCCTTTCGCCACTGGTCGGCTTCCTCGATGAAAAAGTCGCTGGAAAAGCACATCGAAAACTCCGTTCCGCCTTTATACTTATAATTGCCTTTGCGGTCTTTCCTTACGGGCAGGCTGAAATATGAGGTTTTGTAGATGACGGCAGCATCCTTGCCGATGGACTCATCACGCCTGTAAACATAGCAGTTCAGACAGCCTTCGGACTTCTTGTGGCAGCCGTGCCAGCAGTTATACTGAATTCCCATTTGTATAAATTCATTATAAGTCCTAAAATTATATTGATGCTTATGATCTGCAGTGGTATCGAAGTGGTCATAACGAGAACGATTCGAAATCGTTTGACCGGCAACGGTCCGTGGGTTCGAATCCCACCCACTGCGCCATTATCAGATAAATAAGGGGAAACCCTTATTTTTTTAATGTTATAATGTTTCCATGACTGATATGGAAAAAGCCAGAGAACTTCTGACTGACGACAAGACCTGTGTACTGGTAAAGGACGACAGGATCTATTCTTCCGTAAGGAAAGGCATTGCCCCGCTGATGGGCTTTCTTAACGAAGGAATAGACATCAGAGGCTTTTCGATAGCCGACCGGATAGTGGGCAAGGCTGCAGCATCCCTGTATGTGCTTGCCGGCATCAAAGAGGCATACGGTGAAGTTATGAGCAAGGCCGGTGCGGCCAGGCTTGAGGAATATCACATTCCTTATACTTACGGGACCCTGACTGAGAGGATCATCAACCGCAAGGGCGATGACATCTGTCCGATGGAAAAGACGGTGCAGGATATCGATGATCCGCAAGATGCCTATGAAGCATTAAAAGAAAAAATAAAGTCGCTGATGTAGCGGCTTTTATTTTATCCTTTCCTTTAGGGCATTAAGCGTTACGCTGTAGCTGTCTTCCTCGAACGGGTAGGAAATATCCTTATAAATGAAATCCTTTCCTCCCAGATCCCCGATGATCTTCTTCATAAAGTTCGGATTCTTCACCAGGATCGGACCGATGATGTGGGTGCCGTAGACGTTTTTATAATGGTAGCCTTCATAGGCGTTGTCCTTTACTTCGTTCTGCTTGAAGACATAGTCGAAAAGTTTGATATCCTCGTCTTCCTTTATCAGGGAGCACTTGTTGATGAAACCGACGACTTCGCCGATCTCATCATTTCTGACGATGACGTCTCCCGTATATCTGTTATCGGTAAACTCCGTTTCCAAAGGCAGAAGGTCCAGGGCTTCTTTTCCGTTTACGCTTTTGCCTAAGAATTCCATGGCTCCGCCGGTAAGCAGTATGACGGTTCCTTTTTCGACGGCCTTCGCAAAGGAATCCTTTCTCTTCAAAAGGTCTTCAATTGCCACCATCTCATTGGCCTCAGTACCGCTGCCGCAGTAGATGAAATCGTATTTCGAGAAATCGATCCTCTCACCCAGACTCTTACGGTCAAGCTTCACTTCAAAACCCTGGTCTTCCAGGTGTTTCTGTAAGACGACGATATTCCCGTATTCACCGTAAAGGTTCATCAGATCGTGGTATAAATGAAGCAGTTTCATTCGCTGACCTCCACTCTGCTTAAGAGCTTGTGCTGATCGGAGAAGCAGGTGACCGCATAGATATGACCGATTGCTTCTTCGCCCAGATAATCGACGGCTTTGGCGATATCCTTTTCGATGTGGATATTATTAAAATCAAGTCCGGCATAGCTTAATCTTTCCGCCACGTCACTGGCATACTGACCCGCCAGGATTATCTTTTTTATGTTTCTGCTGCTGAGAAGTTCAAAATCGATATCCCAGAGCCAGGACGTTTCGCTGGTGAAGTACTTGCGGCTTATCGCATCGACCATGATGAAGACCGTTACGTCGCCTTTGTGATTACCGACAACTCTCAATGACTGATTGTAGGAGATGGAGTTCTCATGCTTGGATGCCAGCAGCGTTCCTTCCTTTCCGTTTACCTTGAACTGTTTTACACGGCCGTTTTTAAGGATGTAGTTGTTGAGAGTATCCGCGATGATCTCCGGGCTGATGTTCAGTTCTCTCCCCAAAGCATAGGTAGCCAGGATGTTGTAGGCATTGTAGATGCTCTTGAGTGCCAGATTGATCCTGTACTTGTCGTCGATTATGAGATAGCCTTCATCAAGATCAACGGTGCTGATGCGGTACTTCGGTTCGTTCCTTTTATAGCCGCAGGACTTGCATTCGTATTTGCCGATATGGTTGTAGTGGTAGTATTCATAGGTCATCGGCTTTCTGCATACCGGACAGTAGGCACCGTCGTTATAGACGCTGGTGTTCTTTTCTTTGGAATCGCCATAGCGGTCTATTCCGTAATAGACGCAGCTTTCGCCTTTTAAGCTGTTTACCAGCGGATCGTCCGCATTCAGGATCAGTTCGGATCCCGGATGGATGCTGTCTTCGATGATCTTGTAGATCCATTCCGGATGACCGTTACGGGTCAGCTGGTCACGGTAAAGATTGGTTATGACGTAGTGGGTCGGCACGAAATGCTTAAAGGTATGACGGGCATATCTTTCATCGGATTCCATGAGGACCACATCGCTCTGGATCTCCCCTTTCAGGTTGGCGTTTTCCAGCATGAAAGTGGTGACGCCTTCGGTCTGGTTGGATCCTTCCGCATTATAGGCAACACGAAGACCGGCTGCTTCCAGGACTCCTTTGATCATCTCGACCGTGGAAGTCTTGCCGTTGGAGCCGGTCACCGCTATTACGTATTTAGGTAATTTTAGTTTTGAAAGAATGTTCGGATCGGTTTTAAGGGCGATGAGTCCGGGAAGACTCGATCCCCTGCCTACGAGCTTTCCGATATTTCTTGTAAGTTTACAGATAAGTATCGCTAAGGTCTTTCTCATAAGTCAATTATATAACTAAACCAGGAACATCATGATAAGCGGCATCGTTACCAGCAGCATCAGAGTGGAGAACGCCACCACTTCACAGGCATAGACATAATCCATATCGAACTTGTCGGCATAGATGGCGATCACCGATCCGATCGAACAGGATGAAGCGATCTGAGCTACCATGCGGGCATCGGCAGATAACGGTATGAGCCTTAAAAGTATAAACGCACATACAGGTATCAGCAGCAGTCTGGTACCGGCAGCCTTAAAGTCACGCAGATAGCTGATCTTTCGGAAATCGACCTGAGCCAGATAGGTTCCCAGAACTATCATCGACAACGGTGTAAGCATGCCGTATAAACCGTCAACGACGCCGGTTATGGCTGACGGGACCTTATCTCCAAGTCCGCACAGGAAAACAGTAAGACCCACAGCAATCGAAATGACCATTGGATTCTTTAATATGGCCTTGACGAAACCTGTCCTTTCTTTTGAAAAGACCGTTACCGCATAGGTATACTGAAAGACATTAAGCATCATGTGGTAAGGCATCAGATAGACGATGGCTTCGCTTCCCAGAACGGCCGTTATCAAAGGGATGCCGATAAAGCCGGCGTTCGGGAAAGTACAGCCGACCCTGTTTAAAGGATCCTCCTTAAAGACCAGGATGCAGAGGATGGCTCCCGCACCCAGACAGATCAAAGCCGCCAGCAGACCTTCACCCATTTTCTGGATTACTGACGGATCATAAGGTATGAAGAAGGTATGCAGGATGATGGACGGGATGACGGCATAGACCAGTATATTGGACATGGATGCCGTGCCGCTGTCAGTCAAAAGCTTAGCCTTATAGAAGGCAAAACCTACCATCATATAGGCAAACATCACCAGCAGTTGTTTTGATACTATAAGCGCATATTCCATTAGTAAAATTTTACATCAAAAAAGAAGTGTTGCCACTTCTTTTTATCTTAATTTGCTGCCTGTCGGCAATGTGGAACTTATGATCTCCACTTGATCGCCGTTTTCGGCACAGAGTATCATGCCCTGTGATTCGACGCCTCTAAGGACAGCCGGCTTTAGATTGGTGACGACTACGACCTTCTTTCCGACGAAATCTTCAGGCTTGATGATATCGGCGATGCCCGATACGATCTGTCTTACCTCGCCGTTGCCGATATCGATCCGGGATACCAGCAGCTTGTCGGCCTTTTCGTGTTTCTTGGATTCAAGGACCTGACCGACCGTAAGCTCGACTTTGGCGAAATCATCTATGGTGATCTCCGGGAGATGTTCGATCTTTACTCCTTCGTCCTTTTTCAGGTATTCATGGACTTCTTCCATGACCTTTTCGGAATCGAGTCTCGCAAAGAGGACTTCCGGCTTTTCGGCTACCTTGCCGCATTCATAGGCACCGAATTCGCTTAAGGTATCATAAGCCACCTTGCCGGTGCCGATCTGCTCATAGACCTTCTGACTGGTTTCCGGCATGAACGGTTCCATCAGTACGGAGCCGATCCTGATGCCTTCAAGGAGATTGTAGAGGACTTCGTTGAGTCTTTCCTTCTTTGTTTCGTCCTTGCCTAAGGTCCAAGGAGCGGTCTCATCGATGTATTTGTTGCAGCGTCTGAAGAGTTCCATGATGGCTTCCATGGCATCACCGACTCTTAACTGATCCATCTTTTCATCAACGGCCTTGACGCTTTCCGTGATGAAATCTCTGAACTCCTTATCTTCATCCGCGAAACGTTCCGGTCTCTTGAGCTGGCCGCCGAAGTACTTGTTGGTCATGGCGACGGTCCTGTTTACGAGGTTGCCATAGACGTTGGCCAGGTCGGAGTTGATCCTTTCGATGATGAGTTCCCAGGTGATGGTTCCGTCCTGGGCAAAAGGCATTTCATGAAGGACGTAATATCTGACGGCATCGACGCCGAAGAAATGCACGAGGTCATCGGCATAGATGGCGTTGCCTCTGGATTTGGAGATCTTGTCTTCGCCTACCAGCATCCACGGATGTCCGAATACCTGTTTAGGCAATGGTACGTTCAGGGCCAGCAGCATGATCGGCCAGTACAGGGTATGGAATCTGATGATGTCCTTACCGATAAGATGCAGATCAGCCGGCCAGTACTTCTTATAGAGTTCGCCGTGATTGCCGTCGACATCATAACCGAGTCCGGTGATGTAGTTGCTCAAGGCATCGATCCAGACATAGACGACATGCTTCGGATCGAAATCTACCGGAATGCCCCACTTGAAGGAAGTACGGGATACGCACAGGTCCTGTAAGCCGGGCTTGAGGAAGTTGTTGATCATCTCGTTCTTTCTTGATTCCGGCTGGATGAATTCCGGATGGCTTTCGATGTATTCTTCCAGCTGTTTCTGGTATTTCGAAAGCTTGAAGAAATAGGATTCTTCCTTTTCCTTATGGACTTCCCTGCCGCAGTCCGGACACTTGCCGTCCACCAGCTGGGAATCGGTCCAGAATGATTCACAAGGCGTACAGTACCAGCCTTCATATTCGCTCTTGTAAATGTCGCCCTGATCGTAGAGTTTCTTGAAGATCTTCTTGACCTGGGCTTCATGGTCGTCGTCGGTCGTACGGATGAAACGGTCATAGCGGGTATTCATCAGATCGAAGATGCGCTTGATCTCGGCAGCCTGGACATCGACGAACTCCTTCGGTGTCATGCCGGCAGCCTTGGCTTTCTCTTCGATCTTCTGGCCGTGTTCATCGGTTCCGGTCTGGAAGTAGACGTCATAACCGGTCAGCTTCTTATAACGGGCGATGCTGTCAGCCATGATGATCTCATAGGTATTGCCGATATGCGGCTTGCCGCTGGCGTAGGCGATAGCGGTCGTTATGTAGTATTTCCCTTTGTTTTCCATAAGACTTCCTCCAAAAAATAAAAAGGTGACACAAGGGCGCAGCTGCGCGGTACCACCTTACTTTTAACTTGAGCTCTTAACGCGAGTACACGTCTGGCACTACCTATCGTGACAGAGGTTCCGGATCCATGTTCGCTGGCTGCCGCTGTCCTTTTCCACCGCCCAAGGACTCTCTATGAGCTTTCATCAGCTACTCTATCCTTCGTTACCAACTATCATTATACAGGTAAAACGTTAAATCGCAAAAATCATTTTCATTATCACGAATATCATCTCCGTAAACATGATCACCATGCACAGTTCCAGGATGGTCTCCAGGTATTCTCCGATCAGTTCTCTCATCGGGCATACCCCACGATCCGTCCGTATACGCCGCCTTCATTGAACAGCGGCATCCTGATGATGTAGTTGAGCGTAACTTCATAATCCTTGCGGGTTTTGACGCTGGAAAGCTCGTTCACTTCAAAGTACCAGCCTTCGTCAAGTTCGGCATTGAGATCGCTTACCGGTACGTTGTAGAATGACGACTGCATCCTTTCGATGGCATTGGTATGGATGAGTCTGGCATTTACTATCTGCAGACCGGTAGTGATGATGATGGTGAAGACGAAGATCAGCACCATCATGATGATCATCGTCGTCATATGTTCGACCATGCTTTTCATTAGAGTTCTTCCTCCCTTGGCGTAACGATCACCCTGGCTTTGGCGAATCTGGTCTCGCCGTTGTATCTGAGGACATAGGTCGCTTCCTTAACGCCCGGACTTGAAGTATCGACATCGCCGTAAAGGCTGACATAGGAAGAGATGTCCTCGTCGCTGCCGCTGTAATCGCCGCGGTTGTTGGTCGCTTCGATCCTTCCGTTCCAGTTTATCTCTTCGCCCTGGGTTATCAGGATGTCCCTGACACTGAAGGCTCTGATCCTGATCTCATCTTCAGGAGCTGCCGGCCTGGCTTCGACCGTATTGTCGCCTATCATGCCGGCATTGGTCCCCAGCACTTCGATAAGGAAGACCGATATGAACATGGTAACGATCACCAGTGAACAGATCAGGGAAATGATCGATTCCCCGTATTCTTCAAACAGATTTTTCATATTACATCAGATGAGACAGCCACAGTCCCAGGATATTGCCGATGGCGTTTTCTTCATTCAGGAAGACGCTGATGAATATCGTGATGGCCGTAAAGCCTCCGACAAGCGCCAGCATCAGTAATCCGTAATGGGCAAACAGTCTTCTCATCCTTGATCCTTTCTAGCTTTCATATAAGCTGCTTCCAATACTTCCATGTAGTCATAATTGCGCCAGACCGAACCCGGACTGAGGGTCTCTCTGAAATCTTCAGAAATGAAACGGGAATAGACCCTGACGTCATCGTCTCTTTCGATGTCTGTGCCTTTGCCTAAGATGTAGTAGCGTCTTTCGATCTCGGCCTTCTTGCCGCCGCTGTTGGTGACGGAGAGCCTGATGATGACGCTCTGACTGGTGCCGACGTCCAGATATGCAGGCCTGCTGACGGTCGTGCCGCTCTTTTCATAGGTGATGCTTTCGACCTTTATCCTGCCGGTGATGTCACCGTCCACCTCATCGCTTGCGGATGCCTTGATGATATCCAGCAGATCACTGATCCCGATGTGCCGGTCATCTTCATCAAAGAAAGCATAACCGGTGAAGATGCTCGGCTTGTGACGGTCATATACGGCTATGAGGCTTATGTTCCTGAACGTACCTTTTTCGATCCTTTCGATCAGTGTATCTCCTTCATACCAGCCGATAAAATCATACCCTGCCTTATGGGCTCCGGGCAGATCAACTTCATCAAGGACAGTATAGGAATCAGTCGCTTCACCTATGGCTTCCCCGCCGTCAAAGTCGTAGCTGATATGATAGACGATAGGACTTGAATAGACGGTCCTTTCGGCCGGTATCTGGCTTTCCTCACCGTAGAGATGCGGATAGGCTTCATCGAAGCGCCAGTCTCCCGGTTCTTCCCAGCTTATGACATAGGAATAGGTCTTCAGATATGTGGTCGCCCAGGTACCGACGATGCAGGTCGCATTGCGTCCGTTGCCGGTATCGGCTGACATCGTAAGCTTGAGGACACTGCACTCGCAGTCGATATCGGGATTCCAGTTGTTCAGATGGTTGTGGCGTCCGGTACTGGCTACCTGTCTGCCATCGCAGTACAGCTGTAAGGGCGGACCGGAATAGTTGGTGTAGGTCCTGTCGACATAGGTATCGACATCCGCATAGAAGTAGACGATCCTTGACTTCGAAGGAAAGTTCCACTCGAACAGCGTCTTGGCCCGGGCATTGTTCCAGAAATAGCTGACGCCGTCATAGGCATAGTGTCTTTCCAGCTCCTCTCCTTCTTTCTGATAGGGAGATTCGGGAACTTCGATCGACCACTCCGACCATTCCTTTGGCAGCTGTCTGCCGTACTGGATGGCGGATATCTCATTCGGATCGCCGCTGCTTTCCGTGTTCCATTCGCTGTAGCCGTCAGGCGGTTCCCCTTCGGCCATGGCGGTGCCTGCACACTGGATGATAATCGCTGCTGTTACCAGCAGGCATTTAAGCATTCTCTTCATAGTTTTCATTGACATCGATTATGTTCAGCAGTTTTCTGCTTAAAGTCTTCGTGTTGCCGTTCAAGGTCTTATAGCTGCAGTCGACCTTCACATATAATAATCCCCGCTCATGATCAGCCAGGTAATCGCTCACTTCATAGGTGCTGTCGGTGCTTATGAGCTTACTGAGGTTTTCCTTGTAGAGGCTGATATATTTGTCATTGCTGTCTATCCTTAAGCGGGCATTGTCTGTGCCATAGAGTCTGTCTTCGATGTTTTCCTGGACCACGATCTGAGTATTGGACATCGCCAGTGACGAGATCTTGTTGAGCTCATCGAGGCGGACGTTGAGATCGAAGATGTGCATCAGCATCAGGCAGGTACAGAAACCGATGATGGAAAGTCCCATCATCCTTACCATTATCCTCATAGATTTATTGCTCCTGATACGAGGTTCATCATGTAGGTAAACATCGCAAACATCGATATCAGCATCTGTCCCGAGAAGACGGCTACCGGCACATAGCCCAGGGCTTCGATGCCGCTGATGGAATCGTTGTTTCTGATGCTTTCGGCCTTGTCCAGCATTTCCTGGTTTCTCAGTATCAGATTGGATACTCTGACCTTGACGTCCTCCTTGCCGATGTTCTGGATCGCATAGAGGACCTTCATTGATGAACGGGCATCTTCCAGATCGAATTCACTGAGGAATTCATTGTAAGGTCTGATGGATGTCGGGTCCTTTTTGGCTTCATCGAGGAATTTTCTGAGTTCCTTTCTCAAAGGATAGGAAGTTATGTTCTGGGAGTTTTCGATCGCATTGAGTACCGTATAGCTGTTTAAGGCCAGGGATATCTCTCTGAGCCAGACGGGAAACTCGATGGTCAGGTTCTTGCTGAGGCTCTTATAGGCCGAATGGTATCTGGCCGGTGAATCGAAGAAGACCATCAGCGCTATGCCAAAGCACAGGAAGGATGCGGGTATCCTGTTTATTATCCCGAGATACACGCCTCCGGCTACGCAGATCAGACAGACCAGTATCGTAACGATCCTGGCCTTGGGCTGGCCGTCCTTATAGAGGATGTACTTCCTTCTGAGTTCCTCATCCTTGCGGTAGGTCATGTCGTTTATCAGCCATTCGCCGTTTAATCTGATCATGATGACGGTTATTGTGACAAGGATGATAGCGATAAAGATCAGTGTGGAGATCTGATACACGGGGCTTTCGGTAAAGCCGATGAAATAGTCATTGGCCACATAGAAGTAGACAAAGACGGAATTCATAAACAGCGTTGCCAGACACAGGATCAGCAGCTTGGTCCTGCGGTTCTTCAGATCCTTCTGGAAGGTATAGACTCTTTTGATCCACTTTTCGATATCGTCATAGAGATTCTCGCAGACGTCTTCATAGTTAAGGGAATTGGATGCTTCGATGCTCAGGATCAGCTTATGAGCCGACTTTACCCGGGAATTGGGGAATTCATCTTCGATGATCTTGAGGGCATTGCGGTTGAGATCAGGGTCATCGACCGTATTGTCGAGATAATCGAGAGCTTTGCCTATGGTATCCTTCATGAGACCGCTCGTTATGTCAAAGAGCTCACCCAGCGTATAACGGATCTTGGTCTTCTGCATGAAAATGGGAATGATGTTGGAAAGATAGTCCGAAAGCATCGTAAACCTGCGGATGTTATAGTTCTGACGGAACCATGCCTGGATCAGCGGGGGAATCAGGGCCATTGCGATCAGCACCAGCGCCAGCATGTACCTGTATCTCAGTCTTGAGATATAGGCTACAAAGAGCACGATGCCGATGATAACGATCATTTCGATCAGAAAGTCTTTCGTCGAATAACTGAAGCCGTATCTGCTGATATCGTTCTTCAGTTCTCTGATACTGTATCTTTTAATCAAATCCTTCATTTTCTTTCCTCTGTTTCTTCCTTAAGAATTTTGAATAGGCTTCCATGAATTCCCTTTCCCGGTTTTCATAAAATCTGCTGTAGATCCTCTCCGGTATCATGGCCTTGACGGGCTTGCCGTCCCTCACGATGACCGTGACGGAGTTCTGTTTATCCTTGCGGTCGAAGAAGCATATCTGATCGATGCTTCTTCGGATACCGCTGTTCGAATAGTCAGCCTTGACCTTGATGGCATAGTCAAAGAAGGTAAAGACATCATTCTCGAGACTGTTTCGCGTATTGTCTCCGGCCATGTTGAGGATGCGGTCAGGCACTTCCCAGACGTTTTCCGTATGGATGGACGTCAGAGCGACACAGCCTGATGAGGCACCTTCGATGATCCTCAGGATCTCTCTTCCTCTTGATTCGGAGATGATGAGCCATTTGGTATTGAGTCTCAGGGCATCCCTGATGGCCTGTTCAGCGGAATAGGCGTCACTGATCTTTAGCGAGTAAATATCCTTTTCCGGATAAAGCGTCTTGAGCTTCATTTCCAGAGTATCTTCAACTGTTATGATCGGATCAGAGTCCGGTATGAAAGAGCACAGGTATTTCTCGAGTTCGGTCTTGCCGGCTCCGACATCACCGGTTATGACACCGGAAAGATGTCCTCGCATGAGACAAGGCAGGAGTTTCAGTACGAAATCATCCGCATAACCGCTCTTTAAGAGATCCTGGTGTAAGAGCCTGGCACAGCTCGGGGTCTTGCGTATGGCCAGGCAGATCCTGCCTTCCTCCGATACACTGCCGTGAACAGCCTGAATTCGCAGTTCTCTGGTTTCCGCTTTGAGCGAGGGACGGGATATGTTGAAATTCTCATTGACCGAATTGGCGATCAGGTTGGTGAATATCCTCAGCCATTCTTCCGAGAGACTGATGTCCTTGACCATATACCGGCCCCTGCTTAGATCCGTTATCCAGAGTGACGTCCCGTTCCACTTGATGTCGGTCACGTTCTCATCCAGAATGAACGGCCACAGTTCCTTGAACAGTTCTTCCTTTATCTCTATGCCCATCCGCTGCTATTCCTTAACGAGTTTAAACACCGTTCAAACTGCTGCTGATCTTCGTTGAAAAGCTGGTGATAAGACTGGTGATGTTGCCTTCGATGGCTTCTCCCACGTTGGAGGTCATGGCGATAAGAGCGATCACCACGACTGCCGCCAGCATCACAAAGCCGTATTCTTCAAAAAACGATTTCATGTTTCTCCTTTCTTTCCCCTACTTCTTTATTGACAGGTTTTAATGATTTTCCTAAATTATTTTTCAGAAAATAAAAACGGCCATCATTTCTGATGACCGCTGTTCTTTATTATAAGGACATGTATTTAATACTTGGACAGCGCTTCCCTGAACAGCTGATAGGTATCGATATAACTGCCGGAGTTCCAGACGATGTAACCGTCATAGATGCCGCTGTCGATCAGAGCTCTGATCTGTTCGTCGAGCTTGGCGTTGTCATAGAAGACGAACGGTTCATAGATGGAATTGTAGCCCTGGATATAGGTCCTGACCTTGGCCGGTGTCGGTATCGTTTCCTGGCATTCCCTGGTATGCTTGCCCCAGTTTATCAGCAGCTTGTATGGAACTTCCCAGACGACTTCCGTAATGCCGTAGGCATGAGGAGAGAAGTGATCAGGATAAGGCATCGGCGATACGACATCTACCACGTTGGAGATAGCCGGAAGGAACTGGCCGTAGGCACAGACGTAGCCTTCCGAAGTCTCGCCGAAGACGTCAGCCGATACATAGCCGCCGACGCTGTGCACTTCATCCGTCGCATACATCAGGAAACGCTGGATGGCTTCGGATCTGGTCTCATCATAGGTGTTCTGCAGATCAAGCGCATTCAGCACATCCGCAAAGTAGTCGATCTGTTCCGGGAATCTGACATAGTCATACTGGATCTCATTGAAACCGATGTCGGTGATGGCTTCTTTGGAAAGCTCGACGTTGTATTCCCAGACATTGCGGCAGTATCCGCTAGGCCAGTAGGCACTGCCGTACTGGAACGGACGCATGTCGTCGTTCTTGTCGAGTATCGCATATTCCGGATGGTCGTTCATGAAGTTGGAATCCTTGAAGACCGTTATCCTGGCTACCACATAAAGACCGGCATCCTTACACTTCTTTACCTTTTCAGTGAACTCGGCCTTGGTGAACTGGCCGGCTGCATAACTGCTTGGGGAATACTTCTCCATTATAGGTGAAGCGTAGGATACGATATGGGAGTCCCTGATATCGATAACGAAAGTGTTGACGTTGGTGGTCAGCGCATAATCGATATAATCTTCGATATCATAAAGGGCTTCGGTATTGATGTAAAGAGCCTTGCATACTTCCGGCATGACGTTGTCTTCAAATGACGGTTTCTCATTAGGATAATAGTCAAGAGTGGCGGCACTGCCGGCACCGTAAGGATCTTCCGTATCGTTGATGAAATGCGATTCATAAGGCGTTTTGGCATAATCCTCATCATCAGTCAGATATTTGCTAAGGATATAGCCGCCGTCATATCCGTAGCGGTCGACGGTACCGTCGTCCTTCAAAGGCGAATGGGAAGTTACGGTGATGCCTTCCCCTTTATAGATAAGACCGTTCAGTCCGCTTCCTTCAGGTCCCGCATAGACGCTGCAGGTCCGATAGACCCAGAGATCTTTCTCCAGTACGGCAGCTTCCTTGTCTTCAACTAAAAAGTCGCTTAAAACATAGTATTCTTCATCATCGATATAGATCCTGACGTATTCCTGTTCATCTATCTTCTTCGTTTTGGCGGAAGCTTCGACTTCCTTTCCTCTGGTAAAGGTAAACTCGTTGCCTTCCTTGTCGATGACCGTGGCGAGAGGATCGTCGCTTGCCAGATACATCGGCGTCGTCTTGCCTTTGGCATCCATGAAGAACAGGAGATAGGCGCCTGAAGCAAGTACCAGCAGCAGCAGGATGATGAACAGTGTCAGTAAGTTCTTTTTCTTCTTTTTCATACAATTACATTCTACCAAAAAAGGTTCTTTACGAACCTTTTACTTATTTAATATCTTTCAGGAAAGCCACATAAGCCCGGTAGGCTTCATAGATATCGACTTTGGAAGCAATCTCGTAGCAGGCATGCATATTATGAAGAGCGATGCCCGCATCGATCACTTCGACGTCGAGGTTGGCCAGGATGTAGGCGATGGTACCGCCGCCTCCCTGATCGACCTTGCCCAGTTCGGAAGTCTGGAAGGCGACCTTGTTGTCGTCCATGACCTTTCTGATCTTGGCGATGTATTCCGGATTGGCGTCATTGGAACCGCCCTTGCCTCTGGCACCGGTATACTTGTTGAAGACGATGCCCCGGCCGAAGTAGGCGTTGTTGTTGTTAGGTGAGGAAGCGCTCGGATAGTTAGGATCGAAGGCAGCGCTGACATCGCTTGATAGCATGTAGGAATTGGTCAGGCATCTTCTGAGCGAGAGCTCACTGTACTCGCCCTTCTTGGCCATCAGCTCGGCGATGGTGTTTTCGAACGATCTGCTCTGCATACCGGTATTGCCCTGGGATCCTACTTCTTCCTTATCGGAAAGGATGCAGCAGCTGGTCCTTGATGGCTTGGACATCTCAAGGATAGCCCTTAAGGAAGTATAGGCACAGATCCTGTCGTCATGACCGTAGCCGATCACCATCGATCTGTCGAGGCCGTAGTCTCTGGCCTTGCCGGCAGGAACTATTTCCAGTTCGGCAGAAACGAAGTCGTCTTCTTCGATGTCGTATTCCTTCTTTAAGAGCTTGAGGATGTTGGCCTTTACCGGATCCTTCTCTTCCTTTTTGCCTGATACAGGAATCGAACCGACACAGACGTTGAGGTCTTCGCCTTCGATGACCTTGGCGCCGGTCTTGGCCATCTGATCGGCTGCCAGATGTATCAGCAGGTCGGAGATGCCGACTACCGGATCGCTGTCCTTTTCACCGATAACGATCTCGACTTTGCTGCCGTCTTTTCTGCAGACGACACCGTGTAAGGCCATCGGCTGAGCTACCCACTGGTATTTCTTGATACCGCCGTAATAGTGCGTATCGAACAGGGCCAGTCCTCCGTCTTCATATAAAGGATTCTGCTTTAAGTCGAGTCTTGGCGAATCGATATGGGCACCAAGGATGTTCATGCCTTTTTCCAGTTTTTCTTTTCCGACAACGAAGAGCACCAGCGATTTGCCGCGGTTATCGTAGTAGAGCTTGTCGCCCGGCTTTACGCTCTCGGCTTTCTTCAGATCCTTGAATCCGGCTTTCTTAGCCAGAGAGATCGAATTCCTGACGGCTTCTCTTTCGGTCTTGGATGCGCTTAAAAATGCTTTGTAGTCATCTGAAAGATCCATCAGAGCCTGCATCTTGGCACCCTTGTACTGTGACCATGCTGTTTTCATATATATTCCCCCTTCTAGAGTATCTTTTCCATTATCGTCTTTAAAGGAAACATGCCTCTGGCTTCATAGAACTGCTTGGCTTCTTCATTGAGTTCCCAGACGTTCAGTGTCAGGCAGTCGCATTCCTTCTTTTTCGCAAGTTTCGTCACATAATCAAGAAGCTTGGTGGCTATGCCTTCCCGGCGATGGAACATGTCGACGCAGAGGTCTTCGATATAGAGCTCTCTTCTTTGGAACAGGGAATCCGATTCCCTGGTCTCCTTAAGTTCCACGCAGACATAACCCAGTATCTCCTCATCCTTCTCATAGACAAAGAAGGTAAGTCCCTTACCTTTGAGTATTTCCCTTAATTCGACGTCGGAGAACTTCTTGGCTCCCCTTTTGAAGATATCGGGTCTTCCTGCCGCATGCACGTCCTGTACCTGAAACAGGAGGTCCCTGATGCCTTCATAGTCTTTCAATTCTGCTTTTCTGATCATATAAACAAATGGCGCGCCTGATAGGAATCGAACCTACAGCCTTTTGAATCGGAATCAAACACTCTATCCATTGAGCTACAGGCGCATTCAGTTACTGGAACCAAAGCCTCCTGTCCGTACGTTCGTCACTTCCTCTTCCTCAGCCGTATAGAACTTAAGGAAGATGCCCTGGACGAAACGTTCGCCTTTCTTAATGACGATGTCCTTATTACCTCTGTTTACCAGAGCGACGATGATGTGCCCTTCATTGAGGGCGTTGTAGTAGTCGGCATCGATGATGCCGGTGGTATTGGCTAAGCTGAGCTGGTATTTAAAGCCCAAGGAAGAGCGGGGATAGATGTGAAGGACATAGCCTTCCTCGATGCAGCATCTTATGCCGCTTGGTACCTTGACCATTTCGCCCGGTCTTAAGGTGACATCGACAGGACTGCTGAAGTCATAGCCGGCCGAACCCTTAGTGGCTCTTACAGGCAGGATGATGTCATCATAAAACTCATCTTCACTGCCCAGAAGTTCCTTAAGATCCTTGGTGAACTGCTCCCTGGATACCTTTTCAAATCTTGCGATAGCCATGTTTAAATTATACTCTATAATTCTTTCTTTAAGAAATTGAAGACATTATAGAACGCAATAGCTGCAGTTTCTTCATCGCTGAAACCGACTTCCTTAAGCGATCTGATGAGATTCTGGGTATAGGAAGCGTTGGTCATGTCCTTAGCCATATCATCGCTGTAGTCACCGATCAGGAAGTCCATGTAGTCAAAGCCGCAGGCGATATGCTCAACACCCACAAGATCGGCCATATAACGGGCATGTTCTGCAAGTTCAAGAGAAGTCTGCTTACTGACGTCTTCACTGATGAAATGAGCACAGGCATTAAGACCGATAAGACCTCCTCTTGAGGCTATGGCCCTGATCTGCTGGTCAGTGAGATTCCGCTGATGGCTGCAGAGCTTTCTACAGTTGGAATGGGTGGCGATGATCGGTCTTTCACTCGTGCTTATCACGTCCCAGAAACCCTTCTCATTGATATGGGAAACATCGATCACCATCTTCAGCTCGTTCATCTTCCTGACAGCCTTGAAGCCTTCTTCACTGAGGCCTCTTAAAGGATCCTGCTTCCAGCCGTTGGCCAGGGCGTTGGACTCATTCCACACCAGAGATGCCACTCTAACACCGTGTTCATACATCCACTCTACCTTTTCATCGGCATGGTCTCTTACTCCGCACATTCCTTCAACGGATATGACGGCCAGGGTCTTGTCGTCTTCGATCAGATCTTCCCTGCTTTTCACCTGTCTTAGGACGTCGCTGTTGGAACTGATTTCCTGATTGCAGAACTCTATCATCTTCTGCATATAGTCCCAGTCTTCCCTGCCTTCAAAGAAACAGGCCGTGAAGACCCCTCTGACTTCGCCTTCGTTAAGGTTGTTCTTATTGTAGTTCCTGAAGACATCCTTCTCTCCGTTAAGCTGTCTTTCATAGAAATTGGTGCCCATATCGGCATGCATATCAAATACTTTCATAAGTTCATTCTACACTCTTTAAACTGGATAATGATAATTTGAATATTGTATCTTGTAAAAAAAGATATATCTGTGTATAATTAGAAAGCACCAAATATCTGGCTTAAGCGTTGGCATGAAGATGTACTCAAGTGGCTGAAGAGGAGGCCCTGCTAAGGCCTTAGGTCGGGTTATCCGGCGCGAGGGTTCAAATCCCTCCATCTTCGCCAGAATCTGCAGATGTAGTTCAATGGTAGAACGCGACCTTGCCAAGGTCGACACGAGGGTTCGATTCCCTTCATCTGCTCCATCAGAAATAAAGCATTCCGTAGGGAATGCTTTTGTTTTGCTGCATATCGGATATCAGTTTCTGGTGCTGTAGTTCTTGTTGGCTATGAGATAGTAATCGGTAGCCGGTGCACCGGGATCGATCTCCAGTTCTCCCAGTACCATGAAGGCTCCTTTATCAGCCATATCGGATATGGTGGCCTGTATCTGCCAGATATTGAGATCGTATGAAGCATTGAGGGATATGAGAAACTCGGGAGCGGAACTGTATTTAAGGAACTGCTTACTGCCGGTCATCCTCAGCAGTACATCATAGTAGTCATCATAGTAATAGGATGTCACCACTCCCCTGTCATATGTTCTTAAGTCAGAGTTCTCTTCCACGAGTTTCCGCCACTTATCTGCGTACTCTTTCTTTTTGTCGTCATTTATTCGATTGAAGATGATGCCCTTATGGAAATCATTGTAGTATTCCGCTTCCTTTTCGCTTGGATCTATCATATTGAAGGTTCCGTCCGAGTTGCCGCTGAGGTAACAGATCACATCGTTGTAGTTGACTCTGCTGTCGCCGTTCATCGGAATATCGACGAGATACAGATCATTGTCCGTCAATTCGCTGCAGAGATAATAAAGTCCGCACAGATCATCGGAAGCTCTCTTGCTGGCCCAGATCCTGATCTTGGAACCGGATGATCTCAGCCTGTCGATCCCATTGTTTCTCGCAAAGCTTCCCCACCAGATATTATCGGTGATGGCTTTGTCATGGAACTTTGGAACTATGGAAAGATAGTCCTTTCTTCTTGATTCAAAGTCATTTACATCCGCTATATTGCCGAAGGATAAAAGCAGATCAAAAAACATCACATCAGTATTATCCGGCATCAGCAGATCGAAGGTACCGGCACTGACGGCATCGAAGAATATATCGATATATTCGCTTCTAGCCGTATATTCCATAGCTCTTTCCTTTACAATTTGATTAAAACATTATTTATGAAAAAAAGAAACTCTTCATACTTGAATAAAGGGATAAAATAGTTTATTATTAAGTAGCAACTAATGTAATGGTGCATTGGTGTAGCGGTTAACATGCCTCCCTGTCACGGAGGAGATCACGGGTTCGATTCCCGTATGCACCGCCATCGGAAATGAAAACCGCAGTGATGAACTGCGGTTTTTTCTTTGTCTGTTACTGGCCTATCACTCGTACTCTGATGATGTTGTCGACCTCATAGATGGCTTTTTCATCGACGATGGAATCGGTATCGATCATCGTGTAGGCGATGTCGCCTTTGGCCTTGTTGACCATGTTTTCGATATTGATATGATTCTTTCCGATTATCGTCGTCAGCTGTGCCAGCATGTTCGGCACGTTCTTATGGATGACGCAGATCCTGTGAGCTGTGGTCCGCGGTTCCGAAACTGCCGGCAGATTTACGGAATTGCTGATGTTGCCGTTTTCGAGATAATCAGTAAGTTCCCTGACGGCCATGACCGCACAGTTCTCTTCCGATTCCGGAGTTGAGGCTCCCAAATGCGGAAAGCAGACGACGTTATCGCTATGTGCCAGACGGTAGCTGCCGAAGTCCGTTACATATCTGGCAACGGTGCCGTCATTCAAGGCATCGATCAGGGCTTCTTCATCGACCAGTTCGCCTCGGGCCAGGTTGATGAGCCTTACGCCTTTCTTAACACTGCCCAGGAATTCCCTGTTGACGGTATTCTTCGTCTTCTCGTTGCATGGAAGATGAAGGGTTATATAATCACAGTCGCCTAAAAGCTCGTTCAGGTTGGTGACGTGCTTTACCCACTTGGACAAAGCCCAGGCGGAGTTTACGGAGATGTACGGATCATAGCCGTATACTTCCATGCCTTCCTTCACGGCGGCGTTGGCCACCAGTACGCCGATGGCGCCCAGTCCGATCACTCCCAGTTTCTTGCCGGATATCTCCGGACCCACGAAGGACGACTTGCCTTTTTCGATCACCTTGGAGAAATCAGGCGTATCTTCAAGGGACTCTTCCCAGCTGATGCCGCCCTTGATGTCTCTTGAAGCCATGTACAGGGAACACAAAGCCAGTTCCTTTACGGCATTGGCGTTGGCACCAGGTGTATTGAAGACGACTATTCCCTTTTCGGTACACTTATCGATCGGGATATTGTTGACTCCGGCTCCGGCTCTGGCGATGGCCAGCAGGCTTTCCGGAAGATCATAATCATGCAGGGAAGCGCTCCTTACCAGGATCGCATCTTCATCTTTCAGGTCTTCTCCGTATTCATATGTTTCACCGAAGAGCTTTAGTCCGTTTTCATCTATTCTGTTGGCTAATCTTACTTTCATTTATCGTTCTCCTTCGCAAAGTCCCTCATGAAGCTTACCAGTTTCTCCGCGCCTGCCAAAGGCATCGCATTGTATATCGATGCTCTGAGACCTCCCACCAGTCTGTGACCCTTCAGGTTCACCAGACCCTGTTTGGCTGCTTCGCTTGCGAATAAGACATCGAGTTCCGGATCAGGTGTCGTGAAGGTGACGTTCATGAGCGATCTGCTGTCCTTTTCCGCATGCGGTCTATAGAAAGCCTGAGAGTCAAGATAGTCATAGAGGACTGCTGCCTTGGCCCTGTTCCTTCTTTCCATTTCCTCAAGACCGCCGATCTCTTCGATCCATTCCAGCACCTTGCCTAAGACATAGATCGGATAGGTAGCCGGGGTATTGTACATGGAATCGTTCTTCTGCATCAGTTCATAGGAAAGAACGGCAGGCGTATCCGCCAGAGCTTCGCTGATGAGGCTCTTATGGATGATGACGACGGCTATTCCGGCTATGCCCATATTCTTCTGGGCTCCGGCATAGATCATACCGAAGTCTTTGACATTTACCTTTTTTGAAAGGATATCGGAACTCATATCGGCGATCAGTATCTTACCTTTGACATCAGGGAAAGACTTCCATTCGGTCCCGAAAATGGTGTTGTTGGCACAGATATGGACATACCTGGCATCGGGTGAAAGACCCAGTTCATCCTGAAGAGGTATATGGGAATAGTTGTTGTCCTTGCCATCATAAGCGATGTGGACTTCGCCGTATTTTGCCGCTTCCTGAGCAGCTTTCTTGGAAAAGTTGCCGGTAATGACATAGTCGGCTTTGTTTCCTTTAAGGATGTTAAGACCGATGGCTGCAAACTGTCCGGTCGCTCCGCCATGCATGAAAAGGATCTCGTAATCTTCCGGGATATCCATGACTCTTCTCAAGGTATCCTTGGTCTCTTCGAAGATCTTCAGATAGATCTTTGAACGGTGTGACATCTCCATCACCGACATGCCCGTATCTTTATAATTGAAAAGTTCTTCCTTCATTCTGATCAGAACATCGTCTGCCAGCATCGATGGTCCGGCTGCAAAGTTGTATACTCTGTTTTCCATATGCTTTCCCCTTTTTTCTAACAGTTTAACATATATCAGCGATTATTTACTTTCTTTAGGAATTGTGTCTTTTCCTTTCAATAACATATTGAGGCTTATATCAGACTATACGTTCAATAACTTAAAAGTACTTATTGAATAATAACTTATAAGTTATTACATTGAAAGGAGAAGACTGTATAGAGACAGAAACGGAAAACAGCCGTTCAGGGAATATCTTAAGGAACTGGCTGACCAGAATGGAAAAGATGCCCGCATAAAACTTGAAAAGATCCGGGAATACATCAAGATCCTTGAGATGCAAGGAACCAAGGCAGATATGCCGTTTGTCAGGCATCTTCAGGATGAAATATGGGAACTGAGGCCATTAAGAGACAGGATACTATTCGTTGCCGGAAGTGAAGAAAGCTACTACCTGTTGCATCATTTTATAAAAAATACTCAAAAGACACCGCGAAGAGAGATCTTACGTGCGAAGAAAGAACTGAAAGAGATAAAAGAAAGAGGTGACGGAGAATGAAAAACAGCCCTATAGGTCAAAGCTGGGAAGAAGTAGAAAAAGAGATATTCACGCCTGAAGAAATTGCCGAAAGCGATCTGAGAGTTGCTTTAATGTGTGAACTGATCAAAGCCCGTAACGAAAAAAAGATCAGTCAGAAAGAACTCGAGGAATTATGCGGAGTAAGCCAGCCGGTAATTGCCAGAATGGAAAAAGGCCATACTTCTCCAAGGATCGACACGGTATTGAAAGTGCTACTCGCATTAGGAAAAACGCTGGCCATCGTGCCGTTGGATTATAAACAGACCGACAGAAACGATTAAACTGTATTTAAAGCATTCAGACCGGATCTGAATGCTTTTTATTATCATTTTCAAATGCCTCAGTGGCAATGTACCTTAAGATTCCAAGCAAATGATCCAAGAATACTAAATCAACCGACCTGTGCTTTCCTTCCTCAAAAACATATCTCCAATCAACGAAAGCTGTATCAATTTCATCAATTTTGGAATTAAAACTGCTTTCATCTATTTCGTTCTTGTCAAATGTCTCCATTATTATTTCCCTATCATCTTTGCTTAACAGATTGATTAGTTTCTTTAATGAATGAGTTCTATTTGCCTGAATCTCGTTATTTGTTTTGTAACAAATCAATGACTTTAGAAATAATTCGCAAGCAAAAACACCATTAACAATTACAAATGTGAAATAATAAAATGCATCACGTTCTAAAACTGGTTGGTTATTTTCGTCATAATATAGAGAACACTTTAAAACCTTTTCAAAAGTAGAACTTGACTCTTCATAAAAACAACTTGCTTCATAAAAAATCTTTTTACAATAATCTATCGTCTTCATAAAACAAAGTGTCCCTTTTATGTTCTCTATGCACAATAATGAGAATTATTAAATACGAGAAAACAACTACTAGGATAAATACAAAAAACAGGACTCTGCTATCTTGAACCAAACAAAAATCATAGAATCCATGTTGAATAACAGGGATAATTAATGAACACGCTAGAAGTTTTCTACTTTTGTTAGTGTTTATTTCTTGTTTTTTGCCTTTGGTCTCTTCATATTTGGCTTTTGATATGAAAAAGCCCATCACAATAGCAAAAGAAAAATGGCCGGGTATAGAAGTAAACATTCGAGAAAAAACTGTAGGTAGGCCAAAGAAAAGGCAGTATATTATGTTTTCTACCGTGGCAAAGCCCATTGATACAAAAGCACAGTAGACCATTCCATCAAATGTTGAATCAAAAGCTTTGTTTTTCCAAATAGTCAATTTTGTAACGATGAATTTAATCGATTCTTCAACCAAAGCAGCACAAACGAAAGCATCCACAAGATTATATAAAGTATTATCGAAAATATAAATATCCATTAAATCCACAACAAAAAATTCAGCTATTATTATAGGAATAACCGATAAGCAACCAAGGACAAACAATTTTAATAAAAGACTCTTCGGTTCCTTGTTAATTGAGTCTCTTTTATAAATGTAGAATAACAATACAAGTGATGGCAATACTGCTAAAAAAACAATAATAGTAGTCATAATCTCTTTCCTATTCTCATTAACAATCAAACATAAGTACTTTCACAAATAAAAATTATTAAAACACAGTTTACTGTAATTCAATTATTTCTGTATATTCATATTTTGAAATTTCATCCATGGTAAAGGCATAAATATGTCCATCAATAATATTAAATATAACTGTATACTTATGCTCTGTTGGAACATCATTTATCCGCTGAGTTTCTAAGTCGAGTTCACAGATTCTATAATCTATGTCTGAATAATAAAGATTCCCATTCCAAAAGGACAGATTCCACGGAACTATTGTATTCTCGGACACATAGACTAATTCAGGATTAAAGCTACCATCTAGATCTATTCTGTAAAAAGCCCTATTATAACCATTAAATACATAAATACTATTATCATTGTCAAAACACATTTGGCTGAAACCGCCTTGTATGTCGGCTTTTGTTATTACTCCTTTATCATATATGCATAATTCCTCATCATTGGAAATAAAATAAATTCTATTATCATGGATAAAGAAACTCGTTGCATAAACATCATTAAAAGTTTCAATTTTCGAACCATCGAAATTTACTCTCATTAATTGTTTTGTATCTGAATCTATGAATAATAGCCAATCTCCATTAATACATAAATTCTCAGCGTCTTTATTATATACGGTTATTTCTTCTTCAGAAGATACTTCATATCTAATAACTCCTTTGGAGTTAGCTATAAAAATGTAATCTTTTGTTGCCGCACAACTAAAGAAAGGATTAAGAGCAACGAAATAATTTGCAAAATTTGCGTCCTTAGAAAAATCACTCTCTTTCATATCCAAAACCATAGAGGTAGGTAATGGATATGAAATACCGTCTTCACCATTATATAAATAGCATAAATAGAAGTTTTCATTGTCATAATAATAGACAACATTTTTACTTAAACAATAGTTTATATTCTTTTCACAGTAATCAACAGGGATAAATACATCGCTTTCTTTATTGTTGTTCTTATTTGAAATTATGAAGAAGATTCCGATAACTATCAAAGCTACAATCAGTATTGACGTGATAATAATTGTCTTTTTGTTCTTCTTCTTTTTCTGAACAAAACTTTTTGAATTATTCAAATTTTGAGCCATTTCTTTCAAATCATTTATAGCATTGTCTAGAGGGGTGTTCATGGCATCTAGCCAATGTAAAGTCGAAAGGTAGTATTCCATGGATCCTGACGGCTTACTGGCGGTCAGTTTGAAAGGAATAATGGCAACTCCATTATTGATAGCAGTTTCAACTTCTCTAATTACCTGTTTTGAAGCATTAGAATAATCAGTAAAAATAAGGACCATGGTCTTTGAAGCTTTAATGGCCTTGACAATAGATTCAGCCCATTCGTTTCCAGGATTAATGTCTCTAGGCGCATACCAACACTTTAAACCACCGGATTCAAAGCGATTTACTATCGCATCTGCCACATTTTTGTCCTTGTTTGAATAACTTATAAATACTTCGTGGTTCATTGTAACTCAATTATTTCAATATATGCGTTGTTCTCCGAATCTGCCGTCATTACATAAATACTTCCGTTAACAATACTAATATCTACAGCAAATTCATACTGGGTACTTATTGTATGATCTGCCTTGGTTATTAAATCTAATTCATGTATTTTTTTATCTTCGTTAATATAATATAGTTTGTTGTTCCAGTATGTAAAGTCAAAGGTCAATTCATCTTCAATGGATGTTATGTATTCTGGCAAAGCTTCCCTTCTTTTGATTGGAACACTATATATCCCGTTGCCCACTGAACAGTAAAGATATAAATTGCTGTCGCCATAACACATATTTATAATATTGTTATTATTTGTATTTATTATATCTCCGCTATCATAAATACATAAAGTACCGTCATTGGAAATAAAAAAGATTCTCTTATCATGTACAAAGAAACTTCTTGCATATACTCCGTCAAATTGTTCAACTATAGACCCATCAAAGCTTATTCTCATTAATTGATTATTAGAAAGATCAATAAACAACAACCAATCCCCGTTAATTAAAAGATTTGAACAGTTATTAGTATAAATAGTTATTTCTTCACCAGACAAAACATCATGTCTAATGATGCCTCCGCTATCAGGAGCATCAAATATAAAATCTTTTGTAGCAGCAAAGTTTGACGTTTGTTTAATACAAACAAGTTTATTAGGATCAGCTATATTCCATAAAAAATCTCTTTCACTTGTAACAAAGATAAGAGGATATGGAATGGTTTCTCCTTCGTCATCTAACCATAATAAATAATTATAATAAAGGTTTTCATCATCATAATAGTAGACAAGGTTGCTATTCAAACAATTATTAATATTCTTTTCATTATAATCAACAGGGATAAAAACATCACTTTCATTATTCTTGTTCTTATTTGTAATTATGAAGAAGATACCGGAAACTATCATGGCTAAAACTAGTATCGATGATATTATGATTGTCTTCAAATTTCTTTTCTTTTTCTGCACATAGCTTTTTGAAGCATCAATATTTATGACCATTTCCTTCAGATCATTGATGGCGTTGTCTAAAGGTTTATCCATGGCATCAAGCCAGTGCAGAGTCGAAAGGTAATACTCCATGGATCCTGACGGATTACTGGCTGTCAGTTTAAAAGGAATAACGACCACTCCGCTGTTGATCGCTGTCTCTACTTCTCTGACTACCTGCTTTGAAGCGTTGGAATAATCAGTAAAGATAAGGATCATCTTTTTCGAAGCTTTAATGGCTTCAACGATCGATTCCGCCCATTCGCTTCCAGGATTGATATCTCTTGGAGCATACCAACACTTTAAACCGCTGGATTCAAAGCGGTTAACTATCGCATCTGCTACGTTCTTATCCTTATTGGAATAACTTATAAAAACTTCGTGGTTCATTGTAATTCCTAAAATATATCTAAGAAGTTTGAATCGTTCTCCTTTGAATATGTTAGCCAGGCGCTGTTGATTAATAACTCTTCTCTGGCTAATTCCCAAATAAGTTCATCTGTAGGATTGCTTAAAACTTTGTTTGCCTCCACATATAATGATGTGTATCTTTTGTGATCATCTTCTTTATTATCTAAAGATAGTTTACCATAATAATTTGCCAACAATAAAGCTGATGCTGCCACGATACCGGTCAGTATTTTAAACATTCCCCTAACATCAAGTTCAGTTCCCTTATTTATAAACAGAAATTCATTGTTTAGAGTCAACAATATCTTGTTCATGAAAACAGGAAACATAAGTTCCAACATAACAACGATTAAATATAATGAAACAGTCATTAACAGCAAAATATCTGAATATGTATTGTTTCTTTTTAAACTTTCATCGTTCTTCTTATATGCTTTTTTATGATAATCGAGTTGTTCGTTTATCCATGTTTCTAATACTCTTCGGTCTTTAAACAGATTATTGATCTCAACTGGTTCTATGACCTTAAGTGCTTTATAGGTCCAGTTGTTTCCTTCTCTGGTAGACCAAGAAAACAAATCTGCTACATTTCTTTTTACATCACATGCAAATGTAAAAAACTGAATCCTCAGACTTTCAGCTAACATTCTATATGATAGGTACTTCTCGTGCCACTTTCCTTTCTTCGGCCTTGTTGGCAAATAAACAGCTACTGTGATGATCAAACAGATCAGTACCAAAGACATGATCTTTAGCTCCATTTCATCATAAAGAAGATAGCTAAGCGCCAGGAAAGAACTAAGTAAGGATATCAGCTTTAAAGAACTCAGATATTTTTTCTGATAAAAAGATGATAAGCTGTCTGCTTTTTTATATAAGTCGTTGTAATAACTCAACTGAACATCCAGTCCTTTTAGAGTATCTTCGTCAACAAGAGAATTATCATAATCACTATTAATGCTTTCTTTATTAAATTCATCAGTCATAAACAGGCATTCGAACATCGAACTCTGCTTATTCTCATAAATTGTAGTTTCACCAACGTTCTTTATTTCCTTCGCAGATGCTCTCGGTGCATAAATGTGAATTATGGTCGTAATAGGAGTCGGCACTATTTTCGATTCATCTGTTCCCCTCATAGCAAAGTCAACAACTTCGGCAGTTGCACATCCATTAGGCTTTGGTTCTCCGCCATCCCATAATGCAATAAGAATATGTGAATGTTTTACTATGTAAAGACCAGCTTCTAAATAACCATGATCTCTATTATTTTCGCTTAAAGAGGTAAGTTCAAATTTCTTGCTTGCTTTATTTATTAACTCTTTAAAGACTATTAAATCCTCTCCCTCAAAGTCTTTAGTATATTCATCTTGTTCAAATGGCAACGGTACAACTAATTCATAACCAAGTTCTAAAGCAACTTCAGCACAAAGAGAATCCACTCCAGACGCTATTGAATCTAATAATACTAAAGAAGAATTGGGACATAATCCCTTTATTTGAGACAATTCAGTTCTTACTCTTTCTTTAAGCAATGGATAATCGCTTTTTCTTAGTAATCTATGTCCAGTTATGCCTACTACTATTGGTATACTTTTCATAATCTAAACTTCTTATAATCTGCTAATAATCTATGTTAATGTGCCCGTTTATTCTATTCTCCCAGTACACTTACGGCAGCACTGCAGCCAATACGGTCAACACCTTCTTCCAGGAAGGCTTCCATGTCTTCCTTGGTCCTGATGCCTCCGGCTGCCTTGATCCTGACGTTTGGTCCGATGTATTCCTTGAAGAGCTTTACATCTTCAATGGTAGCTCCGGCAGTTCCAAAGCCGGTAGAAGTCTTGATGTAGTCGGCTCCGGCATCGGTAACGCACCGGCATACCGCCTTCTTCTCTTCTTCGGAAAGGTAACAGGTCTCGACGATGACTTTCAGGATCAGATCGCCGCAGGCTTCCTTAAGCTGTCTGATCTCGTCTGTGATCTTATCGAACAGACCGTCCTTGGCCCAGCCGATATTGATTACCATGTCTATTTCATCGGCTCCTTCCCTGATGGCTTCCTTTGTCTCAAAGACCTTGACGGCTGTCGTATTGTATCCTAGAGGGAAACCGATGACGGTGGCTATCTTCAGTTCCGGAAAGTTTTCCCTGGCCTGTTTCACATATGCCGGGGGGATGCAGATGGCTGCTGTATGATTACGCTGTGCCTCTTCACAGATCTTTCTGATC
The DNA here is from genome assembly GCA_017431825.1 of Erysipelotrichaceae bacterium. Classification (GTDB taxonomy): domain Bacteria; phylum Bacillota_I; class Bacilli_A; order Erysipelotrichales; family Erysipelotrichaceae; genus Colivicinus. Next base: position 69,661 of record JAFRKI010000009.1, on the reverse strand, counting down.
TGTTCCCAGGTCGAAGTTGCTTTTAATAAAGTGTGATCCACGTGACTTAATATTTCCTTATTATCCATGAGTTTTTCCTCCACCCTTATTTTATGATAAATGAAAACCTTTTATAATATAAACATGGCTGCCAACACAGATAAGATAGTCATCGGTGCCTTAGCCCACGTGGATGCCGGAAAGACCACTCTGGCTGAGTGCCTTTTATATAAGACGAATGCGATAAGAAAAGCGGGAAGAGTCGATCATAAGGATGCCTTTCTCGATTTCAACAAGCTGGAAAAGGACAAGGGCATCACCATCTACAACAAGGAAGCCCGTTTCGAGTATAAGGGAAGAGAATACATCTATATCGATACGCCGGGCCATAACGATTTCCGCTACGAAAGAAACAGGTCGCTCAGGATCCTGGATGCGGCCATCCTCATAGTATCCGCGATCGACCGGAATACAGGCGATTCCAAACCTCTCTTTGATTCCATAACCAGACAGCAGATACCGGTGTTCATCTTCGTGAATAAGATGGACATCTCTTATGATGAAGAAGATGTCATCATGGACAGGCTCAAGGAACACATAAGTCCAAACTGCATAAAGGTCTCCCAGATCGGTGAACTGCTGGAAAGCGGGCTTATCGAAGACATAAACAGATCGCTGGTAACAAAAGAAATAGTGCCGGTCATCTTCGGATCGGCACTTAAGGATATCAATGTCGATATGCTGCTGGATAGTCTTGACAGGTATCTCAAACCTAAAGCATACCAGGAAGTGCTCAATGCCTACGTCTACCGTATCGCCAATATAGGCAGGGACCGTTTTGCGTATGTCAAGGTATTGAGCGGAACTCTTGAAAACAAGACTGCTTTTGATGCCGACAACAAGATCAATGAGATGTATTCGGTCAGCGGCAACAACTATACCAGCATCCAGAAAGCGGATCAGAATGACGTCGTAGCCGTCAAGGGACTAAAGGACTGCAAAGTCGGAACCTATCTTCCTTCCATGGTCAATGAGCTGGAGACCGATGATTCCTATACTAACATCCTTCTTACGGAAGGCAACAGATTCACCATCTTCAATAAGATAAAAGTCCTCAACGATGAAATGCCGGAACTCAATATCCGGCTGATCAATGATAATCTTTATATAAACGTCAAAGGTGAACTACAGAAGGAGATCGTCTTAAAGACGCTAAAGGAAAGATTCGGTCTGGATACCGAACTGGGCATCGAGGAAAAGGAAGAGGAACTCTTCGAAGAAGAGATCGTCGAAGAAGAAAAGGACGAACACTATACCTATTCCCGGATGAACGTATCCGACGAAGAAGTCAAGCGCATCTTCAACAACACCTTCAACCCCAAGGAAAGGATCCTCCCTTCAAATCAGAAGAAAGCCAAAGAAGCTAAAGAGACGGTCTACGAGCCTTCAAGGGAACTGCTGTATCTCATCGACGGCTACAATCTCATGCATTATGACGAAAAGCTCGATGAACTCTCGAAAACGGATTTCCATGATGCCCGGGAAAAGATCATAAACATGGTCTGTGACTTTGCGGGCTATGTCAATGCGCAGTGTATCCTGGTCTTTGATGCCTATAAGAATTCCGACTATGTCTCAAGAGTGAGTGAGCACGACAACATCACCCTGGTCTATACGAAAACCAGACAGACAGCCGACGAATACATCGAAAGAAAGTCCAAAGAACTGTCAAAAGAATACAGGGTCATCGTCGTCACTTCCGATGCCCTGGAACAGCTGCGGGTCTTCTCCTACGGTGCCGGAAGGATGTCAAGCCGTGAATTCTTTGAAAGATATGAAAGACTCAGAAAAGACAATAAACGGGTCGAATATAAACCGAACCGTCCTTTCAGTGAACTCAAGTCACTGCTTCTTGAGGAAGAAAGCGAGTAAAATTAAAGTATGGAAAGATATCTGGTCGTATTCGTTGGCAGGGTCCAGGGCGTAGGTTTCCGCTATACCGTTTATCATACCGCCCGCTGTTACGGTCTTACGGGCTATGTGAAAAACCGCGGCAACGGTGATGTCGAAGCGCAGATACAGGGCGAAAGCGAAAATATCGCCGGTTTTTTGAGTGATATGTTAAGCGATTCCTTAAGGGAGCAGTCCTTCATAAGGATCATCGATTATTCATTGAGAAAAATAGATCTGGTGGAAGGTGAAAAGGACTTCCGGGTCACATATTAGCGAAGCGGTACATGATGATGGCTCCGGCCATGGCTACATTTAGGGAATCGATATTGTGCATATCGATTTTTATTATCTCATCAGCCATCCTGAAGGTCTCTTCCTTGACTCCGCTTCCTTCATTGCCGAGGATGATGGCCATCTTTTCTTCAGGTTCCGTTTCATCAAGAGACAGGGTATTGTCCCTTAAACCGGTCGCATAGATCTTAAAGCCCTTCTCCTTTAAGTACGGTATCTCATCATTCAGATCGGCGATATTGACGCCCAGCTTGAAGATGCTGCCTCTGGAGCTTTCAAGGCATTTCGGATGATAGATGTCGGCACAGTTTGAGGAAAGCAGGACGGAATCAAAACCGAAAAGATAAGCCGCTTCCATGATCCTGCCGATATTAAGAGGATCACCGAGATCTTCCAGGATGATGACTCTTTTGCGATAGTCGTTGCTGAAGCTGATCTTTCTGCCGACACCGGCATATGTCATACCTTCTTTCCTGGTTATCTTATTAAGAACGTCCCTGCTGACTTCATAAGCTTCCTTAAATTCAAAAGGCTTATTACCGGTATAGATCAGCGTCTTGAGATGACCGCTGTCACAGGCCTCTCTTATCAGCCTTTCGTCCAAAAGTAAAAACTCTTCACCACGGTATTTCTTCTGGTGAAGCTTGGTCCAGGCTTTGACTTTCTTATTCTCCAATGATTCGATCATTTCCGTTGGGCAAACAGTAAGGTAGCGACCACATCGGCAGCTGCCGAGGCATTCAGGGAATTACGGAAATCGCTGCCGTACGGTATGTAAAGATATTTATCGCACTCTTCGATCAGGGCTGCAGATATGCCTCTTTTCTCTCCGCCAAGAAGGAAAAGACTCTTAGGCGCAAAGACTTCGTTAAAGATGTCTGTGGCATCATCTCCTCTTTTCAGGGCGTAGGTAATATAGCCCTTTTCCTTTAAGGAACGCACGTCATTCACAGGGTCCTTGCTGATCCTGATGTTGAGCATCTCATAGGCTCCGGCTGAAGACTTCAGAAGCTGGGCTTCCATCGAGGAATAGTCCTTATCCGGAAGCAGTACGTTTCTGATTCCGAAAGCATATAGCGTTCTCAGGATATAGGCCAGATTGAAAGGATCTTCGATGCCGTCAGGAAAAAAGACGTCACCGTCATTGAACTCGTCATAGTTTCTTTCTCCGACTTCGGCGATGATGCCACCATGGCTCCTGCCTGATGAAATATCCGAAAAGGAAGCAGTATCTGTTTCCTTCATTTCAATATCATTTTCTCTGGCTATTTTACGGATGTAGTTGAAATCCTTGGTTTTCTTGGCAGAATCAATGAAGATCTGTTTTACTTCTCTTTTATGATTATTGATACAGGCCTTGACTGCGATGGCTCCCTCAACTCTCATGGATCTTCCTCACCATGTCATTGGCAGACACCCTGAAAGGTATGCGCACATAGATCGTTTCCGTAGGCTTGTGGGCTTCACCCAGAAGGTGCCATTCCTGATCGAACATTACTCTGTTCACGAAGGTCTTGTTGTCGATGGCCGGGCCGAAGACTTCCAGCTGGTCGCCAAGGTCGAACATGTTCTTGACCTCGATCAGGGCCAGGCCTCTTCTCTCGTCATAGCCTTTGACGATGCCCACGTAATCGTGGGTGACGCCGGCACCGTTGACACCGTAAAGAGACTTGCTCTCATCAGCCGTGCCGCTGAGGAAACCGGTATCGCTAGGTCTGTTCTCGGCCTTGAAGAGTTCGCGGTTGTAGTACTCGATGCGGTCTTTATTTATGCTGAGGTTTTCATATACCTCATCGATCAGCTTGCGGTAAGTCTTGACGACCTGGGCGATATAGTATTCCGATTTCATCCTTCCTTCTATCTTCAAAGAGGAAACGCCGCAGTAGATCATATCGGTGATATATTCGACAGCTCGCAGGTCCTTGGAAGACATGCTTAAAGGATTGTTCGGATCGCTGATCAGAACACCGCCTTCATAGACATGGTATTTCCAGCGGCAGGAATGAGCGCAGCCGCCCCTGTTGGCATCGCGGTTGGTCATGCGGTTGGACATAACGCATCTGCCGGAGTAGTTGGAACACATGCCGCCGTGGATGAAAACTTCGACCGGCAGCTTGGATGTCGAACAGATGGAAACGATCTCCGGCATCGAAGCTTCCCTTCCCAGCACGACCCTGTCGGCACCGAAGGACTTGAGGGTGCTGATGGCTTCCGAGTTGAGTGAAGAAAGCTGCGTCGAAACATGGACTTCCATATCCGGAGCAACAGACTTGGACAGAGTCATCACGAAAGGCGAGGTGACGATGACCGCATCGACTCCATAGCTGTCCAGCAGTTTCAGGTATTCCTTCAGCCCGTCAAAGTCCTCGTCATGGAAGACGATGTTGACGGTGACGTAGATCTTCACGCCTCTGCTGTGGGCATATTCGACGATCCTCTTTATATCCTCGTTCTCAAAATTGCTGGCTCTTGTCCGCAATGAAAAACTCTTGCCGCCCAGATATACGGCATCGGCACCGTAATCAATGGCCGTCTTGGCCTTTTCAAAATCCTTGGCCGGAGCCAGCAGTTCTATCTTATTCATTTTCTTCCTTTGTCTTTACGGTCTTCTGATGAAGGTATCCGGTAGAGAAGTTCACGTTCGGATGTCTTTCGACCAGGGCATCCAGCAGGAACTGCGAGTTCTCCGGAGTGATCCTTCTGATATCTCTTATGACTTCAAAAGCCAGATCATTGTCTTCGATGAAGAGGTCGTCAATGATGGCTCTTTTTATTACGTGCTTGATATATGCCAGTTCCCTGTACACCAGCAAGCAGTAATCGGTATAGATGCGGGTACCGAAGTCGTCTTCGATGATCGGCAGGGAATAGTTTCTGGTCTCTTCCACCAGTCTGATATTCTTCTTGCCCTTGACGTCGCGTCTGGTACCCAGGTGATTGAAGTAGTTGCTCAGGAATTTCCTTCTTGATGAGGACATCTTGAGATAACCGAAGACCTGCATGTCCACGGAATCGAGATTGTTGGAAATGATGTCGAGGACTTCCTTGAGTTCCAGCTCCCTGGCCATGACCACGCCGATGCCCTGTTTGAGATAAAAGGCGATATCCAGCGAGTTGGTCAGCAGGGTATCCGGATCATAGATCAGCTTATCGGTGACTCCCATCCTCTTGGCGATGCTGATGACGCCCAGGTCGGAAAAGTAGATGCCGTCCGGTTTGAGCGACTTCACAAAGTCAAAGTAGTGATAGAAAGAATACTTGTCGCTTTCAAAGATGAAGGCATCCAGGGAGATGTATCTCTTGATGCCGTTATCCAGGCAGTATTTATTGATGCTGAGCATGTCTTCTCTGCTGTAACTGAAACGCGTTGAAAACTTGCCGCCGAATATCAGTCCGTCGGCTGCATACTGTTTGGCCTTTGGAAGGTTTTCGATCTTACTTAAAGTAAGCAGTATCTCCATAAGTTGATTTTAACACAGCAAGCTCATCCTAATAAAATAAATGGGCCATAAATGCCCATTTATTTTCTATTCTTCCTTACCGCCCTTGTTTATTTCCCTCAGATGTCTTCTGCGGTCAAGGTTGGTAAGATACTTCTTTCTGAGTCTTATCGCATCCGGAGTTATCTCTACCAGCTCGTCATCATTGATGAATTCCAGTGCTTCTTCCAGAGAAAAGACCTTATGCGGTACCAGTTTCATGGCTTCATCGTTGCCGGTGGAACGGATAGCCGTCATCTTCTTGTTGATGGTAGGATTTACTTCCATATCCTGCATCTTGGAAGAGACGCCCACGATCTGGCCTTCATAGACCTCTTCAGCCGGTCCCACGAACATCTGTCCTCTTTCCTGCAGGTTCCATAACGAATAGGTCATGGTCTTGCCGGTAGCACAGGATATCATGGCGCCGTTGGTCCTTTCCGGTATCTCGCCCTTGAAAGGCTTGTATTCGATGAACTTCCTGACCAGGACCCCCTCGCCCTTGGTCATGTTGATGAACTCGGTGCGGAAGCCCATCAGGCCTCTGGTCGGGGAATGATAGATGATCTTGGTATAGGAACCTTCATCTTCGATGTCGATCATCTCGCCCTTCCTTAAGTTCAGTGCGTTGATCACCGATCCCGAATACTCGTTAGGTACGGAACAGATGACTTCTTCTATCGGTTCACAGAGTTCCTTATTGATGGTACGGAATATCACTTCCGGTCTTGATACGGCTACTTCATAGGATTCTCTTCTCATGTTTTCGAGAAGTATCGAAAGATGCAGTTCGCCTCTTCCCGATACCTTGAACTTGTCGGTGGTATCGGTCTCTTCGACTCTTAGACCGACGTTGACTTCCAGTTCCTTTTCCAGTCTTTCCTTGATGTTCCTTGATGTCACATACTTGCCGGATTTGCCCTGGAAAGGCGAAGTGTTGACCATGAAGTTCATGGACAGGGTCGGTTCCTCGATGGCTATCATCGGCATCGGATCGACGATGTCTTTCTCACAGATCGTATCACCGATCTCGATGTTGTCGATGCCGCTGATCAGGACGATGTCGCCGCACTGGGCTTCATCGATGGCCACTCTCTTTAAGCCCTGATAGTTGTAGAGATTGGCGATCTTGCGGTTTTCCTTCTTGATGTCACTGTCACAGACGGTGATGATCTCGTTGTTCTTTATGACGCCTTCATAGACTCTGCCGATGCCTATCCTGCCGATGTAATCGTCATAGGCCAGTGCGCTTATCTGCATTTTCAGCGGCTTGTCCATGAGGTTCGGGTACGGATCCACATGATTTATTATGGTCTGGAATAAAGGCTCGATATCCGTATTGGTATCGGTCATTTCATATCTGACGATGCCTTCCTTGGCTATGCCGTAAAGGATAGGAAAGTCGAGCTGTTCGTCAGTCGCCTTGAGGTCAAGGAAAAGATCGTAAACTTCATCGATGACTTCAATGGCTCTCTGGTCCTTCTTGTCGATCTTGTTGATAAGCAGGATCGGCCTCAGGTTGGCTTCCAGCGATTTCTTCAGGACGAATCTGGTCTGCGGCATCGGACCTTCACTGGAGTCTACCAGCAGGATGACCGTGTCGACGGTCTTGATTATTCTTTCAACTTCACTTGAGAAATCCGCATGCCCCGGCGTATCGACGATGTTGATCTTGTAGTCCTTATAATTGATGGAACAGTTCTTGGAATAGATGGTGATGCCTCTTTCTCTTTCCAGATCGTTAGAGTCCATTACCTGTTCGACTATTTCATCATGTTCCCCGAAGACGTGGGACTGTGCCAGAAAAGCATCCACCAGCGTGGATTTTCCGGCATCGACGTGGGCTATTACGGCTACGTTAATAATTTTCCTGAATTCCATACCATATCATTCTATTCTTTTAAGTCTTTTTTTTCAATTATTATCTCGGGAAAAGAAAGACCCGGTATCCGATACCGGGTCTAATCATGTCTTTTATTTACTGTTCAGATCTTGCTGACGATGTCTTTTCTTTTCTCGTTGTATTCCTCTTCGCTTATCAGTTCTTCCTCACGCAGGACCTTGAGCTTCTTGAGCTGAGCAACTTCTTCACTTTCCCTGCTGTTCACGGCATTGTCGAAAGTTGCCGCCACACCGCTGACCATCTTATCGACGAAGTCGTCTTCATATACTTCGGCACCCTGGAACTGTATCTTGTCATCGAGACCCAGGATGATCTCAAAGACCGGATTGAGCAGCAGCAGACCTACCGCAAAACCGTTGGACTGTCCGAAGGCATCGGCCAGGTCCAGCATCAGTCTGATGATGACGTAGATGTTGTAGAAAGGCACCAGCAGCGTAAGAAAACGCCAGCCTCTCTCATACAGTACCTCAAACAGGACATAGGCATTATAGAAAGGAATTATTGATTCCCAGCCCTTTCTGCCCATCTTTTTATACATCTGTCATCTGCCGAAAAAGGCTAAAACGGCAACTACTGAAGAAATTAATCCACCTTCCATAAAAATACCTCGCTTTTTCCAGAAAATATTATATAATATTTAAGACGCAATTCCATATGCACCAGTGGCGGAATTGGCAGACGCGTATGATTCAGGTTCATATGAGGCGACTCGTGCAGGTTCAAGTCCTGTCTGGTGCACCATCTGAAAATATCGGGCCCTGGGGTCCGGTTTTTTTATGCTTAAGGGGATATGTTAAAATGAAGGAAACCATCAGACAAGTAATTGCTTTTATACAGGAGGGATCATGAACAAACAGAAACTTACGTTACTTCACTCCAACGATATGCACGGCGACTTCCTGGCTGAACAGAAGGAAGGATTCAATGAGGGCGGCGTATCTCTTTTATCCGGTTTCATCAAGAAGGTAAGGGCCGAAGAGGAAAACGTCATCTATGCCATAGCCGGCGACATGTTCAGAGGATCGGTCATCGATTCCGAATACAAGGGTTTTTCGACCATCGATCTGATGAACTTCCTATCACCGGATATCGTGACCTTAGGCAATCACGAGATCGACTACGGTCTGGCCCATCTGCTTTTCCTGGAGAAATGCGCCAAGTTCCCTATCGTCAATGCGAACATGTATATTAAGACCAATCACACCAGGCTTTTTCAGCCTTATAAGATACTCGATGTCAACGGTCTTAAGGTCATGTTCATCGGCATCATCACCGAAGAGGTCCTGGCTTCCACCAAGAGCGAAGAGATCATCGGATCCTTCATCGATGTCTGGGAAGCAGCCAGACAGGTCGGTGTCATCGTCGATAACTATAAGACTGTCAAGATCGATCTGACGGTCCTGCTGACGCATATCGGTTTCGAAGAAGACAAGAAGCTGGCAGAACTTCTGGACCCCAACTGGGGCGTCGACCTCATCATCGGCGGCCATACCCATACCCTTCTGGATGAGCCTTGTGTCGTAAACGGCGTACCGATCGTCCAGGTCGGTGTTGGTACCGATCAGATCGGCAGATTCGATATCACCATCGATACCGATGAGCACGAGATGGTCGACTACAAGTGGCAGTGCATCCCGATCAATTCGATGACGGCCACTTCCGACCTTATCCTGGAAGACGTTCTCAATACCTATAAGAATCAGACTGACAAGAAGTACTCAAGGATCATCACCAACTTCAAGCGGAGCCTGACTCATCCTTCCCGTTATCAGGAGACCGAACTGGGCAACCTCTTTGCGGATCTGCTGCAGGTGGATTCGAGCTTCGATGTCATGCTGTACGCATCGGGCTCCATCAGGCTTAAGAAGCTTGGCCCGATCGTCCAGTATCAGGAGCTGAAGGAATGTCTTCCGTTCAATGCTCCGGTATACATGCTGGAAGTCACCGGCAAGCAGTTCAGGCATATGATGAAATTCATGCTGAGAGATGAAGCCTTTGAAGAAGATGCCCACAGCGAATTCTATCAGGTATCCAAGGGCATGAAGATGGTCTATAACCGCAGGACAAAGCGATTCGAGGAATTCTCCCTAAACGGCAAGGAGATAAAGGACAGAGACATCATCAAGATAGCCGTACAGGATTACCATTTCAAGAACTTCACGGAATTCTTTGATGTACCGGTCGAAGAGGTCATAGCCAACAAGAAACCGCGGATGGTCATGACTGATGACTTCTCCATCTTCGAAGAGCTTCTCGTCTCCATGAACAATGTCGATTCCCAGGTGGAAGGAAGGATAACCGTCAAGGAAAAATAAGCTGCTGCAAGAAGTAAAAAAAAACGGATCTGCTTTAGATCCGTTTTTATAAGCTTTCAGCCCAGGCCTTCAGTTCTTCGGCTTTGACACGTGCTGAGAAACGCCTTCCTTCCAGCACGTCCGCATCCGGTGCCAGAGTCTTGAGATTCTCTTTTGTCTCTCCCAGTCCCGAACCTCCCGATGTTGCGAACGGGATGACCTTCTTTCCTTTGAAGTCATATGACTCCATGAAGGTATCGATGATGGACGGCTCTCTGTACCACCAGACAGGAAAACCTACGAATACCGTATCATAAGTTTCCATGTCTTCGACCTTTGCTGCGATGGCCGGGCGGCTGCTTCTGTCATTCATCTCCAGAGTGCTGCGGCTCTTCTTATCCATCCAGTTGAGGTCGGCTTTGGTATAAGGCTGTTCCGGCACTATCTCAAAGAGATCGCCGCTTACGGCTTCCGCAAGTCTTTCTGCGACTTTCTTCGTTACGCCGCTGGTCGAGAAATAAGTTACTAAGACCTTTGACATTCTACCTCTTTTCTTTTTCCTGTTTGCGCTTATCGTTGATTATCTTGACATGTTCATCGGTGATGAGCGTTACGTTATTCTCTTTAGCCCAGGCTATACAGCCGTTAAGGACGGTCTTCAGGAAAGGTCTAGGGACCTTAACGAAGTTCATCAGGGCTTCGTCGGTAAACTTGATGGTGTCGTCACATCTGTTGGCGGCATACTTGATCGATGCCAGATCCACTTCCTTAGGAGCCGGGATCGGTTCGGCGATCGGCTTGGTAAAGCTCGGGAATCGGGTATACCAGAAGTTGGTGGAATCGCGGTAACCGTAGTCTACCGGTACGTTCGGGAAGTTGTTCTTATTGACGCCGTTGACGATGGCGTTGTAGTATTCTTCCTTCATCAGGATCTTGTCGATCTTCAGGATGAAGTGAGCACCGTACTTGGAAGTGATACCGTTGAAATCGTTATAAGGGCCCGGATGACCGTCATCGATATCTTCGGCTTTGAATTTATCGGCATTCTCCAGAGAAGAGTCCCAGGTGCATTCGAAGACCTGGAAAGCATCGGCTATGACCTGCGGACGGTTCTTGTCTGCCGGATCGGCCTGTCCGTCTTCCATCCTGAAAAGGAGCTTCTCTTTCATCTTTTCCTCGCTTGGTCCCGGGAAACCCAGTCTTACGGCTTCCTTGAAGAACTTTTTATCATCAGGAATGAAGTTCAGGGCGCACTTGTGGGTCCTCAGGATATTGCCGCAGGTATTGGACGTGTTTCTGCACTCCAGCAGCATCGCATATCTTTCCTTACCGGCAATGTAATAAGGGAAAACCAGTGAATAGGATCCGATATTCAGGGATCCGTCAGGGTTTACAGTCGATATGCAGACTGTCGGCATCGGAAAAAAGGCCGATGTCTGATAAAAGTTATCTACGATTCGCAAATCTTTAAATGATGTCATTTTTTTCTCCTATTCCATCAATATTTTACAAAAATCTCCAAATTTATTCTATAATAGTTAAAGACGCACCAGTGGCGGACTTGGTATACGCGCACGTTTGAGGGGCGTGTGGGATTTCCCGTACGAGTTCAAGTCTCGTCTGGTGCACCATTAAAAGAAAAAACGCTGTCGATACAGCGTTTTCTTTATTTCCATTTTCCCGTTAAGACGAACTTTGACAGCGGGAACTGAGGATATTTCTTGAACAGCTTATAGAACAGCATCACAAACGGAACACAGATCAGTGTCGAGATGGCACCAACAAGATATCCTGCCATTACGTCACTTGGATAGTGGACTACCAGGCAGATCCTGGATATGCCCATGATCAGCGGATAAAGGAAGACCAGGATCTTCGGGAACCTGCGGTCTGAACAGGCATAGTAAGCCAGACAGCCGGCCATGGCGGCACAGGAATGGCCGCTCGGGAAAGATGTATCCCAGTCCGCTTTCAGACCAAGGGTATCCCACCACTGTTTATAGACAGCCACTTCGCTTAAGTAAGGACGGGCTCTGTAGATCAGGATCTTCAGCACGAAGGTCACCAGGATCGCACCGATAATGATCGATCCGCACATCATCATGCCGCACTTCTTGTCTTTCAGGACGAAGAAGAGGATAAAGCCCAGCCAGCCTATCAGCAGGAACGGAATATCGCCGATAACGTCAAGGACCTTGCATACCGGTTCAAGGATGCTTCCGTAGCTCATCATCAGATTATGGAAGAATTCCAGTATCTTATAATCAAAATCCGCAAAAAATGTATTTAACCAAACAGCCATAAGTACCCCTTTACTATTGTATCTTTACTTTATCCCAAAGTTCGGATATTTTCTTAAGAAGTTTTTCATTGTTATGGAAAGTCTCATCGAGCTCCGTCATGTCTCTTGGGATATAGGCGTCATTCTCATAGAAATCGCCGTCCGGCAGAGTGATGTCATGCAGGACTTCCTTATTGACGGAACAGTAACCGACATAGGCGCTGTTTTCAAAGGCTGCATCATAATCGGTTATGAAGTTGATGAAGGCATAGGCGTTGTCGACGTTCTTGGCGCCCTTCTGGATGACCATGGCATCCACGAAGTAGTTGGTGCCCTCATCCGGTACGAAGAAGGCCATATCCTCGTTCTCGCTCAGGATATAAGCCGCATCGCCTGAATACATGAAGCCCATGGCCTTTTCACCGTAGGTAAGACCGTCGATGCATTCATCGGTGGCATAAGCCGGATCCATGGTCCTGGCTACCTGCAGAAGCCACTGGTAGGCTTCCTCGATCTCCTGTTCATCATTGGTATTCATGGAATAACCGAGAGACTTGAAGGCTACCATGAAGATATCCCTGATGGAATCATACATGTAGATCTGGCCTTTGTATTTGGTGTTCTGAAGAACTGCCCACCCTTGTGATTCCACGTCTTCTGTGTCGACGATGCTCGGATCATAGACGATACCGGCATTGCCCCAGAAGTAAGGGACGGAGTAGTCGTTATTAGGATCGTAATCCATGTTGAGGACCCCTTCATAGAGATAATCCAGGCAGGTCAGTTTCGACTTGTCCAGCTTCTGGACCATTTCCTCATCGATCAGTCTTTCGATCATGTAGTCGCTTGGAATGATGATGTCATAGGAAGTTCCGGTCATCAGCTTGGTATACATGGCTTCATTGGAGTCAAAGAGCGTAAGCTTGACCTTGATGCCGTATTCGAATTCAAACTGTTCGATCACTTCATCGGAGATGTATTCACCCGGCATGAAGATATTGAGTTCGCCGTTATCATAGTTGACGGAGAAGCAGCCGCTCAAAAGCACTAATGCCAGCAGGATGCTACATAATTTCTTCATTTCTCTTCCTCCTTTGCTTGATCATCGGAATGACGTTCATGACGATCAGTATCAGCGTGATCGCAATGACGATCAGGGTACTCAGGGCATTGATGCTCGGATTGATCCTCTTACTGGTGGAATAGACGTAAGTGGAGATGTTGTTGATGCCCGGGCCTGTCGTAAAGTAGGATATAACGAAGTCATCGAAGGACATCGTAAAGGCTACGAGTGCTCCGGAGATGATGCCTTCCTTGATCTGCGGGATGATGACCTTCCAGAGAGCCTGGAAAGGCGTACAGCCCAGATCCAGAGCCGCTTCAGCCAGATTGTCATCGAGCTGTCTGAGCTTCGGAGTGACCGAAAGCATGACATAAGGGATACAGAACATGATATGCGCCAGAAGCAGCGTACCGAAACCGGTTGGAATGCTCAGGGTCGAGAAGAACAACATCAGTCCGATGGCTGTAACGATATCCGGGTTCAGCATCGGCAGGTTGTTGACCTGGGTGACTACTTCTCTGACGACTCTTCTGGACTTGCTCAGACCGATGGAAGCGATGGTGCCCACTACCGTTGATACGGCCGTGGCGATCACAGCGATCAGCACGGAATAGTATACCGATTCCATCATGCTTCTGGACCTGAACATCTTTTCATACCATCTGATCGAGAAACCGGTAAGGTTGGTCAGTGATCTTGAATCATTGAAAGAGAACACGATCACGTAGATGATCGGGGCATAGAAGAAGAACAGGATCAGAGCCAGATACAGTTTCTTATAATCGAATTTCTTTTTCATTATCTGGCCTCCTTATCGTAATCCAGTTTCCTGGTGAAATACATGCTTATCAGGATGATGACGGTCATTATTAAGCTGACGGCTGCACCGAAGTTCCAGTCACCGGTAGTAACGAAGTAGTTTTCGATGAGATTACCTACCAGCAGGAACGATCCGCCGCCCAGGAGCTTAGGAATGAAGAATGAGCTTACGGCCGGCAGGAATACCAGAGTTACACCGGAGATGATGCCCGGAACGCTCAGCGGTAAAGTGACCTTCATGAAAGCCTTCCGGTTATCACAGCCAAGGTCATTGGCAGCCGTGATCAGCGACTTGTCCATCTTGGCCAGTGAAGTGTAGATCTGCAGGATCATAAACGGCAGGAAGTTGTAGATCATGCCGATATAGACCTTTACTTCTGCCGGGAAGGAAGTGTTGAGCAGTATGCCTCTCCAGGCATAGGTCCTAACCAGCATGTTGATCAGCTGCGGCGCTGTTATCAGCAGGACCATGACGGCCTGGGAATTGCCTTCGAGCTTCGCAATGAAGTAGGCAGCCGGATAGCCGATGAGGATGCAGACGATCGTCGTTACGATGGCCAGCTTGATGCTGCGCCACAGGACACCGATAAAGATCGAATCGGAAAAGAACCTGACGAAGTTTTCCAGCGATACTCTGAACGGTACGACGTCATTTCCGCCTACGGTAAAGGCATAGAGCACGATGATGAGCATCGGCGCCACGATCAGCAGGGCTGCCCATACCATATACGGATATACAAGTCTTCTGAAACTCTTCATTATTCGATGCCCTTTCTCATGACATGGATATCGTCAGGTCCGAAGTCAATGGCGATCAGGCTTCCTTCCTTCTGGTTGGAAGTGGTATGGATCTTGTAGGTGCGGCCTTCGGTAACGAAACTTACCTTATAGTCGCCCGGAACGATCTCCATCGGTTCAAAGTCATAACGGACATCGTCGATCTCGACCTGTGATTCATCATCGAGATCCCAGGCATAGGCATCGGCCCAGGTCTTAAGGTCGACACTGATGGCCATCGATTCCTTGATCTCATCTACTGATTTATACACATCGAAAGCCTGGATACCGATGTTCTCTTTCTTGTCGGTATTGACTCTCGGGTTCACGACATTGATATAGGTGGTGATGGAAGTGCCCTTATCGGTCTTGAAGGTGACCGGATATCTTCCTACCTCGTTTTTCACGTCATAGACGACATCGGTAATGGAGATGTCTTCTTCGCTGTCGGCATCCCAGGCCTGCGCATTGGCACGGGCGATGATGTCGGCGTTGTTGAGATCATCGACGTCTTCGATATCCATGGAGAACTCGGAAGCATGCATCTTCTCGTTGGCGGCTTCATTGAATTCGTCCTTGTCTTCCAGCACATGGAGAACGATGGTCTTGGAAGCACCCTTCTTGGTTTCAACGATGACTTCATAATGAACACCCTTGAACAGAACGGAGATGACCTGGCCGTTGAGCTTGCCGGTATTCTTCTTGACGATCTCGATGTCTTCCGGTCTGATGACGACATCGACCGGCTCGTTAGGCTTGAAGTCATAATCGACACATTCGAAATCCCTGTCATCGAAATTGACGAGATAGTCCTTTTTCATGATGCCGTCAACGATATTGGATTCGCCGATGAAGCGGGCGACATATCTGTTGGCAGGCTCGTTGTAGATCTCGGTAGGAGTGCCGATCTGTTCGATGTTGCCGTCCTTCATGACGACGATCTTATCGGACATGGTCAGGGCTTCTTCCTGGTCGTGGGTTACAAAGATGAAGGTGATGCCGACTTCCTTCTGGATCCGCTTGAGTTCCTGCTGCATCTCCTTACGGAGCTTGGCATCAAGGGCGCTTAAAGGCTCATCCAGCAGTAGGACGTCCGGTTCGTTGACCAGCGCTCTGGCGATGGCTACACGCTGCTGCTGGCCGCCTGAAAGCAAGGTAACGTCTTTCTTCTGATAGCCGTCCAGTCCGACCAGTTCCAGCATCCTGTTGACTCGCGGTTCGATGAGGTCGTTAGACATCTTCTTGATCCTTAAGCCGAAGGCAACGTTTTCATAGACGTTGAGATGCGGGAATAAGGCATACTTCTGGAATACGGTGTTGATCGGTCTCAGGTAGGCAGGAGTCTTGGAGATCTCTTCGCCGTTGAAGATGACTTCTCCTTCATCCTGATCGAGGAAACCGCCCAGTATCCTTAATAAGGTGGTCTTGCCGCAGCCGGAAGGTCCCAGCAGGGTCACGAACTCGTTCTCATAGATATCCAGGTTGATGCCCTTGAGAACGGTCTGTCCGTCAAAGTTCTTGACGATGTTTCTGAATTCGATAAGTTTGTTCATCTTTGTTCCCCCTAAAATAATGGCGGTGTAATGATCCAGATCAGTTCAGCGTTCTGTCTGGAATTATTCACCAGTTTATGTCGATGTTCACCCTTTAGGTAAAACGTCTCATACTTCTTGATGGTGGTCGAACGGTCGTTGTCCAGATCCACCAGTTCGATCCGGCCCTGCAGGACGTAACCGAACTCTTCGCCCTCGTGCGGATCGATAATGTTCGATTCTCCGCCTTCGGAAAGCTCCAGCAGTATCGGCTCCATCTCGTTCTTCTGGGCACTCGGGACCAGCCAGGTTATCGACGACTTATCCTTTTCATCCACGAAGTAGTCATCTTCATTGAACCTGATCTGTTCTTCCTTGTCCTCCTTGAAGAAGGCCTCTAAACTGACGCCCAGTACTTCCGTAATGTCCTCTAAAGTACTGATGCTGGGAGAAGTGATATTGTTTTCAAGCTGCGATAAGAAACCCTTGGACAGTTCCGATCTGGAAGCGAGTTCTTCCAGGGTCAGACCGTTTCTGGTCCTGATGCTTTTAAGTCTCTTGCCGATGTCCATACCGTCTCCTTTCCAGTTTAGTATTACTAAACAAATAGTTAAGTCACAATATAATTATAATCAAAATAAAAAGCATTTCAATAGGAAATGCCGTGTTTATAAAGGAATGAAGAAAAGACGCTTTATTTGTATAAAGCCGGATAATCCTTTCTGTCGATCACTTTCAGATAAAGGATGGCGATGATGCCCAGGATCCCTATGACATAGGCCAGGATCCAGGCGCTCAGGGAACCGTTTCTGTCATAGACGAAACCGAAGACCTTGGTGAAAAGCGAGATGGCCACATTGGTGAAAACATTCATGATGCTGGTGATCCTGCCGCGGTAGTTGGACGGTATCCTCTTGGAGATGAAAGGAGAAGATCCCAGCACTGTGACTATCTCGCCGACCGTAAAGATGATTATGGCTATATAGATGGCCGCAGGATGATTCAGGAAAACCCTGAAGATGATCAGGCCCGCAAGCACGCTGGAAATGCCGATAAGCAGCTTCCCGGTCTCCATGACCCTGCTCAGCACCCTGGTCAGAAAGCCTGTCAGCAGGACGACCGTCAGACAGTTGACGGAATTAAGGGTACCGAAAAGGACCGATCCCTGATCTCCATAGGCATTGCCCATCTCCAGAGGCATCAGGAACGAATACGGAGAATAGACGATCTGATAAAGAGTCAGGGCTATAAGATAGACCACCAGCACCCTGCTGCCGAAGATATAGCCAAGGGCATTGGTATCGTTATCCAGTTCATTCTCATATTCATTGATGTCTTCTTCGCTTTCTTCCCTGCTGACATCCTTGATAAGAAAGAATATCAGACAGGTGCTCAAGAAGATGGCCAGACCGTTGATGATGAAGGCAACGTTCAGATAATCGTTGAAAAGAAGACCGCCGATGGTCGGTGAGAGCACCAGACCCAGATTGGCACCGAGATAGCTTAAGGAATAGGCTCTCTGTCTGTCGCTAGGCAAGGTGAAGTCGGCGATCAGGGCATCATAGGCCGGCCACTCCACGGTCTGGAAAAGACCCGCTACCGCAAAGAGGATGACGGATGTCATACTGATAGGAATAAAGCCGCAGATCAGAAAACAGATGACCGACACGGAGTCACAGACGACGATGATGTTGCGCTTGTTCAGCCTGTCGGTAAGCTTTCCTCCCAGCAGGGATACCGGCAGGGATATCAGCGAAAAGACCAGCAGACAGCTGGCTACCTGTGAAGCATTCAGTCCTATTTTTTTATTAAGGATCAGCGTCAGCATCGGCCAGATCATGGAACCGAGATTGGTCATGATCCTGCCGATAAACAGGACGTAGAGTTCCCTTCTTAATCCTTTGTATTGTTCAAACATTTATATCAGTTGATGATTACAGTTGGCTCTTGAGATACGCAAAGAGGAACTTGGAGATGTCACCGTCCATGACCTTGGTGATGTTCCCCTCTTCCTCATTGGTTCGGTGATCCTTGACCAGCGTATACGGGCAGAAGACGTAGGATCTGATCTGAGAACCCCACTCGATCTTCTTCTGATCGCCTTTGAGGGCTCTTTTCTCAGCTTCTCTTTCTTCGATGGCTCTCTGATAGAGCTTGGACTTCAGGACCGTCATGCACTTCTCGCGGTTGAGGATCTGACTTCTTTCAGACTGGGAGAAAGCGATGATGCCGGTCGGGATGTGTTTGATCCTGACGGCCGAATCGGTCTTGTTGATATGCTGACCGCCGGCTCCGGAAGAGCGCATCGTATCTATTTCAAGATCCTTTTCGTCGATCCTGATATCGATCTCGTCATTGAATTCCGGCGTCACTTCGACCGAGGCGAAGGACGTGTGTCTTCGGGCATTGGCATCGAAAGGAGAGATACGCACCAGTCTGTGTACGCCGTTTTCCCCTTTGAGATAGCCGTAGGCCAGATCGCCCTTGATCAGTACCGAACAGGATTTAAGTCCGGCTTCATCACCGTCCTCATAGTCGATGACTTCAAAGCCGTAGCCATTCTTCTGGGCATAGCGCTGATACATCCTGAACAGCATGTCCGCCCAGTCCTGGGATTCCGTGCCGCCGGCTCCCGGATGGATCTCCAGTATCGCATTGGCATGGTCATAGTCATTGGATAAGAGCACTTTCATTTCAAATTCTTCAAAGCTCTTATTGACTTCTTCATACTCTTCATTAGCCAGTTCCAGAAGTTCGGGATCGGGATTCCTGGTAAGTTCATCCAGGGTCTCCAGAAGACCTTCCAGGGCCTTTTCATTCTTCTGATAAGTGCTTAAAAGCTCCTTATCGAGGTTGGTTTCCCTGATGATGCTTTGTGCTTTCTTGGTATCATTCCAAAAATCTTCAGCTTGCTGAAGCTTTTCCAGTTCTTCGATCCTGTTGCCTAATTCAGCTAAGTCAAAGAGAGTCGCCTAAATCTTTTAGCTTCTTTAAGGAAGTGTTTAGGCTCTGTTTCATCTCATATGTTTCCATTATTCTTTTCCTCTTACTACTTTCACGTTGTTGCAGAAGGTAACAACATCACTGGAGATGGTATTCATCATCGACTCAAAGAGTTCGTATCCTTCTTCCACGTATGCCTGAAGAGGATTGTTCTGGGCATAGCTTCTCAGGTGGATACCTTCTCTGAGCTTGGACATGATGTCGATGTGATTGACCCAGGCTCTGTCCATCATCCTTAAGACCATCGTCTTTTCCAGAGGCATTACCTGCTCTCTTACCGGTTCGATCTTCTTATTGTAGGCCTCAAAGGTCATTTCCTTGAGTCTCTTTACGCATTCTTCTTTGTCGAGGTTGTCGATGTTCCTGACATCGACGATACTGCCCATGGTCTTGAGGGCATCGGCTACGCCGTTATAATCGATGATCTCCTTCTTGCCGTCGATCACGGAGTTTTCATTGACGACTCTTTCCATCACCCTTTCAAACATGTTTTCGACCACGGAGTGGACGTCTTCATGTTCAAGGATGAAGTTACGCTGTTCGTACATGGTTTCCCTTTGCAGTCTCAGCACGTCGTCGTAATCCAGCAGCGATTTACGGACGTCAAAGTTGATGCCTTCAACTCTCTTCTGGGCACTGGAGATGGCCTTGGTGACCGTAGCGTTTTCGATCGGTGCATCGCCCATCTGGGCAAATAAGGTCTGGATCCTTTCGGAACCGAACCTGATCATCAGTTCGTCTTCCAGGGATACATAGAAACGGGAATAGCCCGGATCGCCCTGTCTTCCGGAACGTCCTCTCAACTGGTTATCGATACGTCTTGATTCGTGTCTTTCCGAACCCAGTACGGCCAGGCCGCCCAGTTCTCTTGACTTGTCGGTCAGCTTGATATCGGTACCTCTACCGGCCATGTTGGTGGCGATGGTAACGGAACCTTCGACACCGGCCTTGGCGATGATGTCCGCTTCTCGGGCGTGGTTCTTCGCATTGAGCACTTCATGCCTGATCCTCTGGCTCTTCAGCATCCTGCTCAAGAGTTCGGAAGTTTCTACAGAAATGGTACCGACCAGTACCGGCTGTCCCTTTTCGTGAAGTTCCTTGACTTCCTCGATCAGAGCGTTGTACTTGGCTCTCTTGGTGCCGAAGACGAGATCCGGCTCATCGTCTCTGATGACCGGTCTGTTGGTAGGGATCTCCACTACCCGCATGTTGTAGATGGAAAGGAATTCCTCTTCCTCGGTCTTGGCGGTACCGGTCATACCGGCGAGCTTATTGTAGAGTCTGAAGAAGTTCTGATAGGTGATGGTTGCCAGGGTGGTCGTTTCCTGCTTGATCGGCACGTTCTCCTTGGCCTGGATAGCCTGATGGAGACCGTCGGAATACTCACGTCCCGGCATCTTACGTCCGGTATTCTGGTCGACGATGATGACTTCATTGTCTTCCACTACGTATTCGACGTCATTATGCATGATATAGTTGGCCTTTAACGCCTGGGATATGTAATGTACCAGGGAAGTATTGGAGATGTCATACATATTGTCGACCTTGAAGTACTTTTCACCCTTATGGATGCCTTCTTCGGTCAGTTGGATGTTCTTGCCCTTGATATCTATCTCATAGTCCTCGTCAGCCTTTAAGCGCTTGACGAAACGGTCGGCATTGATATAGAGATTGGCCGTCTTTCTTTCACCTCCGGAAATGATCAGCGGTGTCCTTGATTCATCGATAAGGATGGAGTCGACTTCATCGACCAGGGCAAAGTTGAGTTCTCTCAGTACCCTGTCTTCGACTCTGGTGACCATATTGTCACGCAGATAGTCAAAGCCCACTTCCGCATTGGTGGTATAGGTTATGTCGCATTCATAAGCCTTGCGCTTTTCGCTCGGCGTCAGAGCCCGCATGTTGAGGCCTACGGTCAGGCCAAGGAACCTGTGGATGGCACCCATCCATTCCGAGTCTCTTTGGGCCAGGTATTCGTTGACGGTGATGACGTGAACGCCCTTTCCTTCCAGGGCATTGAGATAAACGGCCATGACGGAGGTCAGGGTCTTGCCTTCACCGGTCTTCATTTCGGCGATATCGCCGTGATGCAGTACGCAGGCACCTTCCAGCTGACAGAAGTAAGGGAATTCCCCGATCACTCTTCGGGCCGCTTCCCTGGCTACCGCAAAGGCTTCACACATGATGTCGTCGAGCGTCTCGCCGTTTTTCAGCCTTTCCCTGAATTCAGCCGTCTTGGCCTTGAGTTCATCATCGCTCAAGGCAGCCATCTTCTCTTCATAATCAAGCGTCGGCTTTACTTCGTTTTCAATATCCTGAAGGATCTTTTTATCATTGTTAAAAAGCTTTTCAAATAATCCCATAACTGTCCTCTTTTAAATCATATATATTCTAACATATAAAAAACGGATAGTCCTTTTGACCAGCCGTTTTTTTTGATGCTGTGATTGTCCTCTAATCTTCGATCTTCTTTATGTTATGAGCCTGAAGGCCTCTTTCACCTTCGACCAGATCGAATTCAACACGGGCTCCTTCATCGATCGTCTTATAACCTTCCATGACGAGTTCGGAGAAGTGGAAGAATGCATCTCTTCCGTCATCCAGGGTTATGAAACCGAATCCTTTGAGTCTGTTGAATCTTTTGACTTTTCCTTGCATTTAAGATTCAATCTCCTTTACTACGTGAATATTTTATCATAATATACATAAAAATGTAAGCTCTTACTTTTATATGAGGAATTTAAAAATGCCCCGAAAGGCATTTTTAAGTGTTCTTTTATGCACGAATGTACATATTTAAGCCTTATTTTAGGGCTTTTTTTCCTTAATGATGGAAAAGCCTCATTCCGGTGAAAACCATGACCATTTTATACTTGTCACAGGTCGCGATCACCTGGTCATCCCTTACCGATCCGCCAGGCTGGGCAACGTATTTGACACCGCTGAGATGAGCTCTTTCGATGTTGTCGCCAAACGGGAAGAAGGCATCGGATGCCAGGGATACGCCGTCGATCTTTGAGAGATATGCCTTGATATCTTCACCGGTCAGCGGTTCAGGTTTGCGGGTAAAGTACCTTGGCCAGACTTCGTCACTGCAGACGTCTTCCTCATTCTTATTGATGTAGGCATCGATGACGTTGTCTCGATCGGCCCTTCCCAGTTCATCCTTGAACGGAAGACCGAGGACCTTGTCGTGCTGTCTTAAAAACCAGGTATTGCCCTTGGATGCGGCAAGCCTCGTACAGTGGATCCGGGACTGCTGTCCGGCACCGACGCCGATGGCCTGTCCGTCATAACCGAAGGCTACGGAATTGGACTGGGTATACTTAAGGGTTATCAGAAGCAGGATCAGATCTCGCTTCGCTTGTGAAGGCAGCTCCTTGTTGGCGGTTACGATGTTGCCTAAGAGCTCTTCATCGATCTTAAAGAAATTATGTCCCTGTTCGAAGGAAACACCGTATACCTGCTTGGTCTCCTTTTCCTTGCAGATGTAGTCCCTGTCGATCTGAATGATGTTGTAGGCTCCTTTCTTTTTCTGCTTCAGAAGCTCCAGGGCTTCCGGTACATAGGAAGGAGCGATGACGCCGTCCGAGACTTCCCTTCTGATGATCCTGGCGGTAGTGAGATCGCATTCATCGGAGAGGGCTATGAAGTCGCCAAAGGAAGACATGCGGTCCGCTCCTCTGGCTCTGGCATAGGCGCAGGCCAAAGGCGAATCATCCAGTCCTTCGATGTCATCCACGAAACAGGCTTTCTTAAGCTTATCAGGCAGTTTTATTCCCAGTGCGGCACTGGTCGGGGAAACATGCTTGAAACTGGTGGCGCAGACCAGGCCTGTGGCTTCCTTAAGATCCTTTACCAGCTGCCAGCCGTTTAGGGCATCAAGAAGATTGATGTATCCGGGCCGGCCGTTAAGGATGGTAAAAGGAAGTTCACCTTCTTCCATAAAGACCCTGGCCGGTTTCTGGTTGGGATTACAGCCGTATTTAAGTTCGAATTCTTTCATGTCATTCTCCGTATTTGTTTATGAGCAGATCTCTGTATGAATCATCCTCGATGTACCTTACATACAGCGATATCTTATTGTCTCTGTCAAGGCTTTCCCAAAGCTTTTCCGCAAAAACACCGATATCATCACCGATGCTTATTTCAAGCGGTTCCCCCGAAAAGGAAGGAAGCGGATCGCCGTCATGATCGTATGTAGATATGAAGTGCCCGATATCATCCTTAGCTTCAAAATCAAAGAAAAGTCTGACACATTCCCCATTCACTCTTTTAAGGATGGATATGGTATAAGTTCCGTCTTCATTGATGATGGCTGAAATTCGCGGTGTATAGATCGGCTCATCCGGTTCATAGGTCCTGGTTTGCAGAGCTTCTTCAAAGCTCTTTCCTTCTTTCAGATGATCGTATACCGTATCGGTCTGATCGCCGTTGGTGATTACAGTCCTTCCTTCAAATCCTCTTACGCAGTTGTAGATGATAAGGGAAGGATCCTTGACCTTTGATTCATCATAAGCGCTGGTATAGACTCTGTCGCCTTCCTTTTTGAAGATACGGTTACGGGAATTCTCGCTTCTGCCCATGATGAAATAAGCCAGAACCATATCATTATTATGTTTGCCGATGATGATACCCCGGCCGGGATAGCTGTTATTCTTCAGATATTCAAAGATATCGGTCATTCTATTTCCTCGTATTCGCCTTCACTGACTTTTCTGAATAAAGGCAGTCTTTCCAGGAAGATCAGATCGTCTCTTTCGGCGGCCTCTCCTTCAGCCAGGATGCAGGCTTTCTTTACTACCTTCGCATCGGCAGCTTTTACCAGTCTTTCCAGGGCGTTAAGCGATTCGCCTGTCGATACTACGTCATCGATGATGCAGACGTTTTTACCGGCGATCTTTCCCGCATCAACGCCATCCAGCAGTAGCACCTGCTTGCTGGCGGTGGTTATCGACTTTACCGGTACTTCTACGGTATCGTGCATGTAGGTCTTTTCCGACTTGCGCGCGACGATGAATTCCTTGAGTCCCAGTATTTCCGATATCTTATAGGCCAGAGCGATGCCCTTGGCTTCGGCAGTTACGATGGCGTCACATTCCCCTATTCTTTCAGCCAGTAAAGGTGCACAGCGTTCGATCAGTTCCGTGTCGGATATCACCACGAAGCTCGCAAAGGCCAGTTCGTCACTGATATCCACGAAAGG
The DNA here is from genome assembly GCA_017431825.1 of Erysipelotrichaceae bacterium. Lineage (GTDB taxonomy): Bacteria > Bacillota_I > Bacilli_A > Erysipelotrichales > Erysipelotrichaceae > Colivicinus. The sequence continues at coordinate 45,081 of JAFRKI010000009.1, read as the reverse complement.
AAGTTCCCGTTTAAGTCCGGCTACTTTCAGTTCATATTTACGCATATCATTCCCTCTTAATATACCTAAAGTATAACCTAATAAAAGGCATTTTATAAGAGATTATGACTTAGCCAGGACCAGAGCCCTTATCACATCACAATGGCCTTCCATAGCCTTCTTAACGGCCTTTAAGGATGCTCCGGAAGTACAGACGTCATCGATGATCAGTACCTTCTTCACATGGTCTCCTTCATAGCAGTAATTGCCTATCATCTTCTGCCTTTCACTGTAGTTCTTTCCCTCCTGGATGAGGTCCTGTCTGGTCTTAAGACCTTTTATTTCCTTGAAACCGAGGTAAGCGAAGATCTCTTTGAGATGATCGAAACCTCTTTTATCAAGCTTGTCTTTGCTGCTGGGGACATAGATGACTCTGTATCCCAGATATCTTGATCTGATATAGACGTCTATCCTGTACAGGAAGATGACCTTAAGCGCTTCGTCGTAGCATTCCTTGTACTGCAGCAGCAGTGTCTTGAACAGGGAATCGTAATCATAGAAGTATTCGATCTTCATCCCGTCGAGCCTGAAGCTCCTTCTTTTCATATTTAGCTGACGGCGGCAGTCAAGGCACAGTTTGTCTTCTTCTATGAAAAGATGATAAAGGCTGTATCTGTTTATCGGTCTGTCACAGTAAAGACATTTCTGATAGCTCATTGGCCTCCTTTATGAATCCTACTGAATTCCTGATGTCTTTTGTGCGGTAACGGGAAAGGATATAGGCTTCACCGTTTGGGTTAGCGTAGTTCCGCCCCACTCTCCCCAGCATCTGGATGATGTTTTCTTCCGCAAAGATGCCTTTGTGCAGGTTCATTACTATCACGTTGACGTCCTTGATGGTTATGCCTCTTTCCAGCACTGTCGTCGCAAAGATATGCTGATATTTCTTATCCTTGAAAGCCATGATGTTTTCGTCGCGTTTATCGAGATCGGAATAGACATAGGTACAGTTAAAGAAACAGCGGTATATGTGATAAAGGGTCCGGCATTCCTTTCTGGTGGAAACGAAGATGATGCACTGCTTATCCATCCTTTTCAGAAGGAAGAAAAGCAGTATGCCCAGATACGGCTTAAGACCGTAATATACCTTAGGTACGATCATCGGTTTGAGCGAAGGCCTGATGTACAGTTTCAGTTCCTTATAGTTCCTTTCCTTAAGGACATCTCTCAGGAAATCATTGACCGTTGCCGTAGAGAAGATGATGTTTCCTCTGGCAGAGTTCAAAGCTATATGCATGAGTTCCTTGTTGCCGCTCAAAGGAAAGGCATCCACCTCATCGAGAACCAGCAGATCAAAGGTCTGATAATAACGGAAAAGCTGATGCGTGGTGCAGACTATAAGATCGCCTGTAAGCCGGTCATGATGCCCGCCATAGACTGCAACGACTTCGGCATCCGGAAAGATCTTCTGAAATCTTATATACAGTTCCTTGACCACCTCTCTTCTGGAGATGGCATAGCAGACTTTCAGTCCTCTTTTAAGATAGTCTTCGATGCTTCTGACGACGATCTCGGTCTTACCGGCACCGCAGACGCAGTGTAAGAGAACGTCGCTTTCCTTTATCTGTCTGAGACATTTAAGTGCTATGTCTTCCTGAAATACGGTCAGGGGAAAAGCAAAGTAATAATCGCTTACTTCTCTTGAAACTTCATAATCCAGAGGAGTCTGTTCCTCTTCAAGAAGTATCCTTTTAAAGCTTACACACTTGCGGCAGTAGATGCCTTTGTGTCCCTTATAGAAATAATTCTTATCGGTATTACCGCATCTTTTGCATTCCATCTATATCTTTATTGACATAAAAAGATGAAAATCCTTATTTTTTTAAAGAAAAAAGAACCCGAAGGGGTTCTTTGTTTCCTGCGATATTAACGCTTTGAGAACTGTGGAGCACGACGGGCGCCCTTGAGACCGTATTTCTTACGTTCTTTAGCACGTGAATCACGGGTAAGGAATCCTGCAGACTTCAGAACAGGTCTGAAGTCGTCTCCTGCTTCCAGCAATGCTCTGGCGATGCCATGACGCATGGCACCGGCCTGACCGGTCAGACCGCCGCCGTAGACATTGATCTTGATGTCATACTGATCTTCGGTGTTGGTAACGACCAGCGGTGATTTGACTACCATTCTTAAGATCTCCTGAGGTAAGTATTCTTCCAGAGACTTTTCGCCGACGGTGATCTTGCCGGTACCCGGTGTCATATAGACACGGGCTACTGAAGATTTACGTCTGCCGACTCCGATATAAGTTACGTTTGATTTCTTCTTTGGCATATCTTACTCCTTACTTCAGTTCCATCGGTTTCTGAGCTGCATGAGGATGCTCAGCGCCTTCATAAACGTAGAGATGTTTTCTCATCTTGTCACCGAGCTTGTTGTGCGGAAGCATGCCATGAACGGCTTTCTCGACTAACTCGACCGGATGTTCTCTCTTCATTAAACCGATACTCTTCTTCTTAAGACCACCCGGGAACATGGAATGATGATAGTAGTACTTCTTTTCTTCCTGGTCTCCGGTGTAGACGACCTTGGCTGCATTGATGATGATCACATAGTCGCCGCAGTCAACGTTTGGTGTGAAACTTGGTTTGTGTTTTCCGCGCAGGACGTTAGCGACCTTGGAGGCTAATCTGCCGAGGTTCTGTCCGTCAGCATCGATCACATACCAGTCTTTTTTGACTTCTTCTGCTTTAAGCATTGTTGTCTGACGCATAATTTGATCTCCTTTTTTCTTTTGTAGTTTCCGGGGCTACAAATATAAGGCTTCTTTATAATAACCTATCGAAACGGTGAATACAACACTTTTTTGCGTCATATTCCTTAAAAGGAATATAATGGTATTATGAATAAAAAGAAGCTTGACAGCAGCGAAGATAAAGTAAAGAGGATAAAGATCATTGAACCGGAATATCAGGCTATCCTGGCCCTGTATGAGACCAGGAATGACCTGGGTATCACCCAGAAGGAACTCTCTGAACTCTCCGGTGTCAGACAGTCCAATATCTCCCGCATCGAAAGAGGTACCTGTTCTCCCAGCATCCGCACGCTTTCCGCACTGGCGGTTGCCATGGGCAGAAAACTGGAGATAAAAATAAAGTAACCTGCGTTACTTCATTTTTTCCATTTTCTTTACCAGATACTTCATCAGGGAGCTTCGGGTAACGATGCCCATCAGGATATTGCGGTCATCCACTATCGGAACGTAATTCTGAATGGTGATGAATTTTATCAGCTCATCCATCGACATGTCGACCTTCATGGCCGGCATGTACTGTTTTCGGACAAGGCTGGTTATTTTTCTGTTTTCCAGTTCCCTGGCTGAAAGGTGCTTTTCACCGCAGATGTTATAAAGGAGGTCGCCTTCCGCCACCGAACCGTAATAGGTGCCGTCCTTGGCATTGATGATGGGAATCGAAGTATAGCGGTGTACCCTCATCTTTTCAAGGGCCTGTCTTATCGTCATGTCGTCAGTCAGATAGATGAGCGAAGCCTTAGGCGTTATAAGCGAGAGGATATTGTCACTTTTTCTTGTCATGGAAACTCTGCTTCCCTTTCTTCCGGAACGTTCCGGATAAAGACTCAGTTCTGGTCGATCAGTTCCTTGGCCTTATTCAGCTGCGGGTCCTTATGATAATCCATCGCATAGACATATGACACCCGGTCAAAGACGGTCTTGTATGTTTCATGATCGAGGATGCCGTCGGTCTTTAAGCCGTTGTCTTTCTTGAAGACGTTGAGGGTATCCCTGAAGCTTTCGTCGAAGTAACCGTCGGTCCTCTTCGGTTCATAACCGAGGTATTTGAGGGCCAGCTGGGTCAGCCTGTTGTATTCGGAAACGCTGTCCAGCGTATATTCATCATCTTCATCCATGTCCACGGCCAAGGTATAGAAGATCTCGTCGAGCTTTACTTCATAATCAGGTGTGATGCCTTCGCCGTTGATGCTCCTGCCGTTTGGTGATGACCAGGCGGAAGTGGTTACCTTTAAAGCGGAGCCGTCAGAAAGACGGTAACTGCTTTGAACGACGCCTTTGCCGTAAGTGGTCTCACCTACCAGGATGCAGTTTTCATGGAGCTCGCTCAGGCAGATCGCCAGCACTTCGGCGGCCGAAGCCGTACCGTTATTGACCAGGATGACGACTTTGCGGAAATTGCCGAAATAGTCATTGGAGATGGTCACGGCCGCTTCGGAGCTGCCGTTGTTGTAGGTCTGGTTCATGACGACCTTGCCCTTGCCCAGGAAGAGTCCGGCAACTTCCTGAACGGCTGTCTGATAGCCGCCGCTGTTGTCTCTGAGATCGATGATGAGACGGTCATAGTCACGGTAATCATCGAGATACCTGATGATCTCGTTGGCGGTATTGTCACCGAAACTCATGATGGACAGGATGAGATATCCGTCCTGCAGTCCCGCATAGACCGTGGAATAGACTTCACCTCTTACGACCGTGAAGATCATTTCTTCACCGTTCCTGTCGACCGCTATATCTACCGTCGTTCCCTTTTCACCTAGAACGAGCCTTCTGATAGTCTCGGTATCGGCGCCGTCTAAAGAGATGCCGTCCACTTCCTTAAGGATGTCTCCCGCTTTAATGCCGGCGTTTTCCGCCGGTGATTCCTTGAAGACTCTGGTGATGGTGGCAGTGTTGTTCAGAAGATAATACTGAACGCCGATGCCTACGTAATCCATATTGATGCCGGAGGCGAAACTGTCCAGTTCCTCCTTGGACATGTAAGTGGTGTATGGGTCTTCCTCGAAGTAAGTCATGCCGTAATAGGCCTTGTCTTCAATGACTTCTTCCAGGTTTTCATAATCGTTATTGTAAAGCCAGACACGAGTCAGATACTCCTTGATGGTATCGAACTTGTCACTGGAATGCGGCAGATAATCGGAACCGGAACGGAAATAGGAAGCGCCTGTTCCCAGCACGAATCCCCCGATAAACAGGAGGGCACACAAAAGGAAGATCAGGAAACGGCGTCTTCTTCTGCTTCTGATCTCTCTTCTTTCCGATTCAAGGGGCTCTTTTTTGAGCCTGACGATGACTTTCTTTTCTTCTTCCATGATCAGTGCGGTAAATAATCGGCTCCGTTCAGCCGGCATGGAGCTCGGCCTTTATTCGAACAGATGTTCGCAAGTGCCGCTGAACCCCATCCGCAGTTGAAGGACAGGGAATAACGGCCGCTGTTAAGTGCGTTTATATAAGTCGGGATATCTTCGTTTTCACCTTCTCCCAGATAGTACATTTCGATATGACAGTGCGGACCGGTGGAATTGCCGGAACTGCCTACTCTGGCTATGGCCGTACCCTGGGTGACTACGCCGACGGCATGGACGGATCCCGAATAAAGATGCGAGAACGTCAGGGCATAGATGGTGCCGTTTACCGAGCACAGCATATACAGCTGATTGCCGCCGTAGGATACGCCGCCTCCGGCTCCGCCGCAGGAATTGCCCAGATATCCGTATGTCGCACAGTTGTCATCGGAAATGATGATGACGCCGTCAGCCGGGGCATAGATGGTCGTACCGACCTTGGCCGCATAGTCGACGCCTAAGTGGACACCGCCGCCGAAGCTTGCCGGATAATACGGGAAGCCTGCCGAAATGTGTGATCCCGGTACCGGGGAAGTGAAACCGTAGACCGGATCCATGTTCAGAAGGTCTTCGATATCAAAGGATATGGAAGTCTGGATAGCGATCTGTTCATCGATCTGGTTACGGTAATCATCGATCTCTTCATCGGCGATCCTGGCTGCTTCCACATAGTAGGAACGCATCTGTTCGGCTTCCGCCTGTTTGATCTCCAGATCGACTTTCTTGTTTTCAAGCTCTTCACGCACGGTATCGAGTTCGGCCTTTTCCGTCTGTAAAGCCAGGATGATCTCGGCCAGTTCTTCACGGTCGTTCTCTTCCTTGGCATTGATGGCTTCGATGCCGTAGATCCTTCTTATCAGATCCGCAAAGCCCTTGGAACCCAGCAGGAAATCCAGATAAGGATTGAAATGCATCGTTCCCTGGGCATCGGCCATGCGGTTCAGTACTCTTTCATTGAGCTCTTCGACCAGCTTTTCCTTTTCCGCAATGCTGGTCTCCAGGATATCGATCTTGGTGGTAAGGTCTTCGATCTGCGGGACCAGTTCGGCTATTTCCGCTTCCAGGGCTTCCGTCTCTTTCGCAAATTTGGAGGCCAGGGACATGTATTCATCGTAGTTCTCCTTGGCTTTGGCCATTTCGGCTTCCAGTTCCTTCTGCTTTTCCCTTGCCCGGTTCAGCCTGCAGGTCTTGTCGCAGTCATCATCCGGTTCGCTCGTTTCATCGCCGTCCGCATAGACGACACTGTAATTGAAAAAACTGGTATTGAGGCCAAGCAGTAAAACGAGTATCACAAGTATGAAAGACATCAGTTTCTTTCTCATCGTTTATTCCTCAGCAGTCTGGAAACGCTCAGATAGGAACCGATAAAACCGACGATGATGCCGATCCCCAGAAGAGCCAGACACAGATAAAGCAGAAACGGATACGGTTCGACCAGATTGAATACGCCCAGTATAACTCCGTCCGATCTGTTGAAGGCATAAAGATATAAGGCGATCATCGCACCGATCGGGATAAGGCTTCCCAGCACGCCGATGATGATGCCTTCCACCAGGAAAGGCGCCCTGATGTAGCCGTTTTTGGCTCCGACGTTCTTCATGATCCAGATCTCGGTATCACGGGCCCTGATGGTGATGGAGATGGTGTTGTAGATGAGATAGACAGCCAGTACCGCCAGTGCCAGCACCAGCACACCGCCGAAGATCCTCACCTTCTCCAGAGCGTTTATCAGCAGATAGGTATTGCTGCCGCCGTCATGAACGGAAGCTATGCCATTGATGGCTGCGATCTTATTCTTGACCGTTTCCAGTTCGTTGCCGTCTTCCACACCTACCAGGAACGCATCGTGGAACGGATTCTGATCACGGTAGTACTCGTTGAATTCCCTGATGTCGGGATACTGTTCCACATAATAAGTGAACTCGTCATCCTTGCTGCGGAACTCGACGGTCTTGACGCCGTCGATGCTCAGGATCTGCTTTTCCAGCGTATCCAGAGCCGTCTGTGACGTGATATTGTAATCGACCAGTGCACTTAAGGAAATGGACTGTTCGATGTCCTTGGCTATCAGATTGAGATTATAGGTTATGACCAGAAAGAAGCCCACCAGAAAAAGGGCGATGGTAACGGAAGCACTTGATGATATGGCCATGCCGAAATGCCTTCCTACACCGATGAATCCTTCTTTTATGTGTCTTGAAAATCTTCTAAACATTTTCTTCCTTTAACTCTTCAGTTTCTTCCTGTTTCTTCTCTTCGTCCAGCCGCAGCTTGGCTGTCTGTTCAAAGTAAACGTCAGGTTCAATGTCCTTCGGAATGTCTTCATCCTTCAGTCCTTCCGGCAGATCCCTTACCACATGGCCGCTGGCGATCTCGATGGTCCTTTTCGGATGGTTCTTGACGGTCTGGATGTCATGGGTAACGATCAGGATGGTCGTGCCCTCTTCCTTATTGATCCTTTCAAAAAGACTGATGATGTCGTCGCTCATCTTCGGATCGAGGTTGCCGGTAGGTTCGTCGGCGATCAGGATCTTAGGCTTGTTCGCAATGGCCCTGGCGATGGCTACACGCTGCTGCTGGCCGCCGGATAACTGGCCCGGGAAAGACGTCGATTTATCGGATAGTTCGACCATCTTGATGACTTCCCTGACTCTCGGCCTTAAGACCTTGGTCGGCGTATCGATGACTTCCATGGCATAGGCCACGTTCTCAAAAGTGTTCTTTTTCGGCAGCAGACGGTAGTCCTGGAAGACCACGCCGATATTCCTTCTGTACATCGGGACCTTGGACTTCTTGAGTTTGCCGACATTGATCTTGTTGACGATGACATCGCCCGATGTCGGCACTTCCTCACCGTCCAGGAGCTTAATCAGCGTCGATTTGCCCGATCCGGTAGCTCCGATGATATAGACAAATTCACCCTCCTTGATGTTGAGGGTAATGTCATATAAGGCGTGAGTTCCGTTTTTATATTTCTTTGATACTTTGTTTAGTCTGATCATACTTAATCTATTATACTATATTTAAACTTTTAATCGGTTTGGCTTTCAGATTTGATTTCAAAAGATATGAAAATTGTTATAATGAAACCGGAGGAAGTACTATGAAACTTATATTAGCTATCGTATCAAATGATGACAGTTCAGCCGTTGTGAGCGCTTTGAATAGTAATTCATTCCAGGTAACCAAACTGGCTACGACCGGCGGTTTCCTGTCCCTGGGCAATACGACCTTTATCGTGGGATGTGAAGATGAACTCGTGGACAAGGCTATCGAGCTGATCGGTTCCGAATCAAAGAGAAGAACGGAAGTTGCCCCGGCTGCCACATCCTTCATGTCCGGAGATTTCTCGCCGATGCCGGTAGAAGTAACGGTTGGCGGTGCCACCATCTTCGTACTGAACGTCGACCAGTTCCTTAAATTATAGTCGTTAATCAGTATTATTTAAAAACGGCAGCTGCTGCCGTTTTTTTTATTACGATTCTTACCTTTCAAAGACGACGAAGCCGGCTTTGTACGGATGGTCAAGGAAGATCACTTCCCCGGCATCGCTCTTGTATCTGAGCATCATGATGGAAACGATGATGTCGCCGGTAGCTGCCAGCATCATCACCAGCGAGATCACCAGCAGCATAAAGGATCCGTTAAACAGGGATACGATAAAAGGAATGATGCCCAGCACGATCAGCGGCATCAGGCTTCCGGCCAGATAAGCACCCTTCTTTAAAGGGACCCTGCAGGTGCAGTACGGCGTAAGCAGTTCCTTCATGAAACCGAATTCGATATCCTTCCAGTGGTTTTCGGTAAACAGAGCCCAGGTCATGCCGTGCAGCAGCTCGTGCACAACGACCAGTACCAGCATGGCTGCTATCAGGATCAGACCGTTGAAATCGATGTTGCTTGGAGCGTTGATCTTAAAGAACAGATACATTCCCACCGCAAATACCGGGATCATTGCGATCAGGGATATGGCATTGGCTTTGACGATGCCGACGATCCTTTCCGTTATGGTATATCCTTCTTCCTTCATCTTCCCGCTGAGCTTCTCAAATTCTTCGGCTCTTCTCTGTTCAGCGGCACTCAGTTTTCTTTCTTCTTCTTTCATTTTCTTACCTCATTTAAAATCATCCAAAACTGATTATAATCTTTTTCGGATGATTTAGACAGTATGATTATAAAGCGAAGCCCTTAGGCTTCGCTTTATCTTATTCGTAGGTCGGAACGATCTTATTGGCGAGCAGCTCAACTATCGGCAGATGCTGAGGGCAGGCTCCTTCGCATGTTGCGCACTGGATGCACATCGACGCCGGATTCTTGCCGGCACTGATGGCTCGGTTGTATAACTGGTCGGATCTGGCCTTGTTGTTATAGACGTTTAGCTCGTTGTACGCTCTGAAATACTCGTTGATGGCTATGTCATTAGGACAGACGTGAACGCAGTACTTGCAGTTGGTACAAGGAATGGAATCGGCCTTCTGCAGCTCTTCCACTGCTCTGACAATGACTTTCCGGTCATCATCGGACAGGGCTTTGAAATCGGTCATTGTTTTAAGGTTGTCTTCCATCTGGGATATGTTGGACATGCCGCTGAGTACCGTCAGTACGTTATCGAGACTGGCTGCGAACCTGATGGCCCAGGATGACGGTGAAACACTTGGATCGGCTTCATCGAAGACCTTTCTGACAGACGGTATCGGATTGGCCAGACTGCCGCCTTTGACCGGTTCCATGATGACTACCGGCTTGCCGTGCCTCTGGCAGGTCTCGTAGCATTCCCGTGATCTGATGACCGGTGAATCCCAGTCTGCATAGTTGATCTGCAGCTGGACGAATTCCACATCCGGATGTTCCGTAAGCAGTACTTCCAGTTCCTCCGGTGTACCGTGGAAGGAGAAGCCGTAATGTCTGATAAGGCCTTCTTCCTTTTTCTCCTTGACGAAGTTCCACATGTCGAACTTATCGAAAAATTCAGTCCGCGGACTTCCCAGGTTATGCAGAAGATATAGGTCAAAATAACCGGCACCCGTTCTTTCCAGTGATGTCAGAAACTGCTTTATAGCATCTTCCCTGCTCTGGCAGTTGTCCCAGGCCGCATTCTTGGTAGCCAGGAAGTAGGATTCCCTGTCGTACCTTTCTACCAGGGCCTGTCTGGCTACGTCTTCGGAACCCGGATAGACGAAGGCTGTATCGAAATAGTTGAAACCGGCTTCGATGAATTTGTCGACCATGACTTTGGTCTCTTCCACATCGATGACTTCACCGTTTCTCGGCAGTCTCATCAGTCCGAAACCGAGTTTCCTGATATCTTTCAGATCTTTCATGATATGCATCTCCTCTTTTTATTCATTATAACAGATAGAAATAAATGATAAATTCAGTGAAATTCTGCACAAACAAAAAATCGATTAATGAATCGATTTTTATTTCTTTTTCAGTTCATGCCAGCCGTCCGGAACGTAATCGTCATAGTAATGCTCGGTGCCGAAGTGGCTGGTGCTGGTGAGGTTATTCTCAAATACGCGGTCAGCCCGGTTGGTGAACTCGACAGTCGATCCGTCATCTCTTTCATAGGTTTCGACACCCATCATCGATTCATGACGCCAGCGCTGTATCCTGTCATCATTGCTTTCAAAACCGGTATTAGACGGGGCGAATCTGGCATCCATCTGCTGACGCATCTGCGCCTGACCGGCACGCCACTGATCGAGGTCTCTGGACATCGTGTCCCGCATGCGGTCCATCGACGCAAACTGCTGCTGCTGCATCGCAAACATGTTACTGATCTGAGCCTGGGTCTGCATGTTGTCCATCTGTGCTTTCTGCATCTGGAACTGCCTTACCTGCATGGCCAGCTGATCACGGTAAGCGATGACTTCACTGCTGAGATCGGCACTGTCCGCAAACGTCAGGAAAGTCTTCAGATCTTCTTTGCTGTCGGAGATCATGTAGGTAACATAAGGAATATTCCAGGTCGCATTGGCTATGTCGACTCTTGAAGAATCGGCCTGACCGAACGGTTCGCCGGTGATGTTCTCATAGATGCCCTGTCCCAGCATCGTATCCATCTCAACGCCGACCCGGAAAAGACAGACGGCTACGAGTTTTCCGTCATCCTCATAGATGCCAAGTCCGCCGTCAAAGAGATAGTTTCTGATAATGTTGGCTACGGACATCGAAGCGATCGACATTGCCATCTGCAGCTCTTCACGGAAACTGTTTACCTGACGGTCGAATTCCTTTCTTCCTTTATTCTTCAGTGTTTCGGAAATATCATAATATGCCCTGGCACTTACTCTTTTATTCAGCAAGGAAGCAGCTGCCATATCCAGGTCTTCTTCAAGTGTTCTGGGCGTCGCTATCCAGAATCCCGAATCGTTCTGAGCTGCCTGCTTAGGCGCAAAACCGAACGGATCAGCCAGCTTTTTCTTTTCATAAAGATAAGTATCGCCGCTGTGATAGCCGATCGTGCAGCCCCCTTTAACGGCCCTGGCCTCGATATAAAGGATCTGGTTTACCGGATACTGCCTGATGGATGCAGATGCCTCCGGGGAAAAGTCTTCCGGCAGTTCTCCGTAAAGTAAAGGCTGTCCCGTGCTTCTGTCATTGAATACCGTTTTCATACAAGTCTCATTTCCTTTTTAGCGCAAGAATATACTCATACTCTCTTCTGCTTATCATCTTCTTTATCTTCTCATAGTCATCCATGTTTTCTCTTATGTAGGTGGAAGAAATGTCGCTGATGCCTTCGACCGGAACTATCACATAGGACTTCGGACCCAGCTGCCTGAGCCTTTCCTCAAGGTCGTCGATATTGCGGTCAACGATGATAAAGCCGTTCTGCAGCAGTTCCTCATAATTCTGCCATTCGGTGAACTTAAGGATATTATCACCGCCCAGAATGTAGAAGAACTCGTCATCCGGATATCTCTTCTTCAGTTCCCTGAACAGCAGATAGGTATAAGGAAGCTTGCCCAGTTCACTGTCGACTTCATACCTGTCTTTGGCGATACGGTATTTAAACGCATAACTGATGAGATCGGCTCTTTCTTCACAGGTCAGGTTGACCTTCTTGTCCCAGTAATCACCGGAAGGGAATATGAAAACTCTGTCGACGAGCTTCTCTTTCAGTATCGTCCTGACGATCTTGATATGTCCGTTGTGGATGGGATCGAAGGATCCGGTATAAATACCGATGCGCATTATTATTTCAGTTCAAATTTCGGGATATCGAATTTATGAGCAGAGCCCTTATGGAGTTTCTCTATCTTCGCGAGGACTTCTTCAGGCAGTTCTCTGTCCTGTCTGATCACGGCAGCGATGTCGTTATACTTTACGCCCAGCTTGTCTTCATCGCTCAGACCTGACAGACCGTCATCCGGTGTCCTGTACAGGACTTTTTCCGGAACGCCGACTACTTCTCCGACCTTGATGACTTCTTCGACGGTCAGGGAATAGATAGGTGCGATATCATAGACGGAATCGCCGCCCTTGGTGAAGTAACCGACATAAAGCTCACAGGCATTGGAAGTGCCCGGTACGATATAGACACCGCCTCTGGTGGCTGACAATAAAGCGGCCATATAGTAAACGGTAGCCATCCTCAGTCGCGGTTTGATATTGATATCGGAGTTCTTAAGTTCCTCTTCGCTGTAAGTGTCTAAGGCCTCGATCTGCTTATGGAAGGTATCGAAAGTACCGGTCAGATCGATATTGATCAGTTCGAAACCGAACTTCTCGGCTACCAGTTGTGCATCGCTGGCATCAGCCGCCTTGGAATGGCACGGCAGCGTCAGGCCGACGACATTCTCAGGCCCGATGGCTTCAGACATCAGTCCGGCTACGACACCGGAATCCTTGCCGCCGGAAATGCCCAGTACGGCACCCTTAAGATTATTCTTCTTATAATATTCTCTGATAAACTCAACTATTTCATTCTTTGTCTTTACTGCATCAAACATCTTATTTCACCTTCTCGTTTTCCATACGCCATTTTATGCTTCTTCTCAAGTAATCCACATATTCCGGATTCTTGCACATTTCCTTGCCTTCGGTATCGGAGATCTTGGCCACATCTTCATTGTTGCAGCGGGTGACCTTCATGACGATATTCAGAGGCCTTACCGAAGTGTCGTTGCTGATATAGGTCCCGATACCGAATGCCACCTGACATCTGCCCTTGAAGTGATCATAGATCGCTGTCGCCTTTTCAAAGTCGAGACTGTCAGAGAACAGCAGGGTCTTGGTCTTAGGATCGATGCGGTTCTTTTCATAGTGCCTGATCATCTTCTCGCCCCATTCATAAGGATCGCCGCTGTCGTGTCTGACACCTGAGAACAGTGTCGAGAACGTGAGGTCGAAGTCTCTCAGGAAACAGTCGGTAGTGATCGTATCGGTAAGGGCGATACCGTTTAGTACTCCGTATTCCTTTACCCAGAAATCCAGGGCATAGTAGTTGGAATAAGCCGGATTGTGACGGTGATTTCCCTGACCCACACACATGATCCACTCATGAGCCATGGTACCGACAGGCGTCAAACCGTACTTCCTGGCCAGATAAACATTTGATGTACCCAGGAGCCTTGATGATGAAGGCTTCATTTCCTTCAGGGCTTTGACAGCCAGGTCCTGAGCTTCGCCGGACAGTCTTCTTCTTAATCCGAATTCCGAGAAGGAAGAAAGACGGTAAGTCTCATCTTCGATGCCTTTGACCTTTTCAGCCAGTCTTTCCTTATATTCCTTCATCAGTTCATCATAGTCATAGTTCATCCGGAAATATACTTCATTGACGATGGCCAGGACCGGCACTTCGTACATCGAAGTATTGAGCCAGGTGCCTTTGGTCTCGATCGACAGGCCTCTTTCGCCTTCCCTGCTGATCTCAAAGTCGTCATACTGCGGTTCCCACAGTTTCAGGAAATCGATGTAGCTTCCCTTGATCCATCTGATGTCGTTGAGATAACCGAGCTCATCCTGTCTGAACCTGAGTCCGCAGTACAGTCTTATCTGTCTCTTGATCTCTTCGACCATCTCGTCGGTGAACACGACATCTTCATTACGGCACTTGAAGGTCCAGGTCGTCTTATAGTCGCTGAAAAGATGATAGATGGCCTGTCCCATGGAAAACTTATACATGTCGTTCTCTAATAGACTTTTAATGATCTGTTCCATAGTTTCTCCTATCTCTTCTTTTCGTAGACCTGGCAGCAGTTCATGGTCTTGAGAGCCGCCTCTTTAGTTTCCCTGCTGACACCGGCTGTTGCGTCTGTAACATAGTATATCGGCGTGTTGTTGAGCATCGCTCTCAGCATCAGGGCGTTGGATACCACGCAGATGTCGGTACAGAGTCCGACGATCGTGATGTCTTCGATCACGTCCTTGTAGGTCTCAAGTTCTCCTACCAGGGCATAGCTGCCGAAGCTCTTCTTGTCGAAGACCTTGTATTCCTTGCCGGAATCGATCACGGCCTGCATGATGTCATCCCTGATCTGCCAGCCTTTGCTGTCACGGATGCAGTGTTCCACCGGCAGGTTCTTTCCTTCCAGCGTTTCCATGTAGTCCGGCTGATGAGTGTCCCTGGTCAGGACGATATAGTCATATTCATTGCTTCCGATCTCCCTGATGACCGGTCCGACAGTCGCCAGACAATCATCGCTTCCCAGACTTCCGTCGATGAAGTCGTTCTGCATGTCGATTACTACCAGTACTTTTTTCATATGCTTCTCCCTTTATAAGTCTTCTTTCAGATATTCATACAGCGGATTGAAACTGTATAAGTCCGAATCCCTGTTATAGGTCTTTTTCTTGTGACCGGTCCTGTTCAGCATCTTCATGATACCCCTTCTGAAGTTCCTGGTATCGGTCTTTCCGCCGATTATCGTCTCATAGACATCCTGAGCTTCCTTTAAGGTAAACTCCTCTGGCAGCAGGCTGAACAGCAGTCCTGAAGCGGCAACACGCGTCTGCAGCATGTCCATGGCCATGTTTATCAGCTTGATGTGATCTCCGGCTATCCTTTCCTTGCTGAGCAGTTTCGAAGATTTTCTGATATAGTTTTTAAGCACCTTCTCGCTGATCTCGTATTCTATCCTGACGTCTTTGTCTTTGCTGGTCATGACGATGGAAGATACCTTCTTATTACAGTCAAGATTCTTGGTGACCTTCTTTATCTCGAACCACTCCGCTTCCTTGGCATCGTCACCGGCCTTCGTGTTCTTTATGTTTTCCTGAGGTACCAGTGATATGTAGGCGGTGGTGATCACTCGGGTGCGGGGATCCCTGTCGGCCTTCCCCAGAGTATATAGCTGTCTGAAGTAGATGGAACTGTCGAGATTGGTCTCTTCCTTCAGTTCCCTGAAAGCTGCATCTTCCAGATCTTCATCGAATTCCACGAATCCTCCCGGAAGCGCCCAGGTATTGATCCACGGAAAGTTCCTTCTTTTTATCAGCAGGATCGAGAGCTTCCTGTCGATGACGCTCAGCAGCAACATATCCACCGTATTGGACGGATGTCTGTACCTGCTGTCATCATAGGCTTCCAGAAACTCTTTCTCGGTCTGTCCCTGTTCATTTCTTATTTCCATATCTCACCTCAACTATAATATACTATTTTATTGTCATTTTGACAATAATATCTTTCCGGATAAAAAAGGCACCGCTGAGCAGTGCCTTTATGTAACAGCTTAAATAATGACTAGTGAACAGTGATGGCTGTCACATGAGGGTTAGGACCTTCATACCAGTACAGGAATCCTTCGATATCGATCAGGCTTCCAGGCTGCAGATCCTTGGCGATCTTATACACTTCCGTATCCGGATTAGTAAGATAATTCTCAACACAGAGAGAATATGCAGTTTCACCAGCCAATATATTAATGTACAAATCTGGATCAGAATCAGAATCCTTATGATCGAGACTGACAACGTAGAGGTTCTTGAGAGCTACTTTCTGGTTCATGTGCTCTTTGAGCTTGTCGGCATTGTCGGCGATATCGGAAAGATCTACCGGATCATATACCTTGCCCTTGCCTTCAACGATCTCGAAGGTGGCATCTACCAGTTCAACTTCACCGGCCCATTCGCCCTTGAAACCCGTTACCAGGATCAGGGTACCAGGAACCAGTTTCTTGGCAGTTTCTTCATCGGCCTTGGCTTCATAGAGGAAGTAGCCGCCGTCATCATCCTGAGCATAGATGGTGACCTTGTTGTCCCACCAGGACTGATGGCCCTGTACGGACATGAGCAGTTCCAGAGCATCGTCATTGTTGGCTGCAACGAAATCTGCATAGGTATTGACGGCAGTAACGTTTGGAGTCTCAGGCTCCGTGCCGCCTTTCTTCTTACAGCCGGTCAAAGAGAAGACCAGCATTAAAGCGAATAAGACAGTTAACAGTTTTTTCATTTGCGTCTCCTTTGTTCCATTGAACATATTAATTATACTACATCAGAAAAAGGTGATTAAACACCTTTCTTTCTGTTTTTATAAAGGACATAGGCTCCGATAAGGATCCAGACACCCGCCAAAGAACCGATGAGGATCTTTGATGCTGCAGGCAGTTCGCCCAGATCCTTGTTGACGCCCCGGCCGCCGACCTGATCGAGACGGTAAAGGGAGTTGATGTCCTTATAGAGGCTGTCAAAGAATTCGTCGTCGATAGTCTTTCCTCTTCTTACGCCCTTGCAGGTCTCTTCGATCAGCTGACCGGCTGCGGTCCTTAAGGAAGCGGAACCGTTGAATACGGAAGTAACGAAACTGTGTTCGGTATTATCCATAAAGAGCTTGGTCGCATCGATCTTGACGCTGTAGTGCTCGTCATTGTCGATGCCGCTGCTGTTTATGTAATCCTGATACTCAGCGGAATTCAGCGCCTTATAAGTGACCGGCAGATAGCCTTCGGTCTTGCCGTAACCGATCTGCACTTCATTGCTCAGAAGATACTGGGCAAATAACCATGATGCCAGCACTTCATCAGGATCGGACTTGTTGAAGATACAGATCGAAGGCCCCTGAGAGATCATGTATTCATTGCTGACATCATACTGCGGGACCGGTCTGACCACCGTTTCAAATTCCACCAGCTGATCCTTGGGAATGTCTACTAACGGCGCCTTGGAACCCATCCAGGTGGCACCGGCTGTCGAATCTATCGCAAAGATACACTGTCCGGCATTGAGGAAGTTGGCCGGATAGGAAGAGATCTTGAAGGTCGAGAAAGATCCCAGAGCCGTATGTTTAGCGATCTCTTTCAGGATCTCCTTGGTACTGTCATTGAAGATCAGTATCTCGCCGTCATCATTGGAATAACCGGCATCGAGCTGTTTCAGCATCGTGATCATCATGTTGTCGGTAGACTTGTAGATGAACGGTATCAGAACATTCTGACCGTTTATCACGTATGTTCCGTCTTCGTTCCTGGCCATTGCTTCATCGGCTATCTTCCAGATCCAGTCCCAGGTAACGACCTCCGGTATCTCATAGCCCATCTTTTCCACGTAGGTCTTATTGATGTAAAGAGCTTCCGTTGAACGCATGAAAGGTATGGCGTAGTAGCTTCCGTTTATGATGCCTTCATTCAGGAATTCCGGAACCATTTCACCGATGTCCGGTCCGTCGAACTTCACTTCACTGCCGCCCAGACCGTACTTTTCATCTGTAAGCAGTTCATCCAGAGTGACTACCGTATTGGCACCGGTTATGTAGGTGGCGATATGATCGGGATAGGTTATGCAGACGTTAGGCGTCGTATTCGTGGAAATGTTGGTGATGACGTCATTGTAGATCTGACCGTAGTCGGTATAAAGACCGAGGTTCACCCTGATGTTGGGATAGATCTTTTCGAAGTCTTCGATGGCACCCTTGTAGACGGCTACCTGATTCTTGTTGCTGTCGTTCTTGGCCCAGAAAGTGATCTCATAGGTCTTCGTCTCATCGAAGGTCTCAGGCACTTCAAAAACCGTGTTGCTGACCTTGCCATGACAGCCGCTCAAGCCTATAAGCATCATGAGAGATATAAGGATCACCAGTTTCTTCATCATCCTTTGGTACCTCCTCTGCTGACACCTTCCATGATCTTCTTATGGAAGATCAGGAACAGTATGATCAGCGGTATCGATATGACGACTACTGCCGCCATCATGGCCGGAATGTTCTCACGGCCAAAGCCGTTCTCCCTTATTTCCTGGATGCCGTTGGATACCAGGAAGTACATCCTGTCATCGGTGATAAGACGCGGCCAGACGTAGGAGTTCCAGCACTCGATGACCTTCAGGATCACGATGGTGACGATGGTCGGGCGGCAGATCGGGATCATTACCTTAAGCAGGTATTTAAGATCGCTGGTACCGTCCACCTTGGCAGCCTTATACAGCGAATCCGGTATCTGTTCAAAGTTTTCCTTCAACAGGTAAATATAGAATACGGAAGTGATGCTTGGCAGTATCAGTCCGGTAAAGGTGTTCCTTAGTCCCAGATTGGTGATCGTCACGAAGTTGGTTATGATGACCAGTTCATTAGGTATCATCATCAGCGACAGGAAAGCGGTAAAGGTCAGATTCTTGCCTTTGAACTCCAGTCTTGAGAAGGCAAAGGCTGCCAGCACGATGACCACCAGCATGGCTCCGGTCGTGATGAGCGTAAAGATCAGGGTATTGAGGAAGTACCTGGCCAAAGGCACGGCCTCAAAGGCACTGGCATAGTTTTCCAGTGTCGGACTCAAGGTAAAGAACTGCGGGATGTATTCCGAGTTGTATGAACCATAGGATTTGACGGATGTCAGCAGCATCCAGTAGAAAGGGAAAAGGACGATGAGGGCCCAGATGGCCAGAAAGACATAGATCAGGGTCTTCCAGATCGTATTCCTGATCCTGGCTTTTCTTTCTATTTCTTTGTATTCAAGATTCTTTTCCATCATTCATCCCCCTTGCTGGCCAGAAGATTGATGACCGTAATGGTCAGAACGATGATGAACAGGATAATGGCAGCTGCCGAGGCAAAGGAAGGATAGCCTCCGGAATTGCCGTACAGCATGTCGTAGATATAACCGACGATGGTATTCATGCCGGCCGCATTCAGATCGACGCCGAAGATGGCTACCACATCGCTGTAGGCCTTGAAGGCACCGATGAATCCGGTGATGATCAGATAGAACAGCATCGGCGATATCATCGGCAGAGTGATCCTTGTGAAGGTCCTGAATTTCGATGTGCCGTCGATCTTGGCAGCCTTATAGTAATCCTGATTGACCGATGCCAGGGCACTGGTAAGGATCAGGATCTTGAACGGCAGTACTATCCATATCGTATAGAAGCACAGCACGAACATCTTGGCCCAGTACGGTCCTTCGATGAAGTCAACGGAATGTCCGCCGAAAGAGTTTATCAGCAGGTTTATGAGACCCTCGGAATAAGCCGTCTTCTTAAAGAGGATCATGAACACAAGGCCTACCGCTAAAGTATTGGTCACATACGGCAGGAAATATACGGTCTGGAAAAGCTCCTTAAGCTTCTTTATGGAATTAAGAGCCAGGGATATCAGTAAGGCCAGACCGGTCGAAAGCGGTACGGTGATGATGACCAGAATGAACGTATTTTTCAATGCCTGCAGGAAATAAGGATCATGCAGGACATAGAGATAGTTATAGGCACCGGTACCGAAAGAAGTCTGTGAGGCAAAGTTATAGCCTTCCTCAAAGGAATAGATAAAGACATCCACGAGCGGATAGACCATGAAGACTGCCAGAAAGGCTATGGCCGGCAACAGATACAGCCAGGCTTTGAGATTGTTGCGGTTGATCATCTTAGCCTTTCTTCACTTTCCTTATCGAAAAGGTAGACCTTCATCGGTTTCAGGGAGAAGGTGATCGTTTTGGCATTGGCATCGACTTCGGTATCGGAAGGAATAATGGCTCTGATGTCGATATCGGAGATGCATTCCTTATTATGGCAGACGACGGAATGGTCTCTGCCCATTACTTCTCTTCTGTCGAACTTACAGGTCAGCACGCCCTTTTTGTCTACGACCATGCCTTCCGGCCTGATGCCGATATAGACTTCACGATCGCTGAGCTTGCTGTCACCGATGCAGTCAGCACCGATATAGACCTTATGCTTTTCTATCCGGCCGTTAAAAACGTTGATAGCCGGCGTGCCCAGGAACTTGGCTACGAAAAGATTGATCGGATCGTCATAGACTTCCTGCGGCTTGCCGATCTGCTGAACGACGCCCAGCTTCATCAGAACGATGATATCCGAGATGGACATGGCCTCTTCCTGGTCATGGGTAACGAAGACTGTCGTGATCTTCGTCTCTTTCTGTATCCTTCTTATTTCCTCTCGGGTCTGCAGACGCAGTCTGGCATCCAGGTTGGAAAGAGGTTCATCCAGCAGCAGTACTTTCGGTATCTTGACGAGAGCTCTGGCGATGGCCACACGCTGCTGCTGGCCGCCGGAAAGCTGTGAAGGCTTACGTTCCATGTAGTCTTCGATCTGGACCAGCTTAGCTGCTTCCAGGGCCTTGGCTTCCATAGCTTCCCTGCTCATCTTCTCTTCGCCCTTGAGGTTCTCCAGCGGGAACATGATATTCTGTTTGACGGTGAGGTGCGGATACAGGGCATAGTTCTGAAAGACCATGCCGACGCCTCTGTTTTCCGGAGGCAGATTCGTAACGTCCTCATCACCGAAATAGATCTTTCCTCTGGTCGCTTCTTCAAGACCGCAGATCAGATTCAGGGCGGTGGATTTGCCGCAGCCCGAAGGTCCCAAAAGACCGATAAGCTTGCCGTCAGGTATCTCAAAACAGAAGTCATTTACGGCAATGACATCTTCCTTGCCTTTGGTCCTGTTCGGGAAGATCTTCGTCAGATGATCAAATACAACTTTCATATTAATGTCCCCTTTTCATTTTTATTATAGCGGTTAATTAAGCAGTTTCTTCTGAGCCTTGCCGACCGTTTCTGCCAGTCTTTCTTTGCCCAGCATATTGGCGCCGAATACGGCAGCCTTGTTGATGAAGCCGTCGATCACCAGTCCTTTGCCGGAGTCAAAGGCTTTCATCAGCGTCCTCGCAACGTTCTTTGCGTCTCTGGCAAGCCAGGAATCCTTGAAACCGCTCATCTTTACACCGGCTCTCTCCCAGAAGGAAGTCCTGACCGGTCCCGGACAAAGAGTCGTGACTTTTATCGAATAAGGTTTCAGTTCTTCCTTTATGGCCAATGAGAAACTGAGCACGAAGGCCTTGGAGGCGTAGTAGACAGCCATGTAAGGTCCCGGCATGAAGCCCGCAATGGAAGCGACATTAATGATGTGACCGAACCTGTCTTTCTTCATGTCCTGAAGAAAGAGATAGGTCAGTGTCATCAGAGCCTTGTCATTGAGGTCCAGCATGTTCTTATACGTAGCGATATCGCCTTCCGCGAATTCTCCGTAATCACCGTAGCCGGCATTGTTTACCAGGACGATGACGTTAAGACTGTTCTTCTTGCAGTAATCATATATTTCCTGAGATCCGTCTTCCTTCGACAGATCCACGCCAAGACAGATGATATTGACCTGTTTTTCCTTAAGGATCTCGGATTTTACTTCTTCCAGTTTTCCGGTATTGCGTGATACCAGCAGCAGGTTGAAGCCTCTTTCCGCAAAGCTCTTCGCAAATTCCCTGCCCAGACCTGAACCGGCACCGGTTATCAGTATGTAGTTCATAAGTCCTCCTTATAAGCTTCTGGCTATGTTTTCTATCTTGTTGAGACGGTGCTTGAGACCCGACTTGGACAATGATTCTCCGTACTTCTTGTCATAAGCCTGACAGAGTTCGTTGAGAGAATAATCCTGATACTTGAGCCTTAAGTCGATGACATTCCTGAGTTTTTCTTCAAGATCGGCATACCTGCCGGATTCCTTTATCCTGCTCATGTAGGCTACCTGTTCCTCGGCTGCCTTTAGGGACTTCATTTCATTGGCTATCTCACAGTTGTCGATCCTGATGATGGAATGCTTCAGGTCTCTGCTTATCCTGGTATCTTCAAAATCATATAAGGCTTCACTGGCTTCCACTATCCTTAAGAAGTCGGAGATATTGTCGGCTTTCTTGATATAGACGAGGTACTTGCTGCGTCTTTTCGATATCTTGGCCTGGATATTGAAACGGGATATCAGCTTGACGATGAAGTTGGCATAATCCAGATCGTTCAGTGATATTTCCAGATGATAGTTCTTATTGTTTGGTGAGTTGCAGGAACCGTAGGCCAGAAAACAGCCGGCCAGATAGCTTTTGGCACAGCAGTTCTTCAATACGATCGAATAGGTCGGATGGGAAAGCAGGCCTCTTGATTCGCTGTATAAGCCCAGATCCGTAAGGATGATCCTGGCGTCTTCCTTGACCGTCACGGTATAGACGTTGTTTTTTCTGAGATTGGTCTTTTTGACGACCGTCAGTTCCGTTTCGGCTTTATAGAGTTTTTTCAGGAGATAGACGACTCTCTTGGCTGTCGTCGGATTCTCGCTTCTGACGATGAGCTGCATCCTGCGGTTGCCTAAGGACAGAGATGAGGTCAATTGAATAAGAGCACTCAACTGTGCTCTTTTACAACAATCTTCCAGTTCCTTCTGGGATATCTCTTTCTTTATCGAAGAGGTGAACGACATCAGCAGTCCTCCAGCAGCTCTTCAACGACGGTCTTTATCTTTTCCGGATCATGACGGACCATGTTATTGGAGAAATCGAGCAGGTTCCTTTCCAGTACCGGTATATCGATGCCGCCGTTATTCACTACCTCGATGGCATCTTCGGCATAGTAACGGTAAAGGATGCTCTGCGGTATCACGTCGTTATGCTTGACCACCAGATCCACCTTGGCTCCGTGTTTCCTCAGGGCATCGATGTGATCCTTCAGGTCATAGTTATAGGTCTCGCCCTGCTGGGTCATGCAGTTGGCGAAATAGACTCTCTTGGCTTTGGTATTGTTTAAGGCCTCACCGATCTCTCTGATGATCGGTATCGGGGCAATGGAAGTGTAAAGCGAACCGATGCCGTAGATGACGAGATCTGCTGCCATTATCGCATCGACCGCATCCCTGTCGGCTTCAACGTCATGGTCGTAGTAGACTTCGCTGATGCGGTTCTGTGCCTTCGGGATGTTGGCTTCACCTCTGGTTATCGTATCGTCGATATTGCGGGCATATAAGGTAAGTATCTCCAGCGATGCCGGGAAGACCTTACCTTTAACATTCAAAAGTCTGCCGACCTGCTTGATGGCTTCGACCAGAGAGCCGTCGTTCATGCCCATCAGAGCTACCATGATCAGATTGCCTAATGAGTGTCCGACGACGTCGATGTCGTTTTCTCCTTCAAAACGGTAATCCAGAAGTTTGGTAAAGAACTCTTCATTATCGGACATGGCTAAAAGAACGTTACGGATATCGCCGACAGCCGGGATATTGTAAAGCTCTCTGAGTCTGCCGGTAGAACCGCCGTCATCAGCTACGGTCACGATGGCCTTGAGATCGATGTCTTTGATATTCTTGACACCTCTTACGATGGTGGACTGGCCGTGTCCGCCGCCGATCACAACTACATTTTTCATTTGTCTAACTCTCTATGATTTATATAACAAGGATAAGAATACTTTTCTTTATAGTGATCATACAGATAGTTGGCGATGACTACCGAACGGTGCTGACCGCCGGTACAGCCGATACAGATGGTCAGATGCCTTTTCTCTTCCTTATCGTAAGACTTCAGCATGAAATCGATATATGATATGAGATTCTTGAGATAGCTCTGGGTCCTCCTGGAATTGAGCACATAATCCCTGACCGGCTTGTCGTTACCGGTCTTGTTCCTGAGCCTGCTCACATAGAAAGGATTGTCCAGGAAACGCACGTCAAAGATGTTGTCCGCATCGCTCGGCAGACCGTTCTTGAAACCGAAGGAGACGAAGCTCAGCGACAGATGATAGTCTTCAGTATCATCAAGCGCCAGATTGAGCTTTTCCCGGTGCTGTTTCAGAGAAAGATTGGTCGTATCGATGACCTTGGCTCTTTTGCGGAACTTATTGAGGATGTTCTTTTCGATGTCGACAGCTTCCGATAAGGAATCGGCTACATTGTTTACCAGCAGCGGATGGATACGTCTGGTGAACTTGTATCTGTTTATTACCGTGTCCTTGTCGGCGTCGATCAGTACCAGCAGAGGCTTTAAATCGGAATTGCTTAAAAGTGACTGGTACTTTTCCAGGTCACTTAAGGAGATGGTCAAAGCGACGTTTTCATACTTGAAACTGTCGTCGTGTTCGATGAGTTCGATGAGTTCCTTCAGCAGTTCAGGCGGATACTGGTCGATACAGCGGTAGCCCTTGTCTTCCAGAACATTGGAAGCCGTGGTCTTGCCGGCACCGGATACGCCGCTGATGATAACTAGTTTTTTCATATTCTAATTATAACACACGTGATTCCGTGTTTCTTATGCGTTGTTTACTGTTCTTCGAGCCTGAAGATCCTGATCAGATGCTTCTGACAGAACTTCATGAAGATGCCGATGAGAGCCAGCGAGATGATAGTCCCCAGCCCTATCGGTCCGCCGATGATGAAGGCCACTATCAGCATGAATCCGTCCATAGCATACTTCACATAGACGAACTTGTCTTTCAGATTCAGCCTTTCACAGATGCCCAGCGTGACCGCGTCATAGGCATTGGCACCCATGCCCGATACTATGAACATGGCTGCTCCCAAAGCGATGATAAAGACCGATATCACAAAGAGGATGATCTTTACCACCAGATTATCGCCGGCGATCATGTGGGTATAGCCGAAATCGACCGGCCACTTGGAAATGAAGATGAACAGGATCGTGGCCAATCCCACGTTCTTTTTACACAGGATATAGCCGATGACACACAGTATCGCATTGGCCAGTGCTGTGATGGTGCCCAGCGTCAGTCCCGTCCGGAAACTGATACCGTTTATAACGGCCGTAAAGGAATCGACACCGATTCCGATCTTGGATACCATGCCGATGCCGGTACCCATGACGACTATTCCCAGAACTACCAGTACTAAGCTTTTAACTAATTTCTTGTCCATATCTATTCCGCCTTTATCTCTATAATTATATCCCTAAGTTCAGCTGCTCTTTCGAAATTGAGGACCTTTGCCGCTTCCCTCATTTCCTTTTCCAGAGCCGCAATAAGCTGCTGCTTATCCTTGCTGGTATGATTCTTCTTCTTAAGATATCTGGAAGTAGCTTCTCTGGTCTCCTTGCCGTGGATGGCTTCCGCAACGTCCTTGATGATGGTCTTAGGAACGATGCCGTGTTCCTTATTGTAGGCTTCCTGTATCCTTCTTCTACGATTGGTTTCATCGATAGCGCTTTGCATTGAACCGGTCATGACATCGCCGTACATTATTACTCTGCCGTTGGCATTACGGGCTGCACGGCCGATGGTCTGGATCAGCGATTTTTCGCTTCTTAAGAAGCCTTCCTTATCCGCATCCAGTATCGCAATGAGACTTACTTCCGGCAGGTCCAGTCCTTCCCTTAAGAGGTTGATGCCGACCAGCACGTCATAAGTACCGATACGCAGATCATGGATGATCTCGCTTCTTTCGAGCGTTCCCGTTTCATGATGGAGATAGGCTACCTTGAGGTCCTGTTTCTTCAGGAATTCGCTCAGATCTTCAGCCATCCGTACCGTCAGTGTCGTGATCAGCGTTCTTTCGTGCTTTTCGATCTGTTTACCTATCTCTTCCAGGAGGTCATCGATCTGACCCATGGTCGGTCTTACTTCAACGTAAGGATCAAGCAGACCGGTAGGTCTGATGATCTGTTCGACAGGTCTGTTTGCGACCTTTTCCAGTTCATAATCGCCCGGAGTCGCCGATACATAGATACGCGGTGCATTTATCTCTTCGAACTCTTCGAACTTCAGAGGCCTGTTGTCCAGAGCGCTCGGCAGCCTGAAACCGTAATCGACCAGTGTCTGCTTACGGGCATGGTCGCCGTTGAACATGCCTCTGATCTGCGGCAGTGACACGTGGGATTCGTCTACGACGATAAGAAAATCCTCCGGGAAGTAATCGAAGAGATTGTACGGTCTTTCTCCCGGTTTGCGGTGATCGATATGCATGGCATAGTTTTCGATGCCCGGACAGATGCCGATCTCTCTCAATGCTTCCAGGTCATAGCGGCAGCGCTGCTCAAGACGTTCGTATTCCAGAGGCTTGTTGTTTTCCTTGAAGAACAGAAGCCTTTCTTCCAGTTCCTTTTCGATGCCTTCACAGGCGATATGGATATCATTCATGTCCCTGGCATAGCCGGTAGCCGGCGGAAAGACATAAAGCATGTAGGCATTTATGATGTTCTTGGTGATCGGATCGACTTCCGTGATCCTTTCGACTTCATCATCGAACATCTCGATACGGACGATTATCTTGTCATTATGCCCGGGCACCAGTTCGATGACATCTCCCCTGACGGAAAAACTGCCTCTTACCTTGTCCATGTCGTTGCGCTGGTACTGTCTGAGTATCAGTTTCTTTATCAGTTCCTGACGGTCGATGTGTTCACCTACTCTCAAGGTAAAAAACATGTCACCGTAATCCTTAGGATTGGAAGAGGCATAGATGCAGGCAACGGAAGCGACGACTATGACATCCCTTCTTTCCAGCAGGGAATTGTATGTCGACATCCTCAACATGTCTATCTCATCGTTGGTCACGGCATTCTTTTCGATATAGGTATCGGTCTTCGGCATGTAGGCTTCAGGCTGATAGTAATCAAAGTTGGATACGAAGTATTCCACGGCATTGTTCGGGAAGAGCGTCTTGAACTCCGAATAAAGCTGACCGGCAAGGGTCTTGTTGTGGGCAAAGACCAGCGTCGGTTTCTGGACTCTCTGAATGACGTTGGCAATAGTAAAAGTCTTACCGGTACCGGTGGCTCCTAAGAGGACCTGTTCATGCTTGCCGTTTTCCAGTCCTTCCACCAAAGCGTCGATGGCCTTTGGCTGATCACCGGTCGGTTTATAATCGCTAAC
The DNA here is from genome assembly GCA_017431825.1 of Erysipelotrichaceae bacterium. Classification (GTDB taxonomy): domain Bacteria; phylum Bacillota_I; class Bacilli_A; order Erysipelotrichales; family Erysipelotrichaceae; genus Colivicinus. The sequence continues at coordinate 17,923 of JAFRKI010000009.1, read as the reverse complement.
TATTTCAAAACGTCTGTTTTCCATTTCCTTTATTCTACTCTTCAGCTGACCAGATTCCTATCTTATTGTCTTTGGCGATCTTCTCTTTGGCATAGAGTTCATCAAGGTTCTTATAACTGTCAAAGATGTAATCGACCCTGGCCAGGCCGTTTTCCAGCAGCTCTTCCTGCACCAGCACTCCGTCCGCATAGACCCAGTAAAGATAACGTCCGTATCTGTCTTTCTTTCCGGCACCGTTCTCTTCGACCAGTTCTATCTCTTCCGCTTTCTCCAGCAGGGCCTTGGAAAAGTCTCTGGCTTCGATGCCATAGGCATCTTCCTTCTCCGGACAGTCGATCGCCAGCATCCTTATCTCAATCTCTTCGCCGTTAAGCTCGGCTGCGAAGCTGTCGCCGTCGAGGCAGTATAAAAACCTGACTTCCCTGTTGGCCTGCCTGGCTTCTCTTAAGACCAGGTAGACGGTTCCGCCAAGACACAATGCAAGTATCAGTAAAAGCTGGTATATCCTTTTCACGTTTCTATTTTATCATGTTGTATAATTATCCCATTAGGAGGTATTGCTTATGCCCGGACCTATGGGACCAAGAGGCTATCTGACTGAAGAAGAACAGCAGAACAAGCCTAAGGTCACGAAAGAACTGTTAATAAGAATATTCAGCTATCTGAAGCCTTACTGGTTCGCCCTGCTGCTGGTACTGATCGTTATCGTCATCTCATCGGTACTGGGGCTGCTGCCTTCTATCATAACCGGTAAGATCATCGATGAAGCGATCCTCGGGCAGGACTTCGCAAAGCTTATAAAGCTGGTACTGCTGGCCCTTATCACCCTGACCGCATCGCAGGTCATCTCCGTACTGGAAAGCTACATCAACGGCTGGGTATCCCAGAAGATCGTCTATGATATGAAGAACGAGATGTTCCAGCACCTGCAGACTATGGAACATGCCTTCTTCACCAGTGAGAAACAGGGCGATATCATCACCAGGATGAATTCGGATATCTCCGGAGTATCCAGTGCGATATCCCAGACCCTGACCTCCGTCATATCCAACATCTGTACCGTAATAACCACCATCGTGGCATTAGTCAGCATCGACCTGAAACTGGCCTGCATCGGCATCCTGGTCATACCGCTGCTGGTGCTTCCAACCAAGTCGGCCGGCAAGACCAGATGGAAACTGCTGTCGGAAGCTCAGGCCAAGCACGATGAACTCAACGATCTTACCAATGAGGCACTGTCCGTTTCCGGTTCCCTGCTGATAAAGCTCTTTACGGAAGAGGAAAAAAAGAACAGACAGTTCGATGAACTCAATAAGGAAGTCACCGGTTATTCGATAAAGGAATCCCGGGCCGGCAAATGGTTCCGAGTCGTCATGGGCATCTTTACCAATATCGGTCCTCTGCTGATCTATCTGGCCGGCGGCTATCTCATCATGAGGATGAACGATACCACGCTGACTGTCGGTACCATTACCGCTACCGTCAACATGATCAACAGGCTCTACCGACCGGTCGAATCACTGCTGAACATCTCTGTCGATTTCACCAGATCGCTGGCCCTGTTCAGCCGTATCTTCGAATATCTCGATAAGAAGCCGAAGATCAAATCCAAGAAAAACGCCCTCAAGCCTGATTTCACCAAGACGGAGATCCGCTACAAGGACGTGGAATTCTATTATGACAAGAGCATCCCGCTGATCAAGAATCTTAGCTTCAAGGTACCGAGCGGCAAGATGTACGCCATCGTCGGACCGTCGGGCTCCGGCAAATCGACGATCGTCAATCTTCTGCCTAGACTTTACGACGTCATAAGCGGCGAGGTCACCATCAACGGCATCAACGTAAAGGACATCGACCTGCAGTATCTCCGTGACAGCATCGGCGTAGTCACTCAGGAAGCCTACATGTTCAACGGTACGGTAAGAGAAAACCTCCTCTTCGCCAAGTCCGATGCCACTCAGGAAGAACTTGAGGAAGCCTGTAAGATCGCCAACATCCATGACTTCATCATTTCCCAACCTGACGGTTATAATACCCAGGTAGGAAACAGAGGTCTCAAGCTGTCAGGAGGCGAGAAACAGCGTCTCTCCATTGCCAGAGTCATCCTTAAGGATCCGAAGATCCTGATACTCGATGAAGCGACTTCTTCGCTCGATTCGATATCCGAGAACTCCATCCAGCAGGCTCTGGAAGTCATGATGCAAAACAGAACGTCCATCGTCATCGCCCACAGGCTTTCGACCATCCTGCAGGCCGACAAGATACTGGTCGTATCCGGAGGCAAGATCGCCGAACAGGGCGGACACGAAAAGCTGCTGGCCAAGAACGGCATCTACAAGCAGCTCTATGAGACCCAGTTCAGAAAAGTAATAGATATGGAAAATGAGGCTTAAGCCTCATTTTTATTTAAGTGTATTTTCCTTTAGATGAGCTTTATAGAAAGCCTTGATGCCTTTGATCATGTATCCGGCATCCCTGGTACCGGCCGTTTCCAGTATCGAATGCATGGCCAGCTGCGGAAGTCCGATGTCGACGGAAAGCAGCGACACATGGCTGTTGGAGATATTGCCTAAGGTGCTTCCTCCTCTTATGTCCGATCTGTTCGCAAAGTACTGGTTAGGTATCCTGTTCCTGTCCAGCAGGTCTTTGAAGATGGCCGAACTAAGGGCGTCCGACGTATAGGACTGATTGGCATTGTATTTGATGACGATGCCTTTGTTTAACATCGGCCTGTTGGTCAGATCGGCCTTTTCCGGATGGTTCGGATGCAGCCCCTGGGCGTTGTCGCATGACAGCATCATTCCTCTGGCGTTCAATACATAGTAATCGATCTTAAGGCTTTCGCATACTCTTCTGAGAGTGCTTTCCAGGAAGTCGGAAGCTGCGCCCTGCCTTGTGAGGGAACCGACCTCTTCGTTGTCGAAACAGCAGTAGACGTTTATGTTGTCGTCATTAAAGGTATTCACGAAACCCTTAAGGCAGGTATAAACGCACTCCAGATCATCCAGGTGGAAGGAAGATACGAACTCGTCATCCATTCCCCAGACATAGGCGTTCTGTAAAGGATAGAGATAAAGATCGTAGGTCAGGATGTTTTCTCCTGTATCTTCTTCCAGGTATTCCTTCAGATCCTTTTTCTTTAATGCGCATATCGGCAGCATGTCGATCTGGGCATTGAGTTTCAGTTCGTCATTGGCCTTGCGGTTCATGTGGATAGCTTCGGAAGGTATCAGGCAGAAAGGTCTGCCATGGACGTAGTTCCTTGTCTTTATCTCGCCCCTCTTATTCTTTACGACCAGTCTGCCGGCGATCGAAAGCGGACGGTCAAGCCACGGATAGAATAAGGCTCCGCCATAGACTTCGGTATTGAGCTTCAGATAGCCGTCTTCAAAGATGATGCTTTCCGGCTTGATCTTGAAGCTTGGACAGTCGCCGTGGGAGGCGCTTATCTGCAGGCTCGGATCATTCAGTTTCCTGCCGATATTGAAGGCGATGAGCGAGGAGCCGTTGCGGGATACATAGTACTTTCCGCCTTTCTTTATCGTGAACTTCTCTTCTTCCTTAAGTTCTATATAGGCGTTTTCTTTTAAGATTTTGGTAATACTTTCGACTGCTTCAAAAGCTGTCGGACTGTTATTCAGGAATTTAATAAGATCTTTCATGGTCATTCTCCGATCATCATTCAGTATATCAAAAAAGAGTAAGGACTTCCCTACTCTTATCCGTTCAGCAGGCTGCAAGCCATGATCGCCGCATTGGCACCGTCAGCACAGGCCGTTGCGACCTGTCTGAGTCTTTTGGTCCGGCAGTCTCCGGCTACGAAGATGTTTCTGACTCTGGTGTTGCCCAGTTCGTTCGCAATGAAGTAACCGGCCTTATCGGTATCCAGAACGTCCTTGAAACGGTCATTCTCCGGAATAAGACCGACAGCCAGGAAGACACCGTCACATCTGACAAACTTCTCGGTATCTCCTTCAAGATATCTTACGCCAAGAAGCCTGTCACCGTCACATTCATATCCCAGGATCTTCGTGCCCACGTGGGCTTCGACGTTATTCTTTGAAAGCAGTACGCCCTGCGATTTCTGATCAGCCGTAAAGTGCGGCAGATCCTGTAGGAGTATCAGCCTGTCGACGATATCCGCCAGGAGGATGCTTTCAACGAAAGCCGAGTTGCCCCCACCGATCATGACGACGGTCTTGCCTTCATAGAAGCTTCCGTCACAGACGGCACAGAAATGGATGTTTTTACCGATGAGACGGTCTTCGTTCTCCAGCCCCAGTGTCCGGTGTACCGTTCCCGTTGCCAGGATGACGGTCCGGGCTTTTACCGGTTCACCGAGATCGAGATGTACGGTAGCGATGTCTCCGTCGGATTCCACCGACATGACTTCATCGAACATGGCTTCTCCGCCCTGTTCCTGTATCTGTTTTAAAAGCATATCGCCGTATTCGTCTCCCGATATGGATACGAAGCCGGGGATGTTTTCGACCTTCGGGGAATTGACTATCTGTCCGCCGAAGACCGATTTCTCTATCGTCAGTACGGACTTGCCGTTTCTTAGGCCGTAAAGGGCTGCCGTCATTCCGGCCGGTCCTCCTCCTACCACAACGATGTCATATATCTTTTCCATAAGTTCTCCTTTTATAAAGTCCGCTCATGCGGACTTTATGTTTAACGGTTGTGGTATTTCATCCACTCGGCTGCCGCATTGGCACCCACGAATCTCGTGCCGTCCGGATCGATGATGGTCGGTGTTTCCGTAAGGTTGAGTCTTCTGGCTTCATCCATGTTGTTGGAACAGTTGACTTCCTTGTACTGTACGCCGCTCAGCTGCAGTCTCTGTTCAGCGCCTTTGCACTTAGGGCAATGATCCTGAACATAGATCGTAAGGACATCGTTACCGTTTGCCGGTACTTCTTCCCTTACTTCTTCCTTAGCCTTATCGGCAGCGGCTCTGACATCAGCCATCACTTCTCTGGCTCTTAAGACGGAGTTTTCAGAGATGTATTCCTGTCTGTCCTGGAATTCCTGCGCCTTGCCGTCATTCCAGTTCTGTACCGGACGGTAGTAGCCGGTGATCCTTGACCATACTTCGGTCTTTTTACCGCACTGCGGACAGACATACTGTTCACCGGTGAGATAACCGTGATCAGGACAGATCGAGTAAGTCGGTGACAGCGTATAGTAAGGCAGACGGTAGTTATCGGATATCTTCTTGACCAGGGTGGCAGCTGCCTTCCAGTCCGGAAGCTTCTCGCCTAAGAAGGTATGGAAGACGGTACCGGAAGTATAGAGGGTCTGCAGTTCATCCTGAACATCGAGAGCCTCAAAGATGTCACTGGTAAAGCCTACCGGCAGATGGGATGAGTTGGTGTAGTATGGAACGCCGGATGCATCATTAGCGGTGATGATATCCGGGAAGACCTTCTTGTCATGCTTGGCCAGACGGAAGGCTGTCGATTCAGCCGGTGTGGCTTCCAGGTTGTAAAGGTCTCCGTACTTCTCCTGATACTGGATGAGGCGGTCACGCATGTGGTTGAGAACGTCCTTGGTGAAAGCCTGGGCATCCTTATGCGTAAGATCCTGTCTTAACCACTTGGCATTCATGCAGGCTTCGTTCATGCCTACTAAGCCGATGGTCGAGAAGTGGTTATTGAAGGTGCCGAGATATCTCTTGGTATACGGATATAAGCCGTTTTCCAGCAGCTTGGTAATGACTTCTCTTTTTACGTGCAATGATCTGGCACTTAAGTCCATGACCTTGTCCAGACGTCTGTAGAAGTCTTCCTCAGAGCTTGCCAGGTAGGCAAGTCTTGGCATGTTGACGGTTACGACACCGACAGATCCGGTCGATTCGCCCGATCCGAAGAAACCGCCTGATTTCTTTCTGAGTTCTCTTAAGTCAAGTCTCAGACGGCAGCACATCGATCTGATGTCGCTTGGCTTCATATCGCTGTTTACATAGTTGGAGAAATAAGGAGTACCGTACTTGGCAGTCATACCGAAGAGAAGCTTGTTGTTCTCAGTCTCGGACCAGTCGAAGTCTCTGGTGATCGAATAAGTAGGGATCGGATACTGGAATCCGCGGCCGTTGGCATCGCCTTCCAGCATGATCTCGATGAAAGCCTTATTGATCATGTCCATTTCCTTCTTGCAGTCCTTGTATTTGAAATCGAGTTCCTTACCGCCGACGATGCAGTACTGGTCTGCCAGGTCTTCAGGTACGGTCCAGTCCAGGGTGATATTGGTAAACGGAGCCTGGGTTCCCCAACGTGAAGGAGTATTTACACCGTAGATGAAGGACTGGATGTTCTGCTTGACGGATTTGTAGTCAAGATCATCCACTCTTACAAACGGAGCCAGATAGGTGTCAAAGCTTGAGAAGGCCTGAGCACCGGCCCATTCGTTCTGCATGATACCTAAGAAGTTGACCATCTGGTTGCATAAGGTGGAAAGGTGGTTGGCTGGCGAGGATGTGATCTTGCCGTTGATGCCGCCTAAACCTTCCTGGATCAGCTGTTTCAGTGACCAGCCGGCACAGTAGCCAGTAAGCATGCTCAGGTCATGGATATGGATATCACAGTTTCTGTGGGCATTGGCGATCTCTTCGTCATATATTTCACTCAGCCAGTAATTGGCGGTGATGGCACCGGAATTGGAAAGGATCAGACCGCCTACGGAATAGGTAACGGTAGAGTTTTCCTTTACACGCCAGTCGATGGAATCGACATAGGAATTTACCAGATCCTTGTAGTCCAGCATGGTGGCTCTGATGTTTCTGGCTTTTTCTCTCTGCTTTCTGTAAAGAATATAAGCCTTGGCAACATCGGCGAAGTTGGCATCGGACAGTGTCTTCTCGACAGAGTCCTGGATCTCTTCGACCGTGACCTTGCCGTCTACGACTTTGGAATCAAAGTCGGCGCAGGTCCTCAGTGCCAGCATGTCGATGATGCTTGGATGATAGTCTCTGCCTACGGCATCAAAGGCCTTTTCGATAGCTGCCGAGATCTTGTTGACGTTGAAATCTACTACAGTTCCGTCTCTTTTAATAACCTGATACATGATTTACTCCTTCACGCCTCTAAGGGCGATGTTTTCTACATATGGTCTTAATGTTTCTTCTATATCCTTTAACTGCTCAAGTTTCAGAGGATGCAGACCTCTCATGATGCAGGTCTCCTGTTCCTCAAAGTTCTGCAGGTAATAATTTTTGGCTCCGCGAAGCCACTCTCCCAGCTGTCTGAAATCGGTATCTTCGTGGAATTCCTTCACGACTGTCGTTCTGAATTCATAATCGACATGTCCTTCCTTGAGATATTCGACGCTTTTCTCCACCTCGCTTAAGTCATACTGCTCAAGTCCGATGGTCATCGCATATCTGTCCTTGCTGTTCTTGACGTCCATGGCCACATAATCGACCAGACCTTTCTCTACCAGATCCTTCAGTTTCTGTGACTGGGAACCGTTGGTATCGAGCTTTACCAGCAAGCCCTTTTCCTTTATCTGCCTGATGAAGTCTTCCAGTCCTTCATGAAGCAGCGGTTCGCCGCCGGTGATGCAGACGCCGTCCAGCATGTTTTTCCTCTGTTCGAGATAATCCAGGATGACATCGCTGCCGATCTCCGTTTCGTTCTCGTTAAGGAAGACCAGTGAACGGTTGTGACAGAACGGACAGCGGAAGTTGCAGCCTCCGGTAAAGACGGTAGCTGCCATCTTGCCCGGATAGTCCAGCAGTGTCAGTTTCTGCAGTCCGTAGATCCTGACGCTGCTTCTGTCCTGTTCATGGAGATTGTACTCACGGGCCTTTTCGATCATCTTGTCGACAGCCGAAGCATAGGCTTCCTTTTCTTCTTCGCTAAGACCGGAACTCAGGTATTCCTTCCATTCCTGTCTCAGCATGTACAGCTGGGGCATGATCTCCCTGGCCTTTTCGCTGGTATATAAGAGCTTGCTGCGTTTATCGCTCTCACTGTTTTCTATTCGCACATAATCGAGCTGCTCAAGTTTCTGGATCGATTTGGTGATGGTTCCCTTATCGAAACTGCCGTGTACAGCCAGTTCGTTCATCGAGATCCCTTCGTTCTCATAGATCTCTACCAGGAAGGCAAACTGGGTATAACCGATCCCGTATCCCTGCAGCATTTTATCGAAATATTTCTGATTACAGCGATACAAAATAGAAGAGTCTAAACCAATGAATTTATTCTCCATAATTGCCGTGTATTATCATTTTATAATAAAAAGTTGAAATTTCAACTGTTTTGATTGAACTTTCAACTATTTTACACAAAGGGAAATATTTCCCGATTTTACGGATAATTTTCAGCCTTGTTTACTCGGATATTTTGAGGGGTTCGACCTCGATAACGTTCATATTCGTATACCTGGCTTTGATCTTCGATATGATCTTTTCACTGGCATTCACATCGGTGATCAGATAGTCTATTTCCCGGTAATCGCCATAGTGGAAATTGTAGTCCAGGCCCACCTTGGTATGGTCACAGAGGATGAATTTCTGCCCGGCAGTCTTGTTCAGCATGGTCTGGTTTATCAGCATCTCCTTCATGATGCCAGTAGATACACCGTCTTCCTTAAGGCCTGAACAGCCGATAAAGCACTTGGAAGCCGTGATATTATTAAGGGCTGCCAGAGTAAAGTCGCCAGTCATCGAATTACGGGGATACTTTACCTCGCCTCCGGTATAGATCAGCACTATGCCGTCATCCAAGTTGGATGCAGCCTTGATATGGTTGGTGATGATAGTCACCTTTTTGTTTTTGATATAATCCATGACCATGACGGCCGTCTTCGAGGAATTGATGAAGATGACGTCGCCGTCTTCGATATAAAGGGCCGCCCTTTTCGCAATGGCCTTCATGAAGCGGGTCTTGGCATAATCGTTGTCTTCCACAAAAGCATGGATCAAAGAAGCACCGCCGTAGTTCTTGATGATGGCGCCCTGGTCTTCCCAGTACTGAAGATCCCTTCTTATCGTCACCGGGGAAACGTCATATTTCCTTACCAGTTCTTCAACGGTCACGAAGTTGTTTTCCTCGATGGTCTTCATGATATCGATCCTTCGCTGATTGACTATATCCTTGCTGACTTTCATAGATCTGTTCCTCTAAAATAATCATATCATCATTTTATGAACATTTAATTGACTGATTTAAAAAGAGTAAGTTTCTATCCTTACTCTAGTTTCTGACCTTTAATTCTTCCGGCATGTAGCTGTTGTCACCGACTCTGATGATTTTGAACTTTCCGTTCCTGTATTCAAGAACGGTCGTTCCGCAGTTTGGTATCACATGGTCACCGTCATGGAGGTCTTTGAATCTTTCATAGTCGATGGCCCACAGGAGATAGATGATGAAGGCTTCGTGGGTCGTGATGAGGATCTTTTTTTCTTCTTCCTTTTCCGCGATCCTCCTTACTTCCTTTATAGCTCTTTGCGCAACATCCCATTCGTTCTCACCGCCGAACTCATGGATGTCATTGATGAAGTAGCCCTTCTCTCTGTAAAGGGATGAAGGCAGATCGTCGAGCTTGCCGTAGGTCCTTTCCCTGAGTTTCTTTGACTTATGGATCTTAAGGCCTTTGTCTTCGGTGATGATCTCTCCGGTCTTCAGTGCTCTTTTAAGGTCTGAAGAATAAGCACAGTCGAGCTTTATCCTCCTATAGTATTTCCTCGCAGCCTGAGCCTGTCTGATGCCGGTATCCGTCAAAGGACAGTCCGTGTGTCCGGCTATTCTGTGCAGGGTATTATAGACGCCTATTCCGTGTCTTACGATATAGATCCTGGCCATACCTTGTTATTATACTTTATTTCCTTTGCTGAAGCGGTCAAAACGCTTCTTTACCGTTTCCTTAACGGGAATGGTCAGGCCCCTGTTCCTTTCACCGATGATGACCAGACTGTCTCCGGGCATTATATTGAAGAGTTCCCTGGCTTCCTTGGGTATCACTATCTGTCCTTTGGAACCGACGTTTACGGTCCAGATCTGCTTTCCCTGTACTTTCTTATTATCCATAAATCCATCTCCGTTTCTGTTTTTCATGCTTATTATACTTAATAAAAACAGATAAGATATTTCTTACCTGTTTTATTCTTATTTTCAATAATAACTAGAAGTTGTTGTTAAGTACTTCGAAGAAGCTGCGAGGATGATTGCAGGTCGGGCAGACTTCCGGAGCTTCGTTTCCGATATGGACATGTCCGCAGTTACGGCAGATCCACATCTTTTCTTCACTCTTCTTGAATACCGTTTCATCTTCGATGTTCTTTAAGAGTGCCAGATATCTTTCCTCGTGTCTTTTCTCGATGGCACCAACCAGAGCGAACTTCTCAGCTATCTCATCGAAGCCTTCTTCCCTGGCTTCCTTTGCCATCCTGGCATACATGTCGGTCCATTCTTCATGTTCACCGGCTGCCGCATCCTTCAGATTCTCGACCGTTCCCGGTACGCCGCCGTCATGAAGATATTTGAACCACATCTTGGCATGTTCCTTCTCGTTGCCGGCCGTCTCTTCAAAGAAGGCAGCGATCTGCTCGTATCCGTCTTTCTTGGCCTTGGATGCATAGTAGGTATACTTGTTTCTGGCTTGTGATTCGCCTGCAAAGGCTTCCTGCAGGTTCTTTTCCGTCTTAGTTCCTTTTAGTTCTTTCATTGAATTTTCTCCTTTGATCTTTCCTTATCATTATATCTTATATTCAATGCGCTTATGTGCATGACGCTCAGACATCAAAATAGAACCTGCTGTACTGCCCTTCCTTTGATTCCACACCGTATTCCAGGCCATGAGCTTCAAGAAGATCTCTGGAAAGGGAGAGACCGATGCCGCTGCCCAGGTGGGCTCTCTTATGTTCCTTATCCACTTTATAGTAACGGTCCCAGACATTGGCGATATCCTTATCGGCTATGCCCATACCGTTGTCGTAGACGAATATACGGTCCTTATTTCCGTGTTTTTCGCTTCCAAGCACTATTTGCCTGTCCGGCTTATTATTATAGTTTAAAGCGTTGTTTATGAAGTTGTAGAGCACCTGTCTGATGCGGTGTTCATCAACGTTTATGATCCTGTCTTCACCGGTCTCAAGAGAGAAATCAACGCCCTGGTTGCGGCAGTAGCCTTCATACTGCTTATAGACCGATCCCAGCAGTTCGTTGAGGCTGACGTCTTTCCGCTCAAGAGAGATCTGTCCGCTTTCGGTCTTGGAGATATCCAGAAGATCGTCCACCAGTGTTGAGAGCCGTTTGGCTTCATCGATGATGACGTTGATGTTTTCCTCATTGTTTTCTTCCGGGAGATCCCTGATCATTTCCCCGTATCCCACTATCATGGTAAGAGGAGTCCTGAGATCATGGGAAACGTTGCCAATAAGTTCCTTCCTGGCTTTGTCGGCTTTCTTTATTTCCTCGTTGGCCCTGACCAGCGTGCCGTTGAGGCTTTCCAGTTCCTCACTGCTTGCCCTGACCTTGGTTTCGTCATAGTCTCCTTTCGGCAGCTGTCTGGCTTCGTTTTCTATTTCCTTCAAAGGTCTGACGATAAAGCGGGAGATCGCCAGAGAAAGGAGGATAGTTGCTGCCACCACGATGACTACGATCAGCCGGTACTGGTCAGAGATGGTCCTGAGAGTCACGTCCAACGGTACGATACGGCTGGATACCAGGATCAGAGCGTCCTTTTCTCCTGTCCTGCCCATGAGACCGTAGATGTATATATCCTGAAGATCGCCGGGATACATTTCGAAACGGTAATTGTCGAAAAGCCTGGCTCCGCCGCTTTCCTTTACTTCCTCCTGGATCCTCATAAGCTGATAATCGTTCAGCTGCCACAGGGCACAGGCCCGGTCCACGTTCCTGGCACTGGCGTCAAAGGAATCGGATACGATCCTTACGCACACCTCATTGGACAACGATTCGTTCTTCAGAGCGTCGATCAGATCATCTTCATCTTCCAGGCTTCCTTCGATCGAACGGGCCGTGCTTTCCATACTGGCGATCTTGTTTTTCTTATAGAAATCGTCGAGAAGCGTCGTCTGAAAAAAATAGACCAGTCCTAAAACCAGGGCTATAAAGACTATCAGGATGATCGTCAGCTGTATTCTTAAACTAGATCTCTTTTTCAAAACGGTATCCTACTCCTCTGATGGTGGCAATGTATCTGCCATAGTCTTTGATGTCTTTTCTTAAAAGCTTCATATGCGTATCGAGCGTTCTGTCATCGGAATCATACGCATAGCCCCAGACCGTGGAAATGATCGATTCTCTGGTCAGAGCCTTTCCTCTGTTCTTCACGAGATACATAAGCAGCTCGTATTCCTTGTTGGAAAGGTCGGCCCTTTCACCGTCCACCGTTACGGTATGGGCTTCGTTGTCGATGACAAGACCGTCGATGACATATCTGTCTTCATCTTTCTTGTCACGCTTTAGGATGACCTTGACTCTCATCATCAGTTCCTTCAACGAGAAAGGCTTGGTGACGTAATCCTCGCCTCCGATATCGAAACCGTAGATGCGGTCATGTTCCTCGCCCAAGGCCGTCAGAAAGATGCAATGGACGTCTCTTATCTCCCTCATCTTCTTAAGCGTCTCATAACCGTCTATTTCCGGCATCATGACATCGAGTATCACTACGTCAAATTCATTGTCTTTGAAGATCTTCAGGGCTTCCGTTCCATTGCTGGCCAAAGCCACTTCATGGCCCTCATGAACGGCATATTTGCCTATCATTTCCCTGATCTTTTCTTCATCATCTGCTATCAATAATCTTGCCATAAAAAAATTATACGATAAGTATGTGAATTTAATCTGAAAAAGGTTATAATATAGTAGCATTGCGGTGTAGCCAAGCGGTAAGGCTGTGGACTCTGAATCCACCATGCATAGGTTCGAATCCTATCACCGCAGCCATAGCACATAAAAGTCTGATGATACATCAGGCTTTTCTTTTGTGTTCAATATAAGATCTATGACTGTGATTCCTGTTCGGGTTCTTCCTTCCAGATATCGTTCTTTTCCGGCTTGCCTCTGTTTATTAGATAAATGGCGATGGCAATGATGACCAGTATCAGTGTGGAGCCGATACTTCCTTCGACGCCGAAGTTGACGTTGTAGAAGAAACCGTTACGGGCCGAAGCGGCTTCCAGGGTGAATATCGAATAGGCCGATACGATGCCGCTGTTAGGCAGACCGAAGATGATGTTCTGGGTAAAGTTCCAGGCCGCATGGAAAGCCATGGCAGCCCACAGAGCATCATAGTAGTATACGAGCATGGAGAAGATGACCGCAACGGTGAATATCTGTAATGCGGCTATCAGGGTAAAGCCCGGATTCATGGCATGCATGGCAGCGAATATAAACGAATTACCCAGTATCGCTACCAGAGGACTCCGGTATCTTCTTCTCAGTTTCTGATACAGATAGAAACGGTCGCTAAGCTCTTCGGCGCCTGACTGGATGAATACCGCAATGATGAATACCAGCAGGGCTCTGATATCGAATCCGTAAAAGGACAGTTTTATATCGCCCATCAGAAATGAGAACAGGACACATAAGGCATTGGTGCTAAATCCCAGCAGCAAGCCGATCAGCAGTCCTTTTCCGGAATTGCCTTCACCGTTATACCTGAGAGCATTCCCCATCTTCCTGTTCTTCTTAAAGATGAAAACAGTCAGGATGATGACGACCCAGATACCGGCAAAGCTGAAATATTCAAGCGCAAAATCACTGACGGCTGCATCTCCCGTGAAGAAGTCAAAAACTCTTTTTAAAGGAATAAGGGCATTAATGATACTTGTCAGTAAAGTTCCGATCAGTACCAGTAATACCGACAGCAATGCGGCGATGATAAGGATGTCGGTATACGGCTTTCTGTTACGTAAGATCTTATCTAAAAACTCTTTCATCTTCTTTTACCTCACTTATTTACTATAACAGAAACAGCATCAATAACCTATGCATACATATCAAACTATATAAAAAGCGGACGTCAGGTCCGCTTTTTCATGTTTCTTTAAGACGGGTTTATCTGTCCTTTAGTACCACTTCGCCGGCTTTGACGGCCTTGTATCTGCCGTTCTTGACAGCGGCCTTGCCGTTGATGTAGACATGGACGATGCCTTCCGGTTTGAAATCCGGCTTGCTTTCATCGACTTTGATATTATCGAGATCGAGTATCGTCAAATCGGCTTTGTATCCTGGTCTGATGTAGCCTCTGTTTTTGATGTGGTAACGGTCGGCTGTAAGTCCGGTCATCTTTCTTACTATTCTTTCAACAGGCATGTCATAGCGTTTTGCCAGCAGGAAGAACTGCGGGAAGGTCTGATAAGCGGCAATGTTCTGTAATCCCTTATCTTCCACCCAGGCATCGGTCATGAAGACGGACAGTTCGTCTTCCATGAGCCTCTTTACTATCTCGTCATTGTAGTACTTGCCTAAGTAGATACTTCCCTCTCTGTTTGAGAGTTCAACGAGCTTCAGATACATGTCAAGAGGATCGAGTCCTTCCTCTTCAGCTGCTGCCAGTACGGTCTTGCCTTCGTATTCGCGGTGGTCATCGGAGATATAGGCGACTACCATGTCGTCCCAGTCGATGCCCAGGACCTTACGGTACATGAGTATCGTAAGTGAGAGCTTGAAGCGGTTGAACGGTTTGGCTGCTTCTTCCTTGGAAAGAGCTGCATACCATTCCGGGAATACCAGCGTGATGACTGATGCACCATAGTGGAAAGCATAGTTGTCAAAGGCGATATCATAGCCTTCGTTTCTGGTTTCATGGAATTTCTTCAGCATGATGTCCAGCAGCTTCCAGCTGCGGGCACCGGTGAAGATCAGGTGCGAATATTCCATACGGCACTTGGCTTCCTTCATGATGTCGATGACTTCATCAAGGCCCATCTCCAGATGTGACTTCTTCGTAAACAGCGGATAGTCGGCTGATACGATCGAGCAGGCTCTTGGATGAACGGTGACGATACCGTCATATTCGGCTATGGTCTTCGCAAAGGCATAGAGTTCTTCCTTCTTGGAATAGCGGTTCGGTTCATACATGAATCCGAATGATCCGCCCAGTGCTCCGCCTTCCATGGCTTCCCTGACATGTTCCATTTCTTCCTTTATCTGTTCCTCACTGTAAGGTTCGGGATCATATCCGGTCATACCGGCTCTGACCGATCCGTTGCCGATCAAAGGAGCCATGTTGACATAGAGCTTGCCTTCGGCTCTTTTCTTGAAATCCGCAAAGCTTCCCGGATGTAAAGACTGGAAAAGACCGCCGCCCAGTTTATCCTGATAAGGCGTTTTCTTATCCATTCCGAATGGTGAGAAACTGCAGTTGCCGGTTATCTGGGTGGTTATGCCCTGTTCGATAAAAGGCTGGTAGAACTTTTTCGCATCCTTGCGGTCATAGAAAAAATCATTGTGGGAATGCGCATCGATAAGGCCCGGGCAGATGCATAATCCGCTGATGTCTATCACTTCATCGGCCTTTGATCTCAGCTTTCCTCCGACTTTGACGATCTTTTCATCTTCGATGAGGACATCGCCTGTATAAGGCTTGTCCCCGCTGCCATCAATAATTGTTCCGTTTTTAAATAGAGTTTTCATATTGCAATTATACCTTAATACCTTCCCTTTCGTTAGATGTATCACCTATCTGATCAGCAATCCCATGAATTCCTCAATGCATAGATTGCAGGCTTTTTTCTTATTCCTTCTTAAGAAGCATCTCTCCGACAAGAGAGGCAATCTGTGCTATACCGGAAGGATCATTCCCATCTAAACCCGTACAAGGGACGCGGCTTACGAGATATTTGAGATCACTTGAAAGATCCCATACGCTTACTCCCAGAAAAGCGATCGCAACAGGAGTATCATACATCATTGCGTGCTCCAGTTCTCTTTTCATCATCAGATCCTGCTTTGAATACTTGGTCATAAGGAAGAGAAAGCATCCGTGTTCTGCAGCATCTCTTATCGCTTTCTTAGCCTGTTCCTGATATCTTTCCGAGAAATAATCATCTCCGTTTGCCTTTTCATCACAGCGGTCATGCACTTCAAAATCCATGCTGCTGAGAGATTTGACCACAAGACTTCCGTATTCCCTATCCCGCTGTGAATAGCATACATAGACGGTTTTATGATCCTGTTCCGTCATTTCTGCTTTCCGCTGTTTTTCTCTGTCATTATCAAAAAACGGATCCGTCTTTGTAAGATCCACTCCCGGGATCTCAACATTGCCGCGAAGGAGTTCCGTACGCACATGCTCCCGGATATTACGGTCAGGATGATTCTTCATGATCTCCATGCAGAAACGGTCCTGCAGGGTCAGGTCTTCCGGTTTTTTAAACGCAAAGACCAGATCCAGTGCATCCATCCCGGAATCGTCTCCATATATCATCTCTGTAATAAGCCTGGTACTGTTCATCCTGACAGACAGGCTCTCCTTGATCTGATCATCGGATGTCCAGCTTCCCACATAGGCAATGCGTACCGGATTTTTCAGTTTCCTTGCATGCCACCATCTTTTCGCCGGGCTTGGATGATGGATACTCAGGAAGAAATGAAGAGGATCGCTGTCCACATCAGCCCTGCCAGCGAGTCTTTCTCTTACGGCTTCATCTTCAGAAAGAAGATCCAGCGCAAGTTGTGAAGCATGCCCAAGCCATTCCTGCTCACACTGTATCCTTTCCTGCGGGTCCATTTCCAGATATGCCTCCGGGAAGCGGGAACCCATATCATGCAGCCGGTCCTCAGAGAACTTTCTGTCCCCATGCACATACTTCCATCCCAGCATCAACAAAGCTTCATCTTTACAGTAAAGCAGCATGTGCATCTTATTAACGTCTTTTGGATCCGTCAGGATCGTCCTCGCAATAAAAAGTTCGTCTCCTTCAAGAGGTTCATACAGATCCAGGATCATGGATGTTCGTGCTTCGCAGTATATATGCGAACTCAGGGCATACCGGTAGTCCCTGTTCCGGATCAGACGGGCTGCTTTTTCCCGGATAGGTTTCATATCCAGATCCCTGTCGGCATCGCATGCGATATCATACAGCACATCATCGTGCGTACACTGTTCCAGTAATGTATCTATTTCCGCCTTATCCAAAGGCTTTTTCTGCAATGCTCTTCGCAGATTCTCCGTAGTCCGCTCGATTTCGCTCATTACCGCATCGTCTGAGTCACGAAGGCGCCTTGCATTACAAATCGTGTTGTTTATTTCGATCAGATTCTCTTCACTAAATACGCCATCCGAAACCGCATGTTCCAGTAATACGACCTCTTCATCAAACAGACCGTATTTACGAAGCAGACTGCCAATCTGTCTATACAATGGGATAAACGCTGGTTCTATTTTTACAGCGCCATACAGGTTGATTAAAGAATAGCGATCGTTTTTCAGTTCTTCCAACGCATCGTCTTCTTTCTGTTTTTCATTTTCATTCCCGATTTTGGCTGCCAGCAGATCAATCAATTCAGCGGATTCGTAAGACCCAAGCGGAACCTGGTTATTTGCGATCAGGTCAATGAGAACAGAACCCTTCTGCAGTAATCGCCGCATATGATCCCGGTCTGCATTGTCATACTTCGGAATATACGCTTTATCAAAATCCATAACATCTTCTCCTTTTCGGCATCTTTTTAATCACGCAGACATTCTTTAGCCGCATCTTTAAACAAGGCTCCTTCCGCGATCATCATCCGGCAAAATTCCCGGATGTCATCTTCTGTCATTCCGGGCATTATGCCGCAATCGAATGTGCGATAACTGTAAGCATCACACTCATTCACCGGAAAACTGTATCCGGTTAACCGGCAAAACGCAAATGCCGAGACACTGCGATCTAAACCGTGTAACGCCGCCGCTATCAACGCATCCCGATCTTCTTCCCGCAGGACCTGTTCATGGAGGACCG
>JAFRKI010000008.1 GCA_017431825.1 Erysipelotrichaceae bacterium | reverse complement strand
GTTTCCGTTATCGATCTCGACGCTGTAGCCGCTTACGCTGTGAGCTGACCCGTTGTAGTCGACGGTGCTGCTGTTACCGGTGATCTTAACGGTCACTTCGGCTTTCTCTATTTCTATGTAGCCGTCAGTCACGTCAAAGGTGACATCGTAGTTGGTATTGTTGTTGATGAAAGAGGCAGAGGAAAGACCCATGTATTCCTTGCCGACGTCGGTCCTTGTCAGCGTGTCGCTGCCTAAGAAAGTCATGTCTTCTTCCGTGTAACGCTCATCGCTTATCGTTACCTTATAACCCGTAACGGTGTGGGCTTTGCGGTCATATTCCTTGACCAGCTTATTGCCGGTTATGGTGACGGTGATGTTTACCGGATTTATCTTAAGATATCCGTCATTTACCGTTACTCTGATATCCTCATATTTATCCGAAGAGACAATGAAGGAAGATGCACTCAGTCCGAAAGGATAGGTACCGACTTCCGTCGCTGCGATGCTGAGATCTTCCGTAAGTGCGACGGATACGTCGCTGCTGACGTCCTTGCTGCCTGCTAAGGCAACATAGCTGTATTCCGGGGTGATGACGTATTCTTCGCCGCTGTATTCTTCTTCGTAATTTGCGGCGCTTATCGTAACGATTACGCCTTCCGGTTCTTCAGGCTTTACCGGAACTTTCTTCGGAGATGACGGCGGCGCGTTCAGAACGAATAACGAGGATACGAAAACCGCTGCTACCGTAAAAAACGGGAAACTTAAAATCTTCCAGCTCAGGCCTTTATAGTGCTTGGCCTTCTTTACCGGTTCATAGGGTTCCGCATATTCCGGATATCTGTCGTCGATCTCTCTCATATAAACTCTATTTATTCTATTATAAATAGAAATATCGAATTGAGTGCTCTCATTTTATATAATTAGAAAGTAAAGATATATTTACGAAAGGCGATCATATGAAACTTTATTTTATCGGTGCCGACCATGAAGTAACGGGAAGCTGTCACGTCATCGAAGTAAACGGAAAGCATATCATGCTGGACTGCGGCATGGAACAGGGAAGGGACATCTATGTCAATGAGGACCTGCCGGTCCCTCCTTCACAGATCGATGCGGTCCTGCTTTCCCATGCCCATATCGACCATTCGGGACTGCTGCCGAAACTGGTCAAGGAAGGTTTTGACGGCAGGATCTGGTGCACGGAAGCTACCAGGCAGCTGTGTGAAGTCATGCTGAAGGACTCAGCCCACATCCAGGAAGATGAAGCCGAATGGACCGGCCGCAAAGCCAAACGCAGCGGCAAGAAACAGGTTAAGCCTTTATATACTCTCGATGATGCGGAAGAAGCTCTGCTTCATTTCCAGTCCGTCGATTACGGACAGACCTTCATGCCGGTGGAAGGCGTAAATGCCCGGTATGAGGACGGCGGACATATTCTTGGCAGCGCCATCATCTATCTGGATATGGATGAAGACGGAAAGACCAGGACGCTCTCCTTTACCGGAGACCTGGGAAATACCGGCATGCCTATCGTCAACGATCCAAGCCCAAGAGAGACTACCGACTATGTAATAACGGAAAGCACCTATGGTGACCGCCTGCACAATAAAGTCAGCGATCCGCTCACCCAGCTTGCGGATATCATGAACCGGACATTCGAAAGAGGAGGCAACGTCATCATTCCGGCCTTTGCGGTAGGCAGGACCCAGGAGATACTGTATTTCATCAGAGAGATCATCGAAAAGAAGATGGTTTCTTATCAGGACTTTGACGTTTATGTGGACAGCCCGATGGCTGAAGAAGCCACATCGATATTCAAGAAGAACGTCTTCGGCTATTACGATGATGAAGCCGCCAGGATCATCAATGAAGGCGATCATCCGCTGGTCTTCCCTAATCTGAAGGCAGTGGTAAGCGTGGAAGAATCCAAACTCCTTAACGAGTCTACCAGACCATCCGTCATTATCTCTGCATCGGGAATGTGTGAAAGCGGACGTATCAAGCACCACTTGAAACACAATCTGTGGAGACCGGAATGCACGGTAGCCTTAGCCGGATTCCAGGCCGAAGGAACACTGGGAAGAAGACTTGCCGACGGTGAAAAGGACGTCAGGATCTTCCAGGAAGACATCCACGTAGCTGCCGAGATCGTACAGCTGCAGGACGTCAGTGCCCACGCGGATCAGGAAGGACTTATCCACTGGCTTACCGACAATCCGGATAAGCCTAAACAGGTCTTCGTCGTTCACGGTGACGATGAAGTCTGCGGCAAGTATGCAAAACTCCTGAATGAAACATACGGATATGAAGCTTCCGCACCTTATTCAGGATATGTCTATGATCTGGCTTATCACCAGTACCTGGAAACGGATGAACCGGAAAGAGTCCTCAATGAGCAGCAAAAGAAAGAGAAGATCAGACAGGACCAGGACAGGGAACAGGACGTCTACTCTCAGAACAAGTACTACAACGAACTGATGGAGAAGGGCCAGAAGCTCATCCGTCTGATCGAAAAAAGAAAGAATGCCCGTAACAATGAGCTGAAGAAGTTCCTCAAGGAAGTCAGCAAGCTCGTATCAAGATGGGATTAAAAAAACAGCAGGACCTGCTGTTTTTAATATGTCTTTGGTAATACGTCATCAGTAATGCACATGGATACCGGCACTGAAGATCATGATGATTATGAACATGACCGTCGAAGCAGCGGTGCTGATCAGACTGACGGTTTTTATCGTGCTGTTTTTAACGCTGAACAGAAGCAGTAAAGCGGAAACGATGCTGATGACGATGAAAGCCAGCTGCAGGTACAGCAGTACCGGCATATCAGCCGCATAAAGCCTGTCGATCGGGCTGCGCTGCCAGTGATGCATTTCCCCGTCCGGCAATACGGCCCTGTCCGTATAAAGCTTTGCGTTCAGGACTACGTAATATATGAAGTTTATGATGATCGAAATTATATTCAGCAGCATTCTCAAAACCCTCAGATATCAATAAACGATACAGGAATCTATCTCCTGAAGCTCTTCCGGAGTGAAGTCCGTATTCTCAAAAGCCTTCAGGTCTTCGATGATCTGCGAAGGCTTCGATGCGCCGATTAAGACCGAAGTAATATCTTCATCGTGAAGCAGCCACGCCAGCGCCGTCTCAGCCAGTGACTGTCCGCGCTTTCCAGCAATGGCGTTTAGTCTTCTTATCATTTCCAGCTTTTCGGAACTCAGCTGTTCTTCCTTCAGGAATCTTCCGTCGGTCCTGATCCTGCTGTCTTCAGGTATGCCGTTGAGATAGCGGTCACTTAATAATCCCTGCGCAAGAGGCGAAAAACAGATGATGCCTTTCTTAAGTCTGTGAGCAGTTTCCTTCAGTCCGTTTTCTTCGATGGTCCGGTCGAGTATGTTGTAGCGGTTCTGGTTGATGATGAAAGGCACGTGTCTTTCCTCAAGGATAGCCGTCGCCTTTTCAAGAGTCTTGCCGTCATAGTTCGAGAGTCCCGCATACAGGGCCTTGCCGCTTCTGACAGCCTGTTCAAGAGCACCCATCGTCTCTTCCAAAGGAGTATCCGGATCCATGCGGTGATGATAGAAGATATCCACGTAATCCAGACCCATCCTCATCAGCGACTGATCGAGGCTGGCGAGAAGATACTTTCTGCTTCCCCAGTTTCCGTAAGGGCCGTCCCACATTTCATAGCCGGCTTTGGTTGATATGATCAGCTCGTCACGGTAGGGCTTCAGATGTTCCTTCAGTATCCTGCCGAAATTGCGTTCGGCACTGCCGGCTTCAGGACCGTAGTTGTTCGCAAGATCGAAGTGTGTTATGCCGTTGTCAAAGGCAACGGTACACATCCTGACCATGTTGTCATAATCGCCGGTGTCACCGAAATTATGCCACAAGCCCAGCGAAACAGCCGGAAGCAACAGTCCGCTGTTTCCGCAGCGTTTATACTTCATTCTTTCATATCTCTTTGCATCTGCCGTATACATCGTTATCTCCTGTTTAGAATTCTGATGATGTTCATCCTTCAAAACCGAAGAACTCCTTGAGTCCTTCTTTCTTCATAAGCATCTCTGCCGTGAATCCGTAATGGGATGCGGAAGCCAGAGTCACCACGTTTTCCAGGAATTCCTCATAGGGAAGTTCGAACCATTCTTCCGGTATCGCGGTATGGATGGTACCTCCGTCATTGTGACCACCGCCCCACCACCAGGCTTCGTCAAGCTCCGCTTCATAGGTTCCGTCATCCATCTTGTTGAAGGCATACCAGGAAGCCCATTCACGCATTCCTTCCGGAGTTTTCTCACCTTCATAGTGCGGTGCGTCATGCGGAAGATCGGAATAGTCCGCATCTCCTTTTTCGGCATTGCGCCTGTAGACGTTATAACGGACATCGGTTTCTCTCGGTTTCCGGTCAAGCTTCAAAGGACCCTTTTCATATATCCTCCGTCTTCTCCCCGGAACACGATACCCGTCTTTAATCATATCCGTAAAGACCTTCAGGGGTTTGCCTTTTTCGATATCCTTATCGAGGCCCATTTCCTTTAGTTCCTTTTCAATGTTCCACGGAGAGCCCCAGGCATTATAGTAGCTTACCGTACCATCGCTGAAAACGCTGTAGTATCCGATCAGCTCTTCATCATAGTAAACATTGTACTGATCAACTATGTGCATGCCTCTCCTTTTCAGCTTTCCGCTTTTGCGGGCTCCTTATTGACGTTGTTTTCCATCAGGTATTCGCCGTTCTGGTATTTCAGCTTATAGATGACCGCACAGCGCTCACATATAAGCAGGAAGGAATCGCCTTCATTTATATTTAAATGATCATAGATTATCTCATGACCGCAGACAGGACACTTGTAGATCCTGGTATTCTCATTGCCTTCGACAGGCTCTTCCGGCGTCCTGACATCTTTGAGACCTCTGAACCGTGCATAGAAATAACGTGTCAGGAAGATGTCGTTGAGCGGGTGTTCGTCCGGACAGACCGAACCGTAGTTCCGGTGACTGGCGTTCTTGTCCCATGTGCACAAAAACTGCATGTCTCTTCCGTCAAAAGGATCCTTTCCTTTTTCAACGGTATAGTAGGCTTTCTCATTGGTCTTTATATCTGCAAAGATGAAAGACGCAAAACACAGCGGTGTCTCTTCAGGTTTTGGGAATCTCATGACGACCAGGAAAGTATCATCATCGATACGGGCGGTGTATCCTTTGAATTCCTCTTCCTTGTACGGAAGCTCGGTATTGTTCTTCTCATAGAAGTTTTTGGCTGCCTTATACAGAGTCGTTCCTACGCCGGTATTCATCATATCGTTGATGAACTGCGGTGTGGTATAGGTCCATCTTGGCAGCAGGTTGTGCTGAAACTGATAGAAAAGATTCATATGCGTTCTCCTTTTATATTAATAACCCCAGGAAACGATATCCCATTCGTCCTTTTCATTAAGGCCTACATACCACTGATAGTTTTCATATTCGTAATCGGGCTCGAATGATCCGCTTTCCTCCTTTGGAGAATGGAAGTCCATCAGGAGTTCCATGCACCTGGAATACTGACTGTTTTCATCAAGTGAGTTGATGTATTCAAGACCTTCCGCGCTCGCCTCGTCTCCGGCATAAGTGATGCTGTGCAGTTCACAGTCTTTCCAGGACGCAAAGCGGCACTTGATGAGCGTAATCACTTCATCGATCTCTTCTTCGGTATAGAGTTCGGAGCTGCCGCAGTCAAGCGTTACGTCCGTTTCATTGACTGCTCCCAGATATCCTTCAAACGTCATTCCCTTGTCCATGATCTCTTTTGCGGCTTCCGGGTCGTCTATATAGCGGATATGCCAAGGTTCATAGGCATAGCCGGTGATGTGTTCCTTGCCTTCCAGATAGCGGAGAATGAATCCGTACTGAGCCAGCTTCGCATGGATAGCTTCCCAGATCTCCGGATAGGTCACCAGATCTTCGTTGTAGATGATGTCCTTGCCGTCGACGATGAGATAAAGATCCAGAGCCAGTCCCGTATGATGCTCGGAATAGCCCGGCACCGCTACGACCTTGGCAGTATATTCGGCACCGTATTCAGCGGTGAAATCATCCACGATCTGCTGCTGGGCTTCAATGCTTCTTCGGGCACTGTCAAGATCTACATAGATGCCTTCCGCTTCCAGATCCTTCTTGAGTTTCTGATAAGCTTCATAGGCCTTCTCTTCAACTTCAACGTCTTCGCCTATGGAGTTGGTGAAATGCACGGTCTTAAGCTTGCTTTCCCAGTCTTCCGGAAGCTTGTTGAGCTTGTTGACCAGCACCATATAGTCGATGCCTTCCTCTTCGGCCCTGTTTACGGCACAGCCGCATATCGTTACCAGAAGCAGGAGCGTTATGATCATGACGATCGGTCTTTTCATTATTCTTTCCTCCCGTGTCTGAAGGACTCACGACACTGTTCTTAAACGATATTTATTATATATTATTTTTTTCGGGATACTTTCTCCTGTATGCGGAAAGTGAACTTGACATACTTAAAGTTCATAAGTGTATATTATATACAAGATGAAAAACCGGGTCGTATTAAGATATCTGTTTGCGTTATGCCTTTACGGAACTATCGGCTTCTTTCTGCATTTCGTCGATTATTCCAGTGAATTCGTAGTGCTGTGCAGAGGCCTTCTGGGTTCGCTGTTCATCTTTCTGGTGCTCCGTTTCCGGAAAGAGAAAACAGATCCTGCGGCCATTAAAAGAAACCTGCTGCGGCTGGCGGTATCCGGCATAGCCTTGGGTTTCAACTGGGTCTTTCTTTTTGCGGGCTACCGCTACGGCATAGCCCTGTCTTCCTTATGCAACTACATCGCGCCGGTGATCGTTGTCATGATCACTTCGCTTTTCTATAAGGAACATATCAACATCAGGCAGGTCTTCTGCATCATCGCAGCCTTCACGGGCATGCTGCTGCTTCTGGGGATATTTGAAGGCAATACCGAAACAGATACGCATGCTGTCGTTTACGGTCTGCTGGCAGCCATCGGTTTCGTGATCCTGGTACTGTGCAACCGCAGGATGGAAGATATCGAGGCCCTGGACAAGACGCTGATCCAGCTGCTGTTTTCGGCGGCGGTCGTATTTCCTTATGTGCTGCTCAATTCCGGTTTCCCGACAGCATTCGATCTGACGTCGGCACTGATCGTACTGATGCTCGGATTCCTGCATACCGGCGTTGCCTATATCTGTTACTTCTCATCGATAAACGTCCTGCCTGCTCAAAGCATCGCCGTGCTCGGCTATCTTGAACCGGTGCTGAATCTGCTGATCGGTTCCCTGATCCTGCATGAAAGGATAGGCATTGCCGGCATCGTCGGTGCCGCACTTATCATACTCGCTTCGATCGGAAACGAACTGTTTGCCGACAGGTCATGAACCCTTATCGGTCAGTCATTTAAAAACCCCTGTTTCCAGGGGTCTTTTTTATTCTGCTACGAAATCAAAGCTGACCTGAGCACTGTCAGGGAAGTAGTCGATAGCCACATACATGTTCTTTTCTTCGTTGTAGATGGCGATCGCCTTATAGGTTCCGACAGTATCCGGACTTACTCTTTCAAAACCGGCAGCATTCAGGGATGCTTCATAGGCATCCAGGAAGGCTTCAGCCTGCTCGGCGCTTTCATACTGCTGGGATATGCTCAGGGAGGCTTTTTCATCCCTGCCGTAGCGGGTCCTGTCAAAGAGCTTAAGATCACGGCAGGTGATCGGCTCGCTCAGACTGATGGCCGGGAAGCCGGCGTTCTTGATCATCTTTTCCGCTTCCTTGGCGGAGATGTATTTCTCGGACTTGAACAGCAGAGTTACTTTTCCGTCTTCCAGGAAGGCATATCTGAAACTGTAGAAGCCGTTTTCGGATTCATAATAGTCAGGCTCTTCCTCGGTACTTGCGACCGCTTTAAAGCCGTTATCCAGAAGGGTATTTTCATATTCTTCCAGATATTCGAGAGTCTTATCGTAATCCTCATATTCGGTCTCTACGTAAAGTCCCAGATCATAGGTGAAGAAATACAGCCAGGATTCAGTCATCTCATCGGCTCTGTCGGTTCCCTTACAGGAAATGAAATTGTCTGATTCCTTAAGAGCCGGATAGCCTGCTTTCTTTATAACGGCATTGATCTCATCGAGCGAATCATAGACCGGACAGTCATAGTGCTTTTTGGCTGTCATGCTGACGCCGTCGTCATATTCCAGCTCTATCGAAGAGTAACAGTTAAAGTCTTCTCTTAAGAGTTTGCGGTAATAGGTCTTTTCGTTTCCTTCTTCATCAATATCCCTCACTTCCTCGAAGCCGTCAGCAAGCAGTGTATCGATATATTCAGCCATATCGCTTTCACTGGCCTGGTGATCGCGGATGTATACCGCATCGTCATCGACGAAGTTCTCTTCGTCGACTTTCAGGGCATAGCTGGCAAACGCCGGGAAAGGTATTGCTTCGAGTCCGTAACCCGGAAGGAATACGGAATTGAAGATGAATTCATCGGTCTCATTCCATTCCGTTCTGCCTTCAGGATAGACAGGAGCCTCCATCCAGGCATCGGCTATCGGGTTGCTTTCGGCTTTACCGAAGACTATTTCCAGATCGATATCATCATAGAAGACTCTGGCGACCATATCGTCATTGACGACGGCCTGAATGCGGGCCGTTGTCGGATCTTCCTTATCAAGGGTAAGATAGACGTCTTCCATGAGTCCCAGGGCATTCTGGCCATAGCCCACAAGAGAGATGACGGTCTGTTTTACGATGTCTTCATGAGACATGAATTTCAGCGGTTCTTCCTGGATGTTATAGAAAAGATTCCAGATGTTGCCGTCGGATACGCTTTCATCCATCCAGTAATTAGGCAGTTTCCTGCTGGCAGCATCGATCGCCTGTCCTTCGCCGTAGAAGACGACATCTTCTATTCCGTTATCCGTCAGGACGCCCTGGAACGTTTCGTTGTTGACGCTCATGACGGCGAAGTCGGTGTAGATGTCTTCAGCATATTCAAAGGTCACCTGGTCCCTTGAAGAGACGGTAGTCTTCAGGTAATCCTTGGCATCGATGACATAGTTTCCTTCTTCAAGCTTAGCCAGGAAATTCTCCATGGCTTTTTCACTGTCGGCCGTACCTGATCCGTCCTGACATCCTGATAGGATGAAACACAGAGCAACCAGCACGATCAGCAGCTGTTTTATCTTCTTCATATAAACATCCTCCTTATACAATCAATGTTTTATTCAGTTCGTACTTTTATATTATACCCGAGTCATCAGATAAACTTTTTCCACAGTTATTATACAGATAAACAGGACCGTAAAAAGTGTTAAAATCGAGTTATGAAAAAGATACCCGGCATGAACTGCTGCATGGAATGCGGTACGAAGCTTATCATGAAAGAGCTTAAGAATGAAGGCCTGATCCCGTATTGCGAGACCTGTAAGGATTTCCGTTTTCCTGTTTTCAATACCGGCGTATCGATGATAGTGAGACACAGGGAAAAGATCCTGCTGATAAAACAGTATGGCGGCAGTGAATACATCCTGACAGCCGGTTATGTGAATAAAGGAGAAGATGCAGAAGATGCCGCCGTAAGGGAGATAAAGGAAGAACTGGGACTTGAGGTGAGTGAACTGCATTTCAATCACAGCCATTACTACGGTCCTTCCAATACGCTGATGCTGAACTTCATTGCTGAAGTCACATCCGCTGATGTCAGACCTAATGAAGAGATCGATTCCTTTTCCTGGTTTACTGAAGATGAAGCCCGGGGCAATATTAGAAAGAATTCCCTGGCCAGAGCCTTCCTGATCGGCTATCTCGATCATGTCTATGAGTTTCCGGATCAGCCGGCACTTCCTTATAAGTAATTAAAAAGACTGCAGCTCAGGCAGTCTTTTTTATGCTGCATATAACACGTGTCAGCAGTTTCCGGTATAGACGTGTTCCAGATACTGAGATGCGACATCTGCCAGATGATAGACCGTAGCTACCGGGGTCGGTTTTGCGTCACTCATTTTATATGCCGGGAAGAAGCGGGAAAGATGATATGGGATCTTCTTATCCATGGAAGCGATCCAGGAAGCCATTTCCCTTATTTCCTCATCGTTGTCGTTTGCTCCCGGAATGACCAGCGTCGTTATTTCGACGTGGGCCGTCTTTACCGCTTCGCTGATAAAGGCTTTGACCATATCAAGATCACCGCCTAAGGTATCACGATAATAATCTTTACTGAAACTCTTCAGGTCGATGTTCATCGCATCGATATAGGGCTTTATCTCTTCCCACACCTCCAAAGAAGCCGTGCCGTTACTAACCAGGACGTTGTACATTCCTTTTTCATGGATCAGCCTGCCGCAGTCTCTGACATACTCATAGGATATCAGCGGTTCATTGTAGGTATAGGCCAGTCCGATGTTGCCTCTGTCCTTCAGTTCACAGGCGATAGCGACAAGCTCCTCCGGAGAAACCAGGCGGTACCCGATATCATCTGAAGGCATCGATATCTCATAATTCTGACAGAACGGGCAATGCAGTGAACAGCCGTAGGAACCGACGGAAAGGATCCTTGACCCCGGATGAAAATGCCTTAACGGTTTCTTTTCGATCGGGTCCAGGGCCAGGGAAGTCAGCTTTCCGTAATTGTCGCATACCACTTCTCCGTTAACGGTCTTCCTGGCTCCGCAGATCCCGTAATTTCCTTCGGCCAGTGCACAGTGCCGCCAGCATACCTTACAGAGCTTAACCATGGCGCACCACTTCGAACCTTTCTATGGAGATATCCTCATCTTCATCGATACCGGCCTTTCTTCTGGCTATGGCTATCTGCTCCTTGACACTGCCTACTCCTTCAAGATCAGGAAGCAGAACGCCCTGACGGTAGCCGTTGGATACGATGACGCCGTATCTCTTCTCATCGAGTTCTTCAAGGGAACTTACCTCTTCGGTTTCCGATAAGACATCGACGCTTATCTCGAGGTATGGCAGCTCATCTTCCCTGACTTCAGTGAAACGCGGATCGCGGCTGCAGGCGGAGATGGCGTTGTTTATGATCTCCTGAGCCAGACAGTCCGTGGTCGGGAAGATGGTGCCGATGCATCCTCTCAGCATCCCTTCCTTATGGATGGAGACGAAGGTCCCGGCCTTTTTCTTCAGCATCTCTTCTTCCAGATCTTCCGGAACTTTCAGCTTCCGGTCTTCCTTCACATATGTTTCGATCGTCCTGCGCGCAAGACTCACATACGGATCTTCCTTCATCATCTTCTCCTTCAGGGATTCCCTGACTCTGTTTTCATGTCTTTCCAGATAACAGCAGTTTTCATCTTCGCCGTCTGCCTTATAGGTGCAGATGCCGTATCCTACTCCGGTAACATCCTCATGGACGAGGAATTCCGGTATGATTCTGATGCCGTCAAGGGCTCCGGCCATTATAACGAAAGAACGGTGTCCGCATTCGGCGGCCTTTTCCAGGAACAGCTCATCAAAATCAAAGAGTTCCCCGAAATCAGCTTTGGACATGACGTCCATGATCCTTTTATCATATACCGGTCCGTTCTCATCAAAGCCGTATGGACCGTATTTCTGCAGCTTATGGGAAAGATCGCCGCTGCCCACAAAGACAGCACGTCTTCCCAGATGATCGGCCGACTGCTGTATCAGCTGACCGAAACGGTAATTATCGCTTAAGGACAGACCGGAAAGGGAGACCCTGACCAGCCTGAAATCCTTATAGTACTTTTCGATGAAATGCAAAGGCACCATCGTGCCATGATCAAGCGAAGCATCTCTTTCTCCAAGGATCCCGGCCGGAAAACCGATAGCCTCGGCTCTTTCACACAGATCCTTTACCAGTTCTTCGTCATATTCTTCTTCGAAAGAAACCTGCGGAGCAGCGAAACGTGAGAAGGAGCCTTTAGCTTTCTTTCCCGGAGATATGTGGAAATAGTCGGAATACATGACCGAATGCGGTGAGGAAACGATTATCGTATCCGGTTTCAATTCACTGATGAAACGTCCTGCCTTATCATAGGCATCGATCGTCTTTTGTACCTGTTTTTCTTCACCCTTGCCGACCTCCGGTATTATCAGAGGGGGATGAGGAACCATGACGGCTGCAATTATCGGCATAAAGTCACCTCTTATCAAATATCATTGATCTGTCTTTATAACTGGTGTCACGAGATCTTCTTTGTCTTGTCGACACCGCTGTATTTTACGGTAAGCTTAGCTTCTTCGGTCAGCGAATCGATGGCCGGGATCTCACCGACGACGTTCTCGTTGAGCCAGTCCATCGTGATGATGTCCTTGCTGGAAAGGGCTTCGTCTTCGGCGCTTATGACCGTTCCTTCCTGACTTCTGAGTTCTCCGTCAAAAGGACTGAAGCTTCCCTCTATGATGTCGTGTCTCAGCACGCTGACCAGTCTTTTCGTATATGAAGGGAGGCTGTCGGAAACGACGATATCGACGACTCCCGAATCCATGCCCCACCAGTAGTTGGTGGCCTGATCCTTTCTGTCGACCAGATCGGCATTGTAGGTTCCTTCGATCATCGTCCGGACAAGACTTTCATAAAGTCTGCCCCACTTATAGATAGGGGCCGCAAGATTGCTTATGCGGCAGTTGCCTGAGAGATCATTGCCTTTTCCCGGTTCACACTTTTCCACGAAGCACAGTCCGTAAGCGTCGCTGCCGTCTGCACTGTGTATCGAATCCGCTGCCGATATGACATGGATGCCTTTATCGACCATGTCCCACCACCAATTCGCGTCCCTTCTGCTTTTCCAGTCAAGATAAACCTGAACTTTCGGATCAGCCATAGCTGCACCGATCGCAAAGGCATTGATATTGGCGATGGTACCGTAGATCGGATAATCCGAACAGTAACCGATCTTATGTGTTCCGTCAGCCGCTGCTGCACTGCCGGCGATAAGACCCGACAGAAACTTCGCTTCATACATCCTTACATAATAGGTACGGACGGCCTGATGCGCCAGATTTACTGAACAGTTGAGGAACTTCAGATCCTTGTATTCGATGGCTGCCCGCAAGGCATCGTTGATCATCGAAGGCGAAGTAGTGAATACCGCATCTGCGCCCCATTCAGAAGCTTCTTTGATGGCTTCTTCAAATGAAGCCTGATCCGTACATTCTTCAAAATACCTGGTGATGACGGTACCGTCATATGCTTCTTCAAGTCTCAGTCTTCCTTTGTCGTGGTCAGCCGTCCATCTTGAACCGGTGATCCTGCCGCCATAGATGAATGCCGCTTTAAACGGATGTTTAGCCGTATAGGAAAGAGTCGGTATCACCTTGCCGACTATCCTGCCGGTCTTCGTGATGATGGAACCGGCTTCAAGCGCTTCATCCGATGATTCGACCAGTTCCACTTTATCTTCATTCTTATCAGTCAGAAATTCCTTGCGGATCCTCATGACGCGTTCACTGACTATCTTTTTGGTCTGAGCCCTGAGGGCATCCCTGATATAGACCCTGAGATAAATGACGAAGGCATCTCCTGCCGGCATCTCAGGAAGCTTGCCTGAGAGCTCCTTATAGACGACAGCGAAACGCCAGTATGCGGATCGTAAAGACATCCTGACATCTTCCGGCCATTCGCTATCCATGTCCATCTTCAGCAGATCGGCTATCTCCGTATAGGCTCCCTGCCGGGTGCAGTCGATATCATAAAGACGGGTGACATTATAGAATCTGAGGAATTCGGAATATACGGGATCATCAGACAGTTCAGCGGATGCAGGCAGCAGTCTTGTCACGTCAGCCAGGATGGTCGGTATGTCGAGGACCCTGCTGACCGACACGCGCTTGTTGCCTTCTTCCACATAAAAGCGATGCCTGTATTCATAGACCTTGATCGGATCACGGAAACCCTCGCTTATCTGTATCCGGTAAAGGTTGCTCCACTTGAAGGCAAACTCCGAATTCTCATCCAGCAGCGGCATGAAGTCAGCAGAAAAAGCGTTCTGCCTGGACTGTGTCTTGGTTCCGGCTATCATTCCCACCGGTATCTCCATAAGCCCCAGATGCTGACGGACAAGTCTGTCGGCACCGGGAACCAGGGTATCAAGCGCAGGCAGATACGGGTCTTCACCTCTTGCCTGTCTGCTTTCAAAATCCTTTTTACCCAGCTTACAGGCACTGAGATACTCTTCGCTCATCTGACTACCTCCGATCTGTTTATGTCTTTAATGTTTTTATATTTACACGGTTATGGAAGTGCGCGGTATCTGGATCAGAAGATCGATGCCGTTTGCTTCACAATACATGGCAAGCTTATGGAAGACCGCTTCCGTATGTTCGATAAGTGGCGGCATGCCCGTGACCGGCTTATCCAGCGGTGAAAAGAAATTATCCCAATGAACGGGAATGATGAGCTTAGGCTCCAGCTTGGCTGCCGTTTCCGCAAAGAATTTCTCTTCAGTAGCGGCATCCGCTTTTGCCAGGCCTGCCACGCCCAGGAACAGAACGTCTGCCTTGTAGCCGTCCATCTGACCTTCGATGTAATTGAAACTTGGGCGTATCATGTATTTCTTATCCCCGGTCTCCACATAGAAGTCATAAGAACCGCCTTCTTTATAATCACGCAGTCTGGCATTCGGATCTAACGGCTCATCGATCGTCTGTCCAAGGTCGTTATTGAGTATGGTCGGTTTGGAATGCAGCGAAGGGATAACGGTGATCTTGAAACCTCCGACTTTATAGGAAGTGTTAGCTTTGAATTCCACCAGCTGTTTTTCCGAAACGCCGCCTCCTTTTGCGACATTCATCGCAGATGACGTGCCGTACATTACTGCACCGGTCTTCTTTACGACATACGGAGCATCCATGACGTGGTCATGATGAGTATGGGAAATAAAGACGGCACGAAGGCGGTCCATTGGATGCAGCTTCATCAGATCATCGATCAATGCAGTATCGGAAGGCTGGCTTCCGGCAATGTATTTAGCGAGCGATGGTCTTGTGAAGTGACAGTCGAAAAAGACCTGGTCTTTTCCGTCATCGAATAACAGAGTAGTCGTTCCAAAATAGCTTATCTTCATAGCAGCGCTCCCAATGTCCTACATGTATCTGTCGAGCACCTTGTCGATATCGCTCATCTTCTTATGCTTAGGCTTTCTGATCAGATTGCCTCTGGCGATGACCATGGATACGTTTTTAAGTGCTGTCAGGTCGTTTAACGGATCATCCTTTACTACTATCATATCCGCACACTTTCCTTCTTCGATGCTTCCGGTCTCCTTATCTATGCCGATGATAGAGGCGTTGCCTAAGGTGGCCCGGTAGAGCGTCTCTTTCGCAGATCTGCCAATATATTTATTGAAGTAATAGAGTTCTCTCCAGAAGTTGTAATGGACGACGAACGGGCAGCTGACGTCGCTCCCCAGTCCTACCGGGATATCATTTTCGATGCAGGTCTTGGCGCAGTCGATGACTCCGTCCAGAACGATCCTGCCGTTGTTTCTGGCAACTTCTGTCGCATGGCTCTCTTCAAGTTCGAACATGGCATAAGGGATGGCCGGAGACAGCGTACAGATGTCGGCGGCCTTTCTTTCCTTGAACAGTTTTATCGTTTCGTCTGTAAGTCTGGCGCCGTGCTCAACAGTGTCGACTCCGTTTTCCAGCGCCACCCTGACGCCTTCCGGACTCTCCACGTGGGCAGCGACTTTATATCCCAGTTTATGCGCTTCATCACATGCCGCTTTCACGATCTCCGGAGGCATCTTCAAAACTCCCGGCATGCCTGCCGCATCGGAATCCATGACGCCGCCCGTGATCATCAGCTTGATAAGGTCAGGCTTTGTAGCAGCTATCTGATGGACGAGTTCCCTGGCTTCTTCAGGAGAGCTGACGGCCGTAGCTATCGAACCTGCAAAATGTCCGCCCGGAACGGATATGCCGGTATTGGCGGCAATGATGCGCGGACCTGTAAGCTTGCCTTCGTTGATGAGATCTCTTACCTGGGCATCAAAATCAAGCACGCCGCCGACGGTCCTGATCGTAGTCACGCCGCTCATCACTTCACTCTTTGCATAACCGGCAACGAGTTTCTTTGCGGCTGCTCTGACGATCTTGTTGCCGGTAAGAAGGCGGTAAAGCTTGCCGTAGTCTTTAGGCTTGCTTTCGGCTTTAGGAGGTCTTCCGCTTAAAGCCAGATGGACGTGAAGATCGATCAGTCCCGGAAGCAGGTAGGCTCCCTTCAGGTCGATCAGTTCATAGCCCTGCAGTGCCGCCGTATCCGATACGATACCGGCGATCTTTTTGCCGTCTGTCAGTACCGCTTTGCCGGCAACTGGCTCCATGTCTTTCGTTCCGTCAAGAATGATCCCGTTTACGAATGCATACTTCATTTATCTTCCCTCCTTACGGTAATTCAATAGTTTCTTTTATCTTTGTCTATATTATACAAAAACAGGACCATAGGGCCCTGTTACTTGTCTGTGTATAAGCGTTATAGTTTAACGGAAATAATA
This sequence comes from Erysipelotrichaceae bacterium, assembly GCA_017431825.1. Lineage (GTDB taxonomy): Bacteria > Bacillota_I > Bacilli_A > Erysipelotrichales > Erysipelotrichaceae > Colivicinus. The sequence continues at coordinate 25,011 of JAFRKI010000008.1, read as the reverse complement.
GCTGGTGGCCAGTGCATCCAGTCTGCCGTTTTCTCTTTCTCTTTCAATGAATCCGTTGACGTAATTCAGTACGCTGTCATATCCCTTAGGGAGCAGGATGCCCAGTTCGCCGTGAGTGAACGGTTCGCTGATCAGCGGTGCTGCCAGTCTGTCATCGACGGTCACATAATACGCGGCCTCCATGATTTCGGTGATCATGACATCCGCTTCACCGTCTCCGATCAGGAAAGGTATTTCCGCATTGTTTTCATGAATGATCAGCGTGGCTTGCGGAAGGTATTCTCTGGCAAATCTTTCGTTAAGTCCGCCGGGATTGACCATGACCCTGACTTCTTCCTTATTGATGTCATCGAGGGCCTTGTACTTATCGATATCCTCGATCCTTATCAGTATCGTCTTGCCGTTTTCAAGATACGCATCAGACATCAGGGCCGTTTCTTTCCTGTCTTCGGTTATCGTGATGCCGCAGATCGCAATATCGAATTTCCCGTTCAGGGTATCTTCCATCAGTGCCGGCCAGGAAGTCTTCACATATTCTGTTTCCACACCGAGATCATCGGCCAGATCCTGAACCAGTTCCACATCAAAACCCACATACTTTTCCGTATCTTCTCTGTAATATGACATCGGCAGATAATCGCCGGTCGTACCTACTCTGATGACTCCTGTTCTTTTGATCCTGTTTAAAGGATCGTTATATGCCTTATATCCGAATACCCCTCCGATAATAAGCAGAAGGATGAGCAGGACCGTTATTTTACCGGATCTTTTCATCGCGGTCTTCCCTTTCCGTATCTTCCATGATTTCCGCGTATTCCTCATCTGTAAGGATCCTGGCCCAGAGACCGTAGTGCACTTCGCTGAATCCGGCATCAAACACCGTCTGCTGATCCGGTGCATCGATGTAGAAAAGAGCCGGTCTGTCTTCACCCATTATCCGGTATGTGGCCAGTCTGCATGATACGCCTTTATATATCATTCTTCTCTCCTTGGAAGCCGATTCCATCCTTCCATGATCACCGGATGTCCCTCGACATATTTCTGCCGGAATACTTCCGCAGTATCCCAGTCGGCAATTATCTCTTCCGGATACTCTTCGTTGATCCTGTCGTACTCATCCTGACTGATCTCGCTGGTCGTTATAAAATCGTCGTTCCGGTTCGGATAACCGTGCCAGGCAAAATACTGCTTCTCCCCGTTTATCGTCTGAAAACCGCAGCCGAATCTTGCCTGATTCGATATCACACGCAAGTCAAAGTTCTTCTCGTTTTCCATAGTCTGTCACCTTTATAAACACAGCCCGTCACACGGCTGTTATCCCCCGATATGGCTTTCGATCATCTCCGTAACGAAGTCACGCTGATAGACATCGGTCAGGATTATGCCGTAACGCAGATCACATTCGCCCAACGGCTTGTCTTCGACTTTGAGAGCTGCCATCGAAGAAGCGTGGACCTTATTGCCATAGACTTCGGTCTTTATGAGTTTTCCTTCTTCATCATAGTAGTCAAAGAGGAACTGCAGCGTATCGCCCGGCTTGATCTCCTGCAGGCCTTTTTCCATGTAGGATGTTTCGTTGTCCGCAAAAGTATAACCGACCACATGTCCGTAGACTTCCAGTCCGGTATCTTCGGTGATCGGATCCCATTCGATCTTCAGGATTATCTTCGTCTCGTCGTTCAGCATGGCCTTTACGGTGCCTTTGTAGGTAACGCCCTCGTCACCGCTGACGGCCGGTTCCGCTTCGTAGCAGACAAGCTGATCGTTGATATGGATCCAGGTGCCGTCAGTGGAGATCATCGGATGATCGTTTTCATCCAGGCTTCCGGCAACATCACGACCGAGATAACGCCAGCCGTCTTCGCTCTTCTGATAAGCGGTCTGCTGGGAATCGGCGATGATCCTCCAGACGGAATCCGGAAGCTCCAGCTGCCAGCCGTATTCCGTTTCGATCAGCGGTATGTCGGTGATTGCCGGTGCATCCACATAATTCTCAAAGCCCTCCACATACCAGTCTTCTTTCGTGTAGTCCGTTCCGTCTATGATCGGAACACCGAAGACTTCGACCGGCTTGGAGTACTCGTCTTTATGGATATAAGCCATGATGCTGAAGTAGTCGTCATAGAACTGCTTGGCAGCCGTCATGATGAAACGGTCATACTGATCTCGTTCATATTTATAGGAAGCGATGCTGTCATAAGGGAAGGTCAGTGCCAGACCGTTGATGCCGTCGTTGGATACCGCATTCCTGTAGACGATGGCTGCCTTGAAGTAATTGATGATCTTGTTAAGCTCTTCCGGTGAACAGATCGTATCGTCGTAATCTGATCCGTCAAGCTGAGACAGATAATCGATCAGGTCGATCTGTTCCTGGTTATCAAAGATATATGACTTTCGTGCTGCCAGGGAGATGTCTGTATAATCAGCCGGATCAGCCTTGATGGCCATGTTTTCCCTCATATAGAGTTCAGCCAGTTTGTCGAAAGCCGGTCTGATCCTGGTCAGATCGATCAGGGACAGGGTGGTTTCCGGCTGCGGCTTGCCGTTTTTTAGAGTCGTGTTGTATACGTCGAATATGGAGATGAGCTCCCTGCCGAAATCTTCCGTGCTTATCGTCGGATCTTTCGCCAGCATGCCGAAGGCTGAAGTATAGTACCAGCCGTAGCCGCTCTCGGTCTCTTCAGATGCAAGATAATAATCCGCATACGGTTCCAGCACCTTGGCTGTCTCCACGTTCTGCATCAGGCAGGCATCGAAGCCGATCAGGTCGAATTTCATTCCCGACTGCTTTATGGCCTCTTCGATCTCGCTGACCATCAGAGTGCCATACCTGTTGTCTTCGCGCTTGTTGAGGTCATCCTGTCCGTATCCGGATCCCAGCCCGCCGCCGTGGTCCCAGAGCACCAGCATATACCGGTCTGCCGGATAGTTTTCCTTTGCCCAGTTCAGGAATTCTTCAAGTTCCTTTTCCTGGGACATTGAGACCGTATCGTCCAGGCTTTCCACCAGGGTGACCTTGCCGTTTTCGATGACGTATCTGCCGACTGATTTATTCTTGATGCCGGAAGTGAACCAGCGGTTGGAACCGCCGGCTTCCATGACGAACTTGAGATTCGGGCCCTGTTTCGTCGCATCCTTCATCTGGGTGATGTTCATGGAGGCCAGACCGACCTGATTTTCCAGGTTGGAACCGATGACATATGTCAGAACGACGACGTTCCTGTCTTTTGAATGATCAGGAAAGTAATAGTCACGTCCTGTCGGGATCTCGTCCAGGAGCACATAGTCGTCACCCATGCTTTCCTTGCGGGTGATGATGCTGCCATCGCTTTCAATGTTAGCGATCTGTTCGTTAAGATCGTGATGCATCAGCATGACGACAGGCCTTGGCATATACATCTTCAGCATCACGAAGCCGACAGCGAAGGTTACGCCGATCATTTCAGCCGCAAAGAACAGCTCCCGGAAAATATCGTAGACTGTTCTGAGTATTTTATTCTCTATCTTCTTTCCCCGGATGCCCTCCGCACCGTAGAATACTTCTTTCTTACGGGAAAGCAGGATCAGGAACAGAGCCGGAAGCATGATCATTCCGACCTTGAACAGGAACTTCTTATGGAACGACTTGCACAGCCGCATATAAAGCCTGATCAGGAAGAATCCGTATGCCAGCAGGCCCAGAAGGCACATGATCATGCCGACGACCGTTGCCATGCCTTCTCCTGATGAACGCAGATAGAAGCCCGTACAGACAAAGACGGAGGCCATGATGAACGGATGCCAGAATGACCGCTTGTTCACAAACAGTATGCTCGCTATTTTCTTTTCCGCCAGAAACGGAATGACCGCACGCAGGCCTTTCTCTCCCATCTTGCGCAGTACGCCGTAATAGCCGATCGCCTGCACTATCCAGGGAATGATCCAGAATGCGGGTTTTGTGAAATAGTAGATCCAAAGCATATCGATTGTCCTTTCAAAGTCGCAATAAGGCTGTTTTACATAACCATTATACAGCACGAAAAAGGCTCTGCTTAGGAGCCTTTGATACCGGAAACCGCATCAGAAGATCTTCTTTTCGAATCGGAAATCAAGTCCTGTTCCATGTGACGGATCATCATAATCTTCCTCATCGGCCCAGGACTCATCGTCGGAACGATCGGGTTCCGGATGGAAGGGATTGAAGAATTCCACGATACGAAATCCCAGCTTATTGACATAGAAATGGATGTTCCTTGTTTCAAAGTATGGAGTCAGCGTTTCCCATGTCTTCACTTCAGGATGAAGCTTTTCCATTTCAAACCAGGCTGCCTGTCCGATTCCTTTGCTGTGATATTCGGGATCGATAAATAGTATTTCCAGTTCACCGTGATCTTTATCGGTGCTGACGATGATGCCTCCTGCTTTCTTCCCGTCAGAAACGATCCTGTAAGCCTCACCGTGATCGATGCTGTTCTCAATGGTCTTTCTGGATATGGTTTCGTTGTCCTCTTCAAATTCATCATTACGCATTCCGAACTCTATCGTGGAACCGTATTTGAAAGCCCACTGATTGTCTTTAATAAACCGTTCCCTGTCATCTTCTTCAAGCGGAAGAAGCTTTGCTTCTATCTTTTTCATTTACTTGCCTCCTGTCGGCCGGGAAAAGAAAAACCCGGCAATAACCGAGCTCACTCGACACCTTATCCGATAGGCGGCCTGCAAACATATAATGTCTACGATCCCCTGTGCTACGGCACACTATCCTCCGGTGACCTATATACTGATTTAATTCTATAACAATTCAATAACAAAATAATATAAAAGCAGGTTTTCTGATCCTTTCCTTTAATTTACATCCGGCTTATATCGGTCCTCGTATTAAACAATGCTCATAATACTCAACCGGTCATTTATCTGTACGGTGTCAGTATTCTACTTTGACGCTATCCAGCCCATACATTTCCTTAAAGTGTTTTTCATCAGCCGGAGAGCTTATCAGCATCACCTCCGTAAAGTGACCCGTCTTTTTATCCTTGAAGCCGGCAGCCTTTTCTCCGGTACAGATCGAGCTTCTGATGACCGCATACTGAGTCTCGGGGTCATATGTAATGACGGCTTTTTCCTTTCTGAATAACTTCATTACCTGTCCTTTCCGCCGGACATTCCGTAATTACAGATCCGGCTTACTGTCTCTTTCTTGTCATGAAGACACCGATGATCGAACCCAGCAGGGCAAACGGTGCGATCCTCACGAAGACCCATATGAAGGCATGGATGCCTGTTCCCAGCACAGCCAGTTCCGGATCGCTGTAATTCCATTCCATATAGGAATTGCCCAACGATGCCAGGACCAGGAAGACCGCCAGGATCACGATACAGAACGCCATGAATATGATATGCCATGTCTTCCTTCTGTTCTCGCTGTTTCTGGCCAGCTGGGCATTGACCACTTCCAGTTTTTCGGCGATCTCCTTTAAGTGATCGTGCTCCTCTTCTTCGCTTATGCTTTCACCCAACAGTGTGCTTACGGGAACGTCAAATGCTTCCGCCAATGATACCAGCAGCTCCGCATCGGGAACGGATAAGCCCTGTTCCCACTTTGATACCGTCTGTCTTACGACGTTCAGCTTTACAGCCAGTTCTTCCTGAGAAAGTCCTTTTTCTTTTCTTAATGACCTGATATTGTCTTTCAGCATTCAGTCATTTCCTCCTTTCAACAGGATTTTATCGGGGTCTTTCCCGTTGCCACAAGCAATGCGTTTTAACATTGTCTGTCATCATCTTTTCCGTCTTCAAACACGAGTTCGGCCGTCTGAAACCGGGCCGCTTCCAGCAGGTCTCTGTTGATCTGCCTGCGTTCCACGAAGTAACAGCCCGCCGCTTCACAAAGACAGTAGGATCCGAAGATACCGAAGATCTCCCGGAACAGATCGCCTTTTCCGGCAAAGGTCAGAGCCAGGGCCAGCACCACGAACATCACGCCGATCAGAGTCATGTACAGCATCTTTATACCCGTAGTACGCTTATCCCAGAAAAGATCCTGCATATCCAGCTCATAGTGCAGCTTGAACAGATACGGAACGTTTTCCCTGTCCTCTTCCTTTACACCATGAAAGGTGATCCTTAACGGCATCATGGAAGGCAGAAGATTTGCGGCATACTCTATGTAATCAAAGATATCGCTGTTCAGCTGACGGAAATTGCCGACGGACATGGGGTTGTACAGTTCCTCCGCATTGACGTGGATAACTCCCTTGCCGTCTTCCATGAATTCATTACTGATGACGTCTTTGACTTTCCTTATGCTGCGCCATTCGTTGATGGCTTTCAGCAGTTCCTTCCGGCGTTCTTTCGTATTGAATCTTTCAGCCATATTCTTCTCCTGTCTGCCAGTTTTCTTGATCTGTCTGTTATCTTGTCTCTTTCCATTATACAAAAACAGGATCCTTAAGATCCTGTTTGTGATTCCGAATCATTCTGCGTGTATCAGTTATTCTACCTTAAATACTACGGTAGGTTTAGCATCTTCCTGACCGACAGTTATCAGTTCAAACTGAACCTGTCCGTCATGTTTTGAGAAAGTAAACCGCTCGGTTACATCCTTTGGTTCTGTGTGAAGCGCCTCATAAATGTCAGGAGCCGCCTTGAATTCACAGACACCGGTCAAAGGATCGTAAACCCCTTCTCCGAACTTAACGCCTCCCACTTCTATGCGGATCATGTTGCCTTCTAAAGCAGTAACAGTAAATTTATATGCTATTTCTGCTGTGTCTATTTCCTGCCAGTCTTCGTCCTCGTCCTTGCCTTTCATGTATACGGAGACCGTCTCTTCGTCAACATATGTGCCTACTATTTCCTCTACCGGAAGTCCTTCCGGCTCTTCGAACTTGCAGGCGGAAGTATCTTCCATGACACTGACCTTAAGTCCTGTCTCAAAGCCGTTTTCATCCTTGCCAAGTATCGTTATCTCATATCTGGTGTTCTCGTCATGTTTATGTTCACCCGGTGTGACGAGCTGCAGTTCAGGTATCTTGAATTCAAAATCATCAAACTCGGCACCGCTCCATTTTTCCTGCACCTTTTCATAGTTATATACCAGCTGAGCCAGCTCTTCCCTCGTAAGGCAGGTGCCGGTGCAGGCTTCCAAGGCAAGATGAAGCTTCTCTCTGTTCACTTCTAAAGTTGCCTGTCTCCTCTCTCCTTCAGTCGGTGCCGTACATCCTGTTACGATTATCAGTCCGATTATAAGCAATACTACCGGCAAATGGTTAATGCATCTTTTCATATTTCTGTCTCCTTATATGTTTATTATTCTTTTTTAAGATGATGTTCCTTTATCAACTGTTGAACTGACATCTATGATAATTAATCAAGCGGCCAAGGATTAACGCAGATTAATTCATATCATCCGGATTTATTGTCTTGTGTAATTATAGGTACCGTCTGTCATCTCAGTAACGATACCGTTTTCGATCTTGGTAGCAGTGTATTCTTCACTTACAGAAGAGGCATCAAGCGAAAGTCTGCGCTCTTCTTCTCCGGGTGCTGCGTGAAGCGTGTCTTCACTGCTTACCCAGCTGGTTATACCGATAAGCTTCAGCGTATTAGAAGACGTTATTTTGTCAACTTTGTATTCAATGCAGGATATTTCACCGTCATACCAGGACAGATCAGGTGATTTTTCGATCACTGTTTCTCCGCTGTGCATCAACACCAGACGTTCACCGTCTTCATTGACCCAGTCACCCATAAAGGCATCTACTGTTAAAGAAGCAGTAACCGGAATATTACAGGCTGAAGTATCTTTCATGACAACGACTTCCAGACCTTCATATAAGAAATGCTCACCACTGATCGTTTTTATCTCATATCTGGTGTTTTCGTCGTGATCGTGTTTTCCAGGCGTTACAAGTTTTAAATCAAGATTGTAAATACTGCCGCTTTCCACGTAAGGTTCTTCCTGAGAATGTATTCCCCCTGGAAACACTATATCGTTGTATTCGCCGCTGTATTTCTTCTGAACGCTTTCAAACTGATACACTTTCTCAGCCATTTCTTCCCTTGCCAGGCATGTACCGGTACAGCTCTCTATTCGGGAATTGATACCGTAACAGTACTCTATATATTCTTCGTCTGTCATAAAAGGATCGATATCAATGGCGATCTCTTTATGTTGCTGTGCGTCATTGGGGCTGTATATTTTTGTCCCCATCGCCATACTGGCAAACAGGGTCACCACAAGGCAGGTCAGGATCGCTCTGACTAAACTGTTTTTCTTCATAATGCTTTCTCCATTCAACATGTCCCGTTATTAATCTTTAACTCCTATCATAATGGAAGATTCATCATCTACTCCGTTAACGACTTTTACTCCTTCAAACTGGATCTTTCCATCATTGTTTGTAAAAGTAAAGCGTCTGATTTCGCCATCTTCCGGTCTTGTATTAAGCGCTTCGATGAATTCAGGAGCTAATTCAAATCCACAGATACCGGTTGCAGGATTGTAAGGGCCTTCGCCAAACTTGACTCCTTCCATATCAAGTCTGATCGTATTCTCATCTATAGCAGTGACAGTAATGGTAAACTTGATCTCCTGAGAATCGATCTCTCTCCAAGGTTCGTCCTCGTCCTTGCCCTTCATGTTTACTTTGAGTATGGATGCAGCAGTATATGTTCCTTCGATTTCCTTAGCAGGGAGTCCGGTTTCTGCTGCCTGTTCCTGTTCCGGCCTCTCAGACAAGACCGTATTTATCGCTTCCTCATACGACATATTCTCGTTTTCCACCATTTTAATAACACGATCAGCTTCATCGTAGCTTAATCCGTAATCTTTCATAAGGTCTTCTCTTAACTCTGTCTGTCTAAGAGTGTTGGTTTCCTCTAAAGGTCTCATCAAATCTGATCCCATGGCCATACAGGTAAACATGGCTACCACAAGGCATGTTAATATCATTCTAATTAAATTCTTTTTCTTCATAACATTTCCTCCGTTCTATAATGTTTGAAATCAATAATGCAACAGCTGCCGCTGTTAATTCAGTAATTATATCCAGCATATCAAATGTTCCGGGAAAGATCTTCGTCATCTGCAGGCATTCCAGGATCAGGGCGACTGCAGCTGCCAGCAGCAAGGCATAAATCCCGTATCTTCCGCACAGTTCATCCCCGAGACTGAGTCTCAGACAGAAAAACAGCGCATAAGCCCAAAGAAAATCAGCCGCGAAATTGCGTATCACTGACGGATAATCAATGACCGGCAGCAGGGAACGCAGTGCAGGCAGAAAAGCGGATACCAACGTATCTTCAGCTGCCGTCAGGTAGATGAACAGTCCGCAGAGAAGCGGAACGATCACGTTTGCTGCATAGAGACGGTTTTTCCTTGAAAGCCTCATTTCTTTCCTTTCTGCCATAAACACAAAAGAAGCATGTTTTTACTGCTATTGACTTATGTGGATGCAATTGCTTTACTAATAAAATTATACCTAAATATCATCCGTGCTCAAAATCCTTCTCTTCAGTCCTAAAACTGTGGAAATATCATTGATGAAAACAGGCAAAAGAAAGGCTGCATTTCTGCAGCCCTGTTTTTTATTCAAAGCTTCCGTACATCGAAACGGCTTCATCTATGCTTATCTCGCCTTTACCGACCTTGAACGCTGCGACCCTTATCTGGACCGTCAGCGGATCCTTAATGCCGACTACTTCCGGAGAAATGGTACGATCGGAAGGTACCTGACCGAAAGGAGCGTATACCGTATCAAAAGACAGATCCTTGGTTGGAGTTACCAGACGCTTAACGGAAGCCATCTCGTTAAGTTCTTCGTCTTTGATCAGGAAACGCATGAATTCGTTCGTCATGTCAAGATCATCGCAGTTCTTGTTTACGGAGAACTCGATGGAAGGACTGTCTATGAAGTATCCTCCTTCTTCTGTCAGAGGGATCGGCGTAAATGCGTAAGCGAAAGGCGAATTGGTGAATGCTTCAGACTGGCTTTCCCTCTTCTTGGTTCCGGATACGGTATCACCGGCACAGATCATCATCGGTACATCGCCTTCAAAGAAACGCAGGATTACCTGGGTATAGTTGTCCTCGATCTTATCACACTCATCCAGATCGATGCAGTTGTTCTGAATGAGTTTCTCGACTGTTTCCAGTGCCGGACGCATGTATTCTCCCGCTGCAGGATCCAGTTTATTGGCAAGTTCAAGCACTTCAGGGTTTTCGGCAAGCGTAGCTGCAAACAGCGGATAAGCGACCGTATACATGAAGCAGCTTGATGATTTGAGGCTGTAACCCATCATCGGGCTGGCATAGCCCCTGTTGCGGAACTCTTCACATACGGACAGCAGTTCGCTCCAGGTCGTAGGGATGCTGAGGCCTTCCTTTTCAAACAGGTCCTTGTTTACCAGCATGCCATAGGTCCTGGAGAAGACCGGTACCAGCAGTACACGGCCTTCCGCATCGTGGCTGATCAGACCCGGACGGATGCAGTCCAGATCAAGTCCCAGCCCGACATCCGAAAGATCCTCCATGTGAGTGTATACCTGTTCGTACTTTTCGTTACCGATCATCCAGGTATAGGAGAAGAAAATATTAGGTCTGTCATTGCTTTCCAGCGCCGCGGCCAGCACGTTGCTGTAGTCATCCAGCTTCACATAACTTAGTTTTACGTTAGGATATATTTCGTTGAATCTGTCAAATTCGGCTTCCAGCGCCTCAAAGTTGTCATAGCTTCCGACTACCGTGATGCTGCATTCCGTTTCCGTATCCAGAGCCGGTTTGAAAGCGGTGTCCGTATCTTCCTGTGGTTTGCCTCCGCAGGCCGTCAGTGATACTAATGTAAATACGATTAAAATCGTGCAGAACAGTTTCTTCATTATCTCTCCTCCTCCTTGATTCTGCGAATCTCCTTAATGACAAGTTTCATATCTATAGGTTTAGCGATGTGTCCGTTCATGCCGGCATTCAGACACTCGGTGACGTTTTCCGAGAAAGCGTCTGCTGTCATGGCGATGATCGGGATGGAAGACGCCCAAGGATCATCCATTGCCCTGATAGTCCTTGTAGCATCAAGACCGTTCATCTCCGGCATCTGTATATCCATAAAGATAAGGGCGTACTTTCCTTTTTCTGCCTGTTTCATCTTATCAACGCAGATACGTCCGTTGGCGGCACGCTCCGTTGTGATGCCGAACATGCCCAGCATGGTGGAAATGATCTCCCAGTTGATATCATTGTCTTCCGCAACGAGGATATTGGTTCCCTGCAGATCGGAATAGTCATTCTCCGGTTCAACGGACTTCACTTCGGTTCCCAGGATCTCGTTTATCTTATCGTAAAGCGTGGAACGGAACAGCGGCTTGCTGATGAAGCCGTTCGCTCCTGCTTCCTTTATCTCATCTTCAATATCCGACCAGTCGTAAGAGGAAGTCAGCAGAACAGGGATGTCCGCATCCACTTCCGTACGGATCCGGCGTATCGTCTCGACACCGTTCATATCCGGCATCTTCCAGTCAAGGATCACGATCCTGTAATCATTTCCGGTATCATGCCGCTGGGCGATCATGCCGAGCGCTTCCTTTCCGCTTCTGGCACTGTCGACCCTTAAGCCGAGCGATTCCAGCGTATCGACTGCGGTCTCCAGCAGGATCTCGTCGTCATCGACGATGATGACATCCATCGGTTCAAGCATCATGTCTTCCCTTTGTCTTTCCGCTACAGGGATGTCCAGAATAACGGTAAATGTCGTTCCTTTTCCCTGTTCGCTCTGACAGTCGATGGTTCCTCCCATCAGATCGACCATCTGCTTGGTGATGGCCAGTCCAAGACCGGTTCCCTGGATAATGTTGACCCGGCTGTCTGTCTGACGTGAGAACGGCTGGTACATGTTTGCCATAAACTCCGGACTCATGCCGATACCGGTATCGGCTACGGTATAGGCCAGGCGTACACAGCCCGGTACCTGGCTTTCCTCTTCACGCATGTCGACGCTGACGCTGCCGCCAGGTTCCGTATATTTGATGGCATTGGAAAGGATGTTGATATATATCTGATTCAGCCTGAGCTGATCGGCATAAAGGTATTCTCTTTCCATCTTGCTCGTGCGGAAATTGAAATCGATGTTCTTTTCCTTGATCATCGGCTGGGAAAGATTCACGAGGTTTTCCACCGTCTCCACGATGGAGAAGGTCTGCGGACTCAGATTCAGCTTTCCGCTCTCGACCTTGGAGATGTCCAGAATATCATTGATCAGAGTAAGCAGATGATTGCTGGCAAGCGTGATCTTCCGCAGGTTTTCTCCCACGGCTTCGGTATCGCCGAGGTTCTTTTCCGCTATCGTCGTAAGGCCGATGATCGCATTCATCGGTGTACGGATATCATGAGACATGGTCGAGAGGAAGTCGGTCTTCGCTCTGTTTGCCGATGCCGCTTCCGTGGCAGCTTCCTGCAGCTGCTTGTTGAAATGAAGCATGACTACCAGGTCGAAAACGAACAGGATCAGAAGCCCTGCCGATACGAAACCTATCAGCAGCCAGTTCTGGGTATCGACTGCCAGATCCTTCATCGGCATGAAACTCAGAAGCGTCCACCCGCCGATCGCTTCGACCGGAGTATAGGCAAGGATGCATTCCTCACCGCGGGAGTTCAGCATGGTGAAAGAACCGGTCGATGTGGTTATCTTCTCAAAGAGCTCCTTTGCAGAAGCAGGATCTGTAGTGTTGTATGATCTGTAGAACTCAAAGAAACTGGAGTTCTTGAAGGAATGGCCCTTGATGATATAATCGCCGTCGGCATCGATCACGGAAAGCTCGGCATTTTCAAAGCTTTCCTGCGGGAATATCCATTTCTGCTCAAGCTCCGAGATCGGCAGTACACGCAGCAGTACGGCATCACGCAGATCACCGGTCTTTGCGTCATGAAGCGTGATGAAATTGCAGAAGGCTATGGACTGTTCACCGTTTACCGGATTGGTATAGGCCCGGGAGATGTTGATGGATTCTCCTATGTCATAGATCCAGCTCACATCGTCCAGAAGACCGACCCGTTCATAAGAAACGGAATAGTCGTCAGGATGATCCTGATTCGCTCTTGTGGACAATCCGGACAGCGAATCAAGATACACGATATGTGCTGAAGCGTTCGGAAGCACATGAGAGACCCGGATGAAAGAAGCGGCATCCTCGATGGTCATGTCCTTGCTGTTGATATAGTGTGCCCATACATCACAGATACGCTGTTCACCTTCAAGATAGTTCTCGGTAACGTTCTCCATGGTGATCGTGGTATTCTCAAAATGCTCTATCTGCCTCTGGACCGTATCCCCGTTCTCATAGCTGGAATAGAGGACTACAAAGATCAGCATAGCAATCATAATGAGCACATTAACGATTATGACCCAGGTTTTCTTCATGGTGTTTTCCACTCCCATTATCTCGTTCAGACGAGTCAGCACCTCTGCAAAAGCAGAGGATATCTATTCTTAATATGTATTATATAACATACCGTTCCGTTTTGTTTTGCTGCTGTTGTTTCCGCCATTTACTCAGACTCACTGCTGGCTTATAATTTTGATATATAAATAGTACTTAATAATCACTGACATACAGACTTCGGTCTGATGATTTTGATTTACAGAAGGAGGTAAAACATGAAACAGAAACGCTTCGGCCACCTGGTGCTTATGATCCTGCTGCTTATCGTGACAGGCTGCGGTAGTAACACCCAGACACCGGAAAACGCAGTGACTGTCCGCTTTCTTGATCAGGACGGTAATCAAATAGCCGTTAAGACTGTCGAAAAAGGTACCGCCGTTACAGCTCCGCAGTATGCTCCTGAGGGAAAGACGCTGGAAGGCTGGTATTATGATTTTTATTCTCCAGCCTGGTCTTTTTCGGATCCTGTCAATAAAGACCTTGAACTTAGGGCTCTTTGTACAGATGAGGTGGAGACCGTTTCATCAAAGATCACCTATCAGGATCTCGAGGAATACAATTTACGCGGATCCGATGCCAATGCCGTTCTGGTCGTATATCTGAAGTACAGAGACGGATACGACTGTGACATGGATGCGCTGAAACAGGCATTTACCGGTGAATATGATTCCTTTGACCGCCTGAAGTCCGTTTCTTCCTACTTATACTACAACTCCTATGGCAGAGCCGATCTTGACTTTCACTTCATGATCTATGACTGCAACATGACCTGCAAAGAGGCCTATGACATAAACAATGGTTACAACACTTTCCATGAAGATATCTTCAATGACATCAAAAAGTCTTATCCGGGCGATATAAATGAACTGGATAAGGACAGAGACGGCTATGTGGATGCCGTAGTGTTCATCGGCGGTGAAGACAGTTTCAAGACCGTTGGTGACGGATATCAGTATTATATTTCCGGCGGACAGTCCGCTTTTACCCAGGGAATCCCTTCACCTGGCGATCCGGTAATGAAACTGTATATAAAGGTCCCTTATGAAGGGATGCTCAATGATCCGGTCCCGGCAACTCAGGAGATGGGCATCAGGGTTCTGATTCATGAAATGAGCCACGCCTTTGGTCTTGTGGATTACTATGATTTCGCTCCTTATAAAGGTGAGATCATCGACGCATTAGGAACCTTTGACATGCAGTCTCACGACGTCGGCGACTGGAACTGTTTCTCCCGTTTTACCTGCGGCTGGCTGGAACCTTATCTGATCAGTGAAGGCGTCGATTCCGTGACCTTGAAGCTTTCCTGTTCATCGGAATACAACAACGCAGTCCTCATTCCGACTTCCAAAGGCTGGAACGGTACGGCCTTTGACGAGTATCTGCTTATAGACGTAATGGCTCCTGTCGGTGCCAACGGTTACGATTGGGAATGGGGTCTTGATGAACGTCAGATAAAACCGATCGGTGCCAAGGCAAACGGAGGCGGCGTCCGTATCCTGCATGTGGATTCCCGTCTGGCTGTAAAGACCACGAAAAGCGTAAGTCCGACCGAAGCCGTTGCCGTCTACTCACCGCTGTATGGTTATGACGCTATCATGGAGATGCTGGATCTCCCTGATTACGGTCAACGCCTCAACTTGACAGAGATCTATACAAACTCCAACGGCTATGAACCTAAGATCGAAGGAGATGAGCGCTGGTATCACCTGCTGGATCTCATACCAAGTGACGGTTCCAGCAAGTACCGCATCTGCACGCCTTCTGACTGGTCCATGTATTATTTATTCAGTCCGGGCGATCTCTTTTCCACCGGTGAAGTCTTCTCCATGGAAACGATGAGAGATGCCTTTCCGAATGCCCCGTATGCGAATAACGGCGGGACTTTTGACTATTCAATAAAGGTCGAACACTACGATAAGGTCAATCACGAAGCCATTATTACCATATACCGTCAGTAATACATTCAAAGATCTCAGATATTTAAAAAGCGGCTGTCTGGCCGCTTTTATATCACCGTCTTTTTCTGTTTCGATCCCTTCAGATCACTCCGGGCTCTCTACGTCTTTGCCGGTATAGAGATATCTCAGGTGAAAACCTGCGGAAACATCACTGAGATCCGAGTATCCGACGCTTATCCCATAAGCTTCCGATACGTCCAGGGCCTTATCGCCCATGCCGTAGACAAAGTGATAATGAGGATGGGAATCTTCGACAAGTTTCGGTTTTCTGTCCTTTACCCATTCTGCATCCTGCATGTAATAAGCTCTTTCCTCTATAAGCCTGATGGTGCTTTCTGCAGGCATTTCCTTAACGCTTTTATTCTTTCCTTTTCCCTTGATCATGCGGTCGGTCCATATGCCGTCCTTAAGAGTTCCGATATATGTTTCCTTAACAGACTGATCTTCCATGATCACGAACCAGCAGGTATCGTCCTTGCCACCCATGATCCAGTCGACCTCATCACGGAAGGCCTGATAGTATTCAAAGCCGTTTTCCTTTTCTACAAGTTCTAAAAAACGATATTCTGACATTATTCTGATCCTCCTTTAATAACCTTTTTCAGTCGTTGAATATATAATGCGTTAACTCTGCAAACGAAAGATTTATCAGCCGATGACCTGATATCTGAGTCTGACATATGAATCATTTAAGACTGTGCAGTCGATGAGTTTCAGTATGCCCAGTTTTGACAGCTCCTTTTCGGAAACGATCGAAACGCCGTCTATCAGGGAAGCGGTATCCTTTCCGCCGATCAGCACCGGAGCCACGACGATATCGACATAATCAAACAGCTTTTCTCTAAGGAACAGTCCGTTGACCGTTCCGCCGCTTTGAACTGTCAGTCTCTCACATCCGTACACATCTTTTAATTCATGAAGCGCATCTTTCAAAGACAGCTCTTCCTGAAAGATGATATGAAGGTTGTCTTCCTTCACGTTGTAAGCAGGATGATCCCTGTTGGAAGTAATAATGACGAGGTCCTTTGATTTCTTGCAGAAATACGTCACTCCATGCTCTGTTAAATGGCTGTTATCCAGCAGGACGAAAGATACCGGACCCTTATCGGGAAAGGGCTTTTCATTTACGCCCATCTTGGCCTGTACCCGTCCGGTGTTAAAGGACCACAGATCGGTCGTCTGTTCTATCTCATAATACTGATGAAGTCCCTCTTTCAGTCCGTCTGTCTTCGGAAAGTCCTTATCGACATCCAGGTCGTCTGATGCACCGGTGCTTATCTTTCCGTCTAAAGACATAAGCATGAATAAAGTCGTTATCGGTCTGTCCATAATGCTCCTTTACAGATTCCGGTTTACCATCCTTGCGTTGGTAAAAAGTGTCTGATCGCTGTCGTACAATTCCTCTGCCAGCTCTACAGCATACCGTACGCAGTCGTCGCATTCACAGATGGCTTTTCCGGTATCCCGTCCTTTCAGATCCTTGCAGATGGAAGCGCCGCACTTTTCCGTAAACGCCTGGTACAGCTCTCTTGCGTTTCGAAGGACCGGCTTCCCCTGATATTCCTTCAGCCCCATCAGTATTTCAGCAGCTATCAGAGCCCCGCAGGTAGCTTCCATGCAGCCCATGCCAACACCGAATCCTGCTCCCATACGCTTCAGGGATTCCTCGGATAGTCCGGTCTCTTCTTTAAAAACACACAGTACTGCCTGAGCACAGTTATAACCGTTATGTTTCAGTTCAACGGCTTTTTCTTTCCTGTCCATGATTTTCTGTTTCTCCTGCTAATGTCGTCATGCCTTATCTGCTTTCTTCAAAGTATCGTATGTTTCCGAAAGCCACTCATTATAGTGATCATAAGGTGTTCTTGTCCAATAGTCCAGAAGCATGTTTAAGGACCTGACGTCTTCTTCGATGCTGGTGCATCTGTACTGCTCAGGATCGCGGTTGACCGTAACGACATGCTTGCCGTCTTCCTTAAGGTCTATTCGGTAAATGCAGAATCCTGTCCAGCTGCGGTGTGCCCAAAGAGTCGTTCCTTCCATATACCAGAACCACTTATCTTCCATTTCCTTAGGAATATTGCCAAGGTGGAGCACATCCATTTCTTCGTTCGTAAAGGATCTGTCAAGCACGAAAGTCTCGTGCTGTTCCGGCATAGGTTCTATTCTCCAGTCGTTACGGGTAGCGACTCTTATTTTGTTTTTGTTGTCTTCTGTCATAGATCTCTCCGGTTTCGTTCAGTATTAATGCTTCCGATAAATGCGGCTGTTTTTATTTGGGGTCGTCTTCCGGACAAACGATAATAACTGATCTGTCGTCTACAGAACCATGATCCAGTGCAGCGGAACACAGCATCTTTGCCTTATCCAGCATGGATGCATCGTTATTGAGTATCTCCTTTATCTCATCCTGCGAAAGTGATTCATGGACACCATCCGATGTCAGTAGGAAGATCGAAGAAAGCAGGCTTTCAGACAGCTGCTCAACCGCCAGGGGTTTCATCCCTTTCGGTCTGCCGCCTCCCATGCCGCCGTATATGACGTCTCTGTTACGCTCGTTGGCAAATACTCTGAGACCGTGATCCGTAAACCACTGATAAAGTGTCTGATCTTTCGTGAGCTGGGAAATGGATGCGTCATGTTTTGTGTAAAGCCTTGTATTGCCGACATGAGCCACATAGACAGAATCATCGGAAAGAAACAGCGCCGTTGCCGTTGTGCTCATTCTTTTATGATCTGTCGTCATTTGAGCCCGCTCGTTCAATCTGCTGTTAACATCGGTAAAGAGCGCCCTGATGTCCGTAATGCTATGCGGAACATCGGCAGTACTCAGCTCTTTAGTAACGAACAAGGAGGCTTCCTGTCCGCCGGCATATCCGCCGACTCCGTCGCAAAGACATATGCAGCAAGGCGACTGCAGCTCTGCTGTTCCTTCTTTTTCATTGATAACATCATGTCCGATCAGCGCGGAATCTTCGCATTCCTGTTTGTTTTTCCCGTGCTGTGAACAATATGAAACTGTAAATCTCATAGGTGCCTCCTTTAAACATCGGTTTGTCTATGCCTTCATTATACAAAACAGGAACCTTGCGGTCCTGTTTATCGACTGAATGACGCCTCTTTGCTTCAGAACCTGAAAGCTCTTAATCCAGGCAGATCTTGTAGCAGAGATAATTCCCCATACATTTAAATCCGCATTCAAGTGTTACTTCCTCATATTCTTCATCACAGAAGAAAGTCACCACTTTTCCTTTTCGGTGTTTTATGTCGCTTAGTGCTCCGGTCAGCAGTTCCTTAAACAGTTCCGGTGCGAACTCCTGATTGTCTGTATCTGTTCCGAAGATCTCATACCATTCGTCATCGACGTTCCTGTAATAGACTGCTCCCTGTGCTTTGCCTTCTTTTTCCTTCACAAGAACGGTCCAGTTATCCAGATCTTCATATATCCTTTCGCTGTTCCAGTACATGTCACCTTCGATCTGCTCGTGAAGTCTCCGAAAACATGTGAAGTTGTCTCTGCCGATCCGTGTCAGGTCGCTGTCCGTTTCTTTCTCCAGTCCGTCAAGGTAAGCGGTGTTGTTATAGTCGTTCTCGATACAATCAAAACCCTGCGCAGAAAGATAATCAACTGCCGTCTTATTGTCGGCGGGAAACCCCATGAACAGTTCATACCCTTTGAAACGCTCACTGACATAGACCAGAAACTCCGATAACGCCTGTTCCGTCGCTTTATTGATGTTGAAAACATTCGTCTGCAGATAACGGTCTTCTTTGATCCAGTAATAATGAATCAGTCCCTGAACTTCGCCTTCAAGTTCAAAAAGAAGTATCTGTTCGCATTCCCGTTCAAAGGCCTTCAGCAAGCGCTCCATAAACATGTCTTTGGTCTTGATCCCGTCACAGTAGGTAGGATAACCGGACTTTGACCGGTCCAAAGCCAGATCATATGCAAGATCAGCGTATTTTCCAAATTCTGTTTTTGAACATTCAAGCAGCATTTTTCTTTCCTTGCTGATTTCGTTTTTTCTGTTTCTTCCGTTATCTACAGAATGTAAGACATATCACTTAAATGTCTTACCCGGTGTTTCCCGTCATCATCTATGATCATATGAGATACTCCTCCGGCCTGACCATGGATATCGACCTGATAACAGGATTCAACAGGGAGTTCCATAAACATGGTGTTCCAGATACTGAGAAGGTCACCGTGCGAGACGATGATGATTTTTCCTGCGTTGCTTGCCAATACTTCTTCGTAAAAAGGCAGAAGACGTTTCCAGGCATCTCTCCGGCTCTCCCCATCAGAAAACAGTCTGTCGTCAACGGTCTTTTCGGGATGCTCCATGTTTTCACGAAGCCATTGGACAGACTTGCCGCAGCACTTTCCGAGATTTCTTTCTCTGAGTTCCTGTCTGAGGATCGGCTCTGTTCCCAGGTATTTTGCGATTTCCTCCGCTGTCTGCCTGGCACGCTTCAGGTCTGATGAATACAAAACCACTTCCTTGTCCGCAAGTTCCTCTTTCAGTTTCTTTCCGATGCTGTCCGCCTGCTTCTTTCCCAGTTCTGTCAGATTCCAGTCTGTCCAGGAGCCGACCATACCGTTGGTGTGGTGAACAGACTGCGTATGCTGGACTGTGATAATATGTTTCATCTGTAACTCGTTCCTTTTTATCCTTACAAACTTGTATTTATTATAAACATGTGTTCTGCGATTGGGTTTTAAGATACTCCTGAAGGGCGGTGTATTCCCGTAAGTAGATCCCGCGTTTTTCTTCGCTGACATCCGCGTACGACTGATGACGGGAAAAGATATCCATAGCTTCCGGAAGCGGGATCCATTTTGGTTCAGCACCACGGCGGACTTCTGCTTCTGTAAGATGCGTCTGACCAGAGCCTATCACCTCGCATTTGAAATAATGGGTGATATAGCAGTATTCTTCATAGTATTCGAACAGAGTGGTAAACTCCTGCAACGGCAGAACAAGTTCTCCCGTTTCTTCCTCTGCTTCCCGAACACAGCATTTCTCCGGTGTTTCATCTTCTTCGATTCCTCCGCCGGGAACGATCCACAAGTCTGAACCGGCTTCATGAATGAGAAGGATCATTCCGTCCCGCACGATGACGGCTCTGCTTGCTGCCCTGGTCCTGGTATAAGTTTCAAAGCGATTCGCACCGAGTATTTCAATTTTAGTCATTTCTGTTCTGTCCTCGTCAAATTGGAATTTATAAATTAAGGACTGCTTCAATACAAAGCTGGAGGGCATATTCTGCAGAATCTTCGCCCCAATCCCGTTCATCATAGTGTTCGGCATCTGCAAGGGTGTCGGCTGTAAACAGTAATTCACCCCAGATTGCATTTCTCATTTGTGCGCAAGCCGCCAATGCAGAACACTCCATTTCCACTACTGCACAGCCTTCACTTTTTCGGTATTCAACTTTTTCCTTTGTTTCTCGGAAGAAACCATCTGTCGACCATGTGGTAACTTCTTCATAATGCAAATGATGTTCTCTCAGTGTTTTCTCAATGGCAGAACGTGCCGTTTTCGATATCTCAACAAATCGCGAAGGTGGAAGGTAATGGTAGGAAGTCCCTTCATCTCTCAGCGCTTTGCTTGGAATCAGAAATACGTTTTCATCCATTGACATCAACACGCCGCATGAACCACAGCTTATAATCTCCCGTACGCCATAAGCAATCAACCAGTCCAATATTTGTGTTGCAGCAGATGCACCTACAGGCGCTTGTACAAGACAGATTTCCAGATCGTTTACATTAAGAATATATACAGGGTATCTCTTCGTTGCTGAAATAAAATAAGATACAATTCTCGCTTGATGCTCTGCAGCATACCGATCTACGTCCTCACGGAGAAAGGCAAATACTGCTTTCTTAGGAAGAATCATCTGTATATGCTCGTGGTCTGACATAATTACGGCCTTTGGATCGTTATCATATTCCAGAATAGGGATGTTGTTTTTTATGATTCCCATAATCGTTCTCCTCCACAAATTCAAATTTATCTATCCAAATCTCTGAAATCTATTGATTTTCCTGCATTTTTCGCAGGTCTGATTCCATAAAAAGCTCCGTTTTCCCTTGTTTTTGCCCTTGTGGGGCAAAACAAGGGAAAATTTTTTATCAGTTGCCGCCTACTACCTTATCCAGCAGGCGGGCCGAGGAGCGTTTTGCTTCCCTTGTCGAGTGAGCGTAGATGTTCATGGTGGTACTGACGTCGGCGTGTCCCAAAAGCTCCTGTACGTCCTTCGGCGCTGCCCCGTTGGAGAGCAGATTACTCGTGAACGTGTGGCGAAGCTGGTGGAAGTGGAAGCCCTCAAGCCCCGGTATCCTCTTTGAGGCTGTCCGACAGGCGATCCCGACCGTGCTGGAAGATTCATAACACCCATCCGGGCGGAGACATACGAGGTCGATCTCCCGGTAGTCCTCCGGCACTTCCTCCGACCTTTGCAGATTGTAAAGCTCATAGTAGCTGCGGCCCTTCTCCTGTACCTGCTTGTAGTAGTTCAGGCTGTAGAGCTCGCCGTACTTGAAGCGGTTTTTGTGCTGCTCAGTCTTGGCCGCCTTAAGGATCGCTGCCAGCGTGTCGCAGAAGTCCACTGTGCGGATTTTGCTCCGCTTAGTGGTGCCGACTTCAGTCTTGTGCCTTATCTCGTTGTAGCGCATACTGCGCCGCACCGTGATAGTCTGCTCCCCCAGGTCGATGTCCTGCCATGTGAGGGCGCAGACCTCGCCGATCCGAAGCCCGGTGTAGTATGCTATCTGGACGGGCAGCAGGGCAGGATTTTCTTTCTTTTTGAGATAGTCCGTCAGTGCCTTGAACTGCTCGTAGGAGATCGTGGGGACGGTCAGCCCATCCTCGTTGTCCTCATTGAACAGCTCATAGGTTTCCTGCTTGTGTCTGATCTTGATATACTGCATCGGGTTGAAGGTCAGCAGCCGCTTGGGGAAGACCGCAAACCGGAATGCCGCCTGCATCACCGCCGAGTATGGACGGATCGAGTTGGATGCCAACGGTTTTGCCTCCGAGCCATCCGGTTTTTTACCTCCGAAGGCCAGCAGATCGAAGAACGTCTGCAGGTGTTCCGGCGTGACCGTTTTCAGCTTCCGGTCTCCGATGGGATACTGCTTGATCCTCTCGATGGTGCTTTGATAGAGGGACACCGTACCGTTTGCAAGGCTGCCGGGTTTCAGTTCTTCTTCCACCCACATATCCAGCAAGCCGCCCACCGTGACGTTTTCGGACCGGGCAACGAACTTCTTTGCCTCGTAGTCCTCCATCGCCTTGCGGAGCAGAGCTTCCGTCTCGGACTTGCTTTCCGTCCCGGCGCATTCCTTCTGCACCAGATTCCCGCTCTCGTCTTCAACGTAGAAGCGGTAGTACCACTTTTTGCCTTTCTTTCTGACAGATCCTTTTGCCATAGATCGTGATTCTCCTTTCCGTATCCGTGGCAATCGGGTCTGTGACATATGGTGTGCGTGTTACCATATCCGCCGGTCTTTATGACCGGCTTTTTTCGTTCCCGTATTCGTATTTCAAGGTGCCACGGTACTTATGTACCTTTTTCGATCAGCTTCTGCTTCGCCTGATCGACGATCCCGAATAGCTCCGGGATAGATACCTTTGTCCGGCCTTCATCGTACAGATGCAGGATGCCGTCCAGGTATCGCTTCATATCCTCTATCGGGACCTCTATCTCCTTCTGGTAGACCTGCTCGGTGATGGAGCCGATATGGATCGCATATTTGCCGATGGACTCTTTCAGCCCTTCGTCCTCCGCCACTTCATCGACCTTCTTCATGGACACCGCCCAATACTTGGTGAGGATGGTGTAGAGGTCTACGATCTGGCCGAGGAAGGTGGTCAAAAGCTGCTGGTGCGGTTCTCCGTTTACGGTGTTCGTTACCGCTTCCAGATAGCCCTTGATGTGCTTCTCCAAATCCAACTGGCAGACGGTATAGATGCTGTATTCCTTTTCATCGGAAAGCCCCGTCAGCCATTCGGGCGTGGTGAGAAGTGCTTCCGCCAGACCGTTGATGATCATGGTGCGTTTCGGATCGACCCCATCCGCTTCATATCTCTGGATGGTGGATTTGTTGACGCCGATCCGCTTTCCCAGCTCCGGCATCGAGAGCCCCAGCTCTGTCCGGCGCTCCTTGATCCGTTCTCCGACCTGTTTCGGGCTGAACATTTCTTTTGTCTTCAAGGTATTCACCTCCTAACGAATGCAAGTATAACACACGCCTGCTCAGTTTGCAACCCCATTTTGCGTATATTTTCAAAAATATTTCTTAATAGGTTGCAGAATGAGTTGACAAACAGAGGCGAAATAAGTATAATGGCAGAGCAAAGGTTGCAAAACGAGTATTTGTCGAATGGAGGTGATAACATGAGAGACGCCAAAATGGGACTGACCATCGACGAAGCTGCCGAAATTACGGGGATCGGGCGGAATACCATGCGGAAGCTGGTGGACTGGGGGAAGCTCCCCGTACTCAAAGTGGGCCGAAAGACGATCATCCGAAGGGATGCTCTGGAGAACTTCATGACAGTCAATCAGGGGAGAAACCTGCTCAATCAGGCAGACGTCCGGGAGGTGCGCTAAGGGATGGACACAGCAGGAAAAAGGCCTCGCCGTTTGAGAGCGAAATACACCCCTCGCACAAATCTGGCGATTTGTACAAGGGGCATTTCGCTCCTGCGGAGGGCCTGCGTCTCTGTCCCGGCGTCGAAGGACAGAGGCGCAGCCGGAAACCGCCCGGCGCTTTCCGGTGTTGTCACACCGCTGCGGCGGCGTGACAACATACGGGGGACGAGGACGGGAGACGAAGTACGAAAGAACGGAGGTGAACGATGGCACGGCACAGCTTTATCCAGATGTCGAAGCTGTCCAACGTCAAGGGAAGAATATCCTATATCTCAGACCCCAAGCGGCAGGAATACCTGTACGCCACCTTCTCTACAAGGGAAGATATGACCTTCTGGAACGACCTGGCTAAGGAGTGTCAGGAGGAATTCAAACGCTATGGGACGGAGGGAAAATGTATCGAGGCACGGGAGCTGATCATCGCCCTGCCGGAGGAATACACGCAGTTTGATCCCCAGCAGGTATTGGCGGACTTCACGGAGCAATTAAGGAAACGGTATGATGTAGAATGCGTCTCGGCACTCCACCACAACAAGACAAGGAAGAACTATCATATCCATCTTATCTTTTCCGAGCGGCGCTTATTGCCGGAGCCGGATATTAAGATCGCCACCCGCAGCGTGTTCTATGATGAAACCGGCAAGAGGGTACGTACGAAGAAGGAGATCACCGGGGAGGACGGTCAAATCCGGGAGGGCTGTATCGTCATCAAGAAAGGCGAGACCTACGAAAGCCACCTGTTCGCAGCAAAGGACGAGGTATTCAAGAATGAGCTGTTTCTGGATGAGGCCAAGCAGTTCTACACCGCCCTCATCAACCGGCACATCCATGACCCGGAACGGCAGCTAAAGGTATTTGACCCGAACAGCGTCTACCTCCCCACAAAGAAGGTCGGGAAGAACAACCCGAAGGCGGCGGAGATCGAGGCGGATAATACCGCAAGGCAGGACTGGAACAGGACGGCGGATATGGCGCT
>JAFRKI010000007.1 GCA_017431825.1 Erysipelotrichaceae bacterium | reverse complement strand
TTCCCAGATCAGATCTTCAGCAGGATTAATTACTTTGTCATCTTCGATCGTGACAGCCTTACCTGTCATGTACCATTCGTTATAGGCATTCTCTGAAGAAAGAGCCAGCTTCTTGTTAGCTGTCGTACTTGGATGGTAAATGACTACATGTGCTCCGTCTACCAGCTGGCTTATATCGGTGATGAGGCCTTCTGTTAAAGGCTCTTGTCCTCCGACCACCTTGAATGTTGCTGTGATTGACAGGTTCTGAACGACCGTAATGGTCACTTTGCCTTCTTCATCAACTGCAGTATTTTCATTATTGACTAATAACTTATCTAATACATAATCTTCATCAGGAGTAACGGTAACAACGATCTGTTCGTCTTTTTGAACAGTGATAACGGTCTGTCCGTCCTGTTCAATTCCTTCCTTGTCAACAGAAATCGTTCCGTGCTCTGGATGAGTCACGGTCACTGTATATGTTTCAGGTACTACCGGTCCTGATTCCTGCAATACCCAGAAATCTACTTTCTGGTTAGCGATATTGCTGTTTCCTGTGTTAGTTTTATAACATCTCCAGTTAGGACTACTGGACAGATATACGCCCAGATATCTTGTTTCGTTGTTTGGATCGGTTGCTGAAAGATAATTGCCGCTTAGAATCCATTCACAACTAGTACTTCCAACTTTTACTCCATTGTTGGTTGCTGTGATATAGAGATATTTGCCACTGCTGTTTTTAATGGTGTATTTACCATTTGCCGGCGTAATGGTCCATTCGTAATCATTGCTGGCATCATCGATCACCAGATCTCCGTCAGCATTTGTGGTAACAATCGTTGCTGAAGGGCCCGACGTCTGATTCGATGGTAAAGCATAAATAGTACCATTGGCAGTGGTCATCGTAATAGCTACCTTGTCCCCGGCAGCTATATCAGTTATACTGTCGACTTTCTTCCATGTTAAAGCTTCAGCTCTTACGATGTTTGTTGTCAGCTGGCTGGCAGACATGAAAAAAACAAACATAAGCGCTAGAGCTTTCTTCAATAAAGGTCTTTTCATTTTACTCCCCCTGATGTAAGTATTAGATAAGTGTTTTATTGATCTGCATTACAAAAACTATCCACAGATATTATAATATGAAAGAAAGCATTTTTAATGGCGTTTTTAGAGGTTTTTTCAGCAATTATGGAGAAAAACAAGATGAAAAAAGACATCGGAAACTGGTATAAAAACAACACCGGAAGCATAATCGTGATACTTATATGCACGATCTGCTTCGTTTTATGCGCTTTCTGGGCCAACAGCGGCAATAATGAGGACAAAGTTCAGGCATCCGACTATGCCGAATATGAAAACGGCAAGGTCCTGGATATACTTTCGGACAATACTTTCCAGGATGAAACGGCTGACGGTGCCTGGAGAGGCGAGCAGATGCTTACGGCTCTGGTAACTACCGGCCGCTATAAGGGCAAGACCATGCTGGTATATAACTACGTCGGTCCTTTATATTCGGTACCTGTTGCTAAGGGTGACCGTATAACCATGATCATTTCCACCTATGCAAATGGCGATCACATGGCCACTGTTTATGAAGTAAACAGGCTTCCCGGCATACTCATCATGTGTGCGGCCTTTGCGGTCATAGCCGTTGCCGTAGGAGGAAAGAACGGCGCCAAATCGCTGATCGGTCTTGTTTTCATAGCTTTGAGCCTTTTCCTGATACTACTTCCTTCACTGCTGAAAGGAGCGCCTACCATACCGATGACCTTTATCGTCTGTGTCTTCATTGCGGCCTTCTCCTTTACGGTGATGTCGGGTTTCAATAAAAAAAGCGTCAGCGCTTTTCTGGGAACGGTGGCCGGTGTTGCTGCAGCCCTGCTGTTTGCGGTGATCGTTCAGTACATATTAAGGATAAACGGCTTAAGAGAAGAGTATGTGGAACCGCTCATGCAGCTGAACAATACCGGCAGGCATATCGGTCTGAAAGGCCTTCTCTCGGCCGGTGTCGTCATCTCTTCCCTTGGCGCGGTAATGGATGTGACCATGGGCCTTTCATCTTCCATAAGCGAACTTCATGATACCGATGATTCCCTGTCCTTTAAACAGCTGTTCGTATCAGGAATGAACATCGGCAAGGACATGGTCGGTACGATGACCAATACGCTGATACTGGCCTTCCTTGGAGGCGGATTCGTACTTATCCTTTATCTGTATTCCCTGAGTCTGGGAAAATATCAACTGCTCAGTTCCGCATACCTGTCCATAGAACTCATCTCTGCCCTGGCCAGCAGCGTCGGTGCCATCCTGTCGGTCCCGATAACGGCATTCATAGCCGCCAGGGTATTCGGAACAAGGTCAAAATAACGCAAAGAAAAAGCTTCGTATGAACGAAGCTTTTATTTTCCGTATTTCTTCAGGAAGTCTTCGAGTTTTTCGATGGCCTTTTTTATCTGGTCCAGCGAATAGGCATAGGATATACGCACGAAGCCTTCACCTGCCTTTCCGAAGGCATCGCCAGGCACTACCGCCAGGTTCTCTTCTTCCAGCAGCTTATTGCAGAAGTCCTCGGAACTAAGCCCCGTGCACCTTATCGAAGGGAACACATAGAAAGCGCCCTGAGGCATGTGGGTCTTTAAGCCGATGCGGTTCAGTTCCTTGACGATGTAGTTGCGTCTTTGCTTAAAGCTGAGGAACATCTCTTCGACGTCCTTATCGCCGTTGTTGATGGCTTCGATGGCCGCGTACTGGCAAGGCGTCGTCGCACACATGATGACATACTGATGGATCTTGAGGATCATGTCGATAAGCTCCTTATGAGCCAGGATATAGCCGACACGGTAACCGGTCATCGAATAGGACTTGGAGAAGCCGTTGATGACGACGGTGCGGTCCTTTATCTCGTCGAATTCCGCAATGCTGCAGTGCTTACCTTCATAGGTAAGTTCCGCATAGATCTCATCGGTCAGTACGAAGATCTTCGATTCCTTGATGAGCGGAACGATCTTCGCATAGTCTTCCCTGGTCATGATGCCTCCGGTAGGATTGCCCGGATAGTTCAGGATGATGGCCTTGCTCTTAGGGGTCAGGACAGCCTTGAGAGCTTCCGGAGTCACCTTGAAGCCTTCCTCTTCCTTGAGTTCAAGTTCGACCACCTTGGCTCCGGCCATTTCGATGATGGCGGCATAGGCCACATAGGCAGGAGTAGGCAGTATGACTTCATCGCCCTGTTTGATGATGGTACGAAGGGCTATATCGATGGCTTCCGATCCGCCTACCGTTACGATGCAGTTGTCTTCCGGATCGTATTCCACGTTGAAGCGTCTCTTGTAGTAGCTGCAGATGCCCTGTCTTAATTCCAGAAGGCCCTTGTTGCCGGTATAGAAGGTCCTGCCTTTTTCGATGGCGTTGATGGCTTCTTCCCTGATGTGCCATGGCGTGATAAAATCAGGTTCACCGACACCTAAGGAAATGACGTTTTTCTTCTTTACCGCAATATCAAAAAACTTACGGATACCGCTCGGTTTCAGATTGCGTACGACCTGGTTTATTTCTTCATCAAAGATCATGGTGTTACCGGCAGCCTTTCATTATCTTCACTGATGCTTCCCAGATCGATGCCGTGGATCTTGTATTCCTTGAGGATGAACATCGTCTCGGTACCGTTGACACCTTCGGTAGGTGCCAGTTTATGAGCTACGAAATTACTGATCTCCCGCATGTTCCTGCCGTTGACACGAAGCAGGAATTCGGCCTTGCCAGATATCAGGCACAGCGCTTCCACTTCCGGGAACCGCGCTATCCTTTCGGCTATACGGTCATAGCCTCTTTCTCTTTCCGGTACGCAGTTGACGAAGATGATGGCCTTGGATATCTCCACATCGGCCCTTTCCCAGTTGATTATCGTATGATAGCCGGCAATGACCTTATTGTCTTCAAGTTCCTTAATCTGGTCTTTGACTTCTTCCTCTTCTTCATTGAGGAGCAGCGCCAGATCCTTGACTTCATAACGGGCATTGTCCTTAAGTATGTTCAGCAGTTCGTTCATAAAAGCCTCCTAAAGAGTTTTTTATTATTCTATCACTAAGTGTTTATGCGGTAAAAGATTTACCGTGTTTCTTTGTGGGCCCTGCTCCTTTATAATAAAGTAAAAGAACAGGCAGACCATGAACAGGAAAGAGATAGACCTGGAGATCCTTAAACTGAGAAGCGGTCATACGGAAGACGACGTCTCTTTGATCGATGCCTTTTTTGATGAGCTTGACAAAAGAGAGAATCTCTTTCCGGCCATGCACAGACAGATGTACAGGCATTTCATCAAGGCTTTTGAATACTGCCTGGATAAGGGCAAGAGCGTAAAGGAGACCTGTGAGCTGCTGGATCCCGTCCATCTGGGTGAATTCTTCACGGATACCAGCAAGGAAAACTATGCTCTGGATAATGCGGCCATCATCTATCCTTTGGGAATAAAACATGGGCAGATGCCGATGTTCAGGCTTTCGGTCACTCTTAAGGAAGACATCGTTCCTGCCATCCTGCAGATAGCCCTCTACTTCACCATCAAGCGTTTTCCGACTTTTCAGACCATCGTAAAGACCGGCTTCTTCTGGCATTATCTGGAAACGACCTACAATCTGCCGCTGGTCGAAAAGGAAAGAGACATACCGTGCAAGCCTATCTCCATAATCCTCAGAAGCAAGCGCTCATTCAGGGTCTTCTATTTCAAGAAGCGCATCAGCATCGAATTCTTCCATGTGCTGACGGACGGTACCGGCGGCATGGTCTTCCTTAAGACCCTGACGGCCGAGTATCTGCGCCTCTTAGGCAAAGACAGCTCCTGTACCGAAGGCGTCCTCGATGTCGATGAAAACGTAAAGGAAGAGGAACTGGTCAACGAATTCGAAAATGCACAGGGCGAAGATGACCTGGGCACTTTTCTCGATAAAAGATCGCTACAGCTTGACGGCAGGCTTACGCCGGTAAAGCCGCATCATATAATCCACTACGACATGGACGTTTCTTCCTTAAAGGAAGTATGTGCGAAGTATAACGGAACGATTACCGCCTATCTTCTGGCCGTCATGTTCAAGGCAGTCGAAAGATCGATCAGCAAT
This sequence comes from Erysipelotrichaceae bacterium, assembly GCA_017431825.1. GTDB lineage: Bacteria > Bacillota_I > Bacilli_A > Erysipelotrichales > Erysipelotrichaceae > Colivicinus. The sequence goes on along the minus strand of JAFRKI010000007.1, from coordinate 8,312 downwards.
AAAAACGGCATCTTCAATATCCAGGTGCCCGTAAACATGCGCAAGTTCAATCATTCAAAGACGCTGAGGAATTACTCGATGTATTTTTCCGCAGCGATGGATATGAAGGAACTGCCAGATCTCAATGAACTTGTCGCTGAGATGGGCAGACAGATAAAGGAAAAAGGCAGTGAAAGGATCATGAATCAGATGATGAAAGCAACCGGAAAGATCATCGGCATGCTTTCAGCGGTCCCGCTGATCCTGAAGAATCCGATCGTACAGCTGGCTTACGGATATCTCAGCAACGGCATCATCGGCACGGTCTTATCCAACGTCGGTGTCGTGACCATGCCGGAAGAGATAAGTGACGATGTCGACCACTTTGATTTCCTGCTGGTACCGGAACATCCGAACCGTGTCGCTGCCACTCTTATAAGCTATAAGGACCGGGTCCGTTTCACCATCGCCTCGGCTACTGCCAGTAAGACCTTCGAGGAAGAGATCTATAAGATGCTGACAGATGAAGGACTGGATGTCATTACGGAAGGGAGCATCGATTATGAATCCTAAGATAATCTATCCGATCCCTAAGAATCAGTCTCTTTTCTACAGACGCCTGCGTTATATCGTAAGGATCCTTTTCATCAGTGCCGGATTCATCTGTGCCGTCATCAATCTTATCTTTAAAGGCAAGGCCTGGAGCGTAGTCGTGATCTGGTCGCTGTTCATAATCTGGGAATCGCTGTTTTCTCTCAGACTGGTGGAATTCTCCGGCTTTTCCCATGCGGTCCGGATACTCATCTATATCATCATCCTTCTGGGACTGATCGATCACTTTCTGGTCCCGGGCTGGTCGATGAGAGTCATACCGATCGTTTTCTTCGGTCTTTTCCTGATAATGTTCATCCTTTACTTTGCGATCTATTCAAGGAAGGACCGCCATCTGATGTCCATAACCAGTCTCGGTCTGCTGGCGGTGCTTTCGATCCCTTATTCCCTGCATTCCTGGCCGATAACGGACTGGCTGGCCTTCTCCTTCATGTGTGCTACCTCGGTGCTGTTTTTGGTGATGGTCATCATCTGCCGCAAGGACATTGCCAGGGAACTTAAGAACCGATTTAAAAGATAGGCATCCGGATGGATGCCTTTTTTCAGTTGATGATTATAGTTAAGCTTATTCCGTGAAATCGTAATCGACGTCGATCATGACGGCATATTCAGGGTAGATCTCCTGAACTTTTTTTATAAGCTCCTCTTTAAGTTCTTCCTTGCTGCGGATGCCGAATTCCTGGATGACGTCGAAGTTCATCGTCTTATCGACGGAGTCGATATAGAAGCCGTGCATCTCCCTGGCGTCTTTTATCTCTTCAACGGCCTTCTTCACGCATTCCCTGGCGTCCATCACCTCTTTGGAATGGGTGTTGATCGCATAGACCGATATGCCCAGCATGTCTACACCGGTATTTTCCTTAACCTTACGGATGATGGCTCTTTGGAGGTTATCGACCCAGGAGACCTTATACCTGTCGGAGATCTCGATGTGGGCCGATCCCAGCATCTTTTCCTTGCCGTAGGAATGGATGACGATGTCATAGACGCCTTCGATCTCCGGGAAGCTCAGGATGGAATCCCTGATTTTTGAAGCCAGTGCGGTATCGGTGCTTTCGCCCAGGATTATGTCTGATGATTCCTTTAAGGTATCAAAGCCGGTCTTGATGATGACCAGGGAAATGATCGCGCCCACATAGGCTTCGATGCTTTGACCGCTCAGAATGTATATGATGCCCGCAATGAACACTGCCGTGGAAGCTATCGAGTCATTGACGGCATCCTTTCCGGAAGCGATCAGGGCTTCGGAATCAAGTTCGTTTCCCTGTTTCTTCGTATAAAGGCCGATGCCTATCTTCACGACTACCGCAACAGCCAGTATCAGCAGCGTCAGCGTCGAATAGTCGCCTTTTACCGGATTGATGATCTTATCGATGGAGTTCTTAAATGACTCGATGCCCGCAAAAAGGATGAAGGCTCCGATCACCAGTGACGAAAGATATTCGATCCGGCCGTAGCCGAAAGGATGCTTGCGGTCTGGCTCCTTTTCCGATAAGCGGGTGCCGATGATGGTGATGACGGAGGACAGAACGTCGGTGACGTTGTTGATGCCATCGGTGATGATGGCTACGGAATTGGACAGGAAACCCAGCACCAGCTTAAAAGCCGCAAGGACGAAATTTACGGCGATGCAGATACGGCTGGTCCTGATTATCGATTTACTGCGGCTGTTCGTGTTCATATCTCTGTGCTTTCATTCTATCAGATATGTGATGTCTGGACTAATGAACGTCATCAGTTAAAAACCGGTCACCCGGTTATGCTTTCTTCATGACGATCTTCCATTCAGGTCCGACACCGATCCCATAGACCTTGGAAAAGGATCCCTGGTTGATGGCGACGGCCATGTGATAGGCGGAATTCATGTAGATAAGAGGTTCATTGACTGCCACATCCGCGAAGGACTTTCCGTAGTTGACCGTATTGGAATAGACCAGTACGTCGTTGTGGAAGATCTCTACCTGGATGTCTTCGCCGAATTCAAAACCACAGTCCCTGAAGTCTTCATAGGGAATGGAAGTCCAAAGGGAACCGAATCTGACATCCAGGATATCGACCTGTCCCATGACGCCGTTTTCGATCTTCTTACAGCCGAAGAGTTCCAGTCTGACAAGTTCCTGAGGATCGAGTTTTGATCCGACTTCTTCAAAAGATATGGTACCGGATGCCAGTCTGGCACCGGTATAGGCATAGACATCTCTGCCGTGGAAGGTATAGGAAAGTTCGGAATTCTTGAGCCGGTTCTTTCTTTCTTCGATCTCCCTTACTTCTTCAAGCCCCACGAATTTGTCGATATGCGTCAGCGTTCCGTTGTCCGGTGTGATTATATAGTAACCGTTTTTCGTTCTGGCCACTACCGACTTCCGGGTACTGCCGACACCGGGATCGATGACGGAAACGAAGGTCGTTCCTTCCGGCCAGTAGTTGATGGCCTGGTAAAGCCTGTAGGAAGCATCAAAGATGTTGTAGGGAGGAATGTTGTGAGTCAGATGACGGATATTGAGATCCAGATCGACACTGAAAGCGACGCCTTCCATGGCGCTGATCGCTCCGTCGTCAAGACCGAAATCCGTCTGAAATACCAGCAGTTTATTCATCATTGCTCTTCCTCCTGAATCCTATCCTGTATGCAGGACCATATCCTAAATTATAGTCTTTTGCCAGATTGCCGACAACTTCAGCCAGAGCCACTTTATTGAGCTCGTTGTGATAGATCATTACGCTGTGATCCTCAGCCAGTGAGAAAGTCTGATAAAACGGAAGATTCTCATGAAAGACTTCTTCGTCATCATGGCAGATGACAGTCTCGATCTGATTGCCGTAATCAAAACCGCATTCTTTGAACAGTTTGATGGGAATGTTGGTCCAGAGATTGCCGAAGTTGGGATCATTGATCTCCAGTATTCCCTTCACTTCTTTTTCGCTTACCGAAGCTTCAGGCAGATCGAAAGTAACGATCTGATCCAAAGGATATTCCGGTCCCACTTCCTCATAGCTGATTATTCCGGAAGCCAGACGGGCAGCACAGTATCCGAACAGATCACGACCATGGAAGACGGCAACGTCTTCATTGTTTTTGCCGCGCAGCCTGTTTACCTTCTCATCGATCTGACGGACCTTTCTGATGCCGAAGTTTCTGGCGATGTGCGTCAGTGTTCCGTTATCCGGGGTCACCAGATATGCGCCATTGGACAGTTCAGCCACACAGGCTTTTCGGGATGTTCCCACACCCGGATCGACCACCGAGACAAAAACAGTCTCTTCCGGCCAGAAAGGCACATACTGATAAAGACGGTAAGAAGCCGAAAAGATGTCATACTGCGGGATCTCGTGCGTGGCATCGATTATCTCCAGCATCGGATCGACGCTTTTGACGACGCCGTACATGGCAGCTACCGCACCTTCGGCATAGGTAAAGTCAGTTTGGAAGACCAGCAGTTTCTTCATATCATTCCTCCTTCATCAGCAGCAGATTTTCGATCGTATGGTAATATATCCCGAAACAGCGAATGCAGTCGTCTATTTCCATATATTCGCCTTTCTGGTGGGCCATCTGCGGTTTTCCTTCTTCATTCGGTCCAAAACTTACGCAGTGACCGAATACCTTGGCATAGGATACGCCTCCCGATACCAGCGGTTTTGAAGCATCGCCGGTAATACTCCGGTATGTATCCAGCATCACCTTTACATAAGGGTCATTTATGTCACACATCGTCGGATCGTCATTGTAATCCAGCTTCACCGGCAGGATGCTTTTATTATTGATACGTCCGGTCAGGTCAACTGCTTTTTCTTCATAAGGGTAGCGACAGTCGATCTGGGCTTTCAGCGTTCCTTTGTTTATATGCAGGGTACCGAGATTGACGCTCAGGCATTCCGTCGGATCTTCTCCGTGAAAACTGCCGATACCGCGGCCATAAGGATCGCCATAGGTATCATACAGGTCTTTACAAAGTCTATCCTCATAGACATCTGCGATAATCTTAAGCAGATCGATGGTCGCATTGTGTCCAAGCTGCGGTCTCGAGGCATGGGCGGCGATGCCCTTGACTTCGATAACTGTCCTGCCGTCTTCAAGATACGTTTCTGCGTCTGTTTCGTTATCCTCTATATAGGATCTGATCGCCTCGAGGTGTCCGGTATCCTTTAGTACGGCTCTGGCATAAGGAGATATGATGTTGCACTGAGTACCGCCTTCAAGAGTTTCTATGATCCCGTCATATGCTTCATCGATGGTCCACATGATGGCACCTTTTTCACCGATCCCAAGCGGAAAGTAACCGTCAGGCGTGAACGCAAAATCAGGCATTCCGGCCCTGCTCAGATAATGGCGCATGTCGTTCATCGTGCGCTCTTCATCGCCGCCCAGTACCAGCCTTATTTCCTTATCCGCATCAGGGTATTTTTCTTTAAGCAGCTTCATGGAAAGATAGACCAGATAGGCCGGTATCTTCATGTCGCTGGTACCGCGTCCGTATATCCTGCCGTCTTTGATCCTTATATCGAAGTCTTCCGCATCGGCTGCGACTACGTCCAGATGACAGGCGATATCTATCCTTTCATTTCCTTTGCCGAAGGAAACGGATAAGGCATGGCCGTCATACTCTTCTGTCCGGAAACCGTCCTTTTGGGCTTTTTCCCGCATATACATAAAAGCCTTACCGACTTCCGATCCGTAAGGCATGGCGGTACTGCTGGTAGTCTCGTCATAAACAGACGCTATGGCCAGCAGACCGATGATATCATTCAATGATTCTTCAAATATTCCTGTGAAGTCCGTCTTATCCATTTAAGTTCCTGTTACAGTCTCTACCTAAATATTAAGACAGGCATCACCATTAATTCAACTTAAGAGAGTTTCCTGACGGTCATCTTCCATTCAGGACCGTAGCTCAGTCCGTATTCAAGTGTCGCGTTGCCGCGGTTGATCGCCAGCATTACCGTTCTTGATTCGGAAGAGAAGACCAGCGGTTCACCGACAGCGACTTTTCCGAAAGTCTCGACCAGTTTCATTTTCTTTTCCAGCACTTTTTCATCTTTTCTGGTTATGATGACTTCCACTTCATCGCCGTAGTTCATGCCGGCTTCCTTGAGCCAACCGAAAGGAATGTTGGTGCCGACCAGTCCGAAGTGCTCGGTAGCTTCGCAGATCATTCCCGAGACTTCATCGGCGGTCTTTGCGGGTCTGATGTATTCGGCCCTTACGATCTCTTCGACCGGATAAACTGGTCCTACCTCCTCATAGGTGATGACGCCTGCTGCCAGTCTGGCAGCACAATAGGCATAAACGTCTCTTCCGTGGAAGATGAAGACGTCTTCCGATCCTTTAAGACGGTTGACGCTTTCATCGATCTGTCTTACTTCCTTTATTCCGAACATCTCTTCGATATAGGTCAGCGTTCCGTTATCCGGAGTCACGATATACTGGCCGGTCTTTGTCAAGGCGACACAGCTTCTGCGTGATGTTCCGACACCCGGATCGACTACCGAGACAAAGACGCTTCCCTTTGGCCAGTAAGGCAGCAGATAGATCAGCGATGCTGAAGCTGACAGTACGTCGAATTCCGGTACGGCATGATTGCCGTCGTGGACTTTCAGATCGTTATTTACACTGAGACAGACGCCGTGCATGGCGGCTACCGAAACCGATCCCGTACCGAAGTCTGTCTGTAATATGATGTTTTTCATTGTATTCTCCTATTTGCCGAATTTCTCTTTCAGCCAGTTAAGTATCTTCAGCGTATCCATCGTCCTGATGCTTATGACTTCTTCTCTTTCCAGCCAAGGACACCAGAATTTGGCCGGCCATGGATCGATGATCCGGTAACGGATGACATAGTAAACAGTCGCCAGCAGGAGTACAGCTGTCAGTATCCTGAACACCTTGTCTCCGGTCGTCGGATAATTCTCGGCATACCAGGAACGTTTCTTCTTCTTGCCGTAACCTCTTAAGTCCATGGCGTTGGCGATGTTGCCGACCTTGCCGAAGGCCGTGAAAATCAGCGGTACCAGCAGCAGAACGGTGTTTTTGAGCCGCTTCCAGAGGCTGGTATTTTTGTCCAGTTCAACGCCTCTCATCATCATGGAATTGCGGATGCTTATATAGTCGTTGGCGATATCCGGAATGGTCCGGTACGCCAGAGAAACGATGGTACATACCTTATAAGGCAGACCGCACTTATTAAGTCCGGATGCGAATTCCGATGGCGTGGTTGCCAGGGCAAAGGCCATGACCGATGCGAACGATGCCGTCCTCTTGATGAAGATGACGAAGATATACCACAGGAATTCCTTGGACAGATAGTACTTGCTTCCCTGCCAGATGATATGTTCCGCACCGACGTTGTTCAGACCGGCTTCCGGCGATACCAGAAACAGCATGATGTTTCCGATAACGGTAACGGTTATGAAGGTTATGCAGAACATGATCACTATCGGCTTATAGTTAGGTTTCATCGAGATGATCCCGATGACATTTATCAATAGCAGAGGTATCAGTATCCTGACATCGAAGGTGGAGATGATCGCAAAGGTCATTGCCAGGAAAAGGAAGACCTTGGTAAAGCCGCTCAGCTTATGCAGGAAAGTCGGCCCCGGCGTATAGTTGATTACCAGTTTGTTATTCATCTGATTTGGCCTTCCTTTCATATTCGATGAAGCTTCTGATGGCACTGTAAGGATCAGCTTTTACCTTAACGGCCAGATGATACAGGGAAGTCTGCTTCAGATGAGCCTTCCTTATGGTCTCGTCATTGGAGAGGACCGCAAAGACCCGGTCATCGTCGATCTTCCGGCTGTCCGCAAAGACGATGGCTCTTTCGGTATTCTCGATGGCCAGATGCATGTCATGCGTAATGAAAATGATCGTCTTGCCGTATTCCCTGTTGAGGGCATTCACGAAGTTCATGATATCGGTGTAGCTGTTGTAATCCTGACCGGCTGTCGGTTCATCCAGGATGATCACTTCCGGCTGCAGGGCCATGATCGAGGCGACAGTCACTCTTTTCTTCTGACCGTAGCTTATGGAATCTACCGGCCAGTTGCGCATCGGATAAAGACGGCAGGCCTGCAGAACTTCCTTTACTCTTTCTTCGATCTGTTCCTCAGGCATGTTCCTGAGTTCCAGCGCCAGTCCGACTTCGTCCTTGATGATGTCTTTTACGAGCATCTGGTTAGGATTCTGCATGACATATCCCACTCTTTCACCGATCTCCTTGATGGTGAACTTTCCCAGATCTTCGCCGTCGATCAGGATATTGCCTTCCTGCGGTTTTATGAGACCGCAGATCAGTTTGGCTGCCGTAGATTTGCCGGCGCCGTTCTTGCCGATAATGGCTATCCTTTCGCCTTTTCTGATGCTGAAGCTGACGTCATCAAGAGCTTTTTCCTGTCCGTCATATGCGTAAGAGACATTGTCGAATCTGATGATCTCTTTTCCGCTTTCTTTCACTGTTTCTTCTGTAGAAGAATTGAAGAAGTCTTTAAGTTTTTTGGCGTTTGTCCTGTTCAGTTCCAGATTGTCCAGATCACAGAGATTCTTTATGCCGTTTATATCGCAACCGGCATATTTCATTGCCGTGAGATACAGCGGCTCTCTGATGCCGCATTCCTTCAGATAATCAGACTTAAGCAGTTCGTCAGGACTCAGATCAGCTACGATCCTGCCGTCCTTCATCAGTATCATCCTGTCTACCGGCCTGTACAGGACATCTTCCAGACGG
>JAFRKI010000006.1 GCA_017431825.1 Erysipelotrichaceae bacterium | reverse complement strand
TTTTTGTTCTGTCGGATCTTGATGAATCACAGCTTTATGTTTTTCGTAGCTTTCTTGATGGCCTTGAAGCTCTTGTCGGAGAGGTCATGTTCGATCAGACAGGAATCCTCATAGGCTGTCTCTTCATCGACGCCGAAATGCATCAGCAGCTTTGCGATATACTCGTGTCTTTCATACATTTCCAGAGCTATCTTACGACCCGCATCAGTCAGCTTTATGTCATTGTCGGCAATTTCCACATATCCTTCCTTTGCCAGCTCCTTTAAGGCGATGGAAACGGTAGGCCTCGAGAATCCCAGATACTTTACGATGTCGATGGCCTTAACGTGTTCCTTCTTCAGGGAAACGATGTGGATGGCTTCCAGATAATTCTGATTCGTCTCACTTCTTTTCATAGGTCCATTCTATCATATTATGCTTTATCCGTAATTGACAAAGCTCCTGAATTATCTAAAAATAAGGTCATGAAATGGCTGATGGACAATTATGTATCCGTACTGATAATCATAGCCCTGCTGGCGGCCATCTTCTTTGCGTTAAGATCGATAATCAGGGAAAAAGGCCACTGTGCCTACTGTAAGAATAAGGACAGCTGTCCGTTCCGGAATAAGGATATATTTAAAAAACAGCTCTGATGAGCTGTTTTTAATTCGTGCTTTCCTGGAGCGTACATTTTATCTCCAGCATCTTTCCTTCTCTTTCAATGCCCAGTGTGACCTTGTCGCCGATGCTGTAATTGTCCAGCAGCTTCGCAAGCTGTGAGAATTCGCTCAGTTCGATGCCGTCGATGGACCTGATGATGTCACCGGCCTTGATACCGGCCTTTTCGGCAGCGCTGCCTTCAATGACTTCGCTGATGATCAGCCCCTCGACGTTGTAACGCTGGTTGTATTCCTGGGTGTAGATCTTGACGCCCAGTGCCGGTCTGTTTCTGACGTAGCCGTTTTCCAGCAGCTGTTCGACCACGCTCTTTACGGTATTGGCCGGAATGGCATAGCCGATGCCTTCAACGGTCGTTGAGGAAGTCGAATAAAGTGATGATGACACCTTCGCATTGACGATGCCCGTGAGGTTGCCGTCCATGTCGAAGAGTCCGCCGCCGGAATTACCGGAGTTGACTTCCGCATTGGTAAGCAGCAGCGTCATCGTATAGTTGTTGATGGTGACCTCTCTGTTGACGGCACTGATGATGCCGTTTGAACAGGACGTACCCTTTCCCAGGGCATTGCCGATGGCGATGACTTCCTGGCCCAGCTTCAGGTCATCGGAATCGATGAGCTGTGAATAGGAGAGATCATCGGCATCTATCTTCAGGAGAGCCAGATCGGTCTTTGTATCGTAACCGATGATCTGAGCTTCGTAGGACTCGCCGTTCTGCAGTCTGACGGAAACGTCCTTGGCTCCTTCGATGACGTGCTCGTTGGTAACGATATAGCCGTCTGCAGAGATGATAACACCTGATCCCAGACACGTCGCATCGGAAGTCGAAGCACCGCCGAAGAAGTAATAGGAAGTTACTTCAGCCTGAGTGGTTATTTCCACTACCGAATCGATGGACTTTTCGATAGCACTCACATAATCGCCGGTAACGGCACTGGCATAGGATACCTGGCTGACTACCGGTTCCGCTTTTTTCTCTGCGCTTTCCGTTTCGGCTTTCTTAAGATCGTTTATACTTATTACACCATAGGCTCCGGTCGCTCCGCCCAGGAGGCCGACCAGAAAGATAATCAGGACAGTTTTAAAATTGATTCTCATATTAAATACCTCCTTCGCTATGTATTATAGGCATCCGAAAGTGAAATCAAACTGAACTTTCAGAGATCTTTTCGATTATCCTGTCAGCGATCCTGATGCCGTCAAGGATGCAGGACATGATACCGCCGCCGTATCCGGCACCTTCACCGGCCGGATAAAGACCCCTTGTATTGACGCTTTCCAGATCTTCGTTCCGGTTTATCCTTACCGGGGAACTGCTTCTGGTCTCCGGCCCGACCATGATGCCTTTTTCGATGAAGCCCGGTATCTTGGAGTCAAAATGCACAAGGGCCTTCTTGAAGTACTCACCGTCTTTTTCACTGAAGAAATCATTGAAATCATAAGTGACCGTTCCCAAAGGATAGGTGGAAGGAAAGATAAGTTCATTACTGCTGTTTTCGATATAGTCTTTTATATTGGAAGCCAGAGCTCTATAAGAGCCTGACACATTATAGGCTTTCTCTTCGTATTCCTTCAGATATTCAAAACCGCCAAGCCTTCCTTCAGGGAATTCGTCTTTGCTGACCTGGACGAGGATCGCCGAGTTGGCGATGCCTGAATCCCTTTTCGCATAGGACATGCCGTTGGTGACGATCCGATACGGATCGCTGCTGGCCGGGATGACGAGTCCTCCCGGACACATGCAGAAGGAATAGACACCTTTATCATCCTTGTATCTTAAGAAGTATTCGCTCGGTTCCTTTGCCTTCAATCCCTTCAGCTGATTCCCATCGATCAGAGACTGCGGATGTTCGACCCTGAAGCCGATGGCGATGTCCTTAGGAGTGATGGATACGCCCTGATCATCAAGAGCCCTGATCGTCTTATAAGCACTGTGGCCGACGCCCAGTATGCATATCGGACTGCGGTATTCGCTTTTTTCTGTTGTGATACCGATGACCTCATGACTATCATTAAGCAGCAGCTCCTTCATCTCTTCCCCGAAATGGAATTCCGTGTCTTTTTCGATAAGGTGATCGGTGATCCTTTCGATTATCTTGCGGATCTCATCGGTACCGATATGGGCATGCGGAGTATATCTGATCTTTTCGTCGGCGCCGAATCTTATGAAAACATCCAGGGCATATTCGATGAAAGGGCTTCTGATCCTGGTGGTCAGTTTGGCGTCGGAAAAGGTTCCGGCTCCGCCTTCACCGAACTGGACGTTACTGTCGGGGTCAAGGATGCCTTCCTTAAAGAATCTTTCGACGTCCTTTTCTCTTTCCCTGATCCTTTTGCCTTTCTCGAATACGATCGGTCTCATACCGGCTTCAGCGAGGCGGTAAGCCGCAAAGATACCGCTGGGGCCGTATCCCACGATAACAGGTCTGATATCCGTTTCCACGGTCCTTACTTCCGTATTCTCCGGTACGTAAAGGGAGACGTTCTTTATTCTGAGATACTTCTTCTCGTTTCTGATACTGACAAGCACCTGATACTTATAGACAGCTTCCTTACGGGCATCGAGCGACCTCTTGTATATCGAATATTTGAAAAGATCCTTATCATTTATCTTCAGTTTCCTGATAATAAGGTCCTTAAGTTCCGATTCGCTTTCATCGATCCCCAGTTTCAGTTCACTTATTAGAAGCATACATACACATTATACTTCCGGATGATTTGTTATGAAAATTGATGTAAGTTATAATAGTTCTATGACCGTCAAGGCAAAGAGCGTAAGCAGAAAGTATGCCATCAACGAATTCAAGACAGTAGGTCTGGTTTTGATCATCTACTGTCTTTTTGTGCTGTACGTTCCGATAGCGCTCAAGGAAGCCCTGCCGCTTATCGGCCTTACTGAATTCATGGGCTTTGACGTCTATCTGCTTTCAAGTCTGGCCTGCCTGATTCTGGGTACGCTCATACCTTTCATTATGCTGAGGGCAAGGAGCGGCAAGAAACTGGCCGATTTCAATCATCCGGTAGATATGACCGTCACCGATTATCTGGTGCATTACGTGGTCTTTTTTGCGATAAGCACGGCTGCCATCTTTGCGACGATGATGGCTGCCCAGTATATCAACGTATCCGGCCAGCTGGTATCGAGCATCGGCATCACCATCAATTCCGATTACCTGTCCAACATCATCTATGTGGCAGCCTTTATCCTTATATCGCCGATCCTGGAGGAATATGCCTTCAGAGGCTCATTGCTCAACTGTTTGAGCCGTTACGGCAAGTACTTCGCAACGATAGCCAGTTCGCTTATCTACGCACTGGCTCACGGATCCTTCGTGGAGATGATACCGAGTTTCATCATGGGCTACATGCTGTGCAAGATCTCTCTGTATCACAAATCGATAAGGCCTTGCATAATCATCCATATCCTGTTCAATCTTTCCCTTTACGCTCTGTTCATGGTACCGGAAAGATATTCCATATACATGATGGTGGTACTGGCATTGATGATCATCCTGGCCGTGGTCCTTCTTACCACCAGAGTCTATCGGGTCGTCAAGATCAGGAAGTACGGTGCCAACAGGCAGGTCGGAATGATGTTCCTGACTACGGTATCGGTGTTCGTTGCCCTGATCCTGTTCGTGGCCCATTCGCTGCTGATGATCGTATTATAATAAGACCCCGCCATAAGCGGGGTTTTAATTACTCGATAGTTACCTTTTCTTCAGCAGAAGCATTCATGTCTTCCTTGCGTTTCCGGATATGATATTCAAAGAGCTTTCTGACATCCTTTGAATCCATGAACGGATACAAGCCGTCAAGACTCAGATCCGGATATTTTCCGTTCACATAGTCATCGACCAGCACCGACAAGCATTCATCGGATATGAAAGGCGCCATGGCGGTCAGGCTCAGGCCTTTGCGATATCTTTCAGAGACTGCCTTCATAAAAAGGGCATCACAATCCTTCTCTTCCAGAAACGGCATCATGGCGGCAAGGGGCAGATCTTTATAATCGGCGTCACTTTCAAGAACCGTTTCCACCACTTGGTGGAGCTCTTCTTCATCCATGAACGGCAGCATGCCGATGAGCTTTCCTTTGCCTTTAGAGAAAAGCGGTTTAAGGATGTCCAGGCCGATATGGGCCTTTCCCAGGTTTATCGAATAGTCATATCCATCATCTTCCATATCTTCCAGGATTTCTTCGAATTCATCTTCTTCATCTTCATCCGTAAAGATCAGCCCGCTTTTATCGTCAAGTTCAAGAGCTTCTTTTTGGGAGATCGGTTCATACACTTCCCTGCCGTCTATTACAGTCTTTCTAAGGATCATTCTTTCGTCTCCTTTCCGTCATTTAAACAAAGCAATTCCTCAAAACTCACATCCAGGATCTCGCACAGATCGATTATGTGATCGATCTTGGGAACCCCCATCCCGTTCTCCCATTTGGAGACCAGTTGTCTTGAAACATACATTCTGTCGGCAAGGTCGTCCTGAGAGAGGTTTTTATCTTTTCGAAATTGAGATATCTTTTCTCCGACTTTTCTGAAATCAATCACTTTCATCTCCTTTCTGCCTTAATTATCCGGCAGCTGATATGAACAGTCACGCAACGCTTAGTGGCATTCATCATTACTTATTCTAAATCATTCGCAAAAGCAGAATAAAAACACGGACTTCTCCGTGCTTTGATCGCAATGGCAGGGGTGGAGAGAATCGAACTCCCATCAGCGGTTTTGGAGACCGATGTACTACCATTGTACGACACCCCTAAGCGCTTATATATAATATCACATTAATAATATCTAGTCTATGACAAATGACAAATCATGGCGCAAGAAGAGTTATAATATCTGTAATGAAAAAGAAATATCTGAATCTTCCCAACTGCATCACGGCTTTACGCTTAGTGGCATCCATCGCCCTGATATTCATCGAGCCGATGAGTACGGCTTTCATCGTGATCTATACGATAGGCGGTCTTACCGATGCGATCGATGGCTTTTTGGCCAGAAAGATGGGTCTGGTATCGGATTTCGGTTCCAAACTGGACAGCGTTGCCGACCTGAGTTTCTATGCGGTAATGCTGATTAAGATCTTCCCGTTTCTCTTTAAGCAGCTGCCGGTCATTATCTGGTATTTCGTAGCCGGTATCATCGTCTTCCGCATCATCATGTACGTCATGAATGCGATCCTGGGAGGAGAGATGCTGACATCCCACCATTACTTAAATAAGGCTTCAGGCGCGATGCTGTTCTGCCTCCCTTATTTTGTCGGCTGGCAGTTCCTGGAATACTATTCCTGGGCCATCATCGGCATCGTCTATGTTGCCGGTATCTATGAGTTTACTTACAGTCTGTATTACAGATATCTTAAGGATAAGATATGGACAAAAAAGAAATAAAGAAGAAACTCCTGTCTCTTAAGGATGAAGAGTACCGTCAGTTCGTGGCCAGGCTGGTGCCTAACATCGATCCGGAAACGATACTGGGGATCAAGACTCCGGAAATGAGAGCGTTGGCCAGGGAGATCTTTGTAAGCGAAGCCAGGGAGGAATTCCTGAACACGCTGCCTCATCAGTACTACGAGGAGAACCTGATCCATTTCTTCGTGATTGCCATGATCAAAGACTTCGATCAGTACATCAAAGCCGTGGAGACTTTCCTTCCGTATGTCGACTGCTGGCCGGTATCGGACCAGTCATCGCCTAAGGTCTTTAAGAAGAATCATGATAAGTTTCTTCCGTACATAAGAAAATGGATCGCATCCAGACATGTCTATACCGCCAGATTCGGAATAAGGATGCTGATGAACGAATTCCTCGATGATGATTTCAAGGAAGAGTATCCGGAACTGGTAGCCTCCAAGAAGGGCGATGACTATTATCTTAAGATGATGATCGCCTGGTATTTTGCGACGGCTTTAGCCAAACAGTGGGATGCGGCGATCGTTTATCTTGAAGAGAAAAGACTAGACGAATGGACTCATAACAAGACCATTCAGAAGGCAAAAGAAAGCTTCCGAGTCAGTGACGAACATAAAGAGTATCTGAACTCATTGAAGTAAGCAAATTTATTTAGGTACCTTGACAAACAGGGTATTTCTTTTATATTATTAAGGTACCTAAATAAAGGAGGGATATAAATGAAAAAGATAAATGAAGAACTCATGAAAGAATTCATCCTGGCTTCCAGGTTCGTATCAAAGCCTCATGGCAGACCTATGGGTCAGGAAAGGATCTTAAGAAAGCTTGCGGAAGGTCCCGTCAATCAGAAAGATCTGCAGGAAGAACTGTTCGTAAGACCTGGTTCAATTTCCGAGATCGTTTCCAAGCTGGAAGAGAAAGGTCTCTTATCAAGAAATAAAACAGCTGACGATGCCAGAGCCGTAAGCCTGGAACTTACCGAAAAAGGCCGCGAAAGGCTCAATGCCCTGGAAGAAGAGATGGATCTTTTCTCCAGCATCACTGATGAGGAAAAAGAGACCCTTAAAGACATTCTGACCAGACTCAACAACGACTGGATCAGAAGAGGACCGGTTTCCTTAAGAGAAGGAAGACCGGAAAGATGTCCTGATGAATTCAGGCATCACGGACCGTGCCACCGGCATATGGATGGGCCGCATGAATTCCCGGAAAGAGGCGAATGCCCTCATCACGAAGGAAGACAGTTCGGCGAGAGGAGATGCCATCATAAAGGACCGGAAGGGCCTGAGGATGATTAGCAGGTTAAAACCTGCTTTTTATTTCTTTCTCATATATAATTAAAGGGAACAAAAGGGGATACGGATATGTTAAGTGATATTGAAATTGCCCAGGCCTGTAATAAGAAAAAGATCACGGAAATAGCCCAAAAAGCCGGCGTTCCGGAAGAATACCTTGAACTTTACGGAAACTATAAAGCCAAGGTCGATTATAAGCTGCTGAATGATCTTAAAGACAGGGAAGACGGCAGGCTGATACTGGTAACGGCCATCAATCCGACACCGGCCGGTGAAGGCAAGACCACGACGTCCGTGGGGCTTGCGGATGGATTAAGGAAGATCGGAAAGAATTCCGTTCTGGCCTTAAGAGAACCGAGCTTAGGTCCGGTTTTTGGTATCAAAGGCGGAGCGGCCGGAGGCGGCTATGCCCAGGTCGTACCGATGGAAGACATCAATCTTCACTTTACCGGCGATTTTCATGCGATCGGCGCCGCCAACAATCTGCTGGCAGCAATGCTGGACAACCATATCCATCAGGGCAATTCACTGAACATCGACAGCCGCAGGATAATCTGGCGCAGAGCTCTCGACATGAATGACAGACAGTTAAGAAATATCGTCGACGGTTTAGGCAACAGAGCCGACGGTGTTCCGAGACAGGACGGTTTCGACATTACCGTTGCCTCGGAAGTAATGGCCGTACTGTGCCTGGCTTCCGACATCAGCGATCTTAAGGAAAGACTGGCGAGGATCGTCGTCGCCTATACATATGAAAACAAGCCGGTGACTGCCGGTGATCTCAAGGCCCAGGGTGCCATGGCTGCCCTGCTTAAGGACGCCCTTAAGCCTAATCTGGTCCAGACGCTGGAAGGAACGCCGGCCTTTATCCATGGCG
Source organism: Erysipelotrichaceae bacterium (assembly GCA_017431825.1). Classification (GTDB taxonomy): domain Bacteria; phylum Bacillota_I; class Bacilli_A; order Erysipelotrichales; family Erysipelotrichaceae; genus Colivicinus. The sequence goes on along the minus strand of JAFRKI010000006.1, from coordinate 20,080 downwards.
GACCGTTTGCGAATATCGCTCATGGCTGCAACTCCGTTACTGCCACCAGAATGGCTATGAAGCTCGGCGATTACGCCGTTACGGAAGCCGGATTCGGTGCTGACCTCGGTGCCGAGAAATTCCTGGATATCAAATGCCGGATGGCCGGGCTTAAGCCAAGTGCCGTCGTCATAGTGGCTACGGTAAGAGCCCTTAAGCATCACGGAGGCGTGGCCAAGGCCGATCTTGCCAAAGAGGATCTTGAAGCACTGAAGAAGGGCCTTCCTAATCTTCTTCAGCATGTTGAAAATATCAGGAACGTCTATAAGCTTCCATGCGTCGTAGCGATCAACGCTTTCCCTACCGACACCAAAGCCGAGCTCGATCTGATCGAAGCCAGCTGCAGGGAACTTGGTGTGAATGTCGCCTTAAGCGAAGTCTGGGCCAAAGGCAGCGAAGGCGGCAGAGCCTTAGCCGAAGAGGTCGTCAGGATCTGTGAAGAAAAGAATGATTTCTCCTTTGCGTATGACGTCAATGATCCGATCGAAAAGAAACTGGAAGATATCTGCAGACGCATCTATCATGCAGACGGTGTACAGCTGGTGGGCAGTGCTCCTAAACAGCTGCAGCAGCTCAAGGACAACGGTTTCGACAGCCTGCCGATCTGTATGGCCAAGACCCAGTATTCCTTCTCGGACGATCCGATTCTTCTGGGCGCTCCTGAGGGCTTTACGGTATCCGTAAGGAATCTTAAGATCTCTGCCGGAGCAGGCTTTATCGTAGCCCTGACCGGCGAAATAATGACGATGCCGGGACTGCCGAAAGTACCGGCTGCCGAAAAGATCGACGTCGATGAAAACGGCGTCATAACGGGGTTATTCTAATGGATAAGAAAAGCATCAGAGAATTTGCGGAACTTGCCGCATCAAAGGAACCGGTACCGGGAGGCGGAGGCGTAAGCGCCGCCGTCGGTGCCCTGGCTTCATCGCTTGGTGAAATGGTCACCAATCTGACCATCGGCAAGCCGAAATACATCATGTACAGCACAGAACTCAGTGATATCCGCAAGGAACTGGATATCATCAGAAACAATCTTCTGGGCTGCATCAACGGCGATGCGGAAGCGTTCAGGCCTCTGGCTGAAGTCTATGCCCTGCCGAAGGACAGCGAAGGCTATGAAGAAAAGATGGAAGGATGTTTAAGAACAGCCGCCAGTTCGCCTTTACTGATCCTCAAGTACTGCACCAGGATCATCGAGCTGGATGAAAGACTGGCTCTCATCGGTTCGAAACTTTCGGTATCCGATGCGGCTACCAGCGTCATGCTGGCACACGGAGCCATGTACGGAGCCTATGTCAATATCCTGGTCAATACCAGACTCATGAAGGACAGAGAATACGCTGAGAGCCTCGATAAGGAAGCCGTCGATCTTCTCGATGAGTATTCGGTGCTCGCTCTCAATGTCTATGACGATATCTGTAAGAGGCTGACCAATGGCTGAGCTGTTAAAAGGAAAAGAAGTAGCTGCTTCCATCAATGAAAGAAGCAGAATGGATACTGAAGCGCTCAGGGAAAAAGGGACAGTTCCGACACTGGCCGTTTTCCGGGTAGGTGAAAAGGATGAAGATCTCTCCTATGAAAGAGGAATAGACAAGAGGGGTGCTGAGACCGGTGTTGAGATAAAGAAATATGTCTTCCCGGAAGACGTGGAAGAAAGCGTCTTTTATGAGGCTCTGGATAAGGCCAATGAAGATCCGAAGATCCATGGCATACTGATATTCAGACCTCTGCCGAAAAGATTCGATGACCGTAAGCTCAGGAATTACATCAGACCCGAAAAGGACGTGGACGGCTGCAGCGATCTGTCACTGGCCGGCGTCTTCACCAATACCGAACTGGGCTTTGCGCCATGTACTGCCAAGGCTGCAGTTGAGATACTCGATCACTACAGCATAGACGTCAAAGGAAAAAACGTGGTCGTTCTGGGACGGTCGCTGGTCATCGGCAAGCCGGTGGCTATGCTGCTGTTGAATAAAAACGCCACTGTTACGATCTGCCACACAAAGACGGTTGACATCAGAAACATCGCATCAAAGGCCGATATCCTTATCTGTGCCACCGGTGTTATGGAATCAGTAAATAAAGATTACGTCAATCCTGAACAGACCATAATCGATGTCGGCATTTCCTGGAATGAGGAAAAAGAAAAACTGTGCGGTGACGTCCTGTTTGAAGAAGTCGAACCGCTCGTTAAGGCGATCACTCCGGTACCGGGAGGTGTCGGTTCGGTAACCACTTCCGTTCTTATAAACAATACCGTAGAAGCAGCCAAACGAAACAGCTGAAACACAGCCCTCAGTCATCAGGATACCGAGGGCTTTTTATTTAATAACAATAAAAACGATATGTCTTAAGCGTAAAAACGAAATACCTGTATAATAGAAACGGAACAGGACCTGTGTTTATTTTCCTAGATACTTAGAGGGAGAAAACAATGGATATAGAATACTTGCTTTTACTGCAGAAATTCCGTGAACTGATAAACGACTTTCTTACTCCTTTCATGGAACTGCTTTCCCTTTTTTCGATAAGTTTCGTCGTCTTTTTACCGGCATTCATTTACTGGGTAATAGACAAGAAGAAGGGGCTTTTTGTCTTCCTTTCCTATTATCTGTGCTGCAGTTTCAACGCTCTGGTAAAACTGACGGCCTGTGTCTACCGTCCGTGGATCAAGGATCCGCGGGTCATCCCGTACGGCGATTCCTTAAGCACCGCTACCGGTTATTCCTTCCCGAGCGGTCATGTCGCCATATCCGGACCGATATACGGCGGTACGGCCATAGTTGCCAAAGATAAGAAAAAATACATTTCCGTGATATGCATAATACTGCTGCTTCTTACGGGCTTTTCCAGAAACTATCTGGGCGTCCATACACCTCAGGACGTACTGGTGGCCCTGCTGGAAACGGCACTGGCACTGTTTGCGGCCGCAAAACTGATAGCTTACGTGGAGAAGCATCCGGAAAAGGAAAACGTGCTGCTTGCAGCAAGCTTCCTCATCGGGGTCATCGGTATCTTCTATATAACCTTCAAGCCTTATCCGATGGATTATGTCGACGGAAAACTGCTGGTCGATCCTTTAAAGATGATGACCGACGGCTATGGAGATATCTGTCTGCTCATCGCCTTCCCGATCGCCAGATTCGTCGAAAGAAAATGGGTGAGATTTGAACCGGCAGGATTAAAGAACGGCGGATGGCTGATGGGCCTGATCGGACTTTTACCGTTAGGTGCCATGATGCTGTTTTTAAAGAACTGGCTCGATGCCCTGCTCGGTGCCCACTGGGGCCATTTCACTTACAGCATCATCGCAGTACTATACTGCATAGCTCTTTATCCGGCGCTCATCAATCTTTATCACAGGATAAAGAATAAAAAGAATGCTGAAGAAAAGCCTGAAGAATATTCGGATGCTGAATGATACAGCTTAATACACAAATAAAAAACCGGAACTGATTCCGGTTTTTTTATTGGATCTCTTCTATATGGTATACATAATCGAGAGTCTTGAGCGCCTCGATTATTTCCTCGTGAGTCTTGTACTGTTTCAGAAGATTATTGGATATGGAGATCGCTATCGAATAGACGCTCAGTCCCGACTGCCTGTAGGCGGGGTTGAATTCGATATCATCTATGCTCAGGCCGAGTTCCCTGATCGTCGTAACGAAGTTCTGCAGGTACTTGGAATCGATTAGTTCCAGATGTACCTCGAAATGATTGGAACGGTCCTTGAGAAACTTCTCCAGTTTCGGGAAGAATGACAGAGTCACCATGATCGCGATCAGGATGATCAGCGACAGGGTATAGTATCCGGCACCGATGGCCATGCCCATGATGGCCGATATCCAAAGAGCGGCCGAAGTGGTAAGACCCTTTATCTGATTCCTGGAAGAAGTGAATAAGGAATTTGAACTCAAGGACGATACCGCAACGATAGTGGCTGCCGCGATGATGCAGAGATTTCCGGCATTCAGTACCAGATCGATCATTACCGAGAAGCATCCGGCCAGTACCACCAGCATGAACGTCCTTAAACCGGCCGAGTGTCTCTTGCTGGCACGTTCACAGCCGATGATGGCTGAAAACACTATCGCCAGTATTATCCTGAACAGTATCGAATACAGGTTCAATGCTGCTGACCATGGTCCCAGCAATACCGCTAATGAGTCTGTCATCTTATTTTCCTCCTTTTGTTCGGATGAGTTATGTTTTCATAGTATTCATCGTAGCCTTCTTCAAAGGCTTCTTCATTTTCGTCTATTTCGTGTTTCGGCAGGTCTTTCTGGATCTCATGGATCCTTTCGATCAGCAGTTCCAGAGAAGACTTCTCTTCACCGTTTTCATCGGTGACACTGACGTCCGTTATGTCTTCCAGTTTATCCGAGTAGGAGCCCGATTTATATAAAGCGAACTTGGCGCAGGCCGGTCCGAAGAGCTCATAGAGGATGCTGGAAGAAAGGATGATGGTGTTGAGAGCGCTGCCGGCCTGTCCCCCGAGTATCCTGGCACCAAGCGCCGCCAGACCGATGGCGACTCCGGCCTGCGGGAACAGCGCAAAGCCCAGATACTTACGGACCTTTTCATCCTTGTGAGCCCATAAGCAGCCCAGATATGATCCCGCATACTTGCCGGCCATTCTGGTAAAGAAGTAAAGGAAACCGATAAGGATCAGCGGGAAGTTGCCGACGCTTGCCTGTCCGGCGAACAGGGCTCCCAGATCGAAGTTGATACCCGATCTCACGAAGAACAGAAGCAGCAGCGGCGGTGAGAAGTAATTTATCTGTTTGAACAGACGGTCGTCATCGGAAATGTTGATGTAGACCGTCGACATCATCATGCAGCCAAGCAGCGGCGATATGTCGAAAAGGGTACAGATACCGCAGTAACCGAAGATCATCGCAATGGCAATGATCAGACGGTTGTCAGTCGATCTTTTATCCTGGATGAAGAGCTTAATCAGCAGTCCGAATATGGCACCTAAAAGAACGGCCAGGAAGTTGCTGATAAGCGGTGTCAGGATGTTCATGATATTGAAACCGCCGCCCTGTAAGAAGGACTGGGCAACGGTGATGGCGATACTGTAGGCAAGAAGACCGACGACGTCATCCAGGGCAACCACCTGCAGTAAAGTCTCCACGAAATCGCCGTGGGCACCTGTCTGCCTGATGGTCATCATCGTCGATGCCGGAGCGGTAGCGGTAGCCAGGGCCGAGAGCACGATCGAGAACGGAAGCGTAAGTCCCAGGATGAATCTCGTCAGGATAAAGACCACAACGAAAGCCAGCAAGGATTCAAAGACAGTTATGCCCACGACCTTCATGCCGCCTTTCTTAAGAGTCTCCATCCTGAAGAACTGGCCGGTGGAAAAGGCAATGAAAGACAGTGCCACGTCCGGCAGGAATTCCGTTCCTTCCACGAATGACTGCGGAATGAGGTCCAGGACATAAGGACCGATCAGGATGCCCGCGATGATATAGGCCGTGACGTTAGGTAGCCTTAAGACCTTGGTCACTCGCGTCAAAAGAAAACCGCAGATCAGGATCAGCGACACGGATATGATGGTCAACGCACTTGGCGATATTTCAGACAGATCGATAATACCCATATTTACATAAATATTATATCTTTATCATTAATATAAAAACGAGGTTTTGAACCCCGTTTCTGTTTATCCAAGTGTACAGGCGCTGTCATCACATCCTGTATCCGTATTGACTGCCTCGCCTTCGATTATATCGATATCCAGATATCCGGCTATCCAGGTCGAGAGGTTTCTGACATTTTCGTAATAAGGGGTATCATCTTTGTTTCCGGGATCAAGAAAGGCAATGAACTTTCCTTCCTTGTAAAGGAACAGCGAAGGTGTGTACCTGACGACCACAAAGTCATTCAGGTCTTTTACCAGATCGAAGGATACCTGGTATACCGGAAGCTGTCCGGAAGCTGCCAGTTCTTCAAGGACCGGCTTGAAAGACGCACAGGAAGTGCAGCCCGGCAGATAGATCAGGAGCGCAAAAGTGTCATCATTGTTTTCGATAAATTCGGTGTCTTCAAGATTTATGATGGCTGAATCCTCAGGACGGGGGTCGACGTTTGGACCTCCATTTGGATCATAGCCTTCGACAGGCGTCAGTTCCCTGAAGTTTATCTCATGGTAGGAGATACCGGAGAAATCATAGGTACCGTCGTCTCTTTTTGTGGATACGGCATTCTTGCCTTCGTAATACCAGAAGCCGCCGGTATTGTATATCCTGGATGCGTCATAGCCTCTGGCAATCAAAAGATTTTTGGTCATGCCGGCATAACCGCCGCCGCCGCACATCAGGAAGATCACCTTATCTTTAGGGAAAAGGGCTTCCAGTACCTTGTCAGATTCTTCATAGTTGGCGCTGTAAGTACCGTCATCATTCTGGGTGAAAAGAGTCGTACCCGAATAGGTGCTTCCCACTTCAGGCGGCAGGCCGACGACATTGCACAGATACGGATAAGGCACGACTTCAAAACCTTTGACATAGCCGCTCAGATAGGAGTCGCCGCCGATGGCTTCATAGTTGGCTTCATCCTTCAGCATCCGGCAGTCGATATAGACCGAATCGCTTCTTCCCAGATAGTTATCGATAGTCTCTTCATTGATGTTCTTATCGATGCCAAACTGGCTTCCTCTGATGCCATCGGCCAATTCAGGCTCAGGCAGTTCAGGAAGCCCTCTAGTGCAGGCGCATAACAGTAAAGTCAGTAATAATAAAAGCAGTTTTTTCATAATCTACTCCGTAAAACAATTATAAGATAAACAGTTCAGATATAAAAACCGTCAGACAGCAGATAAGAGCGACACCGATCAGGGAAACGTTCTTATAGGCAGCAAAGATCCCTATGACAAGAGCCAGTACTCCGGCCCACATCGAGTTGGTGCATTCGATGATGGCCGGGAAAGTCATGACCGCCAGCGTCACATACGGGACATAGTAAAGGAAGGATCTGATGAAGACGTTCCTTATCGGTTTTCTTATGAGCGTCATCGGCAGGGCTCTTATCATGAAGGTGACGGCTGCCATGATCATGATGTAGATCCAGGTACTATGCATCTTCTTCCTCCCTCGGGAACAGACAGGCCACGGCCGAACAGATGATAACAGTAAGGATGATGGTCCTGGTACCGCTGGAAAGATCCTTCATGAAAGGAAGGTGATAAGCCGACAGGTAACTCAGTATGAAGCAGGCTATGATGGTCCAGAGTATCACCCTGTTTTCCTTGGCCGGTGGGATGATGACGGCGATAAACATACCGTATAACGCTACCGATAAAGCCGATACTATCCTTAACGGAAGGATGTTACCGGCGATTATGCCCATGGCCGTACCGCTTGCCCACATCAGGGTCGCTGGAACGACAGCGCCGTAGGTATAGAAAGGATTGACCTTGCCCTTACGGGCTATCGTTATCCCGAACAGTTCGTCGGTTATGTAGAAGGAAAGAACCAGACGGTGAGCCAGAGACATCGAACTCGAGCATCTCTGGGACAGAGCTGTCGACATCAGCAAGTAACGCATGTTGGCAACGACGGTCATGATCACCATCTGCAGGTAGCCGGCTCCTGTGGCGATCACCACAAAGCCCGCATATTCTCCGGCCGAGGCGTTGCATAACAGTGAAGCCATGAATCCCTGGAAGGCGCTTAGTCCGGCATTGGCAGCAATTATCCCTAAGGAAAAGGCCACCGCAAAATATCCCAGTCCGATAGGAATGCCGTCCTTGAATCCTTCTTTTAATACAGGTGCCTTATCTTTAAACATAGATTAATTTTACAACAGTGTTATAATGTTTGTTATGAAAAATGATAAAACGAAAAGACTCGTGGCAGTTGCCATGTTTACGGCTATCGTGATCGTTCTGCAGCTGATCGGATCAGTCATCCGTTTCGGTCCCTTCTCGGTATCGCTGACACTGATCCCGATCGTCGTGGGTGCTGCTCTTTACGGTCCGTGGGCCGGTGCCTGGCTGGGCTTCGTCTTCGGACTGGTGGTCCTTCTTTCCGGTGATGCCGCTGCCTTCCTGGTCGTCAACGTCTTAGGCACGATACTGACCGTCCTCATCAAGGGAAGCGCCGCCGGTTTCTGTGCAGGCATCGTATACAAACTGCTCGAGAAAAAGAACAGGACCCTGGCGACCGTGCTGGCTGCTTTGACCTGTCCTGTCGTAAATACCGGACTCTTCCTGGTAGGCTGTCTTTTATTCTTCCTGCCGACCGTTGCTTCCTGGGGTGCCGCCTTTGGCTATGACAACGTCGGGGCCTATATGATCTTCGGTCTGGTCGGAGGAAACTTCATCTTCGAAGTTCTCATAAACATCATCCTTTCTCCGGTGATCCTCAGGCTCATCAAGATGGGAAGGGACGAATAGAAACAGGTGCTTAAGGCACTTTTCTTTTTGGATACAATTGTAAATAGACGATAAAAATCTTAAAATTATAGTATGTCGATATTCAACGTAATCACCTTATTCGGCGGTCTGGCGATGTTCCTGTTCGGAATGCGCATGATGTCCGGTGCTTTGAAAGAAAGTTCGACCGGAACGTTGAAAGCCATCCTGGAAAAAGTCACCGATAACTTCATCAAGTCTTTTCTGTTAGGCGTCGTGGTTACGGCTCTGGTCCAGTCTTCGACGGCTACCATCGTCATCACTTCCGGTCTGGTCGCAGCTGGCCTTTTGACGCTCAAGCAGTCTCTGGGCATCATCGTCGGTGCTAATATCGGAACCACCGTTACCGGTCAGATCATCAGACTGATGGACCTGAACTCCGCATCCGGAAACTGGCTGCAGTTCTTTAATCCGTCGACTCTGGCTCCTTTGACGCTGATCATCGGCATCATCCTGATAATGTTCGTAAAGGCCAAGAGATCCGATACCGTAGGAAACATCTTCATGGGCTTCGGTATCCTGTTCTCCGGCCTTCTTAATATGACCAACGCCGTGAGCGATCTCAACAGCTCCGGAGCCTTTGATTCGCTGTTTATGCACCTTTCAGGCAATCCGTTCATCGGCTACGGTGTCGGTCTGCTGGTATCTTTCATCCTGCAGTCATCGAGCGCTACCGTCGGTATCCTGCAGGCATTCTCCGTTTCTGGAAAGCTCTTCTTCAAGTCGATCTATCCGGTGCTTCTGGGCGTCTATCTGGGCGACTGCTCAACGACGGCCATTGTCTGCTCGATCGGGGCCAAAGCCGAATCCAAGCGCGTCGGTGCCGTGAACATTCTCTATAACCTGTCCAAGACCGCCATCGTCATCATTGTCGTCTTCATCTGCCGGAAACTCGGTCTTTTGGATAATCTCTGGGATATGACAGCCAATTCGAGTCTTATCGCCAATACCAATTCCATTTTCAATATCGTCTGTGCACTCATCGTTTTGCCTTTCCTGGGGCTCTATGAGAAGCTTGCCTATATGATCATCAAGGAAGACAAGGAACCGTTCAGCGAATATGACGAGCTTGTCGCTTCCCTTGATCCGAAGTTCTTTGAATCGCCTTCACTGGCCTTCAATTCAAGCTACAACATCCTGATCCATATCTATGAGCTGGCCCGCAAGAACATCGAGCTGGCCTTTGACATTCTGAATGATTATGATGAGGCAAAGGCTGCCGAGATCAATGAAGACGAGGAGCATATCGACCTGCTTACCGACAAGGTCAGCAATTATCTGGTCCAGCTCTCCGCCCATATCAATTCCGATGAGTATGCCCATATCATGTCCCAGTACTATTCGGTAGCCACCGAATTCGAAAGACTGGGCGATCATGCCAAGAACATCGCCGATTATGCGCTGGAGCTGCATACCAATGAATACGGGTTCTCCGATGAAGCCAGGGAAGAACTGGTAGTCTTAAGGGAAGTCATCGACAGGATCCTCGACTTCACCAGGCTGACTTTCGTGAAAAGGGACGTTATAGCAGCCAAATCCATCGAACCGCTGGAAGAAGTGGTCGACGATATCACTTCCGCCCTGAAGGATCACCACGTCAAAAGACTGGCCAATGGCAGCTGCAACGTCTATTCCGGTACCATCTTCCTGAACCTTCTCAATGACATCGAAAGGATATCCGATGTCTGTTCGAATGTCGGCGTTGCCACCATCTTAAGAGCCAACCCCGAAGAAGAGATCGAAGCTCATGACTACATGTCTTCACTTCACCGGGGCGATGATACCACCTTCAATCTTGAATATAAGAACGCTCATGATTACTACTTCAACAAGCTTGAAGATATCGAAGAATACTATAATTAAGGAGGGATTATGAAAACAGTCAGGTCAGAAAATGCACCTGCTCCTATCGGTCCTTATTCGCAGGCTATTGAAACGGATAGCCTGCTGTTTGTATCGGGATGCCTGGGAGCCGATCCGATCAGCGGTGAACTTAAGGAAGGCATCGAAGATCAGGCCAGACAGGCTCTGGATAATCTTAAGGCCATTCTGAAGGAAGGCGGTCTTACGCTTAATAGTGTCGTAAAGACCACCGTCTATCTTAAAGACATGAATGATTTCGCAGCGTTCAATGCCGTCTATGCCTCGTATTTCAATGACGGGCATTACCCGGCAAGGACCTGCGTTGAAGTTTCGGCCCTGCCTAAAGGCGGACTGATAGAAATAGAAGCCATTGCTTCAAAGGACTAAGCTATGTACAGGATTTTAGAAAAAGAGAGTTTGAATGAAACGGTCACCAGGATGGTCATTGAAGCGCCGCTGGTGGCCAGAAAGGCCAAAGCCGGACAGTTTATCATCCTGAGAGTAAACGAAAACGGCGAACGCATCCCTTTGACCATTGCCGGCTATGACCGGGAAAAAGGAACGGTCACCATCATCTTCCAGATCGTGGGAGCCACCACTTATGAGCTCAACCACAAGGAAGCCGGTGACTGTCTGCAGGACTTTGTGGGGCCTCTGGGCAGACCGACGGAGATCGAAGGACTGAAGGAAGTCTGTGTCGTCGGCGGAGGCGTGGGCTGTGCCATCGCCTTACCGGTAGCCAGAGCCCTGAAGGAAGAAGGCTGCAAGGTCACTTCCATCATCGGTTTCAGAAACAAAGACCTGCTCATCCTGGAAGACGAATTCAGGGAAGCCTCCTCGGAACTGATCGTCATGAGCGATGACGGCTCCTATGGCCGACAGGGCAATGTCACCGTTCCGTTAAAGGAAATGCTTGCGGAAGGAAGACACTTCGACAAGGTCATCACCATCGGACCGCTGATCATGATGAAGTTCGTCGTCCTGACCTGCAAGGAATTCGAAGTACCGGTAGATGTATCCATGAATCCGATCATGATCGACGGAACGGGCATGTGCGGCTGCTGCCGTCTGACGCTCAATATCGACGGCAAGAAGGTGACCAAATTTGCCTGTGTCGACGGTCCTGATTTCAACGGTTATCAGGTAGACTTCGATGAAGCCATGTCCAGAAACAGGATGTATGTGGACTTTGAAAGACATAAATATGAAGAGGCCTGCAATCTCTTTAAAGGAGTTAAGTAATTATGCCTAATATGAGTTTAGAAAAGAATCCGATGCCGATGCAGGATGCTCAGGAAAGAGCGCACAATTTCAATGAAGTTACTCTGGGTTATGATGAGGAAACGGCATTAAACGAAGCCGACAGATGTCTCAACTGTAAGAACCCGCAGTGTGTTACCGGCTGTCCGGTAAACATTTCCATTCCGGAATTCATCGCGAAGATAAAGAAAAAGGACTATGACGGCGCTTATGAGGTCATATCGCTGTCTTCATCACTGCCGGCCGTCTGCGGCAGAGTATGCCCGCAGGAATCCCAGTGTGAAGCCAAATGTGTCCGAGGCATCAAAGGCGAACCGGTAGGTATCGGCAGACTTGAGAGATTCGTTGCCGACTATCATAACAGCAAAGAAATAAAGGTCCAGAAACCGGCTTCCAACGGTCACAAGGTAGCCATTGTCGGCTCCGGCCCAAGCGGTCTGACCTGTGCGGGCGACCTGGCCAGAAAGGGCTATGAAGTCACCATCTATGAAGCCCTGCATACAGCGGGCGGAGTTCTCGTATACGGTATTCCGGAATTCAGGCTGCCTAAGGCCATCGTCAAAAAGGAAGTCGACAACCTCCTGGCCATGGGCGTCACCATCAATACCGACGTCGTCATCGGCAAGACTCTTACCGTCGATGAACTGCTGGAAGAATACGAAGCGGTATACATCGGCTCCGGCGCCGGTCTGCCTTCCTTCATGAACATTCCGGGCGAAGCTCTTAACGGCGTCTATTCAGCCAATGAGTTCCTCACCAGATCCAACCTGATGAAGGCTTATGAAGAAGATCCGGTAACACCGATCATGAAAGGCGGCAAGGTGGCAGTCGTCGGCGGCGGCAACGTTGCGATGGATGCGGCCAGAACAGCCTTAAGACTGGGTGCGGAACATGTCTACATCGTTTACAGACGTTCGATGACCGAGCTTCCGGCCCGTAAGGAAGAAGTTGAACACGCCGAAGAAGAAGGCATCGATTTCCGTCTTCTGAACAATCCAGTCGAGATCCTCGGCTACAGGAACGAAGAAGATCCGCGCGATCCGAAAAACGGCTATGTTAAAGGCATCCGCTGCATAAAGATGGAACTGGGCGAGCCTGATGAAAAGGGCAGAAGAAGACCGGTCGAGATCCCTGGAAGCGAATTCGAACTGGATGTCGACTGTGTCATCATGGCCATCGGTACTTCACCTAATCCGCTGATCAAGTCGACTACTGAAGGTCTTGAAGTGACTAACCGCGGTGGCATCGTCGTCGATGACGGCGGCAAGACCACCAGAGAAGGCGTCTATGCCGGAGGTGATGCGGTCACCGGATCGGCGACCGTCATTTCCGCCATGGGTGCAGGAAAGCTGGCTGCCAGGTCGATCGGCGAATACCTTAGCAAATAGGATTCATATAAAAGGAAAAGAAAAGATCTCTGAAAAGAGATCTTTTTTATCTTGTTGACTTTGAACTCTCCAGGGGATAGAATACTAACTGGGTTAACATTAAATATTAACAGGGTTAATTATTATGAACAGAAGAGAAAAAGCCATAAAGCTGATGGAAGCGATAAAGGATAACCGTCCCGTACCTCTGCTCGAACATATCGATAAGGGCGAAAGGGGTGAGAACTTTGTCCTGGGTCATCTCGACCATCACCGCAGGGAAGAAGTCATTGCGGCCGATCTGGCCAAGGAACTGGGTGTTTCAACGGCCAGGATCTCCGTCTTATTAAAGAAGATGAAAGACAAGGGCCTGATCGAAACGGCGGCATCCGACAGGGATGCCCGCAAGTCCGTGATCAGGCTTACGAAGAAGGGCGAAAAACTGAGTCATGATAATTTTGAAAAAATGGTCAGAGCCCATGAAAGACTGCTGGAAAGCTTAAGTGAAAAGGAGATCGAAACTTTCCTTAAGATATCAAAGAAGATGCAGATCGTCATGAACGAATCATTCAGGGAAGGAGGAAAAGATGAAAGTATTTAGGAATCTTACCAGAAGAGACTGCCTCCTGATGCTGCTGATGGTGTTTACCATCGTTTCTGACGTTTATTTCGAACTGAAGATGCCGGAATATACCAGCGCCCTGGCAACGATGGTCCAGGCCAATATCGCAGACATGGCGGCCGTTATGGAAAATGGCGTGAAGATGCTGGGCTGTGCGCTGGCCAGTACGGTCAGCGGCATGGCGACCTTCATCCTCGTCTCCTTGGTAGCAAATAATTTCGAAAAGAACCTAAGAGCCAAGGTCTTCAACAAGGTCGTGGCCTATTCCGATAACGAAGTAAACAGCTTCTCGGTCGCTTCCCTGATAACCAGGACGACCAACGACATAACCCAGACCAACATGTTCCTGTCCATGGGACTGCAGCTGCTGGTCAAGGCTCCTCTGATGGCCGGACTGGCCATCGTCAAGATCTCCAATGCGGATCTCAAGTGGACCTTTGCGACCATCGTCGTAGTACTGATGATCGTCCTGACTGTCGTTATCTCGGCTCTTATCTGCATACCGCGTTTCAACCTGATCCAGAAACTGACCGACAGGCTGAACAACGTCAGCCGCGAAAACATCGCCGGCGTCAGAGTCATCAGAGCCTTCAATGCTCAGGAATACCAGAGGAACAAGTTCGAAAAGACCAATTCCGATATCTATGCCAATCACGTCTTTACCGGCAGGATAACGGGCATCATCGGACCGGTGATGACGATCGCCATGAACGGTCTTACCCTGGCCATATACTGGATCGGTGCAATTATCATCAACAGTTATTCGGGTACTGATGCTCTGATGAACAGGGCCGCTACCATCGGCAACATGACCGCTTTCACATCCTATGCCATTCAGGTAGTGATGTCCTTCATGCTGCTGTCAGTTACCTTCCTGATCCTGCCGAGAGTCATCGTATCCATCAAGAGGATCGACGAAGTACTGGATACGAAGATAACCCTGACTGACGGTGAAGGAAAGAAAGCCAAAGTGAGAGGAAAGGTCGAATTCAAAGACGTCGACTTCTCCTATGCAGGTGAAGAAAACGACGTGTTAAATGACATCACCTTTACCGCCATGCCGGGAGAAACGGTAGCCATCATCGGTGCCACCGGCTCAGGCAAGACCACTCTGGTCAATCTCATACCGCGTTTCTATGACGCCGGTAAGGGCAAGGTACTGGTCGATGACGTCGACGTCAGAGACTACAAACTGGAAGAACTCAGGGACAAGGTAAGCTTTGCCTTCCAGAAGGCCGCCTTATTCAAAGGAACGGTACTGGAAAACGTTACCTACGGCTCTGAAACAATAGATGAAGAAAGAGTGAGAAAAGCTCTGGAGATAGCTCAGGCGGACTTTGTGAGCGACCTGAACTTTGAGATAACGCAGGGCGCCACCAATTTATCCGGAGGGCAGAAGCAGCGTTTATCCATCGCCAGAGCCCTATACAAAAACAGCGAGATCATCATCTTTGACGATACTTTCTCAGCTCTTGACTACAGAACGGACATGCTGGTAAGAAAGGGCATCAGGGAAAGCTTCAAGGATGCGACCGTTATCATAATCGCCCAGCGTATCGGCACGATCAAGAATGCCGATAAGATCCTGGTCCTCGATGAAGGAAGGATCGTCGGTATGGGCAGACACGAAGAATTACTGAAGACATGTGCAGTATACAAGGAAATTGCCCTGTCACAGTTAAGCAAGGAGGAACTCTGATATGCCGGGACCTATGGGTGGTGGAAGAAACATGCAGTTCGATCCTAATCAGAAAATGGATCTTAAAGCACTGGCCAAGCTGGCAGGATTTGCGAAGTCTTTCCTGCCGGCCATCATAATCGTGGTACTGTGTTCGCTTCTGTCGACGGTACCGAGCATCATCGGACCGCGTAAGATATCCGATCTTATGAACATCATCACCAGCGGTGTAGCCAGTGAGAGCGGCGTCGATATGAACGCCTTCAGAAGTTCCTGTGCATTCCTGCTCGTGCTTTATGCGGCAGGTGCGCTGATCGGCTATATCCAGCAGTGGGTCATGGTAAGCACGACCCAGGGCGTTGCCAGAAAGCTCAGGACCTCACTTAACGACAAGTTAAACAGACTGGCACTGAGATTCTTTGATTCCAGTACCAGAGGCGATATCCTGTCAAGATTCACCAATGATGTCGATACGATATCCCAGGCTCTGTCCCAGACCATCGCTACGCTCTTGAGCGCTATCCTGCTGTTCGTGGGCGTGATCTTCATGATGTTTTCGGTGAACGTGACGCTTTCCCTTGCCTGTGTCGGCTGTTCGCTGATCGGTTTCATCATGATGTTCACCTTGAGCAACAGGGCTCAGAAGTATTTCCGCAAGCGTCAGAGCAACCTCGGAGAGATAAACGGACACATCGAAGAGGTCTTTACCAACCATCACGTGGTAAAATCCTTCAACGGTGAAAACAATGCCATCGATGTCTTCAACAAAAAGAATGAAGAGCTCTACAGCAATTCCGTCAAGGCCAATCTCATCATGGGCGTCTCAAGACCGCTGATGGCCTTATCGGGACATCTGGCTTATGCCGCCATCTTCATCATCGGCATCGGTATGATACTGAACGGTTCTCATTCGATGGACTACGGTACCATCATTTCCTTTACGATCTATTCCCGGCTGTTCTCCCAGCCTTTAGGAAGCTTTGCGCAGTCGATGACCTCGATCCTGCAGGCTTCCGCTGCTTCCGGAAGAGTCTTCGAGATACTGGAAGAGGAAGAGATGGAAGATGAAAGCGACAAGCAGATAATAGTTACCGACTGTAAAGGCAATGTCTCCTTCAATTCCGTAAGATTCGGTTACGACCCTGACAGGGAGATAATCCACGGCTTTACGGGCGACTTCAGATCCGGACAGAAGGTGGCCATCGTCGGACCGACCGGTGCCGGCAAGACCACTATCGTCAACCTGCTGATGCGCTTCTATGAAGTAAACAGCGGCTCGATCACCATCGACGGCGTCAATATAAAAGACATGAAGAGAGAAAACGTCAGAGACCTCTTTGACATGATCCTGCAGGATACCTGGCTCTTTGAAGGAACCATCAGAGAGAACCTCGTATACAATCAGGAAAACGTCTCCGATGAAAGGCTGAACGAAGTCTGCCGGGCGGTAGGACTGAGACATTTCATCAAATCGCTGCCAAAGGGCTACGATACGATGCTGGATGACTCGCTGTCCCTGTCCGAAGGACAGAAGCAGCAGCTCACCATCGCCCGGGCCATGATCAAGGATTCGCCGCTGCTGATACTGGATGAAGCCACTTCTTCAGTCGATACCAGAACGGAGCTGATCATCCAGAAAGCCATGGACGATCTTACCAAAGACAGAACGTCCTTCATCATCGCCCACAGGCTCTCGACCATCAAGAATGCCGATATCATCATGGTACTTAACAACGGCGATATCATCGAGACCGGCAAGCACGAAGAACTGCTGGCCAAGCAGGGCTTCTATGCGGAACTGTACAATTCGCAATTTGAAGTAATTTCCTAATTGATTAGCTAAATATACCAAAGACCATCTCATGTGTTAAGTGAGATGGTCTTTATTTATGATTACGGTAAAAGTGTTGATAATAAAAACAAGAACCGGATTATCTTATTTCAGAATAATTCATTATTCCTTTAAAATGATAAAAAAGGCTCATAAAATTTTAAAAAGCTCATTTAATCTTTGTTATGCTCAAAAATGCATCATTTTTTAATAAAAATGATTATTTTGGGATAAAAGAATGAAGCAAAATAATCTTAAGGAATCATTATTCCCGAAGGATAACAATGACAACAATACTAATGAGCCAATCATTATATGTTGAGCCAGTGAAAGGTGGAAAAATGAATAAAGCTGTAATCAGAAGAGAGAAAATTGTTGAAGAGGTTATCAAAGCTGGAGTAATGTCTCCCAAGGATATTGCAGAAAAAGTAAATGTTTCATACGCAACAATCAAAAGAGACCTGATCGTTCTCGAAAATGAAAAGAAAATAATCCGTGCCAGAGGGAGTGTTGTTCCGTCTCACAGTGATTCTTCGCTTCCACAGTTTGAAACAAGAGTTAAGGCGAACAGGGCTGCTAAAGAAGTTATAGCCATGAAAGCAGCCAACATGATTGAAGACGGCGATGTCATTTTCATGGATTCAGGAACAACGGTTCTCAGTATTCTGAAATATATCAATAAGAAGAACGTGACCATTTTCACTAATTCTGTTTCAATCGTGATGGAAGCCGTAAACGAAGAATCCGATCTTGATATCAATATTCTGCCTGGCAAGATTCTTAAAGGCCATTTGACGATATCAGGACTGGCTACTGCTGATTTCATTGATGATTTATATTTTGATAAATGTTTTATCTCCGGACCGTATCTTAACTACGATTATGGAGTTCTTGATGAAAGGCTGGATAATAAGCTAATAAAACAGAAACTTGTCTCACACTCAAAGACCGTAATACTATGTGCAGATTCCAGTAAGCTTAAAGGCTGGGAGATGATGAAATGCATTCCTTATTCAAATATAGATTATTGGATCACTGACCGTTATCTTGAAAATGACCTTTACAGGCAGATAAGCGAATTGGGAGTGGAGATATTCAGAGAAGGATGAAGGCAACGAACGGTATAGCCGGTTGCAATATAGGATAAAGGGGGGCTGCTTATGAAGTACAAGATACTGTCGATCTGCGGAAGTGGTATTGCGACATCAACGCTGGTTGCTTCCAGACTTAAAGAAGGTTTGGAAGACAACGATATCACTGACGTTGTCATTACTGAAGCCAATGTGTCTGAAGCCAGCGGCATGATAGCCAATAATCGGCCAGATGTTGTTGTGCATACAACACCTATCGGTTCAGTTGAACTTAACGGAGTTAAGAGTTTTGACGGTATTCCTATCTTGATGAACAGGGGTGCCAGACAGCTCTATGCAGAAATTGCAGAGTATTTAAAAGAACTTGAAAATAATAAGGAGTAACAAATCATGTTAAATGTTATCAACACTATCTTAGGTCTAGGTGCATCCGTAGTCATGCCGATCATAATATTCCTGATCGGCCTGGTCTTCAAGATGAAACCTGTAAAGGCCATGCGTGCCGGTCTGACTGTCGGTGTCGGCTTTATCGGTATCAACCTTGTTACCGGCTTAATGGGCGGCTATCTTTCACCAATCATTTCTGGCTTACAGTCCAAATTCAACATCATGCTTGATGTCTATGATATGGGCTGGCCTGTATCGAGCGGTATTGCTTTCTCAACCGGTGCACTGGTAGTCGCGATGTTTGCCGTTCTTATCGTCGTAAATGTTATACTGCTTGTTTTGAATCTGACCAACACGCTTAACGTTGACTTATGGAATTTCTGGCACTTCATCATGGCTGCCGCTCTGGCTTATGCCTTGACCGGTAGTTTTGTCGTTGGCTGCATCGTCGGCGGTATTTACGGTGCTGTCGTTCTTTTGCTGTGCGATAAACACGAAAAGGTCATCGAGGAATTTCTCGGTTATCCTGGCGTAACAATCACCACTCAGAGTTTTCCAGTTTCCATGTACTTATGTATGGGTCTTGACTGGATTCTTGATCATATTCCTGGTCTTAATAAGATCAATATCAATTTTGGTGATATCAAGAAAGAATACCAGTTCCTTACTGAACCTCTGTTCTTAGGTTTCATACTTGGCTTCGTATTATCGCTGGTTTGCGGTGTCAGTTGGCAGGATTCACTGGTTGCCGGTGTCGGCATGGGCGCTGTAATGTTCGTGCTTCCACGTATGGTCAAGATCCTGATGGAAGGCTTAAGCCCTATTTCAAATGCAGCACAGGAATACTTAAGTGAAAAATTCCCTGGCAGACACTTGAATATCGGTATGGATATGGCCGTTGTATTAGGCGACAGAGATATCATTACCATGGCTATGATCATGGTTCCTGTTACCATCCTTCTTGCAATGGTACTGCCATTCAACAGAATGTTACCATTCACGGATTTACCGGCCATGACTTACTTCATGGTTGCACCGGTAATGGCTGGTAAGAGAAATTCTTTCAGAACGCTGATAATTGCCGTTATTTACATTTCGTTCCAGCTGTTTGTAGCTACCAATCTGGCTCCGTTGTTTACGGCTGTTGCAGCAAACAGTGGTCTGATCGATGCATCTGCCGGTATGGTATCAGCATTATCAGGAGGAGGCGAACTGATCGCCTGGATCCAGATCAAGATCATTCAGCTGCTGCAGAGCATATTCTAAACAACAGTGGAATAAGTGCAATCCCCTGAATCAGATCATGATTTATAGTCAGCCACAAACTGATAAAAACAATAAAATATCCCATCTTTGAGATGGGATATTATAAAAAGAAGATTAAAGGAGAAAACCAAATGAGTGAAAAAATGAAAGCAGTTCTTTACTACGGACCTGGACATCTGGAGATCGGTGAAGCAGACAAGCCGACAGCCGGACCTGGTGAAGTAGTGATCAAAGTCGTTTCAGCCACTACCTGTGGT